>JBGAOZ010000022.1:0-79773 GCA_044221545.1 Phycisphaerales bacterium
GCGGCCACCGTCTCCCCGCTCTCCCGCTGCTCACGGATGATCCGCACCCACCGCGCTCGCGCCGACTCGGTCCTGCTCATGCACGTCATCTTCGCCGACCTCGACCACGCCGCAAGATGCGGTCCACGTATCGCTCACCCAAGAAGAGCCCTATTGGCGTACCGTCACCGCGATCTTCGCGAGATCAAGCCCTCCGGCGAGCGCGCTGGAGGGCTTTCTCGTCCCAGGAACAGGACTTGGAGCGCCCTGGACGAGGTTCAATCGCTCATGTTCAGTCCCCGCATTCTGCGGCCTTTGTGGCCGACTGTTGGCGGGATTCGGACTTCCCAGAGTGAATCGCCAGCCTCCGTCGCCGATGGCAGCGCGGGCCATCGACTCGGGCACTCCCTGCCAATCCTCGGGCCTTGACACCGAGAGCCGTGCCGCCAATACTTGCACTATGACGCAAGTACGCAAACGACGACCTCCGGCTACGCCCACGCAGGCCGCGGCGTGTTGCGAGCCCCTGGACAAGCTGCTTGACCCCGTGCTGTTCAAGGCGTTCTCCGATCCCACCCGCGTGACCCTCGTTGGGTGCATCGCCAAGTGCGGGCGCGGATGCTCCGTGGGAGAGGTCGCCGAGTGTTGCTCCGTGGACTTCTCAGTGGTTTCCCGGCATCTCGCTTTGCTGGCCCGCTCGGGCGTGCTGGAAGCGACGAGAGACGGACGGACCGTGTTCTACCGCGTCCGCTACTCCGAGCTGTGCCGCTCCCTCCGGTCTCTCGCGGATGCGTTGGACGAGTGCTGTCCGGCGAAGGGAGGGGCGAGCGATGGCAAGTGCTGCTAGCCGTTCCCGCGTGCTGTTTCTTTGCACCGGCAACTCGTGCCGCAGCCAGATGGCTGAAGGCTGGGCCAAGGCCCTGAAGCCGGATGCGATCGAAGCGTACTCCGCGGGGACGAACCCGCACGGGATGAACCCGCTCGCGATCCGGGCGATGGCGGAGGTAGGCGTCGATATCTCCGGCCACTCCAGCAAGCGGCCCGAGGATCTCGGCATCGAGTTCGACTTCATCGTGAAGGTGTGCGACTCGGCGAACGAGTCCTGCCCGGTCTTTCCGGCCCGCACCCGTGTAGTTCACGCGGGATTCGACGACCCGCCACGGCTGGCCAGGGACGCGAAGAACGACGAAGAGGCCATGCCGCATTACCGACGCGTGCGTGACGAGATTCGAGCGTTCATTCTCGCTGTTCCCGAGTCACTTTCCGCTCCACGGTCTGGATCGGGCAAGGAGAGTCCAATGTCAACCGTCAGAGTCTTCGACCCACCCATGTGCTGCTCTTCCGGCGTTTGCGGAACGGATCCCGATATCGCGCTCGCCCGATTCGCTGCCGACCTCCAGTGGCTCCAAGGTCAGGGCATAGCGGTCCAGCGATTTACGCTGTCCCGGCAGCCCGAGAAGTTCACCACGGAACCCAGGGTCCTTCAGGCGGTCAATGCGGGCGGCACGGGCGCTCTGCCCATCGTGATGGTCGATGACCAGGTCATCGCCGAGCGGCAGTATCCGAGCAGGGAGCAGCTCGCGACCAAGCTCGGCCTGATGGCCGCGACGGCATCGACGTTGCCCAAGTCTGGTGTGTGCGGTTGCAAGCAGGGCGAGTGCTGCTGAAGCACCCGACCGATGCTCGCGTTGCAACCCTCCACCGCTCGGTCTGGCGGCACGGCAAAGGACTTCGCCATGGATTTCGTCACTTCGCCAACACGCTATCTCTTCTTCACCGGCAAGGGCGGAGTCGGCAAGACCTCGCTCGCGTGTGCTACCGCCGTGACGATCGCCGATCGTGGCAAGCGGGTACTGCTGGTAAGCACCGATCCAGCTTCCAATCTTGATGATGTCTTCGGGATCCGGCTCTCCAATGCCCCGACATCGGTGCCCCGCGTCGCAGGGCTTGACGCGGTCAACGTCGATCCAGAGGCGGCGGCACGGGCGTACCGGGAACGCGTCGTCGGCCCATACCGGGGCGTGCTCCCGGGTGACGCCGTGGCCCACATGGAGGAGCAGCTCTCCGGCTCCTGCACCGTCGAGATCGCGGCGTTCGACGAGTTCACGGGCCTGCTCACGAACAACGAGATCGCCGAGAAGTACGAGCACATAGTCTTCGACACCGCTCCGACCGGCCACACGCTCAGGCTGCTGGCCCTGCCGGCGGCATGGTCAGGATTCCTCGACACCAACAAGCAGGGAACATCCTGCTTGGGACCGCTCTCCGGGCTCAATGCGCAGAAGGAGCGGTACGAGGCGACCGTCGCCGCGCTCGGCGACGAGTCGCAGACCACTTTCGTCCTGGTCGCTCGGGCCGAATCCAGTGCCCTCCGCGAGGCGGATCGGACGAGCCATGAACTTGCAACGCTGGGGCTCAGCAACCAGCGGCTGGTGGTGAACGGTGTGTTCACGCCCGCCGAGGTGGGGGACGAGATTGCCGATGCCATGGCGGCACGCACGCGAGCGGCGCTCGCCGCGATCCCAGACGGAATCGCCTCTCTGTCCCGCACGCTGATTCCGCTCAAACGCCGCAATCTGGTCGGCCTGGACGCGATCCGCACGATGCTGCGGGATGAGCGACCTGGTTCCGAAGCCGCTCCAATGCCTGGGGGCATGAACGAGATCAAGATCCCTCCGCTCGTTGAACTTATCGACCAGATTGAGGCGGGGGGGCGCGGAGCCGTCATGACAATGGGCAAGGGCGGCGTGGGGAAAACCACGATCGCGGCTGCCATCGCCGTCGAACTTGCGCGTCGCGGGCACGAGGTCCACCTGACGACCACCGACCCGGCCGCCCATATCTCCGCGGCCATCCACGGATCGCTCCCGAACCTCACGGTCGATCGCATTGACCCGCAGGTCGAGACCAGGGCCTACCGCGACGGGGTGCTCGCGGCGTCCGCGGAAGACCTCGACGCCGCCGGACTAGCACTTCTTGAAGAGGATCTGCGCTCACCATGCACCGAAGAGGTCGCGGTCTTCCGGGCATTCTCCCGCGTGCTCAACGAGGCGAAGCGCCGCTTCGTCGTCATCGACACGGCACCTACCGGGCACACGCTGCTGCTGCTGGATGCCACCGGCTCATACCACCGCGAAATGATGCGGCAAATGCGCAAGCTCCGGCCGGCGGACGATGCCCACTCGGAACCCGACGGGCACGTGCCGGTCAGAGGCGTCAGCACGCCCATGATGAAGCTCCAGGACCCGGCGTACACCAAAGTCATCATCGTGACGCTGGCCGAGAACACTCCGGTGCTTGAGGCGTCACGGCTTCAGGACGACCTGCGGCGAGCACAGATCGAGCCCTACGCATGGGTGATCAACAGCAGCCTCTCGGCCACGGCGACCGTCGATCCGCTTCTTCGAGCCCGTGCGGTGGGAGAGCGTGTGATGATCGAGGATGTCCGCGACCGGCGTGCCGTGCGCACGTTCATCGTCCCGTGGCAGGCTGAGCCGCCAGTGGGCGAAGCATCGCTGCACGAATTGATTGGGACGGCGACTCCATGAGGCCGCTGGTGCTGGGCCGCAAGGCGAGCTGGGCACGCCCCGGTCCTCCCGGTTGGCCCTTTGCCGGGCCTCGCTGCCGAGCGCCCCGTCGCCCCACGGCATGGTGGGCGTGCACGTCGCCCTCATCGTCTCGCGCAGCGCCCGGGCCTGCTGCGTGTCGTGGCTGGGACACGGGTCGACCACCACCGCGACGGGGATCACCGCCGCGCTCCGCACCCCCGGCATGACCTTTACGGAGCGGGTGCGTGTGCGTCCGGCCCGGGAAACAGAGTGCGCGCTGGCGCTGGTGACCTCCAGGCCCGTGCCGTCGGCGGCCGCGACCTGGGCCGCTGCCTGGTCACGGCGCGTCCGGTGCTCGCCGGCACGCCGTCGATCAGGCGTCCTGCTCGCGAATCGTTTGATTTTCGAATATCATCCGGGCTCGTCCGGAATCTGCCCCCTCGAAAATCCCAGTCCGTGATGGTGTTGGTGAACGCTCATCGAGGCGGTTCCACGTGGCCCGCCTCTTCATTCTCGCGAAGCCGTCGGAGCAAAGATGATTACATCGAATATTCTGCGAGTCCTTCTCGTCGTGCTGGGCGCCATGAATCTGGCCACCTCCGAGGAATCGATGGGCCATTCCAGGCACGGCAGCGCGTTTGATACCGGCCTGCGTCAGAAACCCTGGCACATGGAGGGGATCGGCAGGGCGCACTTTCCGATCACCACCACGGTCCCCGAGGTTCAGGAGTGGTTCGACCAGGGCAACGCGCTGCTGCAATCGTTCTGGTACGAGGAAGCCGAACGGTCGTTCCGGTGGTGCCTGAAACTCGATCCGGAGTGCGCGATGGCGTACTGGGGGCTGGCCCGCACCGGGCTCAGCTGGTCCACCGGACTGAGCGACTTCCCCGAGGTCAAGCGGTACAAGGACTTCCTCAAAGAGGCGGTGCGACGCAAGGACTCGGTCACGCCCCGCGAGCGCATGTACATCGAGGCGTGGGACGCCGCGATGAACGCCGATGCCCCCAGCCGCGTGAAAGTCCTCAACCAGAAGCTCCAGGAGCTCGTTCTGAAATACCCCGACGATGTGGAAGCCCAGACGCTCTTCGCGATGTTCTCCATCGAGTCGGGCAATGCGCTGGGAACCGAGATGATCGTCCGCGATATCCTGCGGAAGGCTCCCGATCACCCCGGCGCGCATCACACGCGCATCCACAATTGGGACGGAGTGCTCGCGGAACAGGCGATCGCCAGTTGCCAGGCGTACGGCCGGATCGCCCCGGGCATCGGCCACTCCAACCACATGCCCGGCCACAACTACTCCAAGATCGGGATGTGGCACGAGGCCGCTCGCTCGATGGACGCGGCCACGCGCGTCGAGCTGCGCTACATGAGCGAGCGGCTGGCCCTGCCGTTCGAGACCTGGAACTACGCCCACAACCGCAACTACCTGTGCTACATCCAGGAGCAGCTCGGCATGGCGGCCGCGTCGCTCCAGGGCGCCGGCGACCTGCTCGCGGCGCCCCGCGAACCCAAGCGCGGCAAGGGGCCCGAGTACGGCGCCTCCGATCAGGGCATGGCCGCACAGATCCGCGCGCTTATCAAGTTCGAGCGGTGGGACGACATCTTCCAGCCCGGCACGATCCAGTGGCGCGACGGCGATGACGACAAGCTGCCACGGGCATGTGTGGAGACGCTCGCCTACACCGGGCAGGGAAAGACCGTCGATGCTCGCAGCCGCCTGGCCGAGGCAAAGGAACTTCTTCACGCGCGGGCGGAAGAGAACAAGGACCGCGGCAAGAGCATCCTCCCGGCCGGCGAAGGCCCCTTCTCGATTGAGCTCAACGCGGCCGAAGGCCTGCTGTGTGCCGCCGAAGGCAACCTGCTCGATGCGACCCGCTTCCTCACCGAAGCGGCGGCGATCGAGAAGAAGCAACGCGATGCTGGCGAGTACGTCAACGACCCGCCGGACGCGGCCTGGCCGGTCAATCGCCTGCTCGGGGACGTCTACCTCCGCGCCGGGGAGCATCGGTTGGCGATCGAAGCGTACGAACGGGCTCTCCAGCAGGAACGCAACGATGCGTTCTCCCTCGCCGGGCTCGCCCAGGCGTACTTCAAGTCCGGCGATCGCGAGAAGGCGAGCCGGTGCGCCGGTAGATTCGCGTACGTGTGGTCGAACTGTGACCCTGGATTGAGGTGGAAGGCAGAAGTGGATGCGTTGGGGCTCAACGCGGATCCGATCGCACAGACTCCCGCGCCGGAGCGGCCCTACTCGATCGATGCGCAATCGGAGATCGGACCGCTGAACTGGGAGCCATTCGCCGCGCCGCAACTGGATTGCGTGGACACCGACGGCAAGACGATCCGCCTCGAAGACTTCCGCGGGAAGAACGTCATTCTCGTGTACTATCTCGGTGATGAATGCCCGCACTGCGTGGAGCAGCTGGTGGCGATCAACGCCCGCTCGGCCGATTGGGAGGGTGAGAACGCCGTTGTGCTCGCGGTCAGCAGCACGTCCGCCGAAAGGAACAAGGCCTCTGAGAAGCTGGGCAAACTGTCGATGCGACTTCTCTCGGACCGGGACCACAGCAACGCCCGTCGATTCACCTCGTACGATGACTTCGAGGAGATGGAGTTGCACTCAACGATTCTCATCGACGCCAAGGGACGCGTGCACTGGAAGCGCACCGGCGGAGATCCGTTCACCGACATGGACTTCCTGCTTCAGTCGCTGAAGCGCATGAATGGAAAGCCCGGGACCGCGCAGCCCGCGAAGTGAGAGCGACGGCACTCTGGTACGGATGAATCGCCACCGGGTCGGGTGCCGATCCGCCTGGGCCGCTGTCCGCATCCCGAGGTTGTGACGCCATCGATCTGCTGAGCCCTGTGTGCTATTGCCCTCACGTGCGACGAGAGAAGTCCGATTGGCGTGCTGTCACCCCGACTCTGCCCTGGGCCGCCCGATCACGGCTGCCAGCACCACGCGCTGGCTTGGGCGGCACGGAATCGGTTGGGTCAACGGCGATACTTCCAAGTGGATCCGCCACCACGACAAGCACGGGGCGTGAGAAGTGTCGCCGGCCCGGTGCGTCGCGCCTGCGAGCCGGCGGTGAGCTCGCCGCGAGCACGGCGTCGGGCCGACGGCGCGAAGAGACCAGGTCCATCTGAGCCCGGGCGCTCGCGGGCTCGATGACTGTCGCGCTATGCGAGCTGACTCTGCCGAGCCAAGGCCGGTGGAGGGTGGCCGGGCGTCAGTGCGGCCACCGCCAGGCGAAGATGACTCCGGTGATCGCCGCGTAGAGGATGCCATCAATGACGTTGGCGAGGATGGTGCGCTTGTAAGCACCCCACCAGAGGGAGCTGGGGATGAACGAGAAGCAGTAGGCGAGGACGCCCGCGGTGGTCGCGAGCTGGAAGACTTTGGCAAAGGGCGTTGGAGGGAGTGTGAATGAGGGTGGGGGGGTCGCGCCGGGGGTGGGGGTGATGGGGGGGAGGCCGATGCGCGTGATGTAGGCGATCAGGATGCTGACTACGAGGAAGACGATAAAGGTGCCGACCATCTTGTCGCCCATGGTGAGGGGCGTCTTCCAGAGGCTGAGGTGCCCGACCGGGCCTTCGTTCAGTGCCTTCTTCGCCTTCTCCGTTTCCATCGCCGCGCGGGTGCGGAAATCGGGGAAGAGGTAGTTGCCGGGCGTGATGCCGCTGCTGCGGAGGTAGTCCATGAACCCATCCTCGCTCCCCACCCCGCCCCCGGGTGAACTGGTGGAGTTGGGGGGCGCGGGAAGGCCGATCCAGTCCTGCTTGTGATGAGGCAGGGCCATCCCGACGATCATGGAGGCGATCCAGACGGCGGCTGCGGAGAGGAGGATGGGGAGCCAGAGGGGAAGCAGGAGTTCCATATGGTTCCTTTCGAGTTTGGCAAGTAGAGCACGCGATGGTCGGGCCACCCGCCGCTTATTTCAATCCGGACGATCCGCACTCAGGACAGGCCTTGTCGCCCGCGATTCCGCAGCGGTCATGGCCACAGGCTCCGCATAGACCCTTCGCGACGCGGAGTCTTCGCCGAGGCGCGAGCCAACGCATGAAGTGTCCAAGCAACCACAGCGCGAGCAGCAATGGCAACGCGATCACACCCGTGTTCGCGATGAACCCGGGCCAGATCGGACGGTAAGGCATGTTGATCCCGAGAACAGGAACACCATCGTCGAGCCTGGGCGCGGGCACATGCCCGGGTGGAACGGGAACGTGCCAGTTCTCCTGACGGATGTTCTGAGACGCGCAGCGGAACGGCACACCCACCCTGAGCTCCTGCCAGAATCGTGTGACTTGTGGATTGGCTTCATTGGTGACGAACCCGCTTGGCGTCCACTGGGCCCGGACTACATATGACATCGAGTCGAACGCCTTGCAGGACACCGTGGCCGCGTGTGGCGCCGGCCACAAGGGCGAGGGTTCCGGCCACGCCCCGATCCGAGAAGACAGGATCGTGGCCGGAATTTCTCGCGTCCCGCCAGCGACGGCTTCGGCCAGTCGGCCCCACGCAATGTAGAAGTTCGCGGCCGATGCAATCAGCAGAACGATAACCGTCGTGAGAACTCGACGAATCCATCGCATCGCTGAATGGTACACGCTCGGTGACAGCTCGCCGCTTGGGCTTCCGGGGAATGGAGGTGCCGGACGAAGGGGCTTCCCCTTCCTCTGGCATCGGCGGACCATGCTCGCCCGGCTCAGTCCCCTCACCTGTCATCGCGCAGCTTGCATCGGTCGTAAGCTCCCGTTCATCGGTCAACGGCCTTCAACCTCGCTGATGTTAGGAGGCGAGGGAAGCCCCACCTCCCGACACCCTCTACCCCCAAAAGACACACACGACCCCGAGTGAGCGATGAGCCGGGGCCGGTTTCATTCCGCGGCCCGCGCCTTGGCTGGAGGGTGTGCTGATATCCTTCAGTATGTCCGCCGCGCCTGGCAATCCCTCTCCTCCTGCCGCGATCCACCTCCGGAGGACGCTCCCCACCGATGTTTCCGCGCTCTTTCAGATCCAGCTCGATCCCGCCGGGAACCAGCTTGCCGGCACCAAGCCGCGCGAGCGGGCGGCGTTCGAGGCTCGCTGGGAGGAGATCCTGCGCGAGCCGCCCACCCCTCCCACGGGCGTGACGCCGCGGGTCATCATCGCCGACGGCGCGCTCGTGGGGTCCATCAACATCTTCCCGCAGGAAGGCACCGAGTCCATCGGGTACTGGATCGCCCGCGAATACTGGGGCCGCGGCATCGCGACCAGGGCGATCGCCCTCCTGATCGGGGAAGTCGGCACGCGGCCGCTGTTCGCCCGGGTTGAGGCCCACAACGTCGCATCACGGCGTGCTCTTGAGCGCAACGGGTTTGTCATCACCGCCCGCTTCCACCGCCCGGCGAGCGACCGGTACGTCGGCGCCGATGTGCTTGTCCTCACGCTCGGCGGGGGCCCGACGACATGATGATGCTGGTGTGCTGGTGCCGGACGACGCGGAGGGGACGCCATCAGGCACTGCAATCCTCAGGGCGACATCGCCCTGCCGGGGTGGGTCCGTTGAATCTTCACACTCTCCACGGGTTCTGCGTCGGTGGGCTTCGCCGCGCCGCCGCGCCACCCGTGGCTACAGCCCGTCGCCCCGTTGGGGCAAAGAGCGATATGCGTGATAACATCGCGACATGCGACCCGGGAGAGAATGACATGGACAAACTGACACCGTGTCTTGCGGCTGAAACGGAGGCGCTGAGGGAGGCGTACGCCGCGCTCAACCGGAACGATATTCCGGCATTCGTCAAGGTATTTGACCCGCAGATCGAGCGGATCGAACCGGCCGACGTTCCCCAGGGCGGGACGTACCACGGGCTCGCGGCGGTGACGGCTCACTTCTCAAAGGCGCGCGGGACATGGGCCGAAGGCAGCTGCGAGCCGCAGCGGTTCATTGTTGCCCCTGCGGTGGGTGGGAGTGGGGGAAGCGATCGGATCATCGTTCTCGTTCACGTACGAGTGAGACTGAAAGCCGAGACGGGATGGCGCGAAGGGCATCTCGCGGATGTCTACACCTTTCGCAACGGCAAGGCCATCCAGTTTCGCACGTTCGCGGATGAACGGCAGGCTCTGGAGTGGGCTGGAGTCAAGGCCCCGCACGAGAGATGAAGCCGGAGCCGGTTTCCTGTTGCACGCCCCTCCTTCAACCCCCCTGTGGCATCGGGAATCGCTCGCCCATCCACTTCTGCCAGATCGGTTCATCGCGCAGGGCGGCAGCCTTCGCGTTGTCGCCGTAGAGATAGATGCTCAGGCACACCATCACCATCCCGGCGCAGGAGAACGCGCCGGCATACGCCGTCCCCGGCGCCCCCCCGGGCGTGTCGAGGCGGATCAGCACGGTGTTGGAGTGCATCCCTGTTCCCAGCGAGTCCACGATGCCGGTCATGCGCGGGATGCCATTCGTGGGGGCGGGAGTGCTCCACTTCTGCCCTTGAGCAACCTTGAGGAGCCCCAGCTCGCCGCCGGCCTTCTCCCACGCCTTCGATTCGGGCTCGGTCGAAAAGCCCACGAACTGCATCGCCGAACACGGCATGCCCTTGAAGTTGGCGAGGTACATCCGCAGGATGCGGAAGTACATCGGCCAGCCCTGCTCGAGGCCGTCGAGCTGGTTGTCCCAGTCGTCGGTGCTGGCAACGAGGCTGTGCACCACGCGGACCAGGCACACTCCCCCCGCGCGAGCCTCCACGCTCCACTCGGTCGCAACTCTGGGAGACCCGGGCATCCCCATGTCACTCTCGGCGACGAAGCGATCGAGCGGCTGCCACGAGGTGATCGTCGCGGGGCAGTCCATGCCCGGCCCGAAGGTGGAGATCACCTGTCCCCCTTGGCGTTCCTCGCTGCGCGTGGGCACGAACCACGACGAGATGCCGGGCCCCGTGGCGATCGCCCGCCAGACTTCCTCCAGTGTTCCAGGCACTTCGACCTCGACTTGGACCGATCGGTGCCCGGACGCATTCTTCTTCACGCTCATGGGGTTGCCTTTCCTTTGGGTTCCTCGGGTTTGGTGAGGGCGGGGGCGGCGGTGGGGGTGGGATACGCCCCGATCATGAGGCGATGTCGACGTCCGCCCGGTGCGGACTCATCGTGATAACGCGAGACCAATACCGTGATCGCGGCGGTAAGTTCACCGGTGAACGCGGCGCGGTCCTTGGCGGATCGAAAGCGGACCTCGGTGTCGATGGAGAGCGTTGCCAGGCGCTTGTCGAGTTCTTCGGACCGGCGGAGCAACTGCCCGACCTCGCGCACGACGCGGGCCGCCAGCGCAATGAGGTAGCTCGCCGACAGTCGGTCCACCTGACGCTCGGGATCCGCCGCGACAGGGCCGAGCGCGCTGGGCGAGACTACATACGAGAAGGCCGTCGCCACCAGCCGTCGTTCGGTCAGTCCACCCCACCGCCTCTTGCTGTCCACCCGGACCAGCCCGTGCTGCTCCAGCGTTCGCAGGTGGTAGTTCACCTTCTGGCGTGCGATTCCCATGCGCGTGGCGAGGGTCGCCGCGGATGCCGGCGTACGAAGCTCCGAGAGAAGTCGGCTGCGCATGGGGTCCAGCGCCACGCTGGCCGATGCCGGATCTTCGATGACGCGCAGGTCCACCATCGTCAATAAACTAGCATTGACAAATCTTGTTGTCAAGGCTTAAGGGGGGGCGTTCCATTCGCGGCGGCAGGCGTGGGGTCGTGGGCCGTGGGGTCGCAAGGGCGCGGCAGCGATAGAACGGCGATCAGTTCGGCTCATGGCTTCGCCGGGACCGCAGAATGGTCCGGATGCCGGCGCTGCGACCGCGGCCGGCCACCGGCGGCGGGGTGTCCCGGAGCTTGAGTGGGCGGGCCGTCGGGCGGTCCCCCCGGGCGCAGGGCCTGACGGTGGCGCGAACGGCTTCGTGCGGGGTGCGATTCGATCCCTCGACCCGGCGGGCGGTTGGTTGCGGCGGACCGATCGAGCACGAGCCGACCGTGCGCTGCCCCGCACGCCCGGCAACGGATCCGCTATCCTGTGCGGCTTCCGGGACCGCGTGCGAGCTCGCGTCCGCGATGGTAGCCCCTCGCCGAGCCTCGACACCCGCCAAGGAGTTGACGTATGACGCAACCAGCCGTCCTTCGCCTGCCTGCGCTGTTATCTGCCGTGGTGTTTGCCGTGCTGGCGCTGGTGGCCGCTCCGTCGTTCGCGCAGGCGCCCGCCGCGTCCGGCGCCGGTGCCAAGCCCAACATCGTGCACATCGTCGCCGACGACCTGGGCTGGAAGGACGTCGGCTTCAACGGCTGCACGGACATCACAACGCCGAATCTCGATGCGCTGGCCGCGGGCGGTGCGAGGTTCACGCAGTTCTACGTGCAGCCGATGTGCACGCCCACGCGGGCGGCGCTGATGACCGGCCGGTACCCGTTCCGTTATGGGCTGCAGACACTGGTCATTCCCTCCGTCTCGGCGTACGGGCTGGACACGACCGAGTGGCTGATGCCGCAGTGTCTGAAGGAGGCCGGCTACCGGACGGCGATCATCGGCAAGTGGCACCTGGGCCATGCCGACCGGAAGTGGTGGCCGAGGCAGCGGGGCTTTGACTCTCAGTACGGCGCGATTATCGGTGAGCTGGATTATTTCACGCACGAAGAGCACGGCGTGATGGACTGGTTCCGTGACAACGAGCCGGTGAAGGAGGAGGGTTACACCACCACGCTCCTGGGCCGGGACGCCGTGAGGCTGATCGAGGGGCACGACACCTCCACGCCGCTCTACCTGTACCTCACGTTCAACGCCCCGCACACACCGTACCAGGCGCCGAAGGAGTACATCGACCGGTTCCCTGGCATCCAGGACACGACGCGCAGGACTTATGCGGGCATGATCGCCTGCCTGGATGACGAGATCGGCCGGGTTGTCGCCGCGCTGGAGAAGAAGGGGATCCGGAAGAACACGCTCATCCTCTTCCACAGCGACAACGGCGGGACCCGCAGCGCGATGTTCGCCGGCGTCATGGCCGACATGTCCAAGGTCACGATCCCGTGCGACAACGGGCCGTACCGCGAGGGCAAGGGCACGCTGTTCGAGGGCGCCACCCGGGTGTGCGCCTTTGCCAACTGGCCCGGGCACATCAAGGCCCAGACCGTGGACGGGCTCATCCACGCCGTGGATGTCTATCCGACGCTCGCCGCCCTGGCGGGCGCTTCAACCTCCAAGTGCAAGCCGCTGGACGGAGTGAACGTCTGGGACACCATCGCGCAGGGCAAGCCCTCGCCGCGCACGGAGATGGTCTACAACATCGAACCGTTCCGCGCTGCGCTGCGGCAGGGCGAATGGAAGCTCATCTGGCGGACCATGCTCCCGTCCAGCGTTGACCTCTACAACCTCGCGCAGGACCCGTCCGAGAAGAACAACCTGGCCGCGGCGAACCCCGGCATGGTCGCCGCTCTCCAGCAGCGCATCGATGTGTTCGCGAAAGGAAGCGCCAAGCCGCTCTTCCTCGTGGACTCGTTTAAGGTTGTGACCAGGAATCTCAACGGCGAGCCGGTCCTGCCCACCGACGAGGACTACGTCGGCGTGGAAGGGCCGTGACTCCCGCGGACCGGCATCCTCGCCCCCGGCACGGGGCGGCCGCGGCTGATCTCGTGAACTTCCGCGGACGAGAGGCACACCGCCGCACCGTCGAACGGGGGATGAGGGTGCGGCGGTCAACTTGATTCCGGCGGTCGCCGATCATGGGGCACCAGGCGGGCGGCGTGGGACGTGCCGCATCCGGGATCCTGCATTGCGGCATGCCAGTCCGGCTCCCGCAGGGCGCGGAGCCAATTCCAGCGGCTTGAGTTGCCCTCTGCGCCCTCCATGTCCAGGCCGACGGGGTCGTGGAGCGGGTGGAGCGGCCAGCGCCCGGTCGGATCTCGCCCGGCGGCCACGATCGCCACGGCCTCGGAGACCCGCTCGTCAGGCCCCACCCCGGCGTTGCGCAGGCACTCCAAGCCCCTGAGCACATCGTAATGCCACGTCGTCGGGAACGCGAACCGAGTCCAGTCGTGGCTGCCCTTGCGATCACGGATCGGCTCGCCGGTGGACAATCTCCGGAACATGCGGCGCTCCAGGAAGTATTCCTGGGCGCGGGCCCGCGCACCGGTCACCGCGTCGCAGGCCCCCCGGGCCTTCTCGAATTCGCAGAGTCCCTCCAGGACACAGATGGTGGAGTGGAAGGAAGAACGAACCGAGCCCTTCTCGGCGTCGAAATTCCAACCGCCGTCGGCGAGCTGCTCACCGAGGAGTCGATCGAGCAGGCGATCACTGGCGTGGCCGAACTAGCCGCCCAGCCCCAGGACTTGACCGTTGATGCACGGCTCAACCTCTCCCTCAAAGAACGGTGAGTTGCCGAACTCAGCGCCCCAGGTCACCCGGTCGCGGAGCCGTTCCACGGCCTTGCGGGCCCGCTCGCTCGTCGGATCAAGTCCCATGTCCCGCAGGAGCACCACGGCGCAAAGCGTGGATTGCCATCGCGGCGAGGAAGAGCCATCTCCCCAGCTGCGGTCGGGCCGCTGACGATCGAGAAGTTGCGCCCCCCAGCCTTCGTTTGCAACCCGGGCCCGATCGCGGGCTACATCCTCGCCGGGCACGCGTACGAGATCTTGCATGACCTGCCAGCGAATCGAAGGGTCCGAATCGAGCAGCCAGTCGATGATCGCGGGGCTCGGCGCCGAACTCCCACGATGAAGAGTCCCGTCGGATCCGCCGCCGTGTGCCGTCATGCCGGGAGTCTATTCGGCGCAGGGAACCCGATACCTGGGCCCCCAGCCGTCGGATGTCCGTCAAGGAATACTCGGTCGGCGCGCTACCGTTGGAGTATGACGAGTGAGTTCTGGAATCAGCGATACTCCGGCGGCGACCTTGCGTACGGCCAGGCACCCAACGCGTTCCTGGCCCGGATGGCCGATCGACTTCCGAAAATCGGCACAGCTCTGGACATCGGGGCTGGTGAGGGCCGCAACGCCTTGTTCCTGGCGTCCCTGGGTCTGGATGTTCTGGCGGTGGACCAGAGCCAGGTCGGGATGCACAAGGCGCAGCGGTTGGCCCAGGAGCGCGGTGCAAGGCTGCGCGCCCAGGCGATCGACCTGCGGGATTTCCATGCCGAGCCCGGCTCGTTCGATGTCATCAGCTCCATCTTCGTCCACCTCCCGACGGCGCTTCGCGCGGCGGTGCACGGGCGCCTCGCCGAGTGGCTCAGGCCGGGCGGTGTGTTTGTGCTCGAGGCGTACGCGCCAGATCAGATCGGCCGGAACACCGGCGGGCCGAAGGACCCCGCGCTCCTGGCGCCCTTGGAAGTCATCGTGGGCGAGCTGGTTGGGCTTGAGATCGAGCATCGGGCGGCCCTGCTGCGCGATGTGTCCGAGGGTCAGTTTCACACGGGCGAGGCCTCGGTGGTGCAGGTGTGTGCACGCAAGAAGTAAGCGGCGGATCGGTCGGCCCGGGAGCCACCGGTCCCCTTCCCGCCGCACGAGCGCAGGCTCGCACGTCGAGGCCGGAGTGGACGGCCGGCTCGGCACGCCCGGGTGCCCGAGGCCACGCCGCGGAGGATTGACATGGACATCAGGCGAACCGGCACTCAACCATCCGGCAAGGGACCGGCGGACTATTTCACCGGCGCTGTGCGCGTGGAGCCGCTCTTTGAGGCCTGTGATCCGGGCCGCGCCGTCGGCGCGACCGTCACCTTCGAGCCCGGATCGCGCACGGCGTGGCATGCGCACCCTCTCGGGCAGACCCTGATCGTGGTATCCGGGTGCGGCTGGGCCCAGCGCTGGGGGGGTGCACGCGAGGAGATCCGGCCCGGCGATGTCGTGTGGATTCCGGCCGGCCAGAAGCACTGGCACGGGGCCACGGCCACGACCGCGATGACGCACATCGCCGTCCAGGAGCGGCTCGACGGCAAGGCCGTCGACTGGATGGAGCACGTGAGCGACGAGCAGTACCGGAGCGCATCGTGGCGCTAGCCCGTGCTACGGTTGATCGACCAAAGGAGGCCGGTCATGCACAAGCGAACACTCGGCCCGAACCTGGAAGTCTCCGAGATCGGCCTTGGGTGCATGGGGATGAGCTGTTCCTACGGCCTGCCCAAAGACAAGCAAGAGATGATCAGGCTCCTGCGGGCGGCGGTTGATCGAGGCGTCACGTTCTTCGACACCGCGGAGGTGTATGGCCCGTATACGAACGAAGAACTCGTTGGCGAGGCGCTCGAACCGTTCAAGGGGCGCGTCGTGATCGCCACCAAGTTCGGCTTTGACCTCAGCCCGGGCCGGGACCCGCGCGGCGTGACGGGCTCGCCGGGTCTGGACAGCAGGCCGGAACGCATCCGGCGGGCCGTCGAGGGCTCGCTCGGTCGCCTGCGGGTGGATGCGATCGACCTGCTCTACCAGCACCGCGTGGACACCTCGGTGCCGATCGAGGACGTGGCGGGGACGGTCCGGGACCTCATCGGCCAGGGGAAGGTCAGGCACTTTGGCATGTCGGAGGCCGCGGCGAGGACCATCCGCCGCGCCCACGCCGTGCAGCCCGTGACCGCCGTGCAGAGCGAGTACTCTCTGTGGACGCGGGGGCCCGAGCGGGAAGTCATCCCGACGCTGCAGGAACTTGGGATCGGATTTGTGCCCTACAGCCCGCTGGGCAGGGGTTTCCTGACAGGAACGCTGGACGACAGCACCACGCTCGATGCCAAGGACTTTCGCAGTTCGCTCCCCCGATTCGCACCCGAGGCGATGAAGGCCAATCGGGCGCTCGTGGACCTGCTGGGCCGGATCGCCGCACGCATGCGGGCCACGCCTGCGCAGCTCGCTCTGGCCTGGCTGCTGGCGCAGAAGCCTTGGATCGTCCCGATCCCCGGTACCTCCAGGCTCACGTGCCTGGAGGAGAACCTGGGCGCCGCCGGGCTGCAGATGTCGCCGGCCGACCTGGACGAGATCGAGAGCGCCTCCGGGACCATCGAGATTCAAGGGGCGCGGTACCCCGAGCGGTTGGAGCGGTTGACGGGGCGGTGAGCGTGAGACGCCCGCCAACCCGGCGTCTGCGACGACCCGCGCGTCCGACAACGAACCACGTTCACCGCGATCTGCCCTCGTTCGCTAACGGGTCGCTCGGGCCCGCTTGACCGGCAATTGCACGAACAGTTCGAAGTGCTCCGTGCCGTGGGCGAACGGCCTTCCGATCCAGGCTTCGAAGCAGGGCTGGCCATCGGGCACGTACCCGCTGCGTGGGAGCCATGAACCGTAAACCCACTGCAGCGCCCGGAGTTCCAGGTCGATACCGCCGCGGACCTCGACCTGTGCCACGGTCATGGGCGGGAAGGCGAACCGGCCGACCTCTCCCGCGGGCGCGTGCGGAGCGTGATCCCCGATCTCGACCGCGACGTGGTACTGGCAGTCCGCCATGGCGGTGATCTCGGGGCTGTCCCACTGGTACCCGAGCCACTGGCCATCGGACCGGGAGTGTCGCTGCGCCCACGCGAGCAAGCGCTGGGCGGCCCCGGTGACCGCGCCCGCACGGTAGGGGTCCCGCACGCGGATGTACGCGACCGTGCGTGCCGGGAGTTCGCGGATGCTCGCCCGGAATCCGTCGGGGTTGCGCGCGGGCGGGAGCTTTCCGAGGCGCAAGCGACCGACCGACGCTCGCACCGCCGTTTCAAGTTCGGATCCGTGAGCTTCCCGCCATGCCGCGATATCGAACCTGCTGGGCGGAACCCCGAAGCGCTGCTTGAAGGACCGCGAGAAGTCGGAAGAGGACGCAAAGCCGCAGTCCAGGGCGATGCTGGTAAGCGAAGGCCGCCGGGCATGGGACATCATGAACAGCGCCCGCTCCAGCCTGAGCCGTTTCGCAAACTCGGCGAGCGTCTCGCCCACGATCGCCTGGAACACGCGATGGAAGTGGAACGGCGAGAACCGCGCCACGCGGGCGGCCTTCTCGAGCCGGAGCGGCTCGCCCCGGCTCCTGACGATGTGGTCGATCGCGAGGTTGACGCGTTCGAGGTACAGCGCGGAAGTGCCGACGCGAGATTTTGTGCGGGTTCGCAAGATTTGACAAGACCTCCGTGCTCCAATTTATACTATCGGGGGCCTTCGGCTGCACCGTGAAGCAGCGATTGCTTGAACCTGGAGCGACCCGTGATGCGATTCATGCTGGCGGTGGTGGGGGGTGTTTTCACGATGTCTCTCGGGGGCTGCGCGTCCCCCCCGGCATCGCGCGCCAAGGACTCCGCGGAGGCTCGCCCATCGGGAGACCCGCACATGAGGCTCGGCAACTTCTCGGTCAGCCTTGCCGTCAAGGACATCGCCGCTTCCCGCGCGTTCTACGAGAAGCTCGGTTTCCGCGTCACCGGCGGGGAGCAGGCCAAACACTGGTTGATCCTCCAGAACGACACGAGCACCATCGGGCTCTTCCAGGGGCCGGCGTTCACCAAGAACATCATGACTTTCAACCCCGGCTGGGACCGCTCCTGCGGCACGCTGGAAGATTTCGATGATGTGCGCGACATCCAGAGGACGCTCAAGGGCCGGGGTGTCGAACTGACGACCGCGGTTGACGAGTCGACCACCGGCCCGGGATCGCTGATGGTGACGGATCCGGACGGGAACCTGATCCTGCTCGATCAGCACGTCCCAAGCCCGCGGAAATGATGACCAGACTGACCGCGGCGACATCCGGTCATTCGATTGGCGGATCCTCCGCGCGCTGCCCCAGCCCGGGTGACGCGACGCGCGGATCGATGCCCAAGGTTGGAATCGCGGCGTTCCGAATCCCAACGCATAGGCGATCCGCTGCATCGCGGGTGGGCCGCACGATCGCGTGGCTCTCGGAGCGTGCGACCGTGACGTCCCCCGAGGCGGCGGGAGTGTGAGGAGGATGATCCGGTGCCCGACTCGGATGGATCCATGGTGGGCAGGACATGCCTGATCACAGGCGCGAGTGCCGGCGTGGGTGAGGCCGCCGCGTGGGATTTGGCCAGGCGCGGCGCCCGGGTAGTCATCGTGGGCCGCAACCCCGCGCGATGCGCAGCGAGCGTCGCGTCGATCCGCGCGGGAACGGGCAACCCCGAAGTTGAGTTCCTGACGGCCGATCTCTCTTCCCAGTCCGAGGTGCGGCGCCTCGCACGGGAGTTTCTGGCTCGCCACGACCGTCTGCATGTTCTGATCAACAACGCCGGCGCCCTGTTTGCGCTGCGTCGCGAGAGCGTGGATGGGATCGAAATGACGCTGGCGCTGAATCATCTCGCCGGGTTTCTGCTCACGGAACTGCTCCTGGATGTCCTCAAAGCCAGTGCTCCGGCCCGGGTTGTCATCGTCTCCTCCGGCGCGCACAGAGACGCCAAGGCATTCGACTTTGGCGATCCGCAGGCCCGGGCCCGCCGGGGCATCCGGTCCTACGCGCAGTCTGAGGCGGCGAGCCTGCTCTGCTGTCTGACGATGCCATGGGCCCATCCGGGCTTCAGGCAGTACGCGATGACCAAGCTTGCCAACCTGCTGTTCACGCTCGAGTTCGCCGAGCGCCTCAGGGGATCGGGTGTAACGGCCAACGCGCTGCACCCGGGGTTTGTTGCGTCACGCTTCGGCTCGGGCAACGGCGCCCTGGGGCTCTTCATGCGGTTCTGGTCGAAGCTCCTGGGAGTGAGCCCCCGGCGGGGCGCCCGCACGGTTCTCTACCTCGCGTGTGCCCCCGAAATGGAGGGCCTTACCGGGCAGTATTTCGAGGCCGGGAAGGCGGTGGTGCCTTCGGCGGCCGCGCGCGACACCGTCGCGGCCGGGCGCTTGTGGGCGCTGAGCGAACAGTGGACCCGTATCCCACCCTCCCAGCTCTGATCTCGAAGTGGATTGGTGCTGAGCCTGCACGGACTCGATTCGCAGGCGACCGCGTCCGGTTGCGGCCGGCTCAAAGTGAGCTCGCGGCTGGCCGCCCACCGCAACCGCGCCGAACGATCCCGGTATACTCCTGACCGGCCTCTGGAGGTCTCCATGATCGTTCGCCGCCGAGTCGCTGCAATCCTGCCGTTCGCGATGATCACGATGTCGGGTGCGCTCCCGTCCTGCTCATCGCCGCAGCCTTCTGGGACGAGTCCGCCCGCGAGCAACGCGACTCCAGCCGTCACCCCGCCGGCGCTGGGGGCCGATAAACCCAGCGAGTACCCCGGGCTGCACAACGTGGTGGCCTACCACGAGGGGTTCTACTCCGGCAGCGTTCCGGAAGCGAACGCGGGCTTTCAGACACTCAGCGGCATGGGGGTCAAGACCATCATCAGCGTGGACGGGGCCGAGCCCGACGTTGCCGCCGCCAGGGCGCTGGGTATTCGGTACATCCACCTGCCCATCGGCTACAACGGATACGACGAGGAGCGAAAGCGCGAGCTCGTCCGCGCCACGCGTGACGCGATGCTCGCCGGCCCCGTCTACATCCACTGCCATCACGGCAAGCACCGCTCAGCGGGCGCGGCAGGGGCGGTTTCGGCGAGCCTGGGTTGGCTCACGCCCGAGGCGGCGGTCGAACGCATGAAAGTCTCGGGCACCGCCCCGAACTACAAGGGCCTGTACGCCTGCACCGCGGAGAGTTCGGTCATGCAGGCGCAGGTCATCGACGCCGTGCCGGCGAACTTCCCGGAAGTATCCCACCCGGCGGGTTTCGTGAAATCCATGGTGGAGATCGACGAGATCAACGAACGCCTCAAGCTGATCGAGAAGGCCGGATGGGTCCCGCCCCAGGACCACCCCGACCTGGTCCCCGCCGCCGAGGCCGGGCGCATGTCGGACCTCTTGCGTTTCGCCGACCGCAGCGAACTGACGGCAAGCAAGCCAGCCGAGTTCGGGTCGATGCTCAAGTCGGCCGAGCAAGAGGTGCGGAAGCTCGAGGACATGCTCGCCGCCGGCAAGCCGGACCCCAGGCCGGTCTCGGCCCAGTTCGCTCTGGTCGCCGCTTCGTGCAAGAACTGCCACGCCAAGTACCGGGACTGATGCGGCCGGCGCTGTTGTGCGCGACGGCAGAGTCTCCGGCGGTGCCGCCGGTCACTTCGAAGTCGGGGCCGTGGGAGTATACGTCACCGTCACCACTTCCATGTAGTCCGCGCCACCGGGCCTGACCTTCATGCTCTGAGCGATCGCCCCGCTTTCCTGGATCGTGAGCGTCCAGCGGAACGGGACCCTGCCCGCGGTGGGGTTGTCCTTCTCCCTGTCGAACGTGAATGTCCTGGTCGCCGCGTCGTAGTCACCGACGGCGACCGTAGCCGCCAGGCTCCCCGAATCGATGTTCCACAGCGTGTACTTGCCCAGCGTCGGGTCGTACCCGTACACCGCCGTGCGGTCGCCCTTGAGTTCCTCATCGGGCGCGGAGGTTGAGTGCATCTCGACGTACCGGCCGCCCACCACCCAGCGTCCGGTCTCGACCGAGTGGGCCTTCATCGGTTCTGTCTGCCCGACGTTGACCTGTGTGCGCTGGTCGAACGATCCAACCAGGGCCGCCAGGGCTTTGTGCTCTTCCGTGGGAGCGGACATCTTCTCGACCCCGCTCGAGAACTGCTGCTTGATCTCGCTCTACGAGAGCTTGGACTCCGGCTGTGGCTTTGGGGTCACCGCAAGCGCCAAGGCGGTTGCGGCGGCGAGAGGGATGACAACTGTCCAGAGCCGGATCATGCGGATTTCCTTTCGCGGTGAGAGCATGGATGGGCGCTGTGCGCCGATCCTGGCTTCGCCTCATGGTATCGTGCGCGAGGCGATCGCAGGCTGGTGTCATGTCTCAATGCTCTCGATGCTTCTGGATACAACCGAGCGCTACATGGTCTCCGCTCAGGGCTGGATTCCCTCCGGTGGATTCATCCGGCGAGATGTCCACACCGGCGAGGTTGCAGCGTATTCGGATGACCTCGCGACGGGAGTAAGGCTCTCCCCGATCGATGGGAAACGATTCCTTGTCCAGAGCCACTCGAAGCTGGGAACTTCAGACGTTTCCGTCCGGACGTTCTCAGACCCTGCTCATGTGCTCTGGTCGTTGCGCACATCATTGACAAGGCAGGAGTACACGAGAAGATTGCGCGGCGGCCCAGGGTATGCCGCGACACCATCTCGGTGGATTCACCGATGGTAGGTGCTGGAGGACTCTGTTGATCTTGGTGGCTGGAGACCACAGGCCGGCAACCATGGGCGACTTCGCATGGCATGAAAATGACAACTACGACATGGGTTATCAGGGCTTGGTCGAAGTGCTCGCTCTTCCCGGGGAGCCCTCTGTACTCGTGAGCTTTCAGAGGTCATCAACAATCATGATTCACGATCCACGGACGTCGCACGCAGTCGATAGGATCGATCTCGCAGATCGAGGAGGAAATCCCGGCCTCGCCATTGTCGGGTCAGAACTGTGGACCACTGACTACGACACGTTCGTCCGCGTCCACCTTCCCACTCGCGGCATTCTCGCCAGTACTCGGATCCAGCCATGCGGATCTGTGGAAGCTGGTGGCAAGCGATTCGAGTGCCAGCAGTATGCAGGTGATCTACTTGTGTGGACCGATGGAAACGCTGCGGTCATTCCGCGTCCCTACTCTGGCGATGTTGTCGTGCTCGACCCGATCAACGGGCGGGTTCCTTCCGCGGTGCCAACTGGCCGTCAAACGATCGAATGCGTTGTGACGTCGTCGGGCCGGTTGCTGGCCCGCGATTGGCATCTTGGCGACTGGATGCTGGGGCCCATCAAGGTCTGAGCTCTTTGGTGGGTCTACACCAGCCGCCCATATCACGTGTGGTCGACGATCGGATATGCTCCCAGCAGATCGCACTGCTCGACTTCTTGGCGAACGGACCGCCACTGCCTCAGATGTTCATCCCTTCCGACTATCCCGACGCCCCGCCGCTTCTTCGCACCGCCCTCCAGCGCGCCGGCTTCAGCCACGCCAGGCTCCAGGAAGCCCTCGGGATCGCCGCCGCAGGCTTCGTCGACCTCACCAGCGGCCCCCTGGTCATGTGGAACACCCGCGGCGGTACGGAGTTCGAGACGCTCGTGCGCCTGCTGGTCATCGGCGCTGCCGTCCCGCTCACTGCCGCCGATCGGGCCTTGGCGCCGCTGGGTGCCCGGCGGGCGCTCGCCGCCGGCCTGCTCAAGCCCGCATCCATCGGTGATGAAGCGCAGAACGCCGCCGGACCGTGGGTGCGATCGGCGATCGCCATCGTCCCCTTCGAGGACCTCCTGCTCGCCGCGGATTTCGCCCGCCGCGAGCTCGGCCCGGTCCCGCACGCCCCCGACCATGTGATGGGGGTCGGCCGGAGCAGTGCAGCGCTCGCCCGCTTCGCGCTCCGCGACCTCTGCCATCCCCCCAGCTACGACACGGCTGCTCCGCCCGCTCGCATGCCCGCCCGAGTGCTCGACCTGGGCTGCGGGTGCGGGTTCCTGGGCCTCAAGGCCGCCGCCCACGCCGCAACGGTGATCGCCACCGACCTGAACCCGCGAGCGGCAGCGCTCGCCCGGCTCAGCGCGGCGATCAGCGGGATCGAGAACATTCAAGTCCGTGAAGGGAGCCTCTTCGAACCGGTCGGTGCAGATCGATTCGACCTCATCGTGACCAATCCGCCCTTTGTCATCTCGCCCGAGTCCGGGCTGATCTACCGTGACGCCGCCGCGACCACCGCGTTCTCGATGGGAACGCATCAGGAACGCCGGTCCGGCGATGAATTCTGCCGCCGGATCGCCTCGCTCGCCCCCGCGCACCTGTCGGAAGGCGGCACGCTGGCCATGATGCTCAACTGGTCGGAAACCCGCGAGCAACCGTGGCCGCAGCGCATGGCGACCTGGGCTCCGCCCGATGCCCAGACCTGGCTCATCCGCACCGATTCCCAGCCCATCGACCAGTACGCCTCGATGTGGATCCGCCACACGCTCGCTGGCCAGCCCGGATGGACCGAAGAGCACTTCTTCGAGCGATTTGATGCCTGGATGGGGTACTTCGGCTCCCTCGGCATCGATCGCATCCACTACGGCTTCCTCATCGTCCGCGCCGCTTCACCGGCGTTCTTCGCGACCGACGACCTGCCCAGCGAGCACATCGATCGCGGCCTTGTCTCGATCAACCGTTCTCTTGCGGGCCGGGCAACCCTCGCGCGTCTGACCGACAACGATGATCCGGCGCCCGTGCTGGCCGTGCGTTGGAGGCTGGCGACCGATCTTCGCATGCTGCAGACCCTTGCCCCGGGTCCCGCGGGCTTCCGGCCCGCCAGCGCCACGCTCGCGCTCGCCGATGGCGCCCGCCCCATGACGCAGGCCGACCCGGCGCATTGCGACATCATGCTGCGTTGCAACGGTCGCCAGACTCTTATCCGGCTGGTGGAAGAGGCCGCATCCATGACCGGGATCCCGGCCGCGCGTCTCGCGACCGATGTCGCCCGCCTGGCACGGGTCCTCATCCGCGACGGCGCTCTGCTTGACGCGGCTCCCTGACCATGCCCGCAGGAGATCGCCGCCTCACTCGACCGGGTTTACAAACAGCCCGGTCGCCAGCTTCGGGTAGAAGAACGTCGATTTCTGCGGCATCAGCTGCCCCGCCTTGCTCACCGCCTTGACCGCCGACAGCGGCGTCGGACGCACGATCACCGCCAGCTGCGCGAAGCCCGAGCCCCCCCCCGCGCCCGTCTCACGCCCGCGTCCGATCTCGATCGCCTCCTCCACCGAGTGCGGGAACGCCCACCTGACCGCCCGGCCCTCGTTGAGCCCCGGCTCGCAGATCTTCTTCACCAGCAGGTGCTGGATGATCGCCACGTCCAATGTCCGCCACTCCCGCGGCATGCCCGCAAACTCCGCCGCGAGCGGATCCCCATCCTTCAGAGTCGCGACAAAGCTCGTGTGCGTCTTGAAATCGATCAGCCCCAGCACGTTCCTGCCGCCGGCCGCGCTCGCCGCCGCCTCCATCGCCCTCTCGATCTCCACCAGGTGCGTCGGTCCCTCGGAGATCTCGAAGTGCTGCCTCGCCAGCTCGACGAACCGATCGATCGTGTACCTCGACATCCCGCCCAGCACCCGGTGGGTCGGTCCGATGACCAGCCCGGGGTCCGACATCCCCACCAGCACGGTCATGCAGCGCCGCGCGGGGTGGCTCCCGGGCACCGGCGCCTGCGATTCGAGCTGCTGCAGGTAGTTCAGCGCGGTGTTGTAGCGGTGGTGCCCGTCGGCGATGAACACATCCTCGCCCGCCAGCGCGGCCGTGTACCTCCCGATCGTTCCCGCATCGCTCACCGTCCAGACCTCGTGCTTCACGCCGTCGGTCATGCGGGCTTCCATGTCCGCCGCCCGCGACTGCATGACCTCGCGCAGCAGCGATACCGCCGTTCCCTTCTCGTCGGAGTGCAGCCCGAAGATGGGAGACAGCTGCGCCCGGGTCGCCTTCATCAACGCCAGGCGATCCTCCTTCGGTCCCGAGAACGTCTCCTCGTGCGGCAGGATCCCGCCCCCGGTCCGCGGCCCGAACGCCAGCGTCTCGACCGTGCACGCCATCCCCAGCCTCTGGTGGGTCTTCCCGTTGAATACAAACGTCTGGCGGTACGCGAACATCGCCGGCGCGGCCGTGCGCTTCAGCGTGCCCTGCGCCTGCATCTCGCGGAATCGATCCCCCGCCGCCGCGTACGTCTCCGGCGGACCCAGTTCCTTGGCCGGCACGTGCGGCAGGTCGACGCCCACGATGTTCGATGGATCGTGCGACAGCAGCTTCTGTTTGGCGTGTAGGTCCAGCACGTCGTACGGCGGGGCGACCAGCGCCGACACATCCCCGGACCCGGATCGGAACTGCAGTGCACGGAAGGGATAGACCGCGGGCATGAGAAACTCCTCGAGTCCCTCACAGAGTGACTGCTCCATCTCGTGTCACAGGCGTCCCGCCCGTGCCTGCTTCATCGGCTTTCTCACTCTGTGAAGCGCTCTGCAAGGACCCGCAGTATAGATCCCCGCCGGCCCGCCTATGTACTCCGGCCCTTTGCCCGCCTCCCGACCTTCCGCGAACTATGCTTGGCTCGTGAAGCCGATCGCCATCGTCATCCGGGCAGCGGGCACCAACTGCGACGCCGAAATGTGCCGCGCCTTTGCGCTCGCCGGCGCGCAGCCCGAACTCGTGCACATCGACGCGCTCCTCCGCGAGCCGGCTCGCCTCGAAAAGGCCTCGCTCCTGGGCTTCCCCGGTGGCTTCAGCTACGGCGACGACATCGCCTCCGGACGCATCTTCGCCATGCGGCTCGCCGAATCCCTCTGGCCCGCCCTCCGCGCTGCCGCCGCCCGCGGCGTCCCCATGCTCGGCGCCTGCAACGGCTTCCAGGTCATGGTCCAGGTCGGGCTCCTCCCGGGCCCCGCCGCCGGAACCCCTTGGCCCACCAACCGCCCTCCACAAACCGTCGCGCTCGCCGACAACATCAACTCCCGCTTCGTCGACCGCTGGGTCGGCTTTATCCCCGAGCCCAACTCGGTCTGCCTCTGGACCTGGGGGCTAGCCGATGCCTTCGACCCCGTCGACCGCGCCGATGTCCTCCAGCTCCCGGTCGCCCACGGCGAGGGCCGATTCACCGCCGACTCGCCCGCAACCCTTGCCGCCCTAGAGAGCGCCGGCCAGGTCGCCCTCCGCTACACCGACAACTACAACGGCTCCGAGGCCGGGATCGCCGGCATCTGCGACCCCACCGGCCGCATCTTCGCCCTCATGCCCCACCCCGAGCGCTACCTCGAGTGGACCCGCCACCCGTACTGGACACGCCTCGATGATCGTATCAAGAAACTCGAAACCCCGGGCATGATGATGTTCCGAAACGCGGTTGCCGCGGTACGCTGACCACCGACGCCGATGTCAGAGCCCCCGACTTTGGTCGGGGGTCGATTCGTCTTCGCGCACCAGCGGAAGATGCTGAAGGTCAACCAGCCCTCTGCATCACCGGCTCGCTCCCGATCACGCTTGTGTGGCCTTCTCTGCGCCGTCATCGTGCAGGAGCCGCGTCCCGCATTCCGGGCACCGATCCGCTTTCAGGCCGGCAAGCTCATACCCGCACTCCCCGCACGGATTCATCACGGAAGATTTGGACTTGATGCGTCGCCACCACGCCCGTGACATCACGAAGGCCAGCAGCGAGGCAAACACCCAAGTGGTCACCATCATCGAGGGCAGGATCGCGTTCGGACCCAACTGTCCGAGGAGC
Source organism: Phycisphaerales bacterium (assembly GCA_044221545.1). GTDB lineage: Bacteria > Planctomycetota > Phycisphaerae > Phycisphaerales > UBA1924 > JAEUJB01. The sequence continues at coordinate 26,712 of JBGAOZ010000022.1, forward strand.
GCGGCCGCGATCGCCGGAGGGATGTAGCACACGGTGAACCACCTCCATCGGGCACGGTGAAACACGGCCACGAGCAGTCCCGCACCTCCCGCTCCGATCCCCGCTCCGATCGGAAGGCCCATGAAGAGCAAAAACATATCATGGCGAGCGAGCAGCACTGCATTTACCATCCCGAACACAGCGCCACAGATCACACACGCGGCGGCTCCGACGACGGGTGTAATGGTCGACTTAGTCATGTGCTCCGCCGGGCGACGGTTTACTCAATCCTCGGATCAATCCACCGATAGATCAGATCCGATGCCAGGTTGAACAAGACCAGCATCGTCCCGTAGATCATCACCACCCCGATGATCAGGAACAGATCCTTGTTCTGCACCGCGCTGACGAAGTGCTGCCCCAGCCCCGGCACCGAGAACACCCGCTCGACCACGAACGAGCCCGTCAGCGCTGCAGCGCTCGCCGGGCCCAGAAAACTCACCACCGGCAGCATCGCGTTCCGCAGCCCGTGCCGCAGGATAACCGCCGATTCCGGCAGCCCCTTGGCCCGCGCCGTCCGGATGTAGTCCGCCGACATCTGCTCGATCATCCCCATCCGCGTCAGCCGCGCGATGTACGCCGCCGTCGGCAGGCTCAGCGTCAGCGCCGGCAAGAAGAGCCCCCCCAGCCCTCGCGGGGGTCCCACGCGACCGATCCCCAGCCACACGGGGAACACCAGCAGCAGAGCTGTCCCGATGATGAACGTCGGCAGGCTCACCCCCACGAGCGCCAGCCCCAGAGTCGAGGAATCCAGCAGCGAGCCGGGCTTCCAGGCCCCCGCAACACCAGCCGTCAGCCCGATCGCCCCGGCCATCAGGATCGACAGCATCCCCAGACGCACCGAGATCGGCAGAGAGGCGGCGATGATCTCGTTGACCGTGCGGTCCCGGTACTGCAGCGAAGGCCCCAGATCGAACACCCGCCGCGGCGGTGGAGAGAGCCCCGCCTCGACCGATTGCCTGTCCCGTTCCGCGGCGACCCCGTTGAGAGACTCGCGCGCGTACTTGAACCCCGAGGCGTTGTCGAGGTAGCTGAAGTAGAACTCCCAGAAGTTGTCGAGCTTGTACTGGCGTTTCATCGCCATCTCGACCTCCGGCGGCGGTCGCCGGCCCTCCGGCCGGTCGAGCGGATTGCCCGGCACCGCCCAGGTCAAAATGAGCGTGAGCGTGTAGATCACCCCGAGGATGAGCGGCAGCTGCACCAGCCTTCGCACGATCAGTGAGACCATCGCGCCCTTCTCAAGTCCGGTCTTCAGATCTGAGATCTCAGATCCCGAATCCCAAATCTCAGATCCGATTCTCTCTCGTTACATCCCCGCCAACACCTCCACCGTTATCTCATCAATCCCCTTGAACACCCGGTGCGCCCGGCGCAGCTCCGACTCGGGCATGCTGTGCGCCACCGCCGCCACCCGGTACCCCGCCCCCAGCGCCGATTCGATCCCGAACGAAGTATCCTCCACCGCCACCAGCAGCCCCGGCTCGATCCCCAGCTTGCGCGCCGTAAGTGCGTAGCACGCCGGGTCCGGCTTGCTCTTGTGCACATCATCCGCGCTGACGATGACCCCGAAACTCCCCAGCACCCCAAGGGCCTCGAGGATCGGCTCGATCTCGTGCCGCCGGGCTCCCGAGCACACCGCCAGCGGGCAACGCGCCGCGGCCCGGATCAGCTCGATCGCCCCCGGGAACGCCCGCACGCCCCCATCCTTCACGACCCGCATGAACGCATCGCGCTTCTGCCGGTTGAACAGCTCCACCTCGCCCGGCCCGACCCGCCGCCCGTGGTCCCCCGCCAGCGCCGTCAGGAAATCCCGGTCATCAAACCCGATGTACCGGGAGGTGTACTCCTCGTGCGAGAAGTCCAGCCCCAGGTCCAGCGCGGCCAGCCGCAGCGCCGCCTCGTGCACGGGCTCTGAGTCCACGATCACGCCGTCAAAGTCCAGCACCAGTCCTTGCATGCGTCCAGAGCGTAGAACCGCCGTTCCCCTCGCGCCGGTGCGGCGTCCCGCCCGTCACTTGCACGCGGCGCACACGCCGTACAGCACCACCTCGTGGTCCTCGAGGCTGAATCCGCGCGGGACCAGCGCCCGCAGGTCCTCGGGGCACCCCTCCACCTCGTACACGCGTTTGCAGGTCCGGCAGTGGAAGTGATGGTGGTGGACTTTTCCCGCCGACTCGTACCGCGAAGGCTCGCCCGGCAGGTCCACCTCGATCAGTTCCCCGGACTCGATCATCGCCCGGATCGAACGGTACACGGTCGCCATCCCGATCCGCCGCGTGCGCGGGCTCGCCAGCGACTGCACTTCCGCTGGGCTCAGGGGTCTGCCCGCGGTCGTGAACGCATCCCGGATGGCCTGTCTCTGGCGAGTCTGCCTCTGCATGCGGAAACAACCGTAGAGCGCACGCCCGGTTGGCACACTCAATGGGCCGGGCCGCCCTTTGGGACGGTCCGGCCATCACGAGGAGGAGAGGAGGCTGTTTGAACGAACCGAACCCCGGCCGCTTGGAAGGTGCTGTTATATCGCAACTCGCGCTGCGCGAAGACACCCGACAACGGTTTACGCCGTAAGGAAATCTCCCCAATTCGGGCCCGCGCCGGGCCACGATGGGCTGACCATCCGCTCGCAGCTGTGCCAGTGCGGCCGATCAGGGCTCGGCAAGGCCCTCGCGGATCGCAAACCTCGCCAGCTCCACCCGGTCGTGGATATCCAGCTTGGACATCAGGCTCGTGCTGTGATTGTCCACCGTCTTGACGGACAGGTGCATGACATTGGCGATCTCTTTCTTGGACATGCCCCGGGCGATGTACCGCAGCACCTCCAGCTCGCGCTGCGTGAGCGTCTGCGCCCGCGTCGTCGGCCCCTCGGCCAGCCGCACCCCGCCCGCGTCGATCACCATCCGGCTCTGGACCTCCGGTGAGAAGAAGATCCCCCCGGCCGCCGTCGTCCGGATTGCATCGGCGATCTTCTGCGGCGGCTCACCCTTGGTCAGGAACGCCGAGGCCCCGCAGCGCAGCGCCTCGTCGATGTACCGGTCGTGCAGGAAGGCGCTCAAAAAGATGATCTTCGTGTCCGGAATCCTCGAACGGATCGTCCGCGCCGCATCAAAGCACGAGAGCCCCGGCATGTCGATGTCCAGCACCACCACCTGCGGCGCCAGCCGGATGCACTCGTTGACCGCCTGGTCGGCGTCCGACGCCTGCGCCACCACCTGGATGTCGGAGGATGACCTGAGCCACTCGGCCAGCGTCGAACGCACCAGGGCATGATCGTCCGCGAGAATCACTTTGATCGGGGTAGTCATGTGGCGGTACTCCCCGGCACCGCGGGTTCGGCCCGCTCGCCGGCGGTCAAAATCCTCGAAACCATGTCCGCGAGCCGGGCAACGCCGAATGGCTTGCGGAGAATTGTCACGCCGTTCTTCTCCAGCGGCGCCGGATCGAACTGGATGCTCCCGGTGATGAGGATGACCGGGACCGTCATCCCCGCCGACCGCAGCATCTCGACAAGCTTATCACCCGGCGCATCGGGAAGTTCAAGATCGCAGATCACCAGCGAGATCAGGGAGCGGTTCTGCTCCGCCAGCGACGCCGCGACCTGCGCCGCCCCCGCCTCTATCACGCTGAACCCGAACTGCCGCAGCTGCGACGCGATGATCTGCCGCACCAGCGCATCGTCCTCCACGATCAGCAGCAGCTCCCCGCGGGCGTGCGTTGACCCGGGCACTGCCGGCGCCAGCGCCGGCGCCGAGGGGTCCGCCGCCGGGAAGCACACCCGGAACGTCGTCCCCTGCCCCACCGACGTCTTGACCTCGATCCGACCCTCGTGCGCCCGGATGATGTCCTGGATGATCGCCAGCCCCAGCCCGCTGTGGCCCAGCTCCGTCTTGGTCGTGAAGAACGGATCGAAGATCCGCGGCAGCACGTCCGCCTGGATTCCCCCGCCCGTGTCACTGACCGTCAACACCGCCTGCGTCTGCTCCGCCCCGTCGGCGCCCCGAGCGCTCGAGTACTCGGCCGACAGCCGGATCGTGCCGCCCCGCACCAGCGCATCCCGCGCGTTGAGCGCCAGGTTGAGGATCACCTGCTGGATCTGGTTCCCGTCCGCGTTCACCCACACCGGGTCCGAGGCATCCGTCGGCGCGATCAGCTGGATCGAGCTCGGCATCGCCCGCCTCAGGAGCTTGGTCGACTGGATCACCAGCTCCTTGAGGTTGACCCGCGACCGCTCCGGCGCCGACTTGCGCGTAAACGTCAGCAGCGTCCGCGTCACGCCCGCCGCCTGCTCGGCCGCCTCCCGCACCCCCTCGATCGCCGTCTGCGCCGGGTGGTCCGCCGCCAGCGTCCGCCGCGCGATGTCCAGGTACCCGAAGATCGCCGTGATCAGGTTGTTGAAGTCGTGCGCGATGCCCCCCGCCAGCTGCCCCACGACCTCCAGCTTCTGCGCGTGCCGAAGCTCGGCCTGCACCGGCCGGGACACCTCGCAGTCGACCAGCATCGCGATGATCAGATTGTCCCGCTCATCCGGCAGCGGCGCCAGCCAGATCCGCAGGCGCCGGCCCTGTTCCGAATCAGGCGGACGCGAGCACACCAGCGGGCCCGCCTCGCTCCCCGCCGACGCCAGCCGCCCCGACAGCACCGCCCCGTCGCTCCCCGACACCATCTGGATCATCGAAGCACCACGCAGCGCCGCAGCGTTCGTAAACCCGAACATGCTCGCCGCCGCGCCGTTCCCCCAGACGATCGCCCCCGATGGCCTGACTACCAGGCACGCACCCGGCAGATGCTCGAGGATGCGCTCAAAGGAAGGAACTGGTTCGAGCTTCGGTTGGATGAGTCATCTTCCTCATGTGTGCTTCCCCCGTCAACTCCGGATGAAAGTCGGCAAAACGTGCGCCTAGTGCGCATACGAGGCGTCAACCCGGTGAGCCGCCGCCATCCCGGACGACAGTGCCCCCTCCATGTACCCCGGGAACGCCGTGCTGACGTGCTCACCTGCAAACTGAAGGCGACCAATCCCCTCCCGAAGCGCTTTGCACGTCTCGACGACTTGGCCAGGAGCCGGGAACGAGTATCCACCCAGGGTCCATTGGTCGTTGGGCCATCCCACAAAGCGCATCGATTCCACATCCGAGTCGATGCCCTTGTAGATCTTATTGAGGATGTTGTTGTATTGTTCGTTCCGCTCTGGTTCGTTCATCCGCAACCCGAATTCGGTCCCTGGGCCGCCCGCGAACGCCGCCAGAACCGCGTTCTTGGCGTTGGGCGAGACCCCGGTCGATTCCCAGGTATAGCCGATGTCGGTGTCCGTCATGGACTCGGCGGTCAGCCCCAGCGCTTTCCAGGCCGGGGATTTCATGGTGCAGAGCATCTTGGTCGCCGAGCCCATCTGGACCGCGAGCGCGGGCGGCAGCGAGGGGACGAACTCGATCTTCTTCCACACGGACGGCGCGGTGGCGAGCACGGCGGTATCGGCCTGGTGCTTGCGTCCCCGGCCGTCGGTCACGAGCACCGAAGAGTCGCCGACCTCGATGCGTGTGATGGGGTTGGCCAGCATGAAGCGGTCGGCCCCGAGCGTCATGTAGATCCGGTTGGCCAGTTCCTGGTTTCCCTGACGGCACCGGAAAGTCTCGGACTGCTCCCAGTAATCCTGGAGTCCGCCACCCTTGACCATCGCCAGGTGGCCCAGGTAGCTCTGCCAAGCGATCGGCATGCCGTTGTCGTTGGTGAGCTGGGCGCGGATCGCCGACCTGCACAGGTCCGAGCAGTTCTGGGCCGCGAGCCACTGGGCGACGGTGAGCCGGTCCAGCTCCCGGGCGTTGGGCGTGTTCCAGGGAGCCTCGCAGTCTAGGTCCTTGGCATCCTGGTTCATCGAGTCGAAGACCTTGGTCATCTCCTCGTGGAGCTGCTTGGTGCTTTCCTCGCCGAGCAGTTCCCCGTGCAGGTAGAGCGGTGAATAGAGCTTTTCGTCGTCGGGAGCCTCGGCGAGCTCGAGCGAGAAGCGTTTGGCCAGCGCGAGCCAGGTGGGGTGGTTGGCCCCGATCCATTCCCCGCCGGCCTCGACCGCGGAATTCTCGGTCAGGTCGCGCATCGTGCTGACGCGCCCCCCGACCCGTCCGCGGCCCTCGTGGATCGAGACATCGTGCCCGCGGGCGACCAACTCCAGGGCGCAGGAGAGGCCCGCGAAGCCGGCGCCGATGATGATGACTTTCTTTCCCTTGGACGCGGCCTTGTCGGCCGCGCCGGCAGGCTGGGGGAGCGCCGCGCGGGAGAGCGAGGCCAGCACGCCGCTGGCCGCGAACAGCGCCGCGGACCGGAGCAGGGCCCGGCGTGAGAGCAGGACCCGTTCGGGCTCGAAGCGTTGCGAGAGGCGGGCGTAGAGCGAGCGTGACATGCGACTCTCCTTGTCCCGCGGCGGACCCGCTCGCGATCGGGTGGATTATTAGGAGGGCGGCCCGCCGCGAGCGGGGGCCGGAGGACGGCGCTACCGCGGCGCGCGTGTCGAGGGCTTCTCGAGCGTTGCCACGATCGGCGCATCGACCGCGCTGCCCGAGGGACGCACCGCGAGCGTCTCGATCTCCAGGAGCGGCGCGTGCGGGGACCCGGCCCGTGTCCGCAGCGCCAGCGGGATGGTCAGCAGCCTGGCGACCAGCGAGGCGATGAAGATAATCGCGTAGGCCCCCCAGGAGGCGTGCCACCACCACAGCCCCAGCGCGCCCAGGGCGTTGCCGGCGACCATGGCGCAGGAATTCACGAACTGGTACTGCGAGACGACGCTCGTGCGTTCCTCGGGCTGCGTGGTGTCCAGCAGCATGAGGAACAGCCCCAGCTCGTACGCGGCCCACGCCGCGCCGCTGAGAAGCTGTGTCAGGAAGAGGAACACGAAATTGTCGGTGATCAGCCAGTTCACCGAGAAGGGCGCCAGCGAGATCCCTCCCAGGAGCAGGACGAACCGCGCGCCGCGCTTCTGGGCGACCAGGCCGCAGTGGGGGAGCGCCAGCGCCCGGCCCAGCAGGGGAGCGGCGAGCATCAGGCTGTACATGTCGGGATCGAGCTTGAGCTTCTCGATCATGAACGGGTTGAAGAAGGGCTGGCCGATGTGCGCCGCGATGCTCATGCACACCAGGTAGAGGATCAGCCTTCCGTCGGGCCCGTGGAGCATCCGCCGGGCGAGATCCCCGGCGCCCACCCGCCGCGGCACGATCGGCAGCGGACGCGGCTCGGACTGCCGGGAGAGGTAGTACGTCGAGATCCCCCTGGAAACACAGGCGATCCCGAAGAGGATGCCGAAGGTGCGGACGGGGATGCTGTGGACAAAGTCGTGCGTCCAGCCGGGGACCGGCGGCGACAGGCTGATGGACTCGGCGCCCCGGAGGATGAACCCGCCGCCCAGCAGGGCGGCGAGCGTCGCGATCTGGAGAACGCGGTTGCGCCACCCGAAGTACCGGGCCCTGATGCGGGTCGGGACGTTCATGGCGATCCACGTGTTCCAGGCAGCGCCGCCGGAGAGGAAGCTGAACCAGTACAGCGCGGCCATGGTGAAGACCAGCCACCCCGGCGCCATGTGGAAGGCCGCGGCCAGGGCCAGCGGCAGGAGCCCGGCGGCCTGGAGCCCCGCCATGAGCACGATCCACACCTTGTAGGAGTGCAGTCGGTCCACGGCGGCCGCGGAGATGAGCTGAAACGCGGCGCCGATCACCAGCGGGACCGTGGCAACCAGGCCGGCGGCGACCTCGCCCAGCCCCAGCGCCAGCACGAACGCGGGGAAGTAGCTCTCGCCCGTACCGACCATGACGCAGTAGGCGATGCCGTCGAGCGTCGAGCAACGGAGGTTGCGGCGCAGCTGCGAGGGTGGTCGGGGTTCGTAGAGCACGGGTTGAGTGTGCCGGAGGGTAGAGCGCGGCCGGCGGCAAAAAGAACCGCCGTCCCCGTCAGGGAGCGGCGGCAGTCATTTCTCGCAGTGGTCAGGGCGGTGGGGGGGCTCAGTGCCCGCTGGTGACCGCCGGTCCCCCGGACGTCCGTGTCATCGTCATCTCCATGATCTTGTATTCCTTGCCGGTCTTGGGGTCGGGGCCGAACATCTGCATCGTGCGGGTGTCCTTGCCCGTGATGCGCTCGACCTGCCGCATCGTCGCCTGCTTCTTGGCGACCGGGCAGTTGAAGGTGTACGTCCAGTTCATCGTCTTGCCGTCGGAGGAGATGTCCCCGGTGCCCATCATCATGCCCGTGCCCATCGAGTCGACCCAGGTCCCCTGGAACTTCTTGGAGACGTTGTCGTAGCCCTGGAGGCCAAAGCCGCTGAAGGGCCCCATCCCCGCCATCTCGCCGCTCATCTCGCACTTGGTGAAGCGCCCGTCCATCATCGTCGAAACCTTCACCGTGCAGTCGCTGGTGGAGGGCTCGGAGTCGGGGGTCATCCACATCGTCGATTTGGCGGCCCACGTTCCAACGCCCTCGGCCATGAGCTTGTGCATCTCGCCCGGCGTCCCGGCGTCCATGCACGCCTGCATGTCGGCCTCGGTCCAGCCCTTGGGAAGCGGGGGCTTCTGGTCGGTGGGCTGGGCCACCGGAGACTTGGGCTTGGCGGTGTCCTTGCTGGGCTGCGCGATCGTGATGGAGGCGACCAGCGCGGCGATCCCGGCGATCGGAAGACAGAATTTGCAGTACATGATGACTCCCCAGGTTGCGTTGTGCCGGTCCACGCGCACCACACGTGCGTCCGGTCCGGCGGCTCGATTGTACGACCCGTCCGGGGGCGTTCCCGGAATGACGACCACGCCGGATCGGGCCGCACTCCGCTGGGGATTGGCATAGGTGAGCCGTCGGTCCGTTGAATGCCTCGGCCGGTGCGTTCCGGGCCGATCGGCGATCCTTGGTGCGGGGCCGGGTCGACCACGGCCGGGCCCCGGGCGGGAATGTCCGCCCGTCGTCGGGCTCAGAACGCGGCGAGGCTGCGACCGCGTCCAGGAGCCCTACGGCTCATCGGTTGTCCGGAAGCTCATGATGTACTGCGAGCCGTAGAGCGGGTACTGCGATTCGACGCGATAGCCGCGCAGGAGCGCTCCGTCAAAGCCCAGCCGGCCGCACACTTCATCGAGCAGTTTGCGGTAGTTGGGCACGTGGCTCGATCCGCACCCGGCCACGCCGGTCCCCAGCGGGTCGATTCGGTCGAGCAGGTCGAACTGGTCGACATCGCGTGACGGGTCGTTGCGGTCGGCCGTGCCGTGCACCGCTGTGTCGTAGACCCGCAGGTCCGGGTGCTCCCCGGGGTAGATGTCCGGGTGCACGAGCATGTCGAACTGAAAATGCTGGGCGGGGATCGCGATATCGCTGGAGGACCAGCCGCGACGCTGGCGCGACCGGGGAACGTAGCGGTTGATCTCGTTGCGGTTGACCTCGCAGGTGACCAGACGCACGGGCTCGGCCAGGCGCGTGCCCTGCACCATGTAGTGCGTCTGCTCCCCGGCGACCTTCGCGACCAGCTCGGGCGTCGGCGCGGTGCAGTACTCCGGCAGGACGGTATTGGAGACCGTCTCCATTGGCTCCCCGGCGAGCGTGAGCGGGTGCCGGCCCGTGGGCTGCTCCACGCCCCGCCGCGAGGTGAACTTCACGACCGCGCCCGGCCGAAGCCTGGTCAGACCGATCACGCTCTTGATCCACACCACGTCGATGTGCCGGCCGTCGGCGCCCGGCCAGAAGATCGCCGTCTCGGCGAACACATCCGCCGAGAGCCCCTTGAGCTGGCTGATCGCCCGGAACGCCGCCTGCTTCCGCCGCAATTCAAAGTCTCGCCGCGCCTCGGGAACCCAGGCGCTCAACACCGTCTCCAGGCCCGTGCGGTCCCCCGCCCACGCGCGGATGAGCTCCTCGAACGCCGCGGTCGCGGACTCGGCCGCCGCGATGTCCTCCGCCGGCACGCCCAGCCGCGCGCTGGACTTGAGAACCCGGCGGATCAGGTCCGGGCCCGGCGCCCGGTGCATCGCCGTCATGCCGTCGGGTGATCGCAGGGCCTTGAGCAGACGCGAGGCCAGCGCCTTGTCGACCCCCAGCTCGGTGGCGAGCCGCTGCGGCCCGGCGCCGATGCCCTTGAGCTGTCCAAGGACGCGCGTGAGGCTCGCCAGCAAGTCGTCCCCGGTGCGGACGACGCGCATCTCGAACTCGTCGGAGACCGGAGCGGCGTGAATCGGGTCGTGTGAAGCTGTTGGTGTGGCCATGCAGTTTGGAAAAGGTCTGGTACGAAACTGGAAGGCACCGGATTGAGGCGAGCTCAGTGTACAGCCCAGAAGTCCTCGGGTGCAAAGTTTTCTGCGAGTTGCAATGCAACTTTCTTGCAACTTCTGTTATTCACCCGTATCATCCGGCACCGGGTGTGGATTCCCGCCGTTCGCAGCGTCCGCGGACCGGGTCCGAGCTGCCCGACAGCGACACTGAAGGAGAGAACATGAAGCCCCGAATTGCGATGATGCTCGCCACGGCGAGCCTGGCGATCACCGCCGCCGCCCTGCCCGCGGTCGCCGACACGATCCTCGACACCGGCGTGCCCGATGGCGGCTGGTTCGGATTCACCGGCTACGACCTGAGCCCCGAGCAATCGGTGGGGATCGCGTTCACCACCAGCACGGCGTACACGCTCGACGGCATCGGGATGTGGATGATGAGCAACGACTGGGACAACCCCGGCCGCATCTACACGGTCACGCTGCGCACGGGAGTGCCGGGGAGCAACAACGGCATCCCGGGCAACGACATCATCGAGTCGTGGACCACGGCGACCGCCGCGGTCGGCTGGACGCCGGTGCTCGAGCAGCTGAACTCGACGCTCCATCCCGTGCTCACGCCGGGGACGCAGTACTGGGTGGTCGCCGAGTCGGCCGAGCCGGGCGGGAGCGATCCGCTGTGGACTTGGGGCAGTTCGTGGGATCCGCAGGTGGTGGGCATCAACAACATCTACAACCCCGAGGGCTGGGTGAGCGGGGAGCAGTCGGGCAGCGCGCCGGGCGTGGTGATCTCGGGGACCGTGGTGCCCGCGCCGGCGGCCGCGGCGGCGCTGGGCATGGTGCTGTGCGCTCGCCGCCGGCGCCGCTGATCAACCGGATTCTGACATGCAGAACAAACCACCGCGAGCGTCCGAGCGCTCGCGGTTTTCATTGGAGACTTGCGCGGAGCGACCGTCGCGCGGTGGACGGCGCAATGCTCGCTCACGTGAACATCTGCATCTGCGGGCCTTCGGCGACGATGTCGGTGGTGGGGTGCTCGGGGTCGAGGCGGTAGTCGCCGCTGTAGCAGGCGGTGCACCAGTCGCGATCGGGGCCGCTGACGCACGCGAGCATCCCCTCCAGCGAAAGGTAGTGCAGCGAATCGACGCCCAGGAAATCGCGGATCTGGTCGAGGTTGCGGGTGTGGGCGATCAGCTGGTCACGGGTTGCGAAATCCACGCCGAAGTAGCAGGGGTGGCGGATGGGGGGGCAGCTGATGCGCAGGTGGATTTCCTTGGCGCCGGCCTGGCGGAGCTGGTCCATCTTGGCCTTGGTGGTGGTGCCGCGGACGATCGAATCGTCGACGACGATGATGCGCTTGCCCTCGACGATGTCCTTGACGACGTTGAGCTTGAGCCGCACGGCCGCGGCCCGCTCGGCCTGCGAGGGCTTGATGAACGTGCGGCCCACGTAGCGGTTGGGGACGATGCCCTCGCGGTAGGGGATGCCGCTGGCCCGCGCGTACCCGGTCGCGGCCGATCTCCCCGAGTCGGGCATGGGCATCACGCAGTCGGCGGGGATGTCGGATTCCTCGGCGAGCTTCTCGCCCAGGCGCTCCCGGACGGTCTGGACGTTCTGGCCGAAGACGATGCTCGCGGGGTTGGCGAAATAGACGTGCTCGAAGACGCAGCGGGCCAGCCGCTCGGCGGGCTGGCTGAACCGGCGGGAGGTGATGCCCTTGGCGTCGATGCAGACGATCTCGCCGGGGAGGATCTCGCGCTCGAGCCTGGCGCCCAGCACATCCAGCGCCACGGTTTCGCTGGCGATGATCGGGTAGCCCTTGTCGTGCGGGGATCCGAGCACCTTGCCCGCGGCGTCGCGCTCGGTGGGGATGTACCCCAGGACCAGGGGCCGCCAGGCCCAGGGATCGCGGGCGGCCTCCATGCGGCCGGGGAACAGGAAGACGAGGCTGAAAGCGCCCTGGAGCCGACGGAGGGTCGCCGCGAGCGGGTCGGGGGTCCGCTGCTGCACCGGGGAGGCGAGCAGGTGGATGATCACCTCGGTGTCGCTGGTGGTGTGGAAGATGTGCCCGGCCTCTTCGTAGGACTGGCGGAGGGCATCGGCGTTGATGAGGTTGCCGTTGTGGGCCAGGCCGACCTGCCCGCCGATGTACGACTCGAGCAGGGGCTGGGCGTTGCAGCTGTGGGACCCGCCGGCGGTGCTGTAGCGGTTGTGCCCGATCGCGGCCAGTGGCCCGTGGTGGATCAGGTCGTCGAGGGTGTCCGAATCGAAGATCTCGGATACCAGGCCCATGCCCGTCAGGCCCGAGAGGACCCGCCCGTCCGAGACGGCGATCCCGGCGGATTCCTGTCCCCGGTGCTGCTGGGCGTACATCGCCAAGTAGGCGAGCCGGGCGGAGGCGGGGTGGCCCCAGATGCCCACGACGCCGCACTTTTCCTTTTTCTCCGGGACTGTCCCGGCGCGCATGCCCTCCGGGGATCGCGGGGGCTGCAGCACGGGGAGGGAGATGGGGGTGTGCATGGCTTTGGGAAGGCGGGCAGGCAATCCTATGACCCAGAATCCCGGATTCCGGGAACGGCGTGAAACTGGAGCAGCGACCGTTGGGCGTATGTTTCGGTCTCGGGTTGACCCCGACCGTTTCCCATCCTTCAATCACCTCCCACGTTGGATTTCGAGTCTGGGCCCGTATGCCCGGATCTTTCACCCCGCCGGCCCGAAGTCTCGGTCCTCCGGCACAGATCGCCACCCCCACGAGTTCAGGCTCGCCGGGCCGGTGGCACCCTTCGGCGAGCCGGTCTCCTCCTGAGGTGGAGCGGACCGGGAACCCGGCGCGATAAAGTCGCTTCCGGGCTTGCTGATGAGGACGGAAGGAATCGCCCGATGGCCCGTTACACCGGTCCCAAGCTCAAGCTGTCCCGTCGCGTCGGTGTGCCGATCGTCGACACCCCCAAGCACACCTCCAAGCGGGCGCTGAACGTCCCGGGCATGCACGGCTATCGCGGCCGGCGGCTCAAGGACTACGGCCTGCGCCTCAACGAGAAGCAGAAGGTCAAGTTCCACTACAGCGTGATGGAGGCCCAGTTCCGGCGCATCGTCGCCGAGGCTGGCCGTCGCCCCGGGAACACCGGTGAGCTGCTCATGCAGCTGCTCGAGCGGCGCCTGGACAACGTCGTCCGCCGCGCGGGCCTGGCCCGGACGGTCTGGGGCGCCCGGCAGATGGTCGCCCACGGACACGTGAAGGTCAACGGCCGCAAGACCGACCGTCCGAGCTTCTCGGTCCGCGTCGGGGATGTCATCACCCTCAAGGGCGAGCGGGCCCAGAAGCTCTCCCGGGCCGCGATGGAGTCGCTCGCGGGCCACGAGGTCCCCGGCTGGCTGGATTTCAACCCCTCGGAGCTGACGATCCGCGTGGTCGCGCTGCCGACCTCCGACCAGATCCCCTTCGACGTCGATCCCAACAAGATCGTCGAGTTCTACCGCTAAGGACACTCCGCCGCGGGCCTTGAGCCCCGGTGGGCGGACCGGCAGGCCGGGCCCGTCGCACGTATCCTACCGGGCCTGGGAGCGATTCCAGGCCCTTTGTTTTTTCCTGCCGTCCCGCCGTGGCGGCCGCTGGTGGACACCACATGCTCAAGGTCCTCGAGAAATACAAGAAGTACCTCCTGGTCGTGGGAGGCTCGCTTCTGATGATCGCGTTCATCATGCCCACCGCGGTCTCCCAGATGAAGGGGGACCCGGCCGGGCGGGTGCTGGCCTACGCCGACAACCAGAAGATCCGCGCGCGCGAATTCAACCTCGCCCGCCGCGAGGTCGACGCCCTCAAGAAGCTCGCCCCCATGCTCCTCAACGGCCTGGGCCTCCGCGACAAGGACACCGAGCTGCACTGGCTGCTCCTGACCCACGAGGCGCAGAAGGCCGGGTTCGTCGGCGCCGAGTCCGACGGCGAGATGTTCCTCACCGACCCGCTCCTGATCGCCATGGTCGCCCGCGAACTGGCCCAGGCGCACTACAAGGAGGCCGCGCAGTTCTACTGGAGCATGGACCGCGCCCGCGCCCAGCTGTTCGAGGAGGCCAGCAAGGTCCTCCCCAACATGGCCCAGGCCGTCAAGCACCAGGCCCAGCTGACCGACCGCGAATTCCTCAACGCCCTGGCCAAGCTCCGCGGCGCCCTGCGCATGGTCGGTGCGTTCGATTCGGCCGGGCGGCTCTCGGACCGCCGCCTCATCCGCGCATCCGCCCGCGTCGACGACTACGTCGGCGTCGACACGCTCGTCATTCCCGCCTCGCGCCTGGCCGACACCGTCCCCGAGCCCACCGAGGAGGACCTCAAGGCCCACTACGACAAGTTCCGCGACGTCGAGCCCGGCACGGGGGACAACGGCATCGGCTACCGGCAGCCCGACCGCATCAAGCTCGCGTGGATCTTCGTCGACCGCCTGGCGATCTCCGACTCGATCAAGGTCGACCCCGTCGAGGCCAACAAGCGCTGGCGCAAGGAAAATCCCACCAAGCCCGCCGACGAGTTCGCCAAGGACCGCCCCAACATCGAGAAGGCGATGCGCGAGGACCGCGTCGCCCTGATCATGGCCCAGATCGACAAGATCTGGCGGGCCCAGGTCCTGGGCGCGACGCGCAAGCTCGACGCCGACGGCGTGTACAAGAAGATCCCCGCCGACTGGGAAAAATCGCGGCCCAGCCTCCAGGCGATCGCCCAGGGAATCGTCGAGGGCGTCAAGCAGGCGATGGATCTGAGCATCCCGCTGCCCACGGTCGAGATCCGCGATTCGGCATGGCTGACCGCCCGGGACATCCAACGCATCGGCGGCATCGGCCGCGCCGGCGTGGCGATCGGCAACCGCCAGGGCTCGGCGATCCAGGTGCTCTTCACGACGCGGGAACTGCTGCCCGAGTCCATGACGACGCCCCCCACGGGCGTGCCGGTCCAGGCCGGGGTCCCGATCGCGGACGTGTTCGCGTCCGATCCCTCGCAGAACCGCTATTACCTGATGGTGCTCGACGCCCACAAGGCCGCCGCGCCCGACTCGCTCGAGGAGATCCGCGCCCAGGTGGTCAGCGGGCTCAAGACGCTCCGCGCCTACGACCTGCTCCTGTCCGAACTGCCCGGCTACGAGTCCAAGGCCAAGACCGAGGGGCTGGCCGCCGTCGAGAAGCAGTTCGAGATCCCCGCGAGCACGCCACCGAACCCTGACGTGGTCCCGGTCGCGGTCCAGCCCAACGTGCTGGTCTCGCAGGAACGCGTCGGCGGCAGCGATCCGCGCATCCAAGTGGATGCCTTCAAGGACGAAGTGCTCAAGCGCGGCGAACAGGTTGATCCGATCAAGCCCATCAGCGACATTCCCGCCGCCGAGCGGACCTTCAGCCTCCCGCTGCCCAGGAGCCTGTGCGTCGCCGTCGCGCAGATCGCCGGGCGAGAGCCCCTCACCTACGAGAAGTACCGCACCATCGGCGAGTCGAACGTGGTCCGCGACGAGCTGGACCGCGAGTTCACCGAGGCGGGCATCTCGCTCGCCAGTGATTCGCCGTTCACGCTGGCGGCCCTCAAGGCCCGCCTGGGCTACCACCCGATCGCCGGCGAGGGCCTGGAAGACAAGCCCGACGCCGCCGAGCAGCCGGCCGCCCAGACCGGGATCAAGCCGGCCGAGAAGCCAGTCGAGAAACCGGCCGAGAAACCGGCCGAGAAGCCGGCCCCGGCAAAGTAAGGCGATCCCGCGTGGGTGCTCAGATCAGTGCCGGAAGTGCCGCAGCCCGGAGACCAGGCACGTGACGCCGCGCGCTGCGCACAGGTCCAGGGTCTCCTGGTCGCGTTTGGACCCGCCCGGGTGCACGATGCACGAGACGCCCGCATCGATCAGCACCTGAGGTCCGTCGGGGAACGGGAAGAACGCATCGCTGTACGCCACCGCGCCGCGGGCGTGCGGGCCGGCCTTTTCCGCCGCGAGCCTGCAGGCCGCGATCCGGTCCATCTGGCCGGCCCCGGCCCCCAGCAGGCGCACGGCGCCGGGGTGATCGGTGGACGGGCCTCCGATGCACACCGCGTTGCTGGTCAGCGCCCGGCACACGGGCTCGAGGAACCTGGCGATCGCCCGCTGTGATTCGCTCGGTGGCGGGCCCGCCGCGTGCGTGAACTCGGCCGGAGAGGCCAGGCGGTTGTCCCGCTCCTGGGCCAGTACGCCGCCGGGAACCGATCGCACATCGACCGCCGGCCGCGGCGTCCAGGCGCTCCCGGGCGCCTGGAGGATCCGCAGGTTGGCCCAGCGCTGCGTGAGTTTCTTGAACGCCTCGGGCGCAAACTGCGGGGCCACGAGCACCTCCAGGAACACATCCGCCGCGCACAGGCGTTCGGCCGCCGCCAGGTCCACCGTCCCGCTCACCGCGACGATGCCTCCGTAGGCGGCCAGCGGATCCCCGGCGATCCCCTCGCTGATCGCGTCGAGCGCCGAGCCCCCCAGCGCGGCCCCGCAGGGGTTGGCGTGCTTGATGACGCACGCGGCGAACTTCGGCCGCCCCGGCTCGGAGAGTTCCGCGGCCAGCGACGCGAGCACGGCGGCGAGCCAGAGGGCCGCGGCGGCGTCGTTGATGTTGTTGTAGCTGAGCTCCTTGCCGTGGAGCTGGCGTGCCTGCGGGATGCCCGAGCCCAGGTCGATGCCCGAAGCGCCCGGGCCCAGCGTGTAGAGGGCCGCGGACTGGTGGGGGTTCTCGCCGTACCGCAGCGACTGGCGCAGCACCAGCGGCATCGAAAACCCCGCGGGCAGCGTGCCGGCGGGCTCCGGGGCGTCCGGCGCGGCGGAGTTCTGTGCCGCCAGCTGCCGGCGCAGGTGCGCGGCGATCAGAGTGTCGTACCCGGCCGTGAGCGCGAAGGCCTCGGAGGCCAGGCGCCGGCGCAGGTCCAGGGGGAGGCTGCCGTCGTTCTGCCGGAGGGACTCGACGACGGCCGCGTACTGCGCCGGGTCGGTTACGACCGCGACGTAGTCGGCGTTCTTGGCCGCCGAGCGGACCATGGACGGACCGCCGATGTCGATGTTCTCGATCGCCTCGGCGAGCGTGACCTCGGGCTGGGAGATCGTCCTCTCGAACGGGTAGAGGTTGATGCAGACCAGGTCGATGGGCACGATGCCGTGGTCGCGCAGGGCGGCGGCGTGGGCCGGGTCGTCCCGGACGGCCAGCAGCGCCGCGTGCACCATGGGGTGGAGCGTCTTGACGCGGCCGTCCATCATCTCGGGGAAGCCGGTGACCTGCTCGATGGGCGTGACGCGCAGGCCGGCCTCGGCGAGCGTGCGGGCCGTGCCCCCCGTGGAGATCAGGTCGACGCCCATCGCGTCCAGCCGGCGGGCAAAGTCGACGATGCCGCTCTTGTCCGAGACCGAGAGCAGGGCGCGGCGGACCGGCACCAGGTTGGGGGGAGCGTGGGAGTAGGCCCTGTGCATGCGGAGTTCCGTGGGGCTTGGCCGGAGGCGACGGCGTCCGGCGGGCAGCGCCCGTTGCCGTCCCGACGTCTCGGTGGGGTGACCGACGCGCCCGGCGGCGCGCTGCCGGGGGGCTCAGCGCGAGATGAACTTGGCGATCACGCCCGAGGTGCTGACGACGTACATGTCACCCTCCTCGAACTTGCTCATCTTGATGAACAGCACGTCGGGCAGCTCCTGGCGGTTCATGACGTCGCCGCGCTGGGCGTCGACCAGGAACATCGTGTGCCCGTCCCAGACCAGCAGGTTGTCGCGGCGCTTGCCCAGCACCACGCCCGCGGCGTCCTTGGAAGTCCAGCGTGTCTCGCCGGTGCCCGCGTCGAAGGCCGTCAGACCCTCGTCGATCGTGCAGTACACCGTGTCGGCGGTCGCCGTCGGGGCCCAGTGCAGCGGCAGGGAGGTGCGCCGACGCCACAACTGCCGGCCGTTGGTCAGGAACGCGTACAGCGACTGGTCCTCGCTGGCGATGTACAGCGCCGAGTCGTTGGCCGCCAGCTCGGCGCCCGGGCCGCCGAAGATCTTGCCGCGGCCGATGAGGTGGCCCGTGCCCAGGTCGACGAACGAGACGTTCCCCGTGGTCGTCACCGCGCCCACGACCGCCGGGCCGACGTTGATCGGCGGACGCTCGTACGAGCCGGAGCTGGCCCTGACGCCCCAGAGCTTGATGCTGTTGGTGTACTGGTGGCACAGCAGCTCCCCGGTCTCCGTGCCGTAGATGCCCGCGCCCTGCACCTGCACCGTGCCGGTGTTGACCACCGTCTCGAACGGCTGGCGCGACAGGAGCGTGCCCGTCGAGGTCGCCAGCAGGTAGAGGTCCGCCTCCGACGCCACCACGAACATGTCGCCGTACCGCGAGTTGTTCTCGCGGGTGATGCTGACGAACTTGGTGAGCCTGGTCTTCAGGCCGGTCGACCAGCGGATGCTCCCGTTGCTGGGCTCGATCACCGTGACCTCGCTCCCGGAGGCCTGCGTCATCAAGGCATCGGGGTAGATCACCAGCCGCGTGAGCATCTCGTGCGGCGCGAGCACCGGGAATCCGCGCCAGTCCATCCGGTAGCCCAGGCTCTCGTACGCGTCGGCGGGGATGTGGAACGCCTTGTCGCGATCCGTGATCGACTCGGGCGCTCCGTTCTTGGGCCGAGACTCGATCACGCTCCCGCACCCGCACATCACGACGGCGGCCCCGCCCGCGAGAACGGCCTTCAGGGTGGTCAACGAAAAGGACATCTTCATTCGGGGGATCTCCCGCTGGCGGTGATGGGTGGGGAAGTGGTGGATGTCGGGGTGTGGGGGATGTGGGGGGGATGTGGGGGTGGGGCCGATCTTGGAAGAACTCAGGTATGCGCGTCGCAGGCTGGAGTAGCGTCCGGGGTCACTCGATCCGGGAGATGCTTCGATGTCCCGGCCCGCGCGATTCCGATCGGCGGGGGCGGCAGTATCCGAAGACACCGGCCGATGGTCAAGCCCCGGCTTGATCGCCGGCGCACATGCACCCTACATCAACACGAAGGGAAGTAGCATAGGTGCGGCGACCGCCCCTCCGCGACCTCACCGTATAGTCCTCCATCCCGGCCACCCACGAGGGCCCCTACGCGTGTTCACAGGCCTCATCGAGCATACCGGCCGCATCCAATGCCTCCTCCCCTCCGCCGCCGGCCGGAGGCTCGAAGTCGATCCACGCGGCTGGGAGCACAGGCCCGCCCCCGGCGAGTCGATCTCCATCAACGGCTGCTGCCTCACGATCGCCGACGACCGTGCCGCCTCCGGCGGACCCCTGGCTTTCGATGTTGTGCCCGAGACGCTCTCCAAGACCACCCTGGGCAACTTCGCGGTCGGCTCGGCCATCAATCTCGAGCGTTCGGCCACCCCCGTGACCCTCCTGGGCGGCCACGTCGTCCAAGGCCACATCGATGGCCTGGGTCAGGTAATCCAGGTCCAGACCGGGGGGGAACACCGCCTGAAGATCGCCGCCGATCCCGCCCTCATGGAGTTCATCACGCCCAAAGGCGCCATCACCGTTGATGGCGTCTCACTGACGGTCGCCGCGATCCGGGTAGCAGGCGGCCCTGGCCTGACGTCGGGGGACGGAGGGTGGTTCGAGGTTGCCCTCATTCCGACCACGCTCGAGAAAACAACCCTTTCCCAGCTCCGGACAGGCGACCGGGTAAACCTCGAAACCGATGTGCTCGCCAGGACCGTCGTGCACTGGCTCAAGAACTTTGCCGGTCGGAATCCCGCCTGATAAGTCGACTTTTCCACAGAAATCGACTCAGCCATCCCAATGATCTTGAACGGTACGTGTTAGGATGATATACTAACAAAGTGCAATCGAAGCATTCAGAGGGTGGCACGAAGATTCAAGCCAGGCAATGCGTGCTCGCCGAGGTTGCCTCCCGGATCGCCCTGATCGAAAGCGGCATCCATGACCAAGCCCGGGCTCCTCATGACCTGCGGACCGTGGCGAGCACGGGATGGAGGAAAGTCGATGATGCCTTGGAGGGCGGCCTGCCCTGCGGGGCTGTGCACGAGTGGTTCGGGCTTGCCGACCAGATCCCGGACATGGATATCGCCGGCCGACAAGAGACCGTTTGCAGGGCGCGGGAGGCTTGCGATCGCAAGGGCCGCGTTCATCCGCCGTGGTACCCGCCGCTGGAACTGCTGATGTACCTGGCGCGCCGGGCGATCGGTGCTGCGCGGGCACGCAGCGCAAGCCAGATCGTCTGGATCGGGGAGCGGTGCTGGCCGTACGCGCCGGCGCTCTTGCAGCGCGGGCCCGACGGCACGGCACTGCTCGACAGATCGCTGCTGGTTTCGACGCCCAGCCGGGATGATCGCGTCTGGGCCGCGGACCTGGCGCTCCGATCCCCGTGCGTCGCCGCCGTCGTCATGGACGCCTCTGGGCTGCGCATGGCCGAATCACGCCGGCTCCAACTCGCCGCCGCCGCGGGCGGCTCGATCGGCCTGCTCGCCAGGCCCGCCGATGAACTTTCCGAACTCTCTGCGGCGATGACGCGGTGGATCGTCGCCCCTGCGCCGGGGCCGACGCCCGCGTGGTCGATCCGGCTTCGGAGATGCAAGGGGCTCGGGAGGGGGATCGGTGACCCGCCCGTGCTCGGGATCGCGGGTGCACGCGAGCACGCCGACGTGACGGATCACGATCGGTCCAGGGCGGATCGGCATGTGCAGTTGAGCGTGGAGCGCGGAGCTGAAGGAGTTGGCGGTGGGGGCGGTGGGGGTAGTGGGGTGATGGAGGGTGCGCGATGGTGGACCGTGCATCTGGATCATGAAACGGGCGATGTCGGTTTGGTTTCCCAGCCTGGGGATCGACGCGTGGCGCCGCCGGGATCGCGTTCTTGGCGCACCGCGTGACGATCGGCCGCTGCTGCTGGTGGACACGGTCCGCCAGCGCCGCGCTGTGGTGCACTGCTGCGAGCGGGCCGCCGCGGCGGGCATCCGTCCGGGCATTCCCGTGCCCGATGCCACCGCGCTGCTGTCCGACGGGCAGGCGCGGATCGAGCAGCACCGGCCCGCGCGAGAGCGAAGCACGCTGCGGGCCCTGGCGATCTGGGCGCACCGGTTCTCTCCCGTGGTGGCGATCGATGAGCCCGACGGGCTGCTCATCGATGTCAGCGGGTGCGAGGCGGTTTTCCGGGGTGAGCGGCGGCTGATCGGCGGCCTGCTGCACGGCTGCCGCCGGCTGGGATTTGCGGCCCGGGCGGCGATCAGCCCGACCTTTGGGTGCTCGTGGGGGATCGCCCGCTTCGGGGACGATCCGGCGGCGATCATACCGCACGGCCAGCAGCGCGCGGGGATCCAGGGGCTGCCCGTGCGGGCCCTGCGGCTTGAAGAAGCCTCCCTTGCAGGGATCGCCGCGCTGGGCGTCGAGCGGATCGAGCAGCTCATGGCCCTCCCGCGCACCGCGATCCCGGTCCGGTTCGGTGATGCGGTGCTCCTGCGGCTGGACCAGTCCCTGGGCAGCGCGATGGAGGTCATCGAGCCCGTGCGCCCGGCGTGCACGCTCCGGGTCGAGCGTCCCTTCGACGGCCCCACGACCCAGACCGAGGCGATCGAGCTGACGGTCAAGGAGCTGCTCCCGATGCTGTGCGACCGCATGCTCACGCTCGAATCGGGCGCCAGGACCGTGGACATCCGGCTCGACCGCGCCGACCTCGAGCCCGCCGGCGTGCGCATCGCCCTCAGCAGGCCCTCGCGGGACCCCGCGCACCTCTGGTCGCTCATCCGCCCGCGCCTCGAACGCCTCCACCTTGGCTACGGCGTGGATCGCATCGAGCTGTCGGCCCCATGGATCGCCCCCCTGCAACACCGGCAGGCCGAGTGCTGGGACCAGGTCGCGATCAGCAACCAGGAATCCGCCCGCCGCGCCGGGGAGCTCATCGACACGCTCGCCGGCCGCCTGGGGGGCGATCGCGTGCTCCGCCCCGCGGTGGCGCCGTCGCACATCCCCGAGCGTGCGATCACCTACCGCACGGCCACCGTGGACAGCGGCACCCCCCCCGCGGCCACCACCCACGCGCCGCCGGCCCGGCGCCCCGGCCTGGTCTTCGCATGCCCCTCGGCCGCGCAGGTGATCTCGGTCACGCCCGACGGCCCGGTGATCGGCGTGAACTGGCGCGGCCGGGAGCTGCGCGTGCTCGCGTGCGTCGGCCCCGAGCGTCTGGGCGCCGAATGGTGGAGGGGCCAGGGGGCGACCCGCGACTACTTCATGATCCAGGACGATGCCGGCCGCTGGCTGTGGATCTACCGGGAGCTCCAGAGCGGGTGGTGGTTCGTCCACGGGATCTGGAGCTGAAGCCATGCCCGAGAAGCCCGCCGACAAGCAGCACCCGCACCCCTACCGCCTGGCGATGATGGGCCAGGACGCCCGCGCAGGCGTGCCGCCGGCCGGAGGGGGGCCCTCGCCGGTCCGTTACGTCGAGCTGGCCGTCACCAGCAATTTCACGTTCCTCACCGGCGCCAGCCACCCCGACGAGTTCATCGCCCAAGCCGCCCTCGACGGCCACGCCGCCTGCGCGATCGCCGACACCAACACGCTCGCCGGCATCGTCCGCGCCCACAGCGCGGGCAAGGAGCACAACCTCCCCGTCGTCATCGGCTGCCGCCTGGCGTTCATCGAGCCCGCCGGCCTGACGGTGCTGGTCTACCCCACCTCGCGGCCCGCCTACTCGCGGCTGTGCGGCCTGCTCACCCTCGGCAAGCGCCTCGCTCCCAAGGGCGAGTGCTACCTCAACCTCTCCGACCTGCCCGGGCACGCCCCAGGAATGCTCGCGGTCGTCATCCCTCCCGGAACACCCGACGGCTCTTTTCTCGCCGCCCTCGCCGCCCTGCGCGGGATCTTCGACGATGATCGCCTCTCCCTGGCCCTGTGCGCCCGCTACCGCCAGGACGACGCCGCCGTGATGCGCCGTAACGCCGCGCTTGCCGACGAGCACCGGATCCCCATCGTCGCGATCAACGACGCCCACTACCACCACCCCGATCGCCGGCAGCTCCAGGATGTCCTGACCTGCATCCGCCACGGCTGCACCATCGAGCAGGCCGGCCTGAGGCTCCACCCCAACGCCGAGCGCCACCTCAAGCCCCCCGACGAGATGGCCCGCCTGTTTGCCGGCTACCCCGAGGCAATCGCCCGTACCTGGGAGATCGCCCGCCGCGCCCTGCAATTCAACCTCGACCAGATCCGCTACGAGTACCCCACCGAGCCCTGCCCCGAGGGCATGACCCCCTTCGACTACCTGGTCGACCGCACGCACGCGGGCGCTGCCCGCCGCTACCCCGCCGGCACCCCCGAGAAGGTCCGCCACGCCCTCGAGCACGAGCTGGCGATGATCAAGGAACTTCACTACGAGCCCTACTTCCTGACCTGCTACGACATCGTCGAGTACGCCCGCTCGCTGGGCATCCTCTGCCAGGGCCGCGGCGGGGCCGCCAACTCGGCCGTCTGCTACTGCCTGGGCATCACCGAGGTCGACCCCGCGCGCTTCAGCCTGCTGTTCGAACGCTTCATCAGCCGCGCCCGCAACGAGCCGCCCGACATCGACATCGATTTCGAGCACGAACGCCGCGAGGAGGTCATCCAGTACATCTACCGCAAGTACGGCCGCGATCGCGCCGCGCTCACCGCCGAGGTCATCTCCTACCGCGGTCGCAGCTCCGTCCGCGACGTCGGCAAGGCCATGGGGCTCTCGCTCGACTGTGTCGATGTGCTCGCCAGGCACATGGGCCACTGGGGGGAATCGCCCACCGCCGACCGCGTCCGCGAGGCCGGGCTGAACCCCGAGGACCCCACGATCGCCCTGGTCATCGACCTCTCCGGCCAGCTCGCCGGCTTCCCGCGCCACCTCTCCCAGCACGTCGGAGGGTTTGTCATCACACGCACACCCCTCTCCGAGCTGGTCCCCATCGAGAACGCCGCCATGGAGGACCGCACCGTCATCGAGTGGGACAAGGACGACATCGACGCCATGGGCATGCTCAAGATCGACGTCCTGGGCCTGGGCATGCTCACCTGCATCCGCAAGGCCTTCGAGCTGGTCGCCACGGCGACCGGGGAGCAGCTCTCCATCCCCCGGATCATGGGCGAGTTCGCCCAGGACACGCAGGTCTACGCGATGATCCAGCGGGCCGACACCGTGGGCGTCTTCCAGATCGAATCCAGGGCCCAGATGTCCATGCTCCCGCGCCTCAGGCCCGCGTGCTTCTACGACCTGGTCATCGAGGTGGCGATCGTCCGCCCCGGGCCCATCCAGGGCAAGATGGTCCACCCCTACCTCAAGCGGCGCTCGGGAGAAGAGCCCGTCCACTACCCAAGCCCGCAGGTCCGCGCGGTGCTCGAGCGGACCCTGGGCGTGCCCATCTTCCAGGAGCAGGCGATGCAGCTGGCGATCGTCGCCGCCGGCTTCTCCGCCGACGAGGCCGACAACCTGCGCCGCGCCATGGCCGCCTGGAGGCGCAAGGGCGACAGGCTCGCCGCCTTCGAGGGCCGTTTCATCGGCGGCATGCTCTCGCGCGGCTACGCCCTGGAGTTCGCCCAGCGCTGCTTCGGCCAGCTCCGCGGATTCAGCGAGTACGGCTTCCCCGAGTCCCACGCGGCGAGCTTCGCGATCCTGGTCTATGTCTCGTGCTGGCTCAAGCACCACCGCCCCGCGGCGTTCGCCGCCGCGCTGATCAACAGCCAGCCCATGGGCTTCTACCAGCCCGCGCAGATCGTCCGGGATGCCCGGGAGCACGGCGTGGTGGTCCGGCCCGTGGATGTGAACCTAAGCGCCTGGGACTGCACGCTCGAGCAGGCCGGCCGGGACCCTTCCACGCACCGGTTTGCCGTCCGCCTGGGGCAGCGCCTCGTCAAGGGACTGCCCGAGAGGGATGCGGCCGCGATCGCCGGCGCGGTGGCCGGCCGCGGGCGATTCAAGGATGTGCCCTCGCTCTGGCGGACCACCCTGGTCCCCGCCGCCAGCCTGCGCAAGCTCGCCGCCGCCGACGCCTTCGGCTCCATGAACCTCGATCGCCGCGCGGCCCTCTGGCAGATCCAGCCCCTGCGCGACGAGGAGCTGCCCCTGTTCGATGCCCCGCGGACCCGGGATCGCGAGCAGGACTTTTTCGCCGAAGACGATCCGAACCCCGCGCTCCCCGTCATGCACCCGCGCCTGCGCATGCTCCAGGACTACCAGGCCACCGGCCTCTCCCTGGCCTCGCACCCACTCACGTTCCTGCGCCCGCAGCTGGCCCGCCGCCGGGTGATCCGCAACGCCGAGCTGCGCGAGCCCGGGCGATGCCCCCAGGGCCGCACCGTCAGCGTCGCGGGCGTCGTCCTGGTCCGCCAGCGCCCCGGCACCGCCTCGGGCGTCGTGTTCATCACCCTCGAGGACGAGTCCTCGATCGCCAACCTCATCCTCTGGCCGGGCACCTTCGAGAAGTACCGCAAGGTCGCCCGGACGAGCGCCATGCTCCTGGCCCGCGGCCACGTCGAACGCCAGGGCGAGGTCGTCCACGTCCACGTCGACCACCTCGAGTGCATCGACGGGCTGCTCGACGACATGCCCGTGATGTCGCGGGACTTTCACTAGACGCCGGCCACCCACGCCCGCTCCCAGCCGCCGGTCGCTCCCCGTACACTCCCACGCATGTGCGGCCGATTCACCCGAACCTACACCTGGAAGCAGGTGCACGATTTCCTCAACCTGACCTTCGATGCCGCGCTCATGTCCGCCCAGCCCGGCCCGGTCGCCAGCTACAACGTCGCCCCGACCCAGGTCTCGCCCGTCTGCCACTCGGTCCCCCGCGTGCTCGCGCCCATGCGGTGGGGGCTCGTCCCGTTCTGGGCGACCGATCCCAGGATCGGCAACCAGATGATCAACGCCCGTGCCGAGGGGATCCAGGCCAAGCCCGCGTTCCGCGCCGCCTTCAAGCGCCGCCGCTGCCTCGTTCCCGTCTCGGGCTTCTACGAATGGCAGAAGGCACCCGGCCGGAAGACCAAGACCCCGTGGTACCTCTTCCCCGCCGATCGCGGCATCATGTGCCTGGCCGGCCTCTGGGAGCACTGGGAGAAGCCCGACGGCGTGCTCGACACGTTCACGATCATCACCACCACCGCCAATGCCTACATCGCCCGCATCCACGACCGCATGCCCGTGATCCTCCAGCCCGAGCAGTTCGACCGCTGGCTCGACCCCGGCGCCGACCCGGCCATGGCCCTGGAGATGCTCCGCCCCGCCGCCGACGGCTTCCTCGACGGCCACACCGTCGGCACTCGCGTCAACAAGCCCGCGATTAACGACCCCTCGCTCGTCGAGCACGTCCCCGCGGCGGACCCGTGAACGACGCTCCGCATACCGTCTCAGCCATGGACCCCGGGAGCGACGACATCCCCCCGCACTCGCGCTCGAGCCAGCTCCTGCGCCGGCCCAGGGTGGTGCTCGCGGCGGCGGCGATCCTCGCGGTCCTGCTGGTCTGCACGTGCGCGCTGCCGTGGCTGCTCTCGTCCTCCCCGTCGGACCCCACGCCGCTGTACAACTCCGGCGCGCTGGCCCAGGCGCGGATCGCGCCCTCCTGGTGGCCGTCCCCGGCCACGGCCGCCGGCCAGCCAAGGCCCGGGCGTGTCTTCGGCCTCATGGGCACCGACGGCTTCGGGCGCAGCCTCCTGTACCGCTCGCTCGTGGGAGGGGCGATCTCGCTCACCGTCGGCCTGGCCTCGGCGCTCATCAGCGTCATCATCGGGACCGCCTACGGAGCGATCGCCGGGCTCGCCGGCGGCCGCCTCGACGGCCTGCTCATGCGCACCGTCGATGTGCTCTACGGGCTGCCGTACATCCTGCTGGTCGTCCTGCTCGCGGTCGCCGTCGATTCGGCGGTCGAACGCATTGTGGTCGCCCGGGTCATCGGCCTGGCCGACCAGCGCGCCGCGTACATCCAGCAGCAGCTCCAGCTCCTCCCCGAACCCCAGCGTGGCGAGCCCGCAAGGCGCGAAGCCCTCCAGCGCGAGGCGATCGCCCGTTTCGGCACCGGAGAGCTCTCCCGCAGCGCCCAGAGCGCCGTCAACATCCTGACCCTGGTCGCCGCGATCGGGTCGGTGAGCTGGCTCACCATGGCCCGCGTCGTGCGTGGCGAGGTGCTGAGCCTCAAGACGCGCCCGTTCGTCGAGGCCGCCCGCGCGATCGGCGTCCCGCCCGCCCGCGTGCTCGCGCGCCACATCCTCCCCAACCTCGTCGGCCCGATCATCGTGTACGCAACCCTTACCGTCCCTCAGGCGATCCTGCAGGAGTCTTTCCTGAGCTTCCTGGGCATCGGCATCCGCCCGCCGCTCCCCAGCTGGGGCAACCTCGCAGCCGAGGGGCTCTCGGAAATCAACCCCTACAAGTCCAATTGGTGGCTCCTGGCCTTCCCGTGCCTGTTCCTGGCCGGCACGCTCGTCTCGCTCAACATCGTCGGCGACGGCCTGCGTGATGTCTTCGATCCGCGGTCCCGTGCCCGCCGCGCCTGAACCCGCCCATGATCATTTCTCCCCAGGCCCCCCGATCCCACTCCGGCGCCGACCAGAACGGCCCGCTGCTCACGATCACCAACCTCTCGGTCTCGTTCCCGCGCAGCACCGCAACGCCCCTG
The DNA here is from genome assembly GCA_044221545.1 of Phycisphaerales bacterium. GTDB lineage: Bacteria > Planctomycetota > Phycisphaerae > Phycisphaerales > UBA1924 > JAEUJB01. The sequence continues at coordinate 54,568 of JBGAOZ010000022.1, forward strand.
CGGGCCGTCAGCGAGGTCGGCTTTGCGATCTACCCGCGCCAGACGCTCGCGGTGGTGGGGGAGTCCGGCTCGGGAAAGTCCGTCACCGCCCTGAGCATCCTGCGGCTCCTGCCCTCGCCCCCGGCGCTCTACGAGCACGGCAGCATCGTCCTGCACGCATCCGGCCGCGATGTCGAACTCATGTCCGCCGACGACCGCACCCTGCGCTCCATCCGCGGCGGGCAGGTCGGCATGATCTTCCAGGAGCCGATGACCAGCCTGAACCCCGTGATGACGATCTCCGAGCAGATCGTCGAGGCGATCTCCCTGCACCAGGGGCTCGCACGGAAAGCTGCCCGCCGCGCCGCGATCGACGCCCTGACCCAGGTCGGGATCCGCGACGCCGCCGAAAGGCTCCACGCCTACCCCCACCAGTTCTCCGGCGGAATGCGCCAACGCGTCATGATCGCCATGGCCCTGGCCTGCCGCCCACGCCTCCTGATCGCCGACGAGCCCACCACCGCCCTCGACGTCACCGTCCAGGCCCAGATCCTCTCCCTGCTCGCCGACCTCAAACGCGATCACGGGCTGGGGATCGTCCTCATCACCCACGACCTGGGCCTGGTCGCCGACCACGCCGACGCCGTCTGCGTCATGTATGCCGGACGCATCGTCGAGTTCGGACCCACCCGCGAGGTGCTCGCCAGGCCCCTCCACCCCTACACCCGCGGCCTGCTCGCCTGCACCCCGCGCATCAGCATGCAACGCCCGCGCCTCCTGACCGTTCAGGATTTCGTCGCCCGCCCCGTGGACTGCCAGCTCGAACTCCCCGGCGACCCCTCCGCCGGTCCGCTCCAGCTCTGGTGGCCGGCGCACCCGGCCCCATCCACTTCCGTCGGCGAGCCGCCGGCCCCCGTGCTCGCCCGGATCGCGGCCGATCGGTGGATCTGCGCCTGGCCCACGCCCGCGGCGGTCGCGAGGCGTTCGGGCTCACCGCCCGCCGTGCCCCCCCGCGTGCTCCAGCCCGCGTAGAGTCCACCCGCAGACCCAAACCCGTCCCGCGCCGGGGTCGCGGGCCACACCGCTCCAACCATGAAAGTCCTGATACTCGCCGATGAGCTGTTCGCGATGCGTGAGCGCGCCATGCTCTCACGGCTCGAAGTGGCGCTCGCCGACGAGGGCGTCCGGGTCCTGCACGCGATCCCCGAGGGCGCCGAGGCCGCCGCCAGCGGTGTCTTCTCGCGGGCCATCACCTATGAGACCTCCCGCATCGGCGCCCTGCGCCGCATGCTCGCCCGCCGTATGGCCGCCACCATCCGCGACCCCGAGGCCGAAGAAGACGATCAGCCCGTCTCCATCGTCCACGTCTTCGGCGGCTCGGTGTGGGACCTGGGCCTCGATGTCGCCACCGAACTCGACGCCGAGCTCGTGCTCGAATTGTGGCGCCCTGCCCTCCGTGAACGGGCCGAAAAGCTCTCGGCCTCGCGCCAGCGCAAGCCCTGGCCCGTCTTTGCGGTCCCCGATGCGATGCTCGAGCGCGTCATCAGGGACCAAAGTTCAAGGCTCTCGGTCCGAGCCACCCCCTGGGGCGTGCACGCCGAGGATGCCGCGCATCAACTGCTCCCGGCCGGCCGCGTACCCGCGGCGATCATCATCGGCGGCGGCCACGACCGGGTCGCCTGCGCTGCGGCCCTTCAAGGCCTCGCACAGGTCATACCGCACCACAGGGACCTGATGGTCTTCATCGACTCTCGTGTCGTCCGCAGGGGAGACCTTTGGTCGGTCGCCAAGCGCCTCGGCCTGCTCCCCAATCTCTCCCTGATTCAGGACATCGAGGACCGTCGAGACCTCCTGACTCAGGCCGACCTCCTCATCCTCCCCGAAGCACGAGGCGAGAATCACAGTGTCGTTCTGGAGGCCATGGCCGCGCCCATGGCCGTGGTAGCGGCCGCGGATCCGACCATCGGCACCCTGATCCACGGGCGAACCGCCAGCCTGGTCTCCAAACCCGATCCGGCGGCTTGGTCGGTGGCGATCCGCGAACTGCTCTCCGACCCCGCCAAGACCAACTCGCTGGCCCTTTCTGCCCGGGAGTACATCCGCCAGGAGCGGTCGGCCTTCAAGCACGTCAAGGCTGTCTTGGACCTCTACCAGTGGATGACCAGCTCCGCTTCCATCCCGATTCGCATGGCGTCCGGGAGCACCGGGGTTACCACGGGTTCCGGATAACGGACCTGGACGGCTTTCACAGGCCGGGGCTTCCAAATCCGCTTGACATTCATAAGTTACGGTGCATCTTGAAGTTAGGAGGAAGGGAAGCGCCGGACCGACGTCTGTCGGCTCGGCGCGATTCTCCGGCCCGGCTCGCGTTCCGCGTGTCAGGCAACGCCACGGACGGACACATAGAAAGGCCAAGACATGGTCGCTCGACTGATCCGGTCCGGCGGTTTGGTTATTCCGTGCGCTGCGGTCTCCGCGCTTGCAGCTCCGCAGCCGCTCCAGGGTCCATACCGGGACACGGACCGACCGTTGGCGACCCGTCCGGCCTTCCCGCCCAACGTCGTCGATGATGTCCGTCGCCCCGGCGCCAACGGGATGTTGTGGGAAAGCCGCGGGTACATCGGGGACCCCGAAGGGCGGCTCGCCGAGCAGTACCCGCAGGCCTCGGCATCCCCGGGGCCGGCGACCTACGGCGCGGCCGAGAGCGACTGGCCGGAAGTCTGGGCCCGGGTCGGGCAGACGGCCGTGGGCATCAACGCGTGGGAACCGATCACGCAGGCGGGCCATCAGAATCTCGAGCGGGCCCGCGTCGAGTGGCTGAAGGAAAACGGCTACACCGGCGGGGTCCGCACATTCACCAACCCCGCGTTCGGCCGCTCGGCCGCCGCCCCGCTCGCCTCGGCGAAGAAGAAACTCCCCGAACCCCGCGCGGTCTTCGAGCTGCCCCCCGACATGCCGCGCTTCAAGAAGCGCCAGGAAGTCAAGGCCGCTCCTCTCAGGGCCGTTGAGCCGCAGAACCACGCCCACACGATCGTCGTGGTCCGCTCCAAGGACGATCCCGCGGCCCTGCCCGCGGTCGACCGGAAGGGCCAGCGGCAGGTGGTCGTGAAGCCGGCGGCGCCCGACGCCGGCGCCGCCAACGCGAACGCGCCGATCGCCGACGCGGAGCCCAGGTCCGACAAGTCGGCCTCGTGAACCGGCCGCAACATCCGCGTGATCACCTTCGCGTATGCTGGGCGGTGTGATTACGCGAACACTCGCCCGAGCCCTCCGCCCGCTGCTCGCCGGCGCGACGTGCATGGTCGCCGACGCCGCCTTCGGGCAGCCCGCGGCCCAGAAGCAGACCCTCTACTACATCCCCCATACTCACTGGGAGGGCGCGGTCTTCTTTACGCGCGAGGAGTACCTCGAGCAGGGTTTGTCGCACATCCTGACGGCGATCCACCTGCTGGAGAACGACCCCGACGCCAAGTTCACGCTCGACCAAGTCGCCTACTTCCGCCCGTTCCTCGAGCGGTACCCCGAGCACGCCCGTTCGTTCCGTCGGTTGATCGCCGAGGGCCGGCTCCAGCTCGTGGGCGGCATGGATGTCATGCCCGACGATGTGAAACCCGGCGGCGAGCTGTTCATCCGGCAGGTCCAGTACGGCAAGGGCTACTGCCGCCGGGAGCTGGGCGTCGAGGTCGACGTTGCGTGGATGGTCGACACGTTCGGCCATCACCCGCAGATGCCGCAACTGCTCGCGCTCTCGGGGTACACGTCGTTCTGGTTCTGCCGTGGCGTGCCCCGCGATGAACTGCCCTCGGAGTTCTTCTGGCGCGGGATCGACGGCACGAAGATCCCCGCGGTCTGGGTCCCCGGCTTCTACGGCCTGTTCTACGGCCCGCCTCGGGACCCCGAGGGCTTTGCCAGGTTCTTCACCGACCGTTTCAACGCCCTGAACATCCACACGCACGCTCCCGAACGCGTCGGGCTCGCCGGCGTCGATGTCAGCCGTCCCGAAGAAGACCTGGGCGATCTGATCCGCGGCTTCAACGCGCGGCCCGAGGCGCCGTTCGTGATCCGCTGCTCGGTCCCGGGCGAGTTTGCCAAGGTGGTCGCCCAGCGTTCGGACACTCCCACGCTCGATGGCGACTTCAACCCCATCTTCCAGGGCACCTACAGCAGCCGCATCGAGCTGCACCAGGACACGCGCCGCATCGAGCACAAGCTCCTGACCGCCGAGAAGCTCGCGGCGGTCTCGCGCTGGCTCGGCTCGACCTCGAACGATGAGCCGCTGTGGCGCGCCTGGGAGCCGCTGCTGTTCAACCAGACCCACGACCTGGCCTCCGGAGTGATGACCGACATCGTCTACGAGGACACGGTCCGGAGCAACGCCCACGCCGAGCGGCTCGCCGATGACCTCGTCGCCGACGGCTGGAACGCGATGGTCTCCCGCATCGACACCTCGGGCGCGGGCACCCCCATAGTCGTCTTCAACCCCCAGGGCTGGCCGCGCACCGAACTGGTTGAGATCGAGATCGGTTCCCCCGGGGAGCACGCCAAGGGCATCCAGGTCCTCGGGCCCGACGGGCCGGCCGTGCCCGTCCAGGTGATTGCCCGCGAGGACCACCCCGGCGGAGATCTCCGCCACGCGCGGATCTGCTTCGTCGCCCGCGATGTGCCGGCGATGGGCTACTGCACGTACCGCGTGGTGGCGACCTCCGAAGCCTGTCCGGCCACCCAGCCCGATGATGCCGCCGGAACGATCGAGAACGAGTTCTACAGACTCTCTTTCGACCCCAAGGGAGGTCAGATCACCTCCATCCTCGACAAATCCTCCGGACGCGAAGTGCTCGCCGGCCCCGCCAACATCATCGCCCGCCAGAAGGACGAGGGCGACCTGTGGGAGATGTACCACCACCTCGACGGCGGGATGTACATCGCCGCGACCACCCGCCAGCCCGTGCCCGACGCTTCCACGGCGATCTTGAGCAGCGAGCACTCCCAGCCGTGCGCCTCGGCGGTCCGCGGTCCGGTCTACAGCGAGTTCCGCGCCGAGCACGCGCTGGCCGACGGCGCGTTCGAGACCACCGTCCGCCTCGTCGCCGGCGTGCGCCGCATCGACATCCAGACGCGCCTGGTCAACAACCAGAGGCACGTGCGGTACCAGGCGATCTTCCCGACGGCGATCAAGGGGGGCACCCACGTGCAGGAGATCCCCTTCGGCGCGGTCGAGCGGCCGATGGGCGTCGAGTACCCCGCGCAGAACTGGGTCGACATCTCCGACGACTCCCACGGCGTGGCGCTGCTCAACAGGGGCCTGGCGGGCAACGTCGCCGCCGACGGCACGCTGATGCTCTCGCTGCTGCGATCCGAGAACCTGATGGACTACAACTTCGGCCGCCCCTCCGACACCGGCTTTGAGCTGGGCGTGCCGCGCACGCTGCGGTACTCGCTGGTTCCCCACGCCGGCGATTGGCGCGCCGCGGGCATCGCCCGCCACGCGCTGGACTTCAACTGCCCGCTGATCGCCCGCAAGGCCGCGGTGCACGGGGGCGATCTTCCCGCTCGCCTCGGGCTGGTCGAGATCTCCGACCCGTCGGTGGTGCTGACAGCGCTCAAACCCGGCCCCGATTCCTCGGTCATCCTGCGTGTCTACGAATCCAGCGGGAGGCCCGTCAAGGGCGCGCTCGTGAAGCTGCACCCCAGGATCATCGCCGCCTGCGAGGCGAACCTGCTCGAAGATCCCGGCCGGAACCTCAGCACGCAGGGACACGAGATCCGATTCGACCTCCACCCGTTCGAGATCCTCACCGCCCGCCTCACGCTCGAGCCGCTGGTGACCTGGGCCAGGTGAATCGCGCGGCGCCCCGGCCGCGGAATCGGCGCGCGAATCTCCACCTACCCTCTTGCCGTGGACCGTCTCCCGTTCGATCCCGCCAGGATGGCCGCCCGCAAGGAGCCGCCCGCCGCCACTCCCGGCGACGAGGACACCGCACCGAAATCCAAGGCCGACGCCGCGATCCTCACCGTCTCACAGCTGGCGATGAAGATCGATGCCGTCATCCGCGGCGGCCTGCCCACCGCCGTGCGCGTGGTGGGAGAGGTCAGCGGCTTCCGTGATCGCACGCACTGGTATTTCGACATCAAGGATGCCGAATCGGTCATCAGCTGCGTGATGTTCGCCTCCTCGGCCCGCCGCGCCAAGCTCTCTCCCGACAACGGCATGGAGGTCGTCGTCAAGGGCCGCATCGAGTTCTACGCCAAGCAGGGCCGCATCACCCTGATCGCCGAATCCATCGAGCCCGTCGGCGCCGGCGCCCTGGACCTTGCCTTCCGCAAGCTCCTCGAAGAAGTCCGCGATCTTGGCTGGCTCGACCCCGAGCGCAAACGCCCCCTCCCGCGTTTCCCCCGCCGGATCGCCGTCGTCACCAGCCGCTCTGCCGCCGCCCTCCAGGATGTCCTGGTCACCATGAAGAAACGCTGCCCGGGCGTGGCGATCCTGCTCGCCGATGTCCGCGTGCAGGGAGATGGCGCAGCCGCCGAGATCACGGCCGCGATCAACGAACTTTCAGCGCGTGCTGAGGAACTGGGCCTCGATGCCCTCCTGCTCACCCGCGGCGGCGGCTCCAAGGAGGACCTCTGGTGCTTCAACGAGCGGATGGTCGCCGAGGCGATCATCAGGTGCTCCATCCCCGTGGTCGCCGCCATCGGCCACGAGACCGACACCACGCTCGCCGAGCTGGTCGCCGATGAACGCTGCGCCACCCCCACCCAGGCCGCGATGCGCCTCACCCCCGACACCACCGAACTCCTCCGCCAGCTCGACTCGCTGGATCGCCGCATGCTCGTGCACATGCAGCGCACGCTCGCCAGCCACCGCCAGCAGGTCGAGTCGCTCGCGAGCCGACCTTTCCTCCGGGATCCCGCGGTGCTGATCGAAGATGCGGGTGTGGCGCTCGAAGCCGCCCAGTACGAGCTGCGTGAGGCGATGGCACGCCGGCTCGAATCGCTCCGGGGCCAGCTCCAGCTCTCGGCGGCCCGCCTGGAGCGCTTCCACCCCCGCGCGGTCTACGCGAGCAACCGCGCAGCGCTCGAGACGCTCGGCCAGCGGCTCACGCTGGCCATCACCACACGCCGCGAACGTTCCGCGGATCGCATCAGCGCTGCCGAGCGGGAATTGCGAGCGATCAACCCGCTGCGTGTCCTTGATCGCGGCTTCAGCGTGACGCTCGCGGCCGATGGGACCGCGGTGCGGTCGGCGATCAGCGTGAAACCGGGGGATCGCCTGACGACGCGGGTGGCGGATGGTGAAATCAGGTCGGTCGCGGAGGGCCAGGGTTCTCCCGGCGGCGTTCCTGCTCGCCCATCTCCCGCGAAGCGCAGCGCAAACAGCCCCGCTGGGTCGAGGAAGGACGAAGGCGGGCTGTTCGAACGCTCCTGAGCTGCGGGCGGACCTACTTCTTCACCGCCTCCTCTATCATCTTCGCCGCCGCTTCCCAACCCGCATCGTGCGCGATCGTCTTGACGATCCGGTGCGTGGCCGGATCCACAAGCACGATCTGCCCGGTCTTCTTCCCCTCACCCAGGTCCTTCCACTGCGACCCCAGCCCCAGCGCCGAAACCATGTACTCGCCCTGCATCCGCCCGTGCTGGTCCGTCAGGTCCAGCTTCAGGAACAGGATCGGCTCGGCATCGAACTTCTTGCCAAGATCCTCGAAGAGCGTCCCCATCGCCTTGCAGTCCGGGCACCAGTCCGCGTGCAGCTTGATCGCCAGCAGTTTCGGGGCTTTCGCGACGCTCGTCAGGCCCGGGTACTGCGGTCGCCGCGGCGGCGTCTCGTCGATCGGGCTTGGGCTGATGGGCTTGGGGTCGTGCGGCAGGGGCTGAGGCGTCGGGCCGGACGGCTGGGCGAGCAGGATCGCCGCCAGCAGGCTGGTCATGACGCCCGCCGCAAGGGCCCGCTGCAGAGTCGGTCGAGATGTTCTCATGATTCGCTCCCGCGATCGCCCGCGAGCGGGCGGGTGGATCTACCTGGCGCCGGCGTCGTTGATCCTACCCAGGAACAGCACCGCGCCCGTCGTATCGTGCACGATCGCCACCAGGTACGGGCGATCCACCTTGAACACGATCGGGTCCTGCCGCGGGCGGATCGCCGTCGGCGCGATGCCGATCGAGGTGACCGCGGTTGCCACCGTGCCCTTCTCGTCCATGTCGATGGTCGCCGCGTGGATCACGTCGGAGATCTTCAGCGTCATCTCTCCCGAGATCCCCGAGAAGTCCGCCTTGTCGGAGAAGGCAAGCTGCATGCCCAGGCCCTTGAGATCCTCGGCGACGGAGAATCGCGAAGCGGCCGAGAGCCTGGGAATCGACAGGATGACCGCCGTCTGCCGCATCGCCCTGCGGGCGTCCGACAACCCCTGCCCGGAGATCGCCGAGACGACCCCGTTCATCCGCCCCTCATCCGGGAGGATGAACACGCACGAAACCCCTCCCCTGTACGGCAGTGCAACCGATGCGAACCCTTCGCCGGCCGAGTACATCGCCTCGCGGGCCGAGTGCATCATCGGCACGGTCGTGGTCGTCCCTCCCGCGAGGTGGAACGGCTCATCGCTGGTTGCCGACTCCTCGAACGGCGTGGCCCAGGTGCCCTTGAAGTACACGGCGTTGGTGAGCAGGAGCACCAGCCCGCGCATGTCATCGGCCCCGACGATGTTCGGGATGTGCCCGCGCGTCCAGCGCGAGGCCCAGCCGTTGACCGCCCGGGCGGCCGCGTCCGGATGGCCGAAATCCAGCGCGGAGACATCGGAGGCGTAGCTGGTCTCCAGGCGCTTGGAGAACGCCGGGAGCACGGAGATCCCCGGCCAGACCCGGTTCGCGCTGCTCCACTCGTACAGCTCTGCGTTGGACTCCGGATCCCGCGGCGGCGCCAGCCGGTTCGCCAGGGCCGCGAACGAGTCGTGCGTGGGGTCCTGGCCCTGCGACCAGCGCATCGTCGCGGCGATCTGGTCGGCGGTGGGGCCCCCGGCGCCCGCCCAGGCCATGCCCACCGCCGTCGAGATGCTCATCGGTGAGAAGAAGATGTTCTGCGGCATCCGGCCGTGGAGCTGGCGGAGCAGATCGCACGCAAACTCGGCGTTCTGCGCGGCCAGGTCCTTCGGGCTGGAGTTCGCGGGCTCGGCCGGCAGACGGGGCGGATCCTGGGCTTCCGCCGCGCACCCGGAGGCCGCCAGCAACGCGGCGATCCCCGCGAGCACCGGCCGCACGGCCGACCGTCGACGGGCAGGGGACAATTGAGAAGAAGCGGGTACGAGCTCGGTCGCCGTCGCGGTCGCCATGGCAAACCTCCGACTCGTTGAGATGCGCCAACCCGCCGCGGGTTCGGGAAGGGTGATCATCCCGGTGAGCTGCACGTGACAATCACGTGACAATCGGGCCCGGGAGCATCCGCTCCACGCGACGACCGCCCCGGCCCCGCGCTACTTGCTCTTGTAGTAGTCCAGGTTCACCTGGATGTACCTCTTCCACTCCGGCGGCAGGTCTTCCGCGGGCGCGATCGCCTTGACCGGGCACTCATCCACGCACAGGCCGCAGTCGATGCACGTATCCGGATCGATGTAGAGCTGTTCGGCGGTCGCGAACTCCGCCTCGTTCTTCGTCGGGTGGATGCAGTCCACCGGGCAGACGTCGACGCACGAAGTGTCTTTGGTGCCGATGCAGGGCTCGGCGATGATGTGTGGCATGCCGTGGGGTCCTTGAGTCCTGTTCTCGTCCCGTTCCCTCGGGACCGCCCATGGTACGCGCCCGGGAGGTGTGCCTCCCGCCGCCCGGGCCGTGCACCCCCCCGTTTTTCCCCGGGCGGCCAAAACTCCGGTACACTCCCGGCCATGAGAGACCACATCCTCACCGCACGTTCCCTCCTGGTCCTGGTCGCCGCCGCGGGCATGGGAATCCCCGCGATCGCCCAGCCCGCCGCCCCCGCCAAGCAGCCCGCGGACAAAGCGCCCGCCGCGACCCAGCCCGCCAAGCCCGCCGACGCCTCCCACGGCGCCCTTACGCCCGTTCCACGCGACAAGGAGGAGTGGTGGGTCAAGCGCCACGAGGCCTGCGTCGCCCGCGCCAAGCAGGCCGCCGAGAAGGGCGATGTCGGCGTCATCTTCCTGGGAGATTCGATCACCCAGGGCTGGGAGGGCTCCGGCAAGGAGGCCTGGAACAAGCACTTTGCCGCCTACAACCCCATGAACCTGGGCTTTAGCGGAGACCGCACCCAGCACGTGCTCTGGAGGCTCGACCACGGCGAAGTGGATGGGCTCGCCAAGCCCCTCTCGGGCTCGGCCCCCAAGCTCGTCGTCATGATGATCGGCACCAACAACAGCAACGGAAACGACAACACCGCCGAGGAGATCGCCGACGGCATGAAGGCCATCGTCACCTCCCTCCGCGCCAAGCTCCCGGAAACCAAGATCCTCATGCTCGCCATCTTCCCCCGCGGCGACAAGCCAAACCCGCAGCGCGAGAAGAACGCCAAGGCCAGCGAACTGGCGTCCAAGCTCGCCGACGGCAAGATGGTGTACTACATGGACATCGGCAAGGCCTTCCTCGAAAAGGACGGCACCATGTCCAAGGAAGTCATGCCCGACTTCCTCCATCCCCACGAGAAGGGCTACGAGATCTGGGCGTCCGCGATCGATCCCAGGCTCAAAGAGCTCGCCGGCAAGTAAGTCGTCCAGCGGCCCGGGCTGTCGAGCCCGGGCCTCCGTTCACCCGCCCGCGGGCAGCGGCATCCCCACCGGCGCGGTGGACGCCTCGTTGGGAGGCTGCGGCACGAACGGGAGGTACTCGATAAACGACTTGGACCGGTTGAACGCCGGGAAGGTGTACACGCTCCGGCCCGCAAAGGGCGTCGTGGCCGACTTGTACCAGTCCAGCCACGCCCGGCGATCAAACCCGAAGTCCTGGCCCGTCAGCGTCTTGAGCGACGCCAGCGTTCGCGAGTTCACCGCCAGGTTCGAATCCTCCAGCGACGCGATCAAAGACTCGAGCACCTTGCTGTCCGCGTACTGACCCAGCGCATCGGCCGCCTCGGATCGCACCGCCGGATCGCTCTCGTTGTCGACATCGATCGCCTTGAGCAGCGGGTCGATCGCCGAGTCCGAGTGGATCCGCTGCAGCCCCCGCGCCGCCTCGATCCGAACCAGCCGGTCCTCATCCGTCAGCCGATCGATCAGGAGCGGCACATGCTCCGGGCCGCCGTGGTTGGCAACCGCCCGGGTCGCCGCCGTCCGCACACCCGGGTCCCGGTCCTTGGAATTGTCGATAAAGAGCTTCATATACAGCTCTTCGCCCGCGAACGGCTGGGTCGAGAGCAGCAGCGTGCCGCGGTACCGCTTGTCGGCGTCGTACTTGTCCAGGGCCATCTCGACCGCCTCGGCCGGCGTCGGCTCGGCGAAGATGTCCAGGATGCTGTCGGTCCCCCGGCGCATCCCCGACGTGTCGCAGCCCCCCATCGCGCCGGTCATCAGGCACGCCATCACACCGGCCATCACGCCGGACACCATCCCCGCCGCCTTTGTCCGGCCCGGATGGGTCCGTTCGCGAAGCCCTAGCTCCCTGCTTGCGGTCGACATCGGAGCCAGTATACGAACGAGCCCAGACTCGTGCGCACCACAGTCCCCTTCTTCGCCATGTCCTCCGCAATCGCCTTGACACGGAAAGGTCCGACAGGTAAACCGGTCAACTTGAACCGGTGGGACGGCGGGCCATTCCCTCCCGAGCCGTGGGCGATCTTGAGCGTGAGGATTCTCCTCACCCACCCCGGCCGAACCCGCGCTGCTCTCACCGGTCGGGGAAACTTGCCATGAGCACTCCACGTTGTGCGAGCCGCGATCTCTCTCCGCGCGCAGCCCTGGCGGCGCTGTGCGCCCTGGCCGGCGTTGCCGGCGCCCAGGTGGTCCAGGGCGAGCCGGACATGACCGGCGCCGTCGGCTACCAGATGGGCAACGGCAGCGTCCGCCTGGTCATCCCGGGGCCGACCGTCACCGCGACGCTCCCCTCGGGAATGGCCCTGCGCATGGACACCCAGACCGTCTGGAAGCCCGTCTGCTCCAACCGCGCCCCGATGACCGTCGATGACCTCAAGCTCATGGTCAAGACCCACGCCGCCGACTTTGCCGACCCGGCCAAGGTCATCGTCGTGGATCGCGGGGGCGGCGGCAACACCCGCGCCGGGCTCAACGTCGTCTACGTCCTGGGCGCCAGCGTCCCGGCCGCCGCGGTCCCCGCCTTCGCCGCCGCCGAGGCCTACATCGAATCGCAGTTCCCCTCCGACGCCATGACCATCACCATCCCGGTGAGCTTCGCCTCCCTGGGATCGGGCATCATCGGAGGAACCTCCAGCAGCTACGGCACCGCGAGCTGGACCAGCTCCCGCTCCCTGATCGTCGGCGGCATGGACGCCTCGGACACCATCCAGAACTCGCTCCCGGCCGCGAGCATCTCCGTCCGTTACTCCACCAACGTCACCACCGCCGAGAACCGCGTCTTCTGGACCTTCGCCAACTGGAAGGCCAACGGCGGCACCGTCTCCGGCAACGACGCGTCGATGCAGTACAGCACCAACTTCCCCTTCGATTACGACCCCTCCAACGGCGTGACCGCCAACACGATCTCCCTCCAGGATGTCATCGTCCACGAGACCGGCCACGCCCTGGGCTGCACCAGCGGCGTCGATTTCCGCGTCAAGGACATCGAGGCCTCCGACATCTTCCGCTTCCGCCGCACCGACGGGACCGGGACCGACCTCAACCCCGACACCGCCGCCGAGTTCACCACCGCCCCGCGCTGGTGCGTCTTTAACAGCCCCAACGACGATGTCAACTTCGACGACCTCTCCACCGAGATCCGCTTCAGCGACGGCTCCCCCTACCAGGCCAGCCACTGGCGCGAGCAGATCCCCGCCATCGGCATCATGGACCCGGCCTTCAGCTACGGCGAGACCTTCTACCCCAACTTCTACCGCTCCACCGACCTGACCCTCTTCGACGCGATCGGCTACGACAGGTAACCCCGCGCCCGCCGCCGTCCGCACCCCGCGCACCGGCCCGCCCTCGGGCCGGTGTTTTCGTGCGCCGGCTCAGTACGAGAAGTTCGCCGACGGGTCCGTGCTCCCCGGGGAGACGCCCCCCGACGAGCCCGTGAACGCGCCCGACGTGGTCGCCGAGACCACCAGGCACACGTTGCCCGCGACCAGGTTGTAGTTGGACGAGTTCCCGCTCGCCGTGTTGCGCAGCACGATGTTCCCCGCCGACAGCACCGAGATCCCGATCCCGTTGTCCGACACGTTGTTGCCCTCGATCCGGTTGTCGCTCCCTCCCGCCGCGATCCCCGCGTTCGGGCTCGCGCCGTTGAGGCTCGCCGAGTTCCCCACAATCAGGCAGTCCGAGCCGGCCAGGATGCCGTGCGCCACGTTGCTGGCCGCCGTGCAGTGGATGACCGAGTTGCGGGCCGTGGCGCTGAACCCCGAGACCGAGTTCTGGTAGGCCCCGCACCCTCTCACCACCGCGCCGTTGAAAAGCAGGAACCCGTCCCCGGAGTTGGCGATCGCCGTGCACTGCTCGGCCGAACCTCCCTCGCCGACCTCGATACCCGTGCCCGAGTTGCTCCGGGCGATGCACCCCCGGTAGATGCACCCCGTGCCGGTATCGAACCCCTTGCCGCCGTTGGAGCGGGCCACGCAGTTCTCCGCCACGCCGTTGGCCGAGAATTCGAACCCCGAGAGCCCGTTGTTCTCCGAAGTGCACCCGATGAACAGCCCGTTGGAGCCGACCCTCAGCCCGGTGCTCCCGTTCCCGATCGCCTGCACATCCTCGATCTTCGAGCCGTGCGCCCCACCGGTGATCAGATCGACGCCCATCGCTCCCCACGAGCGAACCGTGCCGTGCGACACCGAGCATCCGTCCCCGCCCGTTCCTGTCACGCGGATGCCCGACAGGCTCCCCGCCACGCCCACAACCTCGAACCCGTTCAGGTCGATGTGCGCATCAACCGTCGCGATATCGATCCCCGCCTTGCCCGAGACCCCCACGAGGTTCCCCGTCAGGTAGTACGATCCCGGCGCGGTGATCCGGTACACCGAGCCCGCATCGCCCGGAGTGTTCGCCGGATTGATCGCCGTCCTGGGCTCCACTTCCGTCAGCGTCTTGTACGTGGGAGCGATGGCCCCCGCGGGCGGGTCCAAGGGTCCGGCGTGCGACAGGATCGCCGCCGTGAGCACGACGGTGCCACAGACCATCGCGGTAGATACAGCGTGAGAGCGCATCGGTGGGCCTCCGTGTTGATTCGTGGAGCCGCCGACCGCCTCCCTCCATTGAGATGCGCGCGGCGATTCACCGCCCTCAGAATACCCCGGATCGCCCGCACTTCCCAGCCCATAAGCCCGGCTCCCTCCGCGCCCCCGGCCCGCGCGGGTCGGGCAACCCCGAGTTCGCCGCGGGCGCAGCGCCCCCCCAGTCGCGTCCGCAAGCGGTGGAGGACCCGCTCGATCGCGCGGCCCGCCCGATCGGCGCCGAGCGTTCCATGTCCGGGTCAATGCCCGTCAGAAATCAAAGTTCGCCGCCGGGTTCGTCAGCACCGGCATCCCCGCCGCGACCACGATCGGACCCGCGCTGTTCCCCGCCACGATGCTGAACCGCGTGGTGCCCCCGGACGCGGAGTTGCAGATGATCAGGTTCCCGGCGCTGGCGATGTCAAACCCGGTCGCGCAGTCCACCGCCGTGTTGCCCTCGATGCGGTTGTCCGCCGAACTCGCCCGGATTTCCGTGGCCCCCGCGGTGACCGAGTTCCGCAGGATGTGCGCGTTGGTGCTGCACTGGATGCCCCCCAGCAGGTTGTTGCCCAGCCCGCACGACTGCACGGTCCCCCCCGAGAGCACGTCGATCCCCCAGCCGTCGTTGGATGATGCATCGCACCCGGTAAGCGTGCACCGCGTCACGCTGAACCCGTTGCCGTCGTTGGTCGAGGCGCTGCAGTTGGAGAAGCTGCTGGTCCCGGAGGGCTCGTACCCGTGCGCCGTGTTCGCACGGCTGACGCAGCCGCTGTACGTGCAGCCGAACCCGCGGTAGAACCCCGACAGCCCGTTGCCGTTCGCGACGCAGTCGCGGAACACGGCGTGGCTTGCCGCCTCAAAGCCCGCCTGCCCGTTCTGCCCGGCGACACAGGTGATCACCGTCGCCCCGTCCGCGACCGTGAAGCCGTTCCCGACGTTCCCGTGCGAGTGGATCCCCTCCAGCAGACCGCCGGGCGAATCCGCCGAATTCACGTTCGCGAGCGAAACGCCCGAGCCCCCCCATCCCGTCACCTTCCCGTTGCGCACGGTGATCGGACCCCTCTGGGTGCTGTCCCGCGTGATCCCCGCCAGCGACCCGCCGACTCCCGTGAGCGTGAAGCCGCCCAGGTCCAGCGTCACGTTGTGGCTCGCGATCTCGATCCCGCTCTTGCCCGCCACCCCCTGGAGGATCCCCGTCAGGTAATAGCTCCCCGGCTGCGAGATCCGGAACACGCTGTCCGCATCCCCGGGGGTCGTCGAAGAACCGACCGGGATGCGCGGCTCAACCTCCGCCAGCGTTCGGTACGTCGGCGCCACCGGACCCGCCGGCGGGTCCAGCGGGCCCGCGTG
The DNA here is from genome assembly GCA_044221545.1 of Phycisphaerales bacterium. Taxonomy (GTDB): domain Bacteria; phylum Planctomycetota; class Phycisphaerae; order Phycisphaerales; family UBA1924; genus JAEUJB01. The sequence goes on from JBGAOZ010000022.1 coordinate 70,202, forward strand.
CGAGAAGATCACCGCCATGGACACGATCGACGCTCCCAGCCCAATCGCGGGACCGGGTTTCTGAAACATCCGCTCGTCTCCGTTCAATGGACGCTCCGCGGGCCGGTCCTCCCTGACGGTGGATCCGCCCGCGGGCCCGCACAGAATACACAGAATCCCCCGAAAATCGAGCCGGAAGTGTCCGCTTATGGGACCGTGCCCGCGCTCTCGCGCTGCCGCCGAACCGCACGGCCCGGCCGCAGCTCCCGCCGGTCCGGCGGCCTCCCGCGGCGCAAGACGATCGACAAAAGATTGATCCCGGGGTGCAAGATCCCCCCCGATGGCCGGAACCCATCCGGCGTTCCGTGCCCGTGGGACACGGACGCCCAGGACCCGTGCGGATCCGGGCCGAGCATCCGATCCGCCCGTCCAGTTCGATCGGCAGGCCCGATCGTCCTCTGGTACGCGGCTCACAAAGGAGTTGTCACATGACCACGTTCCGGCTCGCAGGTTTCATCGCCCCGATGCTCCTCATCCCCGCCATGTGCGCCTCGGCGGCGCCGGGCCAGACCTGGAATCTCCCCCCGCTCCGCGCCGTTGATCCTTCGCATGTCCGCATCAGCTCGGACGCCTCCACGCCCGGCCCGGCCTCGGTGGTCTACTCCAACCTGCTCGCGCCGCTGTACCAGCCCTCGGTCCCCGGCGTGATCCCCAACACCGTCGGGGATGAGATCAACGTCGTCGGCGACTGCGGCGATGCAACGTACCTCGACGATGTGAGATTCGGGATGTTCACCGGTCTCACGTGCGAGACCGACACGTGCGACCTGTACTTCCTGGTCTTCGACAATGCCGCCGGCCCCTTCGGGAGCTTCATCGGAGGTTTCTACCTGGCCGATGTGCCCACGGGTTGCGGCGACGGCGGCGGCCCGGTCGCCTACGAAGTCTTCGACCTCTCCGATGCCGGAATCACGATCCCCATCCTCGGGCCGACGCAGGACATCGTCGTCTCCGTGTCGCCCCCCGGCTCCAATGGAGCAGCGTTCCAGTCCCAGGTCCCCGGCATCGCGCCGCTGGCCGCGGGCTCGCCGCCCACCGTGGGCACCAGTACCAACGTGCTGTGGTGCGACGTGGACTTCGACGGGGACCTGACCTCGGGCGAGCAGTTCTTCTTCAACACCCCCTTCCGCGGCAATCTCTACCTCGAACTCAAGACCCACCGCCCCTGCCCGTCCTGCGACAAGCCCTTGCAGCAGTACATGTTCTACGTCAACGGAACCGGCAACAACACCCAATGGTCGTGGAGCATCACCTCGGACGATGTGGAGTTCGACCCGATCGAGAACCTCTACGCCGGCCCCGCGCCGATGGGCGCCACCGCGCTGACCGTCGCCCAGGCGTTCGCCCAGTCCATCAACGACACCGCCGCGCTCTACGGCTGCTCCGCCAACGCGGTCTTTGCCGACACCACCGACCTCAGCAACAGCTCCAAGGCCGTGCTGAACATCTACGTGCGACTCGACGGCGTCATGCGGCTGCTGGTGGAGAACGCGGCCGGCATCGAGCCCACGTGCCTCGTGCCCCAGAAGCCCCTCAACGCCTGCGCGTTCAACCCCACCATCCTCGAGGTGAAGCCCTCGGGACACGACTGCAACGCCAACGGCATCGACGATGAGATGGACATCGAAGCCGGGCTCAGCCTCGACACCAACGCCAACGGGATCCCCGACGAATGCGAGCACGGCATCCACAAGCTCGGGACCGGCTCGAGCAACGGCACCGCGACCGCCCGGCCGCGCTGACCGGTCCGGCCCGCCTCGATCTCGTCACGGCCGGGGCTCGCGGGAGCCCCGGCCGTGACGCCGTCGCGCTCGCGCCGTGAGAGCGCCCGACCGCGCCACCATCCCGCCCGGCCTCACACCGCGATCGCCCCGGCCGCCTGCACCGTCTCGGCCGTGCCCGCCACCTCACGCAGCAGCTGATCGACGTGGTCCAGCGTCATCGCCTGCTGGTCCGCCAGCGCCTTGATCCGGCCCGTGATCGTCTTGACCTGCACGTCGCTGAACGAAAGCCCCAGCTGCTCGGCCCGGTGCTTGACCGCGTTCCACCCCGTCAGCCGGTGCGCGATGTGGATGTACCGGGTCAGCCCGAAGTCCTCCGGCCGCAGCGCCTCGTACGTCGAGGGATCGTTCAACACCGCCTTGGCGTGGATCCCGGCCTTGTGGCTGAACGCGCAGAACCCCGTCACGTAGTTGTTGAACGGCACGTCCACATCCACCAGCTCCGCGACCATGTGGTCGATGTCGTGCAAGAGCGGCAGCTTGTACTTCTTCCTCACCCCCCCGGGATCCACCGCGTACATCCGCGCGATGAACCCTCCCGTCGATGCGATCCCGTTGCGCTCCCCGATCCCCAGCACGCTCGTGTCGATGTGCGTCGCCCCCGCCTCCCACGCCGCGAACGCGTTGGCGATCGCGCACCCCGTGTCGTTGTGCCCGTGGAACTCGATGTCGCACGAGACCGAGGCCCGCACCCGCGACACGAGGTCGTAGATCTGCCTCGGGTTCCCGATCCCCACCGTGTCGGCGATCCCCACCCGGTGCACCCCGATCGCGTCCACCGCCTCGTAGATCCGGATCAGGTCCGAGAGGTCCGACCGCAGGCTGTCCTCCGTGCTGAACCGCACCTCCACCCCCGCCTCCTTGATCATCGGCAGCACATCCCGCGCGATCCCGATGATCTCATCGATCGACTTGCCGTGGCTGAACTTCCGCAGCTGGCTCGACGTCCCGATCACCACGTCCACCCCGTCCACCCCCAGCTTCAGCGCCGCCGACACGTCCTCGGGGTGACACCGCGTGTGCGTCAGGATCTTGGCCTTGAGCCCCAGCCCCGCGATCGTCTCCAGGTCCACAGCGCTCTGCGGCGAGGCCAGCGGGCTGGTCAGCTCCAGGTACTCTACCCCCAGCGCATCGAGCATGGTCGCGATCCGGATCTTCTGCGCGGTCGAGAAGAACGCGTTGACGAACTGCTCCCCCTCCCGCAGCGTCGATTCGATGATCGCGAAAGGTCGAACCGGAGAAGTGGGGGATGTCGGAGTAATGGGTGCCATGGGAGCCTTCGATGGAGTTCTGCGTTCTGAGTCTTGAATCTTCCGCCCTGACACCGGCGCCCAGCGCCTGATGCCCAGCGCTTTCTGATTTCCAAAAACAACAAGGCCCAACGGTGTTCCGCCGGGCCTCGGGCAACTCGCGTGTATCTCGCTGTCTCTCAGCGCGATGCTCGCCGCTTGCTCCCAGGTTCCACCGGAACACTGCCGCCGCGGTGTTTCACCGCTTTAGCCATCGCCGGTTTGGAGCTCGCAAGCGACATACGCATCGACCTATTGAAGTGCACCCGCTCGCCAAAGTCAAAGCACCCGCCCCGCCGGGGAGGAACTCACCCGCCCCATCACCCGCCGATCTTCTGCTTCGGCCACGGAATCCCCGCCGCCTACTTGAGCTTGGCCGCCCGCGACCCCGCGATCGACAGCAACACCAGGAACGTCACGACCGACCCCACGAGGTACCACACCTGCGCAGCCTCCCGCTGCGCCGGGCTCGCCCGAAGGACCGCTATGAGCATCCCCATCCCAAGCACTGCCTGCACCACGAACACCCCGATGGTCGCCACGATAAACCACATCGCCGCCCGCCGCTCGGCCGCAAGCCACCCCTCGAACGCCGCCGCATCGACCTCCGGATAATCCACCGCCTTCACCTTCCGCAGCCGCGGATACCGGATGAGCGCGAACACCCCCAGCACCAGCAGCACCAGCAGCACCAGTTGAACCAGGATCATCCTCCCCGCCGCGCCCAACGGCTCGCGACGCCCCGCAGACTACCGAAACCCTGTTTCTCATGCCGCGCAACCGCGCGTCGACGTTCCACCCATCGTGGTCCGCAATACAGGACTATCATGTGCGGGTTTGCGTCCGTCGGGCTGGTTCAGGCCCCTCCGCCGTTACGCGAAGTGCGTTGCCTCCACCAGTCCGCCGTACCACAGAGGAGGCAGAACATGAACGCTCGGCTTGCTCTTTCGGTTGTTCTTCTCGCCGCCGCCGGTTCCTCAGCGCTGGCCGTCAACATCCCCGCGGGGTACGACCTTCTCTCAACCGACCCCGGCACCTACTTCAACTTCGGCGGCAACATCGGGTTCGTCAACTTCACCGGACTTCCCATCGACCCATCGCTCTACGGCACCGCCGACACCATCATCGACCGCAAGCAGGCCACCGACTTCCCCGACTTTGGTGACCAGCCCTACAACGGCGATCCCAAGACCGGCACCGACGACACCATCCCCATCGAGATGATCGGCCTTTCCCTCACCAGCACCGCACCCGTCTTCATCGGCGATTCCTTCTTCGATGTCTGGGTCACCCTCGACCCCAATTTCCATTCCGACGGCTTCATGCACATCCAGCACCAGTGGAACGACGCAGGCGACTACCAGGGCACCTTCGATTCCAGCTTCACCATCTACGCCAACGCCAGGTTCGTCGCCGTCGACAACAGCGCCCACTTCGACATCCCCATCGGCGGCCTCACGCTCACCTCCACCAACACCCTCTGGGCGCACTGGCCCTGGGGCATGTTTATCCCGCAGGTCATCGAGGAGCACCCCGGCGTCGGTGTGCATGTCGCACACTCCGTCGAGCCCGCACCCGGGGTCGCCGCCACCGGCCTGCTCGCCGCCGGGTTCCTGACCGCCCGCCGTCGCCGCTGATCCCAGCCGCCGCGCACGACGACACCACCGCCCTCCCGGCGAGGAGGAGACGCCGGGAGAGGCACCTAATTCGCCACCTTCACCACGTTCTGCCCGTCCGCATCGCAGACATACACCGCCCCGCTCTTGAACCCGCCCGCGACCAGCGCGATCCGCCGGCCGTCGGGCGATGCCCGCGCGTAGAACGCCCGCTCGGTCGTGATCTCCCGCACCAGGCCGCTCCGCGGATCCAGCACGACCAGCGCCCCTCCCGTGCCGTTGGTCCGCCGGTACATCACGCGACCATCGGGCAGGTAGCTCGGGAACGTGTTGTGGTTCATCCCGCCCGTCAGGCACTCGGGTTCCCCGCCGCTCGCCCGCACCGTGTACACCTGGTCCTTCTGGTCCCCGACCTCCCGGTAGAACACGATCCGCGAGCCATCGGCGCTCCACGCCGGGTTCAGATCGTCCGCACCCCCCGATGTGATCTGCTGCACATCCGTCCCGTCGCTCTTCATCGTGAACAGGTGCAGCCGGGGCTTCGACCCGCCCCCGGTCTCCACGCCCCCGCGCCGCGATGAGAACGCGATCCGGTCCCCGCGCGGGCTCCACGACGGGTGCGTGTCCGTCCCCGCGCTCGCCGTGATCCGCCGCACATCCGACCCATCACTCCCCGCCGTGTAGATCTCCGCATCCCCATCCCCCTCGGACTCGAACGCGATCCGCTTGCCGTCGGGCGAGAACGTCACCCACATCGCCCCCCCGATCATCACGACATCCCCGATCCCATCCGCATCCCGGATCACGATCCGCGTGCGCAGCGGCCCGGGCCCGCCGGGGTTCTCAAACTCCGAGTACCCCAGCCGCGCCCCATCCGCCGACCACGCCACATCCTGGAACGAGATCGCCCCCGACGGCGCGGGCAGCGCTCCGATCTTCCCGATCCGTTCCGGCGTCCCGGCGCACCCCGCGCTCCCCCCAAGCCCGGCGATCCCCATCAGCACCGCCCCGCCGGCCACCACCGCGCCGCCCGCCCATCGCCCGAGCCGATGCAGGCACGCCCGCACCACCTCACGCCCCGTACGTGTCTTCACGCGATATCTCCCGATTCCCCACCATCCCCACGACCCCCCACACGCCCCCCGCCCATCAAGGTCCCACCAGCCCAGCATACCGCCACAACTCCCCCCCGTCCCGGTACACTTCCCGACAAGACCGGTCCATACTCCCCATTGTCTTGTGTCTTCTCTCCGTGCCCTCTGTGCCCCTGTGGTGAGTCCCGTCTTCTTCTGACCCTGGAGCCGACCCATGTCCAAGTACAAGATCGCCTGGATGCCCGGTGATGGCATCGGCAAGGACGTCATGGACGCCGCCCGCATCGTCCTCGACTCGATGAAGTTCGATGCCGAGTACATCCCCTGCGATATCGGCTGGGAATTCTGGTGCAAGGAGGGCAACGCCCTCCCCGACCGCACCGTCAAGGCCCTCCAGGGCACCACCTGCGGCCTCTTCGGTGCGATCACCTCCAAGCCCCAGGACGATGCCAAGCTCGAGCTCGCCCCCGAACTCAAGGACAAGAACCTCGTCTACTTCAGCCCCATCGTCAAGCTCCGCCAGATGTTCAACCTCCACACCAACATGCGCCCGTGCAAGAGCTACCCGGGCAACCCGCTGAACTACCGCGGCACCGCGCTCGCCAACCCTGGTGGGGGGGACATCCCTATCGACCAGGTCGTCTTCCGCGAGAACACCGAGGGCATGTACGGCGGCGTCGAGTTCTACCCGCTCCCCGAGCCCATCTACACCGCCCTGTGCGCCAACCCCAAGATGAAGCCCTGGAAGGACAAGGGCCTCGAGAACGTCGCCCTCTCCACCCGCATCGTCAGCGTCCAGGGCTGCACCAACATCTGCCGCCAGGCCTTCGAGTTCGCCAAGAAAACCGGCCGTAAGCGCGTGACGCTAGTTGAGAAGCCCAACGTCCTCCGCGAAACCGGCGGCCTCATGACCCGCATCTTCCGCAAGATGGCCGAGGAGTACAAGGCCGCCAGTGGGGGGGGGATCTGGGCCGATGAGGCCAATATCGATGCGATCTGCATGTGGATGTTCAAGAACCCGCAGGACTACTCCGTCCTGGTCGCCGAGAACATGTTCGGCGACATCGTCAGCGACCTGTGCGCCGGCCTCGTGGGCGGCCTGGGCTTTGCGCCCAGCGCCAACATGGGCGACAAGTACGCCGTCTTCGAGCCCACCCACGGCAGCGCCGACTGGCTGGGCGAAACGCAGAAATCCCAGCAACTCGAATCCGCGATTGCCCGCGTCATCAAAGAGGGCAAGGTCCGAACCTACGACATGGGCGGCAAGAACACCACGCTGGAGGTGGCGAAGGAAGTGGCGAAGTATGCGGGGGATAAGTAGATGGCATGGCGATATCCGCTTTCGGTTGCTGTGGACATTGCTTCAACCAAAGCGGTGTCCGCAGCCTGTCAATTGCGCATTGATGGTGGACGGAGCCCATTTGCCTGGCTACGTTGAATTAGGTCTGGCCCGCGGAGGGTCAGGGTGCCCTTCGGATTCCGAAGGGGAAGAGGATTCGAGTTGTCAACTTCGACCTGGGCCGCGACGACCAGTCGCACACCAGCACGAAGCGACCACTTCGGTGCCACGGCTCCGATGATGGACAGCAACATCGACACTACTCCTCGACAATAGCCAGCGCGATTCGCGCTGCGGCAAGCCAAGGCGTTCCGATGCGCGGAGGCGAAGTACCATTCCACCGAAAGGTGGCGTGAGTAAATGTCCGGAGCACACAGTGGGTGCCGCAAACCCCCGTGCTCCGGACTGTGCTTTTTGGACCGGTGTATCATTATGCGTGAGCAATGAACAGCCCCAACCTTGGGGCAAATCGCGCGGCTACATCCATTTCGATTCCCCGATGACCTCGGATGAAGCCGAAGCGCTGGTGACGGATCCGATCGTTATCGCGAGGCGATCATTTTGGCCGCTCATCAGCTTCCGGCTCAAAGAGAGACGTTGGAAAAAGAAGGAGCAGAGTTGGAAGATCAAGTCAAGACCGATCGCCTACGCATCACACGCTGATGCACACATCTTCGCGTACTACGCATGGAAGCTCCGCGCTCCGTACGAGCTTCTGCTGCGCGAAAACGACCTGTCCGATGTGGTGCTGGCGTACCGCAGGCACTTGAGAAGCGGGTGCTGCAATGAGCGGGGCAAGGCGAGTTTTCATTTTGCAGCAGAGGCGTTTGCTTCCATTGCTGCACTTGGTGACGCAGACGTGGTCGCGATGGACATCAAGGCATTCTTTGATTCGCTGCCGCATGACAGACTCAAAGAGAACTGGGAACAACTGCTGGGGAAATCTGAGCTGCCTCCCGACCACCGTGCGGTATTCCGGGCCGTTACGCAGTTTGCATGTGTCCCTGCAGCGCAGGTTCGCGCGGCGCTGGGCGTTGGACGGCGTCGGTTTGCGAAGCTGCGCAGCGTGCGGATGTCGAGCGAAGAGTTTGATAGCACCATCCGCCACCGCGGCGTGATTGATGTGAATCGGAAGGATCATGGCATCCCGCAGGGACTTCCAATTAGCGGGTTGCTCGCCAACTTGGTGATGTTCCAAGTCGATCAAGAGATGTCCTCGGCAGCATCGGCAGTCGGCGGCAGCTACAGGCGATACAGTGACGACGTATTGATCGTGGCGCCGAGTGGGCAACTCGGGGCACTCGAGTCGAGGTTCAAAGAGTGCCTGATACCACTCCGACTTACTGTGCAGGACTCAAAGTCGGCCTACGCGACATTTGTGCGAGACGCGCTGAGCCGCCCGCGCGCTAAGTGTCCGCTTCAGTATCTGGGCTTGGAATTCGACGGCGAGCGAGTGCTGGTGCGCCAGCAAACGATTGTGCGATTCGGCAAGAGAATGCGACGTGCCGTGGCGCGGGCATACAGGGCCGCAAGAAGGGCGATGAAGCAGGGAGGAAAAGCCCGCATTCGACGCCGAGACCTATACGCCCGGTACTCGCACCTCAAACCTCATCCTGAGACACCGTTGAAGCGCCGGCCCAGAGGCTCTTTCATGCGGTACGCTGCCCACGCTGCGGATGTGGTCAACGACTGTGGTCGGTCAAATGACTTTCACGAGCAGATTCGGCGACAGCTTCGTGGGCAGTGGTCTCTCCTGCAGCGTTTGATCGCGAACGCCGATGCCAGATTGGCTCGTGAGGCATCAACTGGCGGCTCCAGCTGATCCAGTACGAAGCGGCGGCAGCCGGCACGGCTTGACACGCTCCCCGTTCCACTGCTTGGCTGCCCTGAGCCAACCAGTGCATCTTGAGTCCCGCTCTGGTGAGTCCGCTCGCTCCCTCGCGTATGCTGACACCATGACCACTCCCCCCGCCCCCACCCCCGCCAACACCGTCCGTCTCCACCGCGTCCTCCGCTGCCCGCCCGACCGTCTCTACCGCGTGTTCCTCGATCCGCACGCACTCGTCAAGTGGATGCCCCCGCACGGCTACACCGCCCATGTTCAGAGCATCGATGCCAGGGTCGGCGGCGGCTACAGGATGTCCTTCACCAACTTCCGCACCGGTCAGTCCCACTCCTTCGGCGGCAAGTACACCGAACTCAGGCCCGGGGAGCTTCTCCGCTACACCGACACGTTTGATGACCCCGGCATGCCCGGCCAGATGAGCATGACCATCGTGAGCGATCGGTGAACCGCGCCACTTACGCCGGTGGCGGGGGCGGATCGCGGCGTTTCCACTCGTCGGGGAACCATCGTTCGAGCTGGCCGACGGGCGTTGCGGGAAGGCCCACGAGCAGCTGCGTCAAGTAGCGCT
>JBGAOZ010000023.1:0-78045 GCA_044221545.1 Phycisphaerales bacterium
TTCCGAACGGCCGGGGAGCGGTTTCGCGCCCCGGCCGGGTGGGCGGGCGGGGGCTCCTTAGAGTCCCGAGCCCTCGCCGATGGGGGTGCCGAGGGTCGAGAAGGCGCCCGGGAAGTACGCGTCGGCGTGGTCGAAGCTGGCGATCACCGGGGCGGCGGACTTGACGCTCAGGCCGTACCAGACCTCGGTGGTGCGGCGTGAGCCGGTGACCAGGTCGTGGATGTTGATCGAGTACGCGGCGCGGGCCGGGATGACGACGCGGAGGGACTCCGAGCCGAGGTTGGCGTCGTAGCGGAGGACGATCTCGGCGATCGTGTCGGCGGCGTTGGGGTTGTAGAGGCGGAGGCTCTCGCTGACGAGGGTGTTGCCGTCGCGGGGCTTGAAGCCTTCGCCGAAGCCCCAGGAGCGGAAGGCGCGGTCGGTGACACCGCTGATGAGCACGTCCCCGTAGGCCTCGGCGAACAGGTCGACGGAGATGGGGGCGGTGGAGGTGTACTGCATCGCGTACTGCTGCCCGATGGGGAAGGCCGGCAGGCTGCCGACATCCACGACGGTCTGGGAGCCCTTGGGCACGGAGATCACGGAGCGGTAGGAGCTGCCGCTGGCGAACAGGAAGACCAGGCTGACATCGGCGCGCTGGCCGGAGGCGTTGAGGATGGTGAACTTCTCGCTGGTGGCGCTGCGGCCCAGGTCGCCCTCGGAGGTGGCTCCGGTGGTGGTGCCCAGGTTGGGCAGGCCGGTCACGCCGTCGGCCTGGTGGGCGTCGACGTCGTAGTGCGACAGCACGGCGACGATCGGCTGCACGGCGACGACCTTGACGCCGTAGACACCCTCGGGGACCTCGGCGACGTCGGCGAGGTTGACGCCGATGCGGCGGTTGCCTTCGACGGTCTGGGTGAAGACGATGGGGGTTCCGCCGGACTGCGGGTAGAAGGTGGTTTCGATCTTGCTGGTCTGGCTGGAGGTGTTGAAATAGAGCAGGAAGTCGCGGCTGGAGCCGCCGCGGGTGACCTGGGCGAACGTCCAGGTGTCGCTGATCCGCGTGGTGAACGCCTCGCCGATGGAGGCGGCGGTGGTGGTGAGGTTGGTGTCGTAGTGGCTGAAGGTCGCCGAGATGGGGCGGTCGGAGCGCACCTCGACGGCGTATCCCTCGTAGGGGCGGACCAGCTGCGCGCCGGCGGCGAACAGCTGCGGGTTGGTGATGGTGACGCCGCTGCGGCTGTTGGCGGCGATTTCGTTGGCGCCGCTGAAATCGGCGATCACCTGGTCGCGGACCCCGGTCTCGTACCGGGCGATCACGACGACGTGGGCGGTCTGGTTGTTGGTGTTGAGGATGGGGATGAAGGTGTTGGTGTTGGGGGTCGCGAATCCCTCGGGGAAGTAGTAGCGGTAGGGGAGCTGGGCGACCTGCGAGCCGTCGGCGAGCGTTTCGTTGGCGGGCGAGGAGGGGTCGGCGGTGAGGTGCCCGGTGCCGGTGCCGGCGTTGAGGCTGGCGTAGAGGGAGTTGACCGCGTCGGGGGTGATCCCGAAGAACAGGAAGTAGCGGACCGTGACGGTCTGGCCGGGGGCGACGGTGCCCAAGTCGTAGACCAGCGTCATGTACTGCTCGCTCTTGGCGCCGTTGGGGTCCACGGCGGTGAGGTCCAGGAGCTGGCTGGGATCGCGCAGGGTGCTGACGATCGAGCCGGGGATGAACATCGCCTTGGCGCGGGTGTCGGCCGAGGGCGCCGCCAGCCCGACGGTAAGGCCCGTGAGGAAGTCGTTGTTCTTGAACCCGGCGGTCGCCATGCGGCCGGAGGAGTCCAGGTCGTTGTAGGTCTCGTTGGAGGCGGGGCTGAGATTCAGGCCCATCTGTGGGTTGAAGCCCTCCATCCAGCTCAGGTTGGCGATCGAGGAGCCGCCCGTGTTGGTGAAGATGAGGTCGACCGCGGCGAACTCGTCGGACTTGCCGAAGGAGATGGAGCGTTCGATGTTCAGGGAGCCGGCGAAGAGGGCCTTGGCGGTCCCGCGGCCGTTGAGCGAATCGCTCTGGTCGGTGACGGCGAAGGGCAACTGGCTGGACGTGGAGGTGTTCTGGAAGACGGTGCCGTCGGCGTTGGCGCCGAAGAACGTGCCGGGCGTGCCGCCGGGGCCGTAGAGGAACTCGATGCCGCGGTACCGCAGCCCGGGCCCGCCGTTGGTGGTGGGTGCCAGGCTCCCGTCGGTGCGCAGGCCGACGGCGAGCCTGCTGCCGTTGAGGGTCACCGAGCCGTCGCTGACGCCGTCGGCGACATCGACCGAGAGGGTGTAGTTGCCGGTGTCGGTGGCCGCGACGCCCGAGGAGACGTCCAGCGGGTCGTAGGCCGTGTTGAGCCCGGAGGAGACGGCCAGGTAGTAGGTCCCGGCGTCGTTGAAGACATAGTTCTCGATGCGGCTGGACTTGGAGTTGGGGTCCTGCGAGAGGACCAGTTCCTTGCCCTGCGCGGTGAACAGGCGGATCGCCGTGTCCTCGTTCCCCGAGGGGATGGCGTTGGCGGTCATCGAGGCGCCGGCGTTGACGGTGAACTTGAAGATGTCCCGGTCCAGCAGCCCGAAACCGCCGTCGCCCAGGAACGCGGAGATGTTCGCCGAGCCCGCGCCCGAGGTGCTGATCTGGGCGAGGTTCTTGGCGTTGGTGAGGCTGTCGTTGGCCTCGAAGGCGCCGAAGATGTCGTTCTGGACCTTGAGATCGAGGCGCCAGCCGTCGAGGAAGCCCGCGTTGCCGCCAGCCAGGTCCTCGATCTTGAGCGTCCAGGTGCCCGTGGCGTTGAGCCCGTCGAAGCCGCCCAGCGGCTCGTCGGGCCGGTACGTGCCGGCGAACGGCGACGAGCCGGCGGCGATGTCCTGGAGGCCCTCGTCGTCGAAGAGGGTCGGCGTCATGCCCTGCGAGCCCGAGCCGCCGCGGCGGTTGGAGAGCACGACCTGCTTGCCGGTCGGGGAGATCAGCGAGATCTTCAGGTCCCCCACGAAGTCGTGGCGGATGCGGACCTGCACGTTGACGTCGATGATCTCGCGCGTGTCGGTGACGTGGAGGTCGGAGGTGACGGTGCCCTGCGTCCCGTTGGCCGGGATCGCCAGGGGCGTCGAGAAGTCCGTCGAGGTGCTCACCAGGTCGTCGGTGTTCAGCTGGGCGTCGATCTTCAGGGAGTACAAGCCCGTCGACTGGGCATCGCCGCTGCCGGCGACGTTGAGGTCGTAGCCGCTGTTGCCGAACCCCGAGACGCCCAGGTAGTACGTCCCGCCGGTCGACACGTAGTAGTCGATGTACGAGTCCTGCCCGAAGAACTGGTCGTTGGACGCCAGCTGGTTGCCGTTGGCGTCGAACAGGCGCAGGTACGAGTCCAGACTGCTGCCGGTCGCGAGGCGCTTGGCGGTGATCTCGGCCGAGATCTCCCCTCCGCGGGCCAGGTCCAGCCGGAAGATGTCCACGTCCAGCCCCGCCTGGATGCCGTCGCCGATCGTCACGCCGGTGAAGTTGGCGACGCCGGTCGCCGAGAAGTTCACCAGGGTCGCGGTCGCGAGCGAGTCGTTGATCTCGTAGGTGCCGCTGACGGGCACGACCTTGAAGTAGTACTTCTCGTCGACGCCCGCGGCGGAGTTGCCGTTGAGGAAGTTGCCGTCGGTGTCGGTGATCCGCGCGATGAGCGACTGGTTGGCCCGGAGCGTCAGCCGGTAGCTGTCGATCGGCAGCCGCTGCGAGGGCTGGTTGCCCAGGTTCAGCGTGATCGTCAGCTCGCGGTGGTCGGTGGTCGACCGCTTCACGCTGGTGATCAGGATGGTCCCGTCGTCGCCCGTGTCAAAGGCGTTGTCCGAGCCGTCGCGACGCAGTTCCACCACCGACGGGTCGATGTCCGCGTCCCCGACGGTCGCCGCGATGGGCCGGTTGAACCGCACCGTCAGCGTGCGGACCGGTGTGTTGGTGGTCGGGTCGACCTGGCCGGTGACGGGCCCGGGCAGGACGGTCTGGAGGATGGGCCCGGTCAGGCCGGCGATCTGGATCGCCCGGGCCACGTTGAGCCTGCCGCCCGAGACGGTCTTGCCCTGCAGGTCGGGGATGGGGTCGACGCTGTCGATGAGCGTCTGGCGGATCTCGGGGGCCGAGGCGTTGGGCTTGATCGAGCGGATCAGGGCCACCGCGCCCGAGACGACGGGCGCGGCCATGCTCGTGCCGCTCAGGTAGGCGTACGAATCGGTCGGGAAGGTCGAGAGGATCAGGTCCCCGGGCGCGCCCAGGTCCACGGTCTCGGCGCCGTAGTTGCTGAAGCTGGCCCGCTTGTCGTCCCAGTCGGTGGCGGCGACCGAGATGAGGCCCGGGATCTTGTACGAGGTCGGGAAGAACGAGCTGTTCTGCTGGTCGTTGTCGTTGTTGTCGTTGCCGGCGGCGGCGACGAACGTCCCGCCCTCGTCGATGAACCGCGCGATCGCGTCCTTCTCGGCGTCAAAGCCGGTGGGGGAGTCTTCGTAGAGGCGCGAGCCGGGGGCGCCGTAGCTGGCGTTGGCCGCGGCGATCGGGACGCCGTTCTCGCGCAGCATCGTGATGTAGTCGATGCCGCTGACGATCGCGGCGATCGTGCCGCCGTAGGGCCCCAGCACGCGGACGGGCAGGATCGACACGGACCAGTTGACGCCGACGACGCCGATGCCGTTGTCGCCCACGGCGCCGATGATGCCCGAGACGTGGGTGCCGTGACCCTCCTCGTCCATGGGGTCGTTCTCGTTGTCCCAGAAGTCCCAGCCGTGGACGTCGTCGACAAAGCCGTTGTTGTCGTCGTCGATGCCGTTGCCGGCGATCTCGTTGGGGTTGGTGTAGATGTTGTCGACCAGGTCGGGGTGGTTGTACTGCACGCCGGTGTCGACGACGGCGACCACCTGGTCGTGCGTGCCGATCGTGGTGTTCCAGGCCTCGGGGGTGTCGATGTCGGCGTCGAGCTTGCCCAGCGAGCCCAGGAAAGTGCCCGTGTTGTCGTGCATGTACTGTTCGGTGTACCGCGGGTCGTTGGGGACGGCCGTGGTGTTGTACACGCGGTCGGGCTCGATGTCCTTGACCCCCGGCAGCTTGGCCAGCGCGGCCAGGATCATGGGCTGGGTCACCTTGTCGTTGGTGGTGAACTCCGCCCAGTAACGGCCGACCGACTGCACGGTCTTGACGTGCACGCCCAGGACCGTGGCGACGTTGCGGGCGGCGAGCTTGGCCGCGTCCACGCCGCCGGTCTTCTCCTTGAAGCTGATCAGCCACGACCCGGTCGCGACCTTGTAGTCAAAGCCGTTCCATTCGAGCACGGAGGCGAACGGCACCGGGCCGGTGATCTCGCCGCCGGCGTCCCCGCCGTTCCACGGCAGCGCCGAGAGGGCCAGGCGCTTCTCGAGGATGTCCATCGCGACCAGATCGCTGGGGCGGTTGGACGTGCGGTTGAGCGAAAGCAGGCGGCGCAGGTTCAGCATCGATCACACTCCACCATCGTCGGCCGACGGTCCTGTGGACACGCCGGCCGGTGTGTTGACCCCCGAGAGGTTCTTCGATCGCGTCGGCACCCGGGCAGGACCCGTTGTCCTGTCTGGTGCGTTCCCCTTGGCGACCCGGGTGCCACGATCACCCTCGCGGGTTCACGCGCCCGGATTGCCAGCAGGCTTCCCTTCGAGGCAGCCCCTCGATATCCCACAAGCCAAAGGCCACCGAGGAAAGCCATCCCCGGCCGCGGACCGGGTGTTGCCGGGTTCAATGGCCGGTTGGGAAGGGCAGTGTAACACGGTCCGGCCGCTTCCACAAAGGGGCCGGGAGATTCGAGACCGGGGATTTCCCGCCCGAGCCCTGGAAGAAGGCCGGTCCGCAGGCGATCAACGGGAGGTGGCCGGGCGGATCACTCCCGGCCGCGCGGCAACCTCCAGGAGCATCTTGGCGTGCCGCTGGCTCGCCCCCTGGTTCCGCCGGATACAGGCTCGGCCGCGAGCCGCCAGACCCGCGGCCAAGGCACGGTCTTCCAGGAGGGATGCCAGCGAGCGGCCAAGATCTTCGGGGGTTGCCTGCACGATCCCTTGATCCTGAAGGAACTCGGCCACGATGGACTCGAAGTCCGCGACCGCCGGTCCAATTACCGTGGGTTTCCCTAGGGCGATCGGTTCGATCGGATCCGACCCATACTGCTTACCGAACGATCTCCCAACAATCACGACATCGGCAAGCGAGTACGCCTTGCGCAGCTCTCCGATGGTGTCGAGGAGAAAGCGGTCGGTTCCGGCGGCCCGATCGCGGTCTTGGGGGCGGGTCCGCCGTATACAGCCGGGGAGGGCGGCGGCGGCCTCGTCGAACCGCTCGGGTTTGCGCGGTGCGCACAGGAGCTGTACTCCCGGCGGGCAGGCGGCGCCACAGAGGAACTCCTCTTGCGGTCCGGTGCTTCCGGCGACGATCAGGGGACGGCCGCGGTCGATACCCAGCTCGCGCGCCAGTTCCCCAGCGCCGGGGACCGAATCGGCGATCGTTGCCGCGTCCCACTTCATGCTGCCGCTCACGGTGCAGCGGTCGGGGGGTACGCCCATCGCCCTGAAGCGCTGGGCGTAGGCCTGGTCCTGCACGGCGGCGAATTCAAGCGCGGCAAAGGAGCGTTTGATCAGCGGACGGATCTTCCGGTAGCCCCGGAACGAGCGGGCGCTGAGCCGGCCGTTGATGATCCCGATGGGGATCCGACGCCGGAGGCTCTCGCGGACGAAGTTGGGCCACAATTCGAGTTCCACAAGGCCGATCGCATCGGGCTTTATCGCATCGAAGAACCGCTTGACCGCCCAGGAGAAGTCCAGCGGATAGCGCACGACAGGGCAAGTGGCTCCGTAGAGCTCGGTCGCTCGCGCCAGGCCGGTGTCGGTGCCGGCCGAGATGACCACCTGAGCGTGGGGAGTCAGGAGCGGGACCAGATGGCGAAGGGCGTTGGTCTCACCGACCGAGACGGAGTGGAGCAGGATGCGGGGGCGAGCCGCGTCGGGCTTGGGGCCTAGGGCGGGGGTCTTGCCGAATCGCTCCGGCCAGCCGCCGCGGGCCTTGCGGGCCCAGATGGGGGCGGTGGCGCCGGCGAGTCCGAAATAGAGTGCATCCAGTGCGTTCACGCCCGAGTACCGACTCCCTTGCCGCTGTCGGGATTTGGCCGAGGCCCACCGGGGCGATCCCTCCAACAATCAACCCGACGATCGCGCCGGTCGCTACTCACCGGTCCAAGGCCGGTGATCAATGGGCAGGCGGGGATTCGAACCCCGGACCCTTCGCGTGTAAGGCGAATGCTCTAGCCGCTGAGCTACCCGCCCGGGCGCCGTCGGCGACGGTGCAACCATAGTGCGCCCGGCCCGCGGGTGCGATCCTCCGCCGCCACACTGGATGATGCCCACCCCTTCCCAACCCCTGCCCCGAGCGACGTTTCGAGCGGCGGATCGCCTGACCCATGACCGCCAGTACAAGGCGGTCTATGAGGCCCGGGTGCGCAAGGTTGCCGGTCCGATGATCCTCTCGGCGCGGCCGAACGATGTTGGTCGCCACCGCCTTGGGCTGGCGGTTCCCGCGCGGGCGGGATCGGCCCCGCAGCGCAACCGCATCAAGCGGATGATCCGCGAAGCGTTCCGGCTCTGCCGGTCCGACCTGCCCCGCCCCAGGGCTGGCGGGTACGACCTGGTCGTCGGTGTGCGGGCGCACGAGATCCCCAGGCCCGATCCGGGGATGGAGTACTACCGAGAACTGCTCACCACGCTCGCGGGGCTGGTGCACAGGGAGTGGTCGAAGCGGGAAACGTCAGGAGACCGCGGGGGGCGGACGTGAGCGCGGACCGGTCCCCAGGCGCCCCGCCGCGGACTCCTTACTTCTGGACGGTCCTGCCGTTTACGGCGATCATCCGGGTGTACCAGGTGACGCTCTCGCCGCTGGTCGGTGGCCAGTGCCGTTACTCACCGACGTGCTCCCACTACGCACTGGATGCCTACCGGGAGCACGGGCCGCTGCGGGGGACCTGCATGACGGTCCGGCGGATCTTGCGGTGTCATCCATTTGCCAAGGGCGGGTACGACCCCGTGCCGCCGCGCGAGCCGCCCTGAAGGAGCCCCTGGGTCACTCGTCGATGCCAAGCTCGCGCTTGGTGAAGAGCGACTCAAAGACCAGGCCGGCCTTCTCGATGTTCTCGCGGGCCCCTTCCAGCCGGTCGATGACGGCGATCACCGCCTCGACCACCGCGCCGGCGTCCTTGATGACCGCGACCGCTTCGAGGGCCTGGCCCCCGGTGGTGGCGATGTCCTCAAGAAGGATGATGCGGTCCCCGGCGTTGAGCGCTCCCTCGAGCTGCTTGGCGGTCCCGTAGTCCTTCTTCTTGTTGCGGATGAAGATCGTGGGCAGCCCGGTCTGCAGGCTCGCCGCGCTCACGAGCGGGATGCCGCCCAGTTCGGCGCCGGCGATCCGGTCGATCCGGCGGCCCAGGCGTGATTCAAGCTCCCGGATGCGGTGGGCGAACATGATCGCCACCGGCGCGAGGACCTCGGGTCGCGTGGAAAAGAGGTACTTGTCGAGGTAGTAGCTGCTGGTCCGGCCCGACCTGAGGGTGAACGTGCCGCGGAGCAGAGAGGCGGCGGCGATCGCTCGGGCCAGGGAGGGCCGATCGGGCACTGGCGGGAGGGGGGCGCTAGACATGGGGCCGGTCATGCGGCCAGCATAGTTCGGCATCGGGAAGACCGCATGACCCGCGAGCACCTGGGATCCCCAGTCTTCACATCAAGTCCCCCATGCGGTCACGGATCGGCGGGAAGTATGATGGATCCTGCCGGTCCCCTGCGCGTCAGATCACAAACGACTGGAGCGGCGGGTCCGGGCAGATGCGCATGGAGCCGGGTTGACCGGACGGAGGAAGGTCGCGTGCATTCTCGAATCAACGCTTTCTGTGGCCCGATCGGCGCGGCGATCCTGCTGGCCTGCGCCGGGCTGGCCCGCGCCCAGACACCCACCGCTCCACCACCCACATCTCCCGCCGCCCCGACCACGGCAGCGCCCGTGCCCCCTCTCACCGAGGAGCAGAAGAACGCGCTCATCAAGCGGGGGCCGGATGGCAAGCTCGTCCGCTATGAAGTCCCGTTCAACTGGGCGGCGATCGATGTCGATCCGCAGCTCTCGCCGGAGCAGCGCGAGAAGATCCGCCTGGAGTTGCCCAGGCGCAATCTCCAGCACGAGATCGCCGAGGTCAACAACCTGGACATGATCATGCTTATCGACCAGGGCCAGATCGACAAGCTCGACCTGCGCGACCGTCACAAGCTCCCGTGGATGGAACGGGCGACCAAGCTGCTGCGCGTGCCCGCGGTGCTCAGCGAGTGGCTCAGGTCCCGGCAGCTGATCACCGGCGAGCAGGCGGCCAGCCTGCAGTCGATCGTGGACGCGTACGGCAAGGCCCTGATGGAGGAATCCAAGGCCGCCGCCGGGGAGGACAAGTCGGCGATCTCGGTCGTCGTGGCCCGGGAGTTGTACCACCAGAGGCTCGAGGAGCCCATCTACGTGTTCCGCCGGCTGCTGGTGGTTGCGGCCGATAACGCGGACCCGTGCCTGGAAAAGACCAAGATGCCCGACGACATCCGCGCTTCGCTCGCCGCCGAGGTCGCGGCGATCAAGGCCGCCACCACCGATGCGGAGAAGCGCCGGGCGGTCACCGCGCTGCTGGACAAGATGCCCGACTGGGTGATGCAGCACCAGTTCATGGACGCGGCGATCGACGCGGGCCATCCCGGCGCGCGGGTCCCGGGCGCCGAGCACGCGGCCGTCGCCGAGATGGCGTACAAGGTCGAGCAGCGTCGCCGTGACGAGGCGGCCAAGAACGGCAAGAGTGTCGAGTACCAGAAGTCGCGGGCGCCTCAGGGTTCGGAGCCCGCCGGGCCCGGGGGACGCTGAGTCACGTGGCTGCGAACGGCGGCCATCAATGTACACTATTTGTTCGGCTGTTTGACGGAACGCGCTGGATGAGTGATGGGTGCGTGGAGGCCAGTGCGCGTTATCGCGGGATATCGTCGCGCGCGGCTTCGAAGGTGGGAAGGCCGCGTGCCGATAATCCGTCGATGCACGGGTGCTGGTATGCCCTGTGGGGCGGCACCGTGCTCTGGCGTGAGAATCGGCCGCGCCGGTACGGGCGTGGTGGAACTTTGAATCGGAGTGAACAATGGCTCGCAATCACACGCTCGTGGGTCTTCCGTTGCTCGCCGGGCTGGCCGCGTGCCTGTGCGCTGCGCCCGCCTGGTCTCAGGTAGCTCCCCCTCCGCCGGACGCACCGGCCAAGACCCCGGACTACACGCCGCCTCCGCAGCCCAAGGTCGTCCAACCCCCCGCGAGCAACCCCAAGAGCGCCCCGCCGGACAAGAGCTTCGCCAAGGGCAAGAACGAGACGCTCACCGAACCGGTGTTCGTGCAGGCCAAGGAAAAGAAGATCAAGCTGCCCGACGCGTTCGACGCCACGGTGCTCATCAAGCGCGACGATCAGGGCAAGGTGATCCGCTACGACCGGCCCGTACCCTGGGTCGCGCTGGAGCTCAACCCGCTCATCCCCGCGGACCAGCAGGCCGAGATCGCCAAGGTGATGCCCCGGCGCAATCTCCAGCACGAGGTCTCGGCGGTCAACAACCTCGACCTGATCATGCGAGTCGACCAGGGTGAGTTCGATCGCCTGGACCCGCGCAACCGCCGCGAGCTGACGTGGGCCGAGCGCAGCGTCAAGCTCCTGCGGGCCGGCGGCATGCTCAGCGAGTGGCTCAACGCCCAGGGCCTGGTCACGCCCGAGCAGGCGCTGGCCAGCCAGACCCTCGGGGATGCCTACGGCAAGTCCCTGCTCGAGGAAGCCCGGATCGCCGCGGGCGAGGACAAGGCCGCCATGTCCACCCTGATCACGCGGGAGATCTTCAAGCAGCGGATCGACGAGCCGCTCTTTGTCTACCGCCAGCTGCTGGTGCAGGCCGCCAACAACGTGGACACCTGCCTGGGCAAGACCGAGATGCCCGACGAGGTGCGAAAGACACTCGACGCCGAGGTCGCGGCCGTCAAGTCCGCCTCCACCGACCTGGACAAGCGCCAGGCGGTCCATGCGCTGCTCAACAAGATGCCCGACTGGGTGATGCAGCACCAGTTCATGGACGCGGCGATCGACACGCAGTTCTTGGAACGGTCCGCACGCGTCGGCGACAAGTCGGTCACCGCCGTGATGGCCTACAAAATGGAGCAGAACCGCCGCAACCAGGCCGCCGCCAACGGCAAGCCCGCGGAGTACCAGAAGACCCCCCTGCGGCCGAACTAGGCCCGCCTTGGCGCGGGATCAGCGGCGATCTGCCGAGGACGGGGCCGCATCGGCCGCCCCCGGCGGCTTGATCAATTCGGGGATGAGCACCCCGAGTTCCTCGACATCGGCCTGGCGTACACCCTGGATCGACTTGCGCACCACGCCGTCGGCGTCGAGCACCACGACCGCCGGCACGAGCCGGATGTCGAGCGCGCGTGCCGCCCCGTCGGCCCTCGGGACCGCCCGTAGTGTTGCGCCCATCGACTTGATGAACTCGGCGACCTTCTCGGGGTAGCGCTCGCGGACGGCCAGGGCCAGGACAGGGATCTCCCCGTTGTACGCGGTCTTGAGCCGCTCGAGCTCGGGCAGGAGCGAGCGCGAGGGGAGGCTCCAGGTTCCCATGAAGTAGAGCACGACCGGGCGGCCCCGCATGGAGGCCAGCGAGACCTTCGTGCCGTTGTCCTGCTCGAGTTGAAGATCGACCGGCTCGTCGGCCGCCGGGCGTGGGGCCGGGGGCGCCGCGTGCTCGACCGGTGTCGGTGAGGCTTCGGCCGGCCGCGGCGCGGGGCCGGCCGTCTCGGAGTTGGAGGCCTCGGTCCCCGCTTCCACTGAATCGGGCGGCCTGACGGTCTCGGTCTCGGTCTCGGGCCTCGGGGCCGGGTGCGCGGGGACTCCCGCCAGGCCCGCGGGCGTGCCGCCGACCGAGGCGCGGGTGAAACCATCGGGCGTGGGGACTTCCACATCCGCGGGCGTGAGGGGCCCGTCGGCGTGCATCTCCAGGAAGTCCATCGTCGAAGAGCCGCCCTTGGAGGTCGATTCCACGAGCTTCTCGAGCCGACGCGGGAGGTGGTCGGTCTGCCCGATCCACCAGCGCGACTTGGCCCCCTTGGAGCGGGCGCGGACGCCGATGATGTCGCAGGCGACGCCGTCGAGTTCTTCGTGGCCCTCCAGGGCGATCTCGCCGGCCTTGAGCTCGCGACCGAGCGGGTCGTCGGTCATGAACTCCATCACCCGCGCCGCGTAGACGATCTGCAGGTGCTGGCTCCGCGCCGAGCGGATGGGCTTGGTCGTCACCTGCTTGGCGGGAGTGTCCACCCACGTGATCTCGTCGTTGGTGAAGGCGGCGGAGACCTCCTGCGGATCCTCGTTGGCCCGCCGGCGGCCCTCTCCGGTCACGCGCACGATCCAGCCCGCCGGGTGCGCGGGGTCGCGGAGCATCTTGATCGCAAAGTCCACCAGCGGCGTGCCGTTGGCGAGCAGCCCGTCGGCACGCGTCTTGAGGCGGAACGAGAGCGCGCGGGCCTCGCGCACGGCGCCGGCCGCGGCGGTCAGTTTTTCGAGGGCGCCGGCGTCGACGGCCTCGGGCGTCACCGCGGTCGCCGGTGGCGTGACCGTCTCGGGCGGAGTGTCCTGGGACCTGGCCGGCAGCGCCGGAAGGCCGACCACCAGCCCGGCCGACGCGAGCAGGATCGCCAGGCGGCGTGGATTCATGCAGCGGTTCGCGGAATCGATCGCCATCAACCATCTCCAGGTGGCCGGTATCGGACGCGAGGATGGTATGGAACGCTTGAAGCGCCGGGGGCCCGGGCCTTACCCGGGGATGAGAAGCTCGGCGAGCGCCGCTCCGGGATCGCCCTGGCGCATCAGGTGCTCCCCGACCAGCACCGAGCGCACGCCGACCTCCCGGAGCTTGCGGAGGTCGGCGGCGGTCCTGATGCCCGACTCGCTCACCAGGATCGAGCGATCCTCCACCAGGTCCACCAGCCGCAGCGTGTGCGCCAGGTCCACGGTCATGGAGGACAGGTCCCGGTTGTTGATCCCCAGCAGCGCGTACCCGGCGTGGGGGAACCCCACGTGGGGCCGGACCCGCAGGAGGTTGACCACGTCGTGCACCTCCAGCAGCACCGTGAGCTGGAGCTGCTGGGCGAGGATGAGCATGTCAACGAGCTGGCTCTCGTTGAGGCACTCGGAGATCAGCAGCACCGCGTCGGCCCCGGCGGCCCGGGACTCCCAGAGCTGCCAGGGGTCGATCAGGAAGTCCTTGCGCAGCACCGGCAGCGCCGCTGCCGCCTTCACGCGATCGATGAACGACAGGTGGCCCCCGAAGAATCGTTCGTCCGTGAGGCAGCTGATCGCCGCAGCGCCCGCGGCGGCGTACTTTCTGGCGATGACTTCCGGCGCAAAGCCCTCCCCCTCGTACTCCGGCCGGATCAGGCCGGCCGAGGGGCTCCTGCGCTTGATCTCGGCGATCACCGTCGTGTGCTCCTGCCTGGGATGCTTGGTGACCGCCGCGAAGAAGTTGCGGGGCGGCTCGGCCTGGGCGACCAGGGCCTCAAGCTCGGCAAACTCGGTGCGCTGCTTGGCGGCGGCAACCTCGAGCGCCTTGTGCTCGACGATTTCACGAAGTGTCGCGCTGACGGGCGGCATGGGGGGACGTTCTCTCCGGAAAGCCGACCCCTGGGTGGGGCCGAGGCTGATTGTTGCCCACGCCCGTGCGGCGGGCCGGTCGGGGCGTTCGCCCCGCGGGGCGAGCGTGTTCCTGGTCCTGATCGCCCTGATGTGCGCCCTCCCGGGCCTGGTCCCGTCGGTGTGCGCGGCGGGCCTCCCCGCCTCGCCCCTGGCGGCCCCGCCGTCGGAGCACGTGGGCGCCATGCCCTCGCTGGGCGCCAAGGACTGGGTCACGCTGGCGATCCTGGTGGGCGCCCCGGTGCTGCTGGTCGTCCTCTGGTTCGCCGACATCATCCGGCCCGGCTCGCTGGCGCGGGCGGGTCTCAGGAAGCTCGAGCCGTTCCCCTGGTGGATCTGGCTGGCGATGGCGATGCTGATCTTCCTCGCGGGCCAGTTCGTCGGAGCCATCGTGCACGCGTCCCTGGGCGTGCCCTCCTGGATCGACCCCCCCATGCAAGCGCAGGTCGCCGTGAACGGTTCGGTCGCGATCGCGGGGATCGCCGCCGGCGTGGCGCTGCTGCGGATGATCCTGCCGTCGGCTCCCGGCGCCGGCGTGCGACCGCGGTGGTCGGACCTTGCCGTCGGGCTGTGGTGCTTCGTGCTGACCTACCCGATCGTGCTGGCGGCCTCGTCGGCGTCGGCGGCGATCTGGAGCATCTTGCATGCCCGAGCCCCCGACTCGCTGGCGCACGAGACGCTCAAGCAGCTGGCCCGCAGCGACGACCCCCTCTGGGCGTGGATCTTCCGCGCCACCCTCGTGCTGCTGGTCCCGGTCTTCGAGGAACTGATCTACCGCGTCGGGCTCCAGTCGGCGATGCTCAGGCTCACCGGCCGGCCGTGGGCCGCGATCCTCGTGACGTCGGCGGTCTTTACCTCGGCGCACATCCCGGTCATGCCCGGGCACGCTTTGAGCACGATCGCCGTGCTGTCGGTGGGTATCGGGCTTGCTTACGAACGCACCAAGCGGCTGGGGGTTCCACTGGTGATGCACGCGCTGTTCAATACCGTCAACGTGCTGACCGCGATCTGGATGGTGCCCGCGTCGTCGCTCACGTAAGGCATGCACCCCACGATTGCACACCTGTTATGTTACTTGGAACACTCCAGAATCCCATCGAAGGACTTTCCCCATGATGTGGGGTCCTCGCCGAGCCGATCGGAAGATACCTGCGGTGGAGGAACTGATTGCATCCTACCGATCCTGAATCCGAGGCCCGACGGCTTTCGGCCTTGCGCGACCTCAAGATCCTGGACACGCCGCGCGAGGAACGGTTCGACCGGCTCACGCGCCTGGTCGCCCGCTATTTCTCGGTTCCGCTGGCCATGGTCTCGCTTGCGGGCAAGGACCGGCAATGGGTCAAGTCCTGCTCGGGCCCCGCGCAGTGGGCCTCCGGGGACTTGCAGGCGTTCATCGGGCGGGTGGTGGCCGCCGGCGAGATTCTCGTCGTGCCCGATGCCGCCAAGGACCCCGGATGCGCGGGCGGTGCTGCCGCAAGCACCGACCGTTGCTTGCGCTTCTTCGGCGGAGCGCCGCTTACGCTGCGGGGCGGAGAAACGGTGGGAGCCCTGTGCATCATGGATCGCCGTGCGGGAGAACTCTCCGCGGACCAGCGCGAGGCGTTCCGGGAGTTCGCCGGCGCCATCGTCACCGAGCTCGAAGACCGGCTCCTCGAGGAGCAGGTGCAAGCCGCCGCGCGGGCCAAGTCCCAGTTTCTCGCCAACATCAGCCACGAGCTGCGCACACCCTTGACCGCGATCCTGGGCTTCGGGGACCTGCTCGCCGACGAGACGCTCTCCAAGGCCGACCGATTCGACTGCGCCGCGTCGATGCGCCGCAGCGGCGAGTGCCTCATCTCCCTCATCGAGGATCTCATCCGCTGCGCCGAGCTCGCGTCCGGCGAGCCGACCGTTCACCTGCGGCCCTTCCGTCCCGCGGCGATCCTGCGCGGGGTCGCCGATTCTCTCGGAGCGCGCACGCGCGAGTCGGGCGTCGTGCTCGACGTGCGCTGGCTCGGCGACGAGGTCGAGGTGGTGTCCGATCTTCCCCGGATCCAGGACATCGCGCGCCACCTGCTCTCCAACGCTGTGAAATTCACTCCCGGCGGCTCGATCTTCCTCACGGGAGAGATCGCCCGCGGTCCGGGCGCTCCGGCCACGCTCGCGATCACGGTCCGGGACACGGGTGTGGGGCTCGATGTCGAGGCGGTCGAGCAGTTCTTTGCCCCCTTCGGACAGGCCGACTCCACCCCCACCCGCCGGTTCGGCGGAGCGGGGCTGGGTCTGGCGATCACGGCCCGCACCGTCCACCTGCTGGGAGGATCGATCCAGGTCCAGAGCCAGCCCGGACGAGGGTCCAGCTTCACGGTGCGAATCCCCGTGGAGCTGGGATCTCCGGCGGTCGAGAATCTCACGCCCGCCGCGAACAGGGCCGCGTAACCGCGCCCGCCCATCAGTTCGCGGGCGCTGCGAACGCACGGTCCCGCCGCGGCGTACCACCGGGGCGATGGCTCAGCGTGGGTGCGCCGGACGGTCCGGCCCCCGGATCCGTCGGTCCTTCTTCGGCAACCCCAACCGGGTGGGAGGCCGTGCCTGCGCACGGAGGTGGCCATCGTCGGCGCTGGTCTGGCCGGCCTGCGGTGCGCCCGGCTGCTTTCGGCCCGCGGCATTGCCGTGACGCTGATCGACCGCAAGGCGGACATCACCTCCCACATCCACACGACCGGCATCTTCGTCCGCAAGACACTCGACGACTTCCCGATCCCCGCCGACTGCGTCGGGTCCGCGGTGAGCACCGTGCGGCTGATCTCGCCCGCCGGCCGGTCCCTGGTGCTCACGAGCCCGCACGAAGAGTTCCGTGTCGGCCGCATGGCGAGGCTCTACTCCAGGCTGCTGCGCGAGAGCCTCTCCGCCGGAGCGGTGTTCCTTCCGGGGACGCGGTTCATCAACTCCAGGCCCGCGGGCGAAGGATCAGTCCTGCGCTGCGAGCACGCCGGCGCCCCGTTCGACCTGCACGCCCGCTTCATCATCGGCGCCGATGGCGCCCGCTCACGACTCGCCGCCGACCTGGGTCTGGACCGCAACTCCGAGTGGATCGTCGGTGTGGAGGATGTCATGCCGTCGGCTTCCGGCCCGGGCACCGTCAACGCCGGCGGCGATCCGCCGCGGATGGACTGTCACCTCGATCCCCGGATCGCCCCCGGGTATCTCGCCTGGGTCGTGGACGACGGGCAGGAGATCCACGTCGGCGTCGGTGGATATCCCGAGCGGTTCAATCCAGCCCAGGCGCTCCTGCAGTTCCGGGGCAGGGTCGGGCCCGGCCTGCCGGGCGCCGGCGCGATCGCACCCCAGCGCCGCGGCGGGCTCATCCCCGTCAACGGTATTCTCAGCAGGATCGCCTGTCCCCGGGGCCTGCTGGTCGGAGACGCCGCGGGCGCTGTCTCCCCGCTCACCGCCGGCGGGCTCGACCCGGCGATCCGCCTCTCGACGCTCGCCGCCGATCTCACCGCCCGGAGGCTCGCCGGCGACACGCGGTGCCTCGAAAGCTACGCGGGGGCGCGCTTCGCGGCCCGGTTCATCTCACGGAAGTACATGCGGCGGGCCCTGAGCGGCATCCGGTCAACAGCCCTGACCGAGTTCATGTGCGCGGGGCTGCGCCTCTGGCCCATGCGCCGGCTCGCCGAGTACGTGTTCTTCGGGCGAGGGTCGTTCCCGGATGTGGGGATGCTCCCGAAGCGCGAGGCGGCCGGAACGACCGCGTAGCAAGGCCGGTTGCGGGCCGCTTGCCGAACCGTCGCCAGGACTACCGCAGCCCCGTCGCGCACCTCGACCACCGCGGCATGTACCAGTGCTCAGGATCCACCGAGAAGAGCACCGCGGTCGCTCGGCCGTAGATGCTCGTGAGCGGCACGAAGCCGATGAAGCGCGAATCGGCGCTGACGTCCCGGTTGTCACCCAGCACGAAGCACTCGCCCTCGGGCACCACCACCTCCGAGAACGTGCTGGGGCTGCGGACCGAAGGCGTGAGCGTGATCGCGTGCCGCGCCAGCCCCAGCAGTTCGGTCTGGACCTGCGTCGGCAGCGGCGGGAGGCTGTTCACCCGGTTGGGCTCTCCCGGGCCCTCATCCTGCCGCGCCATCGGCTCACCGTTGATGTAGAGCGTGTTGCTGCGCATCGCGACCCGGTCCCCGGGCAGCCCGATCACGCGCTTGACCAGGCGCTGGCCGTCCTTGGGAGAAGCAAACGTCACGATGTCCCCGCGCGACGGTGTTCCCCACCGCGCCAGCCACATCCGCGTGAGCGGGACCCGCAACCCGTACGCGAGCTTGTTCACGAACACGCGCTCCCCTTCCAGGATCGTCGGCCGCATCGAGCCGCTGGGCACATCGTTCCAGTCCGCCAGCGATGACCGCACCGGCACCATGATCGCCAGCACGAACGCCAGTGATACCAGCCACTCCCGCAGCGTGCGGGTGAGCGATTTGCGAGGCTTGGTCGCGTGCAGCGCTGCGACCCCCGACGCTCCGCCGATCCTGTCCGGGCTCTCCGACGGCTGGCTCATGGCAGGGACTCCTCGTGGCAGTGCTTACGCCGGGGCCGCCCGGCCGGTTCGCCCCCCGGCGACCCCCCTTCCGATCCCCATCCAGCACCCTTCCATGCGCACGTGCGCGTGCCGATAACGCGACCGACCTCCACGATTGCGGATCCGTTCGTACCGGATCAAGGTCCGGCCGCCGTTCCGCCGCGCTCGCCGGCCCGTGCCCGGCGCGCCGCCGCCGTGAACACGCCCGCTAATCTGAGGACATGAAGCCCGCACTCCAGGATGCGATCGCGATCCTCTCCCGCACGCCCGCCGTGCTCAGGGCGATCCTGTCGGGCCTTCCCGACGACTGGACGCTCCCCGACTACGGCCCGGGCACATGGAGCGCCAAGGAGATCGTCGCCCACCTGGTTTTCAACGACCAGACCGACTGGATCCCGCGCCTGCGCATCATCCTCGATCACGGGCAAACCCGCGCCTTCGATCCCTTCGACCGCGCCGGCCACACGCCGCTGCTCCCCGGGCACACCCTCGCGCAGCTGCTCGATCTCTTCGATCGCGAACGCTCCGGCGGCCTCGCGGCGCTGCGGGCCATGAACCTCCAGGACCCCGACCTGGCCCGCCGCGGCCTGCACCCTGCGCTAGGCCCCGTCACCATCTCCAACCTGCTCGCCGCCTGGGTCGTCCACGACCTCAACCACACCGCGCAGATCGCCAAGGCGCTCGCGTTCCAGTACAAGCCCGAGGTGGGCCCGTGGGAGGCCTACCTGTCGATCCTGGCAGCGCCCAACCCACGCTAGGTTCCGACCCGCTTCGTGTCGCATTCCCTTGCTCGCTACTCGCTCATACCCTTCACCCCTCATGTCTTCCAACAAACCCCGCATCCTCACCGGCGACACACCCACCAGCACCGGCCTGCACCTGGGCCACTTCGTCGGCTCGCTCGAGAACCGCCTCAAGCTCCAGGACCAGTACGACTGCTACTTCCTGATCGCCAACATCCACGCCTTCACCACGCTCGCCGAGAAGCCCGCCGACATCCGCGCCAACACCCTGGGCATCGTCAAGGACTGGCTCGCCGTCGGCCTTGACCCTGAGAGATCGACCTTCGTCCTCCAGTCCGAGATCCCCGCGATCGCCGAGCTCACCTTCCTGTTCGCGATGCTCATCCCCTTCAACAAGGTGATGCGCAACCCCACGCTCAAGACCGAGATCGACACCAAGGGCCTGGGCGAGTCCTACCCCTTCGGCTTCCCCATGTACGCCGTCGGCCAGTGCGCCGACATCCTGGCCTTCCGCCCCGAGCTCGTCCCCGTCGGCGAGGACCAGGAGGCCCACATCGAGATGTGCCGCGATGTCGCCCTCAAGTTCAACCAGCTCTACTGCGGCGTCGGCAACCGCGTCCCCGCCGAGGAGCACGCCCGCCCCAGCACCCCGGGCGCCGGCGCCGTCTTCCCCGTGCCCAAGGCCAAGATCGGCCGGATCGCCCGCCTCGTGGGGGTCGACGGCAAGAACAAGATGAGTAAGTCGCTCGGCAACGCGATCTTCCTCTACGACGATGCCAAGGCCGTCCAGAAGAAGATCAACTCCATCAAGACCGACCGCCCGACCACCACCAGCCCCCTGCCCCCCGACAACGCGCTCTCCCAGTACATCGATGCCTTCCTGCCCCAGGCCCGCGCCGAGCAGATCAAGGCCGACTACGCCGGCGGCAAGGAAGTCATGGACGGCCACATCAAGGCCGAAGTCGGCGCCGCGATCAACGCCCTCATCGAGCCGATGCGCGTACGCCGCGCCACCCTCGAAACCCCCGAGGGCGAGGCCAGGGTGCTGGACGTTATCAAGACCGGCATCCGCAGGGCCAACGTGGTCGCGGAAGAGACGCTCTACATGGCCAAGAAGGCGATGGGGCTGGATTTCGGGAGCCGCAGGCTCGGTTGACCGGGCCCGCTCTCAGAACTTCGGCGGCTTCCCCGGCGCCGCCGACAGCTTCCGCAGCCGGACATCGCGCAGCTCAACTTCCTCGTTGCTCGCCCACAGCCCCACGCACTCGCCGGGCACCCACCCATCCTGCGATGCCGGGATCTGGCCGCGATACACCGGCTTGCCGTCGGCGTACACCGTGACGCCGTCGTCCCACAGCTGCACCAGCAGGTGCACATCGCTGCCGGGCGTGAACTCGAACTTCGCCGTCTGCGCGGTCTTGGACATCGCCCCCGGGCCGATGTGCACCAGACCCGTCGCCGGCTCGAGCGCGATGGACTGCATGCGCGACGTCGCCCCCGTGTACCATTCGTACCCGAGCACGATCCCGCCGCTGGTTTTTTTCTGCGGCGACCTGGGGAACCGGATCGTCGTCTCCATCTCCAGCCGTCGCCCGAGTTTCGCGAACGTCGTCGCCTCCAGGTACCCGCGCCCCGGCTTGTAGTCCACGCCCTTGCCGTCGGGCAGGTCCGACCAGTTGCCCCACACGCGGCGCCACCCCGGGTTCTGCGGACCGGGGCGCAGCTCGACCCAGTCGCCCTTCTCAAAGTCGGCGACCATCCGCGTCGAGGCCTTTCTAGACTCGGCCGCCTTGCGGATCGGCGGCGGCTTGTCCTGGCACTTCCGGGCCGCCTCCTCCGCGAGCCCGGCCGCGCCCTCGTAGTCCTTGTCCCCGATCGCCCCGGCGGCGCGGTCGTACAGGTCCGCCTCCGGGCCCCCGAACGTCAGCGTGTCGCGGAGCACGATCTCCGCCACCCCGCGCGTCCACTTCACCGCGTCCTCGTCCTTGAACCGGTACTTGAGCTTCTCGAGGATCGCAAACCCGTCCCGCGGCCTGCCCGCCCACCAGCAGACCGCCACCGCCACGCCGCGGTACCACTCCCTTGTGTCCTCCTGCCACGCGCCCTGGGCCGACTTCTCCAGCACCTCCATCGACACGGCGAACACCCCCGGGTCCCCCCATCCGGTCTTGACGTCGCGCGTCTCCTCCATGATGTCGTTGATCGCCCGCAGATACTGGAACGGCACGTTCGTGTCGTAACGCCCCGTCGACCGGCACCACTCCCCCAGCGCCCGCATCTGCTCGTGCGAGCCGCCCCACCTCGGCCGCAGCGCCCAGAAGTACTCGTTGTACGCCGGCATGTAGTCGATCTGCGCCCCCGTCGCACGGTCGAACCACAGCTTCTCCTCGTCCTCCGTGCTCTCTCCCATCGCCACCCGGATCATCAGCGAGGGCGCCTCGGGGTTCCTGGCGTCCAGGCCGTACGCCCGCGTCAGGGACTTCCGCGCCGCCGCGAGGTGCTCGGCGAACCCCTTCCAACCCGTCCTCGTCACCGTGTCCGCAAAGCCCGTCCCCCGCGCCTCCCACGCCGCCCGAACCTCCCACACACCGTCGAGGGTCGCCGCGAGCCACCGGTTCACACCCGTGTCCGCCTCGATCGCATCCACCAGCCGGCGCGACACCTCCGTCGGCAGGTACTCCTCGACGAGCCACTGCGTGTGCAGCAGCAGGTACCGGGGCTCCATCCCCGCCGCGCTCGCCTCCGCGAGCCACGCCGCGCAGTCCCGGATTCCCTCCGCGAACTCCGCCTGCGCCTCGGCGTCCTTGTCCTGCTGGCTGAGGCACCATCCCCGGCGGCAACGGATCGCCCCCAGGAACACGCGCGGATACCCCGATCCCTCGAACGACCCTTCCGCCTCGCGGAGCTTCACCTCGGTCGCCGGCAGGTACTGGTCCTGGTCGCTCGCCCACGCCGCGAAGAACATCACCAGCGGGTCCTTGCACCCCTTGCGTTCCGCCGACCGGCCGTAGGCCGCCACGCGGCTCTTGGGCATCCGCGTGGACAGGCCGTGCCAGAGCCGCATCCCCGCGTCGATGGTCGACTCCCCATCGGTGAACCACGCCGCATCCGCCGGCGTGAGCTTGCGGTAGTGATCCAGCACCCCGATCGTCTCAAGCCCGACGAACACCCGCTCCACATCGCGCTCGGTCGGCTTCTCCGGCATCCGCGGGGACGGCGTGGCATCCGCCGGCCGGCTCTCCACGGGAGCGGGCCTGTCCTGCGCCCAGGCGCTCCCCCGAACCACCGACAGCACCACCGCCGTCCACACGCCCATCGACCCCCAAAGTAGGTTCTTCATCATGGCCATCCCTCCCGGCCCGGAGTCTACCGGCGCCGTTGCGCCCGTGGCAATTCCTCGTCTCGTACCATGCGCCATGCTCATCCGCGACTTCGAACCTCGCGATGTCC
The DNA here is from genome assembly GCA_044221545.1 of Phycisphaerales bacterium. Taxonomy (GTDB): domain Bacteria; phylum Planctomycetota; class Phycisphaerae; order Phycisphaerales; family UBA1924; genus JAEUJB01. The sequence continues at coordinate 22,509 of JBGAOZ010000023.1, forward strand.
CGCCGGCCAACGCCCTCACCAACCACTTCATCCACCACTCCACCATCCACTGGGGATACCAGCAGTCGACCGATGAACAGTTCCGCGAGTACTGGCACAAGGGCCGCCAGAAGCACCCCTGGCTGATCGCCGAGCTCGACGACCGCTTCGCCGGCTACGCCAAGGCCAGCCCCTGGCGCGACCGCGATGCCTACCGCTTCACCGCCGAGACCACCGTCTACGTCGCCCCCGATGCCCACCGGCGCGGCGTCGGCAGGTCCCTCATGCAGGCCCTGCTCGATCGCCTGCGCGCCCAGGGCTTCCACCACGCCGTCGCCGGGATCGCCCTGCCCAACGACGCGAGCATCGGCCTCCACGAGGCCCTGGGCTTCACGAAAGTCGGAGTCTTCCACCAGGTCGGCCGGAAGTTCGACCAGTGGTGGGACGCGGGCTTCTGGGAACTGCGCCTCTGATCGCCTATGCGGCCCGCAAGAAGAGAACACGGAGGACACCGAGGGTACAGAGCGACACAGAGACGATCGAGAAAGCGATGGATGCGGTGCCCACCGTCCGTTCTCGGTGTTCACCCCTTTCCGCCGTGCCTTGTACGTTCTCTTCAAAAAGAAAACGGACCCGGCCACCCGGCCGGGTCCGAACTTGGTTCTCACTGGTACCTGGTGCCTGCCTCTCAGCACCCGCGCTCGAAGCACCGCACGAACGCATCGAAGTCGTCCGTGTCGACGAAGCCCGAGGCGTCGAAGTCCGCCTCGTCATCGCCGGCCTCGAACTTGGTCACGAAGTAGTCGTAGTCGTCCGTGTCGACAAAGCCCGTGCCGTCCACGTCCGCCGGGCAGATGATCACGAACTGATCGCCGTCGATCGCGCTGAAGTCGACGTTGCACGGATGGCCCATGTTCCCGTAGCCGACCGGCAGGCCGCCGATCACCTGGTTGGACATGTAGTCGTGCCCGCCGCTGTTGATGTACCCGGCGAGCTTGATGATCGGGTACGCGGTCCCGGGGTCGTCCGGGTGCCAGTTGGACTCCGACAGGTCGATCTTGAACTCGATGCCCGTCGTCACGGCCGCCGCCGCCGCGTAGTCGGCCGTCGAGCCCGTCACGCCGAGGATGTTGATGTTGTCGCAGGAGATCTCGATCAGCCCGGGCACGCCCACGGGCGCCACCGAGCCGTACGGCGGGATCAGGTTGTTCAGCCCGGCCGTCCGCGGGGCGTAGGACGTGTAGATGTTGGTGCCCGTGCCCACCAGCTGGAGGTTCTCGACGGCGTTGAAGTACCCGTCGAAGGTCACGGGGTTGTTCGCGGGCTTGGCCCCGCCGTCGTAGGCGCCGTAGTCGAGGTTGTTGCCCGAGTCCTGGTACGCCCCGTCGGTCCGCAGCGCGGCCGCGTTGCCGTACTGCTCGGCGCCGTTGGTGCCGTAGCTGATCCAGTAGTCGGCCTCGAAGTCCCCGTAGTCGCCCGAGCTGTCGAAGGTCAGGCCCGCGCACCCGTACCCGTCGCCGCCGGTGCCCTGCTTGTTCAGGCCGTTGTAGTCGATGTCCACGTTGAACGGGTTCATCGTGTGCTGGCCGCCCGAGGCCACGTCAAGGTAGAACTCGGGGTGGTTGTAGCTGCTCTCGATGTTCCCGCCCACGAACACGTACAGGAACCGCCCGATCTTGCGCGCGAACACGTTGTCGAACTCGCTGCCGCTGGCAAAGTCGTGCGAGGCCTCCGGGGGGCTGCCCGCCACGCCGCCGACGTTCGAGTTGTCCACCGCTGGGATCACCAGCGGCGCGCCCGAGTCGCCGGGGCTGAAGCCCGTCGGGGTGCCGTACCCCTGGCTGTAGCCCACGTACCAGCCCGCGCCGCCCGAGGCCACCACGCCCGCATCGACGTAGATGTTCGTCCCGTCCCCGTTGATGCCGACGTAGAAGTCCGGGTCGAACCCGGTCTCGAACGTAAGGCCCGCCATGTTGTTCAGACGCCCCGAGCCGTACACGGCGCCGGACTGCAGCGTGTTGTCCCCGCCCGCGACCGCGTCCACGAAGATGTCCAGCGAGTTGCCGTTGGCCTCGAGGTTGCCCCCGATGAACAGCACCAGGTTGTCGCCGGCCGAGTCGTACGCCGCGTGCAGGTTGTCCAGCTCCGAACCGCCGCCGCCGGTCACCGTCCCCGTCGTGGAGTTGCCGAAGCCCGTGAAATTGTTCTGCGAGGCCAGCACCGAGCTGTACCCCGCGTCACGCTGACCGTCCAGCGTGGGCGTGAAGACCGGCAGCGAGGCCACGTTGATCGTGACCGTCTGCGTCCCGCCCAGCGTCTGGAAGTTCACGCCGCCCGGCCCGCCCAGGTTGCCCAGCTGGCCCGACAGCCCGCCCAGCACCTGGTTCGACAGGTAGCAGTTGCAGCCCGCGTTCACGAACGCGACCAGCTTCACCGTCGTCGCCCCGCCCAGGGCCGACATCGGGATCTTCACCTCGATGCCGCGGTCCACGCTCGCCGTATCGAACGGGACAGGCACGTTGTCACCGAACTGCGTCGGGTTCGCCTGAACCCACTTGGCCGTCGAGTCGTTGCCGTACGCCGCGTCACGGACGCCGTCGATCGTAATCTGGGCCGACGCACTGCCGGCCAATGCCGCGAGGACCGCGGCGGAAGCAAAAGCCTGGACTCTCATGGGGTACCTCCAAAAAGCGGAGATCGCCAGTCCGCGTCCGGCACCGCAGCAGGCCCTACCAGGACTTGCTGAACATACCTTAAAAAGACCGCGAAACCACAATCTCCCGACCAACCACAGCGTACGCGGAACACCCCTCGATGGAAGCGCTTTTTGCGCTGAATTGGCGACCCTGTGGTCGGATAATGTCATGGTATTGATAGGTAATTCTGCCCATCCAATCCCCCACAACCTCCCATAACCCATCCTCCAGCCCTCCAGCCCACAAGCAATTGCAGATATTCTCCTCCTCAGATCGTCCCACAATTTGCACTTCTCTTGACGCTCGCGCGAGTCTCACGCTAGCTTTCTTTGTCCGACATGAGCGTGTTCGAGATAAAGCGCTTTCAGGAGATCCCGTGAACCGCACCTCCACGACGGGCCGCCCGAGGGCTTTCACACTCATCGAGCTGCTTGTCGTGATCGCGATCATCGCGCTGCTCATCGGTGTCCTGCTCCCGGCCCTCGGCAAGGCCCGCGCCACGGCGAAGGCCGCGCGATGCCTCTCCAACGTCCGCCAGATGGGCCTGGCCTTCACCCTCTACTCGCGCGACAGCAAGGACTGGTATCCGCTCATCCCCTTCAACCAGGCCGGCAAGGACCGCTGGGCCGGAAAGAACACCACCGGCGGGCGACGCAACCTCGATCAGCAGTGGATCAACGGCGGGCTCGCCGGGCTCTTCAGCCTCAACCAGATCGGCGACACCACCTACCCCAGCTACAAGCCCGTCTGGGTCGGCGACAGCGCCGACGAGGACGACCCCGGCCAGCACTACGCCGACAACAACACCACGCCCCTCATGCGGCGCTACATCGACGGCTTCGGCGCGCTGACCTGTCCCGCCGACCGCCGCGATCCCATCATGAACCACACCCAGAACAACTACGGCCCCTCGACCTCCAACGCCCTGGTCTTCAGCCACGTCCCCAAGGTCCCCGGCGGCGAGGCCGATGTCACCTACTACAACATCAGCTACCTCTACTTCGCCGGCCTCAAGACCGACGAGTCGGTCATCGTCACCGCCGCCCCCCTCTTCGGCGACGAGACCAACGGCAACGACGTTACCACCAACGCCTACTACAACGGTGACGGCCTCTTCCGCGCCGACGACAACCACGGCCCCGAGGGCGGGCACTACGTCTTCACCGACGGACACGCCAGCTTCGTCAAGAGCGTCGCCGGCGACACCATCCAGGAACGCTTCTTCGGCGCCGGCAACAAGCACTCCCAGAGCATCAACGTCATCGACAAGTACCGCTCCGAACGCATCCAGACCCTCGATTGAACCCCCACGATCGTGCCGCCGACCCGTGCCACCGCTTCCCGCAGCTACCTCTCTCCCTCCCCTTCCACATCATCCTCGCGGCAAGAGGTGCTGACTTCCCTGAATCGCACCTGACCCGCCTGCTTCCCCACCCCGCACCCGTCACCGGACCTACCGTCCGCTCTTTACTCGGAACCTCCATTCGTGGCCACGGTGACTCCACCCTCGAACCCCCACCACCCCGCCCGCCCCCTCCTCCGCCGCCTCCTGGTCGCCCAGGAATCCGGCCTGGTGCTGGTCATCATCCTGCTCATGACCGCCCTCACCTTCCTCGGCGGCACCAAGCTCGTCCGCGTGCAGGACCCCGCCACCAGGGAAGTCACCAAGGTCCAGGTCAACAAGTTCCTTGATGCCCAGAACCTCGTCCTGCTCGCCAAGGACGCCTCGTTCATCGCCATCATGGCCGTCGCCATGACCGCCGTCATCGTCATGGGCGGCATCGACCTCTCCATCGGCTCGATCTACGCGCTGGCCGCCGTCCTGGGCGCGATGGCCCTGCGGGCGATACAGGCACGCTGGCTGGGCGTCTCGTACGCCGAGCTTGCCAGCTCCCAGGGCGGACCCGGTGTCATCCTCGCGGTCGCCGCGGGAATCCTGGTCTGCTGCGGAGTCGGCGCTGCCTGCGGCGCAGCCAACGGCGCCATGATCGTTGGCCTGCGCGTCCACCCCTTCATCATCACCCTGGGCATGATGGCCGTCCTGCGCGGCATCGTCTTTGTCCTCACCCAGGGCCAGTCCATCTTCAACTTCCCCGAGTCCTTCACCACCGGCTTCTTCAAGCTCGAGCTCGCCAAGATCTTCCCTTCCTCCTGGCATGCCGAGTGGGCCAAGGGGCTCTACCCGATGCCCGTGCTCTTCATGCTCCTGGTCATGCTCGTGGGCATCATCATCCTCGGCCGCACCGTCCTGGGTCGCCGCACCTACGCGATCGGCGGCAACGAGACCGCCGCCCGCTACGCCGGCGTCCCCGTCGGCCGCGTCAAGATCATCATGTACACCCTCATGGGCGCCATGGCCGGCCTCTCGGCCTGCGTCTACCTCGGCTACCTCGGCGCCGCCGAGCCCAACGCCGGCAACGGCTACGAGCTCCGCGTGATAGCCGCCTCGGTCATCGGCGGCGCCTCGCTCTCCGGCGGCCGCGGCTCGGCCCTGGGCGCTGTCCTGGGCGCGGTCCTCATCCAGCTCATCTCCAACGCCATGCTCATCCTCGAGATCGACCAGGCGTACACCGACATCGTCATGGGCGCCGCAATCATCGCCGCCGTCGTCCTCGACCAGGCCAAGGTCCGCCTCACCCCCGGCGCGCGCTGACCACACGCCCCCGCGGCATCCCCCGCCGCGATCCACGCGACGACCGGCTCTCGCCCCACACCCCCTGCGCCGCACACCAGTTCTTGCACGCCGCGCCCGAATTCTCGCCTCCGCGTCCGGCACCGGCGGTAAATCACCTTGACGATCCGCGATCCTCGCAGTAGTTTTCGACCGTTCGCACCGCCGAGCGCTGATTCCGGGGACCCTCCAATGACGCCCGCGTCGTACGCGCCCATCAAGCTCGCGATCACGCTGATCTTCCTGCTCCAGCCCGCGGGCGGAACTTCGGCGAGCATGCCCGCCAAGTCCCAGCCCGCCAAGTCCCAGCCCGCCAAGTCCCAGCCCGCCAAGTCCCAGCCCGCGGCGGTCAATCCCCCGGTAGTCAGGCCCCAGGAGGCCAAGCTCGCTCCGGTCGTGGCGCTCGCCCGCGATCCCGCCTCGATCACGCACCTCCCAGAGTCACTCCAGCGCGATATCGAATCCTGGCGCGGCCGGCTCCAGAACGCTCGCTGTCTCAAGGTCGTCTGTGACACCGACGAGCGCTGGGTCAACGAGTACGACCTCTCCCCTTCCGGCGCCCCCACCCTGGTGGCGCAGGAGCGATTCTGCATCCACAGCTGGATGACCCCGTCCAGTTCCTGGGTGGTGATCTTCCCGTGCAAGGCCGACGGCCCCGACACCTCGCGCACGCTTTTCCAGCAGTACTGGAACGCCCGCGAAGGGCAGGTGTGGGTTCGCGCCTGGGATGAGTCCTCCGCCGGCTACCGCGTCTTGACCTACCCCTGCGACGGTCCGGCCGGGCCCGAATCTCCGCACTTTGACGCCCGCGGCTGCATCTACGCGGGCGTGACCCAGTCCTGGCTCGCCGGCCCGGCAGATCTTCTCCAGCGGCCGATCACCGTGGCGTCGGTCGCCCTCTGCCGCCAGCCCAACCTCGCGATCGTCCCTCCCGATCCCTCCCAGCCGGGCACCTGGCTCGACGTCTTCCGCGACACGATCGACCGCAACCAGGAGAAGGACCCGCGCCAGCTCTACCGCCGCAGCGACTTCATGCTCCTGGCCCGCAACGACCAGGGCCTGCCCGAGCTGCGCGAGTGGCGCACCATCGTCACCGCCGACGAGACCGACGCCGGACGCAAGCCACAGCGAATCACCGGCATCCGCCGGTTCGCGTACACGTTCTTCGACCGAGAGCCCCCCGAACTCAAGTCCGCGACCGACGCCTTCCTCTCCGATTTCCGCAGCGCACAGCCCGCCCCGCCAACCTCCCCCGACCGGGGCAGGTAACGGCTTCACCACGCAGTCGCCCAGCGCAGCGGGCCACCGACACCCCGGAGCCACCCACGCTCAGGCCCTCGTTGGCCGATGAGCTCTGCAGGACCGGCGGTTGCCTCCCCGGTGCGCCTCCCCGGTGCGTCTGCCCGGTGCGTCTGCGCGGTGCGATACATCCCGCCTTCTTTCCGCCCGCTCCGCGCCGAGCGTTCGACGCGGCACGGTCGGACCGTCTCCATACTTAGAGGCCATACATGCTCACCACGCTCGCGCTGCTTGCCGCATCCCTCATGTCCTTCTCACCGCTCCCGGCCGATCCAAGCCTCGGCGCCGCCGCGACCGCGGGGATGCCGACCGTCCCCGCCGAGGGCTCGGTCCTCTACAGCAACACCGGCGAAGTCCTGGACTACGACGGCATCCTGCTCACCTGGGATGGTGCCAAGAAGTCGTTCTCCCTCTGGCTGGGCGGCAAGGCCGTCGACGACCTGGTCACCTCCTCGGACTCCAGCGGCAATCCCACGTTCGCCGGCCTCTTCACCGGCAACAACCCCGGCGTCTCCGGCGCCGTCGTCTCGGCCTCCAACGACAAGTGGACCGTCGACATCAACCGCCCCTCTCACCACCCCGAGCGATTCTCCGTCGTCGCCGCCGGCAACGACGCCGAGGTGACGGCCGCCAAGACGTGCGACTGCGCCGACGGCATCGGCCTCACCTGCAAGACCACCGACTGCGACGCCGGCAACTCCTGCTCCGCCGGCACCTCCACCTGCAAGTGGAAGACCACCGGCCCCGGCGGCACCAGCCACTGACGTTCCGCGGGACCGGTCCTGGCCCGGATCCGCTCGCGGCTGCCGTGCCGGCCCCCCGCTGCCCCTCTTCCCGCCCCGGGGTTTGCACCCCGCGGCGGGATTACCGCTTGACGACCCGCGTTCATCGCAATGATCCTCCGCCGTTCCCGCCCGCGAGCGCCGATCCCGGGAACCCTGAATTGCCCTGACCTTCCCCGCCGATGTAGACCGCGCCGTGGCCCCGAAGTAGTTCTCTGCGCCGCGCAGACCACGCCCCCGCGCTCCGGCCCTCCGCACCGTCCATTCCCTCCCACACCCGCGTCCCCGCACGCGGGCGTTTCTCATTCCAGAGAGAACACTCCCGCGGCACCGGGTCTGCCCGGGCCGCGTATCCCCAACGCCCCGCGATTCGCCACGCCCCCCGGAACCCCGCTACCCTCCCCGCGTCTATCCAACCAGGTCACGCCCCGACGGAGAATCCACATATGAACACGCGTACCGCCCTTCGCCTGCTCGCCGCCGGCCTGCTCGCCGCCTCCGGCTCGGTCATCCTCGGCCTCGGACACGCACCGGCCGACGGACCGGCCAAGAAGTCCCTGGTCATCGGCGTGGTCGCCAAGAGCCAGTCCAACCCCGTCTTCCAGGCCGCCCGCACGGGCGCTGAGGATGCCTGCCGCGACCTCTCCAAGAAGCTCAACATCGAGATCAAGCCCAACTGGCGCACCCCCACCAACGAGGACGCCCAGCAGCAGTCGCAGTTCGTCGAGCAGCTCGTCTCCCAGGGCGCCGATGGCATCGCGATCTCCTGCTCGGACGCCAACCTCCTCACCAGCGCCATCGACGATGCCGTCTCCAAGGGCGTGCAGGTCGTCACCTTCGACTCCGACGCCCCCAAGAGCAAGCGCATGGCCTACTACGGCATCGACGATGCCGAGGCCGGCCGCGAGGTCGCCCGCCAGCTCGCCAAGGCCATGGGCGAGAAAGGCACCGTCGCGATCCTCGCCGGCAACCAGAACGCCCCCAACCTCCAGACCCGCGTGCGCGGCGTGAAGGAAGAGCTCGCCAAGTTCAAGGACATCAAGGTCAAGGACACCTACTACCACGCCGAGACCGCCAACGACGCGGCCGCCAAGGTCCAGCAGGTCCAGAACGCCAACCCCGAGATCTCCGGCTGGGCCATGGTCGGCGGCTGGCCCCTGTTCACCCAGAACGCCCTCGATGGCATCTACGACAAGGCCAAGGTTGTCTCCGTCGACACCCTCCCCGAGCAGCTCGAGTACGTCAAGTCCGGCCAGGTCCAGTGCCTCATCGGCCAGGACTGCTACGGCTGGGGATACCAGTCCGTCGTCATGCTCGTCAACAAGCTCCACGATGACAAGGCCCCCGAGAAGGTCATCAACACCTTCAAGCTCGCCATCGTCACCAAGGACAACGTCAAGGAATACGAGGGCCTGTGGCAGAAGTGGCTGAAGAAGAAGTAAGGGAAGCCACCAGGCATAAGACACTGGGCTTCAGTGAAATACACGAGAGCCGGGCTTGCCCAAGCCCGGCTTTTTTCTTACCGTGTCTGCTCTGTGCACGCCCGTTCCCGGCGCCTTTCACGGATGCCTGAGGCCCCATGCCTGATGCCGTTCTCCTCATCGCCTCCCACATCTCCAAACGCTTCGGCATCACCCAGGCCCTCGACGATGTCTCCGTCGAGTTCGCCGCCGGCGAAGTCCACGCGCTCATGGGAGAGAACGGCGCAGGCAAGTCCACCCTCGGCAAGGCGATCGCCGGCCTCCACAAGCCCGACACCGGCTCCATCACCATCGCCGGCCGCGCCCTCAAGCCCGGCTCCATCGACGATGCCTTCCACGCGGGCATCCGCATCGTCCACCAGGAGCTGGCCCAGTGCCCCAACCTCACCGTCGCCGAGAACCTCTGCCTCCACGACATGCCCCGCAAGGGTCCCGCCGGCCTCTGGGTTGATCGCCACGCGATGAACGACCGTGCCGCCCGCCTCGTCCACAAGCTCGACCCCGGCATCGATGTCCAGGCCCCGCTCGGCTCGCTCGCCCCCGGTCGCCGCCAGATCTGCCAGATCGCCGCCTCCCTCGACGAGGGCAAGCCCGGAACCGGCGGCGCTCACGCCAGCGCGGGCGGTCATGATGATGGGAGTGGGGGTCACGCCCCGCGGCTCATCGTCTTCGATGAACCCACCAGCTCACTCTCGGTCGCCGAGGCCGACCGACTCCTCGAAATCACCCGCAGGCTCGCGGCCGACGGTCTCACCATCGTCTACGTCTCCCACCGCATGGGAGAGATCTTCCAGGTCTGCGACCGCGTCACCGTCCTGCGCGACGGCAAGTTCGTCGCCACCAGCGCCGTCAAGGACATCGACGAGCCCACCCTCATCGAACAGATGATCGGCCGCCGCCTCCAGTCCCCCACGGCCCGCGCCCACGCCCCCGACCAGGGCGGCCCCAAGGGCGCCACAGGTAACGACGGTGAGGCCGCCGGCCTCCGCCAGCTCGCCGGCTCCCAGACACCCCACGCGATCAACACCGCCGCCCCGCCCCTGCTCGAGGTCCGCCATCTCGGATCGCCCGGAAAGCTCAAGGACATCTCGCTCGCCGTCCGCGGCGGAGAAATCCTCGGTGTCGGCGGCCTCGTCGGCGCCGGCCGCTCCGAACTGCTCGATGCCATCTTCGCCCTCGACCCCCGCGCCCAGGGCCAGGTCCTCGTCGAGAACAAGCCCATCTCACTCTCCGCCCCCGGCGCCGCCGGCGGACCGATCCCGCGCAGCGTCGGTTACGTCCCCGAAGATCGCCGCCTCCAGGGCCTCTTCTTCCTCCTGGGCATCGACGAGAACATCCTCATGCCCTTCCTCCCGCGGCTGGCCTCCAGACTCGGCTTCCGCAGGCCCGCGGGCGAGCGCAACCTCGTCGGCGAGAAGATGCGCGACTTCCGCGTCAAGGCCGCCTCCACCGCCTCCCTCCCCGGCGAGCTCTCCGGCGGCAACCAGCAGAAGCTCCTGATCGCCCGCTGGATGGGCCGCCAGACCCGCGTGCTCCTGCTCGATGAACCCACCCGCGGCATCGATGTGGGCACCAAGGCCGAGGTCTACAAGCTCATCCGCGCCGCCGCCGAAGCCGGCGCTGCCGTCCTCCTGGTTTCCAGCGAGATGCCCGAATTGCTCGCCCTCTCCGACCGCATCGTCGTCATGTGCGAGGGCCGCATCACCGGCCAGCTCGTGGGCGCCAACATGACCCAGGCCAACATCCTCCGCCTGGCGACCAGCGCCGAAGCCGACAAAGCCCGGCTCGCCGCCTCCAAAGTCGCCGCCGGCGCTTCTTCCTGAATTCCTTCCCGATCGCGGGTGGGCGTCGGCATTCTCCCTCTTCTGACGCCAGCCCTCCGCCGCCTGCGCGGACTCTGCGCTGCGAGCCTCTACCACAGCAGCCCCGCCCGCATCACGGACAGGAACCACAGCACCGAGATCACGATCGCCAGTGCTGCGCAGACTTGCCCGATCAGCGCTGTGTTCGCCGCCAGCGCGTACCCATCCCGCCCGGTGAGCCGACGCGATTGCGCTGCGCACCGCAGCGAGAGCACCGCCGCGGGCAACCCCAGCGGCACTCCGATGCACATCAGGCTCAGCACCAGCGCCAGCACTCCCAGCATCATCGCATCGCGAGCAGGCCCATGGATCGCCTCCGCCGCGGGCGCTGCGCTCTCACGCACCGCCAGCCCACACTCCGGGCACACGCCGTCGAAGCGCAATCCCGCCAGGTCGTACCCGCACTTCGTGCACACCCGCTCGACACAGACCCGCGCATCCCCGGAGTTGGCCGAATCTTCCTCCATCGTCCCTCCGAGGTGTGCTCCACCCTTCCACCCACGCCTTCATCGTATTCGATCTTTCCCCTCCGCTCCTTCGTAACTCAGCGCTGTGTCATCAGCGCACACAACGCTGAGCGGCATTCGCAAGATGTCACACAATTCCGTGTGAAAAACAGGAGTGCGACAAGACCGGGATTGTCGTGCGCACTAGTTCTGCGCGCAGATCATCGTGAACCCATTGACACCCGCACAACGGGCTTGTAGTGTCATCGCAGTTCGCTCGTCGTCAACACCAAGGGGGCTTGATATCAAGCAAGAGCAACATACTCGCGCAACCGCAGCGCTGTGCATCTTCCAGCGTTCGCCGCAACGGTCCGGCGCCCAGGGCGTCCGCCGGGCCTCTCTCTTCGGCATCGGCGGGCGAGCGTTGTGATCGGTCGATGGTGACCTCCGCGAGCCCTGTCACCTCGCCGTTGCACGCCCCGCCGATCGCCGGAGATCCTCGGCCGCGAGCCATCGGTCTCTTGTGCCCCTGCAATCGGCAGACGATCCATCGCCCGATCGTCCGCCTCATTGGCCGCGGCGGCGGGATCCCGGGTGTCCCGCCGCCGCGTGTGTGTGCCAAGCGCTCGACGCGCCACATCACCGCGGCAAAGCACGATGCCGACACGCATTCGATCCGATGAAATGCCCGCCTGCCCTCTTCGTTCCCGTCTCCGCACCGCGTGGCCCACCGCCTTCACGGCTTGTCCATCTTCACCACCGCCACCCCGAACCCCGGCACCGTGATCCGGTGCATCACAAGCCTCTGCGTCCCCAGCACCTCGTACTTGGTCCGACCCTTCCACGGCCCGATGTCCTTCCCGTTCCACGCCTCCCCGTCGCGCGTGAACGTCACCGTCCTCTCCTCCGCCCCCACGTTGATCGCCACCACAAACCGCTGCTTCTCGTGAATCCGCGCGAAGCACCACACCGCCTCGTCGCCCTTCTCCAGCTTCATCGGCAGGTAGTCCCCCCGCCGGATCGCCACGTTCTCCCGGCGGATCCGGATCATCTGCTTGTACAGCTCCAGCAGCGAGTCTCCCTTGCCCAGCTGCTCCTCCACGCTCCGCCCGTCGTGGTCCTTGCTGATCCGCGCCGCGTACGCCGCCGTGTTCAGCCGCTCGTAGTCCGTCATCGGCGCGCCCGCGATCGCCGTCCACTTGAACGGCTCGCGCCTCGGGATGTCGTTGGCATCGCTGTGGAAATCACCCGCCGTCCCCCGCATCCCGATCTCGTCGCCCATGTAGATCACCGGCGGCAGCGCCTGGAGCATCAGGATCCCCGCGACCAGCTTCGCACGCTCCAGGTTGTCCTTCTCATCCCCGCCCAGCGACGACGCGACCCGGTCCACATCGTGATCGCCCGTGGTCGCCAGCAGCGTCCGACCGTCGGGGATCTCCTTGAGCGCCGTCTTCATCGCCTCGGCGAGCTTCCCGGCCTTCCCCCCCTTGATCGCCTCGCGCACGGCAAACAGCAATGGCTTGGTGAACGCCGCATCGTGCGCCGGCAGCAGGTCGACCCCGTTGGTCTCCCACTTGGCCTGTTCGGCAAACGTGAACACCTTCGGGTTGACCTTCTGGAGTGCGGTCTTCCACGGGATCCAGAAGTCCTTCATGGTGTACCCCCACCCGTCCGGCCCCGATTGGTACCGGCTCCACACGTGGTCGAGCCTATAGCCGTCCACACCGTCGGTGAAATCCCCGTCCGAGTTGGGGTCCAGCCACTTCTTCGACCAGCCGATCACCAGGTCCCGCGCCGCGGGGTTGCGCAGGTCCCAGTGCACCATCCCCATCTGCGCCCCGTCCCAGGTCTTGAACGAGTACCCCTGGATCTTCGGGTACTTCTTGTCCGTCGGCCCCGGCTTGAGGACCTCGGGCGTATCCGTGATCGCCAGCATCCTGGCATCGGGCCCGCTGGGATCGGCCAGCGCGTTCTTGAACCACGGCGAATCCATGGTGATCCCGTACGCCACCATGTCGATATAGACTTTGATGTGCAGCGCGTGCGCGGCCTTCACGAAGTCGGTAAAGTCCTGCTCGGATCCGAACCACGGGTTGACCTTGTCCATCGCGCCGTGCTGGTACCCGTGGTACGCCGGGCTGGGGAAGATCGGGGTCATCCACACGCCCGTGATGCCCAGCGCTGACAGGTAGTCCAGCGATTCGGTCATCCCCTTGAAGTCCCCGAACCGGTAACGCACCTCCATCGGCAGCGTGTCGGCCCCCGCAGCGCCCGCGGCCTCGGCCGCAGCGCACCGGCTTGCCGAAGATCGCCACGCGATCGGCATGATCTGGTAGAAGACATCGTCGCCCGCGTCGTACCCCGAGGGCAGCGGCTGGGCCCGCGCGCTCAAGGCGGAGATCGGCCAGAGGATCGCGGCGAGCACACGGCGAAGTGTCCGGTTCATGGCGGATTGTTCGCCGTCCGTGAGCACCCTGGGAGAGGAATCTGTCACGCGGGATTCTCACCCCCGGGAGGCCCGGCGTCGGCGATCGCCCCCGGCCCCGGCGCGGCTCCCGCCCCGGCGACCGGCTCGATGTGGAACTTCCCCGCCTCATCCACGCGCAGCGCCAAGCGGTCGGCAAGCCCCCGACGCTCCAGCGCTGCCCTGACCATCCTCGCCGAGTTCTCGCGCTGCTCGGTCCGCCGCGACTCGGAGATCGAGCCCGGGTGCACCCGGTACCCGTACAGGTTCTTGGGCAGGTGCGCAAACGCCGTCACCTCCGATGCTCGCAGGCAAAAGTCGTAGTCCGGGCTCGTGCTGTACCCCACATCAACCCCGCCCGCGGCCTCGAACACCGACCGCCGGAAGAGCCGGAAGTGGAAGGTCATGAAGTCGATCAGCAGCCGCTCGGGCGAGTACGGGATCCTGCACCGCGTGCCGACGCCCTTGACCTTCGAGTCCTCGTCGATGACCACGAACCCCGTGTACACCACCCCGACATCCGGCCGGTTGGCCAGCAGCGTCATCGTGTCGGCGATCGCGGTCTTGCCGAGCAGGTCATCGGAATCGACCCAGCCGATGAAACCCCCGCGGGCCTGCTCGTGCGCCGACTTGAGCGCCGCCGCGATCCCGCGCGGTTCGCCCTCGAAGATCCGCAGCCGCGGATCGGCCGACCCCGAGCGCATCTGGATCCTCCGCGCGATCGCCAGCGACTCATCCGTCGACCCGTCGTCCCACACGATCAGCTCGAAGTCCCGGTACGTCTGGTTGAGCACCGAAGCGATCGCCTGCTCGATGAACCGCCCCCGGTTTCGGTTGGGCATGAGGATGGAGACGGTGGGGGGAGGCACTGGGGACTGGGCACTGGGCATTGGTGAGTATCAGGCATCAGGCATTGGGCATCAGGCATTCGCGAAGGCACCCGGGCTGTGAAGCCCGGGCTTGGCTTCTTGCTCTACCTCATCTCGTGGCACAGGCGTCCCGCCTGTGATCTACCTTGCCTCGAACTGCCCGATGCGTGCCTCTCGGAAATCCAGCAGAGCCGCCCCTTCGGGGCTCGGACCAGAGAGAGACGCGGATGCTTGCCCCGGCCCGACCCTGGGCTCGCGCCCAGGGCTGATGAAAGCCGCCGCATCGCGGCTCCGGCACTACGGCCAGTGGTGGTCCTTCAGCACCCGGTAGAGGATGTCGGCGATCACCTTGGGCGTGATGGTGCCCGCGACCTGCTTGGTCGTGTGCCAGCACCTCTTCCATGTCGAGTGCAGCAACCGCACAGCACCTTCGAGCATCATTCGCGCATCGTGCCGATTGCGCTCCATGAGCTTGGCGAGCTTGGCGTACGCGGTGACGCCCGGCTGTGCCTCGATCGCCTGCTTTTCGCGGGCGATCTGCTGGGCGCTGTCGCGGAGCGGCTTCTCAAGCAAGCCCGTCAATTCGGATTCGATCTTGCGCGTCCGATCATCCTGCTCGGGCGGCTCCGGGATGGATTCCGGCGCCTGCTCGGAGCGCGCGGGCGCGGCCGCGGTGGAGTTGATCGCATCACGGGTGATCTCCATCGCCCGACCGTCGGGATCGACCGACGGATCGATCGGCCGCAGACGAATAGTGATCTCGATAATGTCGAAGCGCTGCTCGCTCACTGCAGCACCTCCGACGGGATGCCCGCGGTCGTGCGGACTTCGATGCCATCGATCTCAAGGCCCGAGCCGCCCTCGGCGGCGTGCTGGGCGCTGGCGGCGAGCACGAACTGCTTGACGATCTCTTTGATCTCGTCATCGGTTGCGTTCGCAGGAACGCGGATGCGGACTTCGAGGGGGTCGTAGCCTGCGGGTGCCGGAACGGGATCCACAGGCGGGGATGCGGGCCAACCTTCTGGCTCGCCGTTGGGCCACATGGAGCCGAAGATGGCCGGGGGAACTCCAACCTTGGCAACGCGTTCGTGCGGTACAAGATGCTTAAGTGTGTCGAAGTCTCGCCGTATGGCGGCCGCCAATTCCGAAGCAAAGGCTGGCCCGGCTTCAATGGCGTCACGGACTGCCCGGTGTCCGGGTACTGCCGGCTCCTCATCCATGACACCGAGGAGCGGAAAATCTTTGACCGTTCGCAGCGTGAAGATGGCGGCCACCGCCGCGTTTCCTGCTCGGAATGCAGGCATTCCCGACGCAAAGGCCGCCTTGTCAGCAGCTTCGATTGCCATCGCGGATTCGGCAAGTTCCCTACCGAAAGATATGTCGTTGATGCTCTCTCCACCTCCGGCGGAGGCTGACTCCACAAGTGAGATGGCACGATCAAGCGACCCTACAAGTTCTGGCGGGGCGGTGTGCCAGTAGTGCTTGAAAAGAGGTTGGACTCGACGAGCACATCGTGCGGCGAGGGCAACTATCGCCCATTGTGGCAGGGATTCGAGATCGGCCTGCATCGGCAATTGTCTCAGGAGGTGTTGTGTGGCCTGTTCGCTGCGCGGCCAAGCCGTCGGCTCGCCGTCGGGCCACATGGGGCCGAAGAAGGAGGGGGGGACGGCGGTCTTGTCGGTCCACTTCTCGCGTTGCGCGGCGGACTTGAGCAGTTCGAAGTCGCGGATGAGTTCGCCAACGTGCGGCTCGAACTTCGCGATAACGAGGGCCAATTCGGACTCGCCAACGGCGTGAGCAGCATTGGCGGCAGTATCGACGTCATCATTTCTATCGGCCGAATAAGCTGTTTCTACTGCGAAGAAGGCCGCCAGAGCGACGTTCGTCGCACGGGATGCATCGATGCCTTCAGCGAAGCGGGAACTGGTATGTGCATCGTCAGCGGCCATTCGCAGGTCTAGCGAATGACCGCTCGCCTGCTTCGCAGCGAATTCACACAGAGAGATCGCCCTCTCGACGACCATTTCATGTTTGCGCAATATCTCTCGCGCAAGATGATTGAATTGCGGCTGCACTCGGCGAGCGCAGCGGGCGGCGAAGGCAACAATGGCCCAGCGCGGGAGTTGTCTCAACTCCTCCTCGGTGGGGATGGCGGGCTTAGAAGGATCCTGATTGCCCGGGCCGGTTGTGGGTTTGGACATGGGCGCACCTCCACGTGGCTGGGGATTCTATTCGTCGGTGGGGGTTGGCGGTTGCTTGATGGATTGGCGAGCCGGGGGTTCGTTGGCCCTTCGGGCCGGAGGAGATGTGGCGGGGATCCAGGGGCTGAACTCTTGGCAAGGTTCGTGCGCCTTGGTGGGCGAAGAAACGAGAAGGCCCGGGCTTGGGGCCCGGGCCTTGGTGGGGTGGGTGGGATGGCCGGAGGAGGAGGAAGTAGAGGGGGTAGACACAGGCGGGACGCCTGTGCCACTAGATTCGGTAGATGAGGTAGATGGAAGTGATCAGTTGGCGAAGTGGGCGAAGGCGCGGTTGGCTTCGGCCATCTTGTGGGTCTGGTCGCGGGTCTGCATGGCCTTGCCCTGGCCCTGGGCGGCCATGTAGAGTTCATCGGCGAGCCGCTGGCACATGGGCCGGCCCTTCTCCGAGCGCGTGGCATCGATCAGCCAGCGGAACGCGAGCGACTGCTGGCGCTTGCGGTTGACCTGCATGGGGACCTGGTAGTTGGCGCCGCCGATGCGCTTGGAGCGGACCTCGACGAACGGCTTGATGTTGTCGATGGCGCGGAGGAACAGGTCCAGGGCGCTCTGGGGCGCGTTGGGATCGGTTTCCTTGCCGAGCTTCTCGGTGATGATGTCGAAGGCGTCGTAGACGACGCGCTGGGCAACCGACTTCTTGCCGTCGTACATGATGGAGTTGATGAAGCGGGAGACGACCCGGTCGTTGTAGCGGGCATCCGGGCGGAGCTGCTCGTCGGCGAACGTGAACTTCTTGCGGCCCATGCGAAACTCCTTCGAGGACCTGCCCGTGGGCGTGGGTCCTGAGGTTGCCGGCGATCACCCTCGACGTAGAGGGCTGCTTCACCGTCGTGCCGCGGGTGGGTGACCCGGAATGCGGCGGACGATTACTCGCGGGCGGGGACAAGACGCGTTCGGGACTCTCGACCGGAACGCGGGAGGTTCAAAGCAACAAAGCGGAAAGCAGCAGAGCGAACATGAAGACAGGGGCAGGAGTGGTAGAGCGCGGCGGCCCGAGCTTGCGCTCGGGGTTCTCTCAGAGGATGAGGGGCTTTACTTCTTGCCGCGCTTGGCGCCGTACTTGGAGCGGCTCTGCTTGCGGTTCTCGACGCCCAGGCAGTCGAGGGTGCCGCGGACGATGTGGTAGCGCACGCCGGGGAGGTCGCGGACGCGGCCGCCGCGGACCAGGACGATGGAGTGTTCCTGGAGGTTGTGGCCCTCACCACCGATGTAGGCGGTGACTTCCTTGCCGTTGGAGAGCCGCACGCGGGCGATCTTCCGCAGAGCCGAGTTGGGCTTCTTGGGGGTCATCGTGCGGACGATGGTGCACACGCCGCGCTTCTGCGGGCAGTTCACCAGGTCCTTGACCTTGTTGATGCGACCGAGCTTGCGGCGAGGGCTGCGGATGAGCTGATTGATCGTGGGCATTTAGGTTTCCACCACTGCGCAAAGGGACGCCATTTCCACCCGAAATGGTGAGGGGGGAATACTAGCCGCTGGTCGGATCACGGCAAGGGGATCGGTCGGGATGATGGTCGGGTGGGGGCGGAGCGGCCCGGGGATGCTCGAACGGCCCTGGCGCGGCGTGCGCGGGGTTTTTCTGAATCGGATCGCCGCGGCGGGGCGCAGGATCACCGGCGATTTCCCGAACGAGCGTGGGGAGGAGGTCCTTGAGGAACCCCGAGGCGCTGGGGTCGGGGGTCGCGGGGAAGGGGCTCGCCCGCGCGGGTGCGGGGCCCGTCGGCGTGCACGATGGAGGGGGCGGGGTGGGCGCTTCGGGTTCCCGGCGACGGGATGTGGGTGTGGGCGTGGGGGTGAGGTTTCGAAGGGCGCGGAGGAGGGTGGTTGCCGCGCGGCGTTTCTCGGTGGGGTCATCCGCGGAGTTCATGATGGACAGGAGCGCATCGCGAGCATCGCGGTCCTGGGTGTGGGCGGTGTGGGCGCGGTGAAAGTGGAGGTAGGCCTGGATGTGGGGCCGGGTGGACCAGGCGTAGAGGTCGAGGTAGTGGCGGTGGGATTCGGCGGCGAGCGCGTGGAAATCCTCGCGGAGGGCCAGGAGGCGTTCGAGCAGTTGGCGATCGGCTGGTTCGAGGGGGTCCATACATGATGGATCGGGGAGCGAGATTGAGGGGTTTACTTGGCGGGCGCGGAATTCGTGCCCGGGCGCGGCGATGTCCTCATTTGTGCGCACAAACGCGGTCATCGGGCCGAAGGGGCGGTTTCGGGCGGCGCGGCGGCGGTCCTGGGGGCGCGGCGTGGAACTACCCTGTGCCCCATGATCTCGGTTGTGAGTCCCTATCACCTGACGACGCGCGAGCCGGTGGCGCTGGCGACGCTGCTGCTGGCGCAGCGCGTGGTGACGCTGATGCCGGCGCCGTTTGCGACGATGTGCGCGGAGGACCTGCGCGGGGCGGCGGCGAGCCTGCCGCGGTACCGCAGGTTCGTGGAGAGCTGGCGGTGGACCGAGCCGTTGTGGAGGTCGGGGACGCTGTGCGCGGGGATCGGGGGGGCGGACGCGGTGGAGGATGTGAGGCGGGTGTGCGAGCGTCTGGCGACCGGTGAGCACGCGGAGCTGCTGCCGCTGATGCGGATGGGTCTGTTCGAGGACGAGCGCGAGTACCTGGAGGCGCTGGCGGGCGATGTGCTCAAGGGGGGGCCGGACCCGGGGATCTGCGTGCCGGTGTCGGCGGGGCTGGACCGGTTCGCGGTGCGGCACGGCCTGATGGTGGCGCGGTCGGCGCCGGCGAGCATCGCGCAGAAGGCCGAGGAGGCGATGGGGCGTCGGGTGTTCGCGTTCTCGATGCCGGTATTGAGCCAGGCGACGGGTGAGACGATGTCGGACGTGAGGGAGGATGCGGCGGAGATGCTGGCGCCGCTGCGGGCGGCGGTGGGGCGTGCGGGGGAGCTTGTGGCGGAGGATGGTGGCGGGGACGCGATCGGGGCGCAGGCGCGGGAGATCGCGGGGGCGGCGCGGGAGATCGCCGGTGAGCTTGGGGAGCTGATGGAGCACGCGGCGCGATCGTGCGACCGGGACGATGTGCGGGCGATCGCGGCGACCGCGACGGTGACGGGGCTGGTGCTGCCGGTGGATGCGGTGCTGCGGAGCAGCGGGCGTGCGGCGCGGGCGATGCTGGGCAGCGCGGTGGCGGGCGCGGAGACGACGGTGCCGGTGGTCGCGGACCCGCTGGCGGGGGGGAAGTTCGTGGCGCTGGTGGTGAAGATCGTGGGGAGGTGAGCGGGGAGAGCGAGCGGGCGGTGGGACGCGGGGATGGAGATCTGAAATCTGAGATCTGAGATTCGAGATCTGGGAACGGAGATCGAGGGTTCGTCCGCGGATCGCCCGCCCCCCGTACGATGCGAGCCATCGGAGATGCGCATGGCGAACGATGGCGGCCGGGGGGCCAATGAGCTTGCGGGCGAGTCGAGCCCTTACCTGCTGCAGCACGCGCACAACCCGGTGCGGTGGCGGCCGTGGGGCGAGGCGGCGATCGCCGAGGCGCGGCGGCGCGGGGCGCCGATCCTGCTGAGCGTGGGGTACTCGACGTGCTACTGGTGCCACGTGATGGAGCGCGAGTGCTTCGAGAACGAAGAGATCGCGGCGGTGATGAACGCGCACTTCGTGTGCGTGAAGCTGGACCGCGAGGAGCGGCCGGACATCGACGACGTCTACATGAACGCGCTGCTGGTGACCCGGGGCCAGGGCGGGTGGCCGATGAACGTGTTCCTCGAGCCCGAGCAACTGCGGCCGATCTGGTGCGGGACGTACTTCCCGCCCGAGCCGCGCGGCGGCCTGCCGTCGTGGACCGAGGTGCTCGAGGGCGTCGCGGGGGCGTGGAGGGACAAGCGGCCGGAGGTGATCGAGCAGTCGGCGCGGATCGCCGAGGCGGTGAAGGAGAACCTGTCGGTGCTCCGGCCGCCGGCGGGCGTGGGAGCCGAGCAGATCTCGGCGGCGCTGCAGCAACTGCTGGGGACCTTCGACCGGGTCAACGGCGGGTTCGGGGGTCCCAACGCGGCGCCCAAGTTCCCGCAGCCGCTCTACCTGGAGTTCCTGCTGGACGTGCGGGGAGCCGCGGGGGATGACCAGACGGGCGATGCCATCGAGCTGTGCCTGAAGAGGTCGCTGGACGGGATGCTGTGCGGGGGGATCTACGACCAGCTGGGCGGCGGGTTCCACCGTTACAGCGTGGATGCGACCTGGACGGTGCCGCACTTTGAGAAGATGCTCTACGACAACGCGCAGCTCGCGGGCGTGTACGCGCGGGCGAGCGCCCAGTTCGGGGACGAGGAGTACGAGCGGATCGCCCGGGGCGTGCTGGACTACGTGCTGCGGGAGATGACGGGCCCGGAGGGGGGGTTCTTCAGCGCGCAGGATGCGGAGGTCGACGGCCGCGAGGGGCTCAACTACGTGTGGACGGCCGAGCAGCTGCGGGAGGCGCTGGAGGCCGACGATGCGGACCTGGCGGGGCGCGTGTACGGGTTCGCGGCCGGGCCGAACTTCCGGGACCCGCACCATCCGCACGAGGCGCCGGTGAACGTGCCGCGGCTGGCCGACCGGCTGGACCGGCTGGCGCCCAAGCTCAACCACGGGGTCGCGGAGCTGCGCGAGCGGCTGGAGGGCATCAACCGGCGGCTGCTGGCGGCCCGAAGCGGACGCAAGCAGCCGGGGCTGGATGACAAGGTGCTGGCCTCGTGGAACGGGCTGATGATCTCGGGGATGGCACGCGGGTACGCGGCGCTGGGGGAGCGGCGGTACCTGGAGGCGGCCCAGCGCGCGGCGGGGTTCGTGCTGCGGCGGATGCTCGATGCGTCGGGACGGCTGGTCCGTTCGTGGCGCGGGGGTAAGGCGGGATCGCCCGGGTTCCTGGAGGATTCGGCGCTGATGATCCGCGGCCTGGTGGACCTGGCGGAGGCGCTCGGTGCGGCCGCGGGCGCGGGGAGCGGGGACGGCTCGCCGCGGGCGATGGCTCCGAGGTACATGCTCGCGGCCGAGACGCTGGCGCGCGGGGCGATCGCGGATTTCAAGGAGCGCACGCCGCGGGGGATCCGGTACTGCGACACTCGGGTGGGCCGGTCGGACCTGTTCGTGCGGACCAGCTCGATGCACGACGGCGTGATGGCCGGCGGGCCCAGCGGGATGCTCGATGCGCTGATCGCGCTGGCGGCGGCGACGGGGAAGGACGAATGGAAGCGGGAGGCGGGGGAGCTGCTGGCGAGCCTGTCGGGGGAGATCGCGGCCGCCCCGGTGGGGTGCATCAACGCGACCCGGGGGCTGGCGCGGGTGATGCTGGACAAGCGATTGAGCGGCGTGTTGGAGATGAACACGGGCGCGCCCGGGACCGCGGCGCAGGGAGCGGAGATCGCGGGTGCGACGGGCGCGTCGGCGGGGATCGCGGACGGGGTGCTGCCGGTGGAGGTGTACGCGGCGGTGGACCGGGTGCGCGTGAGCGATGATGAGCCCGCCGAGTTCACGCTGGTGCTGAAGATCGCCGACGGGTACCACATCACGGCGGCGGACCCGGGGCCGGGGGGCGAGGGGCTGGTCCCGCTGCGCGTGGGGATCGTGCACGGCTCGGGCGTGGTCGCGTACGCGGACTACCCGGAGGGTGAGCTGTACCAGGCGGGGCTGCGTGTGCACAGCGGGACGGTGGAGATGACCGTGGTGCTCGAGTCGGTGGGGCCGTGGAAGGGCAGGCCGCTGGTGGCGATCACGTACCAGGCGTGCACGCAGACCGCGTGCCTGCTGCCGGTGACGGTGGAGCTGGATGTGGCGGTGGAGAAGGGGTGACGCGAGCCAGCAACGCGTCCATGGCGTGCACGGCAAGTGAGGGCGGAGTGAGTGAACGACCCGCTCAGGTCCCCTTGGCGGGGCCGATCCTGAAGAAGCCGCCGGTGATGACAGCGCCGGCGGAGACCAGGAGGGCGGGGGCGGTGAGGTTGCCGTGCCAATGGGCCTTGGGGCCCAGAACGACCGGCCCGTCACAGGTGACATCGGCCTCGACGCGGCCGTGGACCTCGATGCCCTCGACGACACGGACGTTGGGTGATCGCAGCCAGCCCTTGCGCTCGATGACGACAATGCCGGCCGTCTCGACGCTCTTGTGGTGGTGGATGCCGTGGACGATGAGGTCCTGGAGGCTGACGCGCTTGTAGCAGTGCGGGCAGGTGAGGGTGATCGCGTGCGAGCTTGCCTGGAACGGCTGGAGGCAGTGGTAGCACGTGACTTCGCGCAGGGTCTTGGTCGGGAGCGTGAGCATCCTGAAGCCGCGGGGCCCGCCGGGTGATCCCGGGGGCCTGGCGAGACTCCTTTGGCCGCTCAGGAGCCGGCGTTGACCTCGGGCTGGCGGCCGCGGCCGATCGATGCGAACTTGGCTTCGATGCCGGCGAACGCGGCGGAGATGGCCTCGTGGCTGGAGCCGGCCGGGGGGGCGGCGGCCGACCCGTTGCGGTTGCCGTTGCGGCCCAGGGTGCGGACCACGGGTTCGACGGGAGCGGACGCCTGGACGGGCTCGCCGGCGAGCGACTTGGAGGCCTCGGGGCCGATGCGGCAGTGGCCGGTGAGCGAGGCGCCCTCGGCGACGATGAGCGTGCCGGCGGTGATGTCGCCGACGACGTTGGCGTTGGAGTTGAGCTGGATGCGTTCGCGGGCGCTGACATCGCCGTCGACCTGGCCGTCGATGATGACGCGGCTGGCCTCGAGGGCGGCGACGCAGTGGGCGCCGTCGCCGATCTGCAGTTCGCCGCGGGAGGTGACCTTGCCCTCGATGCGGCCGAGGATGCGGGCGGTGCCTTCGAAGGAGATCTCACCCTTGATGGTGGTGTCCGCTCCGATGATGGTGGTCTGGGCCGTCTGGTCGTTCATTGAAGCCGCTCCTTGGCTGCTGCGGGCGGGAATCGTCTCCGCCGGTGTTGTCGTTCCGGGCGCCGCGTCTGGGGTCACACCGACCGGGCCGCGGGCGCCCTTCATGCGACGACCCGGGCGATGATACAACGCCGGTCGGCGACGCGTGCTTTCGCGGTTGACCCTCGTCTTTGCGCGAATCCTCCCAATGTTGCGCTGCCGAAGCGCACGAGGGAGTTGGATCGTCCGAGTGGGGCGGCCGACAGGAGATTTTTCGGTGATGGATCGCCGACCCTCGTGCCCGGCGCAGGGCAGATGGAGCCGAGCGCTGAGCCGCTTATGAGCGCCATGAGGCGTCGGCCAAGGCCTGCACGGGGGCGGCACTGGAGTCCAGGTCCGGGGCGGGCCCGATGACCGTGGCGTGGCCGACTTTGCGTCCGGGGCGGGGGGACTTGCCGTAAAGGTGGATGTGCGCGGCCGGGATCGCCAGCACGCCGTGGGGGTCCTGCGGGTCCGGCCAGCCGCCGACGAGGTTGGACATGCTCGCCGCGGCCCCCGGGAAACGCATCGCGGTGTCGCCCAGGGGCAGGCCGCACACGGCGCGGAGGTGGTTCTCGAACTGGCTGGTGGTCGAGCCCTCGATGGTCCAGTGGCCGGAGTTGTGGACTCTGGGGGCGATCTCGCTGGCGATCAGGGTGTAGGGGTGGGGTGAATGGGAGGGGGTCGGGAGGATGAAGTACTCGACGGCGAGCACGCCGGTGTAGTTGAGGGCTTCGAGGATGCGTGTGGTCGCGGTGATCGCCTGGTTTTCAAGGTCGGCGAGGTCCAGGTCGGGTGGGAGCGGGGCGTGGGGGTCGAAAGGGCCAAAGGGTGCGCGGGAGCGGCGGAGGATGCCGGACTTGTGCTCGTTGCGGATGAGGGGGTAGGTGCGGATATCGCCCCAGCGCGAGCGGACGGCGAGCATGGAGGCTTCGGCGATGAAGGGGATGAAGCCCTCGAGGATGAGGGGGGTCCGGCCGGTGGGGTTGAGGGATTGGAAGGCGGCGGCGAGCTCGAGCGGGGGAGCGGGAGAGGAAGAAGAGTCCTGAGCGTGTGCTGAGGGCTCCCGGAGCACGACCTGTCCCTTGCCGTCGTAGCCCAGGCGTCGGGTCTTGAGGATCGCGGGCAGGCCGATGGTCTGGACCGCCGCGTGGAGGGAATCGAGGGTGGCGATGTCGGCGAACGGGGCGACGGGAATGTTGAGGGAGCGGAAGAGGGACTTCTCGGAGAGGCGATCCTGGCCGGTGGTGAGGGCGAGCGGGGGGGGGTAGATGGGGATCGGGGTGTGGACTCGGGCGGCCAGGTGGTGGATGCAGTCGGCGGGGATGTTCTCGAACTCGTAGGTGATGACATCCAGGCCATCGGCGAACTGGTTGAGGGCGGCCTTGTCGGTGTAGTCGGCGCAGATGTGGTCGGCGACCGCGGCGGCGGGGGAGTCGGGCGCGGGGTCGAGGATGCGCGAGCGCAGGCCCAGGGGGTGGCCGGCGAGCGCGAGCATGCGGGCGAGTTGACCGCCGCCGAGGATTCCGATGAGTGAGGGCATGGGGGTGCGAACGGGGAACAGCGAACAGGGGGAGAGGACAAGCTGAAATCAGGAGTTGGTTTTCAACCAGCGCGTTTGCGGCCCGGTGGGGGTTTGCGCAGGTCCTTGGCGCCGTCCATCGGAGTAGCGCCCAGGGTCATGCCGGGCTCGACGCCCAGTGACTTCATGTCCTCGCGGGTGAGGCGGATGGTCCGACCGTCGTCGGTGTAGTTGACGGTCGCCGCGCGGAACTCCCCGTCGGGGTCCAGCCGCGAGACGATGCCGCTGCGCCTGGCGGCGCTGCCGTTGATCGGATCGCCCAGCTCCAGGGCCTTGGTATCGCGGATGAGCTTGATCTCGGCGGTGTTGGCCTCCAGGTGCGGGCCGCCGTCGAAAGGATCGACGAAGTCCTTGTAGCGGAAGCCGATCTTCTCGAGCATGCGGCGGGCGGGGAGGGTCTCGGGCCCGACCTCGCCGATGACCGAGCGTGCTTCGGGGGGCAGCAGGGTGAGGTAGATGTCCTCGCGGGGCAGAAGGGCGAGCATGAACTCGCGGGAGTACTGGCAGAAGCGGTCGGCCTCGGTGTAGGTGAGGTTGATGAAGCGGCGGCCGAGGTACTCCCACAGGAGGCTGACGCCGTCGGGTGAGACGGGGGCCATGAGCTCGGCGATCAGGCGGTCACTGAAGAGCTTGCGGTGCAGGGCGATGAAGTGGAATCGTGTGAGGGAGAGGAGGCGTCCGAGCTTGGCGCTGTGGCTGCGGTAGGAGGGCTGGAGGATGAGGCCGCCGAGCTCGGAGGGGCCGGACTCGTCGAGGTAGAGGGTCGCCACGATGTGGGTGGCGCCGAACTGGAGCGACTGGCTGAAGAACTGCTTGCGTGAGAGCTTGAAGGAGAGGTTTGGGTTCCCCGGTCCGCCCATGTGCGCGAGGATCTGCGACGTTCCCAGGCAGGACTGCGAGTCGGTGTCCTCCAGGACGAACATGAAAGTGTCGGATGTGTTCGCGGCCAGCCCGGCGGCCTGCGTGTCGGGGATGTGGAATCGCGAGGCGTCGAGCGAGGAGGCGGGGATCGCCGAGCGCGACGCCGGGATGGGCGCCGGGGTGTGGCGGGCGGACTTGCCCTGGGCGTCGCGCTGCGGCATCGCGTGCAGCGCGGCGGGGCGGAGGGCCGGCGAGGGGTCGGCGATGTCGGGGGCCAGGCGCTTGGCGAGCGAGGTCTTGACGCCGGTGGGCCCGGGCTTGACCTTGGGGGCGGTCTGACCGGGCCCGGACTCGGTGGTGGCGCCGGCGGCCTTGGCGAAGGCCGAGCGGGACTGGAGGACCTTGTTGGCGATGATCTCGCGGTCGGGCGGGAGGTTGATGAAATGGACCATCCTCGCGAGCTTCACGAGGGTTGGGGCGTCGTCGAGTTTGGCTCGGCGGATGAGGAACATGGGTGGCTCCGGGGGCGGGCGGGGTAGGGAGTGTGCAGGCGTGCACGGCCGGTGGGGATGGTTGGCGGTGAGAAAGCGTGGAGCGGGAATCGGGATGGCGGAGTCCGATGGGATCGGCGAAGGCGGACTGGGTCGCGAAGAGACGGTCGTTTTGAGGTTCGATCGCGGTATTTGTGCTATGTTCGCGGCGATCAGAAGGCGACCGGATCTTTCCCCGATCGCCGGTGGAATTGCGGGCATCTGGCTGTCTGTCGTCGTCGTTAGGATACGCTGATCCGATCTCTCACATGTGGCGATGGGTCGGGTGGGCTCGGAGCGCGGTCGGCCCTTGCTGCGAGGAAGTAGGAGCCAAGAGATGCGACTTCACGATCGCTGGATTACGGTTTGGGCTTGTACGTCGGCGGTCATCGGGATCGCGGGGACCGCGGCGCTGGCGGATGACTTCGCCCCGCCGGCGTACCGGGGCGGTTCGCTATCGGTGATGGCCGAGTGGGAGTTCATGACGCCGCCGACGGACTGGTATTTCATCGCTCCGGACACGTTCTCCGCGGTGGGGCCGTCGGGCGCGCTGTTCGACGGGTTCCCGACGCACGCGGAGGTGGATCTGCCTTCGAACTGGATGTGGCACCCGGGCGATGGTGACGGGGCGATCACCCCCGCGCCGGGCCTGCCCGGCGGCGCGTCGATCGCGTTCAAAATGCAGAACTGGGAGGACATCCTCTGGACGAAGATGCTGCGGCTCCAGGTGACCTGGAGCGGGCAGGTGGCGCCGACGACGATCGGGCTTGATGGGTGGATCGGGACGGCGCTCTACTTCGGGCAACTGGACGGGTCGGCGGTGGTGGATGGGAATCACTACTACGAGGACTGGGTGATCCATCCCAATCCGTGGTGGGAGGTGCTCGTGCTTCAGGTGCCGCAGGGCACATCGATCGACGAGGTCATCATCGACACGATCTCGATCCCATCGCCGGGAGGGGCGATCCTCGGGGTCCTGGGCGCGGCGATGATGTTCCGTCGCCGGAGGTGAAAGGTGGGGGTGGGCAGATCACGTGCAGGTGACGCCCGCGGAGGGAATGGCGGGGAGAGAGTTCATGGAGGGAACGGACCGCCCGGTCGATCGGGAAGCGAATCGAAGAGCGCTTCCACGACGGCCGGGCGGTTGCGCGCGCGGGATTCCGAGCTGGACTTGAGCTTGTCGGACCCTGATCAGAAACACAGCGCGATCAGATCGCCGGCTGGAAGTTGGTGACGCCCGTGGGCTGGGCGTAGGCATCCGCGGCGTCGGGGCTGATTCGGGTCGCGAACTCGTAGGTGGTCATGTTCTTGATGGGCAGCGAGTAGATGTGCAGCGTGATGAGGTCGGTGCCGGGGGGCTGCATGTTGGCGACCTGGTGGATGTCCTCGTCCTCGGCGGCGCAGATGTAGCCGGGGGCCATCTGGGTGGTCTGGGTGGGGCAGATGAGGCCCGAGGGCGTGCGGACGAAGCGGATCTCGGTGCCGGTGCCCTCGATGACCTTGAAGGCGCAGGAGGAGCCGTGGTGGTCGTGGATGGGGGTGAAGTCTCCGGATCGCCAGCAGAGGGCAACGAGTTCGTAGAAGTCGGTCTTGCTGACGGTGTTGCGCTTGTAGCCCCTGGTGCCGAAGACGCAGCAGGAGTTGACATCCTCGCGCTGGATGCTGGTCTCGCGCAGGAGCTTCTGCAGAGCGACCAGGTCGGCGCGGCCGGAGAGGGTGTCGAGGTAGTCGATGATAGGGGCGAGCTTCGGGAACCGCTCGCGGGCGGGGCGCGTGTCGGGTGCGGCGGTACAGCCTGCGGCGTCGAGTGCCATGCCCGAAGCATACCTGATGCAACGGCGATCAGGTAGGGGAGTTTGGGGCCGAAAACAACGGGGTGCGCGGGCGCCGGGCAAAGCTCAGGCGTGCCGTTCGGCCTCGAGTTCGGCCTTCAGGGCCCGGGCGAGGTACTCGTACTGGGCCTTGGAGTTGTAGACCTGGGCGGAGAGGCGGATGAGCCGCTCGGGCCGGCCGGCGACCGACCAGATCGGGACCTGGACGTGGTGCGCGTCGACGATGCGGTCCTGGAGGGCGTCGTGGTACTGGCTGGGGCGGGCCATGAGTCGGGCGTGGCGGTCGAGATCGTGCTGGGGAAGGAAGATCGCCGACAGCGATCCGATCATCGAGTCCGGGGCCGGCGGCCCGACGCCGAGCGTGTCGCAGATCAGGTTGCGGGCCCAGAGGACCAGCTCGCGGTTGTGCTTGCGGATGTTCGCGTAGCCGGACCTGATGGTCGCGGCCGGCGCTTCGGGGATCTTCCCCTGCCCGCCGCCGGGCGGGGGGCCCGGGAGCAGGGTTCCCATGAAACGCAGGGTATCGGCGATCGAGATGAACGCGGTCAGGTCGGCGGTGCCGATGTAGTCGAACTCGGTGATGTACTGCGGGCGGCCGGGCTTGGGTTTCTCGGCGAAGTTGGAGAGGATGACGGGGCGGAAGTTCTTCTGCAGGTCGGGCCGCACGTAGAGCAGCGCCGAGCCCTTGGGTGAGCAGATCCACTTGTGGCAGTTGGCGGTGTAGTAGGCCGGGGCGATCGCGGCCAGGTCGACCTCGGTAAAGCCGGGGGCGTGGGCGCCGTCGACGACGGTCTCGACGCCGCGCTGGCGGAGTTGGCTCACGATGGTCTGGATCGGCAGGACCAGTCCGCTGGGGCTGGTGACGTGGCTGACCAGCGCCAGACGGGTGCGCGGGGTGACCTTGGAGAGGATCGCATCGACGGCCTGGTCGGGCGTGGAGAGCGGGAAGGGGATCTCCGCCATCGTGATCGAAGCGCCGACGCGGGCGCAGGTGCGGCGGAGGTTGTTCATGCACGCGGGGTACTCGTGGGGGCTGGCGATCACCTCGTCCCCGGCCTTGAGGAGGCCGTTGTCGGCGGCGTTCTGAAGAACGGTGGCGACCCCGACGGTGGCGTTGGTGACGAAGGCCAGGTCGGCGGGGGGGCAGTTGATGAACGCCGCCAGTTCGCGGCGAGCGGTGTCGAGCAGGGGGTCCAGGTCGATGACAAAGAAGCGGACGGCCTCGGCCTCCATCTGGTCCCGGTAGCGGGACTGGGCCTCGAGGACGGGGATGGGGCAGGCGCCGAAGCTGCCGTGGTTGAGGTAGGCGATCCGCGGATCGAGTTTCCAGTGGCGGGCCAATTCGGAGGGCGCGGGGAGGCTCGGCGTGCCAGCGGCGGCGGGGGTCGGGGAGCTCATGCGGCTAGAGTACGGCGACGTGAGCCAGGTGATCCGGGAGACAGATTCGGGGGCAACACCGCAGAACAGCGCGGGGACCGTCGCCGCGCCACGGGTCGGCTCGGAGAGCGCCGGCGTGGGGGCGTGGCTCGTGCTCGCGGCGCTGGCCTGGTGCCTGACGGCGCTGTTCAAGGCGCCCACGGCGGGGGATGGCTGGGGGGAAGGCTGGGGGGGCGCCGTGATCGGGGCGCTGTGGGCGTCGCCGGCCAAGGCGCTGGGGGTGGGGATCGTGCTGGCGCTGGCCGGGCTGGTGACGCACGGCGCGCGGGCCAAGAACGCGGCGCGCTACCTCATGCAGGTGAGCATCGTCGTGTCCGGGCTTTCGATGAACGCGGCCGAGGTGCTCAAGGCCGGCGCGACGGGGATCGTGTTCACGGTGGGGACGATCCTGGGGAGCTTCGGGATCGGGTGGCTCTTGTGGAAGTGGCTCAAGACCGACGGGAAGGTCACGACGCTGCTCTCGTCGGGGACGGCGATCTGCGGGGGCTCGGCGATCGCGGCGGTGTCGCCGGTGATCGGGGCCAGCGGGGCGCAGATCTCGGTGGCGATGGCGACGGTCTTCGTGCTCAACGGGGTGGCGCTGTACGTGTTCCCGTCGCTGGGGAGCTGGCTGCACCTGGGCGCGCAGCAGTTCGGGACGTGGGCCGGGATCGCGATCCACGACACCTCGTCGGTGTACGGCGCGGGGCAGGTGTTCGATCGCGTGCACGGGACGGACGCGGCGCTCCAGCAGGCGATGGCCGTCAAGCTGTCGCGGGCGCTGTGGATCATCCCCATCGTGCTCTGCGCCGCGTGGGCGGTGAAGCGGGCGGCCAGCCGCGCCGGGGACGTGAAGGTCAGGACGCCGTTCCCGTGGTTCATCCTGTGGTTCGTCGCCGCGTGCGTGCTGCGGAGCTTCGTGGAGGGGCTGGGGGCCTACAAGGACCAGGTGCGCCTGACGGCCGGCGCCGGCATGACGATGGCCCTGCTGCTGATCGGGGCGGGGCTCTCCAGGAGCGCGCTCAAGACCGTCGGGTGGCGGCCGATGCTCCAGGGCGTGATCCAGTGGCTGGTGCTGGGCGTGGTGTCGCTGCTGGTGATCCGGGGAGTGGGGTAGCACGCCATGGCGATGCGGATCGACATCCTGACCACGTTCCCCGAGATGTTCGCGGCCGAATCTCCGGCCGCGATGGGTGTCAGCATCCCCGCGCGGGCGCGGCGGGCCGGGCTGGTGGAGTGGCAGGCCACCGACATCCGCGCGTTCACCAAGGACAAGCACCGCAAGACCGATGAACGCCCTTTCGGCGGCGGGCCCGGCATGGTGATGATGTGCCAGCCGGTGTGGGATGCCGTCGCCGCGGTGGAGGCGATGGACCCGCGGACCCCCACGAGGATCCTGCTGACGCCCCAGGGCGTGCCGCTCAAGCAGCCGATGGTGGAGGAACTGGCAAAGAGCCAGCGGCTGCTGCTGATCGCCGGTCACTACGAGGGCATCGACGAGCGGGTGATCCAGAAGCTCGCGCCCCTGGAGATCAGCATCGGGGACTACGTGCTCAGCGGCGGGGAACTGGCGGCGATGGTGCTGATGGACGCGGTCATCCGCCTCATCCCCGGGGCGCTGGGCGACGACGAATCGGCGGGGTCCGACAGCTTCGGGGTCGCGGCGGGAGACGCCGCGGGCCGGCGGCTGCTGGACAGCCCGCACTACACGCGCCCGCGGGTGTGGGAGGGGATGGAAGTCCCCGACGTGCTGATCGGGGGAGACCACGCCAAGGTCGCGCGCTGGCGGCTCGACCGGATGATCGAGCGGACCAGGGAGCGGCGGCCCGATCTTTTGCCAAACGACCAGGCCGGATCGAGCGGCTGAACGGCCGCCGGACGCTCCTGCGGGTCGTTCGAGGGGCCCGACACCGGGCCGACCAGGGCCCGCGCGGGCGGTGGGATAGAACGTGCGAGGGGGAGCGCCTAACGTTGAGGCCCTGCCCATCGAGATGCTTCGAGGCGGGTTTTCATTAGGTGATGCCATGTCCACGCAGCTTTTGATCGAGAGCCTGACCGCCGCCCAGCTCAAGAAGGACCTCCCGTCCATCCAGACGGGCGACACGGTCAACGTGCACTTCCGGATCGTCGAGGGCGACAAGGAGCGCACGCAGGTCTTCCAGGGCGTGGTGATCTCCCGCAAGGGCCGGGGCATCAACATGATGATGACCGTCCGCAAGATCGTCGACGAGGTCGGCATCGAGCGGCAGTTCCCCGTGCACTCGCCCATGATCTCCAAGTACGAGATCGTCCGCCGCGGAGATTCGCGCCGGGCCAAGCTCTACTACCTCCGCGACCGCGCCGGCAAGTCCCGTCGCCTGCGTGATCGCCGCCGCGCCCTGGGCAAGGTCGGCCTCCAGACCGCCGAGGCCAAGGCCGAAGCCAAGGCCGAGGCAAAGGCAAACGCCAAGGCCAAGGGCTGATTCCAGGCTCCATCCTGTGCAGCTCCAGACCGCCCCGCCGTGGGCGGTCTTTCGTTTTTTGCCGAGCGCGCGTCAGCGGGCCTGCGCGCCCAGCGCTCGCAGGGCCGCTCGGAGCTGCGGCTCGCCGCGCGTGAACTGCAGTTCCAGGACCGGCCGGGCGATCGGGCACGGCCAGCGTGATGGATCGACATGCCGGAGCTTGGACCAGTCCTTCTCGGTGGTCAGGATGACATCGGCGCGGGCGTCGGCGGCCGCGCCGATGATGCGTACGATCGCGCGCTGGGAATAGGGATCGTGATCGGGGAGGATGATGGGCTCGGGCACGCACCCGCCGCCGGAACACACCGCCTGCGCTTGATGAACAAACGCCCCCGGGTTGCCGATGGCGCACACCACGAGCGCACGCCTGACCCCGAGCCACGAGAGCGGTTCGGCCCGATCGGGGCCCGCCGGCGAACCGATGCGCACGCCCGACCAGGCGTGCCGGCTGACCGCCATCAGTGCCGCGGGAGAGACCCGGGTCACCTCCGCGAGCAGGCGATCGATCGCCGCCTCGTCCGCGGCCTCGGCGTGCGTCAGGATGATCGCCTGCGCGCGGCCGAGGCTCTCGACCGGCTCCCGGAGCCAGCCGGCCGGGAGCAGGCGATCGGCGAACGGATCGCGGAGCGCATCGATCAGGACGATGTCCAGGTCCCGGGCGATCCTGCGGTGCTGGAAGCCGTCGTCGAGCACGACGCGATCGATCGCAGCGCCCGCGGGCGTCGCGAACAGGGCGCGGAGGCCGTCCAGGCGGTTGGGCTGGGCGATCACGGGGACCGGTGCGCCGCCGGGCAACGGCGGGAGCGTCCGGGCGAATTCATCGGCCTCGTCGCCGCGCGGCGCGCCGTTCGAGCCGCGGAGCGGCGCCCGGCCGGCGGGCCTGTAGCCGCGCATCGCGATGCAGGGCACGCGGCCGTCCTCGATGAGCCACGCGACGATGCGGCGGACCATCGGGGTCTTGCCCGTCCCGCCGACCGAGAGGTTGCCCACGCTGATGACCGGCCGGTCCAGGCGCGTGACCGAGACCCCGCGATCAAACCGGCGGTTGCGGCGCGAGATCTCGAAGGCGTACGCGCGGGCGAGCCACGGTCCGATGCTCCCGGCCAGGGGCGCAGGGAGCGGGCCGCGGCCGGGCGCCCCTGGCGGTGGCGGTGGCGGTGGCGGGGGCGGGGGTGGGGGTGGTTCAGCGGGGCTGTTCATCGCCGTCGAGTCCCGTGGCGTGCTGCTGCGCGGCGGCGCGGAGGGCGTGCATCTCGCGGCGCAGATCCTGGCTGGCGCGGCGCTGCAGCCGCCAGTTGTTGAGGATGTCCAGGATGGCGAGCATGACGATGATGCCGACGATCCCGACGCTCGCGGCCCAAGCCAGGACGAACGGGCGGGCCCGGGAGGGCGCGGCGATCCCGAAGGCGTAGGTCAGTAGCGGGACGGCGATCAGCATGAGCCAGCCGTTGACGCTGCGGATGCGCCGGCGGCTGGCGGGCATGGGTGTCAGGCGCATGGCGCGCATGTGGATCGCCAGCACGATGAGGACGAGGATGGCGATCGGGATCGCCAGCCACGTTGGGGTGAGCGGGCTCGCGGAGGGGGCGGGCGGGAAGATGGGCGCGGCGGACTGGGCGAGGCTGGTCGTGAGTCCGTCGGCGTTCATGCGGGGTGATGGGGGTGCTGGGGTGGTGGGGGCGATGGGGGGGCGATGGGGGCGATAAGCTGGTTCAGCAGGCCTGGCGGTTAACCCTCTCCGGGCTCGGCCCGGCCCCGGGCTGATCGAGGCGTCGGAGCACCCGCAACAGCATACCCATCGGCAGGCCGGTGATGGTGGTGGCATCTCCCTCGAAGGTGATGGGCCACCCGGCGTCGATGCGTTCGTGCAGGTTGTAGGCCCCGGCCTTGCCCTGCCACCTGCCCGAACCGATGTAGCGGTCGATCTCGTCGCGGGGGATCGTCCCGACATGGACTCGGGCGCGGTCGGCAAAGAGCGTGCGCCGGCGGGTCCGGGTGTTGATGAGGGCGACGCCGGTGATGACATCGTGCTGGCCGCCGCTGAGCAGGGCGATGATCCGCAGGGCGTCCGCGGCGTCGGCCGGCGTGCCCAAGACCCGCCCCGCGCGGATGCACGTGGTGTCGGCGCCCAGAACGTAATCGAACTCCTGGGCCCGCCCGCGCGCTTCGAGCAGCTCGAACCCGGCGAGCGCCTTGAGGTTGGCCAGCGAGGTCACCCAGTGGCGCGGCGAGGTTTTGCCGGGGCTGAGGTGGCTGTCGTCAAAGCCCGGGTGCTCGGCCTCGTGGCGGATGTTGTGCATGGACAGCAGCTCGCGCCGCCGCGGGGAGCGGCTGGCCAGGAAGAGCCGGGGCAGCGCCTCGGGCGGCGCGGCCTCCGGGGCCGTGGCCGGCCCGGGTCCGACGGGAGTATGACCCTGCTCGCCTCCGTGCATGCGCAACTGTACGTCGGGGGACTATGCTGGGTTCATGCGAGCGCACCTGGTGCAGATGGACATCGCCTGGCACGACAAGCAGCGCAACTACGCCACGGCCGCGGCCCTGCTCGACGCCGCGGACGTGGCGGCCGGAGATCTCGTCGTGCTCCCCGAGATGTTCGACACCGGCTTCTCCTGGGACACCGCCCTGACGGCGGACAAGGACGGCGGGACGCTCGCGTTCCTCTCGGGGCTCGCCGATGACCTGGGCTGCTGCGTGATCGGCGGCCGGACGGTGCTCCGCTGCGACTGCGCCAAGGCACGCAACGTCGTCAGCGCGCTGGGCCCGGGCGACACGCTGCTCGCCGAGTACGCCAAGATCCACCTCTTCCCGCTCGGGGAAGAACCCAAACACATCGAAGCGGGCCGGGACCTGGTGACGTTCCGATGGCCGTCGCGGGCCGATGACACCGCCGGCGATGAGGGCCTGCTGGTGTGCCCGGTGATCTGCTACGACCTGAGATTCCCGGAGCTGTTCCGCGAGGGACTGCGGATGGGCGCCGAGATGTTCATCGTCCCGGCGTGCTGGCTCGAGGGTCGGCATGCGCACTGGCGGGCGCTCCTGGTCGCCCGGGCGATCGAGAACCAGGCGTACGTGCTGGGCGTGAACCGCACGGGGGAGGACCCCAACGCGCGGTACCTGGGCGGGTCCGTGGCGATCGGGCCGCGCGGGGATGTGATCGGAGAACTGCAGGAGCCGCAGGGCGTGCTGTCGGTGCCGATCGATGCGAACCAGGTGCGCGGCTGGAGACGCAAGTTCCCCGCGTGGAAGGATGCCAGGTTCTAGCAATCCGGGGTGCCGGGCGCTTTCAGGCCGCGACCGGCAGCACCGCAGCGCGGCGCTTGCGGGATCGCGAGATCAGCCGCCGCGTGATCACGATCCCGGCGAGCACGAGCAGGATGCCGATCGCCAGCGGGCTGATGATCGAGGCGGTCGCCACCGTCGCGGCGGCGCCGTTCTCAACGGTGGAGACGATCGGGTTGGCCAGGCCCGCGGTGGTCGCGGTGGACGCCGCGCGCGTCACGATCGTGGACGCCTGGATCGCGCCGGCCAGCCCGCCGCCCCCGATGATGCCCGACGCCCAGCCCAGCATCGGATCGATGTGCCCCAGCTGCGAGACGGCGACCAACGATCCCGCAACCACCGCCGCGGGCAGCGCCAGCGTGTCCAGGGCGTGATCCACAAACGGGATGTAGTAACCCGCGATCTCCGCCAGGCACGCGGTGGAGAACGCGCAGATCGCCGGCCAGCTCGCCACCCACGCGAACCCCTCAGATGGATGGACTATCCCCGCCTTGGTCGCCCAGCTCATGATCGCCAGGGGCAGGAAGACCCGGAAGCCGCAGGCCGCGGCCAAGCCCAGACCGACGCAGATGGATACCAGGGTTTCCATGCTGTCGGTTGTTCGGAACGCCTGTCGACGGCTTTCGCCGGACGGTGCGTGTGAGGGACGGCGACCTCAGGAAGGCCGTCACCGCCCTCCGGCCGCGGTTTCCGTACGCTCGCCGCGGCGCTGTTCGGTAGGCTGGCCTCCATGAGCAAGATCAGCAAACCGGGACGCCAGCGAGTATCGGGCGTGGATCGGCGAGCCTTCCTTTCGGGCACCGCCGGGTTGGTCGCGGGCGGGTTGCTGGCGCCGGCGCGGGCGGGCGCGGCCGCCGTGCGATCGGGTGCCGGCGGCCCGCAGCCGGCAAGCCCTCCGCCCGCGCCCGCGGGAATCGCCAGTTCGACGATCGAGCAGGCCGAGAAGCTCGCGGGCATCGAGTTCACGCCGGCCGAGCGCGAGGTGATGGCCCGGACGCTGCCCGAGCAGATCGGCAACTTCAGGGCAAGGCAGAAAGCCGGCGTGCTCCCCAACGACCTGGCGCCGGCGTGCGTGTTCGATCCGCGCTGCGTGGAGGGAGCACAGCCGCAGCGCGCGTGGGAGTTGAAGATCGTCCGGTCGGTCGATGATGCCGGCGCGCTCCCCGGCAACGACCTCGACATCGCGTACGCGCCCGTGACCAGGCTCTCGCGATGGATCGAGCGCCGGCAGCTCACCAGCACGAGGCT
Organism: Phycisphaerales bacterium; assembly: GCA_044221545.1. Lineage (GTDB taxonomy): Bacteria > Planctomycetota > Phycisphaerae > Phycisphaerales > UBA1924 > JAEUJB01. The sequence goes on from JBGAOZ010000023.1 coordinate 59,418, forward strand.
GAACAGGATCTACCTCGAGCGGCTCAAGAGGCTCGACCCCAAGCTCAGGGCGGTGATCACGCTCACGGAGGAGCTGGCGATCGGGCAGGCAGCCCGGGCGGATGCGGAGATCGCGAGCGGGAACTACCGCGGCCCGCTCCACGGCATCCCCTGGGGGGCCAAGGACCTGCTCGACACCGCGGGGATCCGCACCACCTGGGGCGCGGAGCCCTACGTGAACCGCGTGCCGACGGCGGATGCGGAGGTCGTACGGAAGCTCGACCAGGCCGGGGCGGTCCTGATCGCCAAGCTCTCGCTGGGCGCGCTCGCCTACGGGGACATCTGGTTCGAGGGACGCACCAACTCGCCCTGGAAGTCCGATGAGGGCTCCAGCGGATCGAGCGCCGGCGCCGCGGCCTGCACCGCCGCCGGGATGGTCGCTTTCGCGATCGGCACCGAAACCTACGGCTCGATCATGTCCCCCTCCATGCGGTGCGGAACGACGGGGCTCCGGCCCACGTTCGGACGCGTGAGCCGCGCGGGCGCGATGGCGCTCTGCTGGTCGCTGGACAAGATCGGCCCGATCTGCCGGTGCGTCGAGGATGCGGCCCTCGTGCTCGCCGCGATCCAGGCGACGCCCGAGGATGTCGAGGACAGCGCCCGGCTCGCCGATCCGTCCCTGCACCCCGGTTCGCTGCGGTTCGATGCGGGCCGGGGCGCCAAGGGTGCCAGGATCGGCTACAGCCCCTCGTGGTTCAACAACGAGCCGGCGCACGAGCTGGACCGCAGGGCGCTGGGGGCGATCCAGTCGCTGGGCGCGGAGCTGGTGGAGATCGACCTGCCCGAGTGGCCGTACGAGTGCCTGCTGCCCATCCTGGTCTGCGAGGCGGCCAGCGCGTTCGAGGAACTGACCCGCGGCAACCTCGACGACCAGCTCAAGTGGCAGGATCCCGAGGCCTGGCCCAACACCTTCCGCCAGAGCTGGTTCGTCCCCGCCAACGAGTTCGTCCAGGCAGAACGCTTCCGCCGGCGCGTGATGGGCATGCTCGCCGAGCGGTTCGCCAAGGTAGATGTGATCCTCGCCCCCAGTTTCGCGGCAAACCTCTGCCTGATCACGAATTTCACGGGCCATCCGCAGCTGACGCTGCGCTGCGGGATGAAGGAAGATGGAACACCGCACGGGGTGTCGATGTGGGGGAGGCTGGATGAGGAAGGAAGGCTGTGCGAGCTCGGAAGGGCGCTGGAAGAGAAGCTGGATGTGTGGGCGGGGAGGCCGGGGATCGAGTAGGTGCCGCGAGGGTCAGATCGCCCGCAGCACCACCGCCGCGTTCTGCCCACCCAGCGAGCCCGTGCACGCCAGCACGTGCCGCAGTTTCGCGGGCCGCGTGGGCCGCGCGGCGGCCAGACCGTCGTGCGGACGACCGGCGTTGATCTGCGCGGGGACTTCCTGGTGCTTGATGCACAGCGCGGCGGCGACCGCGAGCAGGCCACCCATCCCCGCGTTGCACGAGCCGATGTTCGGCGTGATCGCCACGATGGGAATCTGCGCCAGGCGGTCCCCGAAGACCTGCCGCAGGGCGCCCTCCTCGGCGTGGTCCATCCACGCCAGCCCGGCGGCGTGCGGGACGATCGCATCGATGTCCCCGGGCGTGAGGTCCGCATCGTCCAGCGCGTTCTCGATCGCAAACTGCAGCCCCTCGTCGACATCGACGGTGGTCGAGGGCCTGGAGGCGGCCCACTCGATCGGCTGCGAGTGCGCGGCGCCGAACCCGACGACCTCGGCGTACAGCTTGGCGTTGCGGGCCTTGGCCTTGTCGAGGTTCTCGAGCAGCAGGATGCCGCCCCCCTCGCCCACGATGCTCCCGGGCGATGCGGGGTCGTAGGGCCGCAGCACAGCGCCCCCGTCGGTCTGGCCGGTGGTGTCGGCCAGCCGGCCCGCGAAGACCATGCGCAGCGTGCCCATCAGGTTGACCTTGCTCTCGGCCCCGCCCGAGAAGCACAGGTCGGCATCCCCGCGCTGGATGACGCGCAGCGATTCGCCGATCGACAGCAGCCCGCTCGCCTCCGCGCAGGTGATCGTGTTGGACGGTCCCTCGCAGCCGTGGATGATGGTCACGTGGCAGGCGAGCATGTTGGGCAGGTACTTGAGCATCCACAGGGGCGGGAGGTTGTTCATCGCCCCGGCGCCCTGCGCGCCGTCCACGCCCGCCGCCGTGCCCCAGGCCCGGAGGCTGAAGGGGCTGTCGGGCGTGGGGCGGGCGGTGACCAGCGCCGCCGAGAGCTCGTCGGTCTCCGCGGCGATCAGGCCGGCGCCGATCTGGCAGCCCATGCGTTCGGAGGGGTACGTGGTCCCCGCGGCGTGCCCGTCGGCCGATCCATCCCCGACCATGCCGCGGGTCACGATCCCCGCATCCTCCACCGCGGCCCTGGCGGCGCCGACGGCCAGCTCGACGTCCCGCGACATCACCTTCACGGCCTTGCGGTAGCTCTTGGGGACGTGTTCCTTGGCGGAAAAGTCCTTCACCTCGCCCGCCAGCCGGCAGGCAAAGCCCGAGGGGTCGAACCGCGTGTGGGGCGCGATCCCCGAACGGGCGGCGCGCAGGCCCTCCCAGAGTGCAGAAGCGCCCAGCCCCAGGCTGGAGATCGCGCCCAGGCCCGTGATGACGACGCGGCGTTGCGGCATATCGGGGGATGATAGGGGAGGGCAGACGCAGGAACTCTGATCCGGCGGTGCAAGGTCCCCGGGCGTCGCCCGCAGTGCTGGGGGCGGCTGAGAGCGATCACGGCCCGAGTGGGCGCGGTCCGCCGCCGGGAACTGCATGGGACGTCACGGCGTCCAGAGGTGCGAACATGTATACGAAACTGTGCGCGGCGGCCATCATGACACTGCTTGCCGGCAACTCGCTGGCGATCAACATCGCGTCGGTCTCCAGCGGGGACTGGAACAACCCCAACACGTGGTTCCCGGCGGTCGTCCCGGGTCCCAACGACATCGTCACCATCTCGCCCGGCGACACGGTGTACACCGCCTCGGCGGGAGTGCCGGCCAGCCCGTTGATCGGCGTCGACCAGCTGACGATCTACGGGACGCTGATCTCCGATGACACCCCGGGGTTCGGCAATGACCTGTTCCTGGCGATCAACGCCCTGGATGTGCGGCCCGGCGGGGCGATCATCACGCAGGATGGAACGGGGAACTCGCCGGGGGGCTCGCTGTGGATCCGCGGCAATACGACGCTGAGCGTGACGGTGGATGGGAGCATCGGGCTGGGGTCGGGGCAGCTGCCCGGCACATTCAGCCCCGACTCAGGTACGGGGGGCGGATGCCTGCTGGTCTCCGGCACCGACGCGCAGGGAAGCTCGATCCCCGGCGCCACATGGAATTCGTCGGGGATCGTGCAGGCCGGGATCAACGGGGGGCGCATCTCGATGAGCGGGCTCGCGAACATCTGGGTGTTTGATGGGATGATCGCCGCGGGCGATGCGACCAACGGCGCGCCCGGAAGCGTGTGGATGGAATCCGACCAGTCGCTGGACATCCTGGGTCCGGCGGTGGTGCGCAGCGGCGAAGCGCCGTACCTGGCGATGGGGAGATTCGGCGCGGTCGTGGCCGGGTGCACCGGGACGCTGACGGTAGGGAGTGGCGCCACGGTCGATGGGCGGACGTTCGGGTGCGTGTTCCTGTTCGCCGGTGGCACCTCGACCATCAACGGGCTCGTGAACTCTCCTTGCGTGTCGTGGGAGCCGCCGAGCTTGGAGCTCAGCGGCGCCGGGAAGCTCGCGGGCGATGCGATCCAGCTTTCTGGGAGCCACGTGCGGATTGGCCCGCTCGCGGGGCCCAAGGCGATCGATGCGCTGGGCACGATCGACGTGCTGGTGAACCCGGGCGGGACGCTGGACCTGCGCGGGCTCGCGGCCGGGAAGAACTGGCTCAGGGCGGGCCAGTCGATCACCATCCGCGCCGATTCGATCCTGACCGATCCGGGCGTGACGCTGGGGCAGCTGATGTCGCCGGCGCCGGCGGTGCTCGCGGGATCGGGGACGCGCGAGCTGCTCATCATGAACGACAGTGTGCCGGACTACAACATCATGCCGGGCCGGCTGCTGCACGTGGTGTCGGATGTGCTGAACTTCGGCTCGGCGGCCGAGCCTGTGCAGGTGTCGGTCAGCGACAGCAAGGGGTGGCTGTCGGGGCAGTCGGCATCGCGGACCCTGGGAGTGGGCGAACCGCTCACGCAGGTGCTGGACGTGGCCGCGCCGGCCGATGCGATGCCCGCCGAGTACACGACGGTCACGGTGACGGCCAGGGCGCTGGGCTCCCCGCCGTTCGAACGGACGGCCGAGTTCACCGTGCGGGTCGTGCGCTCGTGCCCGGCCGACTTCGACCAGTCGTGGTTTGTCGACCTGGAGGATTACACGGCGTTCATCGCGGCCTTCGAGGCCGGGGACGAGTCGGCCGACTTCGATGCCTCGCACTTCACCGACCTGGACGACTTCGCGGCGTTCGTCGAGGCGTTCATCCGGGGCTGCTGATCTACGGAACGGGACCGGGAAGCCTCAAACGCCGGCGAGCCGCCCACGACAGGGCGGCTCGCCGTTTGATGGAGTCGCGGAGTCCACCCGGGCGCGGTTCAGTACGCGAAGTTGGCCCAGGGGTTGGTGGCGACGAACGCCGAGCCGGGGTTGGTCAGGATCTGCCCGTACTCGGCCCCGTTGGGGAACGAGTAGTTGGCGGTGGCGTTGTTGCGGGCCGTGTTGCGGACGACCACGTTGTCGAGCGCCGTCACCCGGATGCCGTAGTCGTTGTCGACGCAGCTGTTCCCGTCGATGCGGTTGGCGATCCCCGAGCTGTACACCCCGCAGCCGGTGCCGTTGGCCCCGTTGCCGCGCGAGTGGTTGTTGATCGCGTGGCAGCTGTTGCCCAGCTTGATCCCGTCGGCCGCGTTCCCGGCCACCGTGCACGACTCGACCGTGCACCCGTCCAGCGCCAGGATGCCGGTGGCGTTCCCGTTGCACGAGCAGTTGGCGATGCGGACCTCGGGAAGCCCGCGGATGCCCTCGGCGCCGTTGGACCCCCCGGTGCACTCCACCACGGCCGAGCCGATGCCCGCCAGGATGCCCACGCCGGTGTTGTAAGTCGCCGCGCACCCGCGGAAGGCACAGTCGCCGCTGCTGCTGAACCCCTCGCCCGTGTTGCTGTACGACGAACAGTCGGCGACCGAAGCGCCCACCCCCACGGAGATCCCGTCGTTCCCGCAGTACGCCGCCGAGCACCTGGTCACCGTGCACGGATCGACGCACTGGATGCCGAAGTCCTTCGCGTAGGCCACGCGGCAGTTGGTGATGGTCGCCGGCCCCCGGACCGAGATCCCCGCGCCGGCGGGGATCTGCGAGACGTTGACTGCCTCGATCAGCAGCGGCCCCTCGCCGTTGCTGCCGATGATGCCCCCGGCCGACCAGCCGGTGATGTCCCCGTTGCGGATGACGCAGTCGGCGGTGAACGAATCGAGCTTGATCCCGGCGAGCGAGCCGGCCGTCCCGGCGACCCGGAAGCCCGACAGGTCGAGTGTCACGCCGCGGGAGGTGATCTTGATGCCGTTCTTGCCCGCCTGACCCGCCACGTTGCCCGTCAGGTAATACGAACCGGGCGCTGTGATCGCGAACGTGCTGTCGGCGTCCCCCGGCGTGTTGGCCGCGCTCACCGTGGTGCGCGGCGCCACCTCCGTCAGGGTTTTGTAAGTTGGAGCGACCGAACCGGCCGGTGGATCCAGCGGCCCGGCCGAGAGAATCCCCGCCGCGAGCACGAGGGCAACGGACGGGATCACGACGAGCAGTGTCTTACGGTCCATGGGTCGGTTCCTTTGCGATGGCAGTCTCGACCCAATGCGATATTGGCGACCAGGCCCGCCAAAACAACCGAGGATTCTCGATCCGGGATAAAAGCGGCGGACGAACGGGTGCGGAATCGACCGCGAACCAGGCCACACAAGTGGACACACAGGCATCCGAGTCGTGGAGCGACCGGCGGGTGATCGCCGATCTATACAGTTACGCGTGGATACCACTCCGCCCATGTCAGACCGAACGCCCTCGGGCATCCAGGGCCGCGAACTTGCCGGCCAGGAACGCACGAGCGCGGTCATGGATCCGGGGTGGCTCTTCGTGATCGCCGGGATGGCCCTGATCGGCTGCTCGGTCCTGATCCCGGCGGCCGACGACCTGGCCGAGGCGCGGTACCTGCGAGACCGGGCGATGGCGATCGAGCAGCAGCGGGTCGATCGGCTGACCCGCTACGAGGAGTTCATCGAGGGGATCCACGCGCAGGACCCGACGCTGGCGCTCTCGCTGGCGGCCTCGCAGCTCAACCAGATCCCGGCCGACCGCTCCCCGCTCCCAGAAGCCGAGACCGCGGGCCGGGCCGCGCCGGGCAAGGCCGATGAACTGGCCGGCGCGGGCGATGCCTCCGTGTACCCCGCGCTCGAACCGCCCCCCGTGGAGCTGTCGGCCCGGATGAAGGGCGGATCGCTGCTGGAGCGGCTGGTGCTGTCCCCCAAGACCGGCCTGTGGGTCGGGATGATGGGGGCGATCAGCGTGATGATCGGGCTGTTGCCGCGGGCGCGGCGGGGGTAGGAAGAACCCACAATCGGGTCGTGTGGTGGCGGCGCGGTGATCTTGACGTGCTGCGGAGGTGATGAACTGCGCTGATGGTGGCGTGTGGTTGATCGGCTGGTGGCGCGGCTTGCCCCCCGCTCGCTGGTAGCGTGATCGGACGCGAGGACCATCTCGCGTTGGATGTGTAGATGCGCATGGAGGGAGTCGGACGTAAGGCGAGTTCCGCAGCGAAGACACACGGATTGGCTCAGAGCAGTCAACCCGTGGCAAGACGACGGCTCAGCCCATCCACCCGCCGCCGGATGGCTCAAGCGCGCGCCGGGGGTTCAGGACTGGTCCTTCACGAGCGTCTTGAAGGCGACGGCGGCGAGCACCGCGCCGGCGAACTCGCCCGTGAGGTGCATCCAGACATCCGACCACTTGAGCACGCCCATGATGCAGGCCCCGATCGCGACCACCGGGTTGAAGGCGCCGCCGGAGACCGGCCCGACGGCCAGAGCGCCCACGACGACGGTGAAGCCGATCGCCAGCCCGTAGAACGAGTTGCCCTGGTTGGCCTTGGCGGTGGCGGCGTTGAGGACGACGAAGCAGAGCGCGAAGGTGAAGAGAAGCTCGGCGATGATGGAAGGGCCGGCGTGCAGGGCCTTGGCGGTGATGACCGCATCGGGTTTGAAGTAGAGGACGAGGTAACCCGCGGCGGCGGCGGCGAGCACCTGGGCGATCATGTACGGGACGGCATCGGCGGGGGAGCACTTGCCCCGGAGCGTGACCGCGAGCGTGACGGCCGGGTTGTAGTGCCCGCCCGAGATATGGCCGCCGGCGTAGACCATGATCATGAGCGATGAACCGATCGCCAGCGCGGCCAGCGCGATGGGCCCCTCGGGATTGATGACGGTCATGCCGACGGTGAAGACGAGGAAGAACGCGCCGATGAACTCGACGATGTACTTGCCTGCGCTCATGGAGAACCCCTTGTGGCCTAGGTGCCGAAGAATGGAAGAGACCAGCGTGCCGACAGCCTATCAGGGGCGGGGAACCTCGTGTAGACCGAAAGAGACCGCCAGTTGCCATTAGAGGCCGTCTGGGAGGCGGCCACGCGGGATGGTCCTAAGGGCCAACCAGCCCCTTGGAATCGATCCTGGGGCATCGTGGTGCAGATCCACTTTTGTGCGCACAAAGCGTGTGGTTACAACGGGGATTATCCCATGAAAATATGGTCGTTTCGTGCGACGTTTGCACCGGCGCAGGAGGATAAGAGCCCCGGCCGCGCGGGGGCGGGCGCGGTGGGATGCGGACCAGCACCCGGGCGCGTGCCCGGGGTTCGCTAGTGCGGCATCGGGAATTCTTTGCAGAGCGTGCGAACCTGCTCGCGGACCTCGCCGCTGGCCTTGGCGAGCGTGGGCTCGCTGGTGATGCCGGCGTCCAGGACGCGGTCGATGAAGCCGGCGACGGCGGCCATGTGGGGCTCTTTGAGGCCGCGGGTGGTGATCGCGGGGGTTCCCAGGCGCACGCCGCTGGTGATGCGCGGCGGCCTGGGGTCGTCGGGGATGCCGTTCTTGTTGCAGATGATGCCGGCGGCCTCGAGCCACTTCTCGGCGTCGGCGCCGGTGAGTTTCTCCGACCTGGCGCGGAGGTCGACGAGCATGAGGTGGTTGTCGGTGTCGCCGGAGGTGATGCGGTAGCCGCGCTGCTTGAGGGCGGCGGCGAGCGCCTTGGCGTTGCGAACAACCTGGGCGGCGTAGGTCTTGAAGGAGTCCTGGAGGCACTCGCCGAAGGCGACGGCCTTGGCGGCGATCACGTGCATGAGCGGGCCGCCCTGCATGCCGGGGAAGACGGCCTTGTCGATCTTCCTGGCGAGTTCCTCATCGTTGGTGAGGATGAGCCCCCCACGGGGGCCGCGGAGTGTCTTGTGGGTGGTGGTGGTGACGACGTGGGAGTAGGGGAAGGGGGAGGGGTGGGCCCCGCCGACGATGAGGCCGGCGATGTGGGCGACGTCGGAGACCAGCAGCGCGCCGCACTCGTCGGCGGCCTCGCGGAACTTCTTGAAGTCGATGGTGCGCGGGTAGGCGGAGTAGCCGCACATGAGGACCTTGGGCTTGTGCTCCCGGCAGATGGCCTTGACGGCGTCGTAGTCGACCTGCTCGTGCTCGGGGTGGCTCTTGTCGTAGTGGAGGGGGTAGTGGACGGGCTTGTAGTAGGTGCCGCTGAAGTTGATCTTCATCCCGTGGGAGAGATGTCCGCCGTCCTTGAGGACCAGGGAGGCGAAAGTGGCGCCGGGCTCCATGAGGGCCATGAAGGCGGCGGCGTTGGCCTGCGCGCCCGAGTGGGGCTGGACGTTGGCGAACGCGCAGCCGAACATCTGCTTGGCGCGGTCCCGTGCGATGGTCTCGATCTGGTCGTGGAACTCGCAGCCGCCGTAGTAGCGGGCGCCCGGGTAGCCCTCGGCGTACTTGTTGGTCAGGCACGTGCCCATGGTGTGCATGACGGCGGGGGAGACGTGGTTCTCGCTGGCGATCAGTTCGAGGGTGGTCTCCTGGCGTTCTGACTCCTTGGCGATCAGGTCGGCGATCGGGCGGTCGTGGCGGCGGAGCTGATCGACGATCTGTGCGGAGAGGGTGTCCATGCCGGGATGGTAGAAAGCCCGGGGCGGGGGGCGGCGGAGCGGGGCAGGAAGGGGTTGTGGGGAGGAGCGAGGGGGACGTCGGGGTGCGATTCTGCAACGGGGGCGGGCCGGGCTCGACAAGCTGGTGCGTCCGCCCGGCGGCGCCGTGGGGTTTGGTTCCGGTGAACCGCTTGCGATGCGGGCGGGCCGGGGCGACACGGTCGAGCGGCTGTTGCAGGCGTGGGCGGGCGCAGCGTGGAGATCGCGATCATGTGGACGATGAGCAAGCTGGCGGGCGCGGCGGCGGCCGCGCTGGCGGTGGCCGGGACGACGGTGGCGCGGGCGGGCGAGACCAACACGGGGGTCGCCATGATCGGCGGCTCGCACCTGGCATCGGCGGACCGGTCGGTGCTGCAGAAGGCGGTGAACGAGGCGTTCGCGGGGGGAACCCACAAGCTCGAGATCGCCGTGCTCGCCAACGAGTTCGACCCCGAGGATCCCTACGGGGACATCGACTCGATGGCGCGGAACATCCTGTCGAAGATGGGGTCCGATGACCACCTGCGGATCACGGTGTACCTGTGGTTCCACCACCGGGACTACGGGGACTACGGGGTCTACAAGAAGAACAACAGCAGCGAGTACAAGTTCCGGTACTTCGACTGGGGGGCGTTCAGCAGCGTGGACCCGCCCAAGGGCCACAAGGAGTTCCGCAAGTACTTCGACAAGCGGCTGGGGGCGTTCAACGCGTTCGCGAAAGGGCTGCGCGGGTACGCGGGCTCGGTCAACCGCCTGGACCAGCTGGGCGTCACGCTCGTGCCGGAGCTGGAGGACACCGGGACCGACAAGCACGCGTGGGATGTGCTCAAGACGGTGATCGCCAACGCGCAGTCGGGCGCGGGCATCCCGGCGACGCCGCTGCGGCGGTGCCTGGGCACCGGCTCGGCGTTCCGGGTGAGCGGCCTGCCACTGGAGATGCACGCCGCCGCCGATGACAAGCGCACGCCGGGCAAGCAGCTGCAGGACCTGCTCGACGGCGGGAAGCTCAAGCCGGGCGATGTGTTCACGCTCGACGGGAGGGCGACCAAGAACCTGGACCCCGGCTCGGGTGAGTTCAAGGAGCTGCTCGCCGCTCAGAAGCGGGCGATCGGCGCGGGGGTTTCGGTGCTGTGGTGGCGCGGGTCGTTCAACGGCGGTCCGGGCGGCTCGTACCCGGCGCTGAGGCCCGGCGTGAGCGCGTTCGGCGGGTCGGGGAGTTCCGACGAGGCCAAGGCGATGAAGAAGGCGATCGTGACGCGCTGACCCGCTCGGCAGCACATGACGGCCAACGCAGCCCTCGGGCGTGAACCCGGGGGTTGTTTCTACTCGCAAGGGGAGTACGGGCGGGGATGGCGCGATTCGCGCGGGTTCCGCCGCGCGATGGAGGGAGCGTCGCGCCGACGGGTGCGCCGGGGCGTTCGGTGCGCTCTCGGCTCGTATCGCGCGTGATGCCGGACTCTCTCAACGGCCCTCGGCGGCGCCGGCGACCACGAGCTTGGGAGAGATCGCGGCCTTGAGGGAGTGGTCGGCGGGATCGATCTGGATGCCGACCCAGTAGCCTTCCTGGCCGATGCCCTGGGCGCGATCGAGCTCGGCGACCGGCTGGCCCAGGGCGCGGACGGCGTCGAGGAGTTGCCTGGAGTACTCGCCGGCGGTGACGTTCTGGGGGCGGCGGCCCTGGGCGACCTGCGTGAACGATGCCCAGTCGGGCGTGAGGAACATGGGGGCGTCGAGGGATGACTCGGGGTCCATGCCGAAGGCCAGGATGTTGATGAGGTTCTGGAGGGCGGCCTCGTGGAGTCCCGAGCCGATGGCGCCGCTGCCCAGGAAGGGCGTGCCGTCCTTGAGGACGATGGCGCAGTTGGTCGCGTTGGGGAACCGGTCGCCGGGGTGGACGAGGGCGACGCGGTCCTGCTGGAAGGCGGCCGAGTCGGGGATGGAGATGCCATCGACGAAGATGCCGGTGGTGCCCCAGGTGATGTTGTTGGAGGTGTGGGTGACGGCGGCGAAGTTGCCGTAGCGGTCGACGGCGACGATGCTGTCGGAGTGGGCGGCGGGCGGCGCGAGAGCGCCCGCGGCCGAGAGCTGGACGGCGATCTTCATCTCGAACCCGGGATCGTCCAGGAGGGGCGCGTTCCGGCGCGCGTGGTCCATGGTGATGCGGTTGGCGGGCGCGAAGGGATCGGCGGGGTTGCCGGGGGCGGGGAGCGGGTGGAGGAACGAGGGGAGGTATCCGAAGCGGGCGATCTGCATGAGCCGGAACAGCGATTGGGGGCTGTCGTTGGGGGGGCCCAGGGCCTTGGCGCCGGCGGCCTGGTAGAGGTTGAGGGCCTCGATGAGCTGGACGCCGCCGATCTCGGGGTGGCCGATCGTGCAGACCTCGAAGCCCTCGAACGTGGTGCGCAGGGGTTCGGACCAGGCCGGCTGGTAGCGGCGCATGTCCTCCATCGTGAGCTTGCCGCCTTCGGAGGCGATCGCCTGCACGAGGTGCTCGGCCCAGGGGCCGCTGTAGATGTAGGCAGCGCCCTGGTGCGCCACGGCGCGGAGGGTCTCGGCGAGCCGGGGCTGGCGGAAGAGATCGCCGGCGCGGTAGAGCTTGCCGTCGGGGCGGGTGAAGATCGCGAGGGTGTCCGGGCGGCGGGAGAGGACATCCTTGCGCTGGTCGATGATCGCCTGCATGGTCGCGGAGAGCGGGACGCCGTTCTCGGCCAGGTCGATGGTGGGCTGGACGAGCGAGGCGAAGGGGAGGCGGCCGAACCTGCGGTGGGCGGCGTCGATGCCGGCGATGTAGCCGGGGACGAACGCGGTGCGTCCGCTGGCGGTGCCCATCGCGGGGATGGTCTTGGGGTCGGTCTCGCCCAGGACGGTGTTGTACCCGCCGTTGAGGCTGTGGACGGTTCGGGTCGAGGCGTCGTAGTAGACCATCATGAAGATGCCGGCGCAGGAGTTCCACGAGCCGCCGGAGAGGGCGATCTGGGCGAGGCTGGTGGCGATCACGGCGTCGGCGGCGGTTCCGCCGGCCTCGAGGATGCGTTCTCCGATGTGGACGGCGGCGGGTCCGGTGGTGCCGGCGATCGCGTGATGGTGGAAGGTGCCCGAGATGGGTACCGGCTCGGGCCGGGCCAGCCCGTAGCGGGCGCGATCCTGGGGTGACCACGCGGAAGGGGAGAGCGAGCCTGGCGCAGCGCTGCCGTTGCCGGAGCAGGCGCCGGGCAGGAGGAAGAGTCCCAGCGCGGTGGCCGCGAGCGTGCGTGAGAGGGGTCGCATGGGTGATCTCCGGGTCGCGGGTCGATCGCGCCCGTGGCAGCATACCGGCGGGGCGCGGCGCGGGATGGCGATCAGAATCGGAAGCCCAGGCGCGAGAGCATGCCGGCGGTGATCATGAAGGTCGCGGTGCTGAGGATGGTGGCGCCCGCGCAGGCGCAGATGGCCCGGATTGGCGATGTGCGGCTCCGGATCGCGGCGTACCACCAGGCGCCGATGAGGCCCAGTCCGCCGAGGAGCCAGACAAGGAGGATCCAGTCGAAGGGGAGCGTGGCGGTTTGCGAGCCGAACCGATGGGCAAGCTGTCCGGCGGCGAGCAGGGCGGGGATGCCAAGGGTCCAGAGCGCGATCATGGGGATGGCGCCCAGCGAGCAGCGGGTCCAGGGCAGGTGGTTGCGATCACGGATGAACCCGCAGCGGCCCAGCGCCCAGATGAGCAGGGGCATGAAGAGGGCAAGCCACAGGCCCGGGAGGATGAAGGTCGCCACGGGGTTTGACCAGAATGATCGCGGGCCGGTGCGGATGACCAGGTCCTTGGAATAGGGGGAGAGGACGGCGCGGAGGATCCAGCGATCATCGGCGAACTGGGCGAGCGAGCCGCCCGCGCCGGTCCAGGTGGCATCGTCGATGAGGCGCGAGCCGACGAGGATGCCGGTGATGCCGGCGTGGAAGATCGCCAGCCAGGTGAGGGCGAGCAGCCACCAGCGCGAGGCTCGGATCGCGGGGGCGGCGAGCATCTGGTCCCAGAAGGCGCGGGGGAGCAGGCAGCGGGCGGAGGTGGTGAGCCAGCGGCGCGGCGAGAGGCGGTGTGAGTGCTCGAAGGACCAGCGCGGGTGTTCCTGGGCGAGGGCGATCGCGGTGGCGGAGGGCACCTGGGAACCGCACTCGGGGCAGTCGATGCTCGCGGGCCAGGCGGGCCTGGGACCGGCGAGCCGGCCGGAGAGGTCGTAGGCGCAGCGCGGGCAGAGCGCCAGGGGATGACAGGGTGGTGGGGCGGTCTGGTTCACGGTGGGCCGGTGCACAATGTACCGGATCGGGGGTCGTGCATCACGGGGCGGGGGGCGACGGTTACACTGCTTTCATGGCGATCAAGACGATGGAGGAGGCGCGGGCGCTGATGCACGAGTGGACGGCAAGCCCCGCGCTGCGGGTGCACATGGAGTGCGTGAGCGCGTGCGTGGGGGCGTACGCGGGTCTGCTGGACCCGGGGAACGCGGAGCGCTGGCGGATCGCCGGCCTGCTGCACGATTTCGACTACGAGAAGCACCCGACGCTGGACAAGCACCCGGTGGACGGGGTGGCGGTGCTGCGGGGGCTGGGTGTGGATGAGGAGATTCTGACGGCGATCCTGGCGCACGCGCCGCACACGGGCACGCCGCGCGACCGGCCGATGTCGATCGTGCTGTTCGCGTGCGATGAGCTGGCGGGGTTCATCGTGGCGTGCGCGAAGGTGCGGCCGGAGGGGATCGCGACGCTGGGGGCCTCGAGCGTGAAGAAGAAGCTCAAGGACAAGGCGTTCGCAGCGGCGGTGAGCCGGGAGGACATCGGGACGGGGGCCGGGGAGCTGGCAGCGCTCTTGGGCAAGCCGCTGACGCCGGAGTCCGAGGCCGAGCACATCCAGCGGTGCATCGAGGCGATCAAGCAGAGCAAGGCGGCGGGGTGAATCAGCCGAGGCTGCCGGTGGAGTAGTACAGCAGGGCGTAGGCGGCCAGCCTGGGGACGAGCCAGACGACCAGGGCCACGCCGGCGGCGTGCGGGAGCTTGAGGTAGGTGCGCACGACGCAGAACCACCAGAGCATGGGGAAGAGGGCGATGAAGGCGCCGGCCAGCCGGGCCAGCGGCGCGAGGATGAAGGCGACGATGCCGACGCGGCCGGACCTGGTGATCATGCCCGCATCGCACAGATCGGCGAGCCCGCGGATCGGCACGACGATGATCGCCAGCGCGGCGAGGTAGACGGTGGCGCGGAGCAGGTGGGCCTTGCGCACGCCGGCCTTGCCGAGGGTCTCGGCGAGCATGAGGAACGAGGCGGGCATGAGGAGGATCCAGAGCATGGTCTCGAGCGCCCAGCGAGCCCAGGGTGAGGCGATGCCGAGCGGGGCGTAGGAGCCGTAGGGGAGCGGGAGATCGTGGAAGGGGAAGGCGAGCACGCTCAGGAGGTAGCCGGTCGGGAGGGGCGGGGGCGCGAAGGCACCGGGGCGGGCGGGCACGGAGCGCGAGTACAGCACGACCAGGACAGTGCTGACGCCCAGGATGATCCACGCCAGCGCGACGAGCGGAAAGATGTACAGCGCCAGTCGGCGGGTGACGACGGGGTGCTCCATACGCAGCTGACGCCAGAAGCGCAGGGGCCAGAAGGAGCGGAGGAGAGTCTGGAACCAGCGGCGGGCGGGGCGCGAGAGGGCGTGCTCGAAGGACCACGTGGCGACCGAGTGCCTGGGGTTGAGGACATCGCGCCAGGCGAAGGAGAGCCCGCACTCGCTGCACGTGCCGTCGAGGGGGCACGACTCGCGCCAGGTGGCGATGGTGCCGGAGAGGTCGTAGCCGCAGCGGGGGCAGGACTGTGGCGCGGGAGTGCCCAAGGGCGTAAGCATACCGGATCGGGGGCGGCGGGCATCAGCGTGTGTCGCCCGTGAACCGCAGCTGGCTGAGCCAGGGCGTGCTGAGGGGCTGGATGACCACGAACGGGGCGCTGGCGGCGAGCAGGGAGAGGATGGTCAGCGCGACGGCGATCCCCCAGGGGTGTCGGAGCTTGAGGTAGCGCGAGCAGGCCGAGCCCCACCAGAACGTGAGCCAAAGGGCGGCGAGCAGGACCTGGATCTGCCACCGGTGCTGCTCCCATGGCGTCCGGAGCGTCCAGAACGGCACGCCCAGCCCGGCGAACCAGCGTGTTCGCCAGGCGATCTCGGCGGCGCCGTCGAACAGGTCGGTGACCAGGAACGGGAGCGTGCAGATGGCAAGCTGGACGATGAGGCCGTACATCCCGATGCGGATCAGGTGCCGCGGGCGGACCCTGGATGCCCGGAGCGTGCGGGGGAGCAGGACGAAGCACAGCGGGATGAGGGCAAACGTGAGCAGGAGCCACAGGTTGATCAGAGGGAGGGAGGCGAGCCGGTATTCGCCGGCGACCAACCAGGTGATGGTCGTTCCCCCGAGGCAGGTGCGTGGCCAGAGGACGAAGAAGACAAGCTCCTCGTCGTGGATCCAGGCCGTCCCGCGTGGCGAGCCGATCAACAACGCGATCGCCCACTGCCAGATGGCAAAGCCGACGGCGAACCCGGCGTACATGAGCAGGAGCGAGGCGGCGATGGCGCGGGCGATCCTGCCGGGGCGGAAGGGCCACTCCATGCGAAGGGTGGACCAGAATCGTCGCGGGCGGAGGCAGCGCAGGATGGTGCCCAGCAGGGCGCGCACGTGGGCGCGGTGGGCGTGCTCGAAGGACCAGGGCGGGATGCGCCGGGCGGCGTCGAGCAGATCACCCCAGCGCAAGTCCAGGCCGCACTCGGCGCAGATGCCCGAGATGGGGCAGGCGTCCTTCCATGCGGAGATCACGCCCGAGAGGTCGTAGCCGCAGCGGGGGCAGTCGTGGATCGGTGCACTCACCGGGACCAGTTTACAGGCCGGGATCGGCGCGGTTGCGTCCGTTGGAGTCGCTGCATGGTCCAAATGAAAGGGCGGGGCCTTGAGGGGCCCCGCCCTTGGGAGTGAACCGTCTGGATCGGGGGGTCATTCCACGCTCAGGGTGCTGATGAACGCTTCGAGTTCGCCCTGGAGGCGCTGGGCATCCTGGCGGGCTTTTTCGAGGTCGTCCAGGAGCTTGTCGAGCTTGGTCTCCTGGTCGGAGAGCTTGGTCATGTAGCGGGCGTAGAGCTGGCTGGACTTGTCGATGCTGGTGAGGTTCTGGCGCAGGCGGGTCTGGTCCAGGTCGATCTCGCCTTTTTGCTTCTCGAAGGCGGCGATCTTGCGGTTGGCATCCTCGACCAGGGCGCGGCGCCTGGCGGCCTCGCGGATGGCATCGAGCGCGGCCTGGGACATCTTGCCGCCCTGCTGCTGCTGGCTGAGCCAGTTGAAGTCCATGTCGAAGATGCCCGCGGACTGGCGCATCACCTGCTCCTGGGAGACGCGCAGGGCGCCGTCCTTGTCGGGGGCGATGGTGATCTCGAAGCGGTAGAGGTTGTCGGCGCGCTCGACGGGCTTGGGATTCTCGGCGCCCTCGACCAGCTGCCACTGGTCCATGCGCGGGTGCTCGACGATGAGCGTGCGTTCCCGGGACTGGTCCTTGTTCTTGAACGCGTAGGCGGTGGTCGCCACCTGCTTGATCGTCTGCTCGATCGAGCCCTTGACGATGCGGATCTTCTGGATGGTCGCCACCGTGTCGTCCTTGGCGATGGTGGTGACGTCCAGGTCGACCGAGTAGGCGATCAGGCGCTTGTCGCCGGGGGGGACGTGGCCGATCTGGGCGTCGCCGGCGTAGGTGCCGGCGTCGAAGACGCTGATGGGCCCGGGCATGAGCTGGAGCTTGGAGGTGTTCTTGAGCTCGATGCCGCGCATGGGGTAGAGCGAGCCGTCGGCGCGGTTGTAGATGCTCACGCGTCGGCCCTCGATCGCGGAGGAGAGGATGGGGAGCATCGCCGAGCGTTGGCGCTCGACGGTGATGGGGTGGTCGATCTGGTACTGGAAGAGCTCACCGGCCTCGACGGCCTGGGCCTGGGCGCGGGCGGCGTAGTCGGCGATCTGCGCGGAATCGAGCCTCTCGGCGATGCCGCCGGCGTCCCTGAAGGGCGATTGGGAGCTCTCGCCGGCGCTGGGGCTGCCGGGCACCCTGGCGTAGCCGGCCCTTCTGTCGTTGCTAAGGGCCTTTGCCTTGTCGGCCGAACGCGACTCGGGCTTGGCCGCCTGCTCCTTGCGGTCGAGTTCGGTTTCGGCGAGCGTCTGGAGGCTGTTGCGCAGTGCCGACGACGGTGAGTAGATCCGCGGTCCGACACCGGGGATGGTGGGGACGGGGACCTCGGGCCGGTCGACAAAGAGCGGTTCGTAGAGGTCCATCTGGAAGCTGACGGGCCGGCCGGAGACCAGCGAGAGGGTGACGTTGTTCCAGTCCTCGTCGGTGGTGTTCTCGACGATCGCCCAGCCCTGGATGGTGGGCATGCCCTGGTCCTTCTTGAGCCCTTCCTGCCTGGGGGAGTCGGGGAGGACCAGGCGGTAGCTGGTCTTCCAGACGGGCATCTCGTTGACGTAGGCGATCGCGACGTCGCGGGCGCCCTGGCCGCTGAAGCTGACATCGACGGACTTGGTGCGGTCGGCGCGGTGCTCGGCGAGCGCGGCGAGCGCCTTGCCGAGCTCGTCGTTGAGTTCCTTGTCCTCCAGGACGACGTTGGTGATGGTGCGGTAGTTGATGGAGCGGATGCCGGTGGCGGTGGCGAGGTTGAGGTAGGGGATGTCGATGGGGTTGCTCGCCTGGCCCTGGGCCTCGGGGCGGTTCTCGGTGCCCAGGATCGTGCCCGTGATGTTGCCCTCGGGCGTCGAGATGGTCGCCTTGCTGCCGCGGAGCTGGCTGAGCAGTTCCTTGATGCTGGGGTTGTTGGAGATGTCGACCCCGAAGCTCGCCAGGCGCTTGGCGAGCGGCTCCTTGGAGCCGTAGCCGACGCTGTTGATCTGGCCGCCGCCCAGGTCGAGGATGACCATGGACTTGAGGATGTCGTTGACCTGCTCGGTGTTGAAGCGCAGCTGGACGGTGGCATCGCCATCGATGACGCCGCGGCGCTCGAACGAGCCGACGCCCGAGCGGTAGAGGGTGATGCGCTTGATGGGGAGCGAGTCGAGCTTCATGGGGGTGCGGGTGTCGCCGGCGCGCCGGGCGGCCGCGGGCTGGAGCTCGGCGCGGGGTTGGGCGAAGGTGATCGCCGCGGCCAGGCCGCTGAGGGCGATCAGTGCTGAGATGAGGACTCGGCGGGCGGTGGTGGTCATGGGTGGGGCTCCACGCGGTGAGTACGGAGTGGTTGGGCGGTGCCGAGCCGGTGCGGCGGCACACAACGCCGAAGTTCCGGTACACACTCTAACGCGCAGGTGGGGGTGGTGTTCCATCGGAGGAGCGGTGTGTGTTACGGGGGAGTGACAGAGAGTGGGGGGAGG
>JBGAOZ010000024.1:0-75025 GCA_044221545.1 Phycisphaerales bacterium
TCGAAGTTGGTGAGGGCGAGCACGCCGTGTGAGCGCGCAAGCGCGGCGATCTTGTTGGCATCCTCGGCGGTGTAGGCCAGCGGCTTCTCGAAGAGCATGTGGATGCCGCGCGGGGCGCACAGGCGGGCGACGGCCAGGTGGTCCTTGTTGGTCGTCATGACGCTGACGGCCTCGGGGTGGGTCGCATCCAGCATCTTCTCGGGATCGTCGAAGCGCAGCGAGGGGTCGAGGTGGTACCGGCTCGCGTAGCGGTCGAAGAGGGCCTTGTCGGGCTCGAAGATGCCGACGATCTGGATGTCCTGGCGCTGGGTCGACTGGTAGATCGGGTTGTGGGCGTGGTCGTGGATGAGGCGGAAGATCGCCAGGCGCAGGGGGCCGGACTGCGTGGAGTAGCGGATTGTCTCGGCTGACGATAACTGAACGGGTGCGGTCGAGCAGCCGGACAGAACCAGCAGACACGCGAGGGCAAGCACTCGGATCATGGCCGACAGAATACCGGATGCGGTGGCTTCAGGCTGTAGTTTCACATGGCGACAGCACACCCGATGCGACGCGAGAGTCGCCGCAAGACCTTAAAGTCGTCTGCGAGATTCGGGTCGGGTGGTAGATCTGCTGCCACGAGCAATCTGCCATCAGCGACGCTTTTCGCGTTGGTTGTGAGCAACCGCAGCCGCCGCCCTATCGGCTGTCGCCGCGCGAAGTAGGTGATCCAGCCCACCTGAGGCACATCGCTCAGTACTGTTGGTTGAGAGGACGGCTCGTGCAAACACGGGTGCGCTGGAATGTACACCGAAGCCCAGCTCGGATTCCAGATCTCGGCCAGGTTGAGCAGAAGCCGCGTCGTGGAATCTGCATCCTTGAGCGAGCCAAGGTGCTCCAGCAACAGGTAGTTGACGCTCGTGTGCTCGAAGCAGAATTGAGTGCTCGGGCCATATTCCAGCCCGCTCCAGAACATCAACAGGTATTCGATGCGTTGGCCCATCCCGCCGACGACCGCACTTTCAGCGATGATCTTGGAGACTCTCAGCGCATCGTCGGGGCGAACGGGAAGTCTGAGAGCCTCTTCCTTTGTCCACCCCAGCTCAAAGAAGTTCTTGGATTCCGGTAGTCTCGAAGCGAGCAATTCGAGTGTCCGAGATACTCGCTACGTGCACTCCCCCAGCGACAGCCCGGTGTAGGTCCAGAAGAGTCTCAGATTGAGGGGGCGGGACATATTAGAGGATAGAGGGGTTTCCACCGCCTTCTGAAGGGCGGTGCGTCTCACCGGTCAGCGGAAGTGCGCCTGCACATCTACTCCTTGATCCCCGTCGCCGCAACACCCTCCACGAACCACCGCCGCGCGAAGATGTACACCACCAGCACCGGCGCCACGGTGATGCAGCTTGCCGCCATCACCAGGTTCCACGGCGTCTGGCCGTGCTGCTCGTTGAACATGTGCAGACCCAGCGAGAGCGTGTACTGGTCCTGGTGGTTGAGAAAGAGCAAGGGGCCGAGGAAATCGTTCCACGAGGCGATGAACTGCATGAGGGCCACCGCCGCCAGCGCGGGCAGGGCCGAAGGAAGGATGATGCGTGCAAAGACGCCCCAGTGGGAGCACCCATCGATACGCGCTGCTTCATCGAGCTCGCGCGGGATGGTCAGATAAAACTGCCGCAGCAGGAAGATGCTGAATCCACCCCCGAAGCACATCGGCAGCCACAAGGGAAGCAGCGTCCCGATGATCCCCAGCTTCTTGAACAGCAGGAAGAGCGGCGCCATGATGACCACCGGCGGGATCATCAGGGTCGCCAGCACCAGCAGGAAGACCGCATCCCGCCCACGCCAGCGCAGGCGAGAGAACCCGTACGCCGAGATCGCGCTCGAGGCCGTCATCCCCGCCACCGACAGGATCGCCACCAGCGTCGAGTTGCGCAGGTACGTGGGGAAATCGGCGATCGGGGAGTTCCAGACCTCCGAGTAGTTGCGGGCGATCCCCTCGACTACCGACGGGCCGTGCGCCGCCGGAGCACCGCCGTTGGCGGCGACCGGCCGCATCGACACGACGAGCATCCACACCAGCGGGATCGCGTACAGGATCCCCACCGCGGCGATCAGCGCACGGCGAGCCGGTCGCGAACGGGCCCGGCCGTGGGGGCCGTGGGGGCCGTGGGGGCGGTGGGGGCCGTGGGGGTGGGAGGATGTTGATTGCGGGCGGTTCATGGAACTATGCGCCGCGGTAGTACACGTAGCGGCGCGCGAGCCAGAGCAAAATGGTGGTGAGCAGCAGCGTGGCGAGCACCTGGAGCCACGCCATCGCCGAGGCGTAGCCGGTGCGCCCGTAGAAGAACGCGTTGAGGTAGACGTACACCGAGTAGACCAGCGTGGAGTTCTCCGGCCCTCCCTTGGTCATGATCATGGGGGGCGCAAAGACCTGCAGCGACCAGATCAGTGACATGACGGCGTTGAAGAGCACCGCGGGCGAGATCATGGGCAGCGTGACGTGCGCGAACCGCCCCCACGCCGAGACGCCGTCCAGGTCGGCGGCCTCGTACAGCGAAACGGGCACGGCCTTGAGCGCCGCCGAGTAGATGATGACGGGGCTGCCGATGATCCAGAAACTCATGAGAATCAGCGACGGCATCGCCAGCGCCCGCGTCCCCAGCCAGTCCGGACCGTGGAGGCCCGCGAGCCCCAGCGTCGCGTTGATCAGCCCGAACTCGTTGTTGAACAGCCACGTCCAGCTCATGCACGAGGCGACGATGGGGACCAGCGTGGGCGCAAAGACGATGGCCCGGGCCAGGCCCGCCGTCCGCAGCGGCGCCTCCAGCAGCACCGCGACCGCGATCGAGAGGACCGTGCTCCCCGCGACCGACGCGATCGCGTACGTGAGCGTGTTGAAGACCGCGGTGCCAAAGAGCGAATCGCGGGCAAGCTCCCGGTAGTTCTCGAGCCCGACGAAGACCGGCGCATCCAGCAGCGTGCAGTCCGTGAAGCTGTAGTAGAGGCTCATCAGGATCGGGACGAGCAGGAACAGCACGAACCCGGCCAACCACGGGCTGATCCACGCCAGGCCGCGGACCAGGTGCGCACGCTCGCCGCCGGTCCCGCGGGGTTGAGGGTCGTGGCGGGCGATCATGAAGCCCGTGCCCCGCGAGCCGACCCACGCCGGGCGGCCTGGTCCATGAGCTGCTGGGCGCGGGACTGGATGCCCGCGAGGAGGGGGGCGACGGCCTGGCCGGCCCACGCCGCATCGAACGCCCCGTTGGTCGCGTCCGCGTACTGCTGCCAGACGCGAGTCTGCGGGAGCACCAGCGCTCGCGGGCTCTTGACGATCGAATCGAAGACGCCCACGAAGGGGTTGGGGTGCGCGGCGGCGAACCCGGGCGACACGCCCCGCAGCGGCGAGCTCTTGCCGTGCGCGGCGGCCAGCTCTTCCTGCACATCCTGGCGCTGCATGAAGCGGACGAACCGCCAGGCCTCGGCCGGATGCCGGCCGCCGCGCGGCACCACGAGCACATCGGCCTCGACCATCCCCAGGGGCGCCGCCGGTTCGAGCAGGGCCGCCTCAACGGGCGGCGGCGCGCACGCGAACCTGAGGTTCACAGCGCTGCGGCGTGCGAAGTTCGCCAGCCACGGTCCCTGGATGATCATCGAGGCACGGCCGGAAAAGAAAGGATCGCCGGGCGTGTGGTACGAGCGGTCGAAGGTGCGGGCCAGCGCCCGCGAGGCATCGATTCCCAGGCGAGCGGCGGTGTTCTGGATCCACGCGAACGCGGCGATCCCGGGGGCCTCGGCGATCGTCGCCCGGTTGGAGCCCGGGTCGTAGAGCGACGATCCG
Organism: Phycisphaerales bacterium; assembly: GCA_044221545.1. Classification (GTDB taxonomy): domain Bacteria; phylum Planctomycetota; class Phycisphaerae; order Phycisphaerales; family UBA1924; genus JAEUJB01. Next base: position 3,818 of record JBGAOZ010000024.1, read on the forward strand.
AAGAGGATCGGCCAGAAGTAGGGCCACCACTGCGGGAGGTTCTGCTGGAAGCCGGTGCGGTCCAGACCGCCGCGATCGTTCCGCAGGGTCAGGCGCGCCGCGGCCGCGTCCAGCTCCTCGATGGTGCGAGGGAGCCGGTCAGGGTCCAGTCCGGCCTGCTGGAAATGATCGAGGTTGCAGTACAGGCCCAGGGCGTAGCAGCTGGTGATCCCCGCCCACTGCCGGCCTTGGTAGGTCAGCAGCCGCCGCACCGACGGGGCGTACATCTCGGGGTCGAGGGCCTCGGCCCCCGCACCGAGTTCCTCGAACGGGATCGCCGCGCCCGATTCGGCGAGCTGGGGGATGTTGAAGCTGTACAGCCCGACCAGGTCGGGCGGATCTCCCCCGCCGATCGCGACCATCGCCTTGGGCACGATGTCGGCGACCGGGACGCGGCGGACCCAGAGGCGGTCCTGCGTGCGGTTGAAGCGATCGACGACGCGGTCGAGCGCAGCGCCCTCGGCGCCCGTCCATTTCTCCCAGTAGTCGAGCACGAGGCGTCCGCGCGAAATGTCCGCGTGTGATCGCGGCGTCCTCGGCCAGATCGCAGCGCCGGCCGCGGTCGCGGCCAGCGCGCCGACGGCCGCGCGGCGGGTGATGTGCTGGCCTGGTCGCGCGGCGGGCTGCATGGGCGCTACGGGGTGTGCCGCAGGACATCGGTGGGGATCGGCTGCCTGTCGATCCTCGGGCTGGACCAGTACACCTCGAGCTCGAACCCGCCGGTGTTCTCGAAGAACGTCACCTCGATGGAGTGCCAGCCCTCGGCGAGCGCGGCGTTGCCGGACTTCTCCGCGGCGCTGTGCGGCTTGTCGTTGTCGACGACGACCTTCCCGTCGATCTTCAGCTGGCTTCCATCGTCCGAGCGCACCGAGAACTGGTACATGCTGTCCCGGGGAATGCGGATGAAGCCCGAGTACCGGTAGGCCCAGTTGTCGTGCTTGGGGTGGCCCGAAAAATCAAACCCGCGGCACGTGCCGGTCTCGACCGGCGTGAGGCTGGCCAGTTCGGCGACGGACTTGATCGGGGCATCGAAGCGCTCGAACTTCAGGCCCGGTTCCGGCTCGGGAATCCTCGCCGCGGGGGCCGGCGCGACGCGCGTGAAGGTGCGTTTGGCGATCGGGCTGACCGCCACTCCGTTGCGGAAGCAGCGGGCGGTGACGGTCGTCGTCTGGGTAAGGTCCTGCAGAGAAAGGTGCGCGTGCCCCGCGTCGGCGGCCGTGGGCTCGGAGCCGTCGGTCGTGAAGGCGATCGTGACGCCCTCGCGGTCGGTCGACACATCCAGCGGCATCGGGTCCACGAACTCGTCGGACGCGGCCGAGATCGTCGGCGGGGTGTTGAGGTCCGGCGCGCCCTTGACGTCGAGCACGACGACCGAGTCGTTGGCATCGGGCCCCGAGGGCGGCAGACGCAGCACCAGGTCGTCCCCGCGCGGGGAGACATCGATCGCCGCGCCAGAAGAGTCCGCGAGCAGGTGGGCCGGCCCCCAGGTCTGGTTGAGCAGCCCGGGGAGCACCAGCGTCCCGTCGGCGGGCCAGTCAAAGACGTGGAGGTAGAGCCTGGTCCTCGTGGCGTCGATTCGCTTCTGTGTCGTTCGGCCCCACGCCAGCGGCGCGTCGTAGGGTCCGGCCTTGGTGTCGTAGATCGATGCGCCGTTGGTCTTCATCCACCTGCCGATCTCGGCGAGCCGCTCGACGCTCTCGGGCGGGATGAGCCCCTCGGATGTCGGCCCGACGTTGAGCAGGAAATTGCCGCCCTTGGAGGCGATGTCGGCGAGCTTCTGGACCAGGTCCTTGGTCGACTTGAAGTTCTTGTCCGCGGCGTTGTACCCCCAGTGATCGTTCATCGTCATGCAGGTTTCCCACGGCATGTCGCGGATCGCCGCGCCCGGGATCTCCTGCTCCGGCGTGCCGTAGTCCCCGACCATCCGCCCGTTCTCGTCCTCGCCCTTGCCCACCCGGTTGTTGATAATGATGTCCGGCTGCAGCGACCGGACGTACTTCTCCAGGTCCTTCCCGCGGGCGGTGTTCCAGGTGCCCTCCCACTGGCCGTCGAACCACAGCACGCCGATGGGCCCGTAGTTGGTGAGCAGCTCCTTGAGCTGGCCCTTCATGTACGCGACGTAACGCTCGAAGTCGGCCCCGGTCTCGGGGCGCTGTGCGCGCTCCCAGGGCCGGCGCGGCAGGTAGTCGGGATGGTGCCAGTCCATGATGGAGTGGTACCAGCACATCCGGATCCCCTCGCGGGCGCAGGCCCGCGAGAGCTCCTTCATGATGTCCCGGTGGAACGGCGTAGACATCACGTCCCAGTCCGTCAGCTTGGAGTCAAACAGGCAGAACCCGTCGTGGTGCTTGGACGTGATCACGATGTACTTCATCCCCGCGTCCTTGGCCGTGCGCACGATCGCGTCCGCGTCGAACTTCACGGGGTTGAACCGCGCCAGCAGCTTCTCGTATTCCGGCACCGGGATGTGCGCCGAGTCGCGGATCCACTCCCCGTAATCGTGGCGATCGCCCCACGTCCCGGCCGGAACCGAGTAGAGCCCCCAGTGGATGAACATGCCAAAGCGGGCATCCGTCCACCAGTCCATGCGCTCGGCGGCCCGGGAGCGCGAGGCCTCCGCGGGCGAGCTTCCGGAGGTCGCGGGGGACGAGTCCTTGCTCGTCGAGCAGCCGGAGGCGGCGAGCAGCGCAAGGGCCAGACCGAACGGGACGATCGAAGTGCGCATGGGTGCGGCTCCTGGCCCCGCGGTGATGGGTCGCCGGGGCGGGGCGCGCAGTGTCGCAGCTTGGCGATCGGAACTCAAGCCGGGGTCGGCACGACCGGCTCAGGTGTTCTCGGGGGGCTCGGGCGGGGACTCCGGGCCCGCGTCGCCGGGGCTGCTCGCCGCCGGATGGGCCTGCCCGGCGACGGCCTGCCGGGATCCCAGCACCGCGATGTCCTGCCTCCAGCGCCTCCGGGCCTCGAACGACGCGATGTCGGCGACGCTGGTGATCCTGAGGAAGTCGTAGACCTTGTTGCGGTGGGCGGTCCAGAACTTGTGCGCCGGGCAGGCCCGCTCGTCGGAGCAGGTCGCGTTGCCGAGCATGCACGTGGGCCGCACCACCGGGTCGTCCATCGCGATGCACACATCGTGGAGCGAAATATCGGTCGCCGGCCTGGCGAGCGTGACCCCGCCGCCCACACCGCGCTGCGTGACCACCAGCCCGCGCCGACCGAGGGCGTGAATGATCTTGGCCAGGTACGGGGCCGGGATCGCCGCGGCCTCGGCGATCTCCTTTACGAGGACAGGGTTGCCACCCGCTGCGGCGATCTGCCCGAGGGCGAGGATGGCGTAACCGACTCCCTGGCTGAGCATGCCGGCTCCAATTCCTCCGAATTATCTCGACCAATCGGTCTAATAGTCAAGTAAATCAACATCTATTCACGAATATGGGCCCGAATCTGTAGCGGGGCAATGACCCTAAACAAAGCGCAATAGGCGGCCATAGCGCGCCAGAAGATGCTTTTTTGGAGTCGTACTTGACTCGGCAGCCGAATATGTCCAGAATTCTCATTCTTGAGTTGTCGATCATATAGTCGCGTGAAATCTGGGAATGTCGCCCGGAGCGATCGTTGGACTTTGGAGCCCCGGCCATGGCAAACAGCGGTGTGGAGAGCTCGATCGCAAGGCACGGAGCATCGGCACGGGTCGGCGCGCTGGAGACCTTCGTCTACGACGACGACATCGTCCGCAAGTTCATGCTCGTGACCATCGTCTGGGGATTGGTCGCGTTCCTGGCCGGGCTGTTCATCGCCCTCCAGCTCGCCGTTCCGACCCTGAACTTCGGGCTCGAGTTCCTCTCCTTCGGCCGACTGCGCCCCCTGCACACCAACGCGGCGATCTTCGCGTTCGCCGGCAACGCCCTGTTCACGGCCATCTACTACTCGACCCAGCGCCTGTGCAAGGCGCGGATGTTCAGCGACCTGCTCAGCAGGCTCCACTTCTGGGGCTGGCAGCTCATCATCGTTTGCGCCGCCCTCACCCTTCCCCTGGGATTCACCACCGGCAAGGAGTACGCCGAGCTCGAGTGGCCCATCGACCTGATGATCGCCGTCGTCTGGCTGGGCTTCTTCGGCGTCAACTTCTTCATGACCCTGCTCAGGCGCCGCGAGCGGCACATGTACGTGGCCCTGTGGTTCTACATCGCCTCCATCGTCACCGTCACGGTGCTCCACGTCTTCAACAGCCTCGAGATCCCCGTCACCGTCCTCAAGAGCTACTCGGTGTACGCCGGCGTGCAGGACGCGTTCATGCAGTGGTGGTACGGCCACAACGCCGTGGCCTTCTTCCTCACCACGCCCTTCCTGGGCCTGATGTACTACTTCCTTCCCAAGGCCGCGGGCCGACCCGTCTACAGCTACCGGCTCTCCATCGTCCACTTCTGGTCCCTGGTCTTCATTTATATCTGGGCCGGCCCGCACCACCTGCACTACACCGCCCTGCCCGCGTGGGCCAGCTCCCTGGGCATGATCTTCAGCGTCATGCTCTGGATGCCCTCCTGGGGCGGCGGCATCAACGGCCTGCTCACCCTCCGCGGCGTCTGGCACAAGCTCCGCGAGGATCCCATCCTCAAGTTCTTCGCCGCCGGCGTCACCTTCTACATGATGTCCACCTTCGAGGGCCCCATGCTCTCGATCAAGAGCGTCAACGCCCTCTCGCACTACACCGACTGGACGATCGCCCACGTCCACGCCGGCGCCCTGGGCTGGAACGGGCTCATGACCTTCGGCATGATCTACTGGCTCATCCCACGGCTCTTCCAGGCACCCCTGTGGAGCAGGAAGCTCTCCGAGTGGCACTTCTGGGTCGCCACCCTGGGCATCCTCATGTACGTCATCCCCATCTACGCCGGCGGCATCACCCAGGGCCTCATGTGGCGCGCCTTCGACGAGTCCGGCAAGCTCCAGTTCCCCGACTTCGTCGAGACCGTCACCCAGCTCATGCCCTTCTACTGGCTCCGCGCCCTGGGCGGCGTGCTCTTCATCCTCGGCATGCTCATGCTGATCCTCAACGCCCTGATGACCTGGCTGGCCCGGCCCAGGACCTACGACGTCCCCGTGCAGTCCGCGCCCGCCCTCACCCCCGAGTACGACGACGGTCCCGCTCCCGCGACCAACCTCGAGGCCAACGTCGAGATCGCCAAGGAGGTCGAGTCCAAGGTCCTCCAGGGCTGGTTCCACCGCATCTGGGAACGCAAGCCCGCCAAGTTCACCTTCCTGGTCGTGCTCGCCGTCCTGATCGCCTCGGCCTTCGAGGCCGTCCCCACCTTCCTCATCAAGTCCAACGTGCCCACCATCGCAAGCGTCAAGCCCTACACGCCCCTGGAGCTCGCCGGCCGCGACATCTACCTCGCCGAGGGCTGCTACAACTGCCACTCGCAGATGATCCGCCCCCTGTGGCACGAGACCCGCCGCTACGGCGAGTACAGCAAGCCCGGCGAGTTCGTCTACGACCACCCGTTCCAGTGGGGCTCGCGCCGCATCGGACCGGACCTGGCCCGCGAGGGCGGCGCCCGCTCCCACGACTGGCACGTACGCCACCTTCAGGACCCGCGCCAGATGGTCGGCCAGTCCATCATGCCGACCTACGGCCACCTCATCACACAGGACCTGGACTTCGACGGTATCCAGGCCCGCGTCAACGCCATGGCCATGCTCGGCGTCCCCTACGGCGACGCCGTCAAGGGAACCCGCGCCGTGGAGATGGCCCGCGAGCAGGCCAAGGTGATCGCCACCGAGCTCGACCAGCAGGGCGGATACAAGGACATGGCCGGCAAGAAGGTCATCGCCCTGGTCGCCTACCTCCAGCGCCTGGGCGTCGACATCTCCAAGCCCGCCGACGCCCCGCCCGCCCCGCCCGCCGAGACCCAGGCCGCGCCGACGCCCACCGCGGCGGCCGACCCCAAGATCCCGGCCGCCCGCTGACCCCACTCAGGAGCACCCCGTGCGCATGAGCGACATCGTCAGTTTCCTCGACCTCTCCACCTACCCGCAGGTGGCGCTGGTCATCTTCCTGGGAGTGTTCGTGGGCGTCCTCTGGCGGGTGCTCGACCGCACCCGCGCGGCCGAACTCGAATCCCACGGCCGCATGCCCCTCGAGGACGGTTCGAACTTTCAACGCTGACAGACCCCCGCCGCCGACGCGGCGACCGCGCCAGGAGCAGACCACATGACCGCGATCGACACCCACCAGACCGCGCCCGCCAGCGCCTCCTCGAAGGCCTCGCGCGGCCTCATGGACCACGAGTACGACGGCATCCAGGAGTTCGACAACCCCACCCCCGGCTGGTGGCACGCGATCTTCCTGGGATCGTGCGTCTTTGCCGTCTTCTACTTCTTCTGGTACCACATGTCCCCGCTCTCGACCTCCATCCAGAAGGACTGGCAGAACCAGCAGCTGGCCGAGTACAAGAAGATGTTCGGCACCATGGAGCTCAAGCCCGACCTGGAGACCCTCCAGAAGATGCGCGGGGACCAGAAGATGATGGCCGTCGCCCAGGGCATCTTCGAGAGCAACTGCGCCGCCTGCCACGCCAGGGACGGCGGCGGCATCAACGGCCTCAACCTCACCGACGACTCCTACAAGAACATCAAGGTCATGACCGACATCTTCAGCGTGATCACCGCCGGGGCCAATAACGGCGCCATGCCCACCTGGTCCGCCAAGCTGACACAGAACGAACGCGTCGTGGTCGCCGCGTACGTCGCCAACCTCAGGGGAACCACCCCCTCCCGCCCCAGGGCACCTGACCCGGCCGAAAAGCCGCTCGACCCGTGGCCGCCCAAGTAGCGCCCGGGGCGTCCGGGGCCTCGACGCGGGGAACCCGCGGGCCCCCGCGTGACTCTGCTGGTGTGTACCTGGTCCGGGGAGGACCACCATGAGCAAGAACCCGACGATCGCAGCCATCCAGCCGTCCGCCCGCGCCGTGCCCCAGCCCGCCGAGGACCAGGACGCCGACCGCACCGACCTGGGAGCCTCGCAGGCCACCAACGTCCTCTCGACCCTCGAGCCCGATGGTCGCCGACGCTGGCTCCTGCCCCGGCCCGCCTACGGCAAGCTCTGGCGCTGGCGCCGGGCCACCGCCTACATCCTGATCGCCCTCTTCACGATGCTGCCCTACCTGAAGATCAACGGCAAGCCGTCGGTCCTTCTCGACCTGACGACGCGCCGCTTCACGCTCTTTGGCAAGACCTTCCTGCCCACCGACACCCTCCTGCTCGCCCTGCTGATGGTCTCGATCTTCGTGGCCATCTTCCTGATCACGGCGATCGCCGGACGCATCTGGTGCGGGTGGGGCTGCCCGCAGACCGTGTACATGGAGTTCGTCTACCGTCCCATCGAGCGCTTCTTCGGCGGCGCGCCCGGCCGGGCCCGCACCGCGTTCCAGCAGTCCGGCCTGGCCCTGGGCCTCAAGCACGTCGCCTTCTTCGCCGTCTCGTGCTTCCTCGCGCACACCTTCCTGGCCTACTTCGTCGGCGTCGAGCGGCTGGCCCAGTGGGTGCAGTCCTCCCCGGCCCAGCACCCCACGCCCTTCCTGGTCATGGCCGTCACCACCGGGCTGATGATGTTCGACTTCGTCTGGTTCCGGGAGCAGACCTGCATCCTGGCCTGCCCCTACGGACGCTTCCAGTCCGTCATGATCGACCGCCAGTCCAAGATCATCAGCTACGACCGGGCCCGCGGAGAGCCGCGCGGCAAGCCGGCCAAGAAGTCCGCCCGCCCCGCCGATTCCACCGTCCCGCTCCCGGTCCTCAACGGCGCTGCGCACGCCGTCGGCGACTGCGTCGACTGCCGCATGTGCGTGACCACCTGCCCCACCGGCATCGACATCCGCAACGGCCTGCAGATGGAGTGCATCAACTGCGCCCAGTGCATCGACGCCTGCGACGCCGTCATGGTCAAGCTCGGCCGCCCCACCGGTCTGGTCCGCTACAGCTCCCTGGCCACGATGGAGGGCCAGGAGCAGCACGTGCTCCGCCCCCGCATCGTCATCTACCCCGTCATCCTCCTCGTCCTGGTCACCGCGTTCTTCGTGGTGCTGGCCCGCAAGGGGGACACCGACATCAACGTTCTGCGCGGCCTGGGCTCCCCCTTCGTCACCCTGCCCGACGGGATGATCGGCAACCAGCTGCGCATCAACGTCGTCAACCGCCGGGATGTCCCGGCGACCTACCAGCTCGGCGCCACCGGCGCCCCGGGCGTCAAGATCAGCTCCGAGTCCTTCCCGCTCACGCTCCAGCCCGGCGAGATGAAGCTCGTCCCCGCGCTGGTCATGGCGCCCCAGTCGTCCTTTACCGGCGGCGCCTGCCCCGTGCAGGTCGTCATCGACGACGGCGCCAAGCAGATCGGATCCTGGCCCTACAGGATGATGGGCCCCGCCGGCGGCCGCCGCGCCGACGATCCCAGGCCGGACGAAAACAAGAACGACAACCGGGGAACCAGCAATGAACACCGATGAACAGCGGCACGCAGCCAGGACGCCCAGCGGGGCCATCTGGCCGCTGGGCATCGTCGCCCTGCTGGCCATGAACATGACCATCGTCGGCATCACCGTCTACTACGCGACCACCGACCCCTCCGTCGCCGTCGAGCCCAACTACTACGAGAAGGCCGTCAAGTGGGACCGCACGGCCGAGATCAACGCACGCAGCGCCCGCCTGGGGTGGACCGCCCAGGTTGCCGTCCCCGGCCGCGCCTCGGCCACGCCCCAGCCCATGACCGTCACCCTCAAGGACGCCTCCGGCCAGCCCGTCCGCGGCGCGCAGGTCAGCGTGGTCGCCTTCCACAACGCCCGCTCCGGTGATCGCCAGACCGTCATGCTCGAGCCCTCCGCCCCGGGCGTCTACGCCGGCACATTCACCGCCGCCCGCCACGGGCAGTGGCACTTTGAGATCAGCGCCCACCGCGAATCCGACGAGTTCGCCAAGCAGCTCGACCAGGATGTCCGCGACGGCTCGGTCCCCGGGGGTGCCCGGTGATCCCGCTCTTCTCCGCCGTGCTGCTGGCCAGCCTGCTGGGCAGCCTGCACTGCGCGGGGATGTGCGGCGCGTTCGTCGCCTTCGCGGTCGCCGGCGTCGATGAACGCGCCCCCGCCGGCCTGCGCCCCCCGCGCTGGCTCCTCAACGCCTCCTACAACGGCGGCAGGCTGATCACCTACACCATCCTCGGGGCGATCGCCGGCGCCCTGGGCTCGGCCGTCGATTTCGGCGGCTCGGCCGTCGGCGTGCAGAGATCCGCCGCGATCCTCGCCGGCGCGATCATGGTCGGCTTCGGGCTCGTGACCGCCCTGCGCCTCTCGGGCGTGCGCATCGCCCGCCTGCCCCTCCCCCCGGGGCTGGACCGCCTGGTCACCGCGGGCCACCGCGCGGCCATGAGGCTCAGCCCCGCACGCCGCGCCCTGGCGATCGGCATGCTCACCACGCTCCTGCCCTGCGGATGGCTCTACGCGTTCGCCGTCACCGCCGCCGGCACGGCCCACCCGCTCCTGGGCGCCGGCACCATGGCCGTCTTCTGGGCCGGCACCCTCCCGGTCATGGCCTCGCTGGGCGCCGGCATCCAGAGCCTCGCCGGCCCGCTGCGCCGGAGAGTACCGCTGGCCACCGCCGTGATCCTCGTGATCGTCGGCCTGTTCACCATCGTGGGCCGCCTGCGGATGCCCCCGGTCGGCCCCCCCGACAGCGCGACGCTCCTGATCAACGACCAGGCGGCGATCGGCCGCGTGCAGGGCCTCGACCCCTCGAACATGCCGTGCTGCAATGCCAAGTAACCAGACCAACGACTCGCCCCGCATCGACGTCGGCCGCGCCCTGGGCGGCTGGCGATCCGAGCCGTCGATCCCCGCGCAGGATCCCGTCGCCCGCGGCCTGCCCGTCGGCGCGGTGCGCTGCGCCCACTGCTCCAGCCCCGTCCCCCCGGGCCTCGTCGACGACCACGCCCCCGACCAGTTCTGCTGCCACGGCTGCCGCACCGCCTACTCGCTCATCCACTCCTGCGGCCTGGACCGCTACTACCTGCTGCGTGATGAGGCCGGCGACCCGGCCGCGGGCGTGCTCGCCCCCGTCCGCAACTCCGGCCGCCGCTACAGCGAGTTCGACGACTCGGTCTTCCGTTCCCTCTACTGCAAGCCCGCCCCCGGCGGCCTCTGGACCATCGAGCTGGTCCTTGAGGGCGTCCACTGCTCGGCCTGCGTCTGGCTGCTCGAAAAACTCCCCAGGCTCATGCCCGGCGTCATCGAGGCACGCCTGGACCTCCGCCGTGCCACCGTCCGCATCACATGGAACGACGGCGCCGCCAGGCTCTCCACGATCGCCGCGCTGCTCGACTCCCTGGGCTACCGCCCCCACCCGGCCCGCGATGTCTCCGCACGCTCCCTCCGCAAGACCGAGGACCGCCGGCACCTCATCCGCCTCGCGGTCGCCGGCGCCTGCGCCGGCAACGCGATGCTCTTTGCCCTCTCCATGTACGCCGGACTGTTCGACTGGATGGACCCCTCGCACGTCCAGCTCATGCGCTGGGCCAGCATGCTGGTCACCCTCGTCTCGCTCGCCTGGCCCGGACGCGTCTTCTTCACCAGCGCCTGGGGCGCCGTCCGGGCCCGCGTCGCCCACCTGGACATCCCGATCGGCCTCGCGCTGGCCGCCGGCGGCCTCTGGTCGGTCGTCAGCACCCTCCGCGGCGCCGGAGAAGTCTACTTCGACACCCTCAGCGTGCTGGTCTTCCTGCTGCTGGTCGGACGCTTCATCCAGCACCGCCAGCAGCGCTGGGCCTCCGACGCCGTCGAACTGCTCTTCAGCCTCACCCCCACCTCGGCCCGCCGCATCCAAACCAGGGACGGCGCTGAGTCCATCCACGAGATCCCCGTCGAAGCCCTCGCGCTGGACGACCTGGTCGAGGTCCGCGCCGGCGACTCGTTCCCCGCCGACGGAGAAGTCGTCCGCGGAGAGTCCCTCGTCGACCAGTCCCTGCTCACCGGCGAATCACGCCCCGTCCCGCTCGCCGCCGGCGCCCCGGCCCCCGCCGGCGCCGTCAACATCAGCTCCACGCTCCGCGTGCGCGTCACCGCCACCGGAGAGCACACCCGCGTCGGACGCCTCATGCGCATGGTCGAGGAGTGCTCCCAGCGACGCGCCCCCATCGTCAGGCTCGCCGACAGGATCTCCTCCTTCTTCACCGTCGGCATGATCGCCGTCGGCGCCCTCACCCTCATCGCCTGGCTCTTCATCGAACCCTCCCGCGCACTCGAGCACGCCGTCGCCCTCCTCGTGGTCACCTGCCCCTGCGCCCTGGGGCTCGCCACGCCCCTGGTGCTCACCGTCGCGCTCGGCCGCGCCGCCCGCGCCGGCATGCTCATCAAGGGCGGGGATGCCATCCAGCGCCTCGGCTCCCCCGGACGCATCTTCCTCGACAAGACCGGCACCCTCACCTTCGGACGCCTCTCCCTCGTCCGCTGGTGGGGCGACGACTCCATCAAGCCCATGGTCGCCTCCCTCGAGGCCGGCTCCAACCACCCGATCGCCCTCGCGCTCGTCCGCGACCTCGGCCACGCCGATGTCGACCCCACCCAGAGCGTCCAGACCACCGGCGGCGGCATCCGCGGCGTCGTCGACGGCCGCTCGATCGCCGTCGGCTCCCCCGCCTACATCCGTGCCCTGGGCGCCGTCGACCACACCGGCCTCTGGAGGCACGAATCCGACTGCACCGCCGAAGCCCTCACCCCCGTCGCGATCTCCGTCGACGGCGTGCTCACCGGGATCGCCGGCCTCGGTGACCAGGTCCGCCCCGACTCGGCCGCCGCGGTCGCCAGCCTCCGCTCCATGGCCTGGGATGTCCGGATCCTCTCCGGCGATCACCGCGACGTCGTTACCGCCGTCGCCCGCCACGTCGGGATCCCACAGGTCGACCAGTCCGGCGGTATGTCCCCCGAGGACAAGCTCCGCATCGTCCGCGAGACCGCGCGAGAGGTCCCCACCGTCATGGTCGGCGACGGCGTCAACGACGCCGCCGCCCTCGCCGCCGCCGGCGTCGGGATCGCCGTCCACGGCGGCGCGGAAGCCTCGCTCGCCGCCGCCGATGTCTACCTCAACAAGCCCGGGCTCACCGGCGTCGTCGATCTCATCGACGGCAGCCGCAGGACCATGCGCGTCATCTGGCGCAACCTCGGCGTCTCGGTCGTCTACAACCTCACGGCCGGGACGCTCGCCGTCACCGGACACATGAACCCGCTGCTGGCCGCCATCGTCATGCCCATCAGCTCGCTCACCGTCCTCGTGCTCGCGTACAAGTCTCGAACCTTCGGAGGCCGCCTATGAGCGTCATCTTCGTGGTGCTTCCCATGGCGGTGATCCTCGCAGGCCTGGCGGTCTGGGGCTTCATCTGGGCCGCGCGGCAGGGACAGTTCGACGATGTCGACACCCCCGCCTACCGCGTCGCCCAGGAAGACGACTAGACACCCCCTCCCGCCCCCCACAGGCCCTACAGCCCTCACCCCCGGCCCGGCCAAGTCCCCCGCGGCTGGGGGATCCTCCCTTTCCGGTCGATGAATGATCGGACGGCGAGCCGGCGGGCCGCCCCACGGGGAACCCACCATGTCGACCAACCTCAATCAGGCCCAGGCCCGCGCGTGGATGGTCTGGACCTTCGCCGCCACCCTCGCCGGCGCCCTGGCGCTCCTGGGCTTCCGGGGCCACAACGTCCCCGAGGGCATGGTCGAGCTCGGGCTCATCTTCGCCGCCTACGTCATGTGCATGGGCGTGATCGCCCGACGCGCCAAGGACATCTCCACCCTCCTGGTCTTCGTCTGGGGCGGCACCATGGGAATGTGGTGCAACCGCTGGTTCGAGCTGTGCGAGAAGACTGTCGACTCCTTCCTGCCGCAGCTGGGCGTCTTCTCGCCTCAGGTCGTCGATGCCCTCGACCTGCCCGCCGCGATCGCCGGCGCCGGGATCGTCAGCGCCGCCCTCCTCCTGGTCGCCACCCGCTCGGCGCGCGTCGCCTGGTCGTGCGTCGGCGCCTCGCTCGCCGCCGCCGCCGTCCCCATGATGACCGACGACCCCACGCACGCCCTCCCCTGGGCCGCCTTCGGCTGGCACGCGATCACCGCCGGCTCCCTGGCCTTCTGGGCCGTCGATGAAGCCGTCAAGGGCTCACAGGACCGCTGCCACTCCTGCGGCACCGACGTCCAGGGTCTCACCAGCCCCGTCTGCCCGCGCTGCGCCGCCCCGCTCGCCGAACGCGCCCGAGGAGCCATGCTCGCGATCCCGCCCGCCGTGGATCGCCGGCCCGTCTGATCACGCCCCGCCCGCCCCCAGCTCACGCGCCAACGCGCTCCAGCCTTCGAGCCTCCCGCGCCGCTCCGCGAGCCGGATGCGCCGACGAGTCGGCCTCCAGTCAAACAGGAGCGTCTTGAGGTACAACCGCCGCGCCCGTGCTGCCTCCGCCCCGGCCCGGCCCGCCCACGCCGGATCACACCCCGCGGCGATCCACCGCAGCTTCGGCTCCCCCGCGCAGTACGACCCCCGCAGCCCCGCCAGGTACTCGGCCGTCTGCCTCCACGCCGGGATCCGGTGCAGCATCGGCGCCCCGGGCGTGTACCAGACCTCCCACCCCGCGCGGCGCATCAGGTGGCACAGCTCGGCATCGTCAGCGCCGCCCACGCCGCGATCTCCAATCCGCGTCGGCATGATCGATTTCCCGATCCACCCCGATGCATCCAGCGCCTCGCGGCGGATCCCCAGCGAAGCGCCCATCAGCGACGACTCAGGATCATCCAGCCGGACCGGCGCATCCCCGAAGTCCTGGTCCCCCAGCGATTTCACGTAGATCCGCGCCAGCCTCGTCGGGCCGGCTTCCCACTTGGGCTTCACCGGTCCCGACACGATCCCCGCCCGCGGCCGCGAGTCCAGCAGCTCCGCCAGCGCCGCCGCCCACCGCGGCCCGGGCAGCGTGTCATCATCCGTCAGCATGATCAGCGGCTCGTCGGTGACACCAAAGAACGCCTGCATCGCGTTCACCTTGCCCGCCGCCGGTTCGCGCAGTACCTCGACCGGCAGTTCGGGGTGTTCGCGGGCAAACCCGCGCACCACCTCGGCCGTGCCGTCCTTGGAGTTGTTGTCAACCACCACAAGGCGCGTGACCCGGCCGCCCAGCCGGTCCTGCCCGGCGAGCGCTTCGAGCGTGTGGGTGATGCGCTCGGCGCTGTTGTAGGTGCACACGCCGATGACGATCCGGTCGGACATCGCGGCGATCATACCGATCAGCCCGGCCCCGTGGTCCTCGCCAGCGCCTGCAGTTCCTCCACACTCACACCCCGGTTCTTCAGGCTGTTCACCGCCCCGCACTCCGGGCACCGCACCGAGCCCGCGCCGACCCCCGCCCGCGAGATCGGCAGCCCCAGCAGCGAGTACTCGCACGACATGCACCGCGCCGAGAGGACCTGCCGGCGGATCAGCACCCGCAGGAACCGGTCCCGGACCAGCAGCGCGCTGACCGCGCCCGCGATGATCGGCGACATCACCACAAACGCCAGGATGCCCTCGGGGGATCGCCGCCCCAGCAGGCGGACCTCCGGGATTCCCGACACCACCCGCATGAGCACCGCAACGATCGCCGCCGTCAGGATCAGCGCCGCGATCGCCGTCATCGCCCCCAGCAGCATGAACGCCATCTTGCCGCGCTGCGCCGCCGCGATGTACCGGGCGCAGTCGGCATCCCCGAAGCGGTCAAGCTCGGGAAACGCACGGTGGAGCTTGCTCAGGGGCAGACGCACCACAGGAACAACCCGCCCGGGTCCGCCGGTATTCCGCTCGCGCTGCGCCCGCGGCCGCCCGGCCGCATCCACCTATAATTGGAAAACGCCCCACGAGGCCCCACCAGGCCCGCCGCGGGTGCCCCCCGGGGCCGGTCCCTGAACCGACCCCGCACGCCCGCATCCCCGGACATTCCCGGCGCCCGAGCCGGTCGAAGGAACCCGCCATGGCGACCATCTCCAAGCCCAAGATCGACCTCTCACCCGCCACCGACCCCCTCCAGCTCATCGATGTCGACCACGTCCGCTTCCACGTCGGCAACGCCAAGCAGGCCGCGTTCTTCTACGCCCACTGCTTCGGCTTCCAGATCGAGCAGGTCAGTGATCTCACCACCGGCGCCCGCGACGCCGCCAGCTACCTGCTCACGCAGGGCAACATCCGCTTCCTGCTCACCAGCGGGCTCGCCGCCGAGCACCCCGCCTCCATGGAGGTCGCCATGTACGGCGACGGCGTCAAGGATGTTGCCTTCACCGTCTTCGATTCCCA
The DNA here is from genome assembly GCA_044221545.1 of Phycisphaerales bacterium. Taxonomy (GTDB): domain Bacteria; phylum Planctomycetota; class Phycisphaerae; order Phycisphaerales; family UBA1924; genus JAEUJB01. The sequence continues at coordinate 19,187 of JBGAOZ010000024.1, forward strand.
GAAGGCCTTTGACCGCGCAGTCAAGAACGGCGCTGAAGTCGCCCCCGGCGGCGAGCCGCGCACGTACTCCGATGCCACCGGCTCGGTGACGACCGCGAGCATCCGCACCTACGGCCGCTGCGTGCACAGCTTCGTCTCGCGCACCGGCGGGTACGACCTGGTGAACCTCAAGAAGGGCGGCGCGTTCGCCCCGCGCTTCCGCCGGGTGGATGGCGCCGCCTGCGGGCCCGCCGCCGCCGGCTGCGCGCCCCAGAGCGGCGTGGGGGGTGGCGGCAGCGTGCTGGCGATCAACGAGTACAACCGCAAGAACCCCTGCGGCCTCAAGTACGTCGACCACCTCGTCGGCAACGTCGAGATGGGCCGCATGAACCACTGGGTCGCCTTCTACGAGAGCGTGCTCGAGTTCTCGATGTTCAAGCACTTCGATGACAAGGACATCTCGACCGACTTCTCGGCCCTCATGTCCAAGGTCATGGCCAGCGGCAACAACCTCATCAAGATGCCCATCAACGAGCCCGCGCCCGGCAAGAAAAAGAGCCAGGTCCAGGAGTACCTCGACTGGCACTGCAACACCCCCGGCGTCCAGCACCTGGCCCTCCGCACCGATGATGAGCTCGCCTCGATCGCCGCCCTCCGCGCCCGCGGCGTCGACTTCCTCACGCTCCCGGAGGCCTACTACCAGAAGGTCTGGGATCGCGTCAACTCCATGCTCAAATCCCACGGCCACGAGGCGGTGAAGGAAGACCATGATGCGATCCGCAAGCTCGGCATCCTCGTCGACGCGGACGATGAGGGCTACCTCCTCCAGCTCTTCACCAAGCCCCTCCAGGACCGCCCCACCCTCTTCTTCGAGATCATCTGCCGCCGCGGCAGCCAGAGCTTCGGGAAGGGGAATTTCAAGGCGCTGTTCGAGGCGCTGGAGCTGGAGCAGGAGAGGCGGGGGAATCTGTGAGACTCGACAGGGATCTCCAGACGGCGCTCAACGACACAGCGGCCTCGTGGGACACCTCTCGGCAAGAGACAATTCACGGGATCACTGGGTCATGTCCTCACTGCGGCGTGGTATGTGCGTTAGAACAACTGAGCGTACAGCCGCTAAACGCGTCAATTGGTCCGGGTTCCGACGATGACCGCCTTCTCATGCAGGGCAGATGCCCGGCGTGCAAGAACCTGGTTGTTGTTGCGAGCCGCTATTTCAAATCTGCGACGGGCTCCGCGAATGTTCGGCTTGATTTGCTTTGGCCTTCGCCAATTCGTGCATCTCGTGCGCCCGCCGATTTGGAGGACGGGCCCCGAAAAGACTACGACGAGGCCAGACGAGTTCTCGTCGCATCGCCAACAGGAGCCGCGGCGCTTACGAGACGCTGTCTCCAACATGTCATTCGACACAAACTCACGATTCAACGCAAGACACTGTTCGACGAGATTCAGGCGGCATTGGCTGACGACAGGCTATCTCGATTCACGAAGAACGCCCTAGACCACGTTCGAGAAATAGGCAATCTGGCGGCACATCCAGAAGTTGATCAGGCACAGGTGGTGGTGACTGTTTCTCTCGCGGAGGCGAATTACACTCTTGACGTTTTGGAACTCCTGTTCACCGACCTTTACGATACTCCGGCCAAAGTTGACGCGATGGATCGAATGATTCAGGCGAGATGAGTTCATTTGGTGCACCCCAACAACTGGCGAGCACACATCGATTCTCTCTATGTTTCTTATCGTGCGCACAGAAGTGGATTTGCACCACGATGCCCCAGGATCGCTTCCGAGCACCTCCCTGGGCCTCCGGGACCTCCCCGCCGCCGACCGCTCAGCGGGGCGTTAAACGGCTCTGGTGGACATCGCCGACTTTGTGCGCGCGGGGGTTGCTGCGCTCCTTGGTTTCCCCTGCCGGCGGCCCGAGGAGGAACTCCTAACATAGATGCCCGCGCGGGGCGGCCGGCACCGGGGCTCGGGGGCGGTGCGCGGGCCGGGCGTCGGGCGGGAACGGAGGTCTTGCATCCGCACCGTCTGGAGCGTCATCAAGGGCGTGACCGCCCAGGCCGTTCCCGGGCTGCTCGAGGCAGCGATCGCCGCGCAGCCGGGGCCGGTGCCGCGCGCCTCGGCGTGGTCCGATTGGTCGAACACGACCCGCATCGTCCCGCGCGCGGCGGTCCACGAGGGCGATGTCCTTGTGATCTGCGACCGGGCCTGGCCGCTGGCCAAGGCGATCGCCCAAGCCGCCGGCGCCCCGCACCTGGAGCTCCGCGTGCAGGAGGGCGACCACTGGGACTTCACGCTGTACCTGCACGGACAGGTGATCGCGGACTTCAGCACGCGCGTGTCGGCGTTCGACGACGATCCCGCGGCGCCGCGTCCCTGGAAGCAAGGCTCGGCGGACGAATTGGTGCGTGTGTGGGGCTGCACGCGGGCGGATGTGGAGCCGTACCTGATCGACTGGGATGCGCTGTCCGGGCCGCGCTGGTGCAGGCAGGGCGATCGGTTCGCGACCGGTTCGTGGAAGCAGGTGCTTGATTTCATGCGGGCGATGTGCGTTCCCGATCCCGCGAACCACGCGCGGCGGATCGAGTTCGAAGCGCCCGAGTGGACCACGCAGTTCCGGCGTCGGGCGGCGTGGCGGCGCTTCGTGCGGGGGCTGTCGGTGTGGCTCCGCGGCGTGTACCCGGATGTTCCCGCGCCCACCGCGGCCCAGAAGCAGGAGTGGAGCCGGCGCCGCCGCAGCGTGCGTGCCGTGCGGCGCGACGGGCTCGACGGCTGATCACGCGACGCGGTCCGCAGCGCCGGCGCGCGGGCCCGCGGCGCGTACCGTCCCGCCCACCGCGATCGCGGCGGCGATCAGGACCAGGTTCTTGATGATGTACTGGCCCTCGAGCGTCGGCGCCCAGGGCGCGTGCACGAAGCAGATGCCCGGCAAGAGCACCAGCGGCAGGAACGTCCCGGGCATCTGGAGGGCGAGCAGGCCGATCGAGACCCGGATCAACGGCCGCCACAGCATGCACACGCCGATGAGCACTTCCCAGATCCCCAGCAGCGGGATGAACCACTTGGGGTCGACCCAGTACACGGTGCGCGTGACCAGTTCGTTGGCGGGGCTGGCGCCCAGGGGCTTGAGCGCGCCGAACCAGATGAAGACGATCGCCAGCGAGATGCGCAGGCACGTCGCGGTGTTACGCTGCATCCACCCGGAGATCCGCCGGTCCAGTGCGCTCAGGCCCAAGGCCATACCAGGTCCCTCCGGAAGAACGCGGCGAGCGCCGCGATCAATGCCCGCGAACCGCAAGCCCAGCGCCCAGCGCGGGCACGCCGAGCAGCAGGCGTAGCGCCGCGGCTTGCGAGCGGCGGTGCCTGGCGACGAGCGACCGGCGCAGCGTCCGCAGCCCCGCGGGCGCATCCGGGGCGTCCTTGGAGGCCCGGTCGATCAGCTCGATCAGTACGACCAGGTCCTGCGACTGCCCGAGCCGGTCGCTGAGGCGATCGGCGTCCCCGGCCAGTAGAGAGGCCGCGGGCCCCAGGGCGGGCGCGGTGAGCCTCGAAACATCCCGGATCTTCTTGATCGCCAGGCGAGCGCGGTGCAGGGTGCGGGGCGTGCGGGCCAGCGCGGCGAGCCGGGAGGCCCGCGCGATGCACGCCCCGATCGCCGCGCGGGCCCGGGCGGCGGGGATCGCCCGGCCCTCGAGCGCCGTGCGCAGGTCGCGGGGGAGGCGTTCGAAGCGGCGCCTGCCGAGCGTGCGCTCCAGTTTCGCGAGCGACTGCTTGCGATCCGAATCGAGCAGCGCGTGAAGGAACTTGCGCGTCTTGCGTCCGGGACCCGCACGGCCCCTGGGCGAGCGGGTCGCCGCGTCGACCAGCCCGCGCGAGACGTCCGCATCGCGCACATCACCGGCGCGCTTGCGGGTGCGGCGGACCGATTCGTACACGTCGCGCAGGGTCGGGGCGTCCCGGCCGCGCAGGCCGGCAAGCTCTGTGAGCAGGGCCTCGAGCTGGCGGCCGTCGGACCGGAGGCGGTGGATGTCCTCTGGGTCGGCGGTGCGGTCGCGGGTGCGGCAGATGCGCTTGCGGAGGTCGGCGATCAGGTCCTCCGCAACCGTTCCCAGTTGCAGGTCCGCCCCGGCCGACGTGCCGCGCGTCCTGGCCATTGTGAACTCTATCCACGATCTGCAAGGCGCCAAAGCGGGAGGGTTGCCCGAAGCAGGGAGGCGGCCCGCGAGGTAAGCTGTCCGTTCATGCCGGGGGCCGCGGACGGCCGGCCGGGGGGAAGTACCTAAACCAAGGAGCTCTCATGGAGTTTCTGACCAGTCTCTGGATGCCGATCGTGCTGTCCGCGATCGCGGTGTTCATCTGCTCATCGATCATCTGGATGGCAACGCCGCTGCATAAGAAGGACTACGGGACTCCGCCCGCGGGGAGCGAGGAGGGTGTCCTCTCCGTGCTCCGGAAGATGACCTTCGCGCCGGGGATGTACTACTTCCCGTGGCACGGGGACTGCAAGGCGGGCATGAAGGACCCAGAGTATGTCGCCCGGCACAAGGCCGGCCCGTGGGCGCTGCTGGTCGTGCCCGGCGGAGCGCCGAGTATGGGCAAGTGCCTGGGCTCGTGGTTCGCGAGCCAGGTGGTTGTGGCCGCCCTGATCGCCTACGCGGCGGCGGCTGCGATCCCGATGGGGGCCGGGGCGCCCGAGTACCTCAGGGTCTTCCGGATCGTCGGCGCGATCGCCCTGCTGGCGCACGCGGGCATGGCGGCCCACGACACGATCTGGAAGATGCTCCCCTGGCGGATGACGCTGAGCAAGCTGGTCGATGGGGTCGTCTACGCGCTGGTGACGGCGGGGGTGTTCGGTTGGTTGTGGCCGCACCATTGACCCTGACGGGCGGAATCCTGTGGCCGCCGCTTGCTCAGGCGATCCGGTTGGGCGGGGGTTTTCCGCCGATGATCGCCGCGGCGTTCTCGCAGACCAGTTCGGTCATGAGCCGGCGATACTTGTCCTCGGCGCTGCCGATGTGGGGGGTCATGGTGATGTTGGTAAGGCCGAGCAGGTCGGGGTGGACCCGTGGCTCATCCTCGAAGACATCCAGGCCGGCGCCCCATATCCGGCGATCTTTGAGGGCCATGGCGAGCGCGGCCTCGTCGATGACGGGCCCGCGGGCGGTGTTGACGATGATCGCCGTGGGCTTCATGAGGGCCAGGGCGCGGGCGTCGATCAGATGGCGGGTCTGGGGGGTGAGGGGGGTGTGGATGCTGACGACATCGGCCTCGCGGAGGCCTTCGTCGAGGGTGACCCGGCGGGCGGCCAGGGGGGCGAGCTCGAAATCGACGTGGCGGGAGCGGGCGGTGTACATGACCCGCATTCCCCAGCCGATGGAGCGGAGGGCGGTGGCGTAGCCGATGCGGCCGGCGCCGACGATGAGGAGGTTGCGGCCGGTGAGGTCGGTGCCCAGGAATTCGGTGATCCCGAGGGGACCGCGGGCGGCGTACTCGGGGGAGCGGGCGAAGCGGTCGGCTTCGATCAGGCGCCGCGCCACCGACAGGATGAGGGTCCAGGCCAGGTCGGCGGTGCCCTCGGTGACGGCGTGGGGGGTGTTGGTGACGATGACGCCGCGGTCCTTGCAGGCGGCCAGGTCGATGTTGTCAAAGCCGACGGCGAAGTTGCAAACCCCCTTCAATTCAGGACCTGCGGCGGCGAGGAACTCGGCATCCACGCGGTCGGAGAACATGGTGACGACGGCGGCGGCGCCCCTGATGGCGGCGAGCAGGGCCTGGCGGGAGGGTCTGTCGTCGCCGAGGATCGTGACCTCGGCGCCGGGGATGTTGACCTGTCCGGGGACGGCCCGGGTGACGATGACGGCGGGCCGAAGGGGCGGTTTTCCGGGGGAGATTTGCATCAGGCGAGGATAGGCACGCCCAAAAACCCGACGAATTTGCGAGAGTTTGCACGAAAAGAGAGTGATTCTCCGATGAAACACGCGGAAAATGAATCCCGGGCGAGCGCGGGGGCGGCCGGCGGAGCCCGGCACGCACGAAAACCCCGCCCAAGCAAGCTCGCTCCGAAGCATTCTTCTGGAGATTGAACAGATGGCCAAGACCAAAGCCAAAGCCGCCGCCAAACCCGTCAAGATCTCGGCCGCGAACAAGCGCCGCTCCAAGGGCGAGATCTTCTCCACGATCGCCGAGCACGTGGGCGTGACCCGCAAGCAGGTGGCGCACGTGTTCGACATCATGGGCTCGATGATCGGGGCCGACCTGTCCAAGGGCGCGGGCGAGTTTGCCGTTCCCGGCATGATGCGGATCAAGGTGATCAAGAAGCCGGCGACCAAGGCGACCACCAAGCCCAACCCGTTCAAGCCGGGCGAGATGATGACGGTGAAGGCCAAGCCGGCCCGCAACATCATCAAGATCCGCCCCCTCAAGGGCCTGAAGGAGATGGTCTGAGTCAGACCGTCGGGGATTGATTGAATGAACGCGACGCCGCCCAGGGATGGGCGGCGTTGCTGTTTTTGGGGAAGTGGGCAGAGTCAGACGACGTCGACAGCCAGGGGTGGTCTAGATAGTCACGGACTCTGCGATGCCTGGTTCAGGAGTCGAGCAACCGTGGGCTCCCAATCGTCCCGGATCCACGAATCTCCCAGCGGTACCACGCGGGTGCAGGGCCAGTTGGCGAGTTCGAATTCACCCACCATGCAGCGGGCACGCTCGGCGTTGGTCGAGTGGACGATCACCGGCCGCACGGTCGGCTGGGAGACGAGGAACTTGGCGATGTCGAGCCCATCTCCCGGATCGGGAGACCCGACGGTGGTGTAGAGGTCGTGATCGAGGGAGATCGCGCGGCATGCGGGCAGGTGCACGGCCACCTCCCGGATCATCGCGTGCGCATCTGGCCACACGAGAATGTCCTTGGCGGGGGCGACGCGAGCCATCGCAGCGCGGAATGCTTGTGTTCGCGCGGGATCGACTTCGAGGACGAGGATCACGGGGGATCGTACGGGAGGCTTGAGAAACAACGGGGCGACCTGACGGAAACGAGTGCGATGAACCCGTGCGCAGGGCCACCGCCGTCCCGCCGGGGTGGGATCGGTACGATCGTGGCATGGTGTCGCGACCGAGAGTTCTGGGTGCGATCACGGGGGGTGGGCTGGGCCTGACGGTGGTGGCGTTGGGGTTGTGGCTCGCCAGCGGAAGGTGGCTGGTGGAGTACTCCAATGGTCGGTGGGGTGGTGGGATCGCAAATGGCTACTTCACGGCGTCGTGGCGGGCCGCAGGGACCGAACCGCCGGATCACTGGTTTGTGTTCGATTCCAAGCAATGGAGCATCACCAACTGGTGGTTTGATTCTCTTCCTGTGAAAATGGGCCGGACTGTTCGCATGTTCTTCATTCCGGGCTGGAGTGTTGGGCTGCCTCTGCTGCTGGCAACCGCGTGGTGTTGGCGGCGCAGCGCCTCCGCGCTGCGGCGAGTAGCTCGTGGGCGGTGCGACGGCTGCGGGTACGACCGCAGCGGGATTGCCGGGGGCGCAAAGTGTCCGGAATGCGGTAGGGTGGCGCCCCGGGGGAATCCGGGCGCCGCATGATGGCGGGGGAGTCGGTTGATCGCGTTGGACGATGGGTGGCGCTGCGAACTGTCCGAGGTGGGGATCGGTGTGCGGGAGTCGACCATGACAAGCAGGATGAGCCGTCGGGAGGTGGTGGGTCTGGGCATCTCTGGCGGGATACTGGGCGCTGCGGGTGGGGCGATCGCGGGCGTGCGCGCGGTCGGAGGCGTCGGAGTTCCCGCGGGTGAGCCCTGGGAGGGGTTCCCGCGGGGTGACGCTCGGTGGGCGTTGGAGGTGGTCACGGCATCGCACGGCAACGAGGCCAAGGTGCGCGAACTGGTGGGCAGGCACCCGGCGCTGGCGCGGGCGACGTGGGACTGGGGGTTCGGGGACTGGGAGTCCGCGCTGGGGGCGGCATCGCACACCGGCAGGCGATCCATCGCGGAATTCCTGCTTGCCAACGGCGCACGGATCGACATCTTCGCGGCGGCGATGCTGGGGTATGTGGATGTGGTGAAGGCGTTCGTGCAGGCGAGCCCGGGGATCCAGAAGACGCGGGGTCCGCACGGGATTCACCTGCTGGCGCACGCCAGGGCTGGCGGTGAAGCGGCGGCGGAGACGGTGAAGTACCTCGAGGCGATCGGCGGCGCGGGGGAGGCGCTGGCGACCGAGCCTTTGAGCGCACAGGAGCAGCGAGCGTACGTGGGCGAGTACTCGTTCGGTCCGGGCCCGGCGGATCGCCTGAGCGTGACACAGGAGAAGGAAGCGCTGTCGATCGGGCGCGGGGAGAGTGCCAAGCGTGGGCTGAGCTACCTCGGTGGGCAGGCCTTCTTCCCGGCGGGAGCGGCGGCGGTGCGGATCCAGTTCAGATTCGAGGATGGAAGGGCGGTGGAGTTGAAGGTTGTGGATGGGGACCCGGTGATCGAAGCGCGGAGGATCGGTGGGTGAGCCTGTGGGCGGCTCCACGGACGCACGAGCAGTACGATCCGGGCGGTGAACGAATCAAGGCGAATCCGGGTGATCGGACTGGCGTTCCTGTCGGCCGCGAGCGCGGCGTCGTGGTACGGGATGATGGTGGTCCACGAGTCGGGGCACGTGCTGGGGGCGTGGGCGAGCGGTGGGCGGGTGGCGCGTGTCGTGCTTCACCCGCTGGCGTTCTCGAGGACGGACCTGGCAGAGAACCCGCACCCGTTGCTGGTCGTGTGGGGCGGGCCGGTGTGGGGTTCGGTGTTACCGCTGGTCATCTGGCTGGTTTTGCGGGGGATCCGGTACCGGCTCGCGTTCCTGCCGCGGTTCTTTGCCGGGTTCTGCCTGGTTGCCAACGGGGTGTACCTCGCCTCGGCGGCGGTGATGCCGGTGGGTGATGCGGAGGATCTGCTGCGGCTGGGAGTGCCGGCGTGGATGCTGGTGGCGCCGGGGCTGGCGGGGGTTGTGGGCGGGCTGGGGATCTGGAACGGGATTGGTGCGAGCTTTGGGTTCGGTGGTCGGGCGGTGGAGCGATCGGGGGTCGTCGCGGTGTTGGTGTTGCTGGCGGTGCTGGTCGGCGGGATGTACGGGTGGTCGTGCTTTCAATGAACCGCGGGCGGGGGGGGATCGGGGCGTATCCATGCGATGGGCGGGGGCGGGCCGTGTAAGATGATGCTCGCGGCTTGCTGCGCATCGGGGCGTGGCGGGCGAGCCATGGCGCGGACCGGCGGTCGAGGGGGATTGCCGGGACTCGAAACTCCAACCCTTGTTGCATCTGAACAGCTATGACACAGATCCAAGCGATGCCGAGTGGTCGATCACAGGCGCCGAGCCCGACTTCGTTGAAGGTCTCGCGGCTGTTTTACTCCGCGACGGCGGCGCTGATGCTGGCGCTGGCGTTCGCGGGGTTCAGCCGGTTCTTCCTGCAGGGGATGGCGTACCCGGGGCGTGAGATCGCGCCGCCGATCCGGACGCTGGTGATCGTGCACGGGTCGGTGATGACGGCGTGGCTGGTGCTGCTGCTGGTCCAGCCGCTCTTGATCGTGCGGGGCAGCCGGCGGGTGCACATGACGCTGGGAAAGGTCGGCGCGGCGCTGGCGGGGCTGATCCTGGTGCTGGGGGTGTGGGTGGCGATCGGCTCGACGAGCGTGACGCCGCCGGAGGCGCGGATCTGGGGGCTGCCGCCGCGCCAGTTCATGGTGGTGCCGTTCTTCTCGGCGCTGGTGTTCGCGGCGTTCGTGGGCGTGGGGCTGTATTTCCGGCGCAGGCCGGCGATCCACCGGCCGATGATGATGCTGGCGACCCTGAGCGCGATCCCGGCGGCGGTGAGCCGGATCGACCTGCTCAACAACCTGTACATCGGGACTGTGTGGGAGCGGGTGTTCGGGCCGTTCTTCGCGACGGTGGTGCTGGGGGTGGTGCTGCTGGGGATCCGCAGCGTCCTGATGCGGTCGCTGGATCGGTGGTTTGCGGTCGGGCTGGGCTCGTTGACGGTGGCGTGGGCGCTGATCATGCAGGTCGCGCCGACGGTGGCGTGGGAGTGGTTCACCACGGCGGTGGTGCCGTGACGGCACGGGGGCGGTGAGGCCGGCGCCGGGTCGATCGCGGGGGTCAGGCCCGCTTTCTGCGTGCGAAGGCCAGGCCCGCGAGCCCGAGCAGGGCGCCGGGCGCGGGGGCCGGGATGAGCGTGAAGACGCTGTCGACGCAGGAGATCAGCGGGCCGCCGCCCTTGGCGGTCGGGAAGAAGCCCTGGGGCGTGAGCCCGCCCTCGACCAGCGACTCGTGGGACCAGGTGAGCTGGTACTGGCCGGGCGCGAGCAGGCCTCCGAGGCTGAAGCCGGCGTTCCAGTCCCCGACGCCGTTGAGCGAGACCATGGTCTGGTTCACGTGCTGGGTGCCGAGGTTCATGTCGACCAGGGAGATGTGCCCGGTGACGCGGTCGAACGAGCCGGTGTTGAACGACTGGCCCTGCCAGGCGCCGATCCAGGTCCAGTTCATCGGGGCGGTGATGCTGAACTCGATGATGCCCGAGGCCAGGCCGTAGGCGCGCTCCATCTTGTGCGGGCCGACGTTGGAGGTGAAGACCTCGGCGGAGGTGCAGGCATCAAGGATGACGCTGGAGAACTGGCCGCCGATGAGCGGGCTGGTGGGGGTGAAGGTGGCGCCGTGCTCGGCGTAGCCGCGGCCGGAGAAGCCGCCGCCGAAGAACGAGCGGTCCTCGATCGCGTAGAAATCGGCGCCGCTGAAATCCTGCGTGAGGCCGGAGTTGCCGACCGGGCTGGAGCCGACGACGTAGTAGGCATCGGCGCGGGCGCTCTGGTCCGAGAGCGTGAGGGTGCCCTGGGCGCTTGCGAGTCCGCAGGCCAGTCCGGTTCCCAGGGTGAATGCGAGGCGTGCGAAGTGTGTCATGGGTCCTCTCCTTGCGGCGGCGCCGCGGTGCTTCGAGAGGTGCCGGCCCCGTTGGTCGCGCGGACACGGACCGACGGAGCGGTGATCGCGGCCTCCTCTCGACACGGTCGCGCACCGGGCGTTCCCATATGGGACTTCGGGCGCGGCGATGAGACCTTGCAGATGGATCTTTGAAATGGCGGGTTTGTTCGACGGGTTGGCCCGGGGGGGTTGTCCCGGCGCGGGGTGGCGCCGCCCGAACTCCCGGCGAACGCCGGGATTGCCGCGGGCTTTGCGCGAGATCCGCAACCGGAGGCGAGCGGGCCGGTATGGCGGTGAGGGGAGGCGCACGGGCGTCGCGGGCGCCGCGATGCCCGGGCCGCCCCGGTTCATATTCCAGGAGATGGCCATGGATCGCCGTGCACCGGGCTTCGGGCGGGCGGATGCGGTTGCGTGTATCTGCGTGGTGGGCATCGGGGCGGCGATCGTTCTGTCGTCACGGCCGTCGTGGGCGGCGGGGGGCGGGCTGCTGTCGCCGTTCAAGATCGCCAACTTCGGGAAGGTGGCGGCGATGTACCAGGCGGACAACCGGGGGTACCTGCCGGTGGTGCCGACGTACAAGCGTGGGTTCACCAAGACATCCACATCCGGAGCGCTCTCCGGCTGCGCGGGCTGGAGCGCGGGGGGGAAGAACAACAACGCGTGGTGGCGGACGCACTACAGCGACCTGTTCGACATCGAGGCGGTCGATCGGCCGTTGACGCAGTACCTGATGCCGGGGTTCTTCTCGGCGCCTCCGCCGCCGGCCGAGCTCGCGGTCGATTCGCCCGAGCGCCTGAGGCAGGCGGACATCTGGCGGGATGCGGGGGATCACTGGACGCACCAGCGCAGCAACACCGCGGCCCGGGACACTTCCATTACGTGCTACGACGACGTGGGCACGAGCTACATCTGGTCCGTGTGGTGGTTCGTGCAGGTTCAGCACGCCACGAGCTGGCCGTTCCTGCAGGCGTTCGATGAGGGGACGAGGCGGATCTCGGTCGGGCAGGGGTTCACGCCGTCGCGCTTCGCGTGGTATTCCGACCAGCACCTGAGCGCGATCCTGATCCACGACAACCCGGCGTTCCAGCTCACCAACCCCTACGGGGACATCAACATGGCGCCGCTGCTGTTCATGGACGGCCACGCGGGGTACGCGACCATCATCCCGGGGAACCTGAAGGCCTCCTACTCCAACGCGGCGTACTCGTTGATCTTTGATGACCTGCCCAACCCGGGGCATTGAAGGTGCGAGTGGATCTGGCGGTGAGTCTCGGTGCAGGGATACGAACGAAGCCACCAGGATCGCAAAGCCGATCCTGGTGGTACGCTCGATCACAGGATCTTCAGAGTTCACCGATGCCCGTGATCGTCCTGAAGGCGCGGCCCTCGCGGATGACCTGGCGGATCTGGGAGAGGCGCTGGCCGGCGGGCTTGAGTGAGCCGGCGGTGGTGAACAGGCCGCCGAACTTCATCTCGGGGGAGTTGGGGGCATCGACCAGTTCCTGCCAGCAGACGCTGTTGATGTAGGGCTTGGAGAGGCAGACCTGCATGACGCGGGTCATGAAGTCGCACTGGGACTGGTCGCTCCAGGGCTTGCGCCACCAGCCGCCCTCGGGGGTGTGCAGGGTGGGGCTGTTGGGCAGGGGCGGGGCCTCGGAGGGGGCGCCGGGGATCGGCGGGACCGGGGCGCTGGGGGCGCCCAGGGCGGTGATCGCGATCGGCTTCTCGAGGGCGGCGTAGCGGTCGAGCATGGCCGAGAGGGACATCAGGTCGCGGACGGACTGGCCGGAGACCGGCTGGCCGAACTGCAGGCGCAGGCCCATGGCGTCGATGTGCATGCCGACCTGGCCGATGGCATCGGCGAACAGGAGCGGGGGGACGGATCGGCGGTTGATGGAGTGGTACTCGCCGAAGGGCTGGGCGATCTCGACCTGGACCTTCCCGGCGGGGTGGAGCTTGCGGACGAGCATCACGCACAGGCGGGTGAGGTCGATGATCTGGTCGAAACCTAATTTGAAGTTGGTATTGACGTTGAGTCCCGAGACGATGGTCCAGCGGGCCACCGTGCGGCGGTAGCGGGTGACGACGCTCTGGACGTGCTCGAAGACCAGTTCCCGGAGTGTGTCGTAGTCGTTCTCCCAGATGTAGAGCCACTCGGGGATGCAGCCCTGGCGCAGGTCGATGACCGGTCCGGCCCAGACGGGCAGGCGTGCCTGGCGGACGGCCCACTCGATCCAGCGGTCGGTGCCGGTGAAGGAGTACTTGCCTTCCTGAGGCTCGAGGTCCTTCCAGCGCATGGGCATGCAGACAAAGTCGCACGAGGCGGCGACCACGCGCTGGAGGGGCTCGGAGAACTGCGCGGGGGAGACCAGGCACCCGACCAGCGGGGTGCCGGGGAGGACGGCCATGCCCGAGCCCGGAACGATCGCGGGCGCCAGGGGCTTGGGGGGTTCCTGGGTGATGGCGGCGACCCGGGAGACGGCGGTCGCGTAGGTCTGCCCGGAGATTCGACCGGCGAGCGAGCGTTCGGAGTTGACCAGGGAGAGGCGTTCGCCGGCATCGACGGCCAGGGAGAGGGCGATGTGGGCGAGGTGGTCGGCCTCGGCGGAGTATCCGTGGTGAGCGGTGGGGGTGTGGGTCTTGAGGGCGGTGCGCTGGGCGACCAGGGCGGCGGTGAAGGACTGGCGGGCCCGCTCGAAGTCGACCATGATGGGGTCGTCGGCGGGGAGGTCGAACAGGCCCCAATCCTCGAGCTTGTTGAGGAAGAGCATGATCTGATGCCGGGCGAGCTCGAGCATCAGGAGGTAGGGCGTGGGGTGTTCGGGGAGCAGGCAGGTCTTGAGCGTGAGGACGCCAAGGCCTGCGGCGGGGCCGGAGGGCGAACCCTTGGGGGGCGGTCCGTCGAGCGGGATCTGTATGCACAGGCCCGCGGCGTCGGTCCCGGGTTTCTCACAGGTCAGCACGGCGTCCTCGAACCGGACGCTCCCGGGGAGGGGGAGGTCGTCGGGGCCGAACAGGTGCGCGTGCCTCCCGGACCACGGTGAGCCACCTGCGTTGTTGTCAAAGACGGCAAAGCTCAGCATCCGCGGCCCAGACCTCCCGATGGGGGACCGACAGTGTAGTGACTCGGGATCGCCAAGAGGGGCTCGCGGGCGGGGTATTGGCGGCCAGACCGACGTATGGTTGGGGCATGGGCCAGACTCTGCCTGTTCAGCCACCGGACGGCCGGACCGCGGTTCTCGAGACGGACCTGAATCTGCCGGGTCGCCGATCGGGCAAGGTCCGCGATGTCTACGAACTTCCCTCCGAGCGCGGGGCGGGCGGCGGGGCGGATCGGCTGGTGATCGTGGCGACCGACCGTATTTCGGCGTTTGACGTCGTGATGCCGACGCCGATCCCGGGCAAGGGGAAGCTGCTGACCGAGCTGGCGGTCTTCTGGCTGACGTTCATCCAAGCGCGAGGGATCTGCGCGACGCATCTTCTCTCGACGGATGCGGGTGAGATCCCGGGGGCGGCGTTCGGGGGCCGGACAAGGCGGGAGGACCTGGTCGGGAGGCTGATGATCGCCCGGCGGTGCCGGGTGATTCCCATCGAGTGCGTGGTGCGCGGGTACCTCGAGGGATCGGGGTGGAAGGAATACCAGGAGTCGGGGCGGGTGTGCGGCGTGAGGCTCCCTGCGGGGCTGCGGCAGTGCGACCGGCTCCCGGAGCCGATCTTCACTCCGGCGACCAAGGAAGAGGGGGGCAGGCACGATGAGAACATCAGCTTCGAGCGTGCGTGCGAGCTGCTGGGCGGGCCGGTGATGGAGACGCTGCGAGGGGCATCGCTGGCGATCTACAGCGCGGCGTCGGCGCACGCGCGGGACCGCGGCGTGATCATCGCGGACACGAAATTCGAGTTCGGGATCCCGCTCGACGGGGCGGGGGGCGGGGAGCCGATCCTGATCGACGAGGCGCTGACGCCCGACAGCTCGCGGTTCTGGCCGGCCGACGGGTACGAGCCGGGGCGGGCGCAGGTGAGTTACGACAAGCAGTACCTTCGGGAGTACCTGCAGGAGTTGGTGGGTCGCGGGGCGTGGAACAAGCAGGCGCCCGGCCCGCAGCTTCCGGAGCGGATCGTGCTGGCGACCCTGGAGAAGTACACGCAGGCGCGGGACCGGCTCGTGGGGTAGCCGCGGCGGCGGGAGGTCTTTGAGCCTGGCCAAGGCCCGGGGGTCACGGGGTCACGGGGCCGCGCGGGGGGGGGGCGCGGTGCACCTTGTCGAGGCTGGCGGTGGCGGTGAGGATCGCATCGCCGAGCATGCGGCGGGAGAGGTCCGCTTCGCTGCGCAGTTGACTGAGCCGGGCGAGCATCGCGGAGAGGTCCTGGCCCATGCTTGCAGCGCGCTCGAGCAGTGCGGGGAGCGTGCCCTGGTCGGTTCCCGCCGCGGCATCCGGACCGGCGCCGGCGAGGCGTTCGGCCGAAGCCAGGAGGCCCTCGAGTTTCTTCAGGCCCGGGCTGGTGGTCTGGGAGAGCTGGCGGGTGATGAGTTCCATGCGATCGGAAAGCGCGTTGCCGAGGGATTCGCCGGACTTGCGGCAGTTCTCGAGCCGGGCGTCGATCACGGCGGCGGCGGCGGTCACGTTCTCGAGCTGGTTCTTGAGCTGGTGGCGAGCGCGATCGATCGACTCGGCGCTGCCGCGGCCGAGTTCGACCAGGCGCGTGGCGATCTCGGCGCCGGTGGCGATGGTCGCGTCGGCGGCGGCCTGGCCGGCCTGGTTGAGCTGCTGGGAGGACTGCTCGACGCAGGCGAGCAGGGCCTGCTCGGCCTGCTGCTTTGTCTGGTCCTGGATGCCCGAGAGAGCCGCCCGGGCGGCGTCGTCGAGCTGGTGGCGGGCGAGTTCGACCTTGGATTCGAGGTGGGCGGCGACCTCGAGCAGGGTGCCGTGAGAATCGGTCTGGATCTTCTGGGCCTGGGCCTCGAGCGCGGCGAAGCGTCCGCGGATCTTCTCGTGGACTTCGAGATCGAGCTGATCCGACTGGCCGCGGGCGCTTGTGAGCCGTGCCGCGGCCTGATCGATCAGTTCGCGCAGGCGGAGGTCGACGGTGGCGACGTCTTCCTGGGCGCGGCGTGTAACGGTTTCGGCGTGGCGCGACGCGGTGTCGATGATGCCGGCGAGCTTGACGTCGGCCTGCTCGCGGGCGGCGCGGAGGCGATCCTCGGCGGATTGGATGTGTTCTTCGAGGCGGGAGGCCAGTTCGGCGGCGCGGCGATCGGCCTGGCGGACGGGTTCGGCGAGCCGTTCGGCGGCGGCGTCGACTTGCGAGCGGATGAGCTGCTCGAAGCCCTCGGCGTCGATGGCGAGCCTGGCGCGGGACTGGGCGACCCGCTCGCAGGCGGCCTCGGCCTCGGCCTGGAGGCGCTGGCGGCGGGCCTCGATGTCCTCGGTGGCGCGGGCGGCGGCGGCGTGCAGGCGATCCTCCTGCTCGGCGGTCATGGCGGTGAGTCGGCGGGTGAACTCGGCGAGGCGGGTGTCGATGATCTGGGCGATCGACTGTTCGAGGTGCTCGGTGAGCTTGGAGCGGTCGACGACGAGCTGGACGACCTGCTCGGCCTTGGCGAGCCGCTGGTCGAGGGCGGGGGCGACCTTGAGGGCGGCCTCGAGGCGGGTGTGGAGCTGCTTGGTGGCTTCGCGGAGACTGTCGCCCAGGGAGCGGACCTCGGTCGCGGTGGTCTGGAGGGACTGGCCCTTGGCGGCGGCATCACGAACGAGCTGCTTGAGGGTGGAGGAGAGTTCCTCGAAGGCGCGGCGATCGAGGACTTTCGGGGTGATGAAGGCATCGTCGATGATGCGGTCGGCATCCAGCGGGATGTCGAGGGGCGCTGGGCCCGGCTTGAGTGTGGCGGCGGCCTTCGGGCTGTAGACCGTGGTCATCCGGCAAGCTCCCTCCCGGCGTCCTGCTCCCGGGGCTTGTCAGTGGTGTATGGGTGCCGGATCCGGCCTTCCTTGGCCCCGCCCGGCACCGTGTGTGACAACTCCGTGGGTACATCGGACTTTCGGGTGTTGCGCGTTCAATGCGCAGGGATTGCGGGTCCGGAAGAGGGGGTAGCGGGTATGGGGTACCCCCTTGGACAGTCATTCGGAGAGCTTTTGCGCCTTCCCGCGACGGATCGCGGACGGGATCGGGGAATCCGGCCGGCGTCGCACGCTCCGCGCCCGACAAGTACGCTTGCTCCATGCTGCCAAGCGTGACTCTGCAGTTGGTTGTGGGCATGGGCCTGCTTGCCCCCTTGGGCGCCGATGACCCGGTCATCGGGCGGTTTATCGGCGCGTCCTATGGCGGCTGGACCGTGGAGGGTGAGGCGTTCAAGCATGGTCCGGTGTCAGGGGCGATGCTGGGGAAGCTCGAGATTGAAGGTGTAGCCGAGGGTGTCGGGGTGGCGAGCAGCGAGGTGGAGGGGGATGGGCCGACGGGGACGCTGACGTCGCCGGAGTTCAGGATCCAGCGGCGATACATCGCGTTCTCGATCGGCGGGGGGGACTACGAGCGGTTCACGTGCGTGGACCTCGTGGTGGATGGGAGAGTTGTCCGGAGCGCCACGGGGTGGCGGAGCGATCGACTGACGCCCACGAGCTGGGATGTCGAGGACCTGGCGGGGAAGACGGCGCGGGTGCGGCTGGTGGACCGGGCGAGCGGGGACTGGGGGCACATCAACGTGGGTCCAATCGTGCAGACGGACGATCCGGCGTGTCCGCCGGAGGGGGTGGGGCTGCTGTACCACGAATCGCTGCGGCCGCAGTTCCACTTCACGGCGCGGCAGTGGACGATGAACCGGCTTAACCCCCGGGAGCATCAGGAGGGGTGGATCAACGATCTGAATGGGCTGATCTACGCGGACGGGGAGTATCACCTGTTCGCGCAGCGGTGGAGTTCGTGCTGGCTGCACGCGATCAGCAGGGATCTGGTGCACTGGACGGAGCTGGAGCCGGCGTTCTGGGAGGAGGGGCTCGATCGCGGGGTTCAGTCGGGGACCTGCGTGGTGGATACGGGGAACACATCGGGGTTGTCGCCCGATCCCTCGAAGCCGGTGATGATCGCCTTCTACCCCCGCAACGACAACAAGAGCCAGTGCATCGCCTACAGCCTCGACAAGGGCCGGACGTGGAAGCACTACGAGAAGAACCCGGTGCTGGAGTTCCCCGAGCGTGATCCGCAGGTCTTCTGGTACGCGCCTGGCGGGCATTGGGTGATGGTGCTGTACGGCAACGGGCAGTACCACATCCTGACATCCAAGAACCTGCTGGAGTGGAAGGATGAGCACCACCCGATCCCCAACTGCTTCGAGTGCCCGGACTTCTTCGAGCTGCCGGTGGATGGTGATGCATCCGTGAAGAAGTGGGTGCTTGTTCAGGGGAGCGGGCAGTACTCCGTGGGGGCGTTTGATGGGAAGGAGTTCAAGGAAGAATCCCCGCGGCTGACGGTGGATTTCGGGGATTTCTATGCGACCCAGTCGTGGCACGATGCGCCGGGGGGCCGGCGGGTGCAGGCGGCGTGGGTGCGGGGCTCGCGGTTCCCGGACATGCCGTTCAACCAGCAGGTGAGCCTCCCCTGTGAGCTGACGCTCCGGGAGACCCCGGCGGGCGTACGGATGTTCCGTCGGCCTGTGGCGGAGATAGCAGGCCTTCACGAGAACGAGCAGTTGTGGGGGTCGCGGGAGCTTGCGGCGGGCACGAGACTGGGGATCGCGCCCGACGGACGTCAGTTCCACATCAAGGCGCGAGTGCGGATTCCGGATGGCGCTGCGCTGGTGTTCCACATCCGGGGAGTGCCGGTGAAGCTGACTTCGAAGTCGCTGTGCTGGGGGCAGGACAGCTGGCAGGTTCAAGAGCAGGTCCGCGATGTGGAGATGCTGGTGGACACGGCGTCCATCGAGACGTTTGTGAACGATGGAGAATCGTCGCTGACGAAGTTCGTGCTGCCGAACGAAAGCGGGCTGTGGGTGGGTGGGGAGGGCGGCGCAGTCAGGATCGAGGAGATGAGGGTGTGGAGGGTGGGGTCGGCGTGGGTTCAGAACTGAGAGCCCAGGGTCATCCCGGAGGCTATCCAGCCTCCGCATGCCGGCTCAACTCGATAGGATGCGCGGCGGGAGACCGGGGGCCCCTTCAACAACGGCCGCACGCGGCAACGGAGCCCGGCACATGCGATATCCGATTCTCGCTCTGACCGTCATCGCCGGTTTTACCATCCCGGCGTGCGACTCAAAGAGCCCGGCGCCGGCGTCATCGCAGCAGCAATCGGCCACGACCGACTGGGATTCGGTCAAGGCGGCGGACAAGCCGTTCGCGGCCTTTGGAATCAAGGTCCTTGCCCGGAGGGTGGATGCGTGGCACCGCGGGAGCATGCCCGTCGTCGAGTTGCGATATCAGGCGGGCAAGGCCACGGACGGCTCCGGGAACGAGTTCGACATCGAAGCATCCATGTGGAAGGGCATTGTGGCCCTAGTCGGGAGCGGGAAGAACCCCGTGACCGACCACGCGCTGGGGCGGAGGATGTACACCGCGAGTCCCGGTCAGATCACCCATAGCTGGACGGAGGACACGTACGGTACGGTGCCCAGGTACATCTACCGCATTGAGAAGATCGACGACGGCACACTCCGCATGACGGTGCTGAAGAAGTTCGACGATGGCGAGTGACTTCGGGCTTGGCTCGGTTTGAATCGTCGGCACGGCTTGCCGTTCTGGACAAGCCATGGCACGTCACTCTTCATCGGCCCGCAGCTTCGCGACCACGCTGAAATCTTCGAGTGTTGTGGTGTCCTGGGTGATCTTCTCGACGCCGGCGGCGACGTCGCGGAGGAGCCTTCGCATGATTTTGCCGGATCGGGTCTTGGGGAGGCCCTCGGCGAAGCGGACCTGGTCGGGGCGGGCGAGCGAGCCGACTTCGTGGGCGACGTGGGCGGCGAGTTCCTTGCGCAGGTCCTCGCCGGGCTGCTGGCCGGGGTGGTCGACGAACCACTTGCTCTTGAGGGTGACAAAGGCGCAGATCGCGTTGCCCTTGATCTCGTGGGGCATGCCGACGACGGCGGCCTCGGCGACCATGGGGTGGGAGACGAGCGCGGATTCGACTTCCATGGTGCCCAGGAGGTGGCCGGAGACCTTGATGACATCGTCGATGCGGCCCTGGATCCAGTAGTAGCCATCTTCATCTTTGCGGGCGCCATCGGCGGAGAAGTAGTAGGGGGTAGACACGGGCGGGATGCCTGCGCCACGAGACTGGGTTGAGGGTCCCTTCACGCGACCCCAGTAGTTGCTGACGAAGCGCTCCCGGTTGCCGTAGATGCCGCGGAGCATGCCGGGCCAGGGCTTGCGGATGACGAAGAGTCCGCCCTTGTTGGGGGGGAGTTCCTCGCCCTGTTCGTTCACGACGGCGGCATCGATCCCGAACATCGGGAGGGTGCACGAGCCTGGCTTGGTGGGCGTGGCGCCGGGCAGGGGCGTGCAGATGTGGCCGGAGGTTTCGGTCTGCCAGTACGTGTCAACGATGGGGCAATTCCCGCGGCCGATGTGCTCGTGGTACCACATCCAGGCTTCGGGGTTGATGGGTTCGCCAACGGTGCCCAGGAGCTTGAGGGAGGAGAGGTCGTGGCTGGCGGGCAGCTCGTCGCCCCACTTCATGAACGTGCGGATCGCGGTGGGGGCGGTGTAGAAGTGGGAGACGCGGTGGCGGGCGATGATGTCCCAGAAGCGGTCCCCCTTGCCGCCGGCGATCACGGGGAAGTTGGGAGCGCCCTCGTACATGAGGGTGGGGACGCGGTTCATGAGCGGGCCGTAGAGGACGTAGCTGTGGCCGGTGATCCAGCCGATGTCGGCCGAGCACCAGAAGAGCTGCCCGGTGTCGGGGATCAGGTTGAAGGTGAGGCGGCAGGTGGTGTTGACGAAGGCGAGGTAGCCGCCGGTGGTGTGGAGGATTCCCTTTGGCTTGCCGGTCGAGCCGGAGGTGTAGAGGAGGAAGAGCATGTCCTCGGAGTCCATGGGCTCGCAGGGGCAGGCATCGGAGACAAGGGCCTCGATCTCGTGCCACCAGTGGAACTTGGTGGGGCAATGGGAAGTGGTGTCCTGGATGGTCGCCGGCAGATGGCCGGAATGGAAGCGCTGGCTGGGGGGTTCGTGGCCGGTGCGCTTGAGGACCAGAACGTGGTTGACGATGTGGCCGTGGTTGGTGAGCTGGCAGACGGCCTCTTCGACGTTCTTCTGGAGCGGGACGACGTCGCCGCGGCGGAAGCCGCCGTCGGAGGTGACGATGACGCGCGAGTGGGCGTCCATGACGCGCTCGGTGATCGCGTGGGGGGCAAAGCCTCCGAAGATCACGGAGTGGGCCGCGCCGATGCGGGCGCACGCGAGGATCGTGGTCGCCAGCTCGGGGACCATCGGCATGTAGATGGTGACGACGTCGCCCTTCTTGACGCCCAGGCGCTTGAGGACGTTGGCGATCCGGCTGGTCTCGATCTGCAGATCGCGGTAGGTGAGCCGGCGGACCTGGGGCTCCATGGCGTAGGCGGTGCCGGGGGCGGGGTGGCTGGTCGCGGGGCCGACGGGCTCGCCCTCCCAGATGAGGGCGACCTGCTCGCCGTGGCCGTTCTGGACGTGGCGATCCACGCAGTTGAAGCAGGCGTTGAGCTGTCCGCCCGTGAACCACTTGGCGTCGGGGGCATCCCATTCCAGGACGCGATCCCAGCGTCGGAACCAGGAGAGGTACCCGGCCTCGGAAGCCCAGTAGCCCTCGGGATCGTCGAGAGATTTCCTGTGGAGCTTGCGGTATTCATCGAGCGAGGAGACATGCCACCGCGGGAAGCCAAGCGCGGCGGCGGGCCGGGGGGGGAACTTGCGGTTCTCCTGGAGCGTGGAGTCGATGGCTTGGGCCTGGCTCATGGGTCGTTTCTCCTCGGGATCGCCGTGAGTGGCATAATACCGCGCCCGTTGGAGATTCAGTGTGCGGGGTCGGTGGGCGCGGCCGGATCGCGGCCATGGGGTGCACCGTGAAGAACTTCAGGCCGGCCGTTTGGGTCCTGGGAGTGGTGTGGCTGGCGGCGACCGCGCTGGCGCAGGCCGGCGGCGTTGCGGCCGCGGATCTGGGCCGGCGCTGCGACGAGCTGGTCCGACGGGAGACGCTGGGTCAGTTCTGGGGCGCGGTGCTGGTCGCGGACAAGGGTAAGGTGGTGCTCTCCCGGGGGTACGGGCTGGCGAACCGGGAGATGAACCCGGTCGGCGCGGATTCTCTGTTCGACATCGGGTCGATCAGCAAGGCGTTCACGGCGACGGGGATCCTGCGGCTGGCATCGGAGGGCAAGCTCCGGGTGGACGGCGCGATCGGGCTGTACCTGCCGGGCGTGCCCGAGCACGCGGGCGGGATCACGGTGGCGCACCTGCTCTCGCACACGTCGGGCGTCACGGGCGGCGAGGACCTGCGGCTGGACACGCCCGAGGACCTGGTGCGATCGGTGCTGGCCCCGCCGCTGAAGTTCGAGCCCGGTTCCCGGATGGAGTACAGCAACGCGGGGTACTTCCTGCTGGCGGCGATCATCGAACGCGTGGGCAAGATGCCGTACGAGAAGTTCATCGCGCAGGAGGTCCTGGCGCCGGCGGGGATGGTGCACAGCTCGGTGATCGGGCTGCCGGAGGTTGATCCCGGCGCGGTGACCGATCGCGTGGATGCCGAGACGGCGCGGCGTGGTCGGGCGATGGGTCAGCCGTACATGCTGGCCTGGGGGTACAAGGGGGCGGGTGGGGTGGTGTCGTCGGCGAGCGACCTGCTGGCGTTCGACCGGGCGCTGCGGGGGAACGGGCTGCTCGATGAGCTCTCGAAAGGGCGGATGTTCAAGGCGGGCAAGGGGGGCTACGGCTTTGGCTGGTTCGTAAGCGCGACCGGCGCGGGCTGGAGGCACGAGCATTCCGGCGCGGTGTGGGGGTACGGGTCGGAGCTGATCCGGCACGAGGACGGGACGGTGATCATCGTCCTGACCAACGGGCGGAACAACCCGGTGGCTCTGGGCGCCAAGCTCGAGGCGCTGGTGAAGCCGGAATTGTCCGCGGAGATACGGGTGACCATCCAGACCGGCGGGCTCAGGCTCGACGGGCACAAGCTGGTGCGGTTCCCGGATTCGGGCGGGGCGCGGGTGCGGCGGCAGGGCGGGGCGGCCGGGCTGGTCCTGTTCGATCGGGCCGAGCCCGGGAAGGACCTGGTGGTCGCCGAGATCCCGGCGAGCCGGTGCAAGGCGATCGCGGCGCAGCTGCGCGAGGTGTGCCAGGACGGTCCGGCCGGCGCGGGCGCGAGCGGGATGCTCTGGATCGCCACCGCGGTGTACACACCCGATGCGCAGGGGACGATCGCGCTGCCCGAGGATGTGCGGCTGATCGTGCAGGGGGAGTTTCAGAGCCACTCCGAGGACGGCGGGTCGGTCGAGGAGCACCGGCCGACGCTGATCCTGAGCGATGATGCCCACTCGTTCTGGCCGGTGATTTTCGTGATGGACCCCTCGATCGCCCGGGAGCTGGCGGGCGAACTGGAGAAGTGAGCGGCCGGGGGGGGCGGGCTCAGGGGTACAGGCGGTGGGATTCCCAGGGCGAGAAGCTCGGGGCCGCGCCGGCGTCGGTCTGGGCGAGTTCAGAGTCGGGTGAGCGGCGGACCCACGCCGCGCGGTCGTGCAGGCGACCGTTGCCGCCGCACCAGAGTTCCACGCGATCGATCCAGAGGCGGTACCCGCCCCAGTGCGGCGGGCGCGGCACGGTGACGCCCGAGCCGCCCGAGAGCAGGGCGTCGATGCTCACTTTCATCCGGGAGGCGGCGGCGGCGACCGCTGAGATCAGCTCGCCGCGTGATCCGAGCTTCTCGCTCTGGCGGCTGCCCCAGGCGCCCAGCCGCGAGAGCAGGGCCCGCTTATGGAAGTAGGCATCGCTCTCCTGGTCGGTCGTGCGTCGGACGAAGCCCTCGGCGCGGGCTTGGCGGCCCTCGTGGTCGAAGTGGAAGGCCACCGCCGCGCGGGGGTTGGATTCAAGTTCCGTGGCCTTGCGTCCGTGGTAGTTGGTGTAGAAGACCAGGGAGCCGGCGGGGTCCAGGCCGCGGCACAGGACCATCCGGACCGAGGGGTGTCCGTCGGGCGTGCTGGTCGCCAGGGCGATCGCGTCGGGGTTGGGGACCGCCTTGGAGTTCCTGGCATCCTCGAACCAGCGGGTGAGCAGGGGCATGGGATCGGACGGCAGGACCTCGGGGAGGCTTTCGGCGGAGGCGAGCTTGATGATGATGTTCTCGAGCACGCGGCATCGTTGGCGCGCGGGTCGCCGGCCGCGTTTGGGGCGAGCCGGGCGAGAAGATAGGGGCGGGGCAATTCCAACGCCGGGGGCCCGGGCGGGCGTGCGGGGGCTCGGGGCGCGGTATTCTGCCCGGCCGAGAATCAGGAACACCCATGCCCGATACGCAAACGATCCCCGAGGGCGTCAGCCCGCACAGCCTCACCAACCGGATCGCGCGGGTGGTGTGGGGCGCGGTGTACGTGCTGGTCTTCCGGACCTCCCCGCGGCCGCTGCATTTCTGGCGCAACTGGGTGCTCAGGGCGTTCGGGGCGCGGCTGCACCCGACCTCGCGCGTCTACCCCCGGGCGCGGGTCTGGCTGCCGGCGAACCTGGAGATGGGGGCCGGCGCCACGCTCGCCGATGATGTCGATTGCTACAACGTGCGGCTCATCCGCATCGGGGCGTACACCACGGTCAGCCAGTACAGCTACCTGTGCGGGGCGACCCACGACCACGAGGACCCGGCGATGCCGCTGGTGCCCAGGCCGATCACGATCGGGGCCCGGGCGTGGATCGCCGCGGATGTCTTCGTGGCCCCGGGGCTGACGATCGGGGACGGGACGGTGGTGGGGGCGCGGTCGAGCGTTTTCAAGGACCTGCCGGCGTGGGTGGTGGCGATGGGCAATCCCGCCAGGCCGGTGCGCCCGCGCACGCTCCCGGGCTTCTCGCCCGTGGTGCCGGGGGGCTGACCGGGCGCACGTGCATCCGGCCGGGCCGGGAGTCCCGGCCGGAGATTGCATCCGGCCGTCGGGTCGGTTCTCGGGCCCGGCGGCGGCGCGGGGAGCGGGACGGCGGCGCTACGCTTTGGCGGAGTGTGGGCAAGGACGCATGGCCGACCCGAACGACAAATCGCTTGCTCGCTCGCTCGGGGAGTTCTTCGGGCACATCTTCCATGGCGTGAAGACCGATCCGTCCAAGCGGGTCGTCCGCACGGACGTCACGACGGAGGAACGCCAGACCCCGAGGGGCAAGGTGGTGCTCCGGCGCACGACGGTCGAGGAGATCGAGCTCCGGCCGGGGGAGGCTGGGTCCGCGGGCGGGTCCGCGGACCACACCGAGCCCGGCACCACCGGGTCGACCTGAGCGGCGCCGCGAGTGCCTCTGCCGAAGTCCAACGTGTCCGGGCCTGGAGGAATCGGATGATCGACCGCTACGAGATTCGGAGGATCGTCGACAGCGCACGGTATCGTCTCTCGTCGCTGCCGCGGCGGACGCTCGTGCTGGGGTCGATCGCGGCCCTGCTGATCCCGGCGTTGATCGCCGCGGCCGTCGTGATGTCCTCGGGAGGCACGTCGGCGACCGCGGAGAAGGACCGCCAGTTCCGGGAGCTGAGCCGCCGGGAGCTTACCTCCGCGGATGGGAAGGCCGACACGGCCCGCCTGACCCAGTTGTCCGACGCGGACCTGGCCAAGGAGCTTCAGAAGCGCCACGATGCGGTCAACGGGCTGGAGCGGGCGGGGCAGGCCAAGTCGCCGGCGGGTGAGAAGGCCTTCGGGGAGCTCCTGCGGGTGACGCAGGTCAACGCCGAGCGTCAGCGCAAGAAGCCCAAGCTGGGGGACTGACCCGCGCCGGCGGTGCGCGGTCGGGATGTTGTACACTCGCCGCGTGATCCGGGGAAGCACATCGCCAGACACCGCCACGGGGGCGGGCCCCCAGGGTCCGCAGGGCGCCGTCGGGCCGGGGCTGCCGCGGGCGATCGGGTTCTGGGGCGCATCGGCGGTGATGGTCGGCATCATCATCGGCACCGGCATCTTCCAGACGCCCACTTCGATCGCCCAGCAGGTCGGGAGCCCGTGGCTGATCCTGGCGTTGTGGGGCGCCGGCGGGCTGCTCTCGCTGGCCGGGGCTCTGACCTACAGCGAGCTGATCTGCATGTACCCGCAGTCGGGGGGCGTCTACGTCTTCCTGCGCGAGGGCTACGGGCCGTGCATGGCGTTCGTGTTCGGCTGGACGTACATGCTCATCACCAAGCCGGCGGCGGCCGCGGGGATCGCCGTGGTCTTCGGGATGTACCTCAACCCGCTGCTGGGCGTGGAATGGGACGGCCGCTGGGTCACCACGGTCGTCCTGATCGTGCTCACGCTCATCAACGTCCGGGGCGTCGGGCTGGGCACAGGGATCGCGATGGTGCTGACGGCGATCAAGATCCTTGCGCTGGCCGCGATCGTGGCGGCGGCCGCGGCCCTCGGCAGCGGGAGCGGCGAGAACTACCACTCCGTGGCGGTGGCCACGCCGATCCTGACCGCGCTGGCCCCCGTGATGTACCTGATCATGTGGACGTACGACGGGTGGAGCGACGTCGGCTCGATCGCCGGCGAGGTGAAGCACCCGCAGCGGCGGCTCCCCTGGATCTACCTGGCCGGCACGGCGGCGGTCACGCTGCTGTACCTGGCGGTGAACGCGGTGTACATGTGGATGATCCCGATCGACCAGATGGCGACTATCAAGGAGCTCGCGCCCGAGGTCGCCACGCGGCTCTTGGGGGGCAGGGCGGCGGGCGTGGTGGTCTCGATCGTGGTGCTGGTCTCGACGATCGGCTCCTCGCACGGCTCGGTGCTGACGGGCGCGCGGATCAGCTACGCGCAGGCCCGCGACGGCCTGCTGTTCGGATTCCTGGGACGGGTGCACCCGAGGTACCGGACACCGGACACCTCGCTGTGGGTGCAGCTGTTCCTGTCGATCGTGATGGTCTGGGTTCTGCAGAGCTTCGAATCGATGGTCAACAGCTTCAGCTTCACGATGTGGATCTTCTACGGGCTCTCGGGGGCCTCGATCTTCATCCTGCGGCGGCGGCTCCCGGGCGCGGCGAGGACCTTCCGGTGCTGGGGCTACCCGGTGGTGCCGGCGATCTTCGTGCTCTGCGCCGCGGGCATGACGGCGCTGTCGATGTGGAACGACCCGCGGCACACACTGCCGTGGATCGCGGTGCTCGCGGCGGGGATTCCCGTGTATTTCGTCTGGCGGCGGCTCGGGCGCCTCGGCCCGGCGGCAGGAACGGCCGGATAACGGGGCCGGCAAGGGCTCCCGGGCGGCGATTCCGCGCCCGACGGTTGAAACGCGGGTTCCGTGCGCCGAAAGTTCTCCCATGACAACCATGACCAGCGCGCCCGGCGCCGCCGCCCCCTCCGCCTCGACCACCGTCGGCAGCCAGTTCGCCTCCAGCCCGGCCGTGGACGCGGCGATCCGTTCGATCGTGGGTGAGCTCAACGCCAAGCGTGCGCTGATCACCGACGTGAGGCCGGCGCTGCCGGGGATGAAGGAGAGCTACGACGGGCTGATGGCCCGCGCGGCGGCGGTGCGTGGGCGGCCCCTGCTGTACCCGTACGTCGGCTCGGGGATCGGCAACGGCGCGCTGGTCGAGCTGGCCGACGGCTCGGTCAAGTGGGACATGATCTGCGGCATCGGCGTGAACTTCTTCGGTCATTCCGATCCGGACCTGGTCCAGACGGCCCTGCGGGCGTCGCTGGCGGACACGGTCAAGCAGGGGAACCTGCAGTCCAGCATGGAACCCCACGCGTTCAGCGAGGTGCTGCTCAAGGAGGCCGCCAAGGGGAGCAGGCTCAAGTACGCGTACCTGAGCACGTCGGGGTGCATGGCCAACGAGAACGCTCTGAAGGTCTGCTTCCAGAAGCACGCCCCGGCGCGGCGGGTGCTGGCGTTCCGGGACTGCTTCATGGGGCGGTCGATGATGATGGCCTCGATCGGCGACTCGCACGAGGGGCGCGTCGGCCTGCCGATCGTCGCCGACGTGGACTACATGCCCTTCTACGACGAGGTGGAGGCGGCGCGGGCCGGCGAGGCGGACTACATCGGCGCGGCCGTCGGGAAGCTCGAGGAGTACATCCGCCGCTACCCCGGCCAGCACGCGTGCTTCATCTTCGAGCTCGCCCAGGGCGAGGGCGGGTTCAACCCGGGGCGGCGGGACTACTTCAAGGCCCTGATCGAGGTCTGCAAGTCGCAGAAGATCGCGGTGTGGGACGACGAGATCCAGACCTTCGGGCGGCTGCCGCGGATGTTCGCGTACGACTACTACCAGCTGGGCGAGTACGTGGATGTCTTCTGCGTCGGCAAGATGACGCAGGTGTGCGCCACGCTCTACACCGAGGAGTACAACCCCAAGCCCGGCCTGCTCTCGGGGACCTTCCTGGGCGAGGCGGTGTCGTTCGAGGTCGGCCGCCGGGTGATCGAGCGCCTGCGCGACGGCGACTATTATGGGGACAGCGGCCGCATCGAGCGCCATCACGCGGCGTTCCGTCAGCAGGTCAAGGCGCTGGCGGCCAGGCGCCCGGAGTGGTTCCCGAAGGTCCCGGAGATCGCGGACGTTTCCGGCGGCGTGGGCGGCATGATGCGGATGACTCCCTTGGGCGGCAAGAAGGACAAGATCCAGGCCGCGTGCAAGGCGATCTTCGAGGCGGGCGTGATCCTGTTCTACTGCGGCCACGGTCCCTACCACCTGCGCGTGCTGCCGCCGCTTGGGGTAATGAACGAGTCGGACTGGCCGCGCGTGTTCGCGTGCATCGAACAGGGCCTGGCCAAGGTCGCGGGCTGACGTGCGAGGGACCGGGGATAGGAACACCGGATCATCGGCGGGCGGGTGTTTTCCCCGGGTCCGGATGATCGGTCTGTCCCGAGGCCTCATCGCGCCTTTTTGCTGGACCTGAGCCGCCGCGGACCAGTAGACTGCGACGCGTACCGGCGCTGTGATCGCCGGGCTTTGCGTATATGCATGGGTCGTGCGGGCCTCTTTCTGATGGGAGAGCGTCAATGTTGGCACATCCAGGATTGGATCGCGCACGGGCCGGGCTGCTCGCCATGGTCGCCGCGGCAGGGCTGTGCGTCGCGGCCGGCGACTCGCGCGCGGGAGTTTGGGTCAAAGTCATCCGAAGTGCTCCCGGCGGCGCGAACCTGATGCTGCTGCTTTCGGACGGCACGATCATGGCGGACACCGGTGGCGGGAATGCGTGGCACCGGCTGACTCCGGACGATCATGGCAGATATACGAACGGCCAGTGGACAACTCTGGCGCCGATGCACGACACGCGGCTCTATTACTCCTCGCAGGTGCTCAAGGATGGGCGCGTGTTTGTAGCGGGTGGTGAGTACGGAACGGGTGGCGCGAAAGCGGAGGTGTATGACCCGATCGCGAATACGTGGACTCAGGTGGATCCACCGGCTTCGTTGTTGGACCCGGCCGCTGGGAATACGTTCTACGACTCCAACAGCGAGATCCTGCCCAACGGGTACGTGCTGATCGCCCCGGTCGGACCGAAGACTTCGGGCGCGACGCTGCTGTTCAGGCCCAACACGATGACATGGTCGGCCGGCCCGAAGCTCTTCCGGGGTTATTACCAGGATGAAGCGACGTGGGTAAAACTGCCCGACAACACCATCCTGACGATCGATCCATTCGGAACGAATTCGGAGCGTTACGACCCGCTTTCGAACAAGTGGATCAACGACAGCAACGTGCCGGTGGCCATGTACGACCCGTTTGCGGGTGAGCTTGGGGCCGGGGCGCTGCTGCCGGACGGTCGGGCGTTCTTTCTGGGCTCGACGGGGCACACGGTGTACTACACGCCGACGGGGACAACGGCGCCGGGGGTGTGGACGGCCGGGCCCGACATCCCCGAGGCGCAGGGAACTCCGGATGCGCCGGCGGCGATGATGGTGACGGGGAAGGTGCTGTGCGCGGTGAGCCCGCTGGGCACGGCGTCGAACGGGTTTCCGTCGCCGACGCGGTTCTACGAGTTCGACCCGGCGACCAACACGTTCAGCCTCCAGAAAGCGCCCGTGGGCACTTCGGACAACATCCCTTCGTTCGTGGCGGTGATGCTGACGCTGCCGGACGGCAACGTGCTGTACTCGCACGGCGGCGGCGATGTGTACGTGTACAAGCCGACGGGAGCACCGGTGCCGTCGGGCAAGCCGACGGTCGCGAGCATCACGCCCAACGGCGATGGTTCGTTCCATCTGACGGGCACGGGGCTGAACGGGATCTCGGAGGGCGCCAGCTACGGCGACGACCACCAGATGAACAGCAACTACCCGCTGGTCCGGCTGACGGACTCGGTGGGGCACGTGTACTACGGCCGCACGTACAACTGGAGCGGCACGGGGGTGCGGACCGGGGCGCAGGTGGTGACGACCGAGTACACGCTCCCGGCGGACCTGCCGCAGGGAGAGCTATCGCTGTACGTGATCGCCAACGGCTTTGCGTCCGACGCGGTGACCAGGCCGACCATCGTGACGGACCCGGCGCCGCAGAGCGCGTGCATCCACGGGTCGGCGAGCTTCGGCGTGGCGGCCTCGGGCGTGGGGCCGCTGAGCTACCGGTGGTACCGCGGCGCTGTGGCGCTGAGCAACAGCGCCACGATCAGCGGCGCCGACACACCGACGCTGACGGTGCACCCGACCGGGATCGCCGACGCCGCGGCGGACTACCGGTGCGAGGTGAGCAACGTGATGGGCGCCCGCTCGAGCGCCACGGCCGAGTTGACGGTGTGCGTCGGGGACTTTGACTGCTCGGGGTTCGTTGACACCAACGACTTCGATTCGTTCGTGCAGGCGTTCGAGGTCGGGTCGGGCTCGGCGGACGTGGACGGCACGGGCTTTGTTGATACCAACGACTTCGATGCGTTCGTGCAGGCGTTCGAGGCGGGTTGTTGACCTGACGGAGCCCCTTGGCGTGGTGCGGCGATCGCCCGGCGGTCCGGGGGGACCGGGCCGGGGCGGCGGGATCGGCGCACGCGCGATCTGTCGGCGGATGTTCGGTTGGCAGCGCGCGGGCGGTGGTTGTGTCCCTCGGGTGGGCGGGCGCGGTATGGTGTGGGGATGGGCAACTCATTCCTGAGGCTCTCCCCCGGTGCACGGATCGACCTTCATGACCACGGCGCTTCGGCGACCCCGGGCATGAAGCACAAGCAGGGCGCCGAGGCGCGGCTGGAGTCCAACAAGCAGAAGCTGGCGGTGCTGCAGTACCGGCTGTGGGCGGAGAACGCCCGGTCGGTGCTGCTGGTGCTGCAGGGGATGGACACCTCGGGCAAGGACGGTGTGGTGCGACACGTGATGACGGGGATGAACCCTTCGGGCCTGCGGATCACGTCGTTCAAGAAGCCGTCGGAGGAGGAGGTCGATCACGACTTCCTGTGGCGGATCCACAACGCGGCGCCGGCGAAGGGGGAGGTCGGGGTCTTCAACCGCTCGCACTACGAGGATGTGCTGGTGGTGCGGGTGCACGGCCTGGTGCCGACGAGGGTCTGGCGGGCGCGGTTCGAGCAGATCAACTCGTTCGAGAAGCTGCTGGTCGACGGGGGAACGACGGTCGTCAAGTGCTTCCTGCAGATCAGCAAGGAGGAGCAGAAGCGCCGGCTGATCGACCGGCTGAAGGACCCGCAGAAGAACTGGAAGTTCAACGCCGGAGACATCGAGGAGCGCAAGCGCTGGGACCAGTACATGAACGCGTACGAGGACGTGCTGGCCCGGTGCGGCACGGAGCACGCGCCCTGGCACGTGATCCCCTCGGACCGGAAGTGGTACCGCGACTGGGCCGTGTCCGAGGTGCTGCTGCACACGCTGGAGAAGATGAACCCCCGGCCGCCGCGGGGGAAGCTCAAGGTCTCCGACTTCTTCAAGGACGACTGATGTCGGGCTTGTAGCGGCGGACCTGTGTCTTGGGTCCGACCGCGTCGTAGGTGATCTTCCGCCACGCGCCGTCGATCTGGACCTCGACCTCGCCCCTGGGCGCTGCGGCCGGGCCGCCGGCGCCGATGCTGGCGCTGCGCAGGGGCATGCCGTCGCGCAGGCCGGCCTCCTGGGCGCCCGAGCCGGGATTGATACCCACGATCTGCTTGTCACGCCCGCTGGCCTGGGTATCGAACCCCGGGTCGAAGCCGCGCACCGCGCCGCTGGCCAGTTCGCACGCCGGTTCGCCCAGGCGGGCGGGCAGGGGCGGGTCGATGCCGTCCTCGATGCAGGCGCGGACACCGGCCATGAACTCGGGCCCGACCTCGGCCTGGAAGAGGGCCAGGACTGCCTCGCGATCGGGGGCGGGCGCGCCGCCGCGGACGCGTGTGACCAGCTCCCGGATGACATCGTCGAGGCTGCGCTTGCCCGCGCTGGCGGCACGGATCTTCTCGTCGAGGCAGAGGGCGAGCAGGTCCCCGCGGCGGTAGGGGAGCTTGGAGATGTCGGGGTCGGTCCAGAAGTCGCGCTGGACCTGGGTGTTGGGGGCGTGGCGCTTGGGGTTGGCGTCGTACTCGGCGAGGGAGCGGTTGATGTCGTCGAGGAGGGCCTTGTCGTCCCAGAGCCCGGCGCGGCGGAGCATGCGGCGGGTGAAGTACTCCGTGAAGCCCTCGCTGAACCAGTAGTTGGAGCCCTCGGGGCCGTCGATGTGGAGCTTGAGCCCGTTCCAGGTGTGGAAATGCTCGTGGGCGAGCACGTGGCGGATCTGCTCGACGTAGTGGGAGTTCTCGTCGAGCGAGATGCCGGCGTTGCAGTAGAGGGCAAAGCAGTTGGTGAGCGCGGTGCCGCCGAGGCTGAACGAGCCGCCCTGCGCGTGGCCCTCGGGGGTCACGGAGATGAGGTACCAGGGGTCGGAGAAGTCATCGAAGAACTCGCGCTCGGTCTGCACGATCTTGAAGGTGAGTTCGCCGAACTGTTCGGGGGTGAATCCCCAGTCGTCGCCGCTGATGACGACGCCGACGCGCGTGCCCTTGATGTCGCGCTGGACGTAGGCGAGCCTGCCGGCGATGAACAGGGACTGGCGGAACTGGTCGGCGGTGGCGGTGACGGCCTGGGTGGCCCCGGCGCCGAAGGAGCAGACGGCGTGGAAGCCGGGGAGATCGAAGCCGCGCCACTCGACGCGGTACTCGCGCGGCTGCTCGCCGCAAAGGTGCTCGGGGTAGAGCAGGCCGTGGTTGCCGATCATCTGGAACAGGTCGGGGGTGACGCGGGTGCGGTAGTCGTTGTGGCCCGGGGGGAGGGGGGCGCGGTCGGCGGGCTGCCTGAGGTCGTAGGTCAGGGTGATCCGCTGGCCGGGCGTGTGGGTGATCGTCCACGCGCAGCCCTGGCCCTTGGCGATGTTCAGGGGGGCCGCGTCGGGGCCGGCCGCGACGACGTGATCGAACTCGGCGGGGTCCGCGGACACGCCTCCCCAGTCGGGCTGGACGGCGACCTCGGTGGCGCCGTCGGCATCGCCGGCGAACGAGGCGGTGACGGTGACCGCCGAGCCGTCGGTGCGGCGTTCGAAGGCGTACTCGACGGCGGGCTGGGCGGGATCGGCGAGCGCCGGGCGGAGGCACGCGGAGGCGAGGATGAGGCAGGCGAAGGCTTGGCGCATGCGGTGGACTCCAGGATCGCCGACGGAACCGGCCAGACCAGAGATGGCGATCGGGCCCGGATCCGTCATCAGCACCGGGTCGGGAGGGCCGATTTAGCCCGGGAACGTTGAAGGTTACCTCCCGCGGGGCCGGGGCATACGCTCCGGGCCATGCGAGGGATCACGCTGGTGTGCTTTGACTGGGGCGGGGTGATCGTGCGGATCTGCCGGTCGTGGGCGGAGGGTTGCGCGGCGGCGGGGTTGCCGGTGCGCGGCGCGAGCGGACAGCCGGAGTGGGCAGCGCGGCGGCGGCCGCTGGCGCGGCGGTTCGAGGTGGGGGGGTTGACCAGCGCCGAGTTCTTCGCGGGGATGGCCGAGTCGATGGACCATCTGTACACCGCGGCGGAGATCGAGAAGATCCACGCGGCGTGGCTGGTGGGGGAGTACGGGGGTGTGGACCGGGTGGTCGAGCGGCTGATCGGGACGGCGGGGATCGAGACGGGGATGCTGAGCAATACCAACGAGCATCACTGGGCGCGGCAGGGGCCGGACCCGGCGGGGGTGCTCCCGCACTTCCCGACGGCCGGCCTTCTCAAGCACCGGCACGCGAGCCACCTGATAGGGCATGCCAAGCCCGATGCGCGGATCTACGAGGCGTTCGCGGCGGCGGTGGGGCGGGCGCCGGGGGAGATCCTGTTCTTCGATGACCTGGCGGACAACATCGCGGCGGCACGGGCGAGCGGGTGGCAGGCTGCGGAGATCGATCACACGGGTGATACCGCCGCGCAGATCGAGAGGCACCTTCGGGAGCACGGGGTGTGGTGATCGCGGCCAAGCCGGCGGAACGACGGCGTCCTACACGCTCTTGAGCTTGTTGATGCCGTTGAGGGCGGCGACCTTGTAGCACTCGGCGAGCGTGGGGTAGTTGAAGACGGTGTTGACGAAGTACTCGGCGGTGGCCTTGAAGGCGATCGCGGCCTGGCCGATGTGGATGAGTTCGGTGGCGCCGGTGCCGATGGCGTGCACTCCCAGGATCGCGTGGGATTCCTGGTGGATCAGGAGTTTGAGCATGCCGATATCGTCGCCCAGGAGCTGGCCGCGGGCGATCTCCTTGTACTGGGCGACCCCGGACTCGTAGGGGATGCCGTCGGAGGTGAGGCGTTCCTCGGTCCAGCCGACCATGGAGATTTCGGGGATGGCGTAGATGCCGTAGGGGAGGAGGTCGTCGATGCGCTCGCAGGCCTGGCCGAACATGTGGCAGGCGGCCAGGCGACCCTGTTCCATGCTGGTGCTGGCCAGGGCGGGGAAGCCGATGACATCCCCGACGGCGTAGATGTTGGGGACGGCGGTCTGGTAGCGGTCGTTGACCTTGATGCGGCCGCGCGAGTCGGCGCCCAGGCCGGCGTTCTCGAGGTTGAGCCCGTCGGTGGCGCCCTGGCGGCCGATCGAGAAGAGCAGGGCATCGGCGCGGAGGGTTTTCCCGCTCTCGAGCATGGCCTCGACCATGATGCCGTCGTTGGTGCGGGCGCCCTGGGGGGCTTCGATCATGGAGATCTTGACGACCTTCTCCCCGAGGCGGAGGGTCATGCCGCCCTGGCGGGCGTGGTACTGGAAGGCCTCGATGATCTCGCTGTCCACAAAGTCCAGGAGGCGCTGCTTGCCCTCGATCAGGGTGATCTTGACGCCGATGGCCTGGAGCATGGAGGCGTACTCGGTGCCGATGACGCCGCCGCCGACGACGATCATCGACCGCGGCAGCATCTTCATGTTCAGCAGCTCGTCGGAGGTCAGGACGTTGCCGGAATCGAAGGGGACGTCGGCGGGCCGAGCGGGCGTGGTGCCGACGGCGATCACGGTGCGGTCGGCGTGGACCACCTCGGTGGCGTGCTCGCCGGTGACGTCGATGGTGGTGGGGTCGCGGAACTGGGCGCGGCCGGAGATCAGGTGGATGCCGTTGCTGGCGAAGTGACCGCGGACCAGGTCGATCTCGGCCTTGATGACGGTCTGGCAGGCGTTCATCAGGTGCGGCATCTCCAGGCCGCGGGCCTGCTTGAACTCGGCGATCCCGGGGATGGCGACCCGGTGGCCGGTGGCCTGGAGGATCGCCTCGCGCAGGGCCTTGGAGGGGATGGTGCCGGTGTTGACGGCCGCGCCGCCGACGACCTCGCGTTTTTCGACGACGCAGACCGTCTTGCCGAGCTTGGCGGCCTGGATGGCCGCGCGCTGGCCGCCCGCTCCTGAACCGATGACACAGAGGTCAAAGTGCCGCATGGGACCTCACACTAGCACGGAACGGTCGTGAAACGCCAGTGCGGGAGGTTCCCGCGGGTGAGATCGGACAAGAGATCAGCGGCGGGAGCCCGGCGTCCCGCAGCCGGCGAGTTGGCCGGCGGGAGGCCACGGGAGTGATCCTGGGGTGCGGAACCTGGCGGCGGCGGGCGTCCCGGGGGACCGGCGGCAAGCACGGCGGGACGGGCCGGGTTTCGAGCGTACCGGACGGAAGAAAGCGCGCAAGGTCAGGGGTTGGCGGGCGCCGCGGCAGGAGCCTCGCGCCGGGTGATGGTCAGCCGGACGTTCATCCTCTCGGCGTCGAACTTGAGGTCGGTGGGGACCTCGGCGAACGTGACGTCCTTGTTGGTGATGCCGCGCTCCAGTTCGTCGAAAGAGAGGGGGAGGATGGCGGTGATGCGGATCTCGCCGCGGCGGATGCGGTCGACCTGGTCGCCGGGTCCGCTGACCTTGACGTCGCGGATGAAGCGGTCCTCTTCGGGGACGGTGACGTTCCAGCGCCCCAGCTCTCCGACGGCGATCTTGACGTGGACGGGCACGCTGGCGATCGTGTAGGAGTCGTTGCGGAGGCGGAGCTTGAGGGACACGTCGACGTGGTCGGGCTCGATGGAGATGTGCGAGCGGCCGTCGAGCTCGCGCGGCGGGAGGAGGAGGATGCCGTTGACGGTCTCGTTGCGTCCGGGGACAAGGGTCTTGATGGTGTCCGAACCGATGCGGGCGATGACCGAGGCGTTCTCGGGGAGGAGGTCCGAGAGCGAGCGTGGCAGCGTGAGCCGGACGGTGGCGGGTTTGCACTCGATGGCGCCGTCCACGACGGCGCCGGTCGCGTCGGGGAGCACCTTGAGGTCCCGCTTGACGAGGGTGTCCACGACGACGCGGACGGCGGGCGGGTCGACCTTGACGATGGTTACACCGCGGCTCTCGAGCTGGGGCGCGGACCGGAGGGCCTGGCGCAGCTCGATCGTGTGTTCCCCGGGATCGGCGGGCACGCCGTCCATCCCCGCGCGGAGGACGAGCCCTTTGCGCAGGATGGACTCCAGGTCGCCGACGGAGGCGGTGGAGCCTTCGAACACCATCTCGACCCGGCCGTTCCAGCCCTGACCCTCGGGCACATCAAGGACGCGTCCGCTCTGCGGGTCGGTCATGAACGCCACATCGACCCGGACGGTCTTGGTGGTCAGACTCTCGGCCTCGGCGAACGCCCAGATGAGCAGGGTGAACACCGTCACGATGCCGAATGTCTTGAGGTGGTTCCACATGGGCTAGGCAACCTCCTGGGCCCGGTCGTCCGCCCCGGCGAGGTCGGGGTGGGACTGTTCCAGGGGTTCGGCGAGGGAGGCCGGCTCGGGGAGATCGGAGGCGGAGGCCTGGGGATCAGAGGAGCCGTCCTGGGGTGTGGTGGGCTGCTCGCGCTGCTTGGCGGCGGCCGCCGCGGCCCGCTGGGCCTTGGTCAGGCGTGCGCGCAGCTCGTCGCGGAGCTGGTCCTCTTCCATGGGCGGGGAGAGCTTCCCACGTTCGGCGATCCGCATGGCACCGGTCTCTTCGCTCACGACAACGACCAGGGCGTCGCATTCCTTGGTGAGGCCGACGGCGGCGCGGTGCCTGGAGCCGAAGCGGGGGTCGGGCATGTCGGTGGGCTCGGCCAGGGGGAGCTGCACTCCCGCGGCGTGGATGCGCCGGCCCTTCACGATCACGGCCAGGTCGTGCAGGGCCGAGCCTGGGAAGAAGATCGTCTGGAGCAGGCGGGCGGAGAGCTCGGCGTTGACGACCGTACCACCTTCGAGAAACCCCGCCAGTCCGACGCCGCGTTCGATGACGATCAGGCCGCCGAAGCGGGCGCGGCTGAGAAAGGCGCAGGCCTCGGCGATCTCGGCGACGGTGTAGGCGATGTCCGAGGGGGTGGTGCGGAAGAAGGGGGTTTCTCCCAAGCGGACCAGGGCCCGGCGGAGTTCGGGCTGGAAGATGACCACCAGGGCGACGGCGACCAGGGCGACAAAACGCTCGTAGAGGTAAGAGAGGCGCTGGAATTCGGCGGCGACGCCGAGCACCCTGGAGACGACCGCCCCAACGATGAGCACGACGATGGTGCCCTTGAGGGCGCCGGCGGTGCGCGTGCCCTGAACGAATCGGAAGATCGCGTACACCACTAGCCAGATGAGCAGCAGTTCGGTGAGCACCACCCACGGCTGGTACGCCGAGATGCGGTCGATCAGGTCGTGTATGGACGTCCAGAATCTCACCGGGCCTCCGTAGCCTCTGCGGATCGCTCCTGAGACGCGGTCGCGATGCTCGCCCCCCCGCGGTCCGGAATGTCCGCGCCATCGCGCCGCCACCCTGCGTCGCGACCCTACCGTTGAGTGTATTCGGCCGCCGCCCTCGCGACCTGCCGAATCGCCCGCGTGCAGGCCGTTTCTCGGCAGGGAGGGACCGTTCCGCTTGGCTCCGATCCGCATCCAGTTCCAAGAGACTCCCAACCCCAACGCGGTCAAGTGCGTCCTTGAGATGAGGATCCCCGACCTGGCCGATTCGCGCGGGCCGCGCTCGTATTCCTCGGCGCAGGCGGCCGCCCACGACCCGTTGGGACGGCCGCTCTTCGAGATCCGGGGTGTCACCAACATCCTGATCTCGGACCGCTGGATCGCGGTCAACCGTGAGCCGGGTGTGGACTGGAAGCCCATCAAACAAGCGGTGGAACGGGTGGTCCGCTCGCACGTCCAGTCTTCGGCCTGAGGTGTCCTGCTCCGGCCGGACCCGCCGCGAGCCATCCCGCCGG
Organism: Phycisphaerales bacterium; assembly: GCA_044221545.1. Lineage (GTDB taxonomy): Bacteria > Planctomycetota > Phycisphaerae > Phycisphaerales > UBA1924 > JAEUJB01. The sequence continues at coordinate 57,817 of JBGAOZ010000024.1, forward strand.
AGGCGTCTCGCATACCGTCCGTCCATGACCGGCACGCCGGCCCAACCCATCGTCGGGATCGATCTGGGGACGACCAACAGCCTGGTCGCGATCTGCGATCAGCGCGGCCCGCGGATCATCCCGGACGCCTCGGGGCGGGCGCTGCTGCCCAGCGTGGTCCGGATGGAGATCGCCGAGGGCGGGATCCGGACCACGGCGGTTGGGCACGAGGCCAGGGCCCACGCCGCGACGTACCCGCAGAACACGTTCAGCAGTGTCAAGCGCCTGATGGGAAGGTCGATTTCCGACGCCGCGGCGGATGTCCCGTACCTTCCGTTCAGGATCGCCGAGGGACCCCAGGACACCGCCCGGGTGGTGGTGCCGTCCCCGGGGGGTGAGCGGACGGTCTCGCCGCAGGAAATCTCGGCCGCGATCCTCCGCGTGCTCAAGGACCGTGCATCGGCCGCTCTGGGGGCAGAGGTGACCAGGGCGGTCATCACGGTTCCGGCGTATTTCGACGATGCGCAGCGCCAGGCGACCAGGGATGCGGGAAGACTGGCGGGTCTGGAGGTCGTTCGCATCGTCAACGAGCCCACCGCCGCCGCGCTTGCCTACGGCTTGGGCTTGGACCGGGCGAGCGATCGCAACAAGGGCGCCCAGCTCGTGGCGGTCTACGACCTGGGGGGCGGCACGTTTGACATCTCGATCCTCAAGCTGTCGAGCGCGACCAACCAAGGGGTGGAGACGTCATTCTTCCAGGTGCTCGCGACCGCGGGGGACACGCATCTGGGCGGCGATGATGTCGACCGGATGCTGGTGGACCTGGCGCTGGGTGATATCCGACGCGATTCGCTTACACCCTCGGGGCTCACGGCGCTGACCGCGGTCGCCGAAGCCGCCAAGTGCCGGCTGAGCGACGCGGACCGGGCGGAGATCGACGCTCGGCTCGACGGGGTTCATGTGCGGCGGTCCGTCACGCGCCAGGAATTCGAGGCGCTGATCGAGGCGTGGGTGGAGCGCACGATCACTTCGTGCCGCGGGGCGCTGGCCGATGCGCAGGCAAAGCTCAGGCAGATCGATGTTCCGAGGGTGGACGCGGTGGTGCTTGTGGGAGGGTCATCGCGGATCCCGGTGGTGCGTCGGAAAGTCCGGGATCTGTTCGGACTCGAACCCTACACCGCCCTCGATCCCGATCAGGTGGTCGCGTTGGGGGCCGCGGTGCAGGCTTCGATTCTCTCGGGGGCGACCAAGGGCCAACTCCTGCTCGATGTCATCCCGCTTTCGCTGGGCATCGAGACGGTGGGGGGCGCGGTTGCCAAGCTGATCGTCCGGAATTCGACCGTGCCGACCCGGGCCACCGAGATGTTCTCCACGAGCGTCGACGGGCAGTCGTCGATCAAGATCCACGTGCTGCAAGGCGAGCGTGAGATGGCCGAGGATTGCCGGAGCCTGGGGGTGTTCCACCTTCGGGGGATCCCGCCGATGCCGGCGGGCATCCCGCAATTGCAGGTGGAATTCGGGGTGGATTCCAACGGTGTGCTGAGCGTTTCGGCGGTCGAGCGGCGATCCGGCCGGCGATCGGCGGTCCAGATCATCCCCAACCACGGCCTGACGCGCGAGGAGGTGGACCGGATCGAGCGTGACTCGCTGGTGCACGCGCGGGAGGACATGGATCGCCACCGCGTGGTCGACCTGATCGCCAACAGCAAGCTGGATCTCAAGTGGATCGGAGACCGACTCGTCAGATTTGGGCACCTGGTAGAGCCCGGGTACAGGGCGGCGCTGGAGGCCAGGGCCCGGGAACTGGGCGCCCTGGTTACGGCGGCGGAGGCCGACTGGCGGAGCGTGGATCCCAACGCGTTTCACGGGGCGAAGGAATCCCTGGACCGGGAGAGCATGAGGCTGCAGGAGGTATCGATCACCCAATCGCTCAGGGACGGCGGCTGACTCGGGCACGGAGCGTCCGGTGGTTGTACCCTTGCGTCATGGCAGCCGCTTCCAACCGCAACAACATCTTGGCCGGGTCGTTCCTATTGCTGTCCGTTGCGCTCGGCATTGTCGCGAGCTTTGTGCTCTCGGACTTCAAGGAACGGTTGCGATCCACCAAGGAGTATGTGGTCCGATTCTCGATGGCCCAGGGCGCCGCGGGGATCAAGCCCGGCTCGCCCGTGCTCCTGGGCGGCCAGCCGGCGGGCAAGGTCTCCGAGGCCAGGATCGTCCCGGACATCCCCGCGCCGGCCGACCGGCCCCAGAACCAGAGCGCGGTGATCCCCGGCGGGATCGACGTGACGATCCGCGTGGACGCCCAGTACACGCTGTACGACAACGCGTTGATCTACCTCGAGAAGCCGCTGCTTGGTTCGCTCACGTCCATCAACATCGCGTCGATGGGGATCCGGGAGCTGGTGCGTCCGGATCAGCAGATCGGGGCATCGCCCGAACTGATGGAGAGGGAGCAGATCCGGGGCGCGATCGCGCCGCCCTCGTTCCTGTCCGATGCGGGCCTGGGCGCCAACGAGGTGCTCGACATCCGCCAGATGATCGCCCAGGCCAAGGACGCGGTCGGCAAGATCAACACCCTGATCGACAACAACGCGGAGCTGATCTCGGCGACGCTGACGGATGTTCGCAGTGCCGCGGGCGATGCCCGCGGGGCCGTGAAGACGGTCTCGGACAAGATGCCCGAATGGGCAACGCACGTCGACAACGTGCTGGTGAGCGCTGACGACACCGCCAAGGGGCTCCCGACGATCCGGGACCGGGCGAGGTCGCTGCTGGATGACGGCCGGCAGCTGGTCGCCGATACCCGGGCGATCGTCACGGACAACCGTCCGAAGATCGATTCGATCATCGACAACGTTGACCACGCTTCCGGGACGATCCGGGAATCGATCGACCCGCTGGCCAGCCAGGCCAAGGACGCGATGGCGAGCTTCGGGAATCTCTCCACGCGGCTGGACACGATCGTGGCCGACGAGGGGCCGAACATCAGGCGGACGCTGGCCAACGCGCGCCTGGCGAGCGACCAGTTGAAGCTGGCGATGCTGGAGATCCGGGCCCAGCCGTGGCGCCTGCTCGTGCAGCCGGACACCAAGGAGCTTCAGCAGCAGCTGCTCTACGACTCGGCGCGCAGCTACGCCTCGGCGGTCAGCGACCTGCGCTCGGCGAGCGAGTCGCTCGAGTCGATGGTGGGCCCGGGCATGCACCCAAGCCCCATGGACGCGGGCCGGATCGCCGAGCGCATGAAGGAACTGGACGAGGCGTTCGAGAAGTACCGGGAGGCGGAGAAGAAGCTGTTCGAGCAGATGCAGCGGAGCGAGCACTAGCGCCGGGCCCGCTTCCACGCGTTCAGGGCTCGTGGCCGAGGGGCTTGCTGATGCGGAAGACGTGCCCGTCGGGGTGGCGCACGTGCATATCGCGGACCCCCCAGGGCTCATCGGTCGGCGGGAACGTGACATCGAGGCCCCGCTCCAGGCAACGGCGGTGCACGGCGTCGACGTCATCGACCCAGAGGGACATCCAGACGCCGCGTTCCCGATCATCGCTGCCGTGGGGCCCGCCGGTGGACGCCGGCCGGCTGCGTCCGCGGCCGCCCTGGCCGTTGAGGCACTGGAAGATCTCGTGCTCGCCGGCGCCCACGGAGCCGAACGCGGGCGGGCTTCCCAAGTCCCAGCACCTGCGGAAGCCGAGCTTCTCGAACCACGCCATGCTCTCCGCGACGTTAGAGACGTTGAGGATGGGGGTGATGTGCGTGAGAAGCAGCGGCGCGGGCGGTGTGCGATGCGGTCGCCGCCTCGATATCGGGCTCGTTGTAGTGCGCGTGCACCCTATGATCCTGCGATCGCCGGAGAGGATGAAGGTCTCGCACGCGATCAGGTCCAGCACCGACCGGTACCGCAGGGTGATGCTGCCGGCGCCGGCAAAGGTGTTCAGGAGGACAAAGTGCAGGTCGGGGAAGCGGGCCAGGGCCGCGATCCAGTAGGCCTTGGCGGCGGGCTTGCCGTGCAGCGATCCCGTGGGTTCCCCCGCGACAGAGGCGATGAACGGTGACCAGAGCTCGACATCGTCGTCGTAGTGCTCGTCCAGCCGATCGATGTCGTGGCTGTTCCAGGCGTTGATCCAGGATGCGGCGAACCGGTCGGCGGACGTTCGCGTGAGCATGCCGGATCGTACCGGCGGCCGGCGCGGGGTTGGAGGGTCGGGCCGTCTCAGGTGAGGTCCAGGTCGTAACGCTCCTCGACGGTGTCGACGCCCCAGAGGCGGCGGGGGTGCGCCTGCGTCCGTTCGAAGCCGACCGACCGGTAGCGCTTGGCCGCCGCGGCGAGATCGCCGACCGTCCACAGGAAGATCGATTCGAACTTGCATTCGCGAGCGAACGTCACGGCCTGTTCAAGCAGGCGGGAGCCCAGTCCCGTGCCGCGGGCACTTGGGTCGACGAGATACCAGCGGAGCTGGGCGGTGTGCTGTTCGGCGGCGACGATGGCGATCGACCCCACGATGTGCGCATCACGCTCGGCGATCCAGAGGCGGTCGCGTTCCGAGCGGCGGAGAATGAACTCCGAGAGCGGGCCGGCGACATAGGCCTCGAAGGTGGGGTCAAAGCCGTGCTCCCGGGCGTAAATGGTCCCGTGCATGCGCACGATGGAGCCCAGGTCTCCCGGCCGGACTTCGTGGCGGATCGCCGGTTCAGGGTGCTGGCGGGGCGGTGTGGGTCGCGGGGAGCTCATGGGTCAGGAGATCGGTGGTTCGTTGTGACGGTGCCGCGGGCGGGGGGCTTTGGCGGTCAGGGCAGGCCCGGGATGAGAGCCCACGACGAGCGGCGATACGCCTCGTGGTCCGGGCCGAAGAAGCTCGCGAGGTGCATTTCTTCCACGCTGATTTTTCGCCGGTACGCGAGCGTGCACAGCCCAAGGCCGAGCAGCCAGTGCACCTGTCCGGAGACGATTGCGGTCCCGACGAACATGCAGATGATCGCGGTGTACATCAGGTGGCGCAGGGTGCGGTTGGGGCGGGTGCGGATGAGCCGGTGGGCGTCCCGGGTCATCACAACGCCGCTCCAGTAACGGCCCAGGTGGCGGCGCGCCCAGATGTACAGGCACGCAAACGCGAACTGGACGGCAAGCCCGGCGGGAGCCAGGTATGGCTTCTCGGTCAGCCATCGGACGTCGAGCGGATAGAACCAGGGAAGCAGCGCCAGGAGGAGCGAGCCCCAGAGAAGCAGTTGGTGGAGCTGGCGCGACTTGCGCGACTCCCGAGTCGCGGTGTCGGAGGGCGCTGAAGCCCTGCCGCGGGCGGCTCGGATGCTGATCCAGGGCTGCCTGCGGGGCGGCGGAGGCTCGGTCGAGGGTTCGTCGGACGGGCGCCGGGCGGGAACGGAGCTGGGAGCGGCGGCACGGCCTGTGGAATTCCAGCAGAGGATGAACCCCAACCACACCGCCGCGAAAGCCCAGAGCAGCCACAGTTGCATGGCGAGTTTATTCCGGGACGTGGTGGGGGGCTTTCGCGCCGCGGCCGGCGAGCCCGTGACGGATACTCTTGCCCCTTGCCATGGGTGCCAAGCGGTCTAGAAGTCACGGAGCGATGACGGATGTGGCGCTGCTGCGCGGCATCAACGTCGGGGGGAAACACCGGCTGTCGATGCGGGACCTCGTCGAGATGTTCGGCGCCGCCGGTTGCGCGGATGTACGGACTTACATTCAGAGCGGGAACGTGGTGTTCACTTCCACCGGGGCGGTCGCCGGGCGGCTGGAGCGGATCGTCCGAGCGATGATCGGAAAGCGGTTCGGCGTCGAGCCGGCGATCGTTGTGCGCCGCGCACCGCAGATGGCCAGTATCGCCGAGCACAACCCATTTCTCAAGAGCGGAGCCGACGTGAGCACACTTCACGTGGGATTCCTCCACGGCGAGCCCGATCCGCGCCGGATCGCCGAGCTGGACAGCGGAAGCTCCCCCGGCGATCGGTTCGAGTTCCGGGGCGGAGAGATCTATCTGCATCTTCCCAACGGCGTGCTCAAGAGCAGGTTGACGGGCGCGTGCTTCGACTCGGTGCTCCTGACGCAGAGCACGTTCAGGAATTGGCGCACGGTCTTGAAGCTCACCGAAATGACCGCGGTCGGACCGTGAGGCGATCGGAGGGGCATTCGCGATCATCGCGACGGCGGGCGGTCGTCGTTCCCTCATCACAAAGGAAAAGCCCGCCGACGTGCTCGTCGAAGGGCATGACGTCCATACAGGTCGGGGTGACAGCACACCAATAGAACTGTTCTTGGAGGGCGGCAGGGTGTGGGAGCCTCGGGAATGCCGTTTGCCGAGCGCCAAGGCGGTTTCTGGAGATTGGGCTGCCCGCCGGGCCACGGAGGCTGATTTGCGTCGGTTCTCGGCGCTTGCTCGCGTCGGACGCGGTCAATCGCGGCTGAAACGTCATCGGGTTGGTGTATCCAGATGCACCTCGATTCGTCTCAGCATTGCTGAGCGTGGCGAGTAGCCTGTCCACGCGTCCACCCGGCGGCCCTTCTTGACGATCATGAGCGCCGGGACACTGCTCACATCGAACATGCCGGCCAGCTCTGGTTCCTCGTCCACGTTGACCAACGCGATCTTGGCCCTTCCGCGCAAGTCCTCGGCCAACCGCTCCACCTCGGGCTTGAGCATCATGCAGGGTGGGCACCATGGGGCCCAGAAATCGACGAGCACCGGCACATCGGAGTGGAGCACCTCCTGGTCGAAGGTCTCCACCGTGGGATGCAGCGGGGCTGGGGGCCGCGTGCGTTTCATGGCGAGACTCCTGAATGCCAAGGGCTGACGCCCATTCAGGGCTGGGGTTGCTTCTCGAAGTGGTCGAGGGCCGCGGCGACCACGGGGGCGTAGGTGGAGACCGGCCCGCCGCCCATCATGACGGCAACCCCCGCGGCTTCCATGATCTCGGCGGATGTCGCGCCGGCCTGGAGCGACTTCTCAACGTGCAGGTAGATGCACGGCTCGCAACGGACGGCCACGCCGATGCCCAAGGCGATGAGTTCCTTCTGTTTAACGCTCAGGGCGCCGTCTTTCATCAGGGCCTGGAAGTACTGACCGAAGGCTCTGCTGATCTCGGGCGCACGCGCCTTCATCGCACCGTTGACGCCGGGCCACTGTTCGAAGAACTCTGGGGCGTTGGGAATCATGAACTACTCCTTCCGGGATGGCGGGGAGGTGGGGGTGGGAAAGCAAGCTTCAACACAACGTTCGGGACGCGGTCATGGAATCAACCGCAACGGCCGCCGCAGCAACCGCCGGGCGATGCATGGAGTGTGGCTTCGGCCGCGTTGTTCCAAGGCATGCGGGCGATCAGAGAGGCCATGGGGCAGATGCCGCTGGCCCCGGCGAACACAAGCCCGAACCCGATCACCACCGGCACCACAACCCACGCCATGCTGACGAAGTACGCGGCGGCAACACCCGCGAGGAGCGTCACGCCGATCAGGGCCTGCGTCTGGCGCATCACCGTCTTGCTGTGCGGGGCGTCTGCGTAGACATCAGGTGAGGCCGATGGCTTTGCGGTTGTGCGGTTCATTGCGGCGGTCGTCATGGTGGTTCTCCAAACGCGGCGAATGTGGTTGTGGACATGGCCTTGGAGGCCGCACGCATCGGTCAGGTTCCCGAAGGATCGAAATGTCAAAACCAGTCCCCTCCGCTCGTCCACCAACACGAGAACTCGCCGTTGACCGTGCATCGCCCGAGAAACAGCAACCCCGAACGGGCATCTCCGTTCGGGGCCGTGGTCGACAAAGAACACCTCAGCCTGAGGGGCGTGTGGCGGTCCGCCGGCGTGCCGAGTACCTACCTGCGTGGCACGCAGGGGCCGTTGCAGGTGCTGCCGCAGATGTTGCCCGCTCCCCGGCCCGGGTCCCGGCCATTTCCGTGGCCGTAACCGACCAGCTGTCCGGCTGCGGCGGATCCGGCGTTCGCGGACCATCGCTCGAAGGCAGGCAGGTGGTTGTTCTTGGAGGCACCGCGGAGGTTCTCAAAGGCGGCACGGATGTCCGGCTCGGTCACGTCCAGGAGCAGTCGGTCGTACATCGCGATGTTGTCGCGTTCAAGCTGTGCGGCGAGGCGGTTGCACTCGGGCAGCGTGCCCGGAACCGCCGGTAGGTTGGTCGGCGCGTCGGTAAGGATCGCGACGCCATGGCGCGTCATCAGGGTCTCAACCACCGCGGCATGGCGCTCCTCGGCGTGGACGATGTTCGAGAATGGTCGGACCTGCCCGTGCTTGGCCATCACGCTGGTGTAAAACGCTTGGGCACGCCGCTCATCCATGAGAGTCTCACGAAGCCCATCCGCGGTCCTGGAGTTCACGGCGGTCGCGGCACCTGCCGGCGCGACGCAGGCGCAGGAGGTGCACGGAGTCCGGTTCGTGGCACAACCGGTTCCAACGAATGTGGTCACCGACGCCAGCATCAACGCTGCGATGGCGCGAGTCATAGAGAATCTCCTTGCTGTGATGAGGCGAACCCGAGATTGTGACCCCTACGCGGAAGCGCGCGCGCCCAGGGTCCGGAGGTCATCTGGTGATCGGCAAGAAGCACAGCGGGCGGCCGGGTCGTGTATTGCTCGAGTTTACTCCTCTTCGGACATTCTGGTCCCATGACCCGGCACGTTCACGTAGAGCATCCAGTACACCAGCGGGATCACGAACAGCGTGAAGCCTGTGGATGCGATGAGTCCGAAGATCAGCGCCCAGGCCAGGCCGGAGAAGATCGGGTCGATGGTGATGGGGATCGCCGAGAGCATCGCGGCGGCGACGACGAGGAGGATGGGTCGCAGTCGCACGGCTCCGGCCTCGATGACGGCGTCCATGAACGGACGGCCGCGCCGGAGCGAGTGGTGGATGAAGTCGACGAGGATGATGGACTGCCGCGTAACGATGCCCGAGAGGGCGATCATGCCGATCATCGCGGTGGCGGTGAAGAAGACCGGGTCCGCATAGCCGCCCACCGCTGTGCCGGTGAAGAGGCCCAAGAGCCAGAAGCCGGGCATGATGCCGACCATCGTGAGCGGGATGGCGAGCATGACCACGGCGGGGATCATGAACGACCCAGTCTGGGCGACCAGCAGGACGTAGATCATCACGAGCGCCGCGGCGAAGGCGAGGCCGAGGTCGCGGAAGACATCCAGCGTGATTTGCCACTCGCCCTCACCGGACCAGACAACCGTGGTGCCGTCGGCCGTCTTCCACGGAATGCCGCCGCCACGGATGAGGTGCGAGCGGCCCGCGAGCGCGCGTGGGGAAGACGTGTCGAGCCAGCCACCGGGTGTGCGGGTGACGGTGCCCGCGTGCGCAGGTGCATCCGCCGCGTGGTCGGCCATGACATCGACGATCACGTCCGCCGGAGGACGACCGGCGGTCTCCGCGAAGACATAGGCCACGCGCTGGAGGTTCTTGTGGTAGATGGTCTGTTCGGCGCTTCGTTCCTCCCACTGGCCGAGTTCCGCCAGCGACACGAGCCTGCCGCCCGGGCTTGCTTGCCCGCGGACCTGGATGCGGGACAGGTCGGCGGCGCTGGAGCGGTCGGCACGCGGCAGGCGGGTAACGATCAACAGGGGCTGCCGTTCGTTGGCAGCATGGGCCACGCCGACATCAGCGCCAATGATCGCGGCCCGCACAGTCGCGGCGATCTCCGAGACGCTGACTCCGCTGAGAGCGGCCTTCTCCTGGTCGGGAAGGAAGACCAGTTCACGGTGCTTGGCCTCGACGGTGTCGTCTGGTTCAACCACTCCGGGCTCGGCCGCGAGGCGGCGGTTGACCAGTTCGGCCGCGTCACAGATGCCCGAGTACGCGAGGTCGTCGCGGCCGTACACCTCGGCGGCGATCGTGTCGATGACGGGCGGCCCGGGCGGCAGCTCGACAACCTTCAGTCGCATTCCGGCCATGGCGGCGATGGCCGCGAGCGCGTCGCGTTCCCGCAGGCCCAGCGTGTGGCTCGCATCCTTGCGGGACTTCTTGCCAACCAGATTGACGCGGATTTCCGCTTGATGCGGCATCGTGCGGAGGTAGTAGTGCCGGACGAGGCCGTTGAAGTCGATGGGCGAAGGAGCGCCGACGTAGGACGTGAAGTCGGTCACTTCGGGGATGCGCGTGACGGCGGCTTCGAGGTCGCGGACCACCGCGTCAGTGCGTTCCAGAGTCGTGCCCTCGTCCGCGTTGACGAGCAGCAGGATCTCCGCCTTGTTGTCGAATGGGAGCATCTTGAGCGGCACCTGGCGGAACGCGGCCAGCATTGCGGCGGCGCCGGTGAGCAGAGCGACGACGGCGAGGAACACCCACGCCTTCGTCGGCGACTTGAGCAGCGGCTGAAGCAACGGCCGCAGCACGCGGTACTGGATGCTGGCTCGGGCGGTGGAGAACTCGTCGTGCGAGTCGGCGGCGGCGGTACCGTGCCCGCCCCCGCTCGCCCAGGGGCGCTTCTTGAGCAAATGGAACGCGAGCCACGGGGTGATCGTGAAGGCGACGACCATCGACATGAGCATTGTCACCGGCACATTCAGCGCCATCGGCCGCATGTACGGGCCCATCATGCCCGTGATGAAGAACAGCGGCAGAAAGCTCGCGATCACCGCGAGCGTCGCGGCGATGAGCGGCGGGCGGATCTCGCTGACGGCTTCGAGCGTGATGGCGCGGGTGGCCTTCTTGCGGAGGCCGAAGTGACGGGCGATGTTCTCCACGTCCACGATCGGGTCGTCAACGAGCAAGCCGAGCGACAGAATGAGCGCAAAGAGGGTGACCCGGTTGATCGTGTACCCCGCGAGCATGTTGACCGCGAGCGTGAGACCAAAGACCACCGGGACCGCCACCGCGACGACCAGGGCCTCGCGCCAGCCAAGCCCGATGGTCAGCAGGGCCACCACGATGAGGATGGCGACCCACAGTCCTTCGACAAGTTCGGAGACCTTTTCGTCGGCGGTCAGCCCGCTGTTGCGCGTCACGACGAGGTCCATGCCTTCGGGCACCACCTCGGACTTGAGCCGCTCCGCCTCCCTGATAACCGCCTCAGCGACGTGAACCGCGTTGGTTCCCTTCTTCTTGGCGACGGCGATGGTGACGGCGGGGACGCTGCCGGAAGGGCTCTGGGCGGTGGACTTCGAATGAGCGGCCTCCCCCAGCAGGGTACCGGCGGAGTGCTGGCGGGCCCCGAAGCCCTGACCGGGTCCCCACCCGTGGCGGACGTAGGTCGAACGTTCCGCGGGTCCGTCCTCGATGCGGGCGACTTCGTGTAAGAAGACGGGAGTGCCCTTCGACACGCCCACGACCAGGCTCCCGAGGTCCTTTCTGTCGCGGACAACCGTGCCAGCCCGCACGTTGATCGCGCTGTCGTTCCGTTCGATGACCCCCGAGGGCCGGTCCATGTTCGAGGCTTGGACCGCTCGCTGAACATCAAGCAGCGAGAGCCCCCGGCCCGCGATGGCCTCGCGGTCGACATACGCGGTCAGGGTGCGCGGCAGGCCGCCGGAGATGGTCACCCGGGAAGTGTCCTCGACCGCGGCGAGGCGAGCGGCAGCTTCTTCGGCCACACGCCGCATGGTGTACTCGTCCGAAACCGCAGCGCTCCCACATCGTCCCCGCAACGTGAGCGTCACAACGGGCACATCGTCAATCTCGACGGGCTTCAGGACCCAGCTCGCCACGCCCGGCGGCACAAGGTCCTTGTTCTCTTCGAGCTTCTTGAAGAGTCGGACCAGCGATCGTTCCCGATCCTCCCCGACGTAGAACCGCACCGTTACGATCGCCGAATCGGTCCGCGACATCGAGTAGACGTACTCGACGCCATCGATCTGGTAGAGGATTCGTTCGAGCGGCGTGGTGACCAGCCGCTCGACCTCCTGGGAGGACAGGCCGGGGACGCTTACCCAGATGTCGGCCAGGGGCACGACGATCTGCGGGTCTTCCTCGCGCGGGGTGATGAGCAGCGCTGCCGCACCGGCCGCCACCGAGACCACCAGCAGGATGAGCGACAGATTGGAATGCAGGAAGGTCTTGACGAGCCCGTTGAGCCAACCGCCGTGAGCATGCTCTGCAACCGCGTGCGTTGAGTCGTGCGTTGAGGGCGCGTCACTCATGGGCTCAGCGTCCTCCCGCCGCGCCTTCCACCACGATCTTCTCGCCGGCGACGAGCCCAGACAGCACCTCGACGTGCCCGTCGATGGTCCTGCCAAGCCGCACGGCTCGACGCTGGCGCACGCCCCCTGCGGCCACGTCAACGCATTCGATCTGGCCGACGGTGTGCACGGCTTCCCTCGGGATCACGAGCACCGTTTCTTCTCCGACGGGGATCGACAACCGCCCGAACATCCCGGCATACACACCCGCGGGGCACGGCCCCGTCACTTTCACCTGGAAGGTGCGGCTGGCGGACTCGGCCTCAGGAACAATCTCGCTCACGGTGCCGGAGCAGGCGTGGTCGAGCGAGTCCACCCTGACCGACACTTGCCCGCCCACCGTGAGGTAGCGAGACAATGACTCCCGCACGCTGGCCACCATCTGCATGCGCTTGGGGTCGAGGACTGTGACGACAACCTGCCCGGGCGACACCGTGTCGCCGGTGTCGACCCGCTTGTCGACGACCGTCCCGTCGATCGGGCTGCGGATCGTCGCGTACTCCATGACCGTCTGGGCCTCCGTCAGCGACTGCTTGGTGCGGGCGAGGTTGGCTTGCGCTCCCTTGAGCGCGTTTACCGCTCGGTCCATCTCCAGCCCCGCGACCGCGTTCTTGTCGAACGCGGCCCTGAGGCGAGACTCCTCGATCCGTGCCTGGTCCAGCGCCGCCTGGGCCTGGGCCACCGCGGACTCCGCCTGGGCCCGCCGGGCATTCAGGTCGGTCTCTTCGAGACGAACAAGAACATCTCCCTTGGCCACGTGCTGGCCCGCGATTACGTTCACCTCGAGCGCTTTGGCGAGAAGCCTGGACGCGATCTCGACCCGGCGCACAGGCTGAATGGCACCCACCGCGGTTTCTTCGAGTGGCAGCGTACGTGCGACGACCTCGACGACCCGCCCTGAGCCGACAGCGCGAGCAGATGCGGCGATCGACCCCTCGTGCGCGATCTTGGGCTTGAACGCGCCAACGAGCCACAGCATGAGCACAACGACCCCCAGCGTGAATACCAACAGCACCGACGGGACGGTGAGCCAGCGAGGCAGGCCGAAGTGCCGAGGGTGCGTGCTCACGATAACTTCTCCACGGAGTGACTCCTTGACGTTGCCTTTGAGGCGGCCACCCCCTCAGAGGTTCCTGAACCACCGAGCAATCTATGCGAGCAGGGGTAAGAAGCCCGGCTTGCCCGTACCGTTCAGTATTCCCTTGGGAACTTCGGAATCCCCGGGAGCCTCAAAGGTGACGACGAGCCCTCACCAACTGAGGCTCGATGGAGATGCCTCATGCTCGGAGTCCTTCGCAGACCGCACTGGTCCCCATACATCGTCGGCATCGGCATCGGTGTGCTGAGTTGGTGCACGTTTTACTTCATGGAGAAGGCCCTCGGCACCAGCACCTCGTTCGTGGGAGCGGCCGGAGCCGGCGTGTGCGCGATTGCCCCGGACCACGTCGCCAGCAACGCCTACTACCTCAAGGAGTACGGAGCCAAAGCCGGTGGCTTCAAACCCATCTTCGACTGGCAGATGGCTCTCGATGTCGCCCTCGTTGCTGGCGCGTTCCTGGCGGCGTGGCTCGGCGGCACCTTCCGCAAGGAGCGCGTGCCGACCGTCTGGGCGGAGCGGTTCGGCCCGTCGGTCGCCAAGCGTTACGCCGCGGCGTTTATCGGCGGATTCATCCTCATCTTCGGGGCGAGGATGGCCGGCGGCTGCACGAGCGGCCACGGCATCTCGGGTGGGCTGCAACTCGCCGTGTCGAGCTGGACCTTCTTGATCAGTATGTTCATCAGCGGCATCGTGGCGGCGGTGGCGCTCTTTGGCACCGGGTCGTTCGGCAAGCTCGCAACGTCGGAGGTGTCCCGTGTTTGAGCATTTCTTCGCTGACCCCAAGACCCTTCTGCTCGGCGCGGTCACCGGCCTGGTCTTCGGCTTCCTGCTCCAGAAGGGCGGCGTGACGAGGTACAACGTCATCGTCAACCAGTTCCGCTTCAGGGACTTCACCGTTCTCAAGACCATGCTCACCGCGGTCGTCGTCGGAGCCATCGGCATCTACGCGATGCTGCAACTCGGCCTGATCAGGGGGCTGAGCGTCAAGGGCACGGAACTCGTCATGAACGCCGGCGGGGGGCTGGTCTTCGGCGTGGGAATGGTGCTCCTGGGCTACTGCCCAGGAACCGCGCTCGCGGCTGTCGGTCAGGGTTCTCGCGACGCGGTCGTGGGCATCGCTGGAGCACTGGTCGGGGCAGCTGTATATGCGGAGGCGTATCCGCTCCTGGCTCGCACCGTCGAGCCGATCGGCACGCTCGGCAGGATCACGTTCGCCGACGCGACGCACGCCTCACCGTGGTGGTTCATCGCCGGGCTGGCGATGGTCGCCATCACCCTGTTCACTTGGCTTGAACGGCGCGAGCGACGTCCCGTCACAGCCTAGTCGGCTCACTTCTCTCACGCGCCCGGCAGCGGGCGCTTTCTGGAGTACAGACCCATGGCTCTCTGCCAGAATGTCGGTTCGGTGGATCGCGGCGTCCGCGCCCTCGTCGGCATCATTGCCCTTGCACTCGCGTTCACGACGCCGGGCGTGATGACCGGTTCGGCGTGGGGGATCGTTGCCGCCGTTGTCGGCGTGGTCATGCTCGGCACCGCCGCGATGGGTATATGCCCGCTCTACATTCCCTTCAAGCTGTCGACGTGCAGCACCGCGTCGAAGTGACCCGCCAGGTTCGCATTTGGGACCCGGTCTTCGCGGAGCTCTTCAAGAAGCACGGGGTGGTGAGCATCGAGGTGACGCTGACGGACAAGGGCGTCCAGATCGTCGAGAGCAGCACCGACCCCGAGGCCATCGCCCTTCTCCGGTCGCACGCGATGGGTGTCAGCGGGTTCGTGCGTGAAGGGGTCAAGGCCGCGCCGCGCGAGACGCCGAGGTTCAAAGCCGGGGACCCGCTCCCCGCTCCGGAGCTGGCCATCGGCGGCGTGCCGCACCGGTTCGTCCTCGCGCAGCCCGACGCGGCGCAACTCGCGGGACTCAAGACCGCGGGCGTGGACATCGTCATCAACTTCCGCAAGCCCGCCGAGCACGGGGAGTACAACGAGCAATCCGCGGCCGCCGGCACGGGCCTGACCTCCTGCAGCCTTGCCTACGCGGGCGCGGCGGAGATCACCGACGGACTGCTCGACTCGGCCCGAGCCGCGATCAGGGCCGCCGACGAGAAGGGCGACACCGCCGCGCTGCACTGCCGCACGGGCAACCGCATCGGGCCGGGATGGGCCTCGTACCGCGTGCTCGACCAGGGCGTGCCGATCGATCGAGCCATCAGCGAAGCCAGGGCGATGCAGATGCTCGTCCCGCTCATGGAATCCAGGACGCGGGATTACATCCGCCGCCGGCACACCACGTCGAGCGCGTGGTCCCCTGTCGCCGCGGATTCGCTCACGCCCGCCCAGCGAGCCCAGCGCGAGCGCGCGGTCGCCGCCCGCGACATGATGCTCTCGCGCCTCCTCGCCGCGCTCGGCGAGGAGATCGGCAAGCCCGGCCCCGATGGCGGAGCCGCCGGCGCCATCGGCGTGCGCAAAGAGCGGGCCCCCAAGATCGCTCAGGCCGTCGCGAGCGAGAAGGGCGTCATGATCGGGCGGACGAGCGCGAAACTCCGCAACCCGGCCAACGCCGCGCCGACCTGGGCGGCTTCACTCCTCGCGGAGCAACCCGCGGAACCCCGCGTCGCCGCCGGCACCGACGGGTCGCTGGGGGTCACGCTTCCGATCACACTCGCCGCGAACTGTCTGGCCTGCCACGGCAGCCCTGAACAGATCGACCCGGCGGTCAAGGCCACCCTGGCCGCCAGGTACCCCAAGGACCAGGCGACCGGCTTCAAAGAGGGCGACCTCCGCGGCTGGTTCTGGGTTGAAGTACCGCCCACCGTGGTGCGCTAGTTCACGTTCTCGTGAGCCACCCGTTCCGCGTCGCGGATCGCCTTCAGGATCGTGTTGCGCACGCGTGCCGGCATCTTCCCGTCCGCAAGCCGTGCACAGGTGTTCTGCGCGAGGTCGAGTTCGGCAAACACCGCCTGGCAGCGCTCGCACACGATCCCCTGACCGATCGGGAACCCACGTCCATTGTCCATCGCGTCGAGTTTGGCCTTGAGCAGGTCCAGGCAGACTTGCTTCTCGTAGGCCGGGGCTTTCGCGGCCCGCTTGGGCACTCCGCGGCGATCCGCAATGGCCTTGCGGAGCAGCAGCCGGGCCCGATGCACGCGGGTCTTGACCGTCTCGGCCTTGATGTGCAGGGCCTTGGCGACATCCTCGATCGAGAGCTCCAGCATCTCCTTGAGCACCAGCGGCACGCGGAAGTTACCCGGCAGCGTCAGGATCGCGTCGTGAACCGCCCGGGCCGACTCGCGCTCGATCGCTTCGCCCACCGGCCCGTGCGCGTCGCCATGCGCCAGCGCGCCCGCGAACCCGTCGAGGTTCACGTTCCTCGTCTCGTTCCACGGCATCAGCTGCGACACCGCGGGCATCCGCCGGTCAATGCCGCCCTTCCGCCTGAGGCGGGCCTTGCACGAGTGCGCCGCGATCGCGTAGAGCCACGTCCCGGGGCTCGCGTCTCCTTTGAACGTGTGCCACTTGCGATGGGCTTGCAAAAAGACTTCCTGCACCATGTCCTCGGCATCGGAGGCGTTGCCGCACAGACGCGAGGCGAGGCTGTAGAGCCTGGGGCCGTGGAGTTCGACCAGTCGCGGGATCGCGGTCGCTGTGGGGTCCATCGCGCGCGGCCCATCACGCGACCGCGTCCTCGCTCGGGCCTCTGTGGCCGTTCGGAGGGTGGCGGGAGGGCTTCTCACGCGTGCAGTGTAGGAGTTCGAATGCTCTCCAAAGGGCCCGGAAACCACGAGCCACGGCCCTCCTCTGAGAATTGGCCACTATCGTTGTGTTCGCAGGTGCGACCCGTTGGTAGGTTCTGCGCGTTGATGAAGGACTCCAATGACCGATCCCGTGGCGGCAGGCGTGATCTCCTCCCCCATCAAGGACTTCGGCCCCGCCATGAAGGGCATGGTCATCGGCGGGCTGGCGCAGCCGCAAGGCGAGCAGTCTCGTTTCTGAACCGAGTGGTTC
>JBGAOZ010000025.1:0-75958 GCA_044221545.1 Phycisphaerales bacterium
CTACGAGACGGCCGCCTCGACCGCCGGCGTTCAGCTCGCGGGCGAGACCGGTGACACGGGTCACATCACCTTCACCCCGGCTCCCGCCTCCCTGGCCCTCGTCGGCCTGGCCGGCATCGCCGCGGGTCGCCGCCGCCGCTGATCGCGGTTGACGGTTCGAATCCAGTGACTTGTTGCCATCGCCCGGGAAGCCGGGCGATGGTCTTTTTGAAGGCGAGCGGCGCGGACGCGACCAGAAGCGCTCAGCGCGGTTCGTCGACGGCCCGCCGCGCGCGGGTTATCCTGTGGCCATGAGCACCACCGAGCAGATGCAGGGCCTGAGCATCCAGAGAATCCCGGCCGAATCGCCGCTGGTTGATGCGATGGGCGGGTGCTCCAGGCTCGAGGTCAAGGTGCATGAGCACGGCTTCCTCGCGCTGGTGGATGCGATGCCGCGCATGGTTCCCCAGGGCCAGACCGCCGACTGCGCGGTGGTCCAGGCGGCGCGGGTCTCGTACGGCCAGGGGACCAAGCAGGTCAACGAGGATCGCGGGCTGATCCGCTACCTCCTGCGGCACCGTCACACGACGCCGTTCGAGATGGTGGAGTTCAAGTTTCACGTGAGCATGCCGATCTTCGTGGCCCGGCAGTGGATCAGGCACCGCACGGCGAGCGTGAACGAATACTCGGCGCGGTACTCGATCCTCCCCGATCGCTTCTATGTTCCCAAGCCCGATGCGATCCGTAAGCAATCCAGGTCCAACCGCCAGGGGGGAGAAGAGGTCTTCAACGTCACGGCGCGCGGAAACGAGGAAGTCTCGGGCAAGGGCGGGACTGAAGATGCGGGCGCCACCGAGGAGCTCAGGACCGCCGAGGAGTTCCTCGAGTACCTCCGCGATGTCGAGGCTTTTTATACGAGGTACCTGAGCCTGGCCGAGCGCGGGGTGAGCCGGGAGTTGGCGAGGATCGGGCTGCCGGTGAACATGTACACGCAGTGGTATTGGAAGAGCAATCTCCATAACATCTTGCGGTTCTTGAGTTTGCGTCTCGATTCGCACGCCCAGGCCGAGATCCGCATCTACGCGGCGGCGATGGAGCTGCTGCTGGCCGACCTGGTCCCGATGACGATCGAAGCCTGGCGGGACTACGAGTTCGAATCGATGCGGCTGACGCGGCTGGAAGTGGAAGCGATCAGGCGTTGGAGAGCCGGCGGGGAACTCATTCTGGAAAGTTCGAACAAGCGCGAGCAGGCGGAGTGGTCCGAGAAGCTGGCGTCGCTCAACTTAACAAATGCCAAATTGTAGATGTTTGGACCTCGTGTGGATACGAGGTTGCTGGTGTTGGGCGAAAGGAAAACGTCAAAATTCTGGCAATTGGGGGGATCTTGGCGCACCTTTCGTGCGGAAGGGAAGCTGCCGAAGCCTCACTGCTGCTGCGGCCGTTACAGATTTTTGCGGCTGCGCGCTCATTTTCATCTTGCAAGGAATGGCGACTGCCCGTATCCTCTCGACGGGTCAGGTGAACTCGTTTCCGCGTTGTTCACCTTGTGTTTGCTTTCGGCATTCTTTTCCATAGTGAGGAGATTGACATGAAGAAGGTTATTGGTCTTATCGCCGTCGCCGGTCTGGCTGCGGTGGCCGTCGCCCGTCCCGCGCCCGGTCTGTCGCTTTCGTTCTCGACGGACGGCGGCTCGACTTGGTTCGACGACATCGCCGTCGCTCCCGGCACGACCGTGCTGGTCGGCGTGACGATGAGCATCCCGGATCAGTTCTACGGGATCTCCGGCGCTCGTTACAACGTCGTTTCGACGAACGCTGCTGGCTGGGACTCCGCCGGCAACGATTCGGTCGACCTGACCCCCGGTAAGGGCAGCGCGACCGACGGTCGCGTCGCTGGCTTCGACTTCGGTGGCCAGACCCAGGTGACGTTCGAGGCTGCCAACAGCCTGCGCATCGACGCCAAGGGCGACAACGCCAACAACCCGAACGCGGGTATCTCGACCGCTCAGAACACCCCCGGTGCCCTGGGCGCGAACTTCAACACCGCGAAGGTCGCGATGGTGTACAAGTTCAACGTCGTCACCTCGGCCGGTCACCTCCTGACCGACGCGATCGAGCTGCGGATCGCCGACGGCGGCGCCAACGGCTCCCCGAACCAGATCACCTCGTTCAAGGGCTACGCGACCTCCGCGTCGACCCTCGGCGATGCGATCGCGGGCGCCACGGGCGACACCGGCCGGATCACCTTCACCCCGGCTCCCGCCTCCCTGGCCCTCGTCGGCCTGGCTGGCCTGGCCGCCGGTCGCCGCCGCCGCTAATCACGGTGGCTGCGACGAAGGATGTCGGCTGAGTGTGCGCCGACTAGTCTCTTGATCTCCAGCCTCGCTCGGGAAACCGAGCGAGGTTTTTTTATGCGCCAACCGCCAACCCCCGACCGGCGCCGGGTCCGGAAAGTCCCTGCGGTGGATCGCGTGCGGGGGCGTGCCGGACCGGCGATTCACTCTTTGGCGGTGAGCGTGATGGTCTCGGTTTTCATGCGTTTGCCGCGGCGGACCCCGACCTGGACCTTGTCTTGGGGCTTGTAGGCGCCCAGGACGCGGACCAGTTCGGCGATATCCCGGGTGGACTTGCCATCGATGTCGGTGATGACATCGCCCTCCATCAGCGGTCCGCCGAGGCGTTTGCGCGAGCCCAGGACGGATGTGATGCGCAGGCCCTCGGGCCCACCGCTCTCGACTTCGACGCCCAGGCTCGCCATGCCGGGGAGGATCTGCTCGGGGACCATCTCGAGCTGCCGGACCCAGCCTCGGATCGCCAGGTCGATCTGGGGGACGGGCTGATCGAAGGTGGTTTGCCAGGCCTGGAGACCCGAGGGGTCCTTGGCGTACCCCGAAGTGAAGTTCGAGTACCACTCGCGGAGTTTGCCGCGATCGCTGAGGTAGAGGAACGAGGTTCGGGCGCGGGCGTACGCGGCGAGCACGCGGCCGCCCATGAACTGGGCGGAGTCCATCTTGCAGAGATCCTCGAGGCCCTTGAGCTGCCCGACGCGTTCGAGGCGCTTGACGATGTTGCTGCGCCAGGAGCGCTCGGGGTGGACGTTTCCATCGGCGTCGACGGAGTAGTCCTCGACGAGGCTGCACAGGCCTTCCTGGACCCAGATGGGGTGGCGCTGGCCCAGGCGCATGCAGCTGCGCCAGTGCAGGACGTGGAAGAACTCGTGCCGGAGGCTCGAGCCCAGGTCCTGGGCGATCAGGATCTTGGTGTCGTGGTTGTACTCGCCGCCGATGGAAGACAGGCCCGTGACGGCCGAGGGGCCGTAGTGGGAGCTGATCCACTTGAGGAAGTCCTCGCGGGTGGGGAGGACGACGACGACCCACGGATCGTTGAGTGATTCGGGTGCGTCGAGCAGTCCCGGGAAGACATCCCTGGCGGCCCACTGGCCGAGGGTGGTGATTTCCTTGCGGGCGATCTCGACGCTGCGCGGGTCGACGGCCGAGACGTAGACCAGGCGCAGGCGATCATCGGTCTGCACGCGGTAGGAGTTGTTGAAGAACTCCTTGACGCTCTGGACGTTGGAATCGCGGCGAGCATCGAGGATGGAGGGCCAGTTCTCGACGATGCGTTTGAACTCTTCGCGGGATCGGAGTCGCGCGAGCGAGGGGTCGAGCTGCATCTGGTGGAGGTCGTCGAAGCCGGCCTCGATGGATTTGGTGAGGAAGTCCATGCCCTGGTCGGGATCGGCCTGGGCCGAGCGTGCGCAGGCGAGGTTGTAGAGGACGACGAAGTTGTTGGGCTGGAGTTCGAGCTGCTCGCGGAGGAGCTTCTCGGCGTCGGCGAACCTGCCCTCGGAGAAGGCGTGGACGGCCTGTGATTCGATGAAGAGGGCGCGGCGGCGGGCTTCTTCGGGGTTGGCCGGCGGCTTGCGGGCGGGCGTGTCCGTGGGCTGGTCCGCGGGCTGGCTTGCAGGCTGGCTTGCGGGTTGGCTTGCGGGTTGGCCGGCGGGCTTTTCGGGGGGCGGCGCCTTGGGGGCTTGTCCGAGCACGGAGCCCGAGAGGGCGGCGAGCAGGCTCGCGTGGACCAGGGCGCGGGCGGCGAGGCCTGGGCATCCTGTCGGGGCGCGGTGACTCAAGCCGGGGACTCTCCATCGTTGGTGTGGGTGGAGGCGGGCTTGATCGCCCCCGTAATCAGGCCCTGGAGGGCGATCGGGTAGGCGCGGCATTCGAGGCGGAAAACGCGATCGGCGAGCATCTCGGGGGTGTCGCCCGGGAGGACGGGGCATGTGAGCTGGAGGACGATGGGCCCGGAGTCGTAGCGATCGTCGCAGAGGTGGACGGTGCAGCCGGAGAGCTGCCTGCCGGCGTCGAGGACGGCCTGGTGGACGCGGTGGCCGTGCATGCCCGGTCCGCCGAATTCGGGCAGCAGCGCGGGGTGGATGTTGACGGCGCGGGTGCGGAAGCGCGGTGGGATGGGCAGGAGCTGGAGGTACCCGGCGAGCACGATCCAGTCGGCCTGGTTCTCGTGGAGGATGGCCGTGAGCCGGTCGAGGGGGATGCGGCCCTCTTCGACGAGGACCTTCAGTCCGCGGGCGCGGGCCTTGGCGACCCCGGGGCACTGGCGTGAGGCGACCACGAGCCCGATGCAGGCCGAGAGGTCCCCGAGGTCGATGGCGTCCTGGAGGTTGAGGAGGGAGCGGCCTCCGCCGGAGATGAACACGGCCAGGCGGGGGAGCTTGGCGGAAGGGTCCCTGGGGATGAGCGAGGTCTGCCTGCGCAGGGGCGGCAGCGGGGCGCGGGGTGATTCGGGTCGGTCGGACGGCTGGAACTGCTGGACCACTCGGGCCTCGTTTCAGCGGGCGCGCGGCACCCGGTGCGGGGGCCGGTGATCGCCCAGCGAAGACGGATCAGCCTAGCGCCTTGAGAGCGGCATCGCGGTCCTTGACGATCGTCACGATGCGGTCCAGGCGTGTGAGCTTCATGACATCGAGGATCTCGGCGGCGAGATTGAAGATGACGAAGCGTCCGCCGTTGGACTTGCAGGACTTGTTGATGTTGACCAGGGCGCCCAGGCCGACGGAGGGGAGCATGGTGAGCTGGGTGGCGTCGAGGGCCAGGCGCCAGCCGAAGGAGGCGACGGCCTGGCCGAGTTCGGTCTGGATGACCTGCGATTCGCGCTCGGCGATCTTCTCGACGAGGACCTTGGCGACGACGGTGTTACCGACCAGTTCGCAGGAGACGTACGTGGATTGGATCAGTGCCATAGGGACGCGGGCCCGAGAGGAGAGGGCGTTTCTGGAGCTTGGCGATCCGACCGCGGCCCCCGGGACCTGGTCGGACGCCGGGGCCGCGAGCGCCTCGGCGGGGGAAAGGCAAGGATAACCGATTTAAGGGGGTACGTCACCGGGCGGTTTAGGAAGTTGGTGTTGCGGGGGTCAAACGGGCGTGGGAGTGGCTTGAGCGAAGGGGAAGGGGTGGCCGTGTTCATCGACGGCGACCATGACGAGGGTCGCGGTCGTGACCTGTACGTGGGTTCCGTCGGTATAGCGCTCGGCCTCGACCTCGATGCGGAGGGTGACGCTGGTCCGGCCGATGCGGGTGGTCTGGGCGTAGAAATTGACGATGTCGCCGAGGTTGACGGGGGCCTTGAAATCGACGCGATCGATCGCGGCGGTGACCCATCTGCATGGGGCGTGGCGGCGAGCTTCCACGAAACCGGCCTGGTCGATGTAGCTCAGGATGACGCCGCCGAAGATGGTGCCGTAGTGGTTGGTGTCCCTGGGCATGGTGACGACGCGCAGGGCCAGGGAGCGGGGCTGGATTGGAGTGGGGGATTGAGCGGCGGTGGATGAGGGAATGGGTACGGGGGAAGCAAGGGGATTGGTCGGTTCCGGGGGCATGTCGGCAACGATAGGATTGGTGGCTTCATCGCCGACGGAGAGGAACGCCCGGCCTGGCGGGTGGGCGGGGTCTGGAACGGAAAGGAACTTGCTGTGGAACAACCTTCGGCCTCGTCGGGCAAGACCGGGACATCTTCGGATTCGTGCTGTCAGGGCAGCGGGTGCTGCGGGGGAGGATCGGCGCGGCACGAGCACGACCATGAGCACGCGCACGGGCGGGAGGGCGGTGAGGGTGGGTGCTGCGGGGGCGGTGGGGGAAGTCGGGGGGGGGGGGGGGGCCAGGCAGGTGCTGCTCTGAGGAGAAGCAGGCGGCGGTGGTGCCGGCGATCGAGATGCCCAGGCCGGCGCGTGAGCAGATCCTGGCGCTGGACACGCACGCGTTGATCGCCCGGTATCGGCGCGGGATCGAGAATTTCGACCGTCGGATCTTCTTCCTGGACGAGGAGCAGTTGGACATCGCGTTCCTGCCGGACTCGGGCGTGGGGCGCTGGCCGGTGCGGGTGCTGGTGGGTCATCTCGCGGATGCGGACATCGCGTCGGTGCACCGGATGCGTCGGGCGGTCGCGGAGGATCACCCGGTGCTGGCGGTGTGGGATGAGGATGCGTTCGTGGATGCGGGGGTGTACGGGAAGGCATCGGCCGCAGCTCGCGCGGGCGAGGGCGGGTCGGTCGAGCCGAGCACGGCTTTTCCGCTGGCGGGGTTTGTCGCGGTGATCCACACGCTGCGGCGGTGGATGAGCGAGTGGCTGCTCACGCTGACGCCCGAGCAGTGGGAGAGGGCGGCGATGCACCCGCAGAAGGGTGAGCTCACGGTGCGGAGGATGGTCGCCGGCGATGTGTGGCACATGGAACACCACGCGTGGTTCCTGAACGCGAAGGTGGAGAAGATGCTGGGAGTGGACATGGGGGAGGATCCGCTGATGGGCGGGGGATGCGGGAGCGGGTGCGGGTGCAAGGGGGAGTGAGAGGCCGGCGGCGAACGCGTGGCATCGGGGCCGTGGTGCGAGTGGGGTGATGGCGCGAGTGGGGCGGTGGAGTACGCGGCGCTAGGGCGCCGCAATGGACTACTCGCGCGTGAGCCGTGCGAACTGGGATTGACGTTTTCTTTGCGATTCGAGACTTGCGACCAGAGCGTTCCCGATGGACCCAATTTTCGACCAGCGTCGGTATCTGATCCCGTTCCGGTCCAGCCTGCTGCCCCAGATCTTCACGGGGACGCTGGTGATCGGGGGCGGGGTGGCGGGCCTGCGGGCGGCGATCGCGGCCAGTGCGCACGGGGACGTCATCGTGCTGGCCAAGGCGGAGGTGGGGCTGTCGAACACGGCGTGGGCGCAGGGGGGGATCGCGGCGGCGATCGCCGAGGGTGACACGGTCGAGGCGCACGTGCAGGACACGGTGGTCGCCGGCGGGGGGTTGTGCGACGAGCCGGCGGTGCGGCTAATCATCGACCAGGGCCGGACGCGGGTGAGGGAGATGCTCTCGTGGGGGATGCGCGCGGACCGGACGCGCGAGGGGGAGACGGCGTTCGGGCGCGAGGGCGGGCACGGGGTGCCGCGGATCCTTCACTCGGACGGGGACGCGACGGGGAGGGAGATCCAGCGTGTGCTGACGGAGCGCGCGAAGGCGACGGCGGGGGTGAGGATCTTCGAGCACTGCTTTGCGCTGGACCTGATCACGCCGTCGGCGGAGATCGGGGCGCCGGTAATGGGGGCGATCACGCACCATCCGCGGCACGGGCTGCAGATGATCTGGGCGAAGGCGACGATCCTGGCCAGCGGGGGAGCGGGGATGCTGTACCGCGAGACGACCAACCCGCGCGTGGCGACGGCCGACGGGCTGGCGATGGCGTACCGGGCGGGGGCGTCGCTGGCGGACATGGCGTTCATCCAGTTCCACCCGACGACGCTGTACCTGCCGGGGGCGAGCCGTTCGCTGATCTCCGAGGCGGTGCGGGGCGAGGGGGCGCACCTCCTGGACGATTCGGGGCACCGGTTCATGCTGGGAGAGCACGCGCTGGCGGAGCTGGCGCCGCGCGACATCGTGGCGCAGGCGATCGTGCGGCAGATCGCCAAGCAGGGGGGTCGGCACGTGTGGCTGGACTGCCGGCACGTGGAGAACTTCGCGGGGCGGTTCCCATCGATCTCGGCGGAGTTGAAGCGGTTCGAGCTGGATCCGGGGAAGGACCTGATCCCGGTGCACCCGGCGGCGCACTACATGATCGGCGGTGTGAGGACGGACCTGCTGGGGCGGAGCGATGTGCCGGGCCTGTACGCGGTGGGCGAGGTCGCGGCGAGCGGGCTGCACGGGGCCAACCGGCTGGCGAGCAACTCGCTGCTGGAGGGCCTGGTGATGGGCGAGATCGCCGGCTCCACGGCGGCGGAGATGGCCCAGCCGACGACCAACGGCAACGCGCCGGCGAACGCCTGGGGCGTGGCGCTGCGGGCCAGCCCGGTGCCGATCATCTCGGACATACGGCCGAGCGATCACGGGGAGCTGGACCTGAGCGATGTGCGGTCGAGCCTGCGATCATCGATGTGGAAGAACGTGGGGATCGAGCGGACGGGCCCGAAGCTGCGGGATACGGGGGACATGTTCGACTTCTGGGCGCGGTACACGCTGGACAAGATCTTCGATGAGCCGTCGGGGTGGGAGACGCAGAACATGCTGCTGGTGGGGGCGCTGATGGCGCGGTCGGGGCTGTGGCGGGAGGAATCGCGCGGGGCGCACCTGCGGTCGGATTTCCCGCAGGTCAGGCCGGAGCTTGCGGTGCACGACCTGTGGAGGCGGGGGAGAGGGGGCGTGGTGACGGCCGAGCTGGGCAAGGCGTGGTAGGGAAGCACAAAGGCGGAGAGCGGCAGAGCGAACATGAAGGCGGGGGGGAGAGCGAGTGGGCGAGTAAGGGAGCAATCGAGTGAGGGAGTGAGGGCGGCGTGTGAGGATGATGATGGGTGTTGACGGAGCACAGGGCGGCGGAGGTGCCGGTCGGGTCCGTAACGGGCCGCGGAGTGCTCTTTGCACGGCCGCGGTTCGCTGTGCTGCTCTGGGCTTTGCCGTGTTGAGCGCTGCCGCGTGCGAAGAGCGGATCATCTACAACCGTCCGTTCCTGGGGGCGCTGCCGGGGGCCGAGACGAGCATGCCGGTGTCGAAGTACCCCAAGGGGTACAAGGACCCGACGGCGATCCCGGACGATCAGCTGGTGGTCAAGCAGCAGGACGGCTCGGTGGGGGAGCTGCGGGCGCGGACGGCGCGGCACCTGATGATGCACATCTACAACACGCTGATGAACAGCCAGGAGAAGGTGTTCGTCGAGCAGGTGCTCAGCGAGAGGACGCGGTCGGAGTACTACCAGCGCGGGATCCACCCGCGCGAGGCGTTCAAGACGCTCCAGGAGCACGCGGGGGATGTGCTGACGCTGTTTGATCGCATGCCGATGGGCGAATCGACGCCGGGGCTGTTCCTCGAGCCGGTGGGCGGGGGCGTGCAGCGGCTGAGGCTGCAGGGCCTGGGGGCCAAGGACCTGTACTGGGTGGGGTTCGACATGGTGATGGAGAAGGGGAACTACAGGCTGGTGTGGTTTGTGCCGGGAAGCGAAGAGTGAACAGTGAGCGTTCAGTCGGCAGCCAACAGCAGGACTGGGTTGGCCGGTGGCTGCTTGTCGTGCGTTGTCGGCGGTAACGTGGGAGCAGAGATGCCATGGAGATGATTGATCCGCGGCGTATCACGGTGATCGATGACCAGGGTGCGGCGATCATCCGCGGCATGACCGGGGCGGAGCGGTTGCGACTCGCGAGCGACTTGACAACCAAGGTGCGAGCGCGCAAGCAAGCCGCGATACGACTTGTTTACCATGAGTGGACGAGCGACGAAGTCATGGCAGAGGTCAATCGGGCGGCGGCCAATGACGAATTGCTCGTCTGGTGGAGCGATGTTCGGGATCGCTCGGGCGATTGGACGAACTCGTTTAGACTGGCGTGAAGCGCAGCGCAAAGCTCTTTTCGCATTTGCGACCGACCAGTAACTGCGATTGCGGACACGTTCTCGATACGAGAGCGCGGGCATTGGTGACTTCTTGTTCGGTCATGCAACACCCCAGACGGACCGAGTGGATTGTCTCGGCTGCAAGCGGAACAAGTGAGAAGTCGGCAGAGGCTGGTGTTCGCTGGTACGTGACGAACCGCCACTCACGTTCATACTTCCAATGCTCGAATTTCGTGCAGAGCCACTCCCAGTACCTCTCAGGCCTCACGTCCGTTCGCACTTGGCCCGTGAGCATTCTCGCAAGCTCCGTCGGATCAAAGACCGGAGGGTAGTCCGGAACGTACTCGACGGGTCGTGGCGAAACTCCCAATGCTCGCCGAAGTCCTTCAGTGGAGAGCTCAAGCACCGCCCCCCGGTGGTGTTCGGCGTAGTGTGACCACATCAGGATGCTGTCGGGTACCGCGGACATACAGAATACACGTACGTGGTCGTTGCTGGATTCAATCAGTTGGCGGCGCTGCGCAAGAATTGGATGAGCGAGCAATCGGTCAAGGTCCCGCTCTCGTTCAGCTTCCGACTCGACCGACGCTGCGAGCATTCGCATCCTGCCAATCTCTTCGCGATCAACTCGCGGCAGTGTGGAGAACTCGATCTCGCCATGCAGTACGCGCTTCCATTCGTTTCGATAATGCTCCTTGAACGGAACCGTCTCGGTCTGCCAGAAGAGATCCCACTGCGAATCGAACGGATCGTTAAACGCTTTGGGTGCGGACAATCGCAGTTCGCGTTTGTTGAGAATGCAATTCATCACGTGCTGAGTGCAGTACTTGAAGAGCGAAGCTGGAGTACCCTCTCGCGTATTCATGTGCAAACCAATCGAAGTCACCGGCGCTCAAGTGTCCGCTTTTCTCCGCTCCCCGCGACCACCGCGCGTTCGTGCTCCGCCGCGTTGCGGCCGTCCTCGGTGACCTTGTAGACCACGCCGATAGTGGTTTCTTTTTCCCCCAGCAGCAACCGGTTGACCAGTTCGACGCCCTGCATGAGGGAGTGGTCGGTGTTGGCGACCTCGTACTTCCACATGCCGAAGCGGCCGCGGGAGTAGATGTGGTGGGATTCGAGCCAGGGGATGATTTCGGAGAGGATGTCGTCGCGATCCACGGTGGGGGTGGGGTAGCTGTAGCCGGCCCTGTAGAGCCAGGTGCTGACGATGTCGGCGCGTTCGTCGGGGGTGATGAGGCCGGAGTTGATGAGGCCCTGGATGGTGTCTTCGATGATGGTTGATTCGTTGACCGGTTTGAACTCGCTGGCGCTGGTCTCGCACAGGAGCGAGTAGTAGGGTCCGTTGCGGCGCGGGCCGTCGGCGGGGTAGCCCGCGGCGCCGGGCTGGATGTCGGTGTACGGCTCGGGGGTCATGTGCGGGGAGTAGTTGCTGAGGTAGGTGACGCGGTAGAAGGGGCAGTTGTCATCCGGGAAGTACATCCAGCTCTTGGTCGAGGGGCAGGGGCGCTTGATGCCGATGCCCACCATGCAGCCCGAGGAGTGGCGCAGGCGGCAGGCGGTATTGCGGATGTGGTCGGGGATGGTCCCGCGGGAACTCGCGAGGATGTCGCGGCAGAGGATGTCGAGCGGGATCGCCGACAGCAGGCTGTCGTAGCGGTCGGTGGAGCCGTCGGCGAACGTGACGAGCCGGCGGTCGATGTCGATGGTCTTGACCTGGGTGTTGAGCTGATATGAGCCGGAGAGGACGCGATCAAAGCGGTGGTAGAACTCGCCGGTCCCCCCACGAAGGGGGAACTTGAAGCGGTTGTTGGGTCCCCAGCCGAAGTCGTCGGTGCCCAGGACGACGTTCCTGACGGCGCGGTCGACATCGATGACGGCGACCCGCTCGCCGATCCAGTGCTTGTTCATCATCTCGGGGGGGTGGGCCCAGACTTTGAAGTTGTAGGGACGCATGAAATGCCGGGCGATCCCATCGCCGAAGACGGCATCGATGAACTCGCCGAAGTTGGTGGCGGCGGCGGGGCCGGGGATCGCGCCGCGAGCGGACTGGCTTCCGAGCTGGGCCTTGATGAGGCCGCTGAGGCACTCGTAGGTGACCTGTGGGGGGAGGTGGCGGATGTTGTTCTGGAACGGGTACGGCACCCAGCGGTCCATCATGCGGACCCAGGACTCGCGGTCGTTGAGGGTGAAGTCTTCGCCCATGAGGCGGTCGAAGACCTCGTCGTAGTACTTGTAGTGCGAGAACATGACGTGGCCGCCGATGTCCCAGGTGAAGCCGGCCTCGTCGGTGAAGGAGTGGGCCAGGCCGCCGAGGTAGGGGTTCCTGTCGTACATGCGGAAGTCGGAGTGGCCGAGTTCCTTGAGGCGGTAGGCAGCGCCCAGGCCGGTGGGGCCGGCGCCGAGGATGAGGATTCGGCCGGGCGGTGTGAGGGAGGGCGCGGGGCGGGCGGGCGATGGTTTGGCTTCGATGTGCTGAACGGACATTCGTGCCGGCCTCCGGGATGAAGGGTTCCGCCGGGCCCGTGGGTGGGGAGGCCTCTTGCGGGCGGTGGGGATGATAGGTTCGACGACGGGCCGGGCGGGCCGGACGCGTACGCGGGGACGGCGCCAGGGGAGCAGGAAGCAAGGGCCGGCGGGGGCGTGCGCGGGGCAGCGGATCCCGCGGTTTTGAGGAATGAGGGAGCGGTTGCGGGAACGCCCGGGCGTGGGTGCGGGTGGTCGCCGGACCCTGGGGGAGATTGGTACGCTGGGGCGATGAGGGAGATCCATCGACGGGGGGGCGTGGTGTTGCGTGCGGTCTTCGGTCTTGCGTGCGTGCTGATGAGCGCGGGGTGCGAGGACCCGGAGGCGGCAAAGGTCAACGGGGCATACAACGCCTACGAGATGGCGGGCGTGAACCGGGACGCGGAGGGGGCGGTGCGGGTGCTGACGCGGGCCTCGCTGGACGCCTACGTGCCCCTGATCAAGGTGGCGCTGGACGGCAAGGAGGAGGAGGTGCGGGCGTTGCCGCCGTCGGCGCGGCTGGAGGTGCTCCAGATGCGGGCGCGGGGGACGCGGGCGCAGCTGGCCAAGCTCGACGGGCCCGGGTACGTGCGGATGGCAACCGCGGCGGGGTGGTACTCGCACACGGCGCCGGAGAACCCGCTGAAGCTCGAGGAGCTCAAGGTGCACGGCGACTGGGCGGTGGGGAAGGACCGCTGGGGGGACCGGCTGACGGTGCGGTACTACTTCCTGAAGGAGGAGGGCGCGTGGAAGCTCGACGAGGTCCGCGCGTTCTCCGAGCAGACCCCGGCGATCGAGGCCGCGGCGCGGGAGGCCGAGATGACGGTCGATGAACTGCTGCTGGCGATCCTGGAGGACCTGACGGGCGTTCCGCCGCCGGAGTCGATCTGGAAGCCGATGGTCAGGTGAGCGGTCGGGGCTCACTCGGCCGGGACGCAGCGGTTCCTGGCCCATTCGCGCAGGTCGGCGATCCGCTCGGCCATGGTGACGGAGATCGGCGGGGAATTCGCGAGGGCCTCGAGCACGCCCTCGTTGGTGATGTCGGCGCCGAGGGTGAAGGCATCGTGCAGCGACGAGATGATCGCCTGCTCGATCTCGGCGCCGCTGTACCCCTCGGCGGCGCGGACCAGGGCGGCGATGTCGAACCCCGCGGGGTCGCGGCCGCGTTTCCTGAGGTGGATCTCGAAGATCTGGCGGCGGGCGGCCGGCGACGGCAGGTCGACGAAGAAGATCTCGTCGAACCGGCCCTTGCGGAGCAGCTCCGGGGGGAGGGCCTCGATGTCGTTGGCGGTGGCGACCAGGAAGACGGGCGCCGAGTGCTCCTGCATCCAGGTGAGCAGCGTGCCGAACATGCGCTGGGAGAGCCCGCCGTCGGTGGACTGGCTCGCGGCCGAGGCGAAGGCCTTCTCGATCTCGTCGATCCAGAGGATGATGGGGGACATGGCCTCGGCCTGGTGGAGGGCGCTGCGCAGGCGGCTCTCGCTCTCGCCGACGTAGCGGTCGTAGAGCACGCCGGGGTCCATGCGCAGCAGGGGACGCTGCCACGCGGTGGCGACCGCCTTGGCGCAGAGTGATTTTCCAGCACCTTGGACGCCGAGCAGGAGCATGCCGCGCGGGGGGTCGATGCCGAACTCGCGGGCCTTGCGGCCGAAGCCCTTCTCGCGGGCGCTCAGCCAGCCCTTGAGCCGTGCCAGGCCGCCGATGTGGTCCATGCTCGCCGGGGATTCGACGTACTCGAGCAGCCCGGCGGTCTGGAGGAGCATGCGCTTGGCCGAGAGAATGCCGGGCAGGTCGGCGGCGTCGAACTTGCGATCCTCGGAGACCACGTCGAGGATGACCTGGCGGGCCTGCCGCCGGGTCAGGCCGCGGAGGTTGGCGATCACGCCGGCGAGCTGGCCGCGGGTGATCTCGACGGCGACGGGGCGCTGGCGGTTGGCAAAGCGCAGGGTGCTCTTGATGCAGTCGTCGAGTTCCTCATCGTCGGGCAGTGGAAGGCTGACGCGGGTCGCGGTGGAATCGACGATGGGCGGCGCGGTGGCCCGGCAGTCGATCATGACCAGGACACCGCCGAGGCGGCGGAGCTTCTCGACCGCCTCGCGCCAGGCGCGGAGCGTCCGGGGATCCTGGAGGTGCTCGGTGAGGTCCAGGGCGATCACCAGCACGGGGGTCGCCAGGCCCAGGGAGAGGTGCAGCAGCGCGGTGGCGGGGTCGGTGGAGTTCTCGATGGGCGGGGCGTTCTCGAGCGTGGCGTCGCGGAGGCCCTCGGTGACGGTCCAGAGCTTGAGGTCCGAGAGCTTGGCGTCGTGGGCGGCGGCGATCACCTGGCCGAGGGCCTCGTTCTCGTCCTCGGTGACGATGCGGAGGCAAGGGTGGCGCGCGGTGAGCAGCCGGGTAAGCGCGGGGACCTCGGGCATGGGTAGGTCCTGGCGGGTCAGGCGACCGTGCCGAGGTACGCGGCGAGCACGTCGTTGGCGGCCTTGAGGTCGCGGGTATCAATCATCTCGGTGACGGTGTGGATGTAGCGCGTGCCGACGGTGATGCCGATCGCCCGGGCGCCGGCGGCGGATTGCTGGGCGGCGGCGCCATCCTGCCCTCCGGCGGCGAGGATGGTGCGCTGGTAGGGGATCTTCTTCTTCTTGCTGAGGGCCTCGAACTCGTTGACGAGGCGGTAATCGGCGATGAAGGATGAGTCCTTGATGTGCAGGCCGTAGCCGCCGCCGCTCTTGGTGACCCATTCCTCCTCGGGCACGCCGGGGGTGTCGCACGACAGCGTGACGTCGATGCCCAGGCCGATGTCGGGCAAAACGGCGTGGCTGGCGGTCTTGGCGCCGCGGAGGCCGACCTCCTCCTGCACGGTGAAGGCGACGAAGATCTCGCAGTTGTGCCCGGTGCCGGCCTTGTCGAGCGCGCGGATCGACTCGATGCCCAGCCAGCAGGCGACCCGGTTGTCGAGGGCCTTGGAGACGAACTTGTGCCCGACGGGGATCGCCGGCTCGCACATGACGACGTAGTCCCCGACCTTGATCTGCTTCTTGACCTCCTCGGGGCTCAGGCCGACGTCGACGAAGAATTCCTTGACCTCGGGGACCTTCTCGCGGTCCTTGGCGTTGGAGATGTGGATGGGCCGGCCGCCGGGGTTCATGACGCCGGGGAGGTCCCCGCCGTCGGTGACGACGGTGACGCGGCGGGAAAAGAGGTTGCGGGTGTCGAAGCCGCCGGCGGGGTTCATCCACAGGAAGCCCGACTTGTCGATGCTGGTGACGTAGAAGCCGATCTCGTCCATGTGGCACAGGAGCATCACGCGGGTGGCGCGGCGGTCCTTCGAGGCCTTGGCGCCTTTGGCGCGCCGGGGCCCGCGCCGGCAGATGAGCGATCCCATGGGGTCCACGTGGGTCTCGTCGAACAGCGGCTGCCCGGACGGGCCGGGGAGGGCGATCTCGGCCTCGATCAGGGCGCGGACGCGTTCCTCGCGGCCGGGGACGCCGGGGACTTCGCAGAGGCGCTTGAGAAGGTCGAGGTTGATGGAGGGGGCGTGCGTGGCCATCGTGAGCTCCGTGAAGTCGGTCCCGCGATCGAGCGGCGAGGGGGAGTGGGGGGTGTGGGGGAGCCACGATGATACCGTGTGCCGGCGTCGGCGGTAACCGGGTCGCCGGCGGGGCGGAACAGGCCGCGGCGGGGCCGCGACGGGAAGGTGGCCTCCCCGCGAGGTCAGTCGGCGATCCCCGACTCCTTCCACTGGATGACCTTGAGGGTCCTGGCCTTCTGGAGGGCCGATTCGAAGGCGCCGATGTCCATCAGGGCCTTGCCGTCCCCGTCACCGTCGATGGGGCGCCTGGTGCCGGCAATGTCCGTCAGGGGGGCCCCCGTGGTCGTGCCCTGGTCGATGCCGACCGTCCCGGTGAGCGAAAGATCGCCGTTCCTGGCGTCGGCGAAGCTCGGGATCTGGTTGATGATGAGATTGGCCTTCTTGGGGACCGAGATCCAGGAGCACGTGTTCCAGTTTCTGTTGCCGCATGGGTCGTACGAGTAGCTGTAGGCCAGGTGGCTGTCGAGCGTGCCCTTGGAGCAGGAGATGTATGTGCTCACGTAGGAATCCCCGGCGATATTGTTGGTGATGGTCGCCGTGGGGTTGGCGTCGGAGTAGACGTACATCGCGTAGTAGCAGCCGACGGAGGTGTTGTTGGAGATGTTCATCGTCGAGCCCGAGCCGACGTTGTAGCAGTACGCGTACACGCCCAGGTAGGCGTCGGAAACGACGTTATTCTGGACGGTCATCGCGAAGTTCGAGCCCGTGCCGTAGGCCATCGCGATGATGCCGTACGCGAACGTCGAGTAGCCGTTGCTGCCGTAGAACGTCCCATTCTTGTAGCCGCTGGACAGGTAGTCCTTGCCGGTCATGTTCAGGCGGTTGTTGGTGATGATGAGCCTGGTGCCGGTGGTCTGGTAGATATAGGTCACGTGCCCGGAGCTGGGCGTGCGCACGAACGTGTTGTTGTTGAGGGTCAGGTCCCCGTTGTTGGCGAAGTACATCCCCCACGACGGGGAGACGCCGATCGTGCACGAGTCGAAGTTCAGCCCGGCGAGCCCCGAGGTGTTCTGGAAGACGTTGGCGTACGTCTGGCCCTGGATGGTCAGGTTCTCGAACTTCCAGTTGCTGCCGCCGTTGAGCAGGAGGCCGTAGGAGCGCGTGCCCTGGCCGTGGATGATCACCGCGCCGGCCGTCGTGCCGGTGGAGGTGCCCTTCACATCGCCGATCAGGCGCATCGGCGCTGCGGCGGTCCCGCTCTTGACCGTGCTCGCGAACGTGACCGTCTCGTTGTACGTGCCGGGAGCGACGTAGATCTTCGACCCGGCGACCGTGATCGTGTTAACCGCCTTCTGGATGGTCTTGAAGGGCTTGACCGGCAGCAGGCCCGTGTTGGAGTCGTTGCCGCCGGGCGCGACGTAGTAGTTCACGGGAACCGGCAGCGGGAGCTGGGCCAGCGCCGTCCGCGCCCCGGCCGAGAGCAGGAAGAACATGCACAGCGCGGCGGTGATCGCGATGCGGTCGATTCTCACGGGGCGTGCTCCGAAGTGCGCAAGGGCGCACAGAGAGCATCGCCCCGCCGGCGATCGTTCTGAACACCGGCCGGGCATTGGTGCCGGAGGTGGGGTGAAGATCCCCGCCAGGCCGCGAGCCGCGAGGTTATCGGGTCCGGCGTCCGGACCATCGAACCGCGTTGTGCATTATGCGCCGGGGCCGGGCTTCTCCCCGGCCCGGGAAGCCCGGGCCTCGCGGAGCTGGGCCAGGCGCTCCTTGAGGAGCTTTTCCGCGCCTAGCTCGGTGGGCTGGTAGTACCGGCGATCGACGCCCAGGTAGCCCTGCCCGGAGACACCCCCGACGCCCGCGATCGCCTCCAGGTCGTGGGTGTACACGTAGCGGTCCCCGGCGCGGGTGGTGCTCCCGGTGGACATGTCCGAGGCCTTGCGCACGTTGCCGTCCTTGATGTGGACGGGCACCGCAACGGTGCGACCGGATTTCACATCCGCGATCGCCTCGTCGATCGCCAGGTAGCTGGCGTTGCTCTTGGGCGCCAGGGCGAGGTAGCAGGCGCACTGGGACAGCGTGATGCGGGCCTCGGGCAGGCCGATGCGTTCGACCAGTTCCCAGCACGCCGCGGCGATCATGATCGCCCGCGGATCGGCGTTGCCGATGTCCTCGCTGGCCAGGATCGCCAGGCGCCGGGCGATGAACCGCGGGTCCTCGCCGGCCTCGAGCATCCGGGCGATCCAGTAGAGCGCCGCGTCGGGGTCCGAGCCGCGGACGGACTTGATCATGGCGCTGATCGAGTCGTAGTGCTCGTCGCCGCTGCCGTCGTACACGGCGGCCTTCTGCTGAATGGAGTCCTCGGCGACCTCGCGGTCGATGACGATCGCGGTGGCGGCATCGTGGCGGGGGGGCACGGTGGCGCCGTCCGGTGCGGGGGCCCGGTCGGTCGCCTGGTTCACTCTGACGTTGGGCGAGCCCGCCCGGTTGCCGCTGGACAGCACCGCGACTTCCAGCGCGTTGAGCGCCCGTCGTGCATCCCCATCGGACTTGATCGCCCACACCTGCAGGGCCTCGTCGGAGACCTGGAGGTGGAGCTTGCCGTACCCCCGCTGCGGGTCGGCGATCGCGAGCCTGAGCAGGTCGATGATCTCCTGTTCGGTCAGCGGCTCGAGGCGCAGGAGCGTGCTGCGGCTGACCAGGGCGGAGTTGACCGCGAACAGGGGGTTCTCGGTGGTGGCGCCGATGAGCGTGATCACGCCGCGCTCGACATCGCCGAGCAGGACATCCTGCTGGCTCTTGCTGAAGCGGTGGATCTCGTCGAGGAACAGGACCGTGCGTCGCCCGGAGTTCTCCAGGCGTGTGATCGCCGAGTCGATGATCTCCCGGATCCTCTTGACGCTGACATTGGCGGCGTTCTCGCGCTCG
This sequence comes from Phycisphaerales bacterium, assembly GCA_044221545.1. GTDB lineage: Bacteria > Planctomycetota > Phycisphaerae > Phycisphaerales > UBA1924 > JAEUJB01. Next base: position 18,806 of record JBGAOZ010000025.1, read on the forward strand.
AAGTGGCGGTCGGTCGCCGCCGCGATCACCTCGGCCAGGGTGGTCTTGCCGGTGCCCGGGGGCCCGTGGAGGATGAGGCTGGTGAGGCTCCCGGCACGGATGAGGCGGCGGAGGAGCTTGCCCTCGCCGAGGATGTGGCGCTGCCCGATAACCTTGTCGAGCGCGCGGGGCCGCATCCGGACGGCGAGCGGTTCGACGGCACGTCGTGCATCGGCCCGCTTGCCGGCCCAGAGGTCGCTCACGGGGGCATGGTAGACGCCGATGAGGGCCAAACAGCCGCCCAGATGCGCTGCGGAAAAGCCCGAGAACTCGATTCGGGGCTGGTAACCGCTAACATCGATCGGTGCCCCTCGTGATAACTCTCATCCTGGGTCTGGCCGTGTTTGCGGCGGTGGGGGCCGCTTCGCGCGGCCTGATGGACAACCCGCGGGGGGATGTGATGTGGGGTCTGGGCTGGTGGATGGCCCGCGGGTACGCGCGGCTGGTCCACCGGGTGAGGATCGAGGGCCTCGAGCACATCCCCAAGTCCATCCGCCCCGGGCGGCTGATCGTGGTGGTCAACCACACCGCGGGGGTGGATCCGATCCTGGTGCAGGCGGCCTGCCCCTTTGAAATCCGCTGGATGATGGCGGTGGACATGCAGGTCGAGCAGATGCAGTGGGCCTGGGACTGGCTGCGGGTGATCCGGGTGGACCGAATCGGCCGGGACACCACCTCGGCACGCGAGGCGATCCGGTGCCTGGAGGACGAAGGGGTGGTCGGGATCTTCCCGGAGGGGGCGATCGAGAGGCCGATGCGGCAGGTGCGGCCGTTCTTTCCCGGGGTGGGACTGCTGATATCGCGGACCGGCGCCCCGGTGCTTCCGGTGGTCGTGGATGGGACGCCGCAGACCGAGCACGCCTGGGGGAGCCTGTTCCGATGCTCGCGGGCGACCCTGCGGTTCCTCCCGCTCGTGCGGTACACGCGTGGGTCGGCCGCGGAGATCACCCGGGACCTGCGGGAGAAGTACCTGGAGTGGACGGGGTGGCAGGCCAACGACATGCGCCGATCGATGACCGGTGATGAGCGGGTCCGCGAGCCGTTGGACGGGCCGGAGGTCGGCGGGCAGGCGGCGGGCGTGTGAGGTATTCTGTGGCCATGCGATCGACCACGGCGGGAAAACTCGCGGCGGGACTCCTGCTCGCCGCCGCGCTCGGCGTGGCGGGGTGCTCATCCCCGGCCCAGAGCAGGGAGTTCGAGATCGCCGAGGGTGGCTATCCGGCGGCGTTTGATGCGGCGCGGGAATCGCTGCGTGATCTGCGATTCCACCTCGACCGGGTGGATGCGGCCTCGGGCGTGATCACGACGTCGCCCAAGCCGACCTCGGGCCTGGCGACCCCGTGGGATTCGGAGCAGTCCGGGATCGACCAGGAGTGGGAGGACTTCATCAACCGCCAGCGCCGGACGGTGCGGGTGACGTTCAGGCCCAAGGACACCCCCGAGGAGCCGCAGCCCAGCCGGGACCCGGGCGCGGCCAAGTCGGTGGCCGGGGTCGATCTCCGTGATGCGCAGTGCCCGGTGATAGGGACGGTCGAGGTCACGGTGGAGCGCGTGCAGAGGCCGGGCTGGCAGGTGAACACCAAGTCGGTGAACAACAGCACGTTCACGCGCGATCCGGAGCTGTCGGCCAAGGGCATGTTCCCGACGTACGCGGTCGAGCTCGAGCCCGACGAGCGGCTGGCCAAGCGGATCGCAGCGAGCATCCAGAAGAAGATGTCCGAGGCAAAGTGATCGGCGTGCCCCGCGCGGATCGGCGCACGCCGGCCGGAATGAAAACCTCCCCGCGGGCTGCGGTGCTGTGCGCACCGCCGGCCGCGGGGAGGGTGATCGGTTGCGAGTCCCGGCTCGGCGAGCGCTATTTCTTGGCGGCCTTGAACTGCTCGAGGCGGTCCTTCATTTCCTTGATGGTCTGCTCGGGGGCCTGGCCGGCGTTCTCGAGGGCGAGCTTCTGGGTCTTGATCGCCTCGTCCACCATGCCCTTCTTGAACTGGGCGTAGGCGAGCGTGTCGAGGATCATGCCGTCCTTGCTGTCGGACGCCTTGACGGCGCGCTGGGCGATGCTCAGGGCCAGGTCGTAGTCGGGGGTCTTGAGGTTGTTCTGCGGATCGAGGATGGTCCAGGCGAGCTGGTTGAGGCCCTGCGCGTTGTCCTTGAAGTCGTTGTCGGCCAGGTCCTTGGCGGTCGCGTAGGCGACGGTCTCGCTGCCGCGGAGCAGGGAGTTGAACTTCATCCACTTGTACTGCTGGGCCATCTCGGGGTTCTTGGAGATCTGCTCGTCGAACAGCCGGGCGGCCTGCTGGTAGTCCTTGGCCTTGAGGGCGTCGGAGATCGGCTTCATCGCCGCGGCCTGCTTCTCCTGCGCGGCCTTCTCCTGGTCGCGGCGTTCCTGGAACGTCTTGGCGTAGGCCTTCATGTCCCAGGTGCCGTTGATGATCTTGTCCAGGGCGCCGTCGATGTCGGCGGCGGGGTCGGTGGGGTAGCCCAGCCACGCGACCTTGCCCTCCTGGTTGATGATGTAGGCCGAGGGGATGCCGTCCTGGCCCGAGGCCTCGAGCCAGTTGCGGACGGTGTGCCCGGAGTTGTCGGGCTTGTCGTCGAGGGCGACGGTGTAGTCCATCTTGTCGCCCATCTCCCGCACGAAGTCGTCGACGATCTGGGTGTACTCGGGCTTGCGCTCCAGCACGCTCACGCCGATGATGGTGACCTTGTCCTTGTGCTTGTGGGCCAGCTCGGTCAGGTGGGGGATCGTGATCTTGCACGGCCCGCACCAGGTCGCCCACAGCTCGACGATGTAGACCTTGCCCTTCTCGAACGACTTGACCTCGCTTCCCTTGACCCACTTGCCGACCTTGAGCATCGGCGCCGGGTCCCCGATGTGCAGCGGCTTGGCCTCGGCGAGCTTGGCCGGCTGCGCGGAGATCGCCTGGGCCCAGCAGGGCGCTGCGGCGCCGGCGCAGAGCACGAGGGCGATCGCGGACAGACCGAGGACGTGACGTTTCATGAGAGTGGATCCTTGCTGGGCCGACGTGAGTGTGAAGGTGCGGTCCTCGAACCCGGCCGAGTGTGCCGATGACCGCGCTACCGCCCGGACGCCAGAGTCTGATGTGCAGCGGCGCGGTTGGTTCCACGCCGGATATGCACAGATGTCACAAGCCGGGCATTCCCGCCGGGGATCGTATGCAAACCCAGTTCAGACGCTCGATTCGGCCGTCGGGTTCTCGGACCCGCCGGCCGGGTAGGCGATCATCGGGATCTTCCCGGCCTGGGTCTGCATCAGGGGGCGATCGAAGACGATCGTCATGCGGCCCAGCTCGGGGTGGATCTTGGTGGCCTTCTCCCGGATCGCCCGTTCGGACTCCAATCGGGCCCGCTCGGCGGCCGATCCGGACTGTTCGGGGCTGCCCGGGCCGACGAGGATGACCCGCAGCTCGGCGATCCCGGCGGAATGGGAGTTGCCCGACCGGGCGTGCTGAACCACCTGGAACCGGCTGACGGCTTGAAGGCCCTCGACGCAGTGCTTGATCCCCATGGTGTGGACGCGGGTGCCATCGGAGAGCTGGACGAAAGCGTTGGACCGGCCGGTGACCGCCGAGACCCGGGTGAGCGAGAGCGGGGAATCGCCGGGGTAGAGCGTGGCGAAGTCCCCGATGCGGTAACGGATCAGCGGGAAGCAGCGCGGGTAGAGGCTGGTGACCAGCACGGCACCCTCGCCCGACTCGTTGGGCTTCTCGCACTCCAGGAAGTAGCGTCGCCAGAAGACGCGGTACCCGGGGAGGTTGGTCGCGGCGGGGGAGGTCAGGTCGGGGAAGGTGTGGGCGAGGATGTCGGTCTCGACCGAGCCGTACTCCAACGCGAGCGGGCAGCCCAGCACGCGGCGGACCAGGTCGGGGCCGTCGGGACTTGGGAAGATCTCGCCGGTCGCCAGGGCGAGCTCGACGCCCGCCTGCGCGAACACGCCGGGGCGATCCTGGTTCACCCGGGCGAAGAACTCCAGGGCGCTGCTGTAGGCGATCACGTAGGTGGGGCGGATCGCGAGGATGATGTCGCCGGCGCGCCGGCTGGCCTGGGGGCTCAGGTCGTAGGCGCTGAACCGGTAGGTGCCGATGAGCTGGTCCTTGAGCTGGCGGAGGTAGGCGTTGAGCTTGCCGCGCACGCCCTTGCCCAGCAGGTGGCTGTGGCCCCAGATGGTAAAGAGGCGGTCGGCGGGCCCGACGCCGTAGAACGACCTGCCGATCCACTTGTCGGTCAGCGTGGTCCTGTACTCGCTGATCCAGGCGGGCATCCGCGTGGGCTCGCCGGTGGAGCCCCCCGTGACGCGGTAGCGGTCGGAGGGGCGGATCGGGTCGGTGAGTTGGTCCCGGCGATCGCGTACGTCGGCTTTCTCGACGACCGGCAGGACCTGCGTCATGTGGTAGAGGGACTCGAAGCGGTCGGGGACCTCACCGGCGGCGCGGAGGTCCCGGTAGAGCGGGACGCGCTGGATGTAGCCCTTCCAGAGGCGGTTGAAGGACTGGAGCTGGACGTCCGCGGGGCTCTGGCGACCATTGCCGCTCCAGTCGGGTCCGTAGGCATCGCGCTCGGCTTTGATCGCCGGTGCGGCCCGGAGCGCACGGAATGTTCGCACGATCTGCATGCGGCGTGTGGGTGTGGAGGGCCTGGTTCGGCCGATTCGCGTTTGGAAGAGCTTCCGGACGGTTCACGGGCGGGTCATTCGAGGTACGTGTATCCCTCCATCCCCGAGTCGTAGAACTTGAGCAGGCTCTGGGCCTCCGGCACGCTGAGGGTGCCGGACTTGACGGCCCGCTCGACATCGCGACGCATGGCCCGAACGAGATCCTCGCTGTCGTATTGCACGAACGACAGAACTTCCTTCACCGTGTCGCCCTCGATGACCTCGTCCAGGTCCCAGTCCCCGACTCCGGGTGAGTCATCAAAGGACAGGTGGACGACGTGCGTGTCTCCATAGAGGTTATGAAGGTCTCCTAGAACTTCCTGGTATGCACCCAGGAGGAACATGCCGAGGTAGTAGGGCTCGGGCTTGCCGTCGCCGGCGCCGTTGTACTTGAGCTCGTGGAGCTCGAGGACGGGCTTGAAGGAGGACTTGCGGTCGATGAACTTGTCGACCTGGCCGTCGGAATCGCAGGTGATGTCGGCGAGGATCGCGCGGCGGCCGGGTTCCTCGTGCAGCCGGTGGATGGGGCAGATGGGGAAGAGCTGGTCGATCGCCCAGTGGTCGGGGAGGCTCTGGAAGAGGGAGAAGTTGACGTAGTAGATGTCGCTGAGGATCTGGGGGAGGTCGATCAGGTCGTCGGGGAGCTCGCCCTTGGACTGGGCGATCGCCAGGACCTTGCGGCCGACGGCCCAGAAGAGCCGTTCGGTCGCGGAGCGCATGGGGAGGCTGAGGTAGCCGAGGTTGAAGAGGCTCATGGCCTCGTCGCGGGCCTGTACGGCGTCGTGGTAGACCTCGACGACGTTGACGCGTGTCATGGAGAGCGACTCGTAGGCGTCGATGAGCTCCAGGACGGGCTGGGGGCGTTCGTTCTCGGCGCGCATCACGGCCTGGACGTGCTCGATGTCGGGCTCGGAGGGGAAGTGGGTCTTGCCCAGCACGTCGACGATCAGCAGCGAGGAGTGGGCGACCATGGCGCGGCCGGACTCCGACAGGATGCGGGGGTGCGGGAAGCCGGCGGTGTCGCAGACGCTCTTGATGCGGTAGATGATGTCGGCGGCGTACTCGTTGACGCCGTAGTTGACGCTCGAGGGAGAGTCCGACTGGCTGCCGTCGTAGTCGATGCCCATGCCGCCGCCGACGTCGATGGTGTCCAGGCCGGCGCCGAGCTTCTTGAGCTCGCAGTAGATGTGGGCCAGCTCGTTGACGGCGGCCTTGATGTGGCGGATGTCACCGATCTGGCTGCCGATGTGGAAGTGGATCATGTTCAGGCAGTCGGCCATGCCGTTCTGCTTGAGGAAGTCCACGGCGTGCAGGATCTCGATGACGGTCAGGCCGAACTTCGAGCGCATGCCGCCGGAGGACTCCCAGCGGCCCGAGCCGCGGGTGCTGGGCTTGGCGCGGATGCCGATCCGGGGGCGGACGTTGTAGCGCTGGGCGTGGCGGACGATCAGCTCCAGGTCGCTGAAGCGCTCCACGACCGGGATGATGTGCCGGCCGAGCTTGGTGGCCAGGATGACCGTCTCGATGAACTCCGAGTCCTTGAAGCCGTTGCAGACGATGGGCATCTGCGAGAGGTTCTCGGTCAGGCCCAGCACCGCCAGCAGCTCGGGCTTGGAGCCGGCCTCCAGGCCGAAGCCCAGCTGCGATCCGATGTCCCGGACTTCCTCGCACAGCTGGCGCTGCTGGTTGACCTTGATGGGGTAGATGCACGAGTAGGTGCCCTGGTAGGCGTGCTCCTTGATCGCGGTGTCGAACGACTCGCGGATCTCGGTGAGGCGGTGCTTGAGCAGGTCCCGGAAGCGGATGATGACGGGGGTGGAGATCTCGCGGTCGCGCAGGCCCTCGAGGACCTCGTACAGGTCGATCTGCCGCGCGGGGTTGCGCTCGGGCATCACGACCATGTGGCCGGCTTCGTTGATGCCGAAGTAGCCGGCGCCCCAGTCACGCACGGCGTAGGTCTTCATCGCGTCTTCGATGGTCCAGGGGCGCGACGGCGCCGGCCGTCCGCCGTTGCCCCCGTTGCCGTTGCCGGCGCCGGTGCCCGCGCCGCCACCGGCCGGGCCGGCGCTCCCGGCGGGGTTGGGTGATGTGATGCCCTGACTGATGGAACTGCTTCCCGGGGTGATCGTCGCCATCGTGGGCCCCGTCGTTGGCGACCGGGGCTCTCTCGGCGGGCTCGCTCGCGCATCGAGCCCTGCCAGGTGCGGATCGGCGCAACACGCGCCTGTGGTCGCGCCGGCGTCCTGCATGAAGCCGCGCGACACAAAACGATAGCGATTCTCCGGCATCTGACAACCGATTTGCCGCGCGAGCTTCGGATTTTGTCCGGAGGGAGCGCGCCCGGCGTCGCCGAGAGAAGCTCCACGCTCGCCGCGGAGCGGTCGGGCGCGTCGGTCCGGCCCGGCGCAACCGGGTCGCCGACCGGGGCTGCTCGCGGAGTGCCGCGTCGCCTCCGGCGGGAGCGCAAATGCGTGGTCTGCTACGCTTTGAACATGGCAGACCGCATCATCGACCTCCGCAGCGACACCGTGACCAGGCCCACTCCCGCCATGCGCCAGACAATGGCAAACGCCGAGGTCGGGGATGATGTCCTGGGCGACGATCCGACGGTGCTCAGGCTCCAGGACCGGGTCGCCGAGGTGATGGGCAAGGAGGCGGCGTGCTTCGTGCCCACGGGGACGATGGCCAACCAGACGGCGATCCGGTCGCAGTGCGAGCCGGGGGACGAGGTCATCGGGCACGAGGACAGCCACATCATCCACTACGAGACCGGCAGCCCGGCGGCGCTCTCGGGCGTCATGATCCGCCCAGCGCGGGGAGATCGCGGGCTCTACGACGTCGACCAGCTCGACGAGCTCTACCGCGCCCCCTCGATCCACGCGCCCAACAGCCGGCTGGTCCTGATCGAGAACACGCAGAACCGCGGGGGCGGGGCGGTGTGGCCCATCGAGCAGGTCACGCGGGTCACCGCGCGGGCCAAGGAGCTGGGACTGCGGCGGCACCTGGACGGCGCACGGATCTGGAACGCGTGCATCGCCAGCGGCCTCAAGCCCGCCGACTACGCCCGGCACTTCGACACCGTGTCCTGCTGCTTCTCCAAGGGCCTGGGAGCGCCCGTCGGCTCGGCGGTCGCCGGAGATAAACCGACCATCGCGCGGGTGCACCGGTTCCGCAAGATGTTCGGCGGAACGATGCGCCAGTCGGGCGTGCTCGCGGCGGCGGCGATCTACGCCCTGGACAACCACTTCCACCGGCTCGCCGAGGACCACACCAACGCCAAGCGGCTCGCCGAGGGGATCGCCGAGATCCCCGGCCTGTCGATCGACGCCGTGGGGGTCGAGACGAACATGGTCTTCTTCCTCGTACACCCGCGCCTTGGAACGGCGGCCGAGTTCTGTACCAAGCTCAAGGCGCTGGGCGTGCTCATGCTCCCCAATGCGCCCCGCCGCGTGCGGGCCGTGTGCCATCTGGACGCGGTGGGGGATGCGATCGATACCGCGATCCGGAAGATCGCCCAGGCCGCGGGGGCGCGGGCGGTTGCAGGCGTGTGAACGGCCCGGGCGGGCTCCCCTGCGGCGATTGTTGAGCGGCGTGATCCGGCGCTCGCGTGCGCGCGTGGCCAGTCTTGGACAATTCATAAATTGTTTACTGAATTGTAGTTACATCTCCATGCGAGATATTGACTCTCAAATGGTCTTCTTTGCCTTGTGCTGGTTGATTCCTTGGGGTAGAGTCCAAATCCGGTGCCCGAGGTTTCCCTGTTCTGGAGGCGATTCATTTCGCGTGGATACCTCCGGTCAGCTTCGGTCGCCGACAGATCTGCCCGAGGAGGGACACCATGAGATACGTGGCCTGCGCGGCGCTCTTGAGCGCACTGTCGTGCGCGGCGGTCGCGGATGTGATGACGGTCAGCGCGTCGGTCTCGGGGCTGACGGACTTCTACGCCACGGCGGCGCTGCCGCAGTTCGACCCGGCGCTGGGCACGCTGACGGGCGTGTCGTTCGAAGCCCACGGTGCGGTCAGCGGGTACTTCATCTTCACCAACGACGCGGGCGCCAACAAGCGGGCGCGGGTTGACTACGTCGACTGGCAGGTCGATGTGACCGCGTTCGGCGCCCCGGTGGGCAACGTGATCCACGTGGACTGGGTAACGCCGCCGACAGATGACAATCCCTTCGGCGGACCCCCCGGCCACTGGAACATGCCGCTCAGCGGCGTGATCACGGCCGGCCAGACGCTGGGCCCGATCCCCTACGGCGCGAACTACGACGCCGCCGCCGGCTACGTGCCCGCCGACGGGCAGTTCGCGTCGTTCATCGGCGCCGCGACGATGCCCGTGGACGTTGCGATCCCCGTGCTGTTCGGGTACACGGTGTTCGGGAGCGGGACGCACCACGAATCGCTCCACACCGAGGGATCGCTGACGGTATCGGCGACGTACACCTACGACCCGATCCCGGCCCCGGCGGGCGCGGGAGTGCTGATGCTCGCGGGGCTCGGCGCGAGGCGTCGGCGCCGCTGAGAGCCGCCGACCGAGGAAACTCCACGAACCCCACGAACTCCACGCCGGGCGGATCGCCCGGCGTTTTTCGTTCCACGGACCGGGCGCCCGCCCGGGGGAGCCGGCGCGCGGGCCGGCCTGTACACTGCTGGCATGAAGCACCGTTCGATTGCCGCGGGCCTGACGATCTCCGGGGGTGTGCTGGGCGCGCTCGCCGCCTCGGGGTGTTCGCTCTACGCGCCGCCGGCGCTGGAGGTCGCGGGCGCGCGCCTCGGAGAGCAGTCTCCCCAGGGCGTGGTGATGAACTTCACCCTCGACGCCGACAACATCAACGCCGACGCGCTGCCGCTCCTGAGCGTGCGGTACACCGTGTGGCTCAACGGCCGCGCGGTCTTCACCGGGTACCGGTCCCCCGAGGCGACCGTGCGGCGTTTCGGGAGCCAGCAGATCACGCTGCCCGCGGTGGTTTCGCTCGCCGACGGGCAGCCGCGTCCGACCGGCAGGGCCGAGTACAGGGTCGAGGGGACGATGGAGTACGTCACGCCGGGGGGTATCTCGCGGATCCTCTACGACGCGGAGATCGAACGCCCGACGGTCCAGTTCTCCATGCACGGCGAGATCGATCTTGGCGCGTAGGGCAAGCAGCAAGAGCGGGGCCGGCGATCCGGCCGAGGCGGTGGGCAAGCAGATCGCCGACGGATCCCACGCGCTGGTGGGGCCCATCCTGATCGTGATCTCGGCGATCAGCTTCGGGTTCATGCCCCTGTTCTCGTCGTGGTGCCGCCAGGGGGGCGTGGGTCTGGAGATGTACCTGGGCCTGCGGTTCCTGGTGGGGGCCGGGGTGCTGACGGGCCTGGCGTTACGCGAGCGGAGCACATGGCCGCGGGGCGGACGGCTGGTGGGCCTGACCGTGCTGGGCGCGGCGGTGTACTTCGGGGAGGCTTTCTGCTACTTCGCAGCGCTGAGCCGGGGCACGCCCTCGGGGCTGGTGGCACTGCTGCTGTACCTGTACCCGGTGTCGGTGACGGTCGGCGCGTGGCTCTTGTTCCGGGAACGGATGACCCGCGTGCGCTTGCTGGCGCTGGGCCTGGCGATCCTGGGGCTGGTGCTGACGATCGGTCCAATCGAAATGGGTTCTGGCGGTGGGAGTGGGGGTGGGGGTGGGGTGGGGGTGGGGGTGGGGGCGCGTCCGGGGGGATGCCCGGCGGGCTTGTGGGGGTCGGCCTGGCGCTGGGCTCGGGGATCTTCTACGCGGTGTACGTGCTGGCCAGCAGCCGGCTGGTGACGCGATCGACGGCGATGACGTCCTCGGCGATCGTGTGCTGGTCGGCGGCGGCGGTGTTCCTGCTCGCCGCGGCGAGCCGGCACCAGGCGCTGCCATCCACGGCGATGGGGCTGCTGGGCGTCGTGATGCTCGGGACGGTGAGCACGGCGATCGCGTTGACCTGCTTCCTGGCCGGATCGGCCTGGGTGGGGCCGGTGACGGCGTCGACGGTCTCCATCGTGGAGCCCGTCACGACGGCGGTGGTGGGGGCGCTGCTCCTGCAGGAGCGGATGAGCGGCGTGCAGGTGCTCGGGGGCATCCTCATCCTGCTGGGCGCCGGGATCGCCGCACGGGCGGGGAGAAAGTGATCCCGGCCGCGACGCCCGCGGCAGTCGGCCATCCCCGGGCGGCCGCAAAGCCCGAAGGTGGGCCATCGGGGCGGGGGGGCCGAACTCGCGGGCGTCCCCGTTCGATATACTCCGACGCCCTTGGCACACAAGCCCAAATCAAATTCCAGCGATGCGATCGCCCCGGCGCTGGCGGGGTCGAAGCTGCCGATCCACCAGGCGGCCGAGCCCCCGCAGGTGCTCAAGGGCCTGGGCGTGTCGCCGGGCATCGTGATCGGGCGGGCGATCGTGATCGATTCGGGCCTGGGGCGGGTGCACCGCCGCGCGATCACGGCCGAGCACGTCAAGACCGAGATCATGAAGTTCGAGCAGGCGCTGCGCGCGTCGCTCGAGGAGCTCGCGGCTTTCCAGAAGCAGGCCGAGAAGGAGATGGGCGCCGAGACCGCCAAGATCTTCGCGGTCCACCAGGGCATGCTGCGGGACAAGGCCCTCATCGGGCCCATCCGCCGCATGATCGAGGAGGAGATGGTGACCGCCGAGTTCGCGGTCTACCAGACCTTCCAGGAGGTCGCCGCCAAGTTCCGCAAGATCCCCGACTCGGCCTTCACGACCAAGGTCAACGACATCGACGACCTCTCGATCCGCCTGCTGCGGCACCTGATCGGGGACACCGGCACGCGCGTCAAGCTCGCGGGCGAGAACACCGTGATCGTCGCGCGGGACCTGACGCCCTCGCAGGCCGCGGGGTTTGATCGCAAGAAGATCAAGGCCTTCGCGACCGACCTGGGCGGGCGGACGGGCCACACCGCGATCGTCGCCCGGGCGCTGGGGATCCCCGCCGTGGTGGGGTGCCAGCGCCTGACGGAATTCTGCACCGACGGCTCGCTCGTCATCCTCGACGGTGATCGCGGCGTGGTGATCGTCAACCCCGACACCGAGCAGCTCGAGCAGTACCGCGGGTACATCGAGCAGGCGCGGGTCTTCCGCCTCTCGCTCAGCGAGCTGGCCGGCCAGCCCTCGGTGACGCTCGACGGCGTGAAGATCGAGATCCTGGGCAACATCGAGTTCCCCGACGAGGTGAACACGGTCCGGGACATGGGCGGCGAGGGCATCGGCCTGTACCGCACCGAGTTTCTGTTCCTGACCAGCGACCACGAGCCGACGGAGAAGGAGCAGTTCCAGGCCTACCGGCGCTGCGTGGAACTGCTCGACGGCATGCCCCTGACGATCCGCACGCTGGACCTGGGGGCCGACAAGCTGACCCAGTCGCGCGAGGAGATCCCGGAACGCAACCCGTTCCTGGGGCTCCGCTCGATCCGCTACTGCCTCAAGCGCCAGCCGATGTTCAAACGCCAGCTGCGGGCGATCCTGCGGGCCAGCGCGCTGGGGCCCGTCAAGATGATGTTCCCCCTGGTCACCTCGACCGCCGAGTTCCGGCAGGCCAAATACCTGGTGAACGACGTGATGGAGGACCTGCAGGAGGAGGCGATCCCCTTCGACCGGAAAATCAAAGTGGGGATGATGGTCGAGGTGCCCTCGGCGGCGCTGATGGCCGACGCCTTCGCCCAGGAGGCGGACTTCTTCTCGATCGGGACCAACGACCTGGTGCAGTACACCCTGGCGGTCGACCGGACCAACGAGCGGGTCGCCGGGTACTACAACCCCGCCCACCCGGCGGTGATCCGCCTGATCCGCGACACGGTCCGCGCGGCCCGGCGGCGGAACATCCCCGTGTCGTGCTGCGGGGAATCGGCCTCGGACCTGGAATACTCCCTTTTGCTTATCGGGTTAGGGTTGCGTACCCTTTCCATGACGAGCTCGGCAATCCCGCACCTCAAGCGGCTGATCCGGAGCGTCGGTGTTTCGCAGTGCGAGCGGATCGCCCGAAAGGTGATCTCGCTTGATTCGGACGTGCAGGTCTCGGCGTATCTGCGGGACTGTGCACGGAAGATCGTCCCCGAAGCCTTCGACGATCGTGCAGGCGACTGACCCTTTGTGGGGTTGTTCGGCCGCACGAACCGGAACGCCGGAACCTTCCGGCGGCGCGGGTTCTCGGGAAACAGAACAGCGGTCTGACGCCCCCCTCGGGGCGCGGGACCGGAGAGTCGGTCGAGTCCTCCGCCCGGTGTCGAGCCGGGCCGGCGTTTGCCTCCATCGGGCGGCGGCGCGGGCCCACTCCAGCGGGTGTTGAGATGTCGCGGGGCGCGAGTGCCGGGGGCTTTCTCCCGATCCGCGCTCCCGGTGTTGCAGGGGCGGGCGACGGGCGCACATGCCCGGGCGTGCCCGCAGAGGGCCTCGGACCGGATCTCCGAATCTGCCGCGCCCGGCGGGCGTCCGAACGAAAGGACGCTCCATGCCCCAGACCCAGATGATCATCAACTACGTGCCCGGCGAGGAATGCCGCGTGGCCGTGGTCGAGGACGGCAAGCTCGAAGAGCTGCACACCGAGAAGTTCGCATCCGCCTCGCGGGTCGGGAACATCTACCTCGGCAAGGTCTCCAACGTCGAGGCCTCGATCCAGGCCGCGTTCATCGACTTTGGCGTCGAGGAGAACGGGTTCCTGCACATCTCCGACCTGCACCCGCGCTACTTCCCCGGCGAGGATGTCGAGGAGACCACCGAGCGCGTCGGGCACAAGACCCCGCGCCGCGAGCGGCCCCCCATCCAGCACTGCCTGCGCCGCGGGCAGGAGGTCGTCGTGCAGGTGCTCAAGGAGGGCGTGGGGACCAAGGGCCCCTCGCTGACCAGCTACCTCTCCATCCCCGGCCGGTTCCTGGTGATGATGCCGCAGATGGACCGCGTCGGCGTCTCGCGCAAGGTCGAGGACGAGGAGGCCCGCCTGAAGATGCGCGAGATCCTCGACCAGCTCGAGCTGCCCGACGGCTTCGGCTTCATCCTGCGCACCGCGGGCATGGACCGGACCAAGACCGAGCTCAAGCGCGACCTCGCCTACCTCCAGCGCCTCTGGAAGGACATGGACCGCCGGCTCACCTCCGGCAGCAAGGCCCGCCTGCTCTACTCCGAGAGCGACCTGCTCGTGCGCTGCCTGCGCGACGTGCTCACCGCCGAGACCGACGAGATCATCATCGACAACGAGATGGCCCTCAAGCGCGCCAACCGCTTCCTCAAGATCGTCGCCCCCCGCACCCAGACCAAGCTCCTGCACTACCCCGGCCACACGCCCATCTTCCACGCCTTCGGCATCGAGCAGCAGATCGCCCTCATCAACGCCCGCGAGGTGCCCCTGCCCTCGGGAGGCCGCCTGGTCATCGACCAGACCGAGGCCCTGGTCGCCATCGACGTCAACTCCGGCAAGTCCCGCGACGCCCGCGACGCCGAGGACAACGCCTACCGCACCAACGTCGAGGCCGTCGACGAGATCTGCCGCCAGCTGCGCCTCCGTGACCTGGGCGGCATCGTTATCAACGACCTGATCGACATGCGGCACGCCTCCCACCGCAAGGACATCGAGGGACGCTTCCGCGAACGCCTCAAACGCGACCGCGCCCGCAGCACCGTGACCTTCATCAGCGAGTTCGGCATCCTCGAGATGACCCGCCAGCGCATGCGCGGCAGCCACGAGCAGGTCCACTTCCACGACTGCCCCACCTGCCGCGGCCGCGGCCTCGTCCAGCGCCCCGAGTCGGTCGCCTCCGACGCCCTGCGCGAACTGGCCGCCGTGCTCGACGTCGACCGCGTCCACAAGGTCGAGCTGGCCGTCCCCCCCAGGGTCGCCGGGGAACTGCTCAGCACCAAGCGCCAGCTGCTCTCGCGCATCGAACGACACAGCGGCAAGAAGATCGACGTGCGCGTCAGCGAGACGCTCCCGGCCGACCGCGTCTCGTTCTACGCCTACGACGCCCAGGGCGCCGACATCGACCTGGGCAACCTCCCCAAGCCACGCCGCCCACGCGACATCCGCGCCTGGGAAGAGCCCGAGGCCCCCAAGGCCGCCGCCGAGGCCGGCTGGTCCATCACCGACGAAGAGATGCAGGCGCCCTCCGAGCCCGAGCCCCAGCTGCTCGAGGACGAGGAACCCCACCCCATCGAGATTGATGACCCGCGCGACGCACCGCCCCTCAACGACGACGAGGAGGAATCCGTCTCGGCCTCCTCCTCCGCCGCCCAGGGCACCGGCGCGTTCAACGGCGAAGGGGAACGCTCCGGCCGCCGCCGTCGCCGCCGGCGTGGCCGCGGTCGTGGCGAACGCTCCGGCGCTCCGCCCACGGGCCAGCGCGGCCAGCCGCCGCAGCCCGCCCGCGCGCAGGGCCCGCGCGACCAGTCCGACCCCGACGCCCACGCGGGCGCTGAACATCCCAACGACGGCCCCATGGGCCACGAAAGCCCCGGCCTGCCCCACGGCGAAAACCGGCCCGAGCCCGGCCCCGACGGCGTCGTCCTCGGCCCCGACGGTGAACCGCGGCGTGGTCGCCGCCGCCGTCGCCGGCGGCGCGGCCGCGGCGGCGCGGGGGGTGGCCAGAGCGCCGGCCCCGATTCCATGGACGGACAGCCGATGTCCGAAGGCCAGTTCCCGAGCGGCCCGCGCGAGCAACCCCACGGCTCGGCACCCGGAGACCCCGAATCCCTGGGATCCGGCCCCGACCATCACGCCGATGATCGCGGTGCTCCCACGGACTTTGAACACGATTCCTCCGGCGGCTCGGTCCGCCGCGAGCGTCCAACGCTCGCCGATGCCCACGCCCCCGAACCCGGCAACCAGACCGATGGGTCCTTCGGAGGCGGTCCGGATGATGGACCCGACGCCGGACAAGACGAAGGCCCGGATGGAGAACCGGTCGGCGAGCCAGGCCAGGGTCCTGGCTCCGCGGAGGGTGGCGAGGGCGGCCGTCGCCGCCGGCGCCGGCGGCGACGCCGTGGTCGCGGCGGTGGTGGTGGTGATGGCAGCGGCGGTGGTAACGCCGGCGCTGTCGGAGGCGGTCGCGGTGCTCCGGCCGCCGAGGGCGCTGGTCAAGGCCACCGCCAAAGCCAAGGCCAGAACCAACCCCAAGGCCAGAACCAACCCCAAGGCCAGCATCAGGGACGCGGACAAGCTCACCCGCAGGGCCAGGGGCAGCGCCGCGACGGACGGGATCGCGGGCCCCGCGACGGCGGGCGCGGTTCACGCGATGCTCGCGGCGGTCGCGGAGGCCATCGCTCCGGCGCCAGCGGCGGCGAGCGCGGAGGTGGAGGCAGCGGTGGAGGCGGTGGGGGCGGTGCGAGCAGTGGGGGTGGTGGGGGTGGTGGGGGTGGTGGAGGGGGCGGATCGTCGCCCGCGCAGCCCCCGACGCCGCAGGCCCCGCAGCCCAAGCTGCTGTACGGTTTCCGTCGCAAGCTCTCGGCGAGCGAACTCAACCGCAGACCCAAGCCCGAGTGAACCCACGCACGTACCGCCAAGCACGAACACTCAACGCAGTACCCCGGGCGAATCCGCGCCCAGGGTCGACCGCCCACTGTCCCGATGCACCGCACCTGCGGCGTTGAGCGTTGTCCAGGTGAGCTCTGAGCATTCTTCATGCCCCGCCGCGTGATCATCCTCGGCTCGACCGGCTCCATCGGCACCCAGAGCCTCGATGTCGTGCGGCAGCTCAACGCCCTGCACGCGCGCGGCGAGCACCCCGACTCCTACCACGTCGTCGGGCTCGCGGCCGGGAGCAACCTCCAGGCCCTGGCGCAGCAGGCAAGCCAGTTCCCCTCCGCGCGGATCGCCTCGGCCGCCGGCGACCTCCCTCCCGCCCAGCGGCCGGCCTGCGCCACGCAGATGTTCACCGGTCCCGACGCCGCCGAGCGCCTCGTGCGCGAAGTCGAGTGCGACCTTGTGATCGCCGCGATCGTCGGCTCCGCCGGGCTGGGCGCCACCCTCGCCGCCGTCGAACTCGGCCGCGATGTGGCGCTCGCCAACAAGGAAGCCCTGGTCGCGGCCGGCGCGCTGGTGGTCCCCGCGGCCATCCGCTCCGGTGCCCGCCTGCTCCCCATCGACAGCGAGCACTCGGCGGTCTGGCAGTGCGTCGGAGCCCAGGGCTGGACCGCCCACCGCCCGCCCGGAGCCCCCGGCCCCGCCGCGCCGCCCATGTCCTGCGCCGACCAGATCGTCCGCGTGATCCTCACCGCCTCCGGCGGGCCGTTCCGGACCTGGACCAAGGACCGCATCGATCACGCCACGCCCGAAGAGGCCCTCAAGCACCCCACCTGGTCGATGGGCGCCAAGGTCACCATCGACTCGGCCTCCCTGATGAACAAGGCCCTCGAGATCATCGAGGCCCACTGGCTCTTCGGGCTCGGCGGCGACCGCATCCAAGCCGTGATCCATCCACAGTCCATCGTCCACGCGATGGTCGAGTTCGCCGACGGCGGCGTGATCGCCCAGCTCGCCCCCGCGGACATGCGCATCCCCATCCAGTACGCGCTGGCCTGGCCCGGCAGGTCCCGCGGGGCATGGCCGCGCCTGGACTGGAGCGCCACCGGTCGTCTCGAATTCGAGCCCCCGGACCTCGAGCGCTTCCCCGCCCTCGGGCTCGCCTACGACGTCATCGACGCCGGTCCCAGCGCCGGCACCGCCGGAGCGATCCTCAACGCGGCCAACGAGGAAGCGGTGTTGGCGTTCCTGGCACGCAGGATCCCGTTCGGCCGCATCGGCCAGCTCGCCGCATCGGCGCTCTCGGCCGTGCCCGCCTCGCCGCTGCGGGCCCTGGGCGATGTGCTCGAGGCCCAGAACCTCGCCCGCTCATTCGTGCGCGGGCAGCTCTGAACATCCCGGGCCCGCCCGCCTCAGCGGTTGCCCGCGAGCCTGCGCACCGTCATGTCGAACGTCCGCACCATGTTCGTGTGGATCCCGTAGACCGCCCCGCAGTGGATCGCGCCGGCGATCAGGGCGCCGAAGGCAAGGGCGATCCGTGCCGAGCCCGGACCCCCGCTGTCCACCAGCCTGCCCCCCAGCGCCTCGTGGGGCTCGAGCAGCGCAAAGACCAGCGATGCCGGGCTCATCGCCGCCAGCGACGGCCCGATGTACCCGATCTGGCTCCCCGAGTTCCACCCGCACAGGCCGATCACACCCGCGATGATCCCCACCACCGCCACGGTCGCGACCACCGAGCCGATGGTCCCCTTGCTGCGCACCGACCACTGCAGCCCCACCATGCAGCAGAACGCCATGAACGGCACCACGACCACCGGCATCAGCAGCCCCGCCTCCGGGAAGGCCACCGGCAGCACGATCGGCTTGCTGCCCATGCCCCCCAGGGAGCGCGGCACGTCGTTGATCCCCCCCGCCCGCCCCACGCCGTCGAGCAGCACGTAGACCCCCGTGATCGCCAGCAGCCCGCACGGCACGGCGACCATCGGCAGGATGTACGCGATCAGCCCGCGCAGCTTGCCCGACAGGTACTGCCCCGGCGTGATCGGCGTCGTCAGCAGCAGGTCCAGCGTCCCGTCCTCGCGCTCCCGGCTGATCGCGGTCGCCGCCATGTTCATCGCCACCAGCGCGGTCACGATCAGCATGCCCCACACCGTCGCGAGCATCATGAACCGGAACTCCGGGACGTTCAGCCGGCCCGTGTGGAACATGATCAGCTGGACCAGCCCGAAGATCCCCCCCGCGGCGATGAACGACCACCGCAGAACGATGCGGAAGAACGTCGAATTGCGAGCCGCCGCCTCGCGCCACGCGATCGGGTTGTGCCACACAGCCCGCGGCGGCCGATGCTCGGCCCCCGAAGCCCCCAGCCCGAACATGCGGCGGTACCACGGCACCCCGCCGGAGCTTTCCCCGGCCAGGGCCTGCAGCCCGCCCGAGCGCACCGTGAACGTCGAGCTCATCATCAGCAGCACGCTCAGCAGCGAACTGCCCACGCACCAGGTCGTCACCGGCTTCTCCAGGAACCACGCCGTGATCCCGCTGTACGTGCCCGCCGGCGCCCGCATGTACGTCGACGGGTTCAGCAGCGCGTGCAGCGTCAGGAACGGGTTCATCGCCGTGAACCAGGTGATCCCCCGGCCCCCGCTGATCGCCCCGCCCCCGTTCGAGATGGTCCACCGGTCAAGCGCGATCGTGATCGCCAGGTAGCTCACCACCGAGATATAGAACGTGAACACGGCCCGCTTGCCTACCAGGCGCGAAACAGACAACGAGATCGCCGTTGATCCAACCAGCAGCGCTGCGCACGCGGCGATCAGGTAGCTCGCCATGATCGATGCCCCGGGCACGCCCCCGAAGTACTGCGTCAGCGCAAACAACGGCAGGCTTGCAAACAGCAGCGCCAGCACAAAGAACAACCGGCCCAGCAGGTTGCCGATCACGATCTGCACCCCCGTCAGCGGGGTTGTAAGCAGCACCTCCCACGTCCGCGGGCTGGACTCCTGCGCAATCGCGCTGGCCATGAACACCGGGGACAGGATGCAGATCAGCCCGATCTGCAGGTACGCGATCCGCGTGAAGCTGTACGCCCCCGCCGCGGCTAGGTCCCGGTACGACATCTCGCCCCCGCCCCCACCCTTGATCAGCAGGGCCCACAGCAGCACCACGATCAGCACCCCCAGGTACGCCGCGCGGACGTACAGGTGCTTGAGCCGGCGCGAGCCGTTCTGGACCAGGCGCACCGTGATCGGGTTGATCACCGCGAGCGAGAGCATCCAACGCAGGAAAATCGGCATCACGCCATGGTACCAGTCCACGCCCCTGCGGGTTCGCAGGTTGTTCAGGCTGATTGAGGATCAATTAATCCTCAATGACAGCTATGGCACCGCCGGCGAAGCGCTCTAAGTTGTTGTTTGACATAGGCTAACGAAGCTCTGGGTGAATTTCCCCAATTTCTTGACCGCTTCGATCGCATTTGGTGTTTTCTGGAACCGCCCGTTGGTGTATCCTACTGCCAATCGGTTCTGGCGTGTGTTCTTGTGCCGCCCTGTCAGTGAGGGAGGGGAAAGCTCAAAGGAACGATCGGTGCGTGGTCGGGCATTGCGCTGCCGGCCCCGCGCCTCCGAATTTGTTCACGGCACCGCGTTGCGCGCGGTTCAGTGTGCTCAACCCCGCGCGGGGTTGAGGGGGTAATAGGTTGAGGTCTCTTAACAGGAGAGTTGACATGAAGATGTGTGTTGCAGCGTGTGTTCTCGCCGGCATTGCCGCCAGCGCGAACGCACAGATCGCCGTCAGCCAGAACACCAACGCCAATACGCTGGCCGGCATCCTGACCGGCGGCGGTGGCCTCACGGTCGTCAGCTCGGCCCTCGAGTATCACAACGATGCGATCGGAGCCTCCGGCCTGGCCAGCTCCGGTTACTTCATCGCCGGCGCCAACAGCTACAACCTCGGCGCTTCGGGCATCGTCCTGTCCTCGGGCGCGGTCCCCTTCTACGGCACCGGCCCCAACACCAGCACCGGCTTCTCGACCGGTGGCGGCATCGCCGCCAACGCCGCGGACGAGGCCCTGCTCGACCCGATCACCGGCGCGTACGACCACTACGACGTCACCCGCCTGGACATCACCATCGACGCGGGCGCCAGCGACTCGATCATCGCCTTCGACGTCGTCTTCGGCTCCGACGAGTGGGCCGAGTACGTCGGCTCGCAGTACGTCGACGGCTTCGGCCTCTACGTGAACGGCGTCAACTACGCCTTCGAGTCCGGCTTGCCCATCAACATCAACCACCCCGGCATGCAGAACGTGGTCGAGACCGAGCTCGACGGCGTCCTGGTCGCCGCCAACGGCTCCCCCAAGATGAAGTTCGTCGTCCCGGTGCACGCCGGCTACAACAACCTGACCTTCATCGTCTCCGACACCTCCGACTCCGTGCTCGACACCACGGTCTACATCGAGGCCCTCGTTCCCGCCCCCGGCAGCCTCGCCATGGTCGGCCTGGCCGGCATCGCCGCGCTGCGTCGCCGCCGCTAAGCCGCTCACCCCGCGCCGTGGCCCTGTCCACGCGCGAGGATCGCATTCAACACACATCCGGCCCGGGCAAGCGCCCGGGCCGGATTGCTTTTGCAGACCCATCCTGTCCGGCCGGCGCGCCCGCGGTTGCCCCAGCCCCCGCCGGCGCTCCGGGTCACTTGGAAGTGCCGGTCGAGCCGTGCTGCCCGCCGCCCGTCTGGTCCTGCGTGTTGCCGTCCGTGGTCCCGTGGCCCGCATCGTCCGATCCCTGGCCCGAGGCGCCCCCGTCGCCCTGCTGCATCTCCATGCGCAGCAGCGGGGGGACCGTCCACGTCCAGGTCTCCGCGGCCTCCACGTCGGCGACCGTCGTGATGCCCGACCACACCATCGGGATGTACCCCATCGACGCGAACCACCGCACGTCGTGGTCGATGTCCGCCTCCGTGGGCGTCCACCCGAAGAAGTCCCAGTGGTTGTTGTACCGGAAGCTCATGATCGTCTCGTGGCCCGGCAGGAGGAAGTCCGCGAGGTAGTGCGGGTTGCGGAACGGGTAGCAGTCGTCGAGCGTCTTGGGGCTGCCGTCCAGGGCCCACCCCGGCAGCACGCCGCCCACCAGCGTGTTGAGGATGTCGCACGGGCTGGGCTCGGCGACGAACGTCAGCCCCGTGAACCGCTCGCGCAGGTGCTTGATCCACAGGTACGCGTTGCGGATCCCGTTGATCGAAGGGTTGCACGTGTCCATCCCGATGAGCGTCACCCCCGCCCGGATCGCCCCGGACAGCTCGGCCTCGGCCATCGCCACGTGCGCCGGGTTGGCCGGGTCCAGCGGAGTGACCACCGCCGGGTCCCAGCCCGACGAGATGTCCAGGCTGCGGCCCCACCACAGGCCCAGCGTCTTGCCGGACTGCGCGACGCGGGGCAGCCCGATCTCCGGGTCGAAGGCCGTGGCCAGCTCGGGGCTCGCCTGCCAGCGCGTCGTGATCTGGAACGGGTAGTTGTACTGCGGGTTGAAGAAGTACATCCCCGAGGGCGCCCAGAGCATCACCGAGGAGTAGCCCGCGATGCCAACGAGCGAGTCGGCCCACGGACCCCAGCCGAACACGTCCGGCCGCCGGATCGTCGGGTCACCGTACCCGTCGATGTTCCCCGGCTCCTGCCACACCCCGTCGGCGATCCCGATCGGCAGGATCGGCTTGGTCATCCGCTCGTACGACACGCCCCCGTACATCGCGCGGAAGTACCTGCGGTAGGGCAGGAGCGTCGTCATCCAGTCCTCGCGGTCCCGCGTGACCCGCACGCACAGCACGTACTGCTTCGAGGAGTACGGCGACAGCCTGGCCGGGTGCAGCAGCGCCTGCGACGGCGGTGTGTTGGGCGGGTCGGAAAACCGGAACCCCGCGCCCCAGCCCGGGCCGCCCTCGCCCGAGTTGCTCCCCGTCGGGTTCATGATCGCCACCCGCACGTCGTGGTCGTACTCGATCGCCGGGTACCGCAGCGAGACCCCCACCGCGTACCCCGCGCCCCGGGCCTCGAAGATCGGCGAGTACAGGTCGTTGGGGTACATGTACGCCCGCCCCACGAACGACGTGAAGCTCGCCGGCCGCCACACGCTGCTGTGACGAACGTCCAGGTACTCGATGTCCTGCCCGATCGTCAGCATGCCCGCGTAGATCGTCCCCACCGGCACCGTGTCGCCCGTCGGGTTCGTGAACGTGACCACCATGTCGTAGCCCGTCGGCTGCTCGTTCATCTGCACCGTGTACGTCACGCGCGGGTCGTACACCGCCACCTGCGCCAGCGCGTTGCGCTGCTGCATGATCATCGCCCCGGAGGCGGCGTCGCGCAGCTCGTAGTTCTTCCCGACCTTCGTCAACCTGGTGACCGGGGGACCTCCCTCCGGACCCGGCACCAGGTCAGCCTGTCTGGCGGGCGCACGACAAGACCCGGCCGCGATGATCGCGACCCCCAGCAGAGCGCGGAGTGTGCACATACAAGAACGCCTTCCGTCGAATTGGAGAAGCTCGGATTTCCCCACCCCGCCCACAGCACCGAAGAGTTCGGCGCCCCGACCATCCCGGCTTCCGGTCCGCCGCGCCCGAAGCGCGGTCCTCACGGATATGAAGTACGCTTCATTTCGGACTTTTCTCCCCAACAACTCAAAATGATGAGTATATGAAGCAAAGTCCTTTGTCCCGTTGAACTTACGGCGCAATTTTCAAGCGGTTCCCCGTGGTGGAAACCCACCGCCCCCGCCCCGCCGCGGCCCCAAGCACGCAGTTTTTGCCTGTCCTCTCCCGCTCCGGACGCCCGCCGCCCCCGTCCCCGCGCACCGCGGCGCTCACTTGCGCGAGTCGGGCGTCAGGTCCCTGCCCCGCGACCCGTAGCGCGTCCCCGCGAAGAAATAGGGGTACAGCCCGTCGGTCGACGTGGTGTTCAGGTCCAGCACCGCCGTGCCATGGAACGGCACGATCGGCATGCTGTCGGGGACCGCGAACAGGTCCACCGGCACCATCTCCAGCTGCGGGTCGTTCTTCATCGACTCGGCGGCCTTCTGCGTCAGCCCCGTCACCGAGACCGTCGAGACCGACCCGTCGGCCAGCGCCACGTGCGGCTTGGCCTTGGGGTTGTTCCACGCCGGCGGCAGCGGACGGTCCTTCCCCTTGCCCCCGTCGCTCTGGCTGCGCGTCGGCGTCATGAAATCCGCCCGGTCGAACAGGATCACCTTGGAATCCGGGAACGTGATCTCCTCCAGGCTCGCCACCCCGATCCCGCACGGCACCTTCGCGCAGTTGTGCATCGGATCGCAGCAGTCCCCCCGGTACATCGCCCCGTACTCCGACGGGCAGCACTTGTTCGATGTGGTCGTGAAGTCGTACTCGTGCCAGCTGCTGAACATCGTCGGCGAGTAGTAGTACGACGCCGGGAACAGCTTCTGACCGTGGTCGCCCCCCGCGGCGCGCGTCCCCAGCACCTCACCGTCGGCCGGCGACATCGCCGTCTCGACCTTCAGCCCCCCGCCCGGGTCGGTCGCCAGCAGGTACGAATACCAGTACGCCGCGAACCCCTCGCCCGTGAACCGGCTCCAGTGGTCGAACCCGAAGAAGTACGCCGCGTTCGCCGCCGTCTGCGCATCGCTCTCGACCGTCAGGAACCGGCCCTTGCGCTCCATCGCCCGGTTGATCAGCATGTCATTGAGCGACTTCATCTGCGCAGCCCCCACGCCCACCTGCGACGACTTGCGCGCGCTCATGATCGCCGGAAGCGAGATCGACACCACCAGCAGGATGATCCCCAGCACCACCAGCATCTCGACCAGCGTGAATCCGCGGAAATCCGGGCGACGGCGGTGCATGAGGAGCCTCCCTGAGATGCCAGAGTGTACCGCAACGGCCCGTCCCGGTTGCGGCCCCCACGCCGCGACCCGCGCCGCCGGCGACACCCTCGAGGCGCCGCCGGGAACCCGGTGCACCGGCCCGGCGGCCCGGCTTCACACCGCCGCGGCCCCGATCGCCAGCCCCGCCGCCTCGCCCGCCGTCCCCCACGAGAGCGAAGCCCCCGCGCGGCCGTGGCCGTAGTGGTGCACGATCACCCGCCCCCCGCCCGCATCCTCCCGCTCCACGCGCACGTGCTCGAATTCGCCCCCGGGTCCCCGCGCCGGGCGGGCCGCGGCCAGTTCGCGCGTTCGGCCACGGGCAAGCCCCTCCCACGCCCCGTGGCCGTCCATCTTCAGCAGGTTCCGGCACCGCGCGACGATCCCCTCGATCGCCGCCGGGTCCGTCCGGTCATCGTCCCGCCCCGGATCGAACGTCCCGCCCAGCACGAGCCGGTCCCCGAACACGAAGATGTACGCCACCAGCCCGCCGGGGGCATCGTCGTGCAGGCTGTAGGTGAGCCCGATGTCGTTGGGCACGTGCACCACCTGCCCGTGCATGGGCTTGAGCAGCGGATCGCCCGTCAACTCCCTTGCCCCCAGCCCCGCGCAGTTGATGATGGTCCGGTGACCGATCGCAAAGAGCTCATCGAAGGAAGCGATCCGGCGATCGATGAACACCACACCCGCCGCGCGGGCCCGGGCCTCGAGCCAAGGGATGTAGCGGAGCATGTCGATGTGCGGGCGGGTGCTGATGGTCGCCTCCACGCACGGCGATGGCGCGGCGATCTCCCGCGTGTGCAGGAGATCATCCAGCCACGCCCGCCGCGGCTGGCTCGCGTAGTGGTACTCGCGCAGCTCCCCGAGGCGCACCCCCGAATCGCCGTGCTCCCGGGAGATCCTGGTCAGCGCGGTCAGCGCTGCCTCCGTGCGACGCCGGAAGCGGGCCTCATCGGGCCCGGAGTACGGTGTGAACAGGGCGGGGGCGACGTGCGAGGCGGGGGTGCGGCCGCGGCGATCCGCGTAGATGGCGACGGCCCGGCCGCGGGCGCACAGTTCCAGCGCGGTGGTCAGGCCGGCCACTCCCGAGCCGATGATCGCGATGGCCCGATCGCCGAAGTTCTGATCGCCGATGGTCAACGGCCCAGTCTAGCCGGGCCACGGATCGACGGTCACCCGCGCGAGCCGCCCTGCGGACAACAAAACACCCGGCCGCGGGGCCGGGTGTGGCTGATGTCTTCGCATTCTCCGGCACCAGTGCCCAACGCCCAGTGCCTTCGTCTTACGTCGACCCCGCCCCGGCCCCCACGGGCTTGTCCCCGTTGTCGGACTTGCCGCTCGGGGCGGTCGCCGGCGTGCTCGCCGGCGTCTGCGCCGACTGGTGGTCGAAGAACAGGTGCTCGTCGAGCTTGCCATCGGCGCCCGCGCGCCGGCTGACCAGGATCCGCGCCGGGGCCTTCACATCGCCCGTCAGCAGCATCTCGCTCAGCGGGTCCTCGATGTAGGTGCCGATCGAGCGGCGGAGCGGCCGGGCGCCGTAGTCGGGGTTGTACCCCTTCTCGATCAGGAACTCCTTGGCCGCGGCGTCGAGTTCGAGCGTGAAGCTCTGGCTGGCCAGCCGCTTGGCGACCTTGCCCACCTCGTAGTCGATGATGCGGGTGAGGTCTTCCTTGGTCAGCGGGCGGAAGACGATGATGTCATCGAGCCGGTTGATGAACTCGGGGCGGAAGAACCGCTCCACTTCCTTCATCAGGATCGACTTGATGTTGTCAAAGTCGGAGTTCTCGGTGCGCTTGCCGAACCCGAACCCAGCGCCGCCCTTGATCAGGTCAGCGCCGATGTTGCTGGTCATGATCAGGACCGTGTTCTTGAAGTCCACGTTGCGGCCGAACGAATCGGTCAGGCGGCCTTCCTCCATGATCTGCAGGAGCATGTTGAACACGTCGGGGTGGGCCTTCTCCACCTCGTCCAGCAGCACGACCGAATACGGCCTGCGGCGGATGCGCTCGGTGAGCTGGCCGCCCTCCTCGTAGCCGACGTACCCGGGGGGCGCCCCCACGAGGCGGGAGACGTTGTGCTTCTCCATGTACTCGCTCATGTCCAGGTGCACGAGGGCTTCCTCATCACCGAACATGAACTCGGCCAGCGCCTTGGAGAGCAGCGTCTTGCCCACGCCCGAGGGGCCGATGAAGATGAAGCTGCCCATCGGACGCTTGGGGTCCTTCAGGCCCGCGCGGGCCCGCCGGATCGCCTTGGCGACCGCGCGGATCGCCTCCTCCTGGCTGATGACCTTCTTGTGCAGCTCCTTCTCGAGGTCCAGCAGCCGCTGGGCCTCTTCCTTCTCCAGGCGCTTGAGCGGCACGCCCGTCATCTTGGAGACAACCTCGGCGACCACATCCTCGTCGACGACCCCGTCGATCTCCTGGGCCTTGGCCCGCCACTGCTTCTGGATCTCTTCCTTGCGCTTGCGCAGCTGCTCGGCCTTGTCGCGCAGCTCGGCGGCCCGCTCGTAGTCCGCGGCCTTGACCGCCTCGTCCTTCTCGACGCTGAGGCGCTCGATGTCGGCCTCGATCTCCGCCAGGTCCGGCGGCTTGGTCATCGTGCGGATGCGCACCCGCGCCCCCGCCTCGTCGATGACGTCGATCGACTTGTCCGGCTGCACACGCCCCGTGATGTACCGGCCCGACAGGTCCACCGCCGCCCGGATCGCCTCGTCGGTGATCCGCACGCGGTGGTGCTGCTCGTACTTGTCGCGCAGGCCCTTGATGATCTCGACGGTCTGGTCGTTGCTGGGCGGATCGACCGTGATCGCCTGGAAACGCCGTGCCAGCGCTGCGTCCTTCTCGATGTACTTGCGGTACTCGTCGAACGTCGTCGCGCCGATGCACTGGATCTCGCCGCGCGCCAGCGCCGGCTTGAGCACGTTGGAGGCGTCGATCGCCCCCTCGGCCCCGCCCGCGCCCACCAGCGTGTGCAGCTCGTCGATGAACAGCACCACGTTCTTGGCCCGCCGCACCTCGTTCATGACCGCCTTGATCCGCTCCTCGAACTGCCCGCGGTACTTGGTGCCCGCGACCATCATTGCAAGGTCCAGCACCACCAGCCGCTTGTCGTGCAGGATCTCCGGGACCTCCCCGTTGATGATCCGCTGGGCCAGGCCCTCGACGATCGCCGTCTTGCCCACGCCCGCCTCGCCC
Source organism: Phycisphaerales bacterium (assembly GCA_044221545.1). GTDB lineage: Bacteria > Planctomycetota > Phycisphaerae > Phycisphaerales > UBA1924 > JAEUJB01. Next base: position 46,059 of record JBGAOZ010000025.1, read on the forward strand.
AGCAGCACCGGGTTGTTCTTGGTGCGCCGGCACAGCACCTGCACCACGCGCTCGATCTCGGTCTGCCGCCCGATCACCGGGTCCAGCTGGTTCTCCTTGGCCAGTTCGGTCAGGTCACGCCCGAAGCTGTCCAGCGCCGGCGTCTTGCTCTTGCCCTTGGCCGCCGCGCCGCTCGAAGAGCCCAGCGCCCCGGGCGCGCCCGGGCCCGCGGGCTCCGCGCCCCCGGCCCCCGCCGTGCCCGCATCCTCGTTGCCCTGGCCCGCGCCCAGCAGGTTGAGCACCTCCTCGCGGACCTCCTCGAGCTTGAGGCTCAGGTTCATCAGCACCTGCGCCGCCACCCCGTCGTGCTCGCGCAGCAGCCCCAGGAGCAGGTGCTCGGTGCCGACGTAGTTGTGGTTCAGGTTCCGCGCCTCTTCGATCGCGTACTCGATCACCTTCTTGGCCCGCGGCGTCTGGGGCAGCTTGCCCATCGTCACCATCTCGGGCCCGGCCTTCACGAGCTTCTCGACCTCCAGGCGCACCTTCCGAAGGTCCACGTCCAGGTTCTTGAGCACGTTGGCCCCGACCCCCGACCCTTCCTTCACGAGGCCGAGCAGGATGTGCTCGGTCCCGATGTACTCGTGGTTGAACCGCTGGGCCTCCTGGTTTGCCAGGGCCATGACCTTGCGGGCTCGATCGGTGAAGCGTTCGAACATCTCGTGCCTCCCACTGCTTTCTCGAATCGCGTGGATCCGTATGAGTGGTTCGTCGGGCCCCGCCCCGGGTTCTGGGCTGGACCCGATTTTCGACTCCGCGACCGCCGAAACCGCGGCGGAGCGCAAAGCCTGCCGACTTGCCCCTGCCTGTCACCCCCGATCGCCCTGCGGCGACCGCGAGATCTTAGGTGCCGGCCGGCATAGTTACCGGACAGTCTTCCCCGCCGTTGCAGGGTCTGGGCGGAGATACATCGGTAGCACGGGGCGTGCCGATTGCGCGGAGATCAGAATCCGGCTCCGGATCGCTCCCGGATGGGTCCCAACCGCGTTCTAGGGCCCCCAGCCGGCCGCCCGGCCCGATCAACTGCCCAACTGGCAGGGAGGGGACTATTCGAGATATTTCTGACTACTTAGCCGCCGTCGGAGGGGTCGCCGCCTTGAACGCCCCCGAACGCGGCGATTGCAGGGCACTCGGATCGGCGATCACCTGCAGCGGGATCACCCGCTCGTCGGTCGCCCCGCTGGTCCTGTCCCGGATCGTCACCTTCAGCGAGTACGCCCCGACCGTCAGGGTCGCCGGCAGGTCGATCGTGTTCACCAGGTAGAAATCGTGCCGGAGCGTCCGGCTGGAGTCCGAGACCGTCTGCGGGGGCCGGTACCACTGCTGGCGACCATCCGCATCGTGGATCAGTTCCAGCTCCTGCGAAACCTCGACCGTCCACCGGCCCCCCTCGGCCGACATCGAGTCCGAGGAGGTCATCTCCCGGGTCGCGAACCGGTCGAGCTCGACGTACACAATCGCCCGGTGCGTCTGGCCCGCCAGGAAGCTCGCGGTCGGGAACGGATCGAACCTCCCGAACGACTCCACCCGCCGGCACAGCGCCGCGTGGCTGATGCGCACACCCGCATCCTTCGAGAGGTTCGCCGCGGCGTCCATCATGAGGTCGGCAAGCCGCGCGGGCCCACCGTGAGTCCCCGGCCCCTGGAGCATTCTCGCGAACAGATCCTTGGCGATCGTGAGCGTGCGCTGCTCCGTGGGTGAGAGCTTCAGGTCGACCGTGCCGCCCGCCGCCGGGTCGATCGCCGCATCAAACGCCGCCAGCGCGATCGAAGCGGCGAGCGGGTCGGTCGAGGCCTGCGCCCGCTCGACCAGCAGCGCCCGCAGCTCGGCCGCGTGAACCGCGATCCGGGCCGCGGGAGTCTCGGCGGGCTTGTCCTGCGCTTCGGCCGCGGCTGCCGTGGGGGTCGCCGCGGCAGCTGTCCCCGCACCCCCGGCAGCGCCGGAATCTCCCGGGGCCTGCACGCCGGCATCGCCCGCTCGCCGAGCCTGCCGCGGTTCCAGCCCCATGGGAGAGAGGATCGTCGCCTCGCGCGACTGGGCGAGTTCCTGTTCGCTGCCCACCTGCCGGGCCGGGTCCGATGAGGCGCCCGGTTCCAGAGAATGCAGCGATGCATCGGCCGGCGGATTGTCCGGGGTCGGTCGGGTGCTCTGGCAGGCGCCCGCGAGCAGGCTCGCCGCGCAGAACAGTGCGGGGATGGGTCGGATGGCGCGCGGGACGGACGGGCGCAGAACCAGCATGAAGAGCCTCCTGCTCTGGCGGCCCGGCCGGGCCGCGCATGGACAATGCCGCCGGACTCCGCCGGCTTTTGCGTTTATCGGTTGTTCGGGTGCGATCGCTTGGGTTTCTCAAGCCCCGGCGGGCCCCGATCGCCCCCAGTACCCCCATCACGGCCCGCCCTGCACCTGGCCCAATACCTTGTCCCGCCACCGCCGCACGCTCATCACATCCAGCCGCTCCCCCTCAAAGACGATCTGCTTCACGGGCTTGCGGCCGTTGTCGGTCTCGCGCTTGAGCCAGTCGCGCACCTCCATCCAGCGCACCTCGCCCTCGGAGTTGCGGACCACCAGCAGCACGGGGAACTTCTGCGCCATCCAGTACCGCGCGTGGCGATCCTCCTTGATCCGGAAGATCTCCGCCTCGTCACCCTTGCGCTCGTGCAGGTACGAATCCCCCGACTTGAGCTGAAGGTACAGCTTGGCCCCGGTCGCCTTGTACTCATCGTCGGTGAACTCGATCTCCATGTCGATGCCCTGGTCCGCGACGCTGAACTCGCGGCTGATCTGGTTGGCCAGCGCCACCGTCGAGATCACCTCGCCCACCAGCGCCCGCTCCTTGCTCTGGTTGCTCAGGACGATCGCCGATTCTTCCTGCATCTCGCGCACGCGCCGCTGGATCTCCGGGCTCGCGAAGCACTGCTCCATCTCATCCCACAACGGCACCCGCTTCTCGCACCCCGCGCAGATGATGGTCGGGGCCTCCTGCTTGGCCTTGCGGGTCTTGAACCACTCGCCGGCCGCGGCCTCCGGCGGCCGGCCCTGCAGCCAGTCGCCCAGCCGCCGCATCGCCAGCTCCCGGTTGCCCACCGGCGTCCCGCAATGCGCGCACACGTAATGCCGCAGCCGCTCCACATCCCGCGCATGCTGCAGCAGGTGCTCGTGGATGTACTTGCTGAACAGGATCTTCTCTTCCTCGGGCACCGCCGGGTCGAAGTACACCTCCAGCTCGCCCTCCCCCGGCGCCCGGCGCGACAGCTTCACGCCCAGCTGCCGGCCCGTCCTGGTCTTGAAATCCGCCGCGTACCGCCAGAGTTCATCCTGCACGAACGGCTCGGTGTGGTGCAGCCGCACCACCAGCATCGCGTAGATCTCATCCAGGAACCCTGTGAACCGGTAGCTCACCAGCACCGCCGGGAACTTCACCCCCTCGGGCCGCTCCCGCCGGTAGTAGCTCGGGAAGACCAGGAGGTTGCCCTTGCCCGTCGGCTGCCGCAGGCACAGCCCGCGCTCCACCAGCGTCTGGTGCATCGCCAGCAGCACGAACCGCTCCTCATCGCCCGCGAGCTTGGGCATCGACGAGTCGTAGCTCAGCTCCCCCCGCAGGACGCGATCCTCCATCAGGCAGCCGCGCTGCTTCTCGTCGGTCTGGATCGTGCGGATGACCGCCTGCGCGTACGCGTTGATCCGCTCGGGCTGGAGCAGCACCCAGCTCCCGAACGCCAGCTCCCACACCACGCCCGGCCCGGCGAGCAGGGAGACGACCGCGCGCAGCTGCTCATCGCTGAACGGCCCGCTCCGCCCCGACAGCCGCAGCTGCAGCGTCTCGCGCAGCTCGTTGAAGCGCAGCAGCACCCGCCCCTCGTCCTTGAGCCGGATGATCTCCTCCTTGAGCCTCTTGAAGAGGGTCTCGGTGGTGCGGCAGGGGATCCGGTCCCAGTCGATCCCCTCCAGGATCGCCGCTTTGAGCTCCTCGCAGCCGATGTTCTTCTTGGCGCTGGTCTCGATGAACCCCCGGAACTTGCGATCGGCGGCGAACTTCTCGATGTCACGCCTGCCGACCCGCAGGCCCCCGGCGTCGATGCGGCCGGCCGCGAGCACCTTGGCAAAGTCCTTGCGCGCGGCCCTGGTCAGGTCCCGGTCCCACTGGCCCAGCGCCTCGAACAGGTCTTCCTTCTGCCCATCAAAGACCAGGACCGCCAGGGCGGTCTCATCCATGTAGAGCTGGTGGATCAGCCGCTGGTCGGCCTGGCCCCCGAAATCCCACAGCCAGATCTCGCGCTCGATGCCATCGGTCGAGGAGACGGGCAACTTCCACTGGGTCGCCCAGGCGCCGACGGTCGAGTCGCTAGGCTCCCAGCCGTCGAGGGCAAGCCGCTTGGACAGCCCCGTCTTCCCCGCCCCGCTCTCGCCGACGAGCAGGACCTTTGCGTTGGTGTAAAGAGTCTGGTCCGGCGCGGCTGGGGGGGTGATTCGGGCGGGTTGATTCGAAGGCGGAGGTCGGGGGTCGGAGCGGCCGTCGAACACGCGCAGGCACTCGCCCGAGTTGATGTTCCAGAGGCGAACGGTCTTGTCCGCGGAGCCGGACAGGGCGCGCGTGCCGTCGGAGCTCCAAGCCACGCCATAGACGGTGCGAGTGTGTCCTTCGAGCACGCGAAGGCACTTGCCCGAGCCGACTTCCCAGAGCCGCACGGTCCTATCATCGGCGCCGGAGAGGGCGTGCGTGCCATCGGGACTCCAAGCCACGCTCATGGCGTCCAGGGTGTGCCCTTTGAGCACACGCGGTGGGTTTTCCGAACCAATCTCCCAGATCCGCACGGTACGGTCAGCGGATCCGGACAAGGCGAGCGTGCCGTCGGGGCTCCACGCCACGCTCCAAACTGTCGCGGAATGTCCTTGGAGTACGCGATGGCACTTCCCGGTGCCGACGTCCCAGAGCCGCACGCTCCCGTCACCAGCCCCAGAGAGGGCTCGGGTGCCGTCGGGACTCCACGCCACGCTAAAGACTGTGCCGGAGTGTCCTTTGAGCACGCGCAGGCACTCTCCCGAACCGACATCCCAGAGCCGCACGGTATTGTCACCGGCCCCGGAGAGGGCGCGGGTGCCGTCGGGGCTCCACGCCACGCTCCAGACGATATTGCGGTGTCCATGGAGCGCGCGCAGGCACTCTCCCGAGCCGATCTCCCAGAGCCGCACAGTACTGTCACCGCCCGAGGAGATTGCGAGTCTGGCGTCGGGGCTCCAGGCCGCGCTCCGGACCCAGCCGGTGTGCCCCCTGAAGACGCGCTGGCACTGGCCTGAAGCGGCCTCCCAGAGCCGCACCGTCTCGTCATCGCTTCCCGAGAGGACCAATGAACCATCCGGGCTGAATGCGACAGACCGCACATCGTTCGTGTGTCCCAGAGGGACGACTCCTCGTTCGGAGCCATCCTGCGCCCTCAGCAGTTCCGGAGTCGGCGCGGCCTTCTCCGACCGGCACGCCTCCAGCAGCTTTCCATACTCCTCCCCGCCCCGGTCCGCTCGCCAATCCACGTACGCAAAGTGCGCCAGCGATCCCTCGACCTGGGCATCGTCCAGCCGCACCGGGATGAACCGCCGCTCCTTGTTCAGCGGGTCCCGGAACCGGAACGTCTGGCTCTCCAGCATCGGCCAGTCCGCCCCCAGCGAGTGCGCGGACATGCACAGCGCCAGCACCCGCGAGTGCTTCAGCCCCTCCTCGATCTTCGATGGGATGTTGTCACCCGGCCGGATCCGCCACGCATCCAGCCACACGCTCAGCCCGTCGCCCTTGAGCCGGTCGGCCAGCGCATGGACAACCGCCCTGTCCTTGGAGCTGTAGCTCAGGAAGACATCGAACTGTTCTGCCATGAGCATCCCCACCTTCACCGATCGCCGGCCGCCCCATGATAACCGGCCGACCTACTTCGTCCCGCCCCGTCCACCTACACCCCCACCCCGCACCCGCGCAAAGCGCAGGCTCAGCGATTCGAGGGAGCGGTACGGGTCACCCAGGCCCGACTTCTGGCGAGCATCGGTCTCGACGCACGACGCGAGCAGGCGGGCGGCGATCCCGGGTGTGGTGCGCTGGGCAGCGCCCAGGATCGCATCCTTGCTCTCGCCCCACAGCCGCAGCGCGCCGGCGATCTGGAAGGGGTTGGCGCCCGCGGCCAGGCCGGCGCAGGCGCCGTAGAGCTTGCGCGCCAGGTCGGTGCACGCCCACGTGACCAGGGTGGTCGGCTGGCGCGAGACATCGACCACCTGCCGCAGCTGGCCCAGGATCGTGGGCGCATCGGAGGTCAGAAGCACGCGCTGCAGGTCCCAGGCTTCCTCCTCGCGCGTGTGGCCGACGGACTGGGCGACCATCGCCGCCGTGATCGTGCCCCCCTTGCCCACGCCGATCGCCAGCTTCCCCAGCTCACCGTCGATGCGGCCCAGGTCGCAGCCCAGCCGCTCGATGAGCACCCGCGCGGCCTCGGGCGCGAGGGTCGCCTCGTGCGAGCCCGCGGCGCGCTGGATCGCCCACGCGATCGCCTGCTCGTCCTTGAGCTCATCGCACGTGAGGATCGCCCCGACCTTCTGGATCTGCTCGTCGATCTTGCCCTTGTGCCACGTGCCCGCGCGCAGCACCAGCGTGGCGCCCCCGGGCGGCGCCAGCGCGTACCGCATCATCAGGCCGCGCGGGGAGGTGTCGATCGCCGGCCCGGATCGCCGCGCCCCGGCCGGCGCCGGCGCGGCCTCTTCCTCATCGTCCTCGGCGGACTTGAGCATCTTGTCGGCGTTGTCGACGATGACGAGCTTGTGGCCGGCCATGAGCCCGAAGGTGCGGCACTCGTCGAGCACATCGGCGATCCGGCAGGACTCCCCATCAAACTGGAAGGTGTCGAACGACCCGTGCGCCTTGGCGAGCATGGCGCGGAGCTCGTTGGTCCGCAGCCAGCGCAGGAAGGCATCGGGCCCCTTGATGAGGACGATGCGGTGTTCGGGCGAGATCTGTTCGGGCGCCGGGGCGGATCGCTTGGCCATCGGGGTGGAGTGTACGACCCCGCGGCGACCAAATACGCCGGTGCACAATCCGTGCCAGCGGGCGAGATTCGCGGGCATGGAATGGGTCAAAGTGCGCGGATGTGCCTGAAATAGCGCACAAAAAGTGCTATGCACTACGATGCCCCAGGATCGATTCTGCGCGCGTGGGTGGACCCTCGGGACCTCCCGCCGAGCGGCCCGCCAGAGAGGCGGGAAACCGGGTTTGCGGGCAATGGCGCTCTTTGTGCGCGCCGGGGAATCCGGGAGGTCGCCGCGCTCCGGGGCTTTGCGGAGCGGCGGGTGTGTTGTGCGCTGGGAACGAAGGCTCCGGGTGCGCGGAGCCGGCTTCGCTCGCGCGGCTCGGGGTTCCGAATGACCGGTGTGTGCGGAGTGTGACGGCGGCGCGGTCCGGGGGGCGCGATCGCGCGGCGTTGCCGGTTGCATCGGGCGGCACGAAACGGATGCTCGATGACGGGCGTCCGTTCGGCACGCCCGGGTGTTTGATTCTTCCGCCTCGGCGGGGGACCGTCCCCGCGCCGGCCAGAACCAGGTCATCGGCATCGATCGGAGGTTGCATGTTCGGAACGAATCGGCGTACACGGATCGTGCGGACCTTGGGCGCGGCGGCGGTCGTGGGCTTTGCATCGCAGGCGCTGGCGGGCCTGGCGTTCAGCTTTTCCGGCGGTTTCAACGCGGCCGTCGGGACGCAGACCTCCACCGTCGGCAACGACGGTCTGTTCTTCTCCGTGGATGCCCCGATCACCGTGTCGACGCTGGGCTATTACCACGACGGCGCAGCGCACCGCAACGCGGTGGGTCTGTTCCGCGTGAGCGACGGCGCGCTGCTGGCCTCCGTGAACGTGACGACGACGTCCAACCCGCTCCCGCCGGGGTCGTTCGACATGGCGAGCATCGCCCCGGTCAACCTCGTGCCCAACACGCAGTACGCGGTGGTGGGGCTGATGGCCCCCGGCCAGGTGGCGCAGTACATCACGCACGCGGTGTCGGGCAACGCCGGCGCTGCGCCGGGGATCAACTTCCTCGGCTACAAGTACAACTACGACTCGTCGCTCTCGCTGCCGACCCTGTCGTACGGCGATGCCTACGTGGGGCCCAACTTCGGGTTCACCGCGGTGCCGGGGAGCGGCACGGCGTCGGTGATCGGGGTGGGAGCCCTGTTCGTGCTCCGCCGTCGGCGGTCCTGATGCGGTCGCCGTCTTCAGCACCCGGCCTCGAACGCGAGCACGAAGGCGGTGAAGTCGTCGGTGTCGACGAACCCGGTCTTGTCGAAGTCGGCCTCGTCGATGCCCAGCTCGAAGTCGATCACGAAGGCGGTGAAGTCGTCGGTATCGACGAAGCCCGAGCCGTCGTAGTCCGACGGGGCGAGCACGGTGATCGCGGCCGGGTCGGTCGGGAAGCTGCCGCACGAATCCTCCACCACGCAGTAGAACTCGCCCGCATCGGCGCAGTCGATGGGGCTGAGCGTCAGTTGCGTGGTCGCGGCGCCGGAGATGCGGCCGCCGTCGGCGAGCGGTTCGTGGTCCTTGTACCACCGGAAGTTCAGTGGCCCGTCGCCCGCGGCATCGACCACGAGCGAGACCTGCTCGCCGCCGGAATAGGTGGCCGGCTCGGGCTGGAGGAAGATGTTGATCGAGGAGGAGCCGAAGAACTTCGACCCTTGCGAGCCGGGCGTGGAGCCGCCTCCGCCGGCGACCGACAGGTGCGACGGGGGCATCTGGATATCGCAGGAGTAGATGGCGATCCGTCCGCCGCCGCCGCCGCCGCCCGTGGCGGCGTAGCCGGCCGAGCCGTTGGCGGTGATGGCGCCGGAGCCGGCGAGCGTGGCGCAGGTGATCCAGACGCCGCCGCCCGAGCCTCCCCCGGCGCCGGGTCCGACGGCGGGGGCGCCGTTGGCGGTGATGGTGCCGTCGACGCTGAGGGCGCCGCTGATGTTCAGGCGGATCGTGCCGCCGCCCGCGCCGCCCTGGGATTCGTGGTACGGCGCGCCGCCGCCGCCGGATCCGAGTTCCGTGGGGACGAGCGGTGAGCCGTAGGGCGAGCCGCCGGCGCCTCCTTGCGAGCCGGCGCCGCCCGCGCCGCCGTAGCCGGCGCCGCCGGCGGTGTACATGGCCGAGTGGCCGGCGCCGGGGCCTTGTCCGCCGGCGTAGCCCAGGCCGTCGGCGATGACCGCGCAGCCGGGCTGGATCTCCATGGCGCCGCCGACGGTCAGCGGCAAATCGTTGAGCCACAGGACCGCGTCCGATTGCAGGCGAGCATCTCCGGTGAGCTCGAGGGCTGTGCCCGAGCCCGCGGCCTTGGTGCCGGCGAGCGCCGAGCCCCTGATGTACATGTCGGCGTCGAGCGAGAGTTGACCGGCGAACGGTGTGATGGCGCCGGCCGATCCGTCGTTGTCGATGATGAAGATGGCGCGGCCGCCGGCGGGCTGGAGCCACAGGGTTCCCGCGCCGCCGCGCATCGCTCCGGGCGCGCCGAAGGCCCGGAACTGTCCGGAGAAGGCCGAGGAGAGGTACTCGACGGCGATCCGGCCGCCGCCGCCGCCACCGCCGCCGAGGACGCCTTCACCGCCGCTGGCGGTGACGATCCCGGCGCCGGCGAGCGTAGAGCAGGTGATCCAGATGCCGCCGCCCGATCCACCGCCGGCGCCGCCGCCGAGTGCGGTGGCGCCGTTGGCGGCGATCGAACCTTCGATGCTGAGGGCGCCGCCGACGATCAGGCGGATGGCGCCGCCGCCGGCGCCGCCCTGGGTCTGGTAGTACGGAGAGCCGGCGCCGCCGGAGCCGAGCTGGGCGGGGAGCAGCGCCGAGTCGTAGGCATTGCCGCCCGAAGCGCCGGGGTGCGCGCCCGAGCCGCCGGCGCCGCCGTGGCCACCGCCGCCGCCGTCGTACATGGCGGAGACGCCCGCGCCGGGTCCCTGCCCGCCGGGGTAGCCAAGGCCGTTGCCGTTGAACGAGCTGCCGGCCTGTATGTCCATGTTCCCACCGACGGTCACCGGGCCGTCGTTGAGCCGGAGGATGCCGCCGGACTGGAGGTGCGCATCGCCCGAGAGCGCGAGGCTGGCGCCCGAGGACTTGTCGCCGAAGTCCGCCGCGCCGCGGATGTAGAGGTTCGCGTCGAGGGAGGTCGCTCCGGAGATGGGTGTGAATTCGCCGGCGGCACCGTTGTTGTCGACGATCAGCGTGGCGCGACCGGCGCTCGGCCGCAGCCACACGGTGCCCGCGCCGCCGGGGATGTACCCCGGACCGCCGAAGGCCTGGATCTGGCCGGAATAGGTTGAGGAGGAGTACTCGACGGCGATCCGTCCACCGCCGCCGCCGCCGGCGTAGGAGGAGCCGACCGCGCCGCTGGCGGTGATGGACCCGGAACCGGCGAGCGTGCCGCAGGTGATCCAGATGCCGCCTCCCGAGCCGCCGCCGGCGCTGGATGGGCCTTGGGCGCCGGCGGCGGTGATCGCGCCGTCGACGCTGAGTGTGCCGCTTACGTTCAAGCGGATCGTGCCCCCGCCGGCGCCGCCCTGGGTCTGGTAGTAGGGAGAGCCGGCGCCGCCGGAGCCCAGCGCCGTCGGGACCAGCGGTGAGCCGTAGGCAGCGCCGCCGGCAGCGCCCTGGGCGCCAGAGCCTCCCATGCCCGCGTAGCCGCCACCGCCGCCGAAGTACATGGCCGAGTGGCCCGCGCCGGGGCCCTGGTCGCCGGAGTAGCCGCGCCCGCGAGCATCGATCGCGCTCCCGGCGCCGATCGCGACGTTCCCGAGTGTGGTGAGGCTGGCGCCGAAGACCAGGTCCGAGCCCGGGCCGCCGGAGTAGTCCTGGACGAAGGCCTGCGAGTGGGTGACGACGCCGGGTTGATCGCCGGCATCCTTCTGCACCGAGAGGGACTTGAGCGTGTGCCTTCCGTTGATGGTGAGCGTGGTTCCCTGGACCACGATGTCGGCATCGACCAGCGCCACGGGAGAGCCGCCGCCGGTTGCGGTGATGAAGGTGTCCAGCGGTCCGATCGTCTGGGGCGCGGTGATGAGCACGATCTCGGCGTGGGCGCAGAGCGGCAGACCGCACAGGGCAAGCAGCAAGCCCGCGGCGTAACGATGGTTCATGATGTGCCTCCGTTTGCCTTGAGCCTACTGGGTCGAACGGGCGGGCTCAAGGACTTGGGGACATTTCCATCCTCAATAATTTGATCGGGGAAAGTAGCTTGGGATGGGCTTGCCGGGGGAGGCCGCGGGATGCGAATGGTTGCCGAGTTGTTTGCTTGTGGAAGGCGAACGAGGGCGTGGGAGTGCTGAGAGGTCGGGCGCGCGGGGAATGCGGTCCCATCGAGGAGCCAAACACACAACCCCGCGGCTCTTCACCGACGGGGTCGTTGGACTCTCTCCGTCCACGGCGCGGAGAGCCTGGTTGGCGTGCGGCGGGAGTGTTACGGCCGTCCGAGCGCAAGCCTCCTGACGTGCACGAAGTCGACGGTCCTGCGGCAGGTTCGTCGCAGGGAGTCCAGCGCGGTTCTGGTGCGCAGTTCCAGGCCGGCGTAGTCGGCGGGCGTGGCGCTGCGGGACTGCAGGCGGGCGAGGGCCTGGCGGCGTGCATCAAGGATGCGGGAGGCGTGCTCGCGGCGGACGGCCTTGATGTGACGGACGGCGGAGGCGAGGATCGCATCGGCCTGGGCGGGGTCGGCGCGCATCTCGCGCAGGGAGGCGACGGCGACGCGGTTGGCGGGCGCTGCGGCGGCCTCGGCCAGATCGAGGAGCCCCGTCGTGGGCTGCCAGTCGTGGGCGGCGGGCCGGGCGGGCGCTGTGGCGGCGGCTCGCGGGCGCAGGGCGGGGCGGGCCTGGGCGCTGGTGGACGCGGGCGCGAGTCCGAGCACGCCGGCGAGCAGGCTGGCGATGCTGTGTGTCCATCGGCGTGTTTGAGGCTGGGCGTAGGCGTGCACGGTGCTGCTCCTGGTCGGTGTGGTCGGCTCACCCATCGAACGAACTCTCCGACCCTCCACTCACGCCCCGCGACCTGACTCGCCTGTCTTTCGGGGGTCGGCCCCCATCGGACTTTCCCATCTTCCCATTGCGGCAACCCCACGCGACCCGAAAACCCGTCCGGCCGTGCCCGGCGACCCGCGGCACACGTGGTTGTCGGTGTGGGCGGGCGGGAGTTGCGTGGTGCGGGTCCGAAAAAAAGAGAATCCGGGGGGTCTGGGGTGGTTAACCTACAGCCATGCTGGTGCTGAACGTGATCCAGGGGCCTGACAAGGGGCGCAAGTTCCAGCTGCCGGACAACGAGCCGCAGCTGATCGGTCGTTCGAGCGAGGCGTTGCCGATGCAGGACACGACGGTGTCTCGCCGGCACGCGGAGCTGACGCCCGACGATGGGATCTGGTGGATCCGGGACCTGTCGAGCCAGAACGGGACGTACGTGAACGGGGTGGCGATCAAGGAGCGGACGAGGCTGCGTCCGGGGGACCAGATCCGGACGGGCTCGACGCTGTTTGTGTTCGGGGTGACGGACAGTTCGGACCCGGACATCGTGCGGCTGCTGGGGCCGTCGCAGATCGAGGCGTCGGTGGAGCGTGCGATCCCGAGCAACGACGACTCGGTGATCCTGTCGGAGCCCGAGCCGCGGGCGGCGGCGGTGGACCACCTGCGGGTGATTTACCAGCTGACCTCGCTGGTGTCGCAGGCGACCGACCGGCAGCAGCTGCTCAAGGGCGTGATGGACGTGGTGTTCGAGGAGTTCGAGCCCGAGCGTGGGTTCATCCTGATGGCGCAGCCGCCGGTGGAGGTGGGCGGGGCGGGGCACACGGGGGCGGAGCCGCAGATCGTGCCGGCGGTGGTGAAGTACCTGCTGGCGCCGCGGGACCCGGACGAGGCGCGGATCAACGTGAGCCGGACGATCGTGCTGCACGCGATCAAGAAGAGCGAGGGGGTGCTGAGCACCAACGCGATGGGGGACCCGCGGTTCAAGTCGGGGGACAGCGTGCAGCGGTTCCACATCCGGTCGGCGATCTGCTCGCCGATCCGCTCGCGGGACCGGGTGTTCGGGGCGATCTACATCGACAGCACGATCGCGAACTACACGTTCACGTCCGAGCAGCTGAACCTGATGAACGCGATCGGTCAGCACACGGGGCTGGCGCTGTCGAACGCGGAGCTGTACGCGGAGAAGCTGCGGACGGAGCGTCTGGCGGCGATGGGGGAGGCGGTGGCGAGCCTGTCGCACTCGGTGAAGAACATCCTGCAGGGGCTGCGGGGGGGCGCGGACGTGGTGGAGCTTGGGCTGAAGAAGGACGACCTGTCGATCGCCAAGCGGGGGTGGGGGATCCTGCGCCGGAACGTGGACCGGATCGTGACGCTGACGGGGAACATGCTGGCGTACTCGCGTCAGCGTCGGGTGGAGGTGCAGCTGGCGAAGATCGGTCCGGTGCTCGACGACGTGGCGCAGCTGATGCAGGCGCAGGCGCAGCTCAAGAGCGTGGCGTTCATCGTGGACGTGGACCCGGAGATGCCGCCGATCCCGATCGACACGGAGCTGATCCACCAGGCGCTGATGAACCTGGCGGGCAACGCGGTGGAGGCGGTGGAGGCCGAGGAGGGGGCGGTGACGGTGCGCGCGGTGTTCCACGCCGGGGGCGGGAACCACGGCAAGGGATCGCACCCGTTCGGCGGCGGGGCGTACGCGGAGATCGCGGTGATCGACAACGGGCCGGGGATCCCGTCGGACCGGCTGCCGTGGCTGTTCGAGCCGTTCAACTCGACCAAGGGGCTGCGGGGGACGGGGCTGGGGCTGGCGGTGACCAAGCGGATCGTGCAGGAGCACGGGGGGCGGATCGAGATCGAGTCGCACACCGAGGTGGGCAAGCAGCGCGGGACGACGTTCCGGGTTCTGCTGCCGGCGGACACGGAGCGGGCGATCGATCCTTCGGCGACGGCGGCGTGAGGGGGACGGGGCGTTGCCTCGTCGGCCGGCCGGACGGTGAGCCGGACGGTGAGCAGGTTCAGGGGCGGGTGGTCCGGAGCGCGGGCGTGGCGGGGCCGGCGCGGGCCTTGACGAGGATCCTGCTGAGCCGGTCGAGCTCGCGGGGGGAGAGGTGGCCGAGCTGGCCCTTGTGGAGCTTGAGCAGCTCGCGGTCGAGGCGGGCGAGCAGGTCGAGGCCCCTGCGGGTGATGCGGACGTAGACGACGCGGCGATCTTTCTCGCAGCGGCAGCGTTCGGCCAGGCCGAGCTTCTCGATGCGGTCGACGACGCGGGTGACGTCGGGGACCTGGGCGATCATCTGATCGCCGATCTCCGAGCAGGCGCGTTTGCCGGGGGCGTCGGGCCCGAGGGTGGCGCCGCGGAGGATGCGCAGGGCGTTGTAGGTGGCTTCGGAGAGGCCGTGCTCGCGGAAGAAGCGTTCGAACTCGACGGTAAGGAAGCTGGCGGTGCGGATGATGTTGAGGTAGGCCTCCTGCTCCGGGAGGTCGAAGGGGTTGCGCTTGCGGATCTCGTGCTGGAGGCTGGTGTTGCCGGTCGCGGGCTTCATCGGGTTTGGATCACCTGCGGGAACTGTTTCAACATATGCCGCACCTGCGGGGATCATACCCGATGTCGGGCAGGCCCTGCGCGCAAACACAAGGGACGCCGGTGGCGCCCCTTCAAGGACATTCACCACGGAGGGCACAGAGGACAGAGAGAAAAGACAGGGGTAAGGACGTGGAAGACTCCGGCCATCGCGTTGTCTTTCCCCGAACTGCCTTTGGCTGCCGGTTCTTCTCTGTGCGGTTTGTGGTGAAATGCCTTTCTGTCTTCAGCAGCCTTCCTCGAAGGCATGGACGAATCCGACGAAGTCGTCCAGGTCGACGAAGGCCGAGTGGTCGAAGTCGGCATCATCGGTGCCGGCCTCGAAGGCCCCGACGAAGGAGGTAAAGTCGTCGATGTCGACGAACCCCGAGTGATCGAAGTCCGAGGGGCAGTAGCCGCCGCCGTCGGTGCTCAGCACGATGCAGATGTCATCCAGCGAGATGTGCGGGTGGACGTACTGACCCGTGACATCGGGCGTCATGACCAGTGAGACCTTGTACACCTGCTGGCCCAGATCCGAGAAGCCCACAAACAGCCCTCCCATGGCGTTGGTCATGGGCACGGTGTAGGTCCCGCTGGCATCGCTGAATGTCAGGTACATGGCACCGCCGGGGACGGCGTTTCCGTTCCCAGTCACGAACATGCCGAAGGCCTGGATTGGTACGCTGAAGTTGATGTCGTAGACGTAATCGACGCTGGAGACCTGGTTCCCCACCACCAGCGACAGGCGCTGCTGGGCGTCGTACCAGGCGGTGGTGTCGGTATCCCAGCCGTTGACAATCGAATCGGTCGCGCCGTTGAGAATCACGCCGCCGGTCGTCGGAGCAACCGGGTTGAACCCCACCGAGAAAGGGAACGCCAGAAGGGCCGTTCCGAAGGAGGAGGAGCTGCCCGGTGCGAACGTGACGTTGCCGTACTCGCTGAAGGTCTCGCACGTGATGGAATGCGACAGGCTGCCCAGGGAGCTCACCCACGCCGCGTTCGCGGCCCAGGCGTTGGTCATGGGCCCGCCGGGCTGGACCGCGTAATCAAAGCCTTGGAAGGGCTGAGGCTGCGCGAGGGCGGGGCCCCCGACGGCAAGCACGGCCATCGCGGACGCGGCAAGGACGCGGTTGCGCAGGTGACTGTGGTTCTGAGAGTTCATGGCGAATTCCTTTCGTGCGGGCGTCCCGATACCTGTCGCCACCGGGGGTGCGGGACGCGGTCACCCGATCAGAGTGCGTCGAACCGCCGTGGACCTTGCCGCCCCGCCCGAAAGATTCTCTCCGCGCATAGAAAGACCCGGCTGGAGGCCGGGTCCCTGGAATTGCTGCTCATGACGAATGCCCGAAACGCCCGGCATCAGTACCACAACGCCATATTTGCTCAAGCGGTGGAGGGGTTTGTTCCGAGGAAAGATGGCGGTGTGGGCGGGTGCG
The DNA here is from genome assembly GCA_044221545.1 of Phycisphaerales bacterium. GTDB lineage: Bacteria > Planctomycetota > Phycisphaerae > Phycisphaerales > UBA1924 > JAEUJB01. The sequence continues at coordinate 62,089 of JBGAOZ010000025.1, forward strand.
GGAGGTGCGCGCATGGACGCGGCATCGATGGCGGCATTGTTGCCCGATGGATCGCTTCCACGACTGCTTCTCGCGGCGTGAGCAGCGTGAGACTCTGCGGTTGTACGTGCGGGGCCAGTTGTCGGACCTGGAACGCAAGAGCATCGAGCCCATGGCTCTTGAGTTCGGCGTCCCGCCCAGGAACATCAGCAGTTCCTGTCCCAGGCCGGGTGGGACCACGAGATGGTCCGGGCCAGGACCATGCAGATTATCCGCGAGGAGGCGACGACGACCGAATCGGTGGGGGGGGGGGGGGGGGGGATCTTTGACGAGACGTACCACGCCAAGAAGGGACAAGACGCCCGGGGTGCAGAGGCAGTGGTGCGGGACCAAGGGGACCACCGACAACTGCACCGTCACCGTTCACCTGTCCCTGGCGGCGGCCAACGCCAGGTGCATGGTGGACAGTGAACTCTTCCTGCCCGAAGAGACCTGGTCGGACGATCGGGAGCGTTGCCGGCGGCGAGGATCCCCGACGAGGTGGTGTACCGCCCCAAGTGGAAGATCGCGTTTGAACTGCTCGACCGCGCAAGTCTCAACGGCCTGCGGTTCAGCTGGCTCACATTCGACGCGGGCTATGGGATGCACAGCGACTTGGCGACGGGCCTGGACGGCCGGAACGTGCTGTACGTGGGAGGGTCCCCGAGCACCTCGGGCTGGACCAGGCCCCTGCCGGTGATGCTCAAGGAGCACGCATGCCACAGCCAGACGGGCCACCCGCGCACGTTCCCGAGGGTGAAGGTGCTGCCGGGCGAGATGCACAAGGCCAAGGCGGCCGGCAGCCTCACCCGGCGTTCCCCGGCGTTCACGTCCCAGCCCTGGACCACCTTCCGTGTCAAGGACGACTTCGGCGGCCCGGTGGTGTGGGGCCAAGGAAATGCCGTTCCTGCGGACGGGCGGGAAGAACGTGGAGTCCCCACGTGGGCGCTTTCCGATCATCGCCAGGAACGTGCTCTCAAGGAGATCAAGCACTTCGTGTCCAACGCCCCCAAAGAGTGTGCCGCTCCAGACGCTGCTCAGGTCGCGTTCACACGCTGGGCGGTAGAGCGATGCTTCGAGGACGCCAAGGTGAAACTGGGGCTGGGACACTTCGAGGTGAGGAACTACACGTCGTTGATGCGGCACCTGATCTGACGGCGGTGAGCCCTTCGCCAGGCCCTGGGCACGGCGAGGGGGAAAAAATCACTCCTGACGATCTGCCAGATCCGCAACGTCATCTCACGGTTGATCCGCCGCGCCTGGGATCGTGCGTGGGCGTTGGGGTGAGCGGGCCCTGGCCATCATCAGGTACCTGGCCGCAACATCCAAGACTCCGCGGCGTCGCACGCCAAAAGGAGAAAGGAGCGACTCCGCGCCGCCGGAGTCGCTCCTGAATTACTCAAAACCTGCGATCAGAAAGTGGCGTTGTAAAGTCAGCACCCTTCTTCGAAGTCATGCACGAACGCGCCGAAGTCCTCGAGATCGACAAACCCCGAGTGGTCGAAGTCGGCGATGTCGGCGCCCTTCTCGAAGGCGTGCACGAAGGCGTCGTAGTCCTCGAGGTCGACGAAGCCCGAGTGGTCGAAGTCGGCGGGGCACCCGGGTCCGTAGTTCCAGACGACGCAGATGTCGTCCAGGGAGATGAAGGGCTGGATGTAGGTGTTGGTGACGTCGGGGGTGAGCATAAGCGTCACGCGGCTGATCGCCTGGCCGGGGTCGATGAAGCCGACGAACTGGCCGCCGATGGTGGCGTTCATCGGGATCATCCAGCTCGCGTTCGAGTCGGTGAAGGTCAGGAACATCTGACCGGCCTGGACGGTGTTGCCCTCGCCGGTGACGTACATGCCGAAGCCCTGGATGGGGGGGTTGAAGGTCAGGTCGTAGGCGTAGTTCACGGAGGAGAGCTGGTAGGGGACGACCAGCGAGAGGCGGTGCTGGTTGTCGAACCACGGTGGCGTGGTGGTGTCCCAGCCGTTGGCGACCGACTCGGTGCCGCCGGTGAGGATCGAACCGCCGGTGGCGGGGATGACGGGGTTGAAGTTGGCCAAGCCGCCGGGGAAGGCGATCAGCGGCGTGCCGGTGGCGTTGAAGAGGCCGGGGGGGCAGGGGGTGCCGACGGCCATGGGGTTGAAGTCGTAGCAGGCGATCCCGGCGGGGCTGAGCGGGGAGGCGGCGGCGACCCACGCGGCGTGGGAGTTGCCGGCGTTGGGCATGGCGCCGTTGGGCTGGACGAAGGGGTCAAAGCCGTGGAAGGGCTGCATCTGCGCGTGGGCGGCAGAGGCGATCGACGCGGCCGCGAGGGCGGCGAGGACGACGGTGGACCGGGTGGTCATGATGAGGCTCCCTTGGCGCGATCAGCGGATCGCCGGGCCGGGGCGCCGGTACGCCCGTCCCCCGGAGTGCGGCGCAGTGCTGAACGCTGGGTCATGCGCGGGCTCACGAAGATCCGCGAGATTCCCGCGCCGATCTCGGAATGAGGTCGGGCGGGCATCGTGCATGCGGCGGGGAGACGGGGATCTTGCGGGAGGGGCCGGCGTTTGACCGCAATTCGCGGGGGACGGCCCTGGGCGCAAAGAAAACCCCGCTGGGGTGCGGGGTGGGAAGAGCGGGGCGAGTGGTTTGGACGGGTCAGCAGCCGGCTTCGAAGAGGGGAACGAAAGTGATGAAGTCTTCGATGTCGACGAAGCCCGAGCCGTCGACATCGGCGCGGAGGTCGCCGAGCTGGAACTGGTAGATGAACGCGTCGTAGTCGTCGGTGTCGGCGAAGCCGGAGAGGTCGAAGTCGGCGGGGCAGGTGCCGCTGATGGCGAAGTCGGCATCACTGTCGTCGCCGCCGGTATGGCCGTCGGCGTCGCGGGCGACCACCTTGAGCCGGGCGTGGTAGCCGGAGTAGTCGGGGACGGTCCAGGTGTAGGAGCCCGAGTCGGGGATGGCGCTGGCGACCGGGTAGGGGTAGGTGGCGCCGCCGTCGAGGGAGAGGAGGATGTCGACGTTGGAGACGCCGACATCGTCGTCGGTGATCCAGGCGACGGAGACCTGGTCTCCGGGGTTGTAGGTGGCGCCGCCGTTGGGTGTGCGGAGGTAAGCGACGGGGTTGACGCCGCCGCGGTTGACCGGGACGTGCATGGCGATGCAGTGGAAGACGCCCGCGGAGGTGACGATGGCCTGCCCGTTGATCTGGACGACGGTCTTGGTGGGGTTGGAGGTCTGCCAGGCGGTGAGGGCCTGGGCGTTGTACCCGGCGGAGACGATGGTGCTGTTGGTGTAGCTGGGGACGAGGATGAGGTTGTTGCAGATGACGACGTTGCAGTAGGTGTAGTGGGTGCCGCCGACCTGTCGGGCGGGGATGCGGGTGACGGTGTAGCCTTGGCCCTGCATGTAGGTGGCGGCGTTGTCGCAGAGGGTCTTGGCGGTGGTCATGTCGCCGCCGGTGACGGGCCAGTCGCTGATCATGACCTTGTGGTCGTCGAAGACCTGCATCCACATGTCCAGGTGCTGGGTGGAGTCGAGCGTGGTGGGGAAGGGGTCGAAGAAGTGGGTGTCGACGCCCTGGTAGGCGAGCCACTTGTCGTGGATCTGCTGCTCGGTGAGGGTGGGGTTCTCGTTGTCGATGAGGCGGGTGCAGTAGCTCTTGTCGAGGGCGTTGAGGTGGTAGTTGCCGCCGCCGTGGATGAGGCCGACGTCGTAGACCTGCTCATGGCGCTGGGGGCCGAGCCAGGCGTTGAAGGCGTCGTCGTTGGGGCGGGGGCGGTTGTAGGTGTGGTCGACGATGGCGCGGACGTTGCCCTCGTAGATGTAGCGGGGCCCGTAGTCGCGGATCCAGACGGTGTCGGTGGTCCTGATGTAGAACTTGACGCGCGACATGTTGACGCCACCGTTGGTGAGGATCGTGGTCGCGGAGGTCTGCTCGGCGAGCGTGTCAACGACGATGTAGGCGTTGGCGTTGCCGGTGGTCGTGATGTACTTGGCCATCTCGGTGAGGTTGGAGGTGAACGACTCCCACGCGAGGAAGATGCCCTCCATGGGCTCGTACTCGGCGGCGCACTCGACGGGCCCGGTGGGCGAGGAGGCGCGGGTGGAGCCGGAGCGGTCGCGGAAGTAGCCGGGGTTGGCCTGGAGGAAGGCCTTCTCGGCGGCGGAGAGCCCGCGCGGGACGACGGCGCCCTCGGGTTCCCGGAGCACGGGGGGCTGGGCGGGATCGGGCCCGGCCATTCCCATGAGCACGCCCAGGGCGCCGGCCGCCGCCAGGAGTGCGCCGCCGCCGGCCGTGATCGCCTTGTTCTGCATGGTCAACTCCCTGCTCGAATTCCGGGGGGGTCGGGCCGGCTCCCGTGGTTGTCCTATCGAGATTCCGGGATCGCGGTCTTGACCCCGCCCGCGCGCTTGGCCGTGTTATCGAACCGTGCCCCGCGAGAAACGCGTGCGTCGCCGGTCCGTCGCCGGGGCTAGCAGCCCTCGATGAACCGGTCGACGAAGTAAATGAAGTCGTCGAAGTCGACGAATCCCGAGCCGTCGAAATCGGCCTGGGGGACGCCGGCCTCGAAGTCGTGCACGTACGCGTCGTAGTCGTCGGTGTCGACGAAGTCCGAGCGGTCGTAGTCGGCCCAGCAGAAGAACTGGACCTTGTCGAGGTAGGAGTACGCGGCGTCGCCGCGCTGGAGGGTGAGCTCGTCGCCCTCGGGCCAGTAGGTGTACATGCCGGTGTCGCTGGTGAACAGCAGCAGGTCGTGCTGGATGTCGCTGTCGAGGGCGAGCACGCCGCTGGGGTGGCCGGCCTGCGGGAAGAACTCCATCTGCTCCCCGGTGTCCTCGTAGTTGTAGATGCCGGCGGGGTCCCCGTCGGCGGCGGCGAACACCTCGAGGCCGTGGTGGTCCATGCACAGCTGGCGGGGGCCGTTGATGGTGGAGTCGGTGCTGTCGAAGCGGCCGAGGAGCTCGCCGTCGAGCGAGTAGGCGTCGATCGTGTTGTCGGTGCCGTTGGAGACCAGCAGCTGGTCGAGCAGCGGGAAGTACATGATGTCCATCGGGTTGGTCGCGGGGAAACTGCCGATCGGCTGGCCGGTGATGTCGAACATCAGGATGACATCACCGGGCGCGCCGCCGGTGGTGCCGGAGTGGCAGACGTAGACGGTGAAGTTGGACTTGACGTACTCCATGCCGCGGATCTGGTCCAGCGTGCCGCCGTTGCACTCGGAGTAGTACTCGGGGGGGTAGTTGATGTCCGCGGCGAACCGGAGGATCTTGTGGTTGGCGATGTCGGTGACCCAGATCTGCCGCCAGACGTTGAGGGCAGCGCCGGGGACGCCGGTCAGGCCGTAGTGGGCGAACGGGATGAAGTCGTCTTCGAGGACGTACCCGATGACCGAGTCGACCAGCGTGATGCGGCGGTGGGTCTGGTCGGCGGCCATGACGTTGTACGGCTCGTGGTTGCGGACCTGCCCGAGGGCTGCGGAAGCGCAGAGCGCCGACAACCCAACCACGAACCAGTGCCTGGCTTGTGCCATGGGGAACTCCTTCAGACCGAACTCGGAGGATCGGACTCTCAATGAACATACAGCCGCGGGGCCTTCCCGGCTACGGAAACTTGCAGGCTGACGCGGGCGAGTTGATGCAAAACCGCAGGCGCATTTCCCGTACGGGAATTAGACGGGTCGCTCGATGAGGCCCCGCCGGGGAGCGGTGTCCGATGTTGACAGGCGAGCTTCGGGGCAGCCGGAGAGCCACGATCGCCTTGCGGTCGGCCGCGGAAGCACTCTAGAGGCCCGTTCAGGGGGCCGTCAGGTTCCAGGGCTAGAACGCCGGGTTGGCGTTGGCATCACCAAGCGGCGCGGGGGCGGCCATCGGGGTCATCTCGGCCGGAGCGGCCGGGGACTCCATGACCGGCGCGGGAGCCGGCGGGGCCTTGCGCGGCGCGGGCTTGCTCGCGGGGGGCGCTGCCTTGCGTGCGGCCTTTTTGGCGACCTTCTTGGCGACCTTCTTGGGAGCGCGCCTGATCGCGGCCTTCTTGGAGGTCCTGGCGGCGGCCTTCTTCACGGCCCGCCTGGCGGGCTTGCGGGCGGCTTTCCTGGAATTCTTCTTGGGGGCTTTTTTGGTTGCTTTTTTTGCCATGGTGTTCACCTCCTCGAGCGATCGCGGGCAGTTTGTACCAGACCCGATCGACGCCCGCAACTGTTCGCATCGTGCATCCGCGAGATCAAGCGGGCGTTGTCACGAAATCGAGAGGGTGGGGCGCGATCGGCCCTGGCCCATCGACCAGAGCGCCACCTGGGACTCCAGGTTGTGCAGAATGCCCTGGAAAGACTGCTCGAGCGGGGTGCCGGGGGCGAAGTTGGCGGTCGGGTCGCCGCGGTCGCTGTTCTGGCGCAGGGCCATGGTGATGGGCACGTCTCCCAGGAAGGGGACCCCCAGGTGCTGGGCCATGGTCTGGGCGCCCCCGCGACCGAAGATGTCGTACTCGGTCCCGTGCTCGCACACGAAGTAGCTCATGTTCTCGACGACGCCCAGCACGGTGATGCCCAGCTGCTGGAACATCCGCGCGGCCCGGATCGCATCGTCCTGCGCGACTTTCTGGGGGGTGCAGACCAGGACCGCGCCGGTCAGTTGGAGCAGCTGGGCCATCGTCAGAGGCACATCTCCGGTGCCCGGGGGCAGGTCGATGATGAGGTAGTCGAGTTCACCCCAGTTGGTCTGTTCGGCGAGCTGCTTGAAGGCGCCGTGAGCCATGGGCCCGCGCCAGATGAGCGGCTTTTCGGGGTCGACGAGCTTTCCGATGGTCATGGACTTGATGCCGTGGGCTATGAAGGGCTGGAGCTTGCCTTCGTGGGCGATCGGCTCCATGCCGGCCAGGCCCAGGAGCGTGGGGAGACTGGGGCCGTAGATATCGCCGTCCATGAGGCCGACCATGTGACCCTTGCGGGCCAGGCCGACGGCGATGTTGAGGGCGATCGTGCTCTTGCCGACGCCGCCCTTGCCGGCGCCGACGGCGATGATGTGGCGGATTCCGGGGAGGAGCCGAGCGCCGGCCTGGGGCTTGGGGGCAGCGCCGCGCGAGGCGGGGGCGCTGTCGGCAAGGCCGCCGATCGGTCGGTGCGAGGCCTCGGGGCTCGCCGGACCGGCGGGAGGTGGGGTCGTGGGAGCCGGGGCGGCGGCGGTCGGGGCGGGGGGCCGGGCCGTGTGGATCACGGTGCCGTGGTCGTCCACAAACTCGACGACGAGGGCATCGAGCTGGTTTCCGGACGCTTGGGCGGCGCGGGTGACTTCGGCGGCGGCGAGCCGCGCGAGCGAGTCGAGGCCGGGCCGATCGACGCCGGGCACGTGGAGCTTGATGCTCGCGAATCCCTCGCAGATCGCCGTCCATTGGTGCGATCCGGAGGAGATGAGATCTGCGCCGGAGGGGAGGGGTACTGCGCGGAGGGCGTCGCGGACGGTTTCCTTGGACAGCGGCATGCGATCATCCTCCAAACAGTGACGCCCGTGGGTAGAAGCACGCGCGGGTCGGACCGATGGTAGATCACCGAAGCGTGCGGACGGCAATCTTGCGGGTTTGGCGGCGTTGAGCTTCCGTAGTGCGGATGTGATCAGTGGCGGCCCGCGATCGATCGGGCGATACGGAGAAACGGACATGTTGCAGCTGACTGGGAGTCTTTGTGGTGGCCGCCGGCGGATGGTCGTCCCGGCGAGCATTCTGATGTGCGTGTGCGGAGTGGCGTGGGGACAGGCTTCGGGCACGTCTGCGCCGAAGGACGAACCGGTCCTCAAGGGACCGGCGGTGGACGATCACAGTGTCCCGGGGCAGCGCGGGAAGTTCGGGGGTCCCGGTCAGGGCAAGGGCAAGGAGCGTGAGCAGGCTCTGCCTCCCCGGCTGATGATCCAGGCGATCGAGGTCCTCAAGAAGGACTCGACGCCCGCGGAGGCGAGGCTGACCGATGCGCAGGAGCAGAAGATCCGCGCGGTGCAGGAGGAGTTCAGGAGCTCGCAGCGCGAGTTCGTCCAGGCCAACCGGGAGGAGATCGTGAAGCTGCGTTCGCAGCTGGGGCCGGAGGCGCGCAAGAAGGTCGATGAGCGGCTGCGGTCGCTGCCGGGGATCGGCGGTCCGGGCCGCGGTCCGGGCGGCGCTGACAAGGCGCTGGGCCGGCCCGATGGAAAGGGCAAGGGCCAGGAACCGAAGGCCGACGAGAAGGACGACATGATGCAGCAGGCCGCGCCGGCCCAGCAGGAGGCAGCGATCGCCCGGCTCAAGGAGCTGGTCGAGAAGGCGCCCGATCCCAAGGATGCGCAGACGAAGGCGTGGGCGGTGCTGAGCGACCCTCAGAAGGCGATCGTGAAGAAGGAGATCGAGCGCCTCCGCATGCAGGGCCCGGACCGCAAGGGAGGGCCGAAGCCCGACGGCGCTGCGCCGGGCGGCGAGCATCCGGGCCCGATGCTGCCTCCGGGTGCGATCGGTCCGGACGGCAAGCTCGACATGTCCAAGCTCCCGCCGCGCATGCGTGAGCGCCTGGAGAGTCTGACGCCCGAGCAGCGCGAGGCGGCGATCAAGCGGCTGCAGCAGAAGGGCCGGCCCGGGGCCGGTGAGAAGGGCGGCGTGAAGCGGGAGCGTGCGGAGGATGGCAGCAAGCCCGCGCCCTCGATGGACGAGGTGGATGTTCCCAAGCCGGATGAGTCGTCGCCGAAGTGATCTTCGGGGACGTGCGGCATGCAAGCTTGAGAGTCATCACAGGACCCGCTTCGGCGGGTTCTTTTGTTGGCAACCGGCAACTCTTGCTAGGGAATTCGCCCCCGGAACACAACGGTATTGCGAGTTTGGAACGGGTCTCATTGTGAAGAACTTGTCGCTTCCGCGGAGTTTCTTCAGGAGTTGCAACAAGCATCCGATAAACAGGTATACTCCACCAGATCTCTCTCTCCTCCAGCGGGGCGCTGACGAAATATGAGGCGCCCTGCTTCTTTCTATAGACCGAATCGGGCGATGCGTTCCGGACCGGTTGCATGGCCGGGGGTCGGCGTGCCGAGCGTGTGCGGATCCCCGTGGGGATCCTGCTACCCTGCTGCCGATGCAGGATTCGGCAACCCGAGCGACGGCCGGAGTGTCCACGCCCAGCACGATGCCCGCGGGCCCCGGGAGGGGTGATGCGGGGATCGAGCCCACGAAACCTCTTGGGATTCCTGAACGGCTCGCGGACGCGATCGGTGGTCACGTGCTGGTCACGGGGGCGGCGGGGTTCATCGGATCGCACGTGGTGGGGCGGCTGCTGCGGGGCGGCGTAAACGTGTTGGCGGTAGATAATTACGATCCGATGTACGACGTGGGGATCAAGCGAGCGAACATCGCGCAGGTCCGCAAGCTTGCCAAGCAGCCGGGCGCCGGATCGTTCGAGCTTCTGGAGGATGACCTCAACGATGCTCTGTTGCTGTCGGTGTTCCTGGAGCGCGATCCGCCGCGTGGGGTGATCCATCTCGCGGCCAAGGCGGGGGTGCGTCCGAGCATCCTGGACCCGGTGGGGTACTGCACGGCGAACGTGACGGGGACCTCGGTGCTGCTGGCGCAGGCGGCGCGGCTGGGGTGCGAGCGGTTCGTGATGGCATCGTCGAGCTCGGTGTACGGGAACTCGCCGGTGGTGCCGTTCTCGGAGGAGCACGACGTTTCGTGCCCGATCAGCCCGTACGCGGCGACCAAGCGGGCGTGCGAGCTGATCGGCTACACGCACTGGCACCTGACGGGGATGCCGACGGCGTGCCTTCGGTTCTTCACGGTGTACGGGCCGAGGCAGCGTCCGGACCTTGCGATCCAGGCGTTCATGCAGAAGATCGCCGCGGGGACGAAGCTGGAACTGTTCGGCGAGGGGACGAGCCGTGACTACACGTACATCGACGACATCGTGGACGGGGTGATCCTGGCGTACCTGAACATCCCGCGGCTGGGGTACCGGGTCTGGAACCTCGGCGGCAACCACCCGGTGTCGCTGGACGAGATGGTCGGGACGATCATGGAAGTGGTGGGGAAGAGGGTCGAGATCGAGCGGCGGCCGATGCAGGCGGGGGATGTGATGCGCACGTGGGCGGACCTGTCGCGGGTGGGGGCCGAGCTTGGGTATGCGCCGCGGACGGGGTTTGCGGACGGTGTGCGGCGGCAGTGGGAGTGGAATCTCGAGCACGGCGTGATCGAGCGGTAGGGTGGGCGAACGGGCGGGGGTTGGGGGCGTATCAAGGGTGTGTGGGGGGGGGCGGCGGGCGTGCGCACGGGGGAATTGACGGTGGTATCGAGGAGAGGCGAGTTGATCCAGCGAGTCAACAGGTCGGCGACCGTGATCGGTGTGTGCGGCGTGCTCGCGGGGTCCGCGGGCGCGGCGGCGCCGCCGCCGAAGGATGACGGCGCGGGGCAGGCGATCCTGAACGCGGGCTTTGCGCTGGGAGCGCGGGTCTGGTCGATCCGCTCGCAGGTGGGGATCCTGCCCGTGGTGGTGATCGTGCCCGACGACGGGGTGTCGTACATCGAGGCGGTGGCGCACTGGACGCCGCGGCTGAGGTTCCCGGTGCTGATCGATGATGGGACCGCGCGGGCGGGCGAGGACATCGCCCGGTTCGTTCGGGGCTTTGCGCCGACGCAGGTGAGGCGGTGGGCGATCGACGCCTCGTTCAAGCCGGCCGCGGGGGAGCCGCCGCTGCTGGCGCCGGGGATCCCGGAGTATCACCCCAAGGAACTGGCGGCGCTGGTGGACCGGGCGCTGGCGCGGGCGTGGGCGTTCGACAAATCTGCCTCCGACCAGGAGGCGTTCGTGGCGCACCTCAAGTCGCTGAACCTGGTGCCGCCGGGGATCGTGCTGTGCAACGCCGAGGACCAGGCCTGGACGGCGGGGCTGGCGCTGGCGGCCGGCCACGGCCAGCCGATCGCGTGGATCAAGGCCCCGCAGGCGCCGGGCGGGACGATGTCGAAGGACCAGGCGGCCGCGCTGGCCAGGGCCGCCGAGGAGGCCGCGAGGGCGACCGGGCTGAAGTGGGACGGGATCGGTGACGAGATCGAGTCGGTGTCGCTGTGCCTGAACGTGCCCTCGAAGTACCCGCGCGGCGAAGGGAACAAGCCCAACATGACGTCGACGAGCGACGCGGTCGGGCGGGCGACCGCGGGGGCCGCGGACAATCCCGCGCGGTGGGCGTGGAGCAGCGTGGTGTTCGGGACGCATGCGCGGGCGGCGTACTCGGCGATGAGCGCGCTGTTCCTCAGGCCGACCCGGGCGTGGGTGTTCGACGGGTACCCGGACGAGGGTTCGTTCAAGGCGTTCGACGGGACGGCGGCGGGGAACATCCTGCGGGACAAGGACCACGCCGCGCTGGAGGTGGTGGTCGATGATGCGCCGCGGCAGGGGGAGGCGCAGTGGCAGGAACGGGGGGGAAGGGCGATCGACGCGTCGCTGGTGATGCTCAACAGCCGGGGCAACGCGGACTTTTTCGATGTGAACCCGGGCCGGCTCAAGCCGGCGGACATCCCGGTGCTGGCGGTGCCCGCGGCGGTGTACATGGTGCACTCCTGGTCGGCGGCGGATGTGAGCTACCGGTCGACGGTCGCGGGACGGTGGTTCGATCACGGCGTGTTCGCGTATTTCGGGTCGGTGGAGGAGCCGTTCCTGCAGGCGTTTGTCCCAACGCCCGTGGTCGCGGCGCGGCTGGTGTCGCGTTTCCCCTGGGCGGCGGCGACCCGGCTGGAGAACGCGCCCTTGTGGAAGCTGGTGTGCTTCGGGGATCCGCTGTGGACGCTGACGCCGCCTGGTCCGCGGCACGAACCGTCGGCGGAGGAGAAGTTCCCTCTCGAGGGGTCCAGGGACCTGCGCGAGGCGCAGGCCGAGGCGCTCAAGGGCGGGGATTTCACGCAGGCGATCAGGCTGCTGGCGCTGCTGGGCGAGGACGAGAAGATCGCGAGGCTGGTGGATGCGATCCTGAAGGACAAGCCGGCGGCGGCGAGCTCGGACCTGTGCATGGCGGCGGCGAGCGCGGTGTTCCGGGCGGGCCGGTCGGACCTGGTCGTCGAGTGCTTTGCGCGGATCGGCGACAAGCCCGGGGCGGACGACGCGCTGCGTGATGTGCTGTGGATGGCGTGCCGGGCGGAACTCAACGGCAAGCCGGGCCCGAGGGTGCTGGACGTGCTCGCTCGGAACATCCGGGCCGACAGCAAGGAGCGCGACCAGGGCGAGATCAACGTGGCGCGGGCGCGCAAGTAGTTTCGCGCGGGGCGGCGACCGGGGCGGGTGCTCAAGGCACGAATGGAAAGGACCCCGGCGACGGCGCCGGGGTCCTGTGGCTTTGGAGCTCTCGGGGGCGCCGGAGCGCTCTACTTCTTCTCTTGCTTCGGGGCTTCGTGCTTCTGGTCCTTCTCGCGCCAGGCCTTGAGGATCTGGGCTTCCTTCTCGGGAGACAGGGTGGGGGAGCCGGGCGTGCCGGGGGGGGGAGGCAGGACGCCGGCGCGGGCATCCTCCGGGAGGGACTTGACCCAGTCCATGGTGGTCTTGGCGGTCTCGGCGCAGGAGCGGAAGGTCAGCCCGGCGGCGACCGCCCTGGCGACGCTGACGCGGTGGAAGCCGCTGGTCTCGCCGGTGGGGGGGATGTAGAGGGGGAACGCGCCGTCGGGGGCGCCGTTCTGCTGGAGGAACTCGGCGGGGATCCAGGTGAACTTGGTGTCGGTGCCCAGGCCCTGGCGGGTGCCCTCGACGAAGGCCTTCATGGACAGCTCGCTGGCCGGGCCGGTGGCGTTGAAGACGCCCATGGTCTTCTTCTCGAGCAGGAGCACGCACCATTCGGCCAGGTCGCGGACGTCGATGATCTGGATGGGATCGGCGGGATCGCCGGGGACGATCATGTCCCCGCCCTTGGAGATGCGGTCGGGCCAGAAGATGTAGCGGCGGGTGTTGTCGCGCGTGCCGACGATGAAGCCGGGGCGGACGATGGTCGACCTGCCCGGGCAGGCCTTCTCGACGGCCTGCTCGCAGAGGACCTTGCCGCCGCCATAGTTCTCGAACTGGGGGCCGAAGTCCTCGACGGCGGGGTCGGCGAGCGTGGTGAGTTCGGCGCTCTCATCGGCGCCGGGGTGGTCGTTGTGCTTGTAGACGGAGATGGTCGAGATGAAGAGGTACTGGCCGATGTTGGGGGAGAGGGCTTCGGCCGAGGCCCTGGCCATGCGGGGGAAGAAGCCGGAGGTGTCGATGACGGCGTCCCACTTTTTTCCCTCGAGCTGCGAGAGGCCCTTGGGGCTGTTGGGGTCCTTGTCGCGTTTCTGGCCGGCGGGGGCGGCGCGGGGGTCGTCCTTCCAGTCGTCGGCGAGCTTGTTGGGATCGCGGTTGCCGTAGATGACCTCGACGCCCTCGGGGACGACGCTGGGACGGCCCTTTTCCTTGCGGATGGTCTCGATGCGTCCGCGGTTGAAGAGGGTGACCTTGTGGCCCTTGGCGACCGCGGCCTCCATGCAGGCGGGGCCGAGGAAGCCGGTGCCGCCGAGGATGAGGATGCGGAGCGGGGCCCCGGCCCGCCGGCCCGGGCTGGCCGAGGCGATCCGGGGGAGGCCGGCGGCCAGCCCCAGCGCCATGGCGCCGGCGGAGGCCGCGGAAGTCTGGAGGAACGAACGACGCGTTGTTGTCATGGATTGGATTCCCTTGAGCGATCGCCGGTGGAATTCGGCGGCTCCCACTGCCGGAGGATATGACTCGTGTCGGCCGGAATCGTTCCCGATGCCCGCCGGAAAGCGATCGCGGGCGCATCGGGATGGGGAGCCTGCGGGCGGGCGGACGCTCCCACGCGCGGCCGGCCCGCTCCAATAGTACGATTCGTACTGTAACGGGGCCACCCCGGGAGAGGTTTTCCATGTCGGGGG
>JBGAOZ010000054.1:0-9943 GCA_044221545.1 Phycisphaerales bacterium
CGGGTCGGGGCGGGCCCGGCGCGGGGGACGGGGGGCCGCCGGTGGTGCGGCATCGCCGGCGGGCGTGCCGTACACTCCGGCTTCCCGGGCGGGTGCGACGCCGCGGGCGACGGCGAGCCACCCACCCCATGAGCCCAGACCCCGCGAGCCAAGCCCCCGCGAGCCAGCCACGAGTTCCACTGCCGCTGCGGGTGCTGCACATGCGGCCGGGGGAGTTCTGGGCGGCGGTGCTGTCGGCGCTCTACTTCTTCTTCGTGCTCGAGAGCTACTACATGCTCCGGCCCGTCCGCGAGGCGATGGGGATCAACGGGGGGTACGACAAGCTGCCGTGGCTCATGACCGGCACCATGGTCGCGATGGGCGCGGTCAACCCGCTGTTTGCCTGGCTGGTCTCGCGGTACCCGAGGCGGGTCTTCATCCCGACGACGTACCGCGTCTGCGCGGGGATCATGGTCGTGTTCTTCGTGCTCTTTGAAGTGTTCCCCAAGCAGTGGATCACGGGGCTGGGGTACGCGTTCTACATCTGGCTGAGCGTCTTCAACCTGTTCGTGGTCTCGGTGTTCTGGAGCCTGATGGTCGATGTGTACACGCGCGAGCAGGGCAAGCGGCTGTTCGGGGTGATCGCGATCGGCGGGACGGTGGGGGCGATCGTGGGGGCCTCGGTGACGGGCAGGCTGGTGACGGGCATCGACGTCGAGCGGTTCGGCCTTGGACCCTACCTGCTCAAGGTGCCCAACCAGGGGATCCTGCTGCTCTCGATCATCCCGCTGGAGCTGGCGGTCTGGTGCGTGCGCTGGCTGCTGGGATGGCAGAAGCGTTCACGGCCGATGGAGCGGGGAGGGGAGGGAGCCCGCTGCCCGGCGTGCGCGTACGACGTCTCGGGGCTCGTACCGGAAGAGGGGATGATCCGCTGCCCGGAGTGCGGGAAATCGCACCGGGTGGCGGTCGCGATCGCCAACGAGCCCAGCGCGGGCGTGTGGGACGGGATGCTGGCGATCTGCCGGTCCCCGTACCTGATCCTGATCGCGGTGTTCATGCTGCTGCTGACGATCACCAACACCTTCGTGTACATGGAGCAGGGGCGGATCGTGGAGCAGACGATCGCCGACAAGGCCCAGCGGACGGCGGCGTTCGCGAACATCGACAACTGGGCCAACTACCTGACGCTGGGGACGCAGCTCTTGCTCACGGGGCAGGCGCTGCGCGTGCTGGGGGTGGGCGGGGTGCTGTGCATCCTGCCGGCGGTGACGATCGGCGGGTTCGCGGCGCTGTGGGCAAACCCCACGGTTGGGGTGGTGACGTGGGTGATGTCGGTGCGGCGCGGCCTGCACTACGCGATGATGCGGCCGGCGCGGGAGATCCTGTTCACGGTGCTGGGGCAGGACGAGCGGTACAAGAGCAAGACGTTCATCGACACGTTCATCTTCCGCGCCGGGGACATGATCGGGGGGTGGACCCCGCTGGCGGTCAAGGCGATGGGGATCGCGATCGGGTGGCTGGCGATCCCGCTCTCGGTGCTGTGGCTGGTGACCGGCGCGATCCTGGGCGTGCTTCAGGCGCGCAAGGCCGAGAGGCTCAAGGGGCCCGCGCCGGCGACGGAGCAGGCGTCGGCACCCGCCTGAGCGAGCGGCCCCAAGGCGCCCGGCGGGGTTCAGATCCCCGACTTGCCCTTGGCGATCATCTTGCCGTCCCGGAAGGTGACGCTGATCTCAGAGCCGTCCTTCTTCCAGACGAAGGTCTTGTCCTTGCCCGTGCCCTTGGCGCCGCTCATGAGGCCATCGGCGCCGATGGAGACGCCGCCGATGTCCTGTTCATCGCCCTTGCCGCCCAGGAGCTTCTCGACCTGGGACTGGGTCATGCCGTCGGCGATCTTGTCGTAGGACTCCTGGGTGATCTTGTTCTCGCACCCGGCGAGGATGCAGGCCGCGGCGGTGAGGGCGAGCAGGAGGTTGGGACGGGGCATGGGCGGGCTCCTTGTGGCGCCAGCATACCGCGCCGGGGAGATCGGGCGGGCGGGGGAGAAGAGGGCCGCCCGTTCGAACGCCATCGGAGCGGCGATCCTCACTTCTCTGAATCGCCGGTCCAACGTCTTGCTGGGGCTGATCACCGCAGGAGCGGCGCCGTTGAACATCACCTCTGGGGCTCATGGCGATCCGCGCGAGCGCGGTCGCACCCCCAAATCGGGGCAAAAAAAAGGGAGGCATCGGATCGCGCCGTGGCGGGCGCGATCCGATGCCAGGAGGGAGAGAGCATCCTCGGACCCGCGAGCCGACTGTCATGTTCCGGTTCGAGCGCCGGCGTACTGCGGTCGGGCCTGCTCGCGTGCGAGCCGCCCGACACATCCCTTCCGCCACGGCCCAAAGCCCCGACGCCCCCGCGATTTGCCTGGGGTCTGCCGCCCCGGCGTTGCGTCATAAGTTCTTACGCACCGGGAGGATACGCGGATGCTTCATTCTGAGGACTTGGGAAGGCCCGCCGCGTGGCCGGGCCGTTGGCACTGCCGAGCCGTGCCGGATTCCGCGGCGCCGGTGGCCAGGCGGTGTCCGGGGGATCGCTTCGCGGTGCGCTGGGGATGAGAACCGAGCGGCTGCTCTGCGGGGCGCACCGTCATTGCTCGTCATCTTCGATCTGATCGTCCGTGCTGTCGTCCCCCATTCCGCCGGCTTCCATGTCCGCAAAGTACTCGTCCGCGTCGATCACATCGTCCGCATCGTTGAGTTCCTCGTCCGAATCGGAGGGCTCCTCGCCGCTGTCCTCGGGCTCGGGCTTGCGCCTTGCCTTGCCGCGCGGGATGAGTTCGGGCTCGGTGGGATCGTTCGAAGCGTGTGCGCCGGTGAGGTGGCCGGGGTCTTCGTCGAACTCTGTGAAGAAGTCCTCAGCGCTCTGCGCGGAGGCAGCGCGGGCGTCGTCTCCCTGCTTCTTCATGCGAACACCGGCGGCGGCGATCGGGCTCTCTCCGGGCTTGGCGCGGACCGAGCGGGCCCTGACCTGGAGCTTGATGGGGACCTCGGCGAAGGGGAGTTCCTCGCGGAAGCGGTTGAGGAGGAAGCGCTGGTAGTTGGGGGTGAACAGCTCGGGCTTGTTGACCACCATGGAGATGGTGGGGGGGTTGGTCGAGGTCTGGGCGACGTAGTAGACCTTGGCCTGGGAGCCGATCTTGTCGGTGGGGCCGCTGGTCTCGAGGATGCGGGAGATCAGGCGGTTGAGCTTGCCGGTGGTGACGCGTTCGCTGGCCTGGCGGTGGAGTTCGAAGGCCAGCTCGACGGTGTCCCTGACGTTCTGGCCCGTCTGGCCGGACATGAACGAGATCGGCGCGTACCACAGGCCGCGGAGCTCACGGCGGATGTAGGTCTCGTACTTCTCGGTGGTCACGGGCTCGCCGTCGGGGCCGGGCTGACCGTCGGCCAGGTCCCACTTGTTGACGACGATGATGGTGGGCTTGAACGCCTTCTGGGCGAGCATCGCGACCTGCTCGTCGACCTGGCTGATCTTCTCGGTGGCGTCGATGAGGACCATGATGACATCGGCGCGGTTGACCGAGAGCTGGAGGCGGTCGTAGGCGAACCACTCGACCTGGTTGGCGAAGCTGCGCTTGCGGCGCAGGCCCGCGGTGTCGATGGCGACCAGGACCTTGCCGTCGTACTCGAAGCGCACATCGACCGAGTCGCGGGTGGTGCCGGCGATCTCGCTGACGATCATGCGCGGCTCTCCGGCGAGCGTGTTGACCAGGGTGCTCTTGCCGGCGTTGCGCTTGCCGATGATGCCGAGCTTGAGTTCGGGCCGTGCGTCCTTGGGATCGACGGCGTGCCCGCCGGCCTGGCCGCGCTTTTCCTGGGCGCGGGTGACGGTCCGGACCAGCCCGTAGAGCTGATCGACGAACTCCCGGCGCATGTAGTTGTTCTTGGCCGAGACGATCCACGGCTCGCCGAAGCCCAGGCCCGAGAGCTCCAGGGCGTGGCTCTCCCAGCGCTGGCTGTCGGTCTTGGTGGCGACCACCTGGACCGGCGGCGGGGGTGCCGGAGGCTCGGCCGGCTCGGCCGCGTCCGCGGGCTCGGTGTGGCGGTCCTTTTTCTTGGAGCCCTTGGGCTTGTGGCCGCGGGGAGCCTTGCCCAGGCTCTTCTCGCGCAGCTTGCGTGCAATCTCCTGGTCGAGGGCCGTGACACCGGCCTGCGCATCAACGGCAAAGAGGATGACATCGGCGCCCTGGACGGCCTGGGAGATCTGGAACTCGATATCGCCGGCGAGCGTGGTGAGGTCCTCGCCGATATCGTCGAACTTCTCGCCCTCGGCGACATACGCGCCAAAGCCGCCGGTATCGACGACCTCGGCGATGATCGGCATGCCCTTGTTGTCGGGCGGTTCGAGGTGCACGATCGCGGTCACGCGGTCACGCGTGACGCCGGGCGTGGGGTCCACGATGGACACCTTGGACCTGGCGAGCATGTTCATGAGCGACGACTTGCCGACATTGGGTCGGCCGACGATGGCAATACGAGGAATGGGCACGTGCCATTATAGGATGCCCGAGCCCATCTGTTCGGTCTTCTTTTGTATGGTACCGGACGCGCAATTGACAGGTTTGGAAACTCTGAGGGAACCACCCCATGCGAGGTATCGAATGGCAGAGCAACAGGAGGAGTCCCTGCGCCTGTTGTGTGACGGGGGAAGGGCTCCGAGGAGATGAGAGTTATGAAAAATCGGATTGTGTTCGGTGCTGCGATGGTGGTGTCCGCGGCGGGTCTGGCGAACGCGACGATCGTGACCGACCCCAACGACCCCCGGGTCTGGCAGGGTGCGACGGTCGGGACGTTCGCGCAGCTCTATTACGGATCCGACACCCTGGCGAACCGGACGCAGGTTGTGAATAACCAGATGCTCGACGACAGCAGCTTCAACGTGGCCGGGTACTTCCCCGCGACGCTGGTGGCCAACTCCTGGTCTCTGGGCGGCGGCGGGGGCACTCTGGGGGTTTCGTACGACCTGACGGGCACGGGGGATTATGGCTACGGCGGCTCTGGGCTGAACGTGTTCGACTCGGCCAACGGGATCGACAACTACTGGTTCCAGAGCAGCTCGAACGTCGGGGACACGGTCTTTGACCTCGGGTTTGAGGCCAGCCACGCGGCGGTGATGTCCGTGATCGATCACGGGCCGATCCCCAACGAGGCGATCGAGTCGACGGTGTACCTCTCCAACGACCTGGTGAACTGGACGCAGGCCGAGGTGCAGCGAGTGTGGCTCGAGGGGTTCATGTTCAATCACGGCATCCTGTGGGACGGGTTCACGTACGTGGTCGCTCCCATCGGCGGGGGCACGTTCCGGTACGCGTCGATCATCAACGGCGGCCCGGGCGCGCTGCAGCACGACGGGGACGATGAGATCAGCGGCCTGATGGGGCTCCCGGCCGTGCCGGCTCCGGCCTCGCTGGCGCTGGTCGGGATCGCGGGCGTGGGCATGAGCCGTCGGCGCCGCTGAATCGGCGGGATGGCAGTCTGAGAACCTCCGGGCCCGGCCGTATTGGCCGGGCCCTTGTTATTTTGTGTCCCGAAGGGGCGGGTGGACTCGCCCCCGAGAAGCCGGAGCAGCGCCGAATCGAAGATCGGCGTCCCTTGGATCCCCCGGAACACGAATCAACCGGTCGTTCGACGCGTTGGGCTTGATGGACCTTCCCGGGCGGCGTCCTTTGTGTTGGATGTTCCTCGCCGAGCATGACCATCTCCTCCGAAATCTCCCCCGCACGCTCACCCGGGGATACGGTCCCGATGGCGGTCGGCGTGTTCGCGGAGGGATGCCGGGTGGATGTCTCGGTGGACTGGGAGGCGATCACGGGCAGGCTGCGGCGGTTCGCGCTGGCGCTGTGCGGGAACCACGCCGAGGCGGAGGACCTGGCGCAGCAGACTCTGGCGAGCCTGCTCGCCAAGGCGCCGGGGCGGGCGGATCACATGGGCTATGCGCGTCGAACGCTGACGCGGCTGTGGCTGGACCGGCAGCGATCGGTCCGCAGGCGGCTCGCGAGGTGGTGGCTGCTCGCCGCCGGGCCGTTCGATGGCTCGCGCGAGGGCGTGGGCGGCGGCGAGCATCAGGAGCAGGTCGCCCTGGTGCGGCGGGCGATCGACCGTCTGCCGCCGCGGCAGCAGGCCGTGATCACGCTGCGGCTGGTGGAGGGGCTCGACTACGAGAGGATCGCCGAGGCGATCGGGTGCGAGGTCTCGGCGGTGCGGGCGAACCTGCACCTGGCCAGGGCCAGGCTGCGGGCCGTGCTGGGCGATGATGAGTAGCGGCGGAGTGCGATCGAACGAGGCGAATCCAGGCCAGATGAACGCGAGCAGCTCCAACTCCCACGACAGCACCCCGACGTGGTCCCGAGCGGACCTCGAGCTGCTGCACGATGGCCGGCTCGACGAATGCCGTGCGAGCGCTGCACGGGAGCGGGCGATGTCCAGTCCCATCCTGCGGCGGCGGATCGAGGGTGTCGCCCGGCTGGACTCGATCGCGCTGCAGGCGCTGCTGACGCGGGCGCAAGGGCGGCGAGCATCGGGGGGAAGGCGGCCCGTGCTTGCCGCGATCGCGGCGCTGCTGGGGCTGGCGGCGATGGCCGTGTGGTGGAACCGGGGGGGTGCTTCGGGACTAGCGGCCGAGGCGCCGGTGATCGCATCGTCGGGGCACGGTCCTCCGGAGCGAGCGGCAGCGGGTTCGGGCGAGCGAGAGTACTCGGCCGTGCGCGTGGTGTTCTCGGTGGGGCTGGGGTCGGGGGGCGAGCCTGCCGATGCGATGACGTCGTCGGACCTGCCCGTGAATCTCGCGGGGTCCGGATCGGATTCGACAGGTGGTGCGGCGGTGGCGGGTGATGCGCTGGTCGCACAGGCGTCGCCCGCGCGGGCCGCGGAGGCGGGCGATACGGAGCCGAGGAGCCCGGCGGCATCGGTCGCCGCGGCGATCCCGACCGCGTCGCAGACGATCGAGGCGTTCGAGAAGCTCCTGGCCAAGGGTGATGTGCCCGCGGGCGCGGAGCTGATCGCGTCGGCCGATGCGGGCACCCGGCGAGAGCTCTACCGGCGGCTGGGTTCGGTGCTTCTGAGCGCCGACACGGCGGCGAAGGTGCTGGACCGCCTGCCGGGGGATGTGGCGATCGAGGTGTGCAGCGCGTGGCTGGAGTCGGGTGGGCAGCGGCCGCTGGCGATCAAGCACCTCAGCCGCCGTGCGCAGGATGCAGCGCTGCGTGACCACGTGCACGTGGCGATCCGTGACCTGCTTGAAGAAAAGCCCGAGCTGCGGGCGTGGATGGTGAGCTACGCGAACTGGGCGGTGACGACCGCGCCGCCGTCGAAGGCCAAGGACGGAGCGGGGATGGATGGGAGCGGTGCATCGAACAGGATCGCGGGGTTGGGAACAGGCATCCAGGGGAGACCCAGCGCTCCGCAGCGCGGTCCCGGGAATGCCTGAAAGGACTTTGCCTCTGTGCCGGTGATCACAAGGAGCGTTTCAATGAAGCGTGCTACTCGACGACTGAATATGTGGCTGATGTTCGCGTGCATCGGCACCGCGGGCTCGGCGCTGTGGGCCCAGAGCGCCCCGCCCGGGCCGGCCCCGCGCGACGAGGCCCGCCAGCCGGACAACCAGCCCGATCGCCCCGCCCCGCCGCAGCAACCGCGCCAGGACGGGCGCCGCGGTGGTCGCGGCGACGGCGGGCAGGATCAGGGCCGCGGTGCGGACCGGGCCGGATCGCCGGGCGAGCCGGGGCGTGACGAGGCGCCGCTCCCGCGCGATCCTCGCCCGCGCGGGCCGCGCAGCATGCGGATGCTGGACCTGCGGGATCTGGACAACGTTCTGCCGCCGCCGGATCGCGAGGGACCGCCGCCGGATGGTTCGGACTGGCGTCGCGGCCGGGGGGGCGGCCTCAGCCCTTTCGCGGAGGCCCCGACGCCGACGGCGGCGTCGGGGCAGGACCGCGTCGCGGACCTGGTCCACAGGCTCGCGGGCCCGCTGGACCTCAACGTGAACCCCGTGGGCCGTGGGATCGTCCTGGTGATGGGTTCGGACGAGGGCCAGGACCAGCTCGAGAAGATGCTCGGCCAGGTCCGGGACCTGTACGCGGAGAAGTACTCCGTGGAGATCGTCGCGGTGAGTTTCCCCGCGAACCAGGCCCCCGCGATCGGTTCGGCCCTCAGCGGCGGGAAAGTGCTGCTCCGTTCGGTCCAGACGGTCCCCCGCCGGACCGAATCGCCGGTGGTCGCGACCGAGGAGACCAGGTTCATCGAGGGATGGCAGCCGATCGTCGCGGACAACTCCGTGGGCTACCAGCCGATCCCCGGTTCGGTCCTCCGCGGGCTGACATGCGCGGTGGTGGTCGGCGCGGGTCCGGAGACGACCGGCGGCAAGGCTGGCGCGGCCGTTCAGATCTCGCTCCGCGGGATGGTGTCCGACGCGAGCGTGACGGAGAAGCTCGTCGAGATCGCGATCCCCGGCGGCAAGACCGCCCTGCCGATCGGGCTCCCGACCGTGAAGGTCCGTTCGATCAACGGCCAGGCGCTGGCGACCGAGCAGCCGACGGTCCTGACAGTCGTCCCCGGGTTTGATGGCGACTCGGTGATCGTGCTGGGGGCCGCGGTGAAGCGATTATAGAGCGCTGGCCTTTAATGTACTTAGTTTGAACGCATAATCGCCGCGCCCGACAGGGCGCGGCGTTCTTTTATTCGTGTTCCAACGGTGCGAGCAAGTCGGGCTCGGATTGAAGAACGGGCACGAATTGCCTTGTGGGAAGACACCTGAGGTGATAACCTCAGGTGTACCGTGTTATGGGGTTTGGACTTAGTCTGAGGCCGCCCGAGGGGAGTTCTTTGACCGCTTTTCTCGCGGTTGCGCTTCGTGGTGTGTGAGGGGGCATTCGTTGGTCGGTGAGAGCTCCGTGCCGGGGGGGAAGAAGGAGAAAATCCTATGGAAGGCGCTTTTTATCTAACCGGGATCGGCCGCCGGTGGGCCGCATCGGCCTTGATGGCGGTCGCTCTATGTGCCGGAACGGCCGGGGCGCAGTTCGTTTCAATCGGGGGGCCACCGGCGACCCCGGGGCCGGTGGGGCCGGCGCGGCATCGGGTGGCGCCGGCGGGTGCCGAGGTCGATGTGGCGTTGCCGCACTTTGTGATCCCCGACACGGGGATCTGCGTGGACCCATCACTGAACAAGAAGAAGGAATTCCATACCGTCCGGATCGATCACCGCCCGACGGACATTCCGGTGTATGCGCCCGAGCCGGGCTCGCGCCGCGCGCCGGCGTGGGACGACACCAGCAACGACTGGACGCGTTCGCAGCCGCTGTTCCAGGACTTTGATTCGATGGGGCCCAACGGGCTGACGCCGCCGGATCCCGACCTGGCGACCGACGGGACATATATCCTGGCGGTGACCAACGACGACTTTGCGGTGTACGACACGTGCGGGACGCAGCTGTACCGGATCGACGTCGAGGACTATCTCGGCTACGCGTCGGACTTCCTGCTCTACGACCCGAAGGTGATCTACGACCCGTGGAACGCCCGGTGGGTGATGATGTGGCACAAGAAGCGGGCCACGACGCAGGAATCGTCGATGATCATGATGTTCACGGGCGGATCGACGCCCTTCGGCCTGTCGGGGGCCGGGGCGTACTGGTACGACGTGAACATGGTGCAGAACGACGGCTCGGCCGACGAGAGCTGGGCCGACTACTACGACCTGGGCTACAGCAGCAACGCGATCACGTTCGCGGGCAACCAGTTCCGGTGGGACGACTCGTTCCGGTGGTCCCGGATCCGCTTTGTCGACAAGACGGTGAGCGATCGGTGAACCGCGCCACTTACGCCGGTGGCGGGGGCGGATCGCGGCGTTTCCACTCGTCGGGGAACCATCGTTCGAGCTGGCCGACGGGCGTTGCGGGAAGGCCCACGAGCAGCTGCGTCAAGTAGCGCTG
>JBGAOZ010000001.1:0-362357 GCA_044221545.1 Phycisphaerales bacterium
GCAAGCTCAGGAGATACAAGCGTCGCTGGACCGTTGAGCGCACGATCTCGTGGTTCCAGAACTTCCGCAGGCTGTGCATCCGCTACGAGAAGTCCACCACGCTCTTCCAGGGCTTCCTCCACCTGGGATGCTCCATCATCCTGCTCAGACAGGTTCTGGGATAGCCTCTAGAGCCGTCTCGAGACGAGCGTCAGGCTGGCCCTGCGAGCGACGGTTGACGCAGCTATGCCTCGACGCCTAGTGTTCGATGTGCTACGCTCGAACCTGTATTGCAGCACCGAGGAGTGGCCATGAAACTGAGCCAAACGAAGCCGGTCGCGATCGAGGTAGCATCGGAGCAGAGCGAAAACTTGCAACTCAAGGTCGGATCCAAGAATCCGGTCTGCTTTGTAGCGATGCCGATTCGTCCGAAAGAGCATCCCGACCACGCCCATTTCCGCGACTTGTACGAGCACTTCATTCGAGCGCCGATCAGCGCACTTGGGTATGATGTCGTCCGATCTGACGAGATCCAGAAGTCGGGAGCGATTACGCGAGAGGTAATCAACCATCTCGCGAATTCGGCGTTGGTCATCGCAGACCTGACGGATCTGAACGCGAATGTGTTCTACGAGCTAGGGGTGCGCCACGCGCTGTTGGGCCACGGCACGATCATGATCATTGATACGTCCCGGACTCCGACGATCCCGTTCGACATTCATGCATACCGCGTGATTCCCTTCGAACCAACGATGAGCGGATTGGGCCAACTTCAGTCGAAGTTGGCGGCCTTCGTTACGGTGGCTCGCGAAACTCCCCAAGCCGCGCGGGACAACCCAGTACACGATGCTCTTCCAGTGCTTCCTGCTCGTGTAGTCGATGTCGCGATGACATCTGACAGCGCGGCGCTTCGCGCGGAGGTTGCCAGCCTCAAGAAGCAGTTGGATAGACTCCAGAGCTCGGCTGCCATCGTCGGTTCGGATCCCTCCGACAGTGTCGATGCGATTCGTCAAGCCCTTGAGGAAGCTCAGACCGGTACGTCTCCCATGGTGCTTCTCAAGGACGCTCATGACGCCATGACCGCCGGAGATCAGACAAAGTTCCTGGAAATCGTGTACTCGGCTGTGCAGCGTCGTTCGCTGCGCCTGTCGAGTGATTCATGGATCGAACTCGTGCAGTTCGCAACCATGCTTGGTATGTCAGAGATATCGGGGCACGTGCTCGATTTTGCCTGCGATCTCTATCCATCGGATTCCAACCTGCGGCGCGCTCGCCTGCAGCACCTGGCGCATTCACAATTAACCGACGATCGTGCTAGAGCGAAGAGTGAACTTGCCAAAGAGGTCGGGCTGCAGTTCGGCGATGACGGACCGAAGCTTCCCGATTCGCTGTCAAGAACGGATTTCACCGATCTCGCGCTGTTGCTAGATATATTCTACCGCGAAGACCTGCACGAAGAGGCGCTCGCGATCACTAGGCCGCTGGTCGCGAAGAATCCGCGGGCGTGCATCTCCAACATGGTTCACGCCCGCGTACTATGCTCGCTCCGGCAGGATGCAGAGGGCCTAGAATACCACCGCCGGGCGATCATGTGCCCGGATGCAGATGATGAGGCCATTCGGTGGTATGCCAATGAGTTGCATAATCGTGGTCGGCGGGCCGATGCCTGCGAGGTTTACCTGCTGGCTTGCACGTATGACCCGAGCGATCCAAACCTGTTTTCGCACGCGGCGGACGAGATGTCAGCGCTTGTCACGCAACGAAGATCTGCGGAAGACGATCAACGGAGCTTGCCATCCGGCATTACGACCGATGATGTCAAGTCCCTCGTCTGTGCAAGTCTCGGATGCAATGCTGCTCGTCAGGACATCTTCATTCGATGTCGCGACGCTTGCCGGAGAGTGTCAATCGATCTAGCAGAAGTCCAAGTGGCAGTTCAGAATGAACCCGGATTCCTTGCGGCGTCTGGTCGTCGGGGGATCGCGGAGCACCTCTACGGTCGGTTTCGAACGTCAATCACCCACCCGGATGCCTCTGAGGTGAGGCCTTCCGGCAGCTCGCCTAAGAGTGGCGAGTCTGCTCTGGGCTCATAGCCCCTCGCTCTGCTTGCGCGGGTCGGAGCTGCCCAGGCCCTGCAGGCGGGCCCCGCGGCCCTTGGCGCCCGCGGGGCGGAAGACAAAGCCGAAGCTGGTCTCGCTGCTGATGTTGTTGTACGAGATGCCGAACCCGAAATCGGCGGTGGGGAAGCTCCGCTGGACCTCGAAGCCGATGTCGCTGAAGTCGCCCTGGGTGGTCTCGTAGCTGCCGACCCAGGCGACCCGGTACTTCTGGCTGAGCTTGTAGGCCTGGCCGAAATCAAGGTGGGTGCTGTCCTGGGCGTTGAGGGATCGCAGCTCGATGAAGCTCGAGAAGTCGGGGTAGTGCTGCACGATGGCGCCGATGCTCGAGCGCGACTGCTGTCCCGAGCCCGTGTCGTAGACCGAGCTCCCGGTGAGGGCCAGCGCATCGGAGACCTGCCACACGCCGTCGGCGGTGAAGAAGTTGCCGACGTTGGATAGCTCGGGGCGGTAGTCCACGAACCGGCCGATGGGGCTCTCGCGGTCCGAATCCCGGCTGGAATCGGTGTACGCGATGTTGAGCTTGAAGACGTCCACCGAGTGCCAGTGGCCGGCCTTGCCGCGCTGGGTCTGCCAGGTCTGGTCGACGCCGAAGGAGGCGATCCCGCCCTCGGCGATCCCCTCGACATCCTCGTCGTACACGGGCAGGTCCGCGCGGTCGACGTTGGTGCCCGACTGCCAGACCGTGCCGTAGGGCGTGACCACGTGCCGCATGCGGTGCAGGTCGAACAGCCGCGAGTCGACCGAGTCGTCGACGCGCTGCATGGTGGTCGAGACGCGGGCGCCGGCGCCGTACCACAGCCGGGTGTTGTCCTCCTCGCCCGGGCTGTAGGCGGTGAAGTCGTTGTCCCACACCGTGGCGCGGCCCACGGCAAAGGGCGTCACGTTCAGCACGCCCACCTGCATGGGCATGTCGAGCTCCTGGCGCGTGTCGGCGCGGAAGATCCCGTCCTCGATGTACCCCTGGGACCGCAGGCGCTCGGCGATCGCCTGCGTGTGGCCGATCCCGAAGGCCCGCTGCGAGATCGCGTCGTAGGTGAAACCGCGTTCGTCGGCCTTGGGCTCGTCGAACTGGAGCTCCAGCCGGCCGACGCGGTACTCCTGCGTCCAGAGGATCGGCCCGGGATCACCGGGCTCCGCGCCCCCGATGGGGTCGTCGAACAGCCGCAGGTACGTCGCCTCCGGCGTGCGGGCGGTGACGTACCCGGGGGTCTGCAGGAGGTACTGGTTGGCGATGAAGTCGTTGGCGTTGCCCTTGGCCTCGATCGAGAAGAACGAGTTGGCCCCGCGGTAGCGCAGGTCGGCGCGGTTGGTGAACTCGCGGCGCGAGCGGGCCTGGTCCTCGAAGAAGGCATCGGCGAACGACTCGTCGGAGATGTACGAGCCCTCGAGGAACAGCTTCCAGTGCTCGTCGATCTTCTCGATCTGCTCCCCGTAGACGATCCCGCGGGTCTCGCCGTCGCGTTCGATCTTCGTGCCCGGCGGCAGCACGTCGGTCCCCGTGTCGTAGGGGACCAGGTACGCGAACGCCGAGCCGCGGCGGTCGACGTCGCGCCAGTTGAGCTTCGAGCCCAGGGCGATCCCGCGCTCGAAGTACGCGTCGATCATCACGTCGGCGTCCAGCCAGCTGCGCCTGCGGGCGCCCACCAGGCCGTAGGCGTTCCAGGTGGTCTTGATCGCCGTCCCCGACCCGGAGGAGTTCTCGATCCGCACGTCCCGCAGCGGGACGTCCTCGGGGTCCCCCTCGAACTGGGGCCAGTAGAAGAACGGCAGGCCGCCGGCGCGGAGCGTGATGTCGTCGGTGGTCACGATGTTCCGGAGCTCCCCCGACGGGGCCTCGGGGCCGTCGAACATGCCGCGGGCCGTGATCCCGGCCTCGATGGGCCCGCCGGGCGCGCCCGACTTGGACCCCGGACGCGCAGCGCCGGCGTCCGGATCCCGCGGAACCCGGCGGATCGTGATGCTGCTGGACCCCAGGCTCAGCTCGGGGTCGAAGAACGCCGCGCTGGTCAGCCGCGCGCGGGTGGCGACGAACTCCCCCTCGGACTGCTGGCGGATCGACTCGGCCCGCAGGTACAGCGGCAGGCCCCGGTGGGCCTCGTACGTCCAGAAGACCGCGTCCACGACCATCGCCTTGTTGTGCTGCACGTCGTAGTACACGCGCGGGCCCCGCAGCGTGTACTTCCCGTCGGTCGCCACCACATCGCCCTCGAGGTAGATCCCTCGGACCTTCTTGGCGTCCAGGCGGGCAAAGTCCGCCAGCGGGCCCGGGGGCAGGAAGATCACCGCGCGCTGGGCGCTGAGCCGGAGGTTCTTGTTCTTGCCCAGGTCCGTGTACTGCACCACGATCCCGCCGGTGGCGATCACCGAGTTCTCTTCGGTGCCCGAGACCAGCGTGATGCTCCCGGGCGAGAGCGTCAGGATGCCCGACTTGGCGAAGATCGGATCGAAGACCTGGGCCTGCGCCAGCTCCTTGAGCGCGCCCGGCGGCGGCGGCTCGGCCGGGCCGGGGGCCGGGCGCGGCTCTTCCTCTTCCGGGGGCGTGATCCAGCTGTGCAGCGAGCGCGACAGCGCCGATTCGCCCTCGGCGATCAGCGGGTTGTTGGGCCGGCCGGGCGTCGTGAGGTCGGCCGTCAGCTCCATGGAGCCCTTGAGATCGATCACCGCGCGCACCGGGAGGCGGTCCGAGGAGACGCTGGTCGCCGCGTCGGCATCGGGTGTCTCGGCCCTCTCGAGATACAGGAACACCTGCTGCACGTTGGCGCCGTCGGGGGCGCCCTCGACGTGCTGCACCCACACGACCGCCCGCCGCGAGGCGAACTCGTAGATCCCCAGCCGGATCCGCACATCCCCGTCCAGCAGCAGCCGGTGCACCGGCATGTCCACCGCGCCCGCGAACGAGGGGCGCTCGTCCTCGTTCCAGGTCCACGCCCGGCTGGCCTTGAAGCTGATCGGGCCGGCCACCGGCGCCAGCGGAAGGCGCAGGCCGGCAAAGTCCCGCCCGTTGATCGAGTTGAGATCGAACTCCGGGGGCACCGAGCCCGGCGGCGGCGACTGCGGCAGCCCGCGCTTGGGCACGGGGTCCTGGGCCCGCGGCGCCGGTCCGGCCGCGGAGGCTGAACCGATGAACAGTCCCGCTCCCAGGCCGATCGCAAGCGCCGCGACCACTCCCGCGCTCGCCCGCACGCGATCCGGGCCGGCTTTCCCGCAAAGGCTCGCCAGCCGGCCCACACCGCGAAGTTGTGCCCCGCCCCAATGCATGCGGGGATCCTACAGCAGCCGCCGCCGGCCCACAACTCCGCGGGACCGATCGCCGAGCCGATGCCCGGCCCCGGACCGGACCCCGCGCGGCGGAGCTACTACCCTGCACTCCCATGAACCTCTCCCGCGGCGAACTGGGCGTGGTCATCCACACCGATTCGGGCGAAGCGCTCCCCGTGCGGCACATCATCGGCGTCGGACGCAACTACGCCGACCACGCCAGGGAGCAGGCGGCGGACATCCCCGAGCGGCCGATGCTCTTCACCAAGAACCCCATGTCGGCGTGCCTGGGCGGCGATGACATCGTCATACCCAAGGTCTGCCAGGACCGCGAGCAGGTCGATTTCGAGGCCGAACTGGCCGTGGTGGTGGGCCGGCGACCCGGCGGCGCACTGGTCCGCGACGTTTCCCCGCGGGAGGCCATGGACTGCATCGTGGGCTATTGCTGCGGCAACGATGTGTCGGCGCGGTGGTGGCAGAAGGAAGGCTCGGGGGGACAGTTCTGCCGCGGCAAGGGCTTCGACACCTTCTGCCCGCTGGGCCCGACGGTCGTTCCTCCGGCGATCGCCCCGGATCCGGCCTCGGTCCGCGTGACCTGCCGCGTCAACGGCCAGGTGATGCAGGATGCGCCGACCTCCCAGATGATCTTCAGCGTCGGAACACTCATCAGCGAGTGCAGTCGCGGGACCACCCTCCTGCCCGGGACGGTCATCATGACCGGCACCCCCGGCGGCGTCGGGATGGCCCGCAAGCCGCCGGTCTACCTCAAGCCCGGCGACGTCGTGGAGGTCGAGATCTCCGGCCTGGGCGTGCTGCGCAACAAGATCCGCGCGGAATGATCGCCGCCGCGGCCCCGCATCCGCCCGACCTGCTCGTGCCTGGAAGGTGCGATCCCTGCCGCGCGGCCCGGGCGGCGCCCGCTCAATCGCCGGTCTTGGAATTGGGCACGCACCAGAGCATGCTCGGCCCGCGGACCTGCTCGTTCTGGTACACGGTCATCGGCATCCTCATCACCGCGCCGTCGATCACCGCGACGTTGATCGCGTTGAGGTGCCGGGCCCGGGGCAACGCTCCCGGCCACGTGGCGCCGTCGGAACGGTCACCACCCAGACCGCTGTCCAGGTCGGGGTCGACATCCTCGGCGTCCCAGAAGATCGCATCCTTGGACTTGAACTGGTCCAGGCGGAAGGGCCGGGGCGCACGGACCGGGTCCCCGAACGCGATCACCGCGCCGTTCATGAGGTACGACGTAATCACCGCGCTGCCGTCCTGCTCGGCGCGGTGCGCCTGGCAGCGGTAGACATCGGGCGCCTGCAGGTAGCTCCAGAGCGTCCCGGTCTTGCGCGCTTCGCCGTCCCAGTTCTCCACCGGCGAGGTGTACAGCCAGCCCGGCTGGCTGTCGTCGCACAGCGCGCTGCGCCAGTTCGGGTAGGGCAGCCGGTCTTTGTGGTCGTCGGCGTGCATGATCGATCCGATCATCAGCTGACCCAGCCGCGCCTGGCACTGCAGCGCGACCGCGTTGGCCTTGGTCTTCACCAAGGCCGGCAGCAGGATCCCCAGCAGGAGCGAAGTGATCGCGATGACGAGCAGAAGCTCGACCAACGTGAATGCGGAGCTGGAAGGCCCCCGACGCATCTGGTGCGTACAACTACCAGACCTAAGCGATTGTGGCAAGGATTTTCTCAGGATTACCCATACCCCCCTTTCATGAAGACTCGGGGCGCGAACCAGCTTCCATACCGCCGCCGAACACCGATGCAACGGAAGGTGCTCAAACATGCGCGATCCTTCGACTATTCATATCGATCCGGCCGCCGCGCCGGTTTGCCTCTATGAATGGACGCTGCTCCGGGCCGGAACGTTCCGCCTCGACGGCGGCTCCATGTTCGGGCTCATCCCCCGCTCCGTGTGGATGAAATCCGTCGTGCCCGATGATCGCGGCCGCATCACGGTCCAGCACAACTGCCTGCTTCTGCAGCGATCCGGCGAAGGACCAGGCCCCAAGCTCGTCGTCGTCGAGGTCGGCACCGGCGACAAGATGGACGCCAAGAGCAAGGACATCTTCGCCCTCCAGGACCGTTCGATCGCCGATGCGCTCCACGAAGTCGACTGCCGACCCGAAGACATCGGCGCGGTCGTCGTCACCCACCTGCACTTCGATCACGCCGGCGGGCTCACCCGCCTGTGCCGCCCGGGAGAACCACCGGACTGGTCACCGAAGTCGCCGTCGGACACCCCCAGCGGGTTGCCCGTGAAGCGGACCTTCCCCAACGCCGTGGTCTTCTCGCAGCATCGCGAATGGCTTGATGCGCTCGACAACAAGAGCGTCATGACCCGCACCTACTTCAAAGACCACCTCGAACCGATCCGGGACCAGATCCGCACCCTGGACTCCCCCCGGCCTTTCCCCACGGGGTATCAACCCCAGCGCGATGAACTCCCGCTGGTCCCGATCGCCAACCGGATCACGCCCCTGAAAGACGTTCCCGGCGTGGGTGTCTTCCTGGCCCCGGGACACACATGGGGTCAGCAGGCGATCAAGTTCACGGACACGCGCGGCCGCAGAGTGGTCTTCACGCCCGATGTCATGCCCACGGCCGCGCACGTCGGGGCGGCGTACAGCCTGGGGTACGACGTCGAACCGTACACGAGCATGATCAGCCGGCACTGGTTCCTGGATGCGGCCGCCCGTGAGGACTGGCTGCTGGTCCTGGATCACGAGCCGGGGAACCCGGTCCGTCGCGCCCGGACAAACGCCCGGGGCTGGTTCGATCTGGCCGAGGACCAGCCCTGATCCCGCGTGCCCGCCGGGGAGCCCGGCCCCGCGAGCACGCACTACCATGGATTCATTGGTCGGACGTCCCACCGTGAGCAACGCCGCCTCTCAACCCCTCGATCCGTACCCCGGGAGCCTGCCCGGCGGCACGTCGCGCGCGGCCGGGATCCAGCCCGTGCGGACGGCTCCCACGGACCCGCAGGATCCCGGCGATCCCGGCCCCGGCGGGGAATCCGACCGGGCCGATGCGCCCGGGCCCAGGCGCACGATGATGGACCGGATCGACACGTTCATCAGCCGCCTCTCGACTCGCAGCAACTTCTGGCACCGCGTCTGCTCGCTGATCTGGCTCCCGTACGCGGCCCGCAGCGGCATCCGCATGAAGAGGGTCGGCGAGAACACCTTCTCGGCGGTCCTGCCCTTCACCCGCTTCAACAAGAACTGGTACAACGCCATGGCCGGCGCGGCCCTGCTGGGCAACAGCGAGATCGCCGGGGGCATGTACGTCTTTGGCATCTGCGGCGGTGATTACACCGTCGTCTGCCGGCACCTGGAGTACCGGTTCCTGCGCCCCTGCTTCGGCCCGGCGATCTACCGGATCAACCCGCGCGAGGACATCCAGGAGCTGCTGACCACCAAGAAAGAATTCAACGTCACCCTGGACATGGAAGTGATCCAGCAGTTCGTGGGCCGCAAGAAGAACCGGGAGCACCGCGTCGGCCGGTGCGTCGCCGAGTTTCACGTGACGCCCAAGACCCACGCCAAGGCCCGCGCTCAGCGCCGCCTGCGCGATGAGAACAAGCCCGAGTAGGCCCGAGGGCTCGCGCGAGCATCGCCGCGGCCCCGATTCCCGCGACATCGACATCGGATGCGCCGAAGGAGAATGCACCCTCGCGCGGGCGTCGCCGCGCGGCCGCCTGCCCATCCGGGCGCGCCCCGGTGGGACGCGCGCAACCGGCGGCCCACCGCCCCAGCCAAGGCCGGCGCCCCGGCCCCGGCCGGCCCGGAATTCCGGCAACGGGCGCAAGGTCGCTCCGGTCGGATCGCACAGTGGCCGGGGATCGCCGGGGCACGCCGCTCCCGCGGCCCTCCCACACCAAATGAGCCCGGCCATGGACTGGAACACCGACAGACGAACGAGGAACGGGTCCGTGATGCTCGCCGCGGCCGCGCTGGCCTTGATCGCCGGTCAGGCCCGGGCCCAGAACCTGATCAGGAACGCGAGCTTCGAGCACGGGAATCTCGACATCGTGAACTGGGCCGACTTCGTCAACGGCGTCCACACCGTGGTGGGGTTCGACAACACGCAGATCGACCCCTGGGTCGTGCCCGCGGGCGCCGACGCCGAGCTCTACTACCCCCGCTTGGACACGCTCAAGAGCATCACGCGCGTCCCGCACCGGGACTGTGTCCTGGGCCTGGACTTCGACCATCCGAGCGTGGGGATTGTCGAGCAGTCCTTCTCGACCGGCTACACGCAGTCGGGGATGTACATGATGTGCGCGGACATGGCGGGCGATCGGGGCAAGTTCCCGACGCTGCCCGCGATCGCATCGCTTGGATCGAGCCTCAGGATCTCGACCGGCACCCAGGTCAACCGCTGGTCGTACTTCAACACTCCCGACGTGCACGGCCCAAACACCACGCAGGAGAGCTACTTCTTCCCCCGGGTCCAGCCGTTCACCGCGCTGGGCCCGGGCGCGGGCATCTCCGGCAAGTTCACGATGTGGGACAACACCGATCGCGGCGTGCTGGTGGATGCGGTCCACCTCTTCCCGCTCTACGTCAACGACCTCTACTGCGATGCGAGCAGGTGGAAGGAACTCGCCGGGTTCTCGATCCTGGAGCACGGCACCTGGGCCGCCTCGCCGGTCAATCTCGTGGACCCCTGGACCCACCTCCGGAACTCGACGCTCGCGGGGTGCTCCTGCGGCCCGGACAGCAAGAAGATCGTCATGAACTCCGGCCTCGGCGGCGCGAGCACGATGCTCGTGGCGGCGTGGGATCCCGGTGTGCCCAGGACCACGCTGCACCTGAAGATCGAGGCCAGCGCCATGGGCAACTCCTGCGCGCCGCAGTTCTGGGTGAGCTTCTACGAGTGGACGAAGAAGCAGTGGGCCAGGGCCAGCATCATGAGCTTGGTGTTCCCCGGCTCCAAGCTCTCAACCTCGTCGATCTGCTACGAGGTGAGGTGGGAGAACATCAAGGTCGTCCCGTTCGGAGCCCAGCCCCCGATGGGCAACTACGTGAGCAGCCCGGTCAGCGACGGGAGCTTCGGGCCCATGAACGTGGTGCTCGCCAGGATCGTCTTCGACAACGGCAACGGCAGCTTCGCCCAGTCCTACCCCCCGCCGCCGGCACAGCCCTGGACGATCGATGTCAACTACGTGGCGATCGAATGATCTGGCCGCGCGAAGGCGGACGATGTCCCCCCGGTGTTGCCGACAAACCAAAGCACCGCCGGCCCCGGGCGCGCCGGAGCCGGCGGATTGTCAAGAGAGAGTCATATCGAGCGGATCAGCGGCGACGGCGGGCCGCGACGAGCATGCCCACGCCCACCAGGGCGAGCGAGCCCGGGGCCGGCGCGAACGCGATCGCGCCGAACGTGTGGCCGATGCAGTCGTTGAACATCGGCACGGAGCCGATGTCCATGAAAAGGTCGCCGGGCGTCATGAACGGCGAGAAATCCCCTTCGGCGTGGTCGTAGTACGGGCCGACGTTGCCGATCCAGGCATCCCCGACGGCGAAGGTGCCGTAGAGGCCACTGGCGATCCCGCCGTTGATGACGAAATCATCGCCCGCCGGCTGTCCGTCCAGGGCGTTGGTGAAGCCGTGCGCCGGGCCGCCGGGGTAGGGAGCGTCGTAGATCCAGCGGTTCAGCGGGTCGACCTGGTTGTTGGCGATCAGGCCGGGGACGCCGTCCCAGAAGACATCCACGTTCCGGAGCGGGCCGGTGCCCGCGTAGACGGTCAGCAGGCTGACGCCCTCGCCCAGGCCGAGGGTGAAGGGATCATCGACCGCGCTGCCGATCACGTTCGGGCCGCCGTGGTTCACCAGGCCGGTGACATCGGCGAGGTAGGTCGCGATCCCCTGGTAGCCCCAGCACAGGTCCGGCGGCGCAAAGTTCGCGCCACCGACCACGTTGAAGCCGTTGAGCGTGATGTGGGGCTCGTCGACCAGGCCGGGGGAGTTGGTAAGGTAGTTCCAGCAGGCGTACGACCGCACGACGAACGAACCGCCGGGCAGGGCGGGCATGCCGATGACAAACGGATCCGGCACACCGGCCGACGAGCGGGAGGAGCCGCTGGCGGCCACGAAATCACCGCCCGGGAGGAACTGGCTGAACACGGTCATGGTCGGCACCGCGGCGCCGGCAACCGATGCCGCACCAGCGGCCACGAGGATAGATAAAACGTTTCTCATGTGTCTCTCCTGTCGGGAAACTACACCGAGCATCCGCGCGCTTCGGCGCGCGGATTCATGAAGCATCGATGGGCACCCATCCCGCACAAGTCCGGGCTTCGAGCCCGGAGTGCCGCGGAATCCCCGGTTCATCCGCGCCCGCGCCCTGAAGCGCCGCGGGCGGGATGGAACATCAGCCCCGCAACCAGCCTGGTCCGCGATCCCTTCTCACCTACGCCCAACACACGTGTTGGACGCACCTGTCATGTCGCGGACGAGCCTGTGCACGCTCCAGACTGTGTCCGCGTCTTTGTTCTCTCTCTACCCTAAGGCGACCCGAGATCCCGGGCCCGCGTGCAAATAGGAGTTGTAGGTCCATATTATCGGAACGCGCTCGACCTGTCCATCCAAACCCACGGTCGTGATCACGGATTGTCTCGAACTTGTCGCCGGCCCGTTGCGGGAATGGCGATCGAACGGCTTGCGCTCTGAGTTCTTACAAGTGAGAACATACCCCTCCGCACTTGCATGTGCATGGCACCGCGTTTGCCGCGGGCGACGATCTACAAGCAGATGCCCGAACGGGATTCAACAGATGGGGCGCGGTGCTCGCAGGAACCTCTGCCTGCAACGAATCCAACCCCGCGCCGGCAGCAAAGAACCGCAAATGGATGTTGCGCGCGGATCCGGCGTGCGGTTGCGGCAATGTGGCGAGGATGTGACAGGGACTTCAGGCCGGGGGGTTCCACCGCGGCTTGGGCGCCCGCCAGGCCAGCAGCCCCGCGACCAGGCTCACGGTGCAGTAGGTGTTGAAGTAGTACAGCCCCGGCTCCCCGCGCGCGGTGGAGCCCTCGAAGCTGCGCAGCGCGAAGATCGAGAGGAAGACGGCGGCGACGAACAGGTCGACGAACGAGAACTGGCCGATCATGGAGGCGAGCCTGGCGAGCCTGCGCTCCACGGACTCCTGGCGGACCGTCCCGCGGCCCACGAGCACGGCGCGGTTGCCCAGCACGATCCCCAGCAGCGTGGTCTTGATCGCCGGGATCACCATGCTCGCCGCGACGATCACCAGGCCGACGGCGACGTTGCCCGAGTCCAGCAGCGCCATCGCCGAGTCCCAGACCGACTTGGTGCGAGCCTCGGTGATGACCTTGCCGATGTACTCGACCTCGCGTTCGTTGATGAAGCTGAGCATCGGCGTGACGATGCCCAGCACGAGCATGATGCTCGAGCACGCCAGCAGGGTCCCGACGAACACATCCGACCGCGGGCTGAACCTGCCCAGCCCCAGCGCCAGGACGCCCGCGCCTCCGGCGGTGTACATGAAGATGCGGAAGTGCTTCCACTCCAGATCCCGCGCCGCATCGGCCTGGGCGCGCAGGCCGTCGAGCTGGGCCTTCTGCTCGCTCGCCCCGCCGTAGAGCCCGAACGTGACCGTCTCGGCGAGCCCCTTTTTCTTCATGTCGATGGTGTTGTCGAGGTTCCCCGCGGTCGCCGCGGCCTGGAACCTGTCGACCGTGGCCCGCGACGCCCGGATGATCCCCACGGCGTGCACGGAGAGGAGCGCCGCAACGGCGAGCAGGTACAGGAACTGGAAGAGGGTGAGCGGGCGCATCGATGGGTGATTATTGGTTCGGGAATCCGGTCTTGGGCTTACGCCGGCGCCGGGGCATCGCCGCCCGGCGAGCGGCGATCCCGGATACACCGCAGCCGCATGCGGCCAGCCCCCTGCCCGCAGTGTCCGAGGTTTGAGCACAGGGTGCAAGGCCGGATAGGCATCCCGGCGGCGGTGCGTTGGATGTTCGTGCCCATGGCGGCGGCGATCTTCGTCCCTGATCGCGGGGGCCTGCCCGCGAGACCGCTGCGCGAGCCTTGTACGCTGACTGCTGTGCTTCGCCCGGGCGTGACCCCGAGCGGTCAGGCCTTGGGCTTCTCGCGCTCGGCGCGCCGGCGCTGGAGCTCGGCATCGATGAAGTCGTTGATGTCGCCGCGCAGGACGGTTTCGTAGTCGGAACGCTCGTGGCCGGTGCGGTGGTCCTTGACTCGGTTGTCGTAGAAGACGTACGAGCGGATCTGCGTGCCCCAGCCGCGTTCGGCGCCGCCGCCGGTGGCCGCGCTGATCTCCTTCTCGCGGCGCTCATCCTCGAGCTGCTGGAGCTTGGCCTGGAGGACCGTCAGGGCCTGGCGCTTGTTCTGGGGCTGGTCCCGGTAGGTGGAGGCGACCACCTGGATGCCCGTGGGCTTGTGGACCACGCGGATCGCCGAGGCGACCTTGTTGACGTTCTGGCCACCGGGGCCCGAAGCGCGGACGAAGGCGATCACCTCGACATCGTTCTCGGGGATCTTGACCTCGGTCTCCTCGATCTCGGGGGTCACTTCGACGGTGCAGAAGGAAGTCTGGCGCTTGCCCTGGGCGTTGAAGGGCGAGACGCGGGCGAGCCGGTGGGTGCCCTGCTCGCACTTGAGGTAGCCGAAGGCAAAGGGCCCCTGCACGCGGAGCGTGACGGCGTCGATGCCGACCTCGGTGCCGTAGCTCTTGTCGACTTCTTCGAGCTTCCAGCCCATCTTCTCGCAGTAGAAGAGGTACATGCGGAAGAGCATCTCGCACCAGTCGTTGGCCTCGGTGCCGCCGACGCCGGCGGAGATGGTGAGGAAGCAGTTCTTGTTGTCGTGGCGGCCGGAGAGGAGGGACTGGAGCTCGACCTTGCCCATGCGGGCGGTCAGCTTGAAGAGCGCCTCATCGGCTTCCTTGAGAAGGTCGTTGTCGCCCGCCTCCTTGGACATCTGGTAGGCGACCTTTGCGTCTTCAAAGTCGCGGATGACGCCGGTCAGGGGGTCGACCTGGGCCTTCAGGGCCTTGAGGGACGAGACGACCTTGTTGGCGCGTTCCTGGTTGTTCCAGAAGCCGTCGGAGGACTGCTGGGCCTCGAGCTCGGCGACTTCCTTGACCTTTCCCTCGTAGTTAAAGAGAGTCGCGGATGGTCACGATCCGCGCCTCGAGGTCATCGATGATGGGTTGGTGAGCGTCGTAGTGCATGAGGGTGCCCGGTGAGGGGTGGGGATGCTTGGGAGGGCGGAAAGTGTAGGCGGGTGTTCGGGGTCGGCCGGGAGGAGTTGTCGGGGAGTGGGTGCAATGGTCGAGAGAATCCCGGAGAATGCGCCGAGGAG
Organism: Phycisphaerales bacterium; assembly: GCA_044221545.1. Taxonomy (GTDB): domain Bacteria; phylum Planctomycetota; class Phycisphaerae; order Phycisphaerales; family UBA1924; genus JAEUJB01. Next base: position 14,704 of record JBGAOZ010000001.1, read on the forward strand.
AGCCGTCGGCGGCGTTCCATGGTCGGCTGTCAAGGAGATCCGACATGAAGGTCCTCAGAGTGCTCTCGATCGTCCTGCTCGCCGGAGGCGTCGCCGTATCGGCCTGGGCGCAGGATTCCCAGCCCAAGCGTGAGCCGGCAAGCGGCACCAAACAGGTCGACAGGAAGGCGGGAGGTCCCAGGGTGAACACGCCTGTGGTCGTCAACAACGACGGGCCGGGCGGGACCGTGACCAACCCGATTTCCTCCGGAGACGGCGCGAAGGTCTCCTTGAACTTCGAGGGCGGATCGCTGAGCAACTTCGTGCAGGCGGTGCGCAAGGCGGCCGCGCCCGAGCCGTTCAACGCGATCGTGAACGGTGACGGCGCCGAGCCGGTGTTGCCGCCGATCGACCTGCGCGGTGTAACGCTGGGCACGCTCGCGACCGCGGCGGCGCGGTCGGCGATGGGCACCGAGCTCTCGGTAATCCGGGACGAGGACGGGACGGCGGCGTACGTGTTCCGGTACTTCCCGCCGAGGCTCGCGGGCACGGACCGGCACACGGATGTGCTCTCGCTGCGCGAGCTGTTCGAAGCCCGGCCGACGGACCCGGACGGAGTGGCGGTAACGCTGACGCCGTCCACGGTGCTCTCGGCGGTCGAGAACGCGGCGAGCATGGGGGACGAGCCGCTGGTGGCCCCGGCGAACATCAAGTATCACGAGGAGTCGGCGCTGCTGTTCATCCGTGGGACCGAGGACCAGATCAGGGCGGTGCGCACGGCGATCAATCTGATGCAGAACGATGTCGCGGGCCGGCGGACGGTGTTCGACACCGGCAAGCTTCGGCGAATGGAGACGGACCTTGCCAAGAACCAGGTGGAGATCAGCTACCTGGTGGACCAGGTCAAGGCCGCCGAGGAGGAGTTGAGCGCTGTGCAGCAGCGGATCGACAGCGGCGCGGCGTCGACCGCGGAAGCAGCGCCGGTGAAGGAGAAGTACCTGCACCTGCGGTCGCAGCTCGAGAAGGCCAAGCTCGAGCAGAACCAGGTGGAGGCCGAGGTCAAGGTCTTGCGGGCGATGGGAGAGCGGGCCGGAGGCAAGGTGCCCGGGGATCCGCTGCTGGGGGGGAGCAAGCCCGACACCAAGCCGGTCTTCAAACCGGGCAAGACCCCGGCGGGCAAGTAGTCGGGCGCATGATGTGTGCGTGGAGGTGATTTGGTACCCCCGAAAGTCACTCCGCCCTCTACGAGCCGGTCGATGGCCACCGGGGAGGCCGGGGATTCTGCCGCACGCGATGCTCGCGTGCGGCGGGTCGTTGGTGGGATTGCTCGCGGTGATCATCGGGCGTTCGAGGAGTTCTACGGGGAGTGGTTCGACCGGGTGCTGAGGATGGCGACCACGGCGACCGGCCGGGACGAGGCGTTCGGGATGGATGTGGTGCAGGAGGTCATGGTGAAGTTGATCGACCGGACGCCGCGGGTGGAGGGCGAGGCGCAGCTGGGGGCGTGGCTGAGGCGCGCGGTGCTGTGGTCGGCGATCGATCGGATCAGGCGGGACGAGCGTGTGCTCGCCAGGGAGCGGCGGGCGTCGGATGGGGTGTCGGGGAGCTCGATGGATGCGGCGGCCGGCGTGAGCGAGGGTGAGCAGCTGCGGTGGCTGGAATCGGAACTGGCGAAGCTGCCGGCGATCGAGCGGGACCTGTTGCGGCGGCGATTCGGCGCGGGCGCGAGCCTGGAGGGGGCGGGGGAGGGGCTGGGGATGACGGGTGATGCAGCGCACGGGAGGATTCGGCGGGCGATCGATGGGCTGAGACTGCGGGCGAAGGAGTTCTTCCGATGAGCGGGCGAGCATCTGAGTCTGGACGGAGCGAGGACGGGTGGGGCGCCGGGGCGTTGCTGTCGCGCGAAGGCGTCGATCGGCGGGACCGGATGCTCGGAGACCTGAGTCGGCGGGTCCGGCGGAAAGGCCGGCGGCGGGTGTTGGTGCGCGCGGGGTCGGGGGCGGCGGTGCTCGTGCTGGTTGGGACGATCGGGGTGCTGGTAGCGCGAGGGCTGGGGGGTGGGGGTGGCGGGGGAGAGAATCCTGGGGCGATCGCGCACGGAGGGACGTACGGGCCGGCGGCTGGTACGGCGGGTGGCGGATCGGAACCCGGGGGGGAGACCGGGCCGGCGATCGTGCAGGCTTCCGCGGTGCGCATCGAACGGGTCGGCAACGACGCGGGGATCTTCCAGAGGCTGCGGGCGGTGTCGGGGACGGGCGGCGCGCGGGTGGAGCGGATCGCCGAACAACAGGTCCAGGAGGAGCTGCGGGCGGCGGGTATCGAGGATGGGCTGATCCGGGTAGGCGGGAGACTGGAACTGGCGAGGGACCTGGTGCGTGAGAGGACCGGCGGGGCGCCCTCGGCGCCGGCGAGTCTGCGGGATGAGACATCCGGGTCGGTCCATGGGTAGCTGAGGCGGGAGGTTCAAGGCGGCGGGGAACAACGACCGATGCACGGTGCTCGGCTGACGGCCCGGGGAGGCTATGGTCAGCTCCGAGGTGCGTGCGTCATGAATGCGACGAGCGTGGTGATCGCCCAGGACGGTGCGGCGGGAGCTCCTATGTCTCCCCAGGCCAAGGCCTGGACGCTGTTCGGGGTGTTCTGGGTGGGCATCGGCGGCGTGGTGCTGCTCCTGGCGCTGAGCGTGGGCGTTATCGTGCTCAAGAGGAAGCGCAGGCTCGCGGCGCTGAAGGCCGACACAGCGCGGCGCCAAGCGCTGGACCCGTGGTCGGAGGCGGGTCGGCGTGCGCAGACTCCGGAGGCCGAGGATCTGGAGCCGGAGTGAGCGATCGGATTCCGGGCGCGTGGTGAGCCGTCGCAGCGGGCGATCGCGTGCGTGCGGCCGGGGGCGTGACGTCGTGCTTGGGAGGACGTGCGCAAGGTGTTGCTCTTTCGGGGGCCGTGTGGTTGCGTGCGGGTTGATCAAGGTCATCCAGGCGTCCATTGGAACCTGAGCGGGGCGGGTCGCCAAGGCTGTTGTTGAGAGAATCGTGGCGTTTTGGGCTCGATGGCCGCGTTTTTGCGCGCGCCGATGGTTGATCGGGCTGGTTGGTCGCGTGAAGGCCTTCCCGCGCCTTCAATGAGGGCCCATGTCCGCGCTGCGGTTTGAGATCCTCGCCCGATCGGCATCCTCACAGGCCCGCCTGGGGCGGGTGCACACCGCGCACGGGAGCTTTGACACGCCGGCGTTCATGCCGGTGGGGACGCGCGGGTCGGTGAAGGGGCTGTTCCCGCGTGACGTGGCGCGGGCGGGGGCGCAGATCGTCCTGAACAACACGTACCACCTGCTGCTGCGGCCGGGGCCGGAACTGGTCGAGCGGATGGGGGGCGTGCACCGGTTCATGAACTGGAACGGTCCGATCCTGACGGACTCGGGCGGGTACCAGGCGTACTCGATGTCGGACACCAACGCAGTGGATGATGATGGTGTGACGTTCAAGTCGGTGGTGGACGGGTCGATGATCCGGATGACGCCGGAGGTGGCGATCCGGGTGCAGAACCAGTTGGGCGCGGACATCATCATGGCGTTTGATGACTGCCCGCCGGCGAAGGCGCCGGGAGTGGCCGACGGCGAAGGCACGAAGGGCAAGGAGGGCGAAGCAGACCAGGGGCGCCGCGATGACCCGCGGCTGGTCCGTGCGATCGGCCGGGATTCGGGGAGGCGGGGGTACGACCACGCGCGGCGTCTGGAGGTGGCCAACGAGCGGACGGCGCGGTGGCTGGAGCGGTGCGTGAGGGCGCACGGGCGGGCGGGTGAGCAGTCGCTGTTTGGGATCATCCAGGGGGGGACGGATCTGGAGCGGCGGACGCGATCGCGGGAGATGGTGTGCGGGGTGGATCTGCCGGGGTACGCGATCGGGGGCGTGGCGGTCGGGGAGCCTTTCGAGGAGATCGCGCGGGTGGTTCGTCACACGGCGCCCGGGATGCCCGAGAGCAAGCCGCGGTACCTCATGGGGGTGGGGTACGAGCGTGACCTGCTGGCGGCGGTGCTGGCGGGGGTGGACATGTTCGACTGCGTGCTGCCGACGCGCAACGGTCGGAATGCCAACGCGTTCACGCGGGTCGGCCAGATCCGGCTGCGGAACGCGAAGTACGCGGAGGATGCCGGTCCGATCGAGACGGGGTGTGATTGCGCGGCGTGCGATCCGGCGGAGTGGTGGGGGGAGAGGGATCTGGGCTCGGCGCCGCGGAGTTCAGAGGGGGCGGGCGGTGGGTGGTTCAGCCGCGGGTACCTGAGGCACCTGTTCATGGCGGGGGAGATGCTGGGGCCGATCCTGGTGAGCCTGCACAACATCCGGCATTTTCAGCGGTTCATGGCGGATGTGCGCGGGGCGATCGGGACGGACGGTTGGGCGCATCTGTCCGAACAATGGCCGATCGCCCGCGAGGGGCTGGGGCCGGTGGCGTGAGCGGGGGGTGTGGGTTCTGTGGGGGGAGTTTGGGCCGTTTCCCGGCGTCAGGTCTGCGGCTGGAATAAGCTTGGGGTTTCCCCGACGAACCCTTTCGCCGGAATCGTGACCCAGCCGGGAGGCGTTGGGGTCTGTGACCGACACTTCCTGATCGGATGAAGGAACCGCATCGAATGCAGCAGCACGTCTGGTTGTCGATGGTGATCGCGCCCGCCGGGATGGCGCAGGAGCAGCCGGGGGCCTCGGCAACACCTCCGGGGAGCACGCCGGTGAACGTGCCGGGCATCCCGGGCGGTTCGCCTTCGGCGCCCGCGCAGCCGGGGACGACGTCGCAACCGGCGAACCTGCCGCCGGCGGCGCCGGCGCGTGGCCCGGACATGACGTTCGTGTGGCTGATGGTGGGCGGGATGCTGGTAGTGATGATGCTGACGAGCGTGTTCCAGGGGCGTGGGGAGAAGAAGCGACGCGCGGCGCTGATGTCGGCGGTGGGCAAGGGCGACAAGGTGCTGATGATGGGCGGGGTGATCGGGACGGTGGCGGAGATGGGCGACACGGACGTGGTGATCCGGGTGGAAGAGGGGAAGATCCGCTACTCGAAGGCGTCGATCCAGCAGGTGCTGGAGTCGCGCGAGCGGGCGGGATCCTGAAGATGGGGGGCGGGGGTCCGGGGGAGCGTTGCAGCTGGTGCGTTGCGGCCGGGATTTCGGCCGGTCCTATGAAAGTTGATTTCTCATGAACACGATTGTCCGAAACCTGATCCTGACGCTGGCGGCGCTGGTGCTGTTCACGTACGCCGCGTACCCGCCGAAGGAAAAGCTCAAGCTGGGCAAGGACCTGCGCGGCGGGGTGAGCCTGGTGTACGCGGTGCAGATCAACTCGAACGAGGACTCGAAGGCGACCCTTTCGAAGATGATCGAGGTGATCCACGACCGGCTGGACCCCGACGGGCTGATGGAGATCTCCATCTCGGCGCAGGGGCGGGACCGGCTGGAGATCACGATGCCGCTGCCGGGCCCCGAGGTCAAGCAGCTCAAGGCCAGGTTCGACGACGAGCTGGCGAAGCTATCGAAGTCGGCGATCAGCGAGACGGCGCTGGACGCGGCGATGCGTGCGAGCGGTGCGGAGCGGGAGGCGAGGCTGACGGAGCTGGCGGGTGGTGACGAGGGGCGTCTGAAGCTGCTGCAGTCGGCGGCGACGGCGGCGGACACGATGGCGGCGCGGCGTGCGGCGTACCAGGAGGCCGAGACCTCGGGGGCGCCGGACGCGGACAAGATGAAGCTGCTGACGGAGGCGACCGACGCGGACACGGCGTACGAGCAGGCGCGTGCGGCGGTGCTGCGGACGAGCGTGCCGGCGGAGGAGCTGCGGCGGGCGTTGCGTCTGGCGGCGGCCAAGCCGCGGCTGTACGACTCTTCGACCAAGCAGTCCAAGGAGTTTCCCAGCCCGCGCGAGACGGCGCTGGAGCGCATCCGCGCCGAGCACCCGGAGGCCAAGGACAAGATCAACACGGTGGTGTCGGCGTACGAGGCGTACGCGGAGCACCGCAAGACGCTGGACGACCCGCAGGACCTGGTGCGGATGCTCAAGGGGGCGGGCGTTCTGAACTTCCGGATCACGGTGGACCCGGGGTACAACCCGTCGGAGGAGATCGACCTGCGGCGCGACCTGCGGGAGCGGGGCCCGCGCGGGGTGCGGTCGACGGACAAGCACTGGTACAAGCTCAACTCGATCGACAAGTGGCACGACAACGAGCTCTCGAAGGCCGAGGAGATGAGCCGGGACCCGCAGGGGTTCTTCTCGCGGATGGGGTACATCGTCGACACGTACGACGGCGAGTACTACATGCTGTGCTGGGACACGCGGGGCACTCGTCTGACGCAGAACGAGGGCAACTGGGGGGTGGAGCGGGCGTACGAGGGGATGGACCAGCTGGGCAAGCCGGCGATCCACTTCGAGATGAACCCGCGGGGCGCGGTGCTGCTGGGCGACCTGACGAAGGAGCACGTTCAGAGCAAGATGGCGGTGCTGCTGGACGACCAGGTGTACACGGCGCCGACGCTGCAGAGCGCGATCTCGCGGAGCGGGCAGATCACGGGCAACTTCTCTCCGGAGGAGCGGAGCTACGTGATCCGGGTGCTGTCGGCGGGCTCGCTGCAGAGCAAGCTGAGCCCCGAGCCGATCTCGACGAGCATCCTGGGCCCTGACCTGGGGGCGGACAACCTGCGGCTGGGATTCCAGGCGGGAGGCTTTGCGCTGATCGTGGTGTCGGCGTTCATGATCTTCTACTACTTCACGTGCGGCATCGTGGCGGTGGTGGGGCTGATCGTGAACTCGATCATGATCCTTGGGGCGATGGCGCTGGCGCAGGCGGCGTTCACGATGCCGGGCATCGCGGGCGTGATCCTGACGTTCGGCCAGGCGGTGGACGCGAACGTGCTGATCTACGAGCGGATGCGCGAGGAGCTCCTGCGGGGGGCGGACCTGAAGACGGCGCTGCGGCTGGGGTTCAGCCGGGCGTTCTCGCCGATCATGGACGGCAACATCTCGAACCTGATCATCTGCGTGGTGCTGTACTACCTGGGCACGCCGGAGATCCGGGGCTTTGCGGTGACGCTGGGCATCGGCGTGGTGACGACGCTGTTCAGCGCGCTGGTGGTGAGCCGGCTGATCCTGGACGTGCTGGTGCACAAGCTGGGCTGGAAGCACATGTCGCAGCTGCCGATGAAGTTCCCGGCGGTGCAGCGGCTGCTGACGCCCAACATCGACTGGATGAAGCACCGGCACACGTTCCTGGGCATCCTGATCGTGTTCCTGGTGGCGGCGGGCGCGGTGGTGGTGCAGCGGGGCACGCGGATCCTGGGGACCGAGTTCCGCGGCGGCGCGGAGGTCGAGCTGCAGTTCAAGGTCGACGAGTCGGGCAAGCAGGTGACGCTCAAGCGGGCGGAGGTCCACCAGCGGCTGGTGGACGTCGCGGCGGCGGCGCCGGCGGGGGACGATCTCAAGAAGCTGGGGCAGGCCGAGGTGCTGCCAGTGAACCCGGAGGCCGACGGGGTGACGGCGAGCCGGTTCCGCATCCGGCTGGGGCCGGCCAACGAGAAGATCATCCTGGCGGGGATTTCCAACAAGTTCGCGGACGTGACGGGCAGCGGCGGGGCGATGGCGTTCCTGGGCGCGGGATCGACCGAGTGGAAGGGCCACGCGTACCCGATCCTGTCGCGGACGCTGGGAGAGAACATCGACCGGCCGGAGGTTCGCCAGGAGGTGGCGGCGTACCTAGGCGGGGCGGCGGTGGTCATGCAGGACCTGGAGCCGGCGCCGACGCGGGACGCGCTGCTGACGCGGCTGGACCGGATGCGCCAGCAGCCGGAGTACGCGGACCTGCTCTCGCGGACGCGGGAGCTGCGCGTGCTCGAGGGTGACGACAACGCGGTAAAGGCGGCGGTGCTGCTGGTGCGTGACGACTCGGTGAACGCCTTCGACAGCACGGAGCGGTGGGAGAACGAGATCGCCTCGCGCGAGTGGCGGCTGGTCAACGACGCGCTGACGCGCCAGACGCAGATGGCCAGCGTGCAGACGTTCAGCCCGACGATCGCGGCGTCGTTCGCGGCCAAGGGCGTGATGACGATCGTGATCAGCCTGGCGATGCTGACGATCTACGTGTGGATCCGGTTCGGCTCGCCCCGCTGGGCGATCGCCGCGACCGTGCCGCTGTTCGCGGACGTGATCGGGATCGCGGGGCTGATCGGGCTGGCCGAGGTGCTCTACGAGAGCCCGGTGACGGGGGATACAGCGCGGGCGCTGGGGCTGCTGCCGTTCAAGTTCGACCTGGCGCAGATCGCGGCGCTCTTGACGATCGTCGGCTATTCGCTCAACGACAAGATCATCATCCTGGACCGCATCCGCGAGAACAAGGGACGTCTGCCGTACGCGTCCTACGCGATGGTGAACGATTCGATCAACCACACGCTCAGCCGGACGCTGATCACGGCGGGCACGCACCTGTTCACGACGGTGGTGCTGTACATTTACGGCGGCGAGGGCGTGCGCGGGTTTGCGTTCGCGTTCAACCTCGGCGTGGTGCTTGGAACGTACACGTCGATCGTGTCCTCGCCGCTGGTGTGGTCGCACAGGCTCGACCCCGAGCAGAACCCAACGCCGCCGGCGACCCGGGGCGCGCTGGCGGAGGCGTAGCGCGGGGACTGAAGCGGTCCGTCGTCGAGGGCCGATGGACCGGAGGAATCTGTCCATGGACCAGAACCCCACCATGAAGCTTGCCGCGGCGGTGGCGACGCTCGTCGGGATCTGGATCGCCGTCTACTGGATGTGGGAGCCGGCGCGGGCGAAGGAACCGTCGATCTCGTTCGCGGCCGAGCCCGAGGACCGCGGCCCGGGCAAGCCGCAGAAGCGGACCGAGGCGGCGACGGCGCAGCCGGGCGGCGGGAACAGGGCGGCTCCGCGCGTGCCGGAGGGCGCGGCGACGCCCAAGCCCGGGGGGGAACGGCCGGCGCCGGTCTCGGGCGCGGCGGTGCCGGGTGAACCAGGGACCGGCACGACCGGGAAGACTGGGGGCGGGGAGGGCGGCAAACCGCCGGTCGTGGTGAACCCGCCCAAGTTCGAGGACTACCGGGTGCTGCCGGGCGAGACGTTCGAGACGATCGCCAAGAAGAGGTACGGGAGCAGCGCGATGCAGTCGGCGATCGCGAGGGCCAACCCGTTTGTGGATCCCCGTCGGCTCAAGCCCGGGCGGGTGATCCGGCTGCCGGTGGACCCGGGGAACATCCAGGGGACGGTGGAGCGGTCTTCGCCGGCGGTTCGCGGGGACTACAAGACGTACAAGGTCGAGGAGGGGGACACGCTCTCGGGGATCTCGAAGAAGTACTACGGGACGACGGCGCTCGCGCGGCGCATCTACGAGGCGAACACGGACCGGCTGAAGAACGAGCACGACCTGAAGCTGGGGCTGGAGCTGCTGATCCCGCCGCCGCCGGACCAGAAGAAGGAGACGCCTTCGGAGGGTTCGTCGCCGAAGCCCGGCGGGGACACGGGGCGATGATGGGCGCACGCAACGCCGACGTGGTGATCATCGGCGGGGGCATCACCGGCCTGTGGTCTCGGGCGCTGCTTTCGAGGGCCGGGCTGAGCGTGGTGCTGATCGAGAGCGGCCGGCTGGGGGATGGTCAGACGCTGCGATCCCAGGGGATCCTGCACCGGGGCGTGAAGTACGCGTTCAGCGAGCAGGCGCGCGAGGCATCGGCGCAGCTGGCGGCGGCGGCGGGGGTGTGGAGCGAGTGCCTGGGCGGCGGGGGCGCGGTCAACCTCAAGGGCGTGAGGATCCTGTCGGACTGCACGCACCTGTGGACGGTGGGCGGGATGCTGGCGGGCCTCACGGCGTGGTCGGCGTCCAAGGCGCTGCGTTCGGGGGTGCGTGAGCTGGGGCGCCGCGAGTACCCGTCGTGCTTTTCCGGGGCGGGTGATTCGGTCCGCGTGTGGCGTGTGCAGGAGCCGGTGCTGGACTCGCTCTCGCTGGTGGAGCGGGTGCGGGATGCGGGCGCGGGGCCGATGGTGCACGCGTCGGTGGAGAGGATCCGCGAGACTCCCGATTCGCCGGGCGTGGAGATCGAGCTTGTGCCGTCGTACCGCGGCGGGAGCGAGCGGGCGAGCGCGAGCATCCGGGCGTCGTGCGTGGTGCTCTCGGCGGGTCAGGGGAACTCGGAACTGCTCGCGTGCGCGGGGGTAGATCCGGAGGCGATCTGCCAGCGGCGTCCGCTGCGGATGGGCATGATCGCGGGCGCGCCGTTCGAGCTCTTTGGCCACTGCCCGCAGCCGGCGTCCGACAAGCCGCGGCTGACGATCACGAGCGGCCGGGGAGCGCAGGGCGGGGTGTGGTACGTCGGCGGGAACGTTGCCGAGCGGGGCGCTGGGCAGGACCCGATCGACTTTCATGCGTCGGTGCGGTCGGAACTGGCGGCGTGCCTTCCGTGGGCGGACTTCTCCGGGGCGCGGTTCTCGTGGCTGTCAATCGACCGGGCCGAGGGGCGCACGGCTCTGGGGGCGAGGCCCGACGGGCCGGTGGTGCGCCGACTGGGCCATGTGCTTGCGGCGTGGCCGACGAAGATGGCGCTGGCTCCGGTCGCGGCGGACATGATCTTGTCGTACGCTCGCGAACTGGTCGAGTCGCCGGTGGCGGCGAACCTGGACATCTCGGCCCAGGCGCCGCAGGTCGGGCACCTGCCATGGGACCCGCCGGTCCATCACTGGACCGGCCTTTGATCGCGAGGCGTGTTTCCGGATGCTTGTACGCTCGCTCGGCAACTCCGACCTGAAATTGAGCATCATCGGCCTGGGCACGGTGAAGCTGGGCCGGGCGGAGCAGGTCAAGTACCCGGCGCCGTTTGCGATTCCCGGCGATCGCGAGGCGATGGCGCTGCTGGAAACGGCGCTGGAGCTTGGCATCAACACGCTCGACACCGCGCCGGCGTACGGCAACGCCGAGGAGCGGCTGGGGAAACTGCTGGCGGGGCGGCGGGACCGATGGAACGTGATCACCAAGGCGGGGGAAGAGTTCGAGGGCGGGCGCTCGCGGTTTGACTTCTCGCCCGCGGGGATCCGCTCGTCGCTGGAGCGGAGCCTGGTGCGGCTGGGGACCGATCGCGTGGAGGTGCTGCTGATCCACTCCGACGGGGAGGTGGAGAAGCACATGGGCGAGGAGCGGTGGGAAGTGCTGCGGAGGCTCAGGGCGGAGGGGAAGGCGCGGGCGGTCGGGGTGTCGACCAAGACCGTCGAGGGCGCGATGGCGTGCATGCCCCGAGCCGATGTGCTGATGGTGACGTTGAACCCCGCGGCGAGCGCGGACCTTCCGGTGATCGCCGCGGCCCGGGCCGCCGGGGTGGGGATCATGGTGAAGAAGGCGCTGGAGAGCGGGCGTGCGGGAGTGCCGTCGGAGTCGCTGAGGTACGCGGTGTCGACCCCCGGGGTGTGCTCGGCGATCGTGGGGACGATCAACCCCGATCACCTGCGAGCCAACAGCGAGGCGGTGGCCAGCGTACTGTGAGTCCCATTCTGCGAGGAGTTCCGTGGCACAGACGATCAAGCGAGTTCTGGTGACGGGCGGGGCGGGCTTCCTGGGTTCGCACCTGTGCGACCGGCTGGTCGCGGCGGGTCACGACGTGATCTGCCTGGACAATTTCTTCACCAGCCAGAAGTCCAACGTGGTGCACCTGCTGCAGAGGCCCAACTTCGAGCTGATCCGGCACGACATCACGCACGACATCTGGCTGGAGGTCGATGAGATCTACAACCTGGCGTGCCCGGCGGCGCCGGGTCATTACCAGTACAACCCGATCAAGACGATGAAGACATCGGTGCTGGGGGCGATCCACGTGCTGGGGATGGCCAAGCGGTGCCGGGCCAAGGTGCTGCAGGCCTCGACGAGCGAGGTGTACGGGGATCCGGAGGTGCACCCGCAGACGGAGGGCTACCGGGGGAACGTCAACTGCATCGGCACCCGGGCGTGCTACGACGAGGGCAAGCGCGCGGCCGAGACGCTGTTCTTTGACTACCACCGTCACAATCGCGTGAACATCCGGGTGATCCGGATCTTCAACACGTACGGGCCGCGGATGCACCCGTACGACGGGCGGGTGGTGTCGAACTTCATCAGGCAGGCGATCCGGGGTGAGCCGATCACGATCTTCGGGCAGGGGAACCACTCGCGATCATTCTGCTACGTCGATGACCTGATCGATGGGATGATCCGGATGATGGACGGGCCGGACGAGTTCGTGGGCCCGGTGAACCTGGGGAACCCGCGCGAGTTCACGATCAGGCAGCTCGCGGAGATGGTGATCGAGCTGACGGGCTCGAAGTCGAAGATCGATTTCAGGCCGCTGCCGTCGGACGACCCGACGCAGCGGCAGCCGGACATCTCGCTGGCGCGGGCGAGGCTGGGCTGGGAGCCCAGGACGGATGTACGCGACGGGCTGCTGAGGACGATCGAGTACTTCCGGTCGATCAACCTGGAGCACTTCAGGGCGCCGACGCCGAATTTCTGATAGACCGCTGCGGCAAGGCTTCAGCGCTTTCGGCGGAGCGATCGGGGCGGGGCTGACGGGACGCCGAGCACTCTGCGGGCGTCGTCGGCATCGGCCTGACCCTTCGGCGTGCGGTGGGGTTTGACGAGTGAGCCGGTGAGTCTGGCCGCGAGGCGCTTGGGCGCGGCGAGCATGAACGCCTGGGTCAGCAGGCTCTCGACCTCCTTCCAATTGACGCTGGGCAGGTCGAGGCGGATCGAGACCCAGCCGCTGGGCCCGAGGTAGGCGGGCACCAGGAACCGCTTGGGGTCCTGGGAGATCAGTTGTGATTGGCGCTGGCGGGTTGACTTGCAGCAGGCACAGGCGACACCGTCGTCGTGGTGCTGGTTGAGGTAGTAGGCGAAGGCCTTCGCGCGGAACTTGATCGCCAAGTGGCGTTCCCCGAACATGGCGATCTGGGTTTCCGGAAGGCGATCGCACAGCGCCAAGAACCTGGCGAGTCGCTGGCGAGCGCGGGGCGGCAGTCGCCAGTCGGGGACGCCGGCGATGTACCGGCCCAGCGCGGCGACGGAAATGCCCTGCGATCGGCCTGCGGCGGGCGTTCTTGCCATGGCGCCAGGAGTGTACAGGCGCGGCCCGTTCGCAAGGAGCCCCGCGCGTCCGGTACACTGCGTCCGTGTCCTACGACACGATCATCGTCGGTCTTGGGACGTTCGGCTCGGCCGCGGCCGCCGCGCTTGCCGCGCGCGGCAGGCGGGTGCTGGGCCTGGAGCAATTCGGCATCCCGAACGCTCGCGGATCGCACCACGGGCACTCCCGGGTCTTCCGCACGGCGTATTTCGAGCATCCCGACTATGTCCCGCTTCTCCAGACATCGCACCGGGCGTGGGTTGAGCTCGACCGGCGCGAGGGTGGCGGGTTGTTCTTCCAGACGGGGGCGATCTACGCGGGCCCGTCCGGCTGCATGACGATCGAGGGAGCGCTGGGATCGGCTCGGGCACACGGGCTGGACGCGGGGCTGGTGTCGGAGGGACAGGTCCGATCGCGGTGGCCGCAATTCCGGCAACCGCAAGGGTTCGATGTCCTGTGGGAATCGTGCGCGGGTGTCATCGTCCCCGAGCTTGCGGTCTCGGCCTTCGCGCGGGGCGCCCTGAGCAACGGGGCCGAGCTTCGCGGGCACGAGCCGGTGCTCGGGTGGTCGGCCGATGATGACGGGGTCCGGGTGCGGACGGACCGCGGTGAGTACCGTGCCGGGAGCCTGGTGTTCGCGGCCGGGGCATGGTCGGAGCGAGTCATCCGCGATCTGGGCGTGCCGCTGCAGGTTGCGCGGCAGGTGCTCGCGTGGTACTGGCCGCGGCGACCCGAGCTCTTCCAGATGCCGCGACACCCCGTGTGGGCGGTGGAGAACGAACAAGGCCTGTTCCACTACGGCTTCCCGATGCTCTCGTCCTGGCCAGGCATGAAGGTTGCGCTGCACGGCCATGGACCGACGGTCGATCCGGACTTGGTCGGGGCCGGGCCGTTGCCGGGGGATGAAGCGCAGACCCGGGAGGCGGTCCGGAGGTACTTCCCGGATGCCGACGGCCCGTTGCTCTCGCTGTGCGCGTGCCTGTACACCAATTCGCCCGACGGCCACTTCGTTCTTGACCTGCATCCGGAACATCGAAACGTGGCGATCATGTGCGGTTCATCGGGGCACGGCTTCAAGTTTGCCCCCGTGATCGGCGAGGTGCTCGCGGACCTGGCGATCCACGGGTCTACGAGCCATCCGGTAGGCTTTCTGGGGCTGGCGAGGTTCGGCGGGGCGAGCGGCGGATCGAAGGCCTGATCGCGGAGTCACCGTGGCGGTTCATCGACTATTCATCGCGATCTACCCGCCTCCGGAGCGTGCCGCGCAGATGCTCGGGCTGCTGGCCGATCTCCCTCTCCCCGTGCACCGGCCGACGCCCGTCGATCAGGTGCACATGACGGTGCATTTCATCGGGGATACTCCCGACCGGCAACTCGAGGAGGTTCGCGAGTCGGTCCGCAGGTCATGCTCGGGCGCAAGTGAGTTTGCGATCCTGCCCCGCCGGCTGATCACGCTGCCGGAACGCGGTCCGGCGCGACTGCTGGCGTGTCGGACGGATCTGCCCGCGTCCCTTGCCGAGATTCGTCGCCGGCTGGTGCTGCGGCTGGCACGGAACGCCAAGGAGCGTGATCGGTTCACACCGCACCTGACGCTGTGCCGATTCAGAGCGCCGGTAGCGGGGCTGAGCGAAGAGCGTGACATTCAGATGCCCGCGTGGAAGGTTCGGGAGGTCCGGCTGATGCGATCGGTGCTCTCCAGCCAGAGTGCCCACCACGTTCTGGATACGGCATGCCCGTTGGTGCCCGCGCCGGGAACAGGGGCTTGACTTGAAATTAGTGTACACTAACATACAAGTATGAGCGACGCGGATCCCCAGCGCGATGCGTCACGGCTCGGCGAACTCGAGACTCGTCTGGCTGCGCTGGAGGGCGAAGTCGCGAAGCTGCGGGAGCTTGCAGCGCGCGGAGGGCCTGCAGCCGAACCCGTGACCCGATCGGCGCCGCAGACGGGCGAAGTGGCGCCGCCGGCGCCCGTGGTGGTCGCGATGCCTGCGGGGCCGGTTGTTGGGCCTGCGTCGAGCGCTCCATTGAGTCCAGCTTCGCCGTCCGGGCTGACCGACCGCCTGAGAGCGATCAGGCCCCTGGCCGCCGCATCGGCCTTTGCTTCCGGGGGACCGGCGGCCAGGGCAGTTCCGAAGCCGGTTCAGCGTGAGCGCAAGCCCAAGCAGAAAGGCGCCGGGCTGTCCGGGCTAGAGCAGGCCTTGGGCGGGCGGTGGTACGCGTTGATCGGCGCTGTGATCCTGATCATCGGGATCGGGTTGTTCTTCAAGCTGGCGGTAGAGCAGGGATGGCTGCACGTGTCGCCGCTGGCACGGTGCGTCGGCGTGGCGCTGGCGGGCTTTGCGCTGCTCGGGGGTGGTGAGTGGGCGATCCGCAAGCTGACGAGGGCCGCGTCGGCGGGCTTGAGCGCAGCGGGCATCGGGACGCTGCTGGCCTCGGTGTGGGCGGCCCACCGGATGTACGACCTGACGGGTTCGGCGCTCGCGTTCGTCCTCATGGCCGCGGCGTGCGCGCTGGGGGTGGTGATCGCGGCGCGGTCGGGGCTGGCCTCGGTCGCGCTGGCGGCGTTGCTGGGTGCGTACCTGAATCCGGCGGTGGTCGGGGATGCGCACCAGAGCAAGGTTGCGTACTTCGCGTACATGCTCATGGTGTTGGGGACGGGACTGGCGTTGCTCCTCTGGAAGGGGAGGGCATTCGCGCCGGTGCGATCGCTGGCCTGGTGGGGGACCATTCTCTTTGGCGGAGTGGTCGCGGCGAGCGAGGCGGTGCGGGCGGATGCGGTCCCGCCGCTCGCGTTCGTGATCCTCGCGTGGTTCATGGTGCAGGGTGAATTGGCGATCAGCGCCGGCAGGTTCGGCCTGGTCGGTCCGCCGCCGGCAGGGCCGGCGGGTGGAATCCGGGAGTTGTTTACGGGGGAATTCTCGGGGAAGGCGCTGGCGGGTGGTCTGCGGGTCTGGCGGCCGGTGACCTCGTCGTTCTCGACGACGGCGTGGTCCGCGGTGCTTGCGACGGTGGCGCTGGATCACCTGATGAGCGTGCCGTCCTGGCTGGCGCCCGCGTTCCTGGCCGCCGTGGCGCTCGGCGGCGCGCACGTCTTGAGCGGGCATCTTCGGTTCCTTACCGATGCGCCGGAGAATGATGCCGAGCGTGTCGGCACATCGCTGGCCGTGCAGTCCGGGGGCCTGTTGATCGCGGCGGTCTCGATGGCGATGTCGGGGGGTACGCAGGCGGTCGCCTGGCTGGCGTTGGGCGTCGCGGCGATCGCCGGCGGCCGGTGGATCCGCGCCCGAGCGCTGGATGTGTACGGACTGATCGTGATGTCGGTGGGGACGCTTCGGCTCGTTCTGTACGATGCGCATTTCGGCCCGTCCGGCAGGGTGCTTTCCGAGGCGCTGGGCCTGGCGTGGTCGGTGTGGACGCTGCTGGCGCTCACGTGCGCGTGCTCATGGGGCGCGGCGGCGTGGTTTACTCGGCGTGATCCAACCTCGCGCTGGATCGTGGTTTCGAATCTCAGCGTGGGGATCGGGCTGTCGGTGGCGGGGCTGGCGCCGACCGAGCTGGCTCATATTTCGGCGGCGAGCGCGGTGGTCGCGGGGCTTGTGGGGATCGCGGCGGTGTACGCGGCCGGCCGGCTCGTATCCTGGGGGCTTGGGTTGTACGGCCTAGGCGTTCTTGGGCTTTCTCTGATGATCCCGATCGTGGGCGGTGCGTGGACGATCCACGAGGCCAAGACCGTGCGGTGGCTGGGCCTGCTGCTCTCGGAATGGAGTGCGGCGCTAGTCCTGGTCGCCGCGGGCTGGGGCGCTTGCCGATGGCTTGCACCTAGGTCGCTCGGCGGCCGATGGGTGCTTCACCTGTGCTCGGCGGGGATGGTGCTGAGCTTGATGTGCGCGGTGGGGCATTCGCAGGCCTCCGCGGGGAGCCTATCGATCGCGTGGTGCATCGTGGCTCTTGCGGGTATCGCCGCGGGGTGCCGGACCGCGTGGAAGGACCTGCAACTGCCGGCGGTAGGGGCGATGCTGCTTGCGGTCCTGGCGTGGCTGGCGGCGTTCTCCCCGCTGTGCGGGAGATGGGAGGCCGGGAGCGCTCCGGCGCTGATGAGTGCCGGGCTGCTGACGGCGATCGCGGTGATAGGGGGGTGTGCGGTTTCGGCGTGGCTGCTGCGAGCCGAGGCCGCGAGGGACCGCGAGGGCCGCGCGGCCCGGCTGAAAGGGCTCTGGGCGGTGCCGGCGATCGTCGGTGTGGTGGTCCTGTGGATTGCATCGAGCATGGAGGCCGGCAGGATCGGAGAGATCGTGAGCAGCGACCGGACGGTGCAGCGGGCGGCGGTCTCGGTGTGGTGGGGGATCTTCGGGCTAGGGCTGATCACGGCGGGGTTCGTGTGGCCGACCGCTGACAAGCGCGGCGTGCCCGCAGCGCGGCGGGCGGGCCTGGCGCTGGTCGCGGTGGGGGTGCTCAAGATGCTCATCTGGGATCTGATCTCGGTGCCCCAGGGAGCGCGGGTCATCAGCTTTATTGGGCTGGGGCTGCTGATGATGGCGGTGACGGTGGTGTACGCGAAGCTGACGGGGAGGCTCAAGCCACCGGCGATCGAGGCCGGGGATGCTCGATCGGGCGGCGCGGAGTCGTCCGCAGCGGCCGAGGATGATCCGGGGAGCACGGGTCCCGCACCGATCTCGTGATCGCCCGGGTACCATGCGGTCCTTCCCGAATCCGGAGGTGCGCATGTTCCACCTGTTCACAGATACCGCCCGCAAGGTCATGGCCCTGGCCAACCAGGAGGCCCAGCGTTCCAACGTTCCGTTCATAGAGCCCGAGCACATCCTGCTCGCGATGGTGCGGGAGGGGTCGGGCGTCGGAACGAAAGTGCTCCGTGCGCTCGGCGTCGATCCGAGCATGGTGCGGGAACGCATCGAACCGCTCGTGAAGCGCGGCACCGAAAAGGGCCAGACAGGACAACTGGCCGCCACCACGCACTCAAGGCAAGTGCTGGATCGAGCGCTCGAAGAATCTCGTGACCTGAACCACACGTACGTCGGCACCGAGCATCTGCTCCTGGGGCTGCTCGCCGAGACAGAAGGGCCGGCATCTGAAGTTCTCGGTGGCTTTGGATTGACGCTCGACAAGGCTCGGCAAGCCGTCAGGGACATGCCGATGCCAACACGCCCCGTCATCTCCCCGGTCCTGACTTCGAGCGTGCCTCCGCCCCCACCGAACACCGCGATCCTGATCGCCTCGGGGGATCAGCGGGTGAGCGCCAACGTGGCCTGCTGGCCGGCGCAGAGAGTCCTTGAGGATCAGGCTCGAGAGGCGCTCTCCTCGCTGGGGTGGAGCGTTGTCCGCGGGAGCCCTGAGAAGCAGAGCGATCTTGAGCCGCACGGGTTTGTCAACTCGCAGGCGTACGGCCGTGAGGTGTTCGCGGGGATCCATCCCGAGGCGCCGCTGGTGGTCGCCGAGGCGGTCTGGCAGTACTCCCAGCACGTGCTCGCGGGGCTGTGCCGTCATCGGGGGCCGATCCTGCTGCTTGCCAACTGGTCGGGGCAGTGGCCGGGGCTGGTGGGGGTGCTCAACCTCCGCGGCTCGCTCACCAAGGCGGGCGTGAATTACTCGATGCTCTGGGGCGAGGATTTCACGGATGCGGGTTTCCGGCGCAAGCTCGATTCCTGGTGCAAGACGGGTGGGATCGACCACGACCTGTCGCACGTGCGGCCGGCGCACGCGGCGGACTTCCCGGCCGCGTGCCGACAGCTCGGGGAAAGGCTCGCCGCAGGCCTCCAGAATCGTCCGGCGATCATGGGCGTGTTTGATGAAGGGTGCATGGGGATGTACAACGCGATCATCCCCGATCGCCTGCTGCACTCCTGCGGCGTGTACAAGGAGCGGCTGAGCCAGTCGGGCCTGTTCGCGGCGATGCGGCAGGTCCCCGACGCGGAGGCCGATGCCGTTCGCGCGTGGTGCGAGGCTCGCGGGATGAAGTTCAAGGTCGGCAAGGACGAGGCGAGCGAACTGACGGATCGCCAGATTCGTGAGCAGTGCCGGATGTACATCGCAACCCTGCGGCTGGCCGACCGCTGGGGCATGGACCTGGTGGGCATCCAGTACCAGCTGGGCCTCACGGATACGTGTCCGGCGAGCGACCTGGTAGAGGGGTTGCTTAACTGCTCGGATCGCCCGCCGGTGCGAGCGAACGAAGGGCCCAACGCGGGCAAGGTGCTCTTCGAGGGCCGGCCCGTGACGCATTTCAACGAGGTCGATGAGTGTGCGGGGTTGGACGGCCTCTTGACCGATCGTGTCTGGACCGCCATGGGCATGCCGCCCGACAACACGCTCCACGACCTGCGCTGGTCCGACAAGGACCGCTCCGGGACGACCGAACAGGAAGTCTGGGTCTTCGAAATCTCGGGCGCGGTGCCTCCCTCGCACCTGGACGGCGGGTACGCCGGCGCGGTCAGCGAGCGCCAGCCGCCCATGTACTTCCGCCAGGGCGGCGGTGGGATCAAGGGGGTCTCGCGGCCCGGCGAGGTGGTGTGGTCGCGGATCTACATCGAGCCCGATCCCCGGGGCGTCGAAAGGCTGCGCATGGACATCGGCCTGTGCGAGGCGATCCGGCTTCCGGGGATGGAGACCCAGCGCCGCTGGGCGTCGACAACTTCACAATGGCCCATCATGCACGCGGTGCTCCGCGGCGTCACCCGTGACCAGATGATGGCCAAGCACCAGTCCAACCACATCCAGGTCGCCTACGCGACCGACCGCCCCAAGGCCCTCGAGGCCCTGTACGCCAAGGCGGCGATGGCCTCGGCGCTGGGGATCAGCGTGAATTTCTGCGGCGGCCAGGCGTGGTGATTCCCGATCGCGGTTCACGCGGCAAAGGGCACGGAGCGGATCGAGCGTCCGCGGCTGCTAGACTCACCCCCGAACCGCCGCCGTGGTTCCGGAGGCTCAATGGCTGTACTGCGTCGGTTGCTGCGATTGGAGCTCGATCTACCGCGAACCGGGCCCGACGCGGAGGACGGTTCCGGTCCGGCTGTGTTGCTCTGGCCCAAATCCGAGAGCGAGCCCCCGGATGTTCCCGACGCGATCATCGTCTCGATGGATGGCGATCAGGTGCGGTTGCGGGCCCCGGGCGCGAGGCTCTCGGAGGCGGCCTCGGTCGGTGAATGGAAGTTCGTCCGCGGCGCCCGGGTACGGGTGTCGTGGGGAACCAATGTCCAGGAAACGCAGACGTTCGACCTGTCCGACCCCGCGCAGACCGGGGCGGGAGTTGCGCACATAGAGCTTGACCTCAAGGGCGCGCCGGTCCGCTACCTGGCGCTGCCGACGACCCCCGGGACGCGTGTGAGCTTCGGCGCCCGGTCGGGCAATCCCGATGTGCCGATCGATGACTTTGTCTCCCGGAACACCATCTGCCGCATCACCTTCGACGGCAAGGACTACCGGCTCGACTCCAAGGACTCCACGGCCCTGGCGCTGCTCAACGGCGCGGAGATCTTCTGGCCCGCGACCCTGCACGAAGGGGATCAGATCTACCTGGGGGACGCCTCGCTGCGATTCTCGATCGCCCCGCCCGCCGGGACGCTCGAGCCCATCGCGCCGGTGATCCCCGAGTCGGCGCCCCTGTCGACCGCGGCGGGCCGGTCGGGGTTCAAGCACGCCCCGGCGCGGCACGAGGGGAGCATCACGGCCCGCCAGTTGGCGGCGATGGCATCGGCGGCCGTGTTCGTCGTGGGATTCCTGGCGGTCGTCGGCTGGCAGCTGTGGGGAGGGTGAGGGAGATGAACGATCCATTCGCGGGGCCGCGGGGTACGGCTCGCCCGGCTTCCGATCTTGCCACCAGCCTGGTCGAGGAGAACCTGGACTACGTCCGCGCGCTGGCCAGGGAACTCCACCAGAAAATCGGGTCCAGCGTCGAGTACGACGAACTGGTCGCGCTGGGCAACCAGGGGCTGGTGGAAGCCGCGCGATCGTTCGATCCGATCCACGGCGCATCGTTCAAGACGTTTGCCTACTACCGGATCCGCGGGGCGATCATCGACGGGCTCCGCCGCATGTCCTGGTCACGCACCAGCCGCGCCGCCATCCGTCACGAGGAGCTGCGCGACGCGGCGAGCGGGGAACTGGCGGGCATGGCCGACTCGCAGGCCGACGTGAGCAGGCTCGAAGACGAGTTCATCCGCGGGATCCGGCGCTTGGCCGTCATCCACGTGGTCGCGGACCTGCACGACCGGGACGATGTGCCCTCCGAGAGTTCGGTCGCCAGCGAAGCGCTCGAGCTGGAGGAAACCCGCGCCCGCCTTCGCGCGGCGATCGCTCGCCTGTCCCCCCAGGACCGCGAGATGATCACGGCGCTCTACATGGACTGCAAGTCGATGACCGAGTACGCACGGGACCTGCATGTGAACAAGTCCACCGTCACGCGCCGGCACGCCGAGGCGATCGAGGCGCTGCGGAGGTACATCGAAGAACCCCCGCCCGAGCCCCCGGGGGCGGCCGTCAGGCCTCCCGGGTGAGCCGGACACGGCCGATGCACCGGTGGAAATACGACGCGGCGATCTCGTCGGTCGCCAGCACCGCCAGTTCGGGGAACGCGTCGGCCAGGAGCGTGCGCAGCGGCTTGCGGAGCGTGGGGGGAACGACCACGACCGGGTCGTAGGTCCAGTGCCGCGCGGGGTCGATGGACGCCGAGACGGCGTCGTAGATCATGCGGCGCTGGTCGGCCGTGAGCGCGATGGGCTGGTCGGGCGCGGTCGATCGAACCCACTCGGCCAGCTGGCGCTGGAAGTCCGATTCGGGGGCGTAGTACTCGATGACCATCCCCGCGGTCGCGAACCGCCGGGAGATCACGCCGCGCAGGTCCTTGCGGACCGATTCGGTCACGGCCGTGATGTTCCGGTCGGCGCCCTTCCAGTGCGCCAGCGACTCGAAGACCTGCCGCAGGTCCCTGACCGGAACTTCCTCCCTCAGCAGGCGCTGCAGGATCTCCGTGATCTCCACCGCCGAGAACATCTGCGGGTACACGCTCTCGAACAGGCGCGGACGCTGACGGCGCAGGCCGTCGATCAGCACTTCGGCCTCCTGCACTCCCAGCAGCTCCGCCGCGTGTCTCCGCAGGCAGATCTGCACGTGCATCAGCAGCAGTTCTTCGGGCGGGTAGACGCGGTATCCCGCCGCCTGGGCCGCCTGCGACTGCGACCTGGGGATGGCCGCGAACTCGCTCCTTCCCCAGGGCGCCAGGTAGGGCACCGCGTCGAGCGATTTGTCCACCGCCTCGGCCGAGGAGGTGATCGCGATCACCCGGTCGCGCGGCACCGCGCCCCGGGCCAGCGGCGTCTCGTACAAGACGATCGCGTACCCGCACTCGGGGGCGGCGGGGCGGTCATCTGTATCGATCGTCACCTCGATCGGCGGGTACTCGATGCCCATGGCGTCGGTCAGGCGGGCTCGGATGCCGTCGAGCTCCTTGACAAGCTTCTGCGACGGGATCAGCTCGCCGCTCTGGCCCCGGGTGCAGACGTGCACCGCCATGTCCGGGTGCAGGCGGACCACGGCGGGCAGGGCGGTCCGGGCCGCGATCCCCGATGCTCCTGCGCTCCGAGTCAGGGTCGCAAGGGACTCCCGATGGAATGCCAGCGCCGCCAGCGCGGCGACGATGACCGACAGCGCGAAGAAGATCGCCGTCGGGAACCCGTTGAGCAAGCCCAGGCCCAGCGCCGTCACCGAGGCCGCGGCGATCGCCCAGGGGTGCGCGAGCATTTGGTCCAGGATGTCGCTGGCGACCGGCCTGGCGCAGGCCTCGGCGCCGTCCGTCCCGTCGGTTGCGGACGCGACCCTCGTCACGGCAAGGCCGGCGGCAAACGAGATCAGCAGCGCGGGTATCTGGCACACCAGGCCCTCGCCGATGGTCAGCAGCGTGAAGACCTCGGCGGATTCCCGGGCGGTCATACCCATCTGCATCGTGCCGATGATCATGCCGGCGATGATGTTCACCACCGAGATCACGACGCAGGCGATCGCATCCCCCTTGACGAACTTCATCGCCCCGTCCATGGCGCCGTACAGCCTCGACTCGCGTTCCAGCCCCAGGCGGCGGCGACGGGCCTCCTCCGCCGAGATCAGCCCGCCGCGCAGGTCCGCATCGATGCTCATCTGCTTGCCGGGCATCGCGTCGAGCACGAAGCGGGCCCCGACCTCCGCAACCCGTTCTGCGCCCCGCGTGATGACGACCAGTTGGATCACCACCAGCAGCACGAACACCACCGCCCCGACCACGTAGTTCCCGCCGACCGCGAACGTCCCGAACGCGTTGATGATGCGCCCCGCGTCGGCATCCAGGAGGATCAGCCGCGTGGAGCTGACGTTGAGCGCCAGGCGGAAGAGGGTGGTGACCAGCAGCACCGTGGGAAACGCCGTCAGCTTTGCCGAGTCCGACACGTACAGAGCCACCAGCATCACCATCGCGCTGATCACGATGTTGGTCGCCAGCAGGACATCCATCATCCACGGCTCGATCCGGACGATGAGCGTGGTCATGATCGCCGCGACACCCAGGGCCATGGCGATGTGACTGAACTTCGAGAGCACCCCGTTAATGGACTCAAAGACCCTCGCCCGGGCGCTCGCGGCCGAATTCGGTTGTGAAGTGGAAGCGGGCATGGGTGGGTGCGGAGTGGATGGGGGCTGGGCGGGGCTGGGCGGGGGTGGGCGGGCCCCGGGCCGACGGCTCTCCCCGCAGCCCGCCGAGCATATCAGGCGCGGCCGTCGGGTGTGGACGGGGAGATCCGGTGGCATGATCCTCGAATTCCAAGCTGTAACTGTCTGTATTTATTGGACTTGTGTGCGATCGCAAAATGCCCGTAGGAATTCTGGCAACAGCCCGACGTCCGAGCCGACAACGTCACCGGGGGCTCGGAGTCAACGCCATGTCGATTCAAGGACCCCAGGACCGATCCCCTCTCAACCGCCTTCAGAAGGCGGCGGGGGCTTCCCCCGCGACGCCCGCATCCGCCGCGGGGCCGGCCTCCAAGGCCTCGGGGCCATTCTCGCTGCGCCCTGCCTCGGAAGCCGGTGCTGCGGGAGCGGCCATACCGGTGGCTGCCCGCGGTGCCCTCGTCCAGCGGATCCGGGACCGATTGGCGGGCGGAGCAGCCCCGGAGGTTGTCCTCCGCGAGGAGGTCAACCGCGAGGTCACCGTGTTCCTGGGGCGGGCCGACCCCCGGATCGTGGATAAGGTCACCGGGGATGTCCGCAACGATCCATCGCTCTCGGAGATCTTCGGCCAGTTGGTTCGCCACGCGACCGAGGGCCGGGCAGACCCGGCCGCCGGCAGGTAGTATCCTGTGCCGGTCGTGAGGGAATCGTGCGGGCCCGCGCGGGCCCGAGTTCCCGCGACGCGCACGGGAGACCCGAATGAACAGCCTGGCGATGCACGGACCGATCAGGCGGTGCTCGATCGCGCTGGGGTTGGCGTGCACGGGCGTGCTCTGGGGATGCGACCAGCGAGAGACCCTCGTGGCGGTCGAGTCGCAGCGGGAAGCGATCGAGATCCTGGTGGAACTCGAGAAGGCCAAGGTCGTCGGGGCGCGCGTGGCGACCCTGACCCGCAACCGCAGGGACTCTCAGCAGATCACCCTCCCGACGTCGGAACTGGGCAGGGCCCGGGCTCTGCTCCTCCAGCGCGACCTGCCGCGCAAGGAGCACGCGGGGCTCGAGACGATCGCCGCTTCCGACGGCATCATCCCGACCGTCACCGACGAGCGGGCCAGGCTCATGTACGCGATCTCGGGGGAGCTCGAGCGCACGCTCGAATCGATCGACGGAGTCTCGCGTGCTCGGGTGCACATCATGCTGCCCGAGAAAGAAGCACTCGGGGAGCCCGGTATCGGATCGGTCCCGACCGCCTCGGTGCTGCTGACCGTGAATTGGGACGCGGTGCGGCAGGCGGCGGTAACCGAAAGCGCTGCGGCCGCGTCGACGCCGGCGATGCGCGAAGGGATCCCCCCGGCCGCGAATTTCGTTGTTCGGCACGTCGATCCCGTGGCGGCCGTGGATGCTCAGACCAAGCAGCCCACCGAGCGCCAGGCCGCGGACCTGTCCGCGGCCGTGCGGTCACTGGTTGCCAACGCGGTTCCCGGGCTGAAGGACCAGGGAGTCTGCGTGGTCCTGTCCTACGCGCCGACGCGGTCGATCCTCGAAGAGCCGCGGGACCTGGCCGCGAAGCTCGTGGAAACTGACCGGAGGACCAAACTGCTGTACGTCGGCACGGCCGTGATCTCTGCCCTCTTCCTGCTGACGTTGGCGTGGGGATTCTCCCGCGGCCGGGGGCACGCCCCGCCGGCCCCGGGCTCTGGGACCGCGACATGATCCTCACGCGGAGCGTCGGCGCCGGGCGATAACGCACATCCATGGTCCCCACGAATCCCGATTTCCGCACCGAAGCTCTCCTCGCGCTGCTCGAGGGGCCGGGCGAGCGAGCGAGGCGACTGCTGGCGAGCCACCCCGATCATCCTGCGATCGAGGCATTGTCCTCCGAGGGGCCGCGATCCCTGGCGCGCGTTCTGGGCGCGGAGTTGATCGCCCAGCGGTCTGCCTTGTCCTCCTGGACCGGTGTCCCTTTGCACGGTCCCGTGCCCATGCGACCGGCCCTCGAGTACTACCTCGCGCGGCGGCACATCTCGCAGCGGGGTTCCGACTCCCGGAGGGCTGCATCCACATGACCGACGCGAAGCCATCGGCGATCGTTCGCGGCGCGGCGGTGACTCCGCTCTACCCGGCCGCGCGCATCCTCCGTCCAGAGGTTGCCGAGGCCGCCAATCTGCTCGAGGATGCCCGTCGGGAATTGGATCGGGCGCGCCGAGCGGCCGAGGACATCCACCAGGCCGCGCAGCTGGAGGCCCAGGCGATCCTGGCCGCAGCGCGGGATCGGATCGCTCACGTCGCGGCCGAGGCCCGTGCCTCGGCGCTCGCCGACGCGGCCCGCCAGTCGCAGACCTTCTTTTCAGAATTCGAGCAACAGACCCAGCGGCTGGCCGACGACCTTTCGGTGCACCTCCAACGCTCCGCCTGGACCATCGCCTCGGCCATCCTGAAGGCGGAACTCTCCGCCAGGCCCGAACGCATTGTCGAATTGGTCGCGGCGACCATCCTTGACGCCAAGGTGTACCGGAAGCTCATCATCCGGGTGCATCCCGAGGATGCCCCCCTCGTCGAGCCGTGTGAATCCCGCCTGCGGTCGCTCGCCTCCCTGGCCAAGGTCTTCCGGATCAAGCCAGACTCGAAGGTGCCGCGGGGCGGCGTCCGGATCGACACGGAGATGGGCACCTTCGACGGAGGGCTGGCCGCACGGCTCGCGAACCTCGGGCACTCCACCTCCCAAGAGCCGCCGATACCCGGGAGCGACGCATGAAGATATCCCGGAGTCTGGACCTCTCCCTCCGGGCCCTCGAGCAGCGGCTCGCCGGGGCCGATTCGGTCGGCAGGTCGGGCCGCGTTTCATCCGTTGTCGGACCGATCATCCGAGCCACCTTTCCCGACGCACGCATCGGCGCCCGGTTCCGCATCCAGCGGACCAACGGCACGTTCCTGGTCGCCGAGGCGGTCGGTTTCGATCACCGCGAAGCCCTGCTCATGCCCCTGGGCAGTCTGGAGGGGATCGCCGCGCGGGCTGCCGTGACCGCCGCCGAGGATGCCGTGATGGTCCCCGCCGGCGATGCCGTCCGCGGGCGAGTCTTGGACGCATTGGGCACTCCCATCGACGGCCTCGGCCCGATCCAGGGCGCGGAGCTCACGCCGCTGGACTCTCCCCCGCCCAACCCGCTCAAGCGCCGCAGGATCACGCAGCCTCTCCAGACCGGCATCCGCGCCATCGACGCCCTGCTCACCGTCGGCATCGGGCAGCGCGTGGGCATCTTCTCAGGCTCGGGCGTCGGGAAGACCACGCTCCTCTCGGCGATCGCCCGCCACGTCGCCGCCGACCGCATCGTCCTGGGCCTCGTGGGGGAGCGTGGCCGAGAGGTGCTTTCGTTCCTCCAGGACGACCTGGGCCCCGCGGGCCTCGACCGCTGCACCGTCGTCGTTTCCACCAGCGACCAGCCGCCGCTGCTGAGGCTCAAGGCCGCCCACACCGCCACCGCGATCGCCGAGCACGCCCGCGCCCATGGTCAGAACGTCGTCCTGCTCATGGACTCGGTCACGCGCTTCGCCCGCGCGCTGCGGGACGTCGGTCTGGCCGCCGGCGAGCCGCCCGGACGCCAGGGGTACCCCGCGAGCGTCTACGCCGAACTCCCGCGACTTTTCGAACGCGCCGGCAACGATGACAAAGGCACCCTCACCGCGTTCTACACCGTCCTGGTCACCGGGGACGATTTTTCCGAACCGATCGCCGACGAAACCTGCAGCCTCCTTGACGGCCACATCGTTCTCTCCCGCCGCCTGGCGCAGCGCAAGCACTGGCCCGCGATCGACCTGACCCAAAGCGAGAGCCGCGTCCGCAACGAGGTCATCTCCCCCGCCCACCGCGCCGCCGCCGAACGCACGCTGGGCATCGTCGCCGAGTACGAGCGCAACTACGACAAGATCTCCCTGGGCCTCTACGTCCACCCGCGCGACGCCCGGGACCCTGATCCTGCCTACGTCTACCCGCGCCGCATCGAGCCGTTCGTCCGGCAGGATCTCCACGCCGACCGCCCGAGCTTCGATGCCACCTGCGCTCAGCTCCAGTCCCTGGTCCCGCAAGGCGGGCAGGCCGGATGAACTTTTCCAAGTTCGAGTTTTCGCTCCAGCCCAGGCTCGATCAGCTCACCGAGCAGCGTGCGGAGATCCAGGCCGCCCTCCATGATGCGATCATCGCCCGCGATGATCTGCGCGGCCAGATCGACGCGCTCCAGGAACGCATCGACGAACTGGTCAAGCAGCTCGAAGCCGGCCACGCAAACCCCGCCGACCACTCGGCCCCGCGCCCCGCCTACGAGCTCATCGACCGGGGCAGCGCCTACGAGGCCTGCATGATGCGGGTCAACTCCGTGCGGACGCAGGTCGACATCCTCCGCGAGCCGCTCGCCGCGGCCGAGGAACAGATTTCACTCAAAGAACAGGAGCTCGCCGGCGTCGTCGTCGGCATCCAGTCCCTCGAGCAGCTCCGCGATCGCCAGCTCGCCGCCTGGAACCAGGAACGCTCCCGGGCACAGCAGGCCGAGATCGATGACGCGGGTATCGCGGCATGGCAACGCAAGAAGCCCGGCACGCACTGACAACCGCCCGCCGTCGCCGGTCCATCGCGGTTGCGTCCCGGGCCGGCGATGGTTAGGCTTCGGTTCTTGTCCGCGACCCCGGTCCGTCTACCCTCGGTCGCCGCACTGTGGGGAACATGATTCCGGAAGCCACTCCCATCTCCCCGCCCGATATCGGTTCCCTCGGCGGACCCGGATGGTCTCCCTCCGCCCTCGCATCCCCCGCCCACATCCGCGCCGGAGACGGATGGGTCACCAGCGCCCACAGGCTGTGGCTCGAATGGTGCATCCTCGCCATCGAAGATGCGCTCCGCGACGCGTTCGGCACCCGCGCCACCATCTCCCCGCTCCGGGCAGCGCCCGCCGCGGGCCCGGGATCAAGCCCTGTCTTCGGCGCGACACTGGAACTGCACGCCCCGCTCGCAGCGCAACCCTCGCGACTGAGTATCTTCGTCCGTCCGGACGGCTCCCGAGCGATCGCCGACGCCGTCATGCTCCAGGCCGCCGGGCTGCGCGGCTTCGGCGGGCCCTCGGCCGCCGAACTGGGCGTCCTCGAATTCGTCACCCTGCTGCTTACCGACGCGATCAACCGCCGTCTGGCCGATGAAAGCGGCCCCGCCGCGCCCAATCTCCGGATCATCCAGTTCACCGCCGGCCCCGAGACAACCGCCGCCGTCAAGGCCGCGCCGGGTCCCGTGGTCAACCTGCTGATCTCGATCGCCGACCGCCAGGGCGATGCGTTCGTCGCGTTCGAGGGCTGGGCAACCGGGTCCACGGAGCTTCCCACGACCATGCGGCCGGGCGTGGAGGTTGCGCAAGAGATCGAAGCGGGCGTCGCCCTCCCCGCCGTCCCGGTGGCCCTTTCGGAACTCAACGCCGCCGCCGTCGGGGACTGCGTGCTGCTGGGCGCTTCGAACCTCGACGATCGCCTCACCGGCGCATCGCTTGTCACCACGACCGGTTGGCAGCTGTGCCCGGTTGTGTTCATGCACGATTCACCGACGACGGTGGGGGTGCGATGCCAC
This sequence comes from Phycisphaerales bacterium, assembly GCA_044221545.1. Taxonomy (GTDB): domain Bacteria; phylum Planctomycetota; class Phycisphaerae; order Phycisphaerales; family UBA1924; genus JAEUJB01. Next base: position 44,040 of record JBGAOZ010000001.1, read on the forward strand.
CACCTTGCGCCGCGCCCATGCCCCGACTGGATGAGCGATGACCACTCACCGATGCTCATCCCCGTGCTCGGGCAGACGCGGATCCCCCTCCTGACGCTGCGATCCTGGAGCCTCGATCGGATCCAGGATTTCCCCAAGTCCTCGTGGTCGGTCCAGCTCTGGCGCAACGGCCGGCCCTGGGCCACCGGCGAACTGGCGCGCGCTGGCGGTGAACTGGCCGCCCGGATCATCAGGATCAACGAGCGGACGGAGGCTCCCAGGTGAGCCCTCCGATCCGCACCATCGACCGGATCCCTTTGCTGGCGGGCGCGATCGCAACCACGGCGTTCGCGCGCACGGCCAGCGCTCAGGCCGACCCGTCCGCCGGGGACACGGCACCGCCGCTCCCCGACATCACCGCCTCCTTCGTTCGGATGCTCGTCGTCGTTGGCGTGCTCTGCCTGATCCTGGTCGCCGCGCTGTGGTGGCTCCGCCGCCGCGGGCTCGTCCGTCCCGACCGGACCAGGTCCATGCGCATCGTCGAATCCCTGCGCATCGGCGCCGGCCGCGAGATCCTGCTGGTCGAGATCGGCGGGCGGTATCAGCTCCTGGGCGCCACACCCGATCACATCACCATGCTCTGCGGCGATCCCCTCGATGCCGCCGAGATCGATCGCAGGCTCGCCGATTCACCCGTCCCGCGCTCCGCCCCGTCCCGCCAGGAGGCGCCCGCCCCGGCCCCATTCCCGAGCGTCTTCCACGGCGTCTCCGCCGAGCACGGATCCGGCGCCGAACGGAGCAAACCGGCATGACTCCCTGGCTCGCCACCGCCGCTCCCTCGCTCGCTCCACCGGCCGACCTCGCTTCGGTGCTCGTTGTGCTCGCAGTCCTGGCGATCCTCCCGTTCGTGCTCGCGGTCGTGACATCCTTCGCGAAGCTCATCGTCGTCGGCGGGATCATCCGCCACGCGATCGGCACGCCGCGCATCCCGCCGACGGTCGTGCTCACGGGCTTGGCAATCGTGCTGACCATCCATGTCATGGCCCCCGTGGGGATCGCGATCCACCGCGACTACCAGTCCTCGGCACGGATCGCCCGCGCCGCCTCGGGCGGCCGGGCCCCGCAGGTGCTGGAACGCTGGACGCTCCTGCGCGATGGGCTCCAGCCCGGCAACGGAGCATTGAGCCCCGATCAAGTCAAGGCGATCAGGAACATCTCATCCGTCGACGACCTGCTCGCCGGGACCGATGCCCCTGCACGGCGGGCCCGTCAGATGCTCGCCGACGACGCACCGGTCCAGCAGCTCGCCGCACGCCCCGCCACGGTCCCGGGCCGGCCCCAAGGCGCCACCGTTTCCACACCCGCGGCCGGGATCAATCTCGCGGTCCTCCGAACCTCGGTCGAAGGCCCGCTCGATGAGTTCCTGGTCCGGCATTCGGCCGCTAGAAACATCCAGCTCTTCGAGCGCCTCTCCGCCCGCCTGCTCCGCGCCCAGAACCTCGAAGAGTCGGCCCTGACCGGCTCCCTGCGGAGCTTTGTCATTCACGCCCCGGCCTTCATGCTCACCGAACTGACCGAGGCATTCATGATCGGTGTCCTGATCTTCGTTCCCTTCCTCATCATCGACCTGGTCGTGAGCAACATCCTGCTGGCCATGGGCATGCCCATGCTCAGCCCGACGATGATCTCTCTCCCCATGAAGCTGCTGGTCTTCGTCATGATGGACGGCTGGGGCCTGATCGTCCGAGGCCTGGTCTCCGGGTACATCTGAGAAGCGCGAATCCCCATGACTCCCGACACTCTCATCCACGTCCTTCAGCAGGGGCTTCTCCTGGCCCTGGTTGTCAGCGCGCCGGCGGTCCTGGTTGCCGTGCTGGTCGGCACGATCTTCAGCACCCTCCAGGCCGCAACGCAGGTGCACGAGCCATCGCTCTCGTCGGTACCCAAGATCCTCGCGGTCTTTGCCGTCATCGTGCTCGCAGGTGTCTGGATGCTCGCGCAGGTCGTCGGGTTCGGCGCTGCGTTGCTCGCCAGCTTTCCCCAGGTGCGCTAAGTGCCCGACCCGCGAGCCAGCCCCGTCGACATCACCGAGCTGATCGGCATCCTGTCGAATTCCCATTGGTGGACCACCGCGGCCCTGCTCGCCGCGCGCCTGCTCCCGATCGCCGTCTTCACTCCGATGCTGGGCGGGCCCGCAGCCCCCCGCAGGTTCCGCTTCGCCGCCGGCTGCGTGCTCAGCCTGGCGCTGCTGCCCATCCTGGGACTGACGCCCGCGCCCGCGGGCTCTCCGCCGTTCGTGCTGCTGCTGGCAAAGGAACTGCTCGTCGGCGGCACGCTGGCGCTGGCGATCCTGTGCGTCTTTGAGTCCTACACCGCGGCGGGCAGGCTCATCGACCGCGCTCGCGGAAGCGAGGACGCCTCCGAGCGTGGGCCGGTTGAGCCGTCGGCCCACTCGCCGCTGGGCTCGGCTCTCTGGATCGCCGCCGCCGCGGTCTTCTTCACCGCCGACGGCCACGTGCTGGTCCTCGATGCCATCACCGACAGCTTTGCCGCGGTCCCCCTCTACGTTTTCCCCGATTCGATCGTCGGGACCTCGCGCGCCGCCATCCCCATCCAAAGCGTCTCTGTCCTGCTGGTCTCCGCGTTCAAGCTCGCGGCCCCCGCGCTGGTCATCATGCTCCTGGTCGACACGATCACGGCAATCACCGCACGCCTGGCCCGCAACCCGGAGATCACCGTGCTCGCCCTCTCCATCCGCAGCGCCGCGGCGATCGCCGCCCTGTGCTTCTCGCTCGCGGCGCTCTTCTCGGCGCCCGCGCGTGGGCTGCTCGCCAACCTCGCCGCGTGGGCCCACTCACTGAAATCTCAGGGAGGCTGATCGGTGCTCGGTGGAAACGACTCACATCGCTCCGAGCTACCGTCGCCCCGACGCCTGCGCGAGGCTCGTCGCCGCGGGGATGTCCCCTTCTCCGCTCATGCCGTCGCCTGCGCGGCGCTGCTCGCCGGCGCATGCGTGATCTCCCTTCGCGGACCCGCGATCGCGCGGCAGGCGATCCCCGCGATCCGCGAATGCATGGACCGCGCGACCTCCCCCGGCCTGGATGTAGCCGGAGTTCTCGCTACCGCCGCGGCCGCGGGCCGGGAGATCGCCGTCGTGAGCCTCCCCATCGTGCTCACGATCGCGCTGGCCGCCGCGGTTGTCGGGTTCCTTCAGACCGGTGTGTTCATCGCCCCGGCGGCGATCCGGCCCAGCCTTGAGCGCCTCGACGTGCTTCAAGGGCTGCGCAGGAGCCTCTTCTCGGCCCGGCCCTTCCGGTCCGGGTTCCGAAGCACCCTCTGGATGCTCGTAATCGTGCTGGCGGGAGGGATCGCGATCTGGTCGTCGCTCCCCGAACTGCTCCGCCTGGAGCTTCTTGAGCCGGCGAGCATCGGCGCCCGCGCCTCGGCGCTGACCGTCAGGACCGCGTTCTGGGCCCTGCTCCCCTGCGCACTGTTCGCCCCCCTCGACATCGTGCTCGAGCGCCGCAGGCACCGCCGCGCGCTGATGATGACACGGGAAGAACTGCTCCGGGAACTCAAGGAGGATCAGGGCTCGTTCCAAAGGGCGCTCCACGAATCTCCCCCCGACCAGGGTGTCTCTCTCACGGACTTCGAAGGGCTCGCATCCGCCCAGGTCCTGGTCACCGATGGCGATCGGTTCGCCTGTGCCCTCCGCTGGGATGGGGATCCGCTCAAGCCTCCGCACGTCTGTATACGCGCGATGACCGATGTGGTACGGCTGATCCGTTCCGCCGCCGCTCGCGGAGTGCCGACTCTCCGCCATTCCACGCTCGCCGCGCAGCTCCGCGAACTCCCGCTGGGAGTGCCTGTCCCTGCCCGCCTCTATGGCCCGGTCGCCGACGCACTGCAGTGGGCTCGCCGCTTCGCGGGTGTACCCGCCCGGGCGCCGGAACGTTCGCCCGGCAGCCCGGTCCCGATCGCAGAACGCTGAACGCGGCGATCTTGATCCGCCCGCCGGAGGGTCCGAGGTCCGCCGAGCACGCAAGGACATCGGCGCGAAAAACACGACCGCCGCCTGCAAGCAGGCGGCGGTCGTGTTACAGAAGCGCCGGCTCAATGGCGCTCAACTGCCTCAGCCGTGTGGATCAACCCGCCTCGAACGCGCGGACGAACACGTCGTAGTCGTCCGTGTCGACAAAGCAGGAGCCGTCGACGTCCGCCGAATCCTCACCCGCCTCGTACGCGTGCACGAAGGCGTCGAAGTCATCGGTGTCGACGAACCCGCTGTTGTCGAAGTCCGCCGGGTTGTGGATCTTGACGACGAATTCCAGCTTGGAGTACTTGCCCAGGCCGATCGCGGTGGGGTTCTCCTTGGTGTAGAACGACGGATAGGTCGGGTCGCCCGTGCCGCCGTCGGGCCCACCCTGCGCGGGCGAGAGCGACGACACCATCAGGTCGATGCGGCCCGCCGCCAGGCACTGCCGAAGATACCCTTGGCCGCCCGAAGCGCACGGGTTGACGTCGAACACCATCGTCGTTCCGATGGGAACCAGATCCCCCGGGGCGATCCCTTCGGACTCGGGGATCTGCGCAACAGACAGCGCATCGGCATCAAAGTGCAGGCGGACCTGGCGGGAGACGTCGTTCCCGACCGTGCCCGTGGTGTCAAAGGTCGCCGGGAACGCGTTGCGAGCACCTTCGGCCGGCGGAACGATCGGCGCGCCGCCGAATGGGGAGGTTTCCTGATAATTCAGCAGGTTGAATCCGTTGCGGAAGCCGACCGCGAACAGCTCGACGGGCTTGCCCACGTCCGAATCCGCCTGGAAGAGCGGGTCGCTGCTCTGGAGCAGGCTCCGGAACGAATCCGCCGTGGGGTCGTACGCGAACTGCAGGTCGGCGCCCACGTAGACCGTCACCGTCATAGACTCGATCGTGTACCACTCCGGCGCCAGGCCGCTGGGCACCACCGCCCCAGTGTCGTAGCCGAGGAAGAGCTGACCATCCCGATCATCGAACCCGGGAATCTCGATCGCACCAAAGGTCGGCGCAAATTTTGCGCCACCCGGGTTTCCGCTGAAGGGGTAGTTCCAGCGGTCGAGCGAGGGCTTGTCGATCGAAACACTGATCGACTGCGCGCTTCCGACCGAACTGATTGCCGCGACCGTCGCCAACCCGAGCAGGATGCGACCCCGGTTACCGATCTTCGCAAACATGAGTTGCTCCTCTTCTTTTCACCGTCCCGTCAGGCCGTCCAGGCACACTGCCGGACCGCCACCCGGATTCATCTTCAAGGATACTAGACAGAAGTATCCGAAGAAGCTACTGTGGAACCGTAGATTCTACGATTTGATCAGAAGGGAAGGTACCCCTGTGGCGTCCAATAAAATGACTTGCAACTCTTCAATTCCAAGGCGTCGGCCTTTGCTCGTCAGTGGATTTACGCTCATCGAGTTGCTCGTGACCATCTCGATCATCTCGGTGCTGATCGGCATCTTGCTGCCGGCGCTGTCCAAGGGGCGGGCGCTGTGCAGGCAGGTCAGGGAGCAGGCCAGCGCGTCTCAGTTGATGCTCGGGTTCGCGGCGTACGCGCACGACAGCAAGGACCGCGTCCTGGTCGGGTACGCGACCAAGAAGATGGTCTCGGGCCCGATGGTGGTGGTCGACAATGCGGGTGAGCGGCTGACAGGCGAGATCGCCCAGCGCTACCCGTGGCGCATCATGCCGTACCTGTCGGGCGACTTCCGGGGCCTGTACCAGGACGCCAAGGTGCTCACCGAGATCGACACACACGCCAACTACCCCGATGCGAGCCACTCGGCCGACTACGTGGTCAGTCTGTTCCCGTCCCTGGGAATGAACGTGAACTGGGTCGGGGGCAACGACCTGATCGGCGAGTTCGGCAAGGACTTCTACCAACTGTACAAGCGGCCGTACATCACGCGGATGGACGAGCCGACCCGGCCGACGCAGCTGCTCACGTTCGTGTCGGCTCGCATCCAGAAGCAGGACCTGGCCCCGTTCCTCGAGCGGCCCGAGGGTTTCTTCCGTGTCGAGGGTCCCTACCTCACGCAGTCCGAGGGGCTGCAGTGGGACACCGCCTACGACCCGATGGCCGAACTGCCGGGCGCCAACTCCGGGTACGTGTCGCTCCGCCACGGCAACAAGGCCGTCGGCGCGCTCTTCGACGGCCACAGCGAGATGTTCGGCTGGGATCGCCTCAACGACATGCGCTATTGGGCCGACCAGGCGACCAAGCCCGACTGGGGCCTGGGCGCTAAGTCCGGAAACTGAATCGTCTGACTCCAACCTCTTTCCGCCCCGCGAACCGGCCTTGAGCCGGGCTCGGGGCGGTTGCCGTTGGAGGACGTGCGGATGCCACGCCGCCGTGGCCCGGGTTCTTCGAGCGAGCGTCTAGAACCACGTCCGCCGGCGGGCGACCTTTCCCCGGAAGCGTGCCTCGAGCTGGATTTCTGCCGCCAGGTCCGGGTCCATCTTCTCGGGCAATATCACGCTGAACATGGAGCCGCGTCCGATCTCGCTGAAGAGCGTGAGGTCTCCCTGGAGGACGCCGGCCAGCTCCTTGGTGATCGCCAGCCCCAGCCCGGTGCCCGCGTGCTCCCGGGTGTGGCCGCTGTCGAGCTGGTGGAACTTCTCGAAGATCCGCTCCTGCTCTTGGGGCGGGATTCCCGGTCCGGTGTCGATGACGGAGATGCGCACGCGATCCACGTCGCCCCCGGCCTGCGCGCTGACGAGCCGCTCGGCCCGCAGCGTCACGATGCCGGGCTTGCCGGAGCGTTCGGGGGTCTCGGTGAACTTCACCGCGTTGGAGAGCAGGTTGAAGACGATCTGCTGGAACTTGGTCGGGTCGGTCTCGATGACGGGCAGGTCCTCGGCCAGCTCGAGCTTGAGCGTGATGCCCTTCTTGTCGGCGAGCGGGGCGATCAGGCCCAGCAGTCCCTGGCAGGCATCCTGGAGCGAGACCTTCTCGACGCGCAGGTCGATCTTGCCGGCCTCGATCCTGGCCATCTCCAGCAGGCTGTTGATCAGTTCGAGCAGGCCGCGGCTGGCGGCGACGATGTTCTCGAGGTAGCGGATGCGTTTCTGCACCGCCGCGGTGTTCTCGCCGGCGCCGCCGGCCTCGGTCCTGGCGATCTCCAGCAACAGCTCGGCGAACCCGATGATCGAGTTGAGCGGGGTGCGCAGCTCGTGGCTGACGTTGGCGAGGAACTCTCCCTTGAGCTTGGCGGCGTCGTAGAGGGCGACGTTGGCCTCGGCCAGCTCGTTGAGCTTGGTGTCCAGGGCCTGGTTGATGGACCGGAGCTGGTTCTGCGTGCTGTGCAGGTCCCCCAGCATCGAGTTGAAGGTCTCGCTGAGCCGTTCGAACTCATCGCCCGTCTGGATCTCCGAGCGGATCGACAGGTCGCCCTCGCGCACCTTCTCGGCGGTCGCCGTCAGCGCCCGCACGGGACGCAGGATCAGCCGGTCGGCGATGAAATAGAACGCCGTGAGCGAGAATCCCACGATCGCCGTAGCCGCCACCAGCAGGTACGCGATGTTGACCAGCAGCAGGCGCGAGGCCTCGAACGACCGGCGCTCCAGCAGGATGACACCGTGGAGCTTGACCTGGTCCCCCATCCCCGAGCGCACCGCCCGCACGTATCGGTACTCGAAGCTGGTCAGCCCCCTGACGGCCGAATGGACCTCGTCGCGCCTGGGGTCCGCGATGAACCGCTCCAGCGCGCCGGCGAGGAAGGGGTCGTCGCGGGCGGCGAGCCTGGCCTGGTCGAGGGAGAGTCGCCGCGCCTGGATGCCGGCGTACTCGGCGGTCTTGCTCTCCTGGGTCCAGCGCTCGTCCTTGCCGGAGGCCTGGCGATCCAGCTGGTCCCAGACGCCGGCCATGTGGCGTGAAAGCTCCTGCTGGCCCTCATCGACGATCGCGTTCATGCGCACCAAGGGCGCCAGGGACGCCGCCAGCAGGCTGACGGCGATCGCCCCCCCGAAGACCAGCAGGCACTTGGTCGCCAATGACATGCGGAAACGCATTCACGCTCAGAATAGCGGATCCGCGGGGGCATGGCGTCGTCGACACGTGCGGGCATCGGGCGCCACGGGCCCGCGGGCGCGCCGGCTCAGTACGTGAAGTTCGCGTTGGGGTCGGTCGAGCCCGGCGCCAGGCCGCCCGAGTTGCCGGTGACCGCCGGGGCGGGGGCCGCCTGGACGACCAGGATGAGGTTCGTCACCGCGACATCCCAGTTGACCGTGTTGCCCGAGCAGATGTTCCGGGTGATGAAGTTGCCCCCGTTGTCCACGTCGATGCCGCGGTCGTTGGCCGTACAGTTGTTCCCCTCGATGCGGTTGTCGCTCGAGGTCGCGTGGATGCCCGCGCCGTCGCCGGGGTCTAGGCCGTTGGTGGTGCAGATGTTGCTCCGCGCGATGCTGTTGCTCGAGAGGCGGATCCCGTCGCCGTGGTTGGCGTACGCCGAGCAGTCGGTGATGACCGCCCCGATGCTCAGGTGGAAGCCGGCGGCGGTGTTCTGCTGCGCGTTGCAGCCGCTGATGGTCGCCTGGGTGCTGGTCTCAAAGCCGTATGACCCGTTGAGCAGCGAGGTGCAGTCGCGCACCACCGCGCCCGATCCGGTGCGGAACCCCGCGGCCGTGTTGTTGCTCGAACGGACCTGGCTCAAGAGCGTGTTGGTGGCGTTGTTGAGGTCGACGCCGTCACCGGGCCATTCGCGGACCGAGCCGCCGGTGACCGCGACGCTGGTGCGGAAGCCCGCGACGCTGATCCCGTCCAGGGCGCCGGCGACGCCCTGGAGCTCGAAGCCGTTGAGGTCGAGCGTAACGCCCGACGAGTCGATCTCGATGCCTTTCTTGCCGGCGACCCCGAGTATGTTGCCCGTGAGATAATAGCTCCCGGGCTGGGAGATGCGGTAGAGGCTGTCGGCATCACCGGGGGTGTTGGTGGCGCTGATCGCGATCCTGGGCTGGACCTCCGTGAGCGTCTTGTAGGTGCCGGCGATCGGGCCCGCGGGCGGGTCGAGCGGGCCGGCCACGGAGAGCCCGGCCGTGATGACAAGGGTGGTGGCGGCCAGGATGGAGATCGTCGCGGCGGTGCGGTTCATGAGCAGGTCCTCCGAGCGGCGTGGATGGACCGCTCGCCTGACCATGCGACGTGGTGGGCCGCAACGGCTATCAATTGTGCGTGATCGGGCCGAGCACGTTCCATCGCGGGGGAACAGGCTAAGGCGCGTCAGGCCGCCGCTCGTGCGACCCGGTCTTCGAGGGCATCGAGCAGGTCGACGATGATGCTGCTCATGGGCTCGACCTTGCGGAACTCGGCCTCGGCGTCGATGAGCTTGCCGGCGGCCTTGAGATCGACGATCGCCCGGATGGTCCGGTGCAGCAGTTCATGCTCCCGGACCAGCGTCTGCATCTCGGGAAGACTGCCGTAGTCGCGGATACCTTCGGAGTACAGCCACTTGCCCAGTTCACACTCGGTGTGCTGGGTCGCCTGCTCGGCGGTCAGGCGTCCGTGGCCGTCAAGGAAGCTCCGGAGGCGGGCCTTCCACACGACGTGCTTGGTCCTGGCGAGGCTGAAGTCAAGGTTCACTCGTGTGTGCTCCCCGTGCGGGTCATCCGTGCGGCGTGCAGCCGCGGCGAACGGAGATGGATCGAGTCGAGCGGCTTTCAGCATGATCGGGTCGACGCTCGAACGGCTTGATGAGGTGTTTGACTCGACGGCCCCGGCGCCGCCGCGGCGCGGGGCCTCCGATCCGCGGTGATGGGCGGAGGGCACGATCCCGCCGGGTTATCTGCCCTAACGAAAAACTCGCGCGGGTCGACCCGCGCGAGTGAGAATGAAGCTCAGGACCGCAGCGCCGTGCGGTCAGGCGCGGCGACGGCGGGCGGCCAGCCCGGCCAGGCCCAACAGCAGAGCGCCGGCGGGCGTCGGGATCGGCGCGACCTCAACGTGGCCGAGCTGATCGGCGGTCGCGGGGTTGGCATCGGCGCCCTCGGTCACGAACCCGTACTGCGGGATGAGACCCGGCGTGTTGGGGACCGCGAGCGAGAGCGAGAAGTCGCTGCCGCCGACCAGCGCGGAGTAGGTCTCGGCGATCGTCGCGTAGCCCTGCGAAGGATCGAGCACCTTGATGAACGCGCGGCTGGTGTAGCCGTCGACGAAGGAGTTGACCATCGTCTTGCCCGAGAAGACGACCGTCTGGCCGATCAGCCCGGGATTCTCGACGTACATGTTCGCGTTCATCCACTTGTTGCCGCTGCCGTCGGGGTTGACCCAGTAGGCATCGGAGGGGTTGTAGACGTTCGTGTTGGGCCGCAGGCTCAGGATGTCGCCGGCGAAGCTCGCACGCAGGTCGGCGGTGCCCCAGGGGCTGCCCCAGAGATACCCGCCGCCGTTGGAGGGCAGTTCGAACACGTTCATGTAACCGAGCCACGTCTGGCCGGCATCGACCGTGACGTTGACATCGGCGACGGCGGCGCTGCCGGCCAGCGCGACCAGCGACATCCCCGCGACCAGAAGCCTGTTGTGCGTGAGCACCATGTGTGATCTCTCCTCGATGCACGGAGGCCGTGACGGCGGCGTCGCGGAACGCACGCGATCTCCTGAATCGCCGCTCACCTGGACCTCGCGAATGCGAATTGCTGAGCCGAGCGTACTGGTGCCGCAGTGAGGTCACAAGTGTTACATTGAGATTTCTCAGGGCGTGGGCGCTGCGCCGCGATGTTTCTCAGAGTTGGGACCGGTCGTCACGGTGCTCGAGAGCCGGACACCCCCGGGGAATGCCGGGCGCACCGGCGCGGAGATGCGGGCGGGACTGCGGCAAATCGCGGACATTCTGGATGAGAGTGGAACACGCGAGGGGAGCATGCGGATGTGCATGCACAGCGCGGGGAGAGTCCCTGCGCCCCTCGAACGACAGCACAAGGTCGCCCGGGCCCCGCCCGCGGGCTGGACTTCTATGATCCGGGTCCATGACCGCACGGACCGTCTATCTCGAGACCTTCGGCTGCCAGATGAACGAGCTCGACAGCGAGCTTGTGCTCGGTCAGCTCCGCGCCCTGGGGTACAGGCTGACCGCGGAAGCCGACGCCGCCCAGGTGATCCTCTACAACACCTGCTCGGTCCGGGAACACGCCGAGCAGAAGGTCTGGTCCCGGCTGGGCGAGCTGGCGATCCGCAAGCAGGCCGAGCCCGCGCTGGTGGTGGGGGTGCTGGGGTGCCTGGCCGAGCGAGACGGCGCGGCGCTGGTCAAGCGAATGCCGGTGGTCGATGTGCTCTGCGGGCCGGCCGAGCTCGACAAGCTGCCGACGCTCATCGACAACGCCGTGCGCACCCGCGCCTCGATGCTCGCCGACGATCCCACGCCCCGGATCGGCGAAGACGGAGAGGTCTCGCACTGGGCCGCCGAGCGGTCGGCCTCGCAGATCGCGCTCCAAGGCTCGGCGTCGCGCCGCAGCGCGGTGCTCGCCGCCGCCGAGGACTCGCTCGAGATGCTCGATCTGTCCCGCGCGGTGTCGCCCATCGATGCCGACCCCGATCGACCGCGCGCCTCGGCGTACGTGCGGATCACACGCGGGTGCAACAAGTTCTGCACGTACTGCGTGGTTCCGTTTACCCGCGGCGCCGAGATCCACCGGCCGCCGGACCACATCGTCGAGGAGTGCCGGAAGCTCGCCGACGCGGGGATCCTCGAGATCACGCTCCTGGGCCAGACCGTGAACCACTACCGCTTTGAGCACGGCGCGGCGGTCACGGTCAACGGCCTCACCCAGCCGCAGAAGGGCCGGTCCTACGCCGGAGGCCACCGGCGAGACCCGTTCGCCAGCGAGCAGACGACCACGTTCGGGGACCTGCTGGCCCGCATCCACGAGGAGGTCCCCGAGATCCAGCGGCTGCGCTTCGTGACCAGCTACCCGCGCGATTTCGGGGACGATGTGCTGGCCGTGATCCGGGACCATCCACGCATCTGCCGGTACCTCCACGTGCCGGCGCAGTCGGGGTCCGACCGCATCCTCAAGCTCATGAACCGCGGGTACACGGTGGGCGAGTACGGCGAGTTCCTCGACCGTGCGCGGGCCTTCCTCGATCAGCCGCACATCGGTCGCCCGCTGATGCTCTCGGGGGACTTCATCGTCGGGTTCCCGACCGAGACCGATGCGGACTTCGAGGCGACCATCGCGCTGCTCCAGCGCGCCAGGTACAAGAACAGCTTCATCTTCAAGTACTCCCCACGCCCGGGAACCACCGCCTTCGACAAGCTGGAGGATGATGTGCCCGAGGCGATCAAGCGCTCGCGGAATAACCGCCTGCTGGCCGCGCAGGCCGAGATCAGCAACCAGGTGAGCGGCGAGCAGATCGGGCGCGAGTTCTCGGTCCTCGTCGAGGGTCTCTCCAAGAAGCAGGCCAAGAAGTCCATCGCCGCGTCCGCATCGCGAGAGACGGTTTTGCTCACGGTCTCGGCCCGGCGGGGACCGGCGGGCGAGCAGGTGGAAGCACCGGGCTCCGGGGACGAGCTCGTCCAGCTTTCCGGGCGGACCGAAGGGGATCAGATTGTGTTCATCGATGCCCCGAATAGAGACCCATCCGGCCGATTCGCGACAGACATGATCGGACGCATCGTCCGAGTTCGCGTCGCCGGGGCACGGGTTCTCGGACTGCACGGCCTGCTGATCTAGACACCACCGACATCCGCATAACCGGTTTCTGCGGCCTGCGCGATCACGCGATGCGCGGGGGGGAGCCGTTTTGGCCTTCCCGAGGTGCAAGTACCGCAACCGCATGCACTTTTGATGCGGATACGTGAGGGCGTCCGGGTGCGTTTCCGCCCGGACCATCGGCGTCACGGACGGCCATGGACGCGGATCAGCCGCACGCCGCTCAATTGCCCAAGCGGAGCTTTGTTTCCACAAGCGGAGAAGAGAAGATGAAGAATTGCATTGTTGCCATTGCCGGATTGTGCCTGGCTGCGGGCGCTGCTCAGGCGAGCATCGCCTTCAGCTTCGCTGACCCGGCGAACGGTCGCCAGCTGACCAACGTCAAGGATGGCGCCGCTGCCGGCGTCGGCCTGATGACGTACGACAGCAGCGCGCCGATCACTTTCATCGTGGACGGCACCGAGGACAGCCTCGGCGTGCTCGTCTTCAACAACGCCCGCATGGAGATGCGGTTCGAGATGTCCCCGGCGGTGACGATCGCGGGTGTGACGACGGCTCCGGTCGCCGGCACGTTCCGCATCTACAACGCGACCTCGGGCAACGACATCGTCACCGGCCAGTCGGCCGACGGCGCGTTCGTCCGGATCGCCGGCACCAACTCGATCCTCTTCAGCTCACCGGACGGGTTCACGTACACGGCCGGCGCTGACCTGACCTCGTTCCTGCCCTCCGGCCAGTCCCTGGCCGCCGATCAGGAAGCCGTGTTCACGCTCACGGACGTCCTGGTCCAAGGCGGCGGCAGCATGTTCGCCGCGGGCGGCGTCTTCAAGGACTTCGCCGCCAACGCGTCGTTCTCCGGCACGTCCAACCTGGTCCCCACCCCTGGCGCGATCGCCCTGGCGGGCCTGGGCGGGCTGCTGGTCGGCCGCCGTCGGCGCTGAACCGGTCTCGGTGTCGTCTGGTCACGCACCGCGCGTGATCCCACTCTGAATCCAAATGTGCGAACGAGGGCGGCCCGCGTGTAGCGGGCCGCCTTTTTTCTTGCCAAGGAGCGCTGCGGTCAGCATCCGGATTCGAACGCCAGGACGAAGGCCGCGAAGTCGTCACAATCCACGAACCCAGAACCGTCGATGTCCGCGGCGATCCAGCCCTCCTCGAACGCGTGCACGAACGAGCTGAAATCGTCGGTGTCGACATACCCGGAGTAGTCGAAGTCCGAGATGCAGGTCGTCCCGACGATCACGGGGGTCGCGGGCGATTCCGCCGCGCCGCAGCCGTTCTCGAAGCGGACCGAGAAACGTCCCGTGTCGGTCCGGTGCGCATCGGAGATCGACAGCACGGTCGGGGACGGATCGCTCGGGGAGGAGACCACGCCGGCGCTTCCGGATACGTCGCCGCCTCCCACCGAGGCTCCGCCGGGCCCGTCATGAATCGGGACGCCCTCGCGGAGCCATTGGAACGCGACGCCGTCGTAGCGCGCGGCAAGCACCGAACTGAGCACCATCGTCTCCCCCGGGTCGACCTGGACGGGGAAGGGTTCCCGGGCGATCCATGGGATGCCGGTGTCGCTCCAGCGGGCGAAGTAGCGTGTGACGTGGGCGGGGGTCCATGCGAATTCGTCGGTGGCGGCGACCAATTCGCCACGATGTGCGGCGAGGCAGGTCACCGACTGGATGCTCGGGAACGCGGGTGTCCAAGATGCGCCGTTCCATCGGAAGAGCCTCTGGCCGTCGTAGCTCCCGGCCACGACGGCGCTTCCGTACACGGCGAGGGTCTGGATGGGGGCTGTAATCCCGGAGTTCTGCTGGGCCCAGGCGGCGCCGTTCCAACGGGCGACCGTCCCGGTCTTGAAGCCTCCGGCGGTGTTGAACGAACCGGCGACGAAGAGCTGGCCATCGAATTTCGTCATCGCGGAGACGGTTCCGGACGAGAGACCCGCGCCCAAGGGGCTCCAGGCGGCGCCATCCCATCTGGCGATGCGCGCGGCCGGGGCGCCGCCGGCGGACGTGAAACCGCCCGCGGCGATCAAATCGCCGCCGTACGACACCAGGGTCTTCGCGGCGCCGCCGAGGCCCGCGCCCAACGCGTGCCAGGAAGCGCCATCCCAGCGTGCGATCCGAGTCGCGGGCACGCCGCCGGCCGCGGTGAACGAACCGGCCGCGAACAGGTCCGTGCCGCGGGCGCACAGGGCACTCACGGACGAGCCCCCCGTGACACCCTCGCCGACCGGGGTCCACTCCGCCCCGTCCCAAGCGGCGAGCCGGTTGACGGTCTTCCCGCCGGCGAGCGCAAAGCTGCCCCCGACGATCAGTCGACCTTGGTAGTTGGCCAGAGCTCCGGCCTGGGCGCTGAGGCCGCCCGGCAGGGGCTTCCACGCGACGCCGTCCCACCGCGCGATGTACCCCGCCGGCATGGCTCCCACGGCAGTGAAGTTGCCGACGGCGATGAGATCCTCTCCGAACGGCTCGAGCGCGAACACCGGATGCGGGATCGAGGGCGTGCTCGCGCCCAGCGGGTGCCACGAAGCCGAATCTCGCGCGGCGATATGGCACGGAGCATCGGTCCCCGCCACGCCGCGGAACGTGCCCCCGGCGACGAGGTCTGCCTGGAACTCTCCCAGCGCGAGGTAGCTGGCCGAGTTGTCGACGGTTTCGTGCGTCCAGCTCGTCCCATCCCACGTGTGGATCCGGTCCGTGCCCCCGTTGGTCCCATCGGCCACCACGAGCGAATCGTTGTGCACGGTCATTGCCATCACAAAGCCAGGGATGACCGTGGTATCGATCGACCACGAAGAGCCGGTCCATGTCGCCAGGTAGCCGGTGCCCATGGGGCTGAGATTGGCTCCGCCGGCAAGCAGCGAGCCGCGGAAGACCGTGAGGGCCCTGGGGCGGGAGACAAGCCCCGTGTCCATCGGTTCGAACGACTCGCCGTCCCAGGTCGCGATGCACTTGGCGGCGACCGCCCCGGCGTTCTCAAAGTCTCCGCCGACCACGATGCGATCCTCGAAGCGGGCGAGCGAACTGACCGAGTTGTCGACGCCCCCGCCAACGGTCGCCCAGGCCTGCCCATCCCAGGCGGCGATGTACCTGCCGGGCTTGGAATCGGTGGGAGTGAAATCGCCGCCGGCGTACAGGAGACCGTCCTTGGTCAGCAGCGAGCGAACGACTCCGTTGAGCCCCGGCCCCAGCGAAATCCAGGAGGACCCGTCCCACTGGGCGACGTTGCTCAGCGCAGTGGATCCCGATGCGTTGAAGGCGCCGGCGGCGATCAACCGGCCGTTGAGCACGGCGAGGGCGAGCACCGTGTCATCTAACCCATCTCCGAGCGGAGACCACGCCGAGCCCTTCCAGACCGCGACGGCGCCCGAACCGGTGGCGCCCGAGGCGCGGAACGAGCCACCGGCCACCAGCACCGGGGTCGCGGGCCCGTCGCCGTCAGGATCCCAGGTGCTTACGGCGTAGACCGCGCCGCCCGGGCCGGGCAGGGGTTCCCCCGGGAGCCAACCGGGTGCGCACTGTCCGGCGGAGACGAACGTGATCAGGCTGTGGAGGGCGAGCGTGGCGGAACGAACCGGGAAGGTCCGGGTGCGCATGCTCGTGTATCGGGAGTGGGCGGCAGGGCCGATGAGTTTCGACGGCCCCTGCTAGAGGTCGTCGGCGCTCGAGCGGGAGGGACGCGGGGCGGCGGGTTTGTCGCGCTTGATGGCAGTAGAAGACCCTGAAAGCTCTCCGACGAGCGTCGCGAAGCCCTTCACATCACGCGAGGCGATCACCGCGGCGATCCGCTTGGGATCGGCGGACGTCTTGGCGAGCGAGTCGGCGGCCTTCTTCCAGAGGCGCGTCTTGATCGCGTCGGTCTCGGCGACGGCAAGGTCGGAGACGAGTTCCTGGAGTCCGCTGACGATGCGCGAGTCGGCGTGCTCGTAGTAGCGGTTGACGATGCCCTTCTGGTATGACGAGAGATACTGACCCTTGGCCACGGTTGCCTCCGTGCGTTGGTGTGCTTGATGGGTGCTTCCTAGTCGCTCTGCACGAGTTTCATGGCGATCAGGTCCTGCACGTCGAGGATCCCGACCGGCTTTCCTTGCATGTCGACCACCGGGATCTCGTCCTGGCGGTTTTCCTGTATGAGGTGGACGGCATCTCGCACCAGGGCGCTGTCCGAGAGCGTCCGCGGCGTGCGGGTCATGACGAGTTCGACCGGCTGATCCAGGCCCCGGGGGTTGGTCAGCACCAGGCGCCGCAGGTCGCCGTCGGTGAAGATGCCCGTCAGCTTGCCCGTCGCCGGGTCGACCAGGAGCAGTGCCCCGGGGCGGCGGGCCACGCTCGCGGCGGCCTCCAGGGCGCCGCGAACGGTCGCGGTGTGCGGCGCCACGGGGAGGTTTTTGCCGGCGACGAACCGCAGGACGTCGGTCACGGGCCGCAGCAGGCCTCCCAGGGCCCCGCCGGGATGGCGCTTGGCGAAGTCCTGGTCGCTGAACTTGCGCCGCCGCGCGGCGGCGAGCGCCAGCGCATCTCCCAGCGCGGCGGTCGCGGTGGTTGAACTGGTGGGTGCGATCCCCGAGGCCTCGGTGACGACTCCAAGCCGGAGGGAGACGCTGGCGATCCGCTCGAGGGTGGTGGGTTCCTTGGGGTCATCGAACGAGCCGCCGCCGGTGATCGAGATGATGGGCAGGCCGTCCTGCCGCAGGACGGCGGCGAGGCTGACAACTTCCTCGGTCTCGCCCGAGAACGAGATCGCGATCACGGTGTCGGTGGAGCGGAACCTGCCCAGGTCGCCGTGGGCGGCCTCCGAGGGGTGGACGGCGTGCGATGGGATGCCCACCGAGGCGAGGGTCGCGGAGATCTTGGCCCCGATGAGCCCGGACTTTCCCAGCCCGGTGACCAGGACGGTGCCCCCGGCGCCGGCGCAGGCATCGATGAGGTCCACGGCCTTGCAGAATTCCCCGGCCAGGTGGGCGGCGACCCCGTCGATCGCCCGCGCCTCGGCCTCGAGGATTCCCCTCGCGAATTGGATTTCGTCCCGGTCCAAAGGCATCGGGGGAGGATAGACTCGATGCGCCCGGGGCTCCCGGATGGAGCCCTGTTTGCGGGGTAGTTCGGGCGGTGAAGGTTCCCGCCGCCGGGGATGCGTTTGCGGGGTTCTCCGCGAGGACGAACAGTGCTGACCGACGACTATCGCGTGCATCTGGAGCAGTTCGAGGGCCCGCTGGACCTGCTGCTGTTCCTCATCCGACGCGACGAGATCGACATCACCGACATCCCGGTCTCGCGGATCGCCGAGCAGTACCTCGGGTTTCTCCAGCAGATCGACCGGATCGACATCGACGTCGCGGGTGAGTTCCTCGTGATGGCGGCGACCCTCATGGAGATCAAGTCCCGCCTGCTGGCGCCCGCGCTGCCGGGCCGGCAGGCCGCGGCGGACCGCCCGGCGGGCGAGGGCGCCGAGGACCCGCGGGCCGAGCTGGTCCGCCAGCTGCTGGAGTACAAGCGCTTCCGTGACGCGGCCGGCGCGCTCGAGCAGCGGTTCACGGAGTGGTCGGGCAGGTTCCCGGCGGCCGGCGCGGCCGCGGCCGAGGCGCCCGGCTCGCCGGAGGACGATGACGAGCCGGTGGCGCTGGGTGAGATCGAGCTGTTCGACCTCATCAGCGCGTTCCAGAAGATCATGGAGGCGGTCAACTTCGATCGCCTGGGCGCCCACGAGGTCAACTACGACGACACGCCCATCGAGCTGCACGCCGAGGACATCGTCGACCGCCTCAAGCGCGAGTGCGACGCCGCGGGCGGGGAGCTGGAACTGGGTCGCGTGCTCACGGGGCGCACGCGGTCGGAGATGATCGGGCTGTTCCTGGCGGTGCTCGACCTGGTGCGGCACAACCGGCTGCAGGTGCGGCAGGACCGCATCGGCGGCCAGATCATGCTCAAGCTCTGGACCGATGCGGCGCTGGTCACTTCGCCGGAGGTGGAGCCGAAGCCTCCTGCGCGGCAAGATCAAGCGCCCGCGTGATCAGCTCTCCGGTGCGTGTCTTCCAGACCGCCAGGTGCCGCTGGTTGACATATATTGCCGGGATCGCGGTGATGCCCAGCGCGTTGCCGGCGTCGATGTCGGACTGGAACGCGGCCTGGGCCCGCGCGTCCTTGGTGGCGGCGATCAGCATCGTGGGGTTGAGCTGAAGCTCGGCCGCCACGGTGCGCACGCCGGCGTCGGAGAAGTCCTGACGGTGCTCGAAGAGCCACCGGTGCATCCGTTCGAAGGCCGGAGGGCCGCCCAGCACGCGGGCGGCCTCGGCGACGCGGGCCATGCGGCAGGCCAGCGGGTGGATGTTCACTTTCAGGCGTGGGTTGCACTGTGAACTGGCCGGGAAATGGCGGAACTCGTACGCGGTGCCGGGCCAGGTTGCCGTGTACCTGCGGATGATCTCGTCGGCCTCCTGGGTCGAGGGATCCTGGTAGTCACCGAAGATGATGATGCGGACCGGAGGCTCTCCCGAGGCGTTCGCCGGAGCAGGGTTGCGCATCGCGACGCCGACGCGCGGGGATGATCGCCAGTCGCCGATCGCTTTAGCATCGGCCGGCGCGGGCCGGTCCGACTCACCGCCGCCGGGAGCGGGATCGGCCGCGAGTACGACGTCGATCGCGCGGCGGATCGCGTCGGGGGCTTCCCAGCCGCGCAGCTCCACGCCGTTGACGTAGATCGCGGGCGTGCGCGCGATGCCCAGGGCCAGGCCCTCATCGACGTCCTGCTTGATCGACGCGAGCGTGCGCGGGTCCTTGATCGCCGAGGCGAGCCTGTTCGCATCCAGGCCGAGGGAGGACTGCTCGGCGATGAACCGGTCGGTGGCGAATTCTCCACCGTGCTGGAAAAGCCACGCGGCGGCCTTCCAGAAGGCCTCCTGCCCGCCCACGACCCCCGCGGCCTCGGCGGCGATCGCCGCGTTGCACGCGTTGGGGTGGATGGTCTCGGTGGCGGCGGAGTTGCAGTCGGCGCATAGGGGGAAGTGCTTCAGCGACACCTGGATGTCGGGGTTGCGTCCGGCGATCGTGAGCAGGTCGGATTCCACCTGCTCGCACGCGACGCACTGGAAATCGGAGAAGACCACCACGCGGACTTTGGCGATCCGGGGACCGACGAGGTATCGGCCGCGGAAGCCCGGGGCTGAGGCGGGTTGCTGGGCGAGCGCCCGTGTGCTCTGGGCGAGTGCCCGCTCGGACTTGTCCCGCGCGGCGCGTTGAGAGGAACTCCATTCCCAGGAGAAGCCGCCGAGCACGATGACCCCAAGGACCGCGCCGGCGAGCAGCCCGGGACTGAGTGCCGAACGAGCGCCCGCCCGGCGTGCCGAACTCTGGACGAGCGTGACGAAGAGGAGGTTGCCCAGGTGGGCGGCCAGGCAATAGGAGCAGAAGATGCGCTGGGCGAGCGCGGCGATCAGGAAGACAACCGAGGCCGCGCCACCGAGTTGGATCAGGCGCCGACCCCAGCGATCGAGGGCTCCGCGGCGCGAGGCAAGCCACCAGGCGCTGGCGCCCGTGAAGTACGCCGCGCCGACGATGCTCACGGGCAGTCCGATACCCGGAACGGCGCTCCAGGCGCTTGCGGTGGCATGCTCGCACGGGCTGGCGGGCCCGCAGCCGGGCAGGCTGGTCCCGCCGACCTCGTGTAGCGCCAGGGCGACCGACGCTGCGAGCGCCAGCAGCACGCCCCCAAGGCTCCCCCAGAACGTGGTCCTGGTGATCGGTAAATGTACGGGTTGCGTTGCGGTCATGTCGTGCCGTTGTCGCGATGGGGCATCAGATTGCGTTCCGGAACGCCCTGAAACACGGTAGTCTGATCCGATCGGTACTTCGGTCCGGTTGTGATCACTTCGGGGCCCCATTCGTGGAGTCGGGAGTTTGTATGTTCACAGCGCTGCGCGCACGGAAGCGTTCTTTGGCAGGTGGATCGGTGATCGGCTCGTCCGCGGCCGGGCGTCTGGCTCGCCGCGTTTCAGTGGGGGCGCTGATGCCCTTGGTCGGTCTGATGACGGTTGTGATTCCCGGTTCGGAGTCCGGGCCGCGATTCGGGCCTGCCTCGGCGATCGCGGCGGAAGTGCCCGCAGCGCCCGGTGACCTTACCGGCCGCGCGGCGATGCAGCAGACGGTCGCGCTGGGCGCGATCCCCCGGCTGAGGATCACATCAACGGGCGGGGCGGAGTACCTGCCGCCGGGTGACGGCGACGATGGCGGTTGGGGCAACCGAGCGTGCGATGGAGATTCCACGCACACCGACGCGGACTTCACCGGCGGGAGCTTCATCGTGCAGGCCGGGTTCGCGGAGTCCGAGATCGCCGCGGCGACGTACACGATGACGGCCTCGTCGTTCCCGCTGAAGATCAACACGACGGAGGTCATCGTCGCGACCTCGAGCACGGTGGTGACGACGACGACCAAGTGGACGATGCTCTTCTGGGCGGGCCCTCCGGACACCGGGACTCTGATCGCATCCTACTCGTCGGACGGAGAGATCCTGCCGCACATCGTGATGCCTCCGGGCACCAACGGCGTGGACGTGTTGTTCCAGATCGATCCCGGCGACCCCGAGCAGATCATCATCCCCGACACGGCGAGCCACTCGTTCACGATCGGATTCCGGATCGACGATCACAACCAGCAGACGGGCACGGGGTGCAACCTGGGGGACATCCCCAGCAACCGCAACGCGTTCCCGACAACGGACGTCTCGGGGTTGGCGCAGCCGGCAAAGAACTGGCTCAAGGGTGTCAACTGCGGCGCGTTCGGGTGCCCGCCCAACGGCGGGTGGGCGAAGTTCAGCTCGCTCAGTTCCGGGTGCCGGCCCTCGGGCGATTGGGTGATGCGCTGCAACTGGTCGGTGGTGAACTGCCAGCCGGGCGTGGGCGCCTGCTGCCTTCCGGGCGGAGCGTGCCAGCAGCTGACCGAGGCGAGCTGCCTCTCGCAGGCGGGCCAGTACAAGGGTGACGGGGTGCCGTGCGACTCGGGGACGTGCCCGGCGCCGACCGGGGCGTGCTGCTTCAGCAACAACTTCTGCCTGAACCTCAAGCAGGCGGACTGCACGGGGGCCGGCGGCTCGTGGGTGGGGGCCAACACCACGTGCAGCAACGGCCAGTGCCCGACCGGGGCGTGCTGCCTGCCGGTCGGCACGTGCATCATCACCACCCAGCCGGACTGCACGGCCCAGTCGGGGACGTTCAAGGGCGTCGGGACGACGTGCGCCACGGCGAACTGCCCGCAACCCGCCGGCGCCTGCTGCTTCCCCAACGGGTTCTGCCTGCAGCTGACGCAGTCGGATTGCGGCGGAGTCTCCGGCGCCGTGTGGAAGGGCCCGTTCACCACCTGCGCGGATGGCAACGGCAACGGAGAGGCGGATATCTGCGAGCCGGCGTACTGCCCGTCGGACTTCGATCACAGCGGCTTTGTGGACATCGAGGACTTCACGGCGTTCGTGCTGGCCTTCGAGGCAGGGACCGATGATGCGGACTTCGACCTGAGCGGTTTCGTGGACATCGAGGACTTCACGGGCTTTGTGCTGGCGTTCGAGGCGGGGTGTTGACACTACAACGCCATATTAGCTCAAGCCGACGAGGTGTCTGGTCCGAGGAATAGGGGCTGTGGGAGCGGGTGCAGGAGGTGCGCGCATGGACGCGGCATCGGTGGCGTCGCTGTTGCCCGAGCTTGACCGTCACCTGGGCAGGTTCCACGACTGCTTCTCGCGGCGTGAGCAGCGCCAGGCCTTCCGGATGTACGTGCGGGGCCAGTTGTCGGACCTGGAACGCAAGAGCATCGAGCCGATCGCCCTGGAGTTCGGCGTCGCGCCACGCAACATCCAGCAGTTCCTGTCGCAGGCCGGGTGGGACCACCAGCTGGTCCGGGCCCGGATCATGCAGATCATCCGGGAGGAGTACGACGATCCGGAGTCGGTGGGGATCTTCGACGAGACGTACCACGCCAAGAAGGGGGACAAGACGCCCGGGGTGCAGAGGCAGTGGTGCGGGACCAAGGGGACCACGGACAACTGCACGGTCACGGTCCACCTCTCGCTGGCCGCGGGGGACGCGCGGTGCATGGTGGACAGCGAGCTGTTCCTGCCGGAGGAGAGCTGGGGCGGCGATCGCCCGCGCTGCCGGGCCGCGGGGATCCCCGACGAGGTGGTGTACCGGCCCAAGTGGCAGATCGCGCTGGAGCTCTTGGACCGGGCCCTCTGCAACGGCGTGCGCTTCGGCTGGCTGACCTTCGACGCGGGCTACGGGATGCACTCGGACTTCATGACAGCCCTGGACAGCCGGGGCGTGCTGTACGTGGGTGAAGTGCCCGAGCACCTGCCGGGGTGGACCAAGCCCCCGCCGGTGATGCTCAAAGAGCACGCATCCCACAGCCATACCGGCCATCCGCGCACGTTCCCGAGGGTGAAGGTGCTGCCGGGGGAGATGCACAAGGCCAAGGCGGCCGGGAGCCTGGTCCAACGCTCACCGGCGTTCTGGTCCCAGCCCTGGACCGCCTTCCACGTCAAGAACGATTCGCACGGCCCGGTGGTGTGGGAGGCACGCGAAGCGCCGTTCCACTTGCGGACGGGCGGCCGGCACGTGGGAGTCCCGACCTGGGCGCACCGGCTGATCATCGCCAGGAACGTGCTGACGGGGGAGACCAAACTGTTTGTCTCCAACGCCCCCCGGTGCGTGCCGCTGGAGACGCTGCTCAAGGTCGCGTTCACGCGCTGGGTGGTGGAGCGGTGCTTCGAGGACGCCAAGGGCCAGCTGGGGCTGAGCCACTTCGAGGTGCGGAACTACACGTCGCTGATGCGGCACCTGATCCTGACGGCGGTGAGCTTCCTGTTCCTGTCCAAGGCGCTGGGTCGTCGCCGGGGGAAAAAACCGGGGCCTGACGATCTGCCAGATCAGGCGTGCGGTCTCGCGTCTGGTGCGCCGGGCGTGGGACCGTGCCTGGCCGTGGCTTGAACGCCTCCTGGCCATCATCCACTATCACCAGCGCAACATCCGCGACTCGGCGGCATCGCACGCCAAGAAAAGAAAGGAGCGACTCCGTGCCGCCGGAGTCGCTCCCGAAATCGTCAACCTCCGTTCAGAGAAAGTGGCGTTGTAAAGTTGAGAGAAAGCACTGGGCATCGGGCACTGGGCACTGGTGAAAAGACATGGAAGAGGCCCGGTCTGGCGACCGGGCCTTTTTCGTGGGTGCGTCTTGTCGAGAGTGCGAGCAGGGTCGGCTTTTCGATCCTGATGGCGTTGGTCGCGGCGATCATTGCCGTAGAATCGGGGCGGTTTGATGGAGGTGTGCCGGAGATTCGCCGGTCAGAACCCACCCACCATGATCGCCGAGCCGATCATGGTGGCGAGGGATCGGGAATTCGTGAGGAGGTAACGCACGTGATGCCACACGCCGCGGCCGTCGGATCATGGCCCATGCGTCTGCTCCCCGTGTTCGCGATCGCGTTGCTGCTGGGTGCTTGCAGCTGCTCTCCAAAGACACCTGATGCCCCGGAAACGGGGCCGGCGCCAGCCCCGGCCGATTTCCAGGCCGCGATGATCCCTCTGTTCGACGCCGATGCCGCGACAGCAGTCACTCGCCTGCAGGCCATGCCACTCGACTCCCTTTCCCCGCGCCAAAGTGACCTGCGCGACTGCATCCTGCAGCGCTTCGGCCCGGGATCGAACCAGCTGCCGCTCGACACATCGCTCCCCGCGCCGGTGGCGGCGATCCTGCAGGCCCACCGCGCCTACTGGACCGCCGTCATGACCAAAGGGCAGACCATGCAGGAAGCCGAGCGTGATCTGAGCGCTGAGCTTGCCCGCCTCACCGGCGTTACCGGCGATCTTGATGCACAGACCGAGGCGGCCCGCCAGCTCATCGAGTCAAACGGCCTCCACGCGCTGGCCGGGGTCACCGCACCGTTCCGGGAGCTGATGCTCTGGCGCCAGGAATCCAGCAGCATGCAGGCGATCGAGCTGCCCGATGAGAAGATCGATATCCGCGTGACGCTCCTGGATGGCTTTGTCAGCAAGGGCTGGCTCGGCTGGGCCACGTGCGATCGCTCGAACACCGGCGGGTGGGCGACCAGCGATGGCATGATGGTGGTGGCATCGTCCTGGGACCTCCAGAGCGAGGAGTATCGCATCAGCCTGCTCGCCCACGAATCCAAGCATTTCAGCGACTATCGCAGGTTCCTCAAGCTCGCATCCCCGGACCTCGAATACCGGGCCAAGCTAGTCGAACTGATCCTTGCGGACAAGACGCAGCGCCAGTTGCTCGAGGCCTTCACACTCCAGTCCGCCCGCGATCGCGCCCAGCCGCACGCCTTTGCTGCGTACTGGCTCACGACGAACCTGCGAGCCCGGCTGAAGATCGACAAACTCACCGATGCCCCGGCGGCTGCGGTTCGCGAGGCGGCTCGGGCCGAGCTCGATGCCCATACTTCGAAACTCGAGGCGCAGGGGAGCGCCACGGTGGTGTCCGGGCTTTCCGATTGAATGACGCCTGGAACCGTTGATGACTTGGTGCCGCTTCGTGGTCATCGCCGGTAGAATCGGTGCGGTTTGATGGAGGCGTGCAAAGGGCTCACGGCTCAGAACCAGGGCACCGTGATCGCCGATCCGATCATGACGGTAAACCGTTGAGAAGTGGTGAGGGTAGTTGCAAAATGAACGCTACCTGCCGAGAACTGAATCTCAGTGGAAACGGATGATCAACATGGCCAAGGGATAACGAGTTGAGCCAGCGCGGCGGGTGACTGAATCGAGTCGTTTTGAGGGGCTGCTTGCTGGCTTCGCAACCGTGCTGAAGAAACATGGTGCACCTGCGCTTCTGCCGCCGAAGCCGAAAGCAAAGGCGATCGAAAAGTTGCGTGCATATCTGCGTCACTACGAAATTCGCGAATTGTTTGAATGGCTCGCTCTCTGTGACGGCATTTCCCTGTCCGCCTGGATTGGAGGGACGGTGCTGGGTGCTGTTGGCAATGAGAAGCTTGGAGTGACAGGCATCCAAGATCTCATCAGTTTGTATGATGAATGGCCTCGCAAGGACCTGATTCCGATTGCCGCAGACGGGTCCGGACAGTTTTTTTGCATTGTCGGGTCTGAATGGAATGAAGAGCGGGACGTATTTCCAGTCGGCTATGTCGATGCCCTTGCACTTGATCGAGTCGAGTTCTACGTGGCCGCTTCGATGGAGGCATTCCTTCGTGCATTGCTCACCGGCGTTCGTGCGAAGGAGTTCGAGTGGCACTTCAACAGAAAGCGGCTTCTGAGCAGCGACCCGCACTTGGCTCACGTACAACGGTCTTTGTTGCCCTGGGACCAGTCCCGCTGATTGATGTGCTGAATGTCATTCAGTCGCGTTGGCACCAATGCTGGCCTCATTCGCGATCCAAGGGGTGGCGCATCGTCTCCGATTGAAAAGGGCCGGCATTGCTGCCGGCCCTTGGGTGATGGATCGGTATTGGTGGCCCGGCTACTTCAGGCCACCGCTCTTGAGCGCCGCGATCCGCTCGGGCAGCGAGAGCAGGCGGATGAAGCCCTCGGCGTGCTTCTGGTCGTAGAGCTCGTTCATGTCGAAGCTCGCGAAGGTGTGCGAGTAGAGGGCGTTGGCGCTGCGGCGCTGGATGGTGGTCGCGTGGCCCTTATGCAGCCGCACGACTATGTCGCCGGTGAGCTTCTCGGCCATCTTCTCGGCGCAGACCGACAGCGCCTCGCGGAGCGGTGTGAACCAGCGGCCGTCGTACACCAGTTCGGCGAACGTGAGCCCGAGGTGCTCCTTCCAGTGCCGCGTCTCGCGGTCCAGGACCATCTCCTCCAGGCCGCGGAGGGCCTCGACGAGCACGGTGCCGCCGGGGGTCTCGTAGAGGCCGCGCGATTTCATGCCCACGCGGCGGTTCTCGACCAGGTCGATGCGCCCCACGCCGTGGCGGCCGCCGATCTCGTTAAGTTTCTGGACGAGGACCTCGGGCGAGGTCTGGGTGCCGTTGAGCTTGCGGGCCCGGCCGTGCTCGAAGGTGATCGTGACATCCTCGTGCTTGTCCGGGGCGTCCTTGATGTCGGCGGTGAGCATCCAGACATCATCGGGCGGGGCGTTCCACGGGTCCTCGATCGCGCCGCCCTCGTGGCTGATGTGCCACAGGTTTCGGTCGCGCGAGTAGAGCTTGGTCGCGGTCGCCGTGGTGGGGACGTTGTGCTTCTTGAGGTAGTCCAGCAGGTCCTGTCGGCCCTTGAGCTTCCAGACGCGCCAGGGGGCGATCACTTCCAGGTCGGGGGCCAGGGCGGCGAACGCGGCCTCGAAGCGGACCTGGTCGTTGCCCTTTCCGGTGCAGCCGTGGCAGAGGGCCGTCGCGCCGACCTTGCGGGCGACCTGGACCTGGGCCTTGGCGAGCAGGGGGCGGGCGATCGCGGTGCCCAGCAGGTAGCGGCCCTCGTAGATCGCCCCGGTCAGGAGCATGGGCTCGATGAAATCCTGCATGAACTCTCGTTTGAGGTCCACGACGTGGCACTCGCGGGCGCCGGAGTTGCGAGCCTTGGTTTCGATCCCCGCCAGCTCGTCGCCGCCCTGGCCGACGTCGCCCACGACCGCGACCACTTCGCAGTCCATGTTCTCACGCAGCCAGGGGATGATCGCCGAGGTGTCCAGCCCGCCCGAATACGCCAGTGCAATCAGCTTGCTCATGCGTGGATTGTTCACTCCCGGCCGCGAAAGAAAAGAGCGGGGGGAGAAATCCGCATGCCGAAGGAGTCACGGAATCGACCGAGGGGCCCACGCGGCGTTGTCGATAAGGCGGACCGAGCCCACGCGGGCGGCGATCAGGGCTCGCCAGTGGTCGGGCGGGGGCTGGTCGGGCGCGGGGCGCAGGAGGGTGCCGGCATCGCGGATGACGGCGTACTCGGTGCTCGCGCCGGCCTTGTCGAGAACTTGGCGCATGGTCTGTTCGGCGGCGTCGGGCGTGGGCGCTTCGGCGGCAGCGCGAAGGGCGCGGGAGAGCGAGAGGGCGGTGGCGCGATCGGAATCGGCAAGGAACCGGTTGCGGCTGCTCATGGCCAGGCCATCGGGCTCGCGGATCGTGTCGGCGGAGATGATGTGCGAGGATGGGTGGTGGGTGAGTGTCATTTCACTGATGAGGCGGAGCTGCTGCCAGTCTTTCTCGCCGAAGATCGCGGCCCAGGGAAGGGTGAGCCGGAAGAGGCGGAGGACGACCTGGGCGACCCCGGCGAAATGGCCGGGCCGGTGGGCATCTTCGAGGCCGGGTTGGGTGGCGACCGGGGGGAGCGGGGGCGTTTCGATGGTCTGGCCGGGCGGGTAGATGTCTTCTGCGGATGGGGAGTAGACGGCCGAGGCGCCGGCAGACTTGCAGAGGGCAAGGTCTGCTTCGAGCGTGCGGGGATAGCGGGCAAGGTCCTTTGGATCGTTGAACTGGGTGGGGTTGACGAAGATGCTGACGAGACAGCACGTCGGCTTTTTGTGGGCCCGCTGGGAGAGGATGGAGATCTCCGCGGCGCTGCGGATAAGCGACGCGTGACCTTCGTGCAGGGCGCCCATGGTGGGGACGAGGATGCTGCGGGGGCAATCCCGGCGCCAGCGGTCGAGTTCGTGGTTGGAGGAGAGGAGTTCCAAGGCGGGGAACGCTTGGATGGGAGCGGGGGTGGGTCAAGGAGCCGGGGTGGACAAGATGCGGGTGGGAGGAAGAGAGGCATCGAGGCAGAGGGCATCAAGGCATGAGTCGCGCGGGACAGAGCGGGTACGATCGGCGGTGAGCGGGCAGGTTCATGTCATCGTGACGACTCATACCACGCGGCACCTCCGCCGGTCCCTGATGGGCGTGGTGTGCCAGCTTACCGCTCCGGCCCAAGTCGTCGTCTCGTCCGACAACGATCTTCCCGAGATCACCGAGCTGGTCCGAGAGTGCTCCCGGGAGTTCGGCCGGCCGCTGGCGATTGTGCAGCGGCCGAACATGGGGGAGTGCCGTGTCGGGCAGGCGCGCAACAACGGCGTGCGGGCGCTGCTGGCCAGTGGGGCCAGGGATGTGGACCGCATCCTCTACCTGGATGGGGATTGCTGCCCTGCGGCGGATGTTGCGAATGTCCATCTGCAGCGCAGCGCGGCCCTTGATCTGCTCATCGGATTCCGGGTCGAGCTGACGCAGCGGCAGACCGAGGAGTTCAGCGAGGATCTGCTCCGGGATCGCCGGCTGCCCGTTCAGCCGACATCCGAGCAGCTCGCCTCGCTCGCGCGAAGGGATGCCAAGTATCGCCGCCAACTGCTGCTCCGAAAGATCGGGCTCACCAAGCCGCACAAGCCCAAGCTGCTCAGCGCGCACTTCTCCACTTCGGTCGCCGCGATGAGACGGATCAACGGTTTCGATGAGGAGTTCATCGGCTGGGGGCAGGAGGATGATGACCTGGGCCGGCGGCTGCACGCCTCGGGCGCGCGGGCGGGGATCGTGATCCGGGAGGCGGTCGTGCTGCACCAGTGGCACCCGACACGGGCCCCTGGGAAGTGGGCGGACTCGGCGGGCGTGGAGCGGTTCGCGAAGAACCTGCCCTGGCGCTGCGAGCGCGGGATCGAAAACCCCGTGGACCAGCCTCCGCCGGTGCTGCGGCGGTTCGAGGGTGGACGTGAGACCGACCGCCGCGAGATCGCACCAGCCGGGCGGGCTTCAAGGGTCAGCGCGTGAGCCTTCATCCCGGATGCCGCGAGTGGTGCGAGCGGCTGCGTTCGACGGCCGGGCCCGTGCTGCGGGGTACTCCGATCATGGAGGACGGCGCCGACATCTCCGCAACGCGGGCGTTCATTGAAACGTTCGCCGACGAGTCCGGGCATCGCCGTGCCGTGGACCGGCCGTTGCTTTCGGTGCTGCTGCACGCCGAGTGCGAGCCGAGGGTGGCGACAGACTCTCCCGCTCGGCCGTCGACCGGTGTTCCGGGCGGACCCGACGTCCAGCTGTGGTCGATGCTCGCCGCGCCGGCGCCGTGGCGCCCCCCGGCGTGGCTGCGATCCTCCGGCCCGCTCGCCAGCGATCGGATCGGAGATGCGATCGAGGTGTGGACGGAGACAGAGCTGGCGTGCCTCCACGCGATGTGGTCGCTCGCCCGCCGCGAACGCGATCCCGCGCTGCGAGAACGATGCCTCGACGCCGCGGCGTGGATGCTCGCCAACATCCAGCCCGACAACGGCACCAACCACCCGTGGGCGATCCACGTGTTCGCCTGGATGTGGGCCATGCGCAACGATTCCGACGCTCGGCTGTACGCCGAATCCATGCTCCATACGTGCATGGTCTCGCTCGGCAGACCGGATCGGTTCAGCGCCTGTGTCCTCTGGCACGGGGCGGCCGAGCTGGAAGCACCGGTCGACTGAACCAGGCAATTCCCCAGCGTTCGCCGCCAGCACCCGATCACACGCTTCGCGAGCCCGATCCCCCCGGCCAATGCCCCGTGCTCGCAGCCCTGACAGCAAAGCTGGGGATGCCCCAGACGCGCTCAGGCGTGCTCCAACTATCCGAACAAATTACAATCCACAAGAAGTGGTTCTGAAATCGACAGTCTCGGATTGACAATATACCAACCAGTTGGTATATTCAATAGCCGCCCAGTAGGAGGTTATGGCACCAAGCGAAACACAGCACGATTCGAAGACCCGGTTCCTGAACACAGCGCTGCACGTTGTGCGGGCCAAGGGGTACGAGGCGACCACGGTTGATGACATCTGCCGCGCTGCAGGGTTGACCAAGGGGAGTTTCTTCTATCACTTCAAGAGCAAGGAGGAGCTCGCGCTGGCGGCGGCGGACCACTTTGCGGCGATGGCGGCGGGGTTCTTTGCTTCGGCGCCGTACCACGCCCTTGCGAATCCGCTGGATCGGGTGCTCGGGTACGTGGACTTCCGGGCGGCGATCCTGATGGGCGAATTGCCTGAATACACGTGCCTTCTGGGGATGATGGTTCAGGAGGTCTACCAGACGCACCCGGCGATCCGGGAGGCGTGCGAGCGGCATATCAGCGAGCACGCGGCGGTGGTGTCCAGGGACATCGCCCAGGCGAAGCAGAAGTACGCGCCCCAGGCCCCGTGGAGCCCCGAGGGCCTCGGCCTGTACACGCAGGCTGTTCTGCAGGGTGCGTTCATCCTGGCCAAGGCCAGGCACGGGCCGCAGGTTGCCGGCGAGTGCATCGGGCACCTGCGCCGGTACCTGGAATTGCTGTTCATGAAACCGTCTTCAATTGAGAGTGCCCAGGTGACATCGGTGACTTCCAGAATCACCGAAGGTGATAGCCCGGTGCCCTGTGCAACGCACCCGAAGGAGACCCGCATGCCGAGCACGTTCGTTCAGCCGTACCTGTTTTTCGGAGGCCGCTGTGAAGAAGCTCTGTCGTTCTACCGCGCGGCGGTGGGCGCCCAAGTGGAGATGATGATGCGGTTCAAGGACAGCCCCGAGCCGCACCCGCCCGGCATGGTCCCGCCGGGATTTGAGAACAAGGTAATGCACGCGTCGTTCCGCATCGGCGGGACAACGCTGATGGCCTCCGACGGGTGCGGGGAGGTTTCGAAGTTCGAGGGCTTCTCGCTGTCCCTCTCCGTGCCGAGCGAGGCCGAGGCCGACCGCGCGTTTGCAGCGCTCTCCGAGGGGGGCCAGGTGAAGATGCCGCTGGGCAAGACGTTCTGGTCGCCGCGGTTCGGCATGCTCGCCGACCGTTTCGGCATCGGCTGGATGGTGAGCGTCACCGCCGGCTGATTCGATCGTCCGCTCATTGCGAGCGCACCCCGGATCAACGCCCGGGGCGCGGTCACCGCGCACTTCTTGAAGGAGACCAATCGTGCCCGCACTGCAGAATGCACCATCCACCGCCGATCGCGAACTGGTTCTCACCCGCATCATCGATGCGCCGCCCGAGAAGGTATTTCGGGCCTGGACCGAGCCCGAGCTGCTCAAGCGGTGGTTCGCCCCGCTCCCATGGACCACGCCCTCGGCCCGGACGGACGTGCGTCCGGGGGGCGCATCGCTGGTCGTCATGCGGAGCCCCGAGGGCCAGGACATGCCCTGCAGCGGTGTCTACCTCGAAGTCGTGAAGAACCGGCGGCTGGTCTTCACCGACGCCTACACCAGGGCGTGGGAGCCCTCGGCCAAGCCGTTCATGACGGTGGTGCTGACCTTCGACGATGAAGGCGGCAAGACCCGGTACACGGCTCGGGTGCTGCACTGGACCGTGGAAGACCGCGAGGCGCACGAGAAGATGGGGTTCCACCCGGGATGGTCCCAGTGCACCGATCAGCTCGCGGCCCTTGTCGCCAATCTGTAGTCGTCATCGTCGCCCGCCCTTTCACGCTCAAGCAACGAGGCTCGCCATGATTCAGACGCAGAGGATCGTCACGTTCCTGTGGTTCGATGGCAACGCCGAGCAGGCGATGAACCACTACATCTCCATCTTCAGGAACTCCAGGGTCCTGAACATCACGCGCTGGGGCAACACCGGCCCGGGGCCCAAAGGGTCCGTTCTGACCGTGTCCTTCGAGCTCGACGGCCAGAAGTTCATGGCCGTCAACGGGGGTCCGGAGTTCAGATTCAGCGAGGCGATCTCGCTGCTGGTGAACTGCCAGACGCAAAGGGAGGTCGACTACTACTGGTCGGAGCTCTCGGCGGGCGGTTCGGAGGGCCCGTGCGGCTGGCTCAAGGACAAGTTCGGCCTCTCGTGGCAGGTCTGCCCGACAGTCCTGGGCGAGATGCTCCAGGGCCAGGACGCCGCGAAGACCGATCGCGCCATGGCGGCGATGCTAAAGATGGGCAAACTTGACATCAAGGCGCTGCAGGACGCGTACGAAGGCCGATCCCCCGTCCCAGCCCGGCCGTGATCCGGGGAGAACTCGACCGCGCTCACACCGCCTGGCGCTTGGCCGAGCCGTTGCGCAGCCAGCGGTCGACATCGGGATCTCCCACGCGCACCATGCCCGGGTCGGTCGCCCGCGCCTTGCGTTGGATCGCCGCCGCTACCAGGCCCATGAACATCGGCTGGGGGTGGAGCGGTCTGCTGGTCAGTTCCGGATGGAACTGGGCGCCAAGGAAGAACGGATGCGTCGTGACCGGTGAGGAGCCCTCGGATGCAAGCTCGGTGTCCCCGGGCTGCCCCAATTCGAGGATCTGCATGATGGGTCGCGAGGGGTGGCGTCCGGAGAAGACCAGGCCCGCGGCCTCCAGCCGGGTGACGTACTGGGGGTCCACCTCGTAGCGGTGGCGGAAGCGCTCGCGCACGTGCGGCCGGTTGTTGGAGAGGAAGGCGGCCAGCGAGCCCGGGGAGATGACGACGTCCTGAGCGCCCAACCGCATCGTGCCGCCCAGCCCTTCGATCTTCTTCTGTTCGGGGAGTTCGCTGATGACAGGGTGGGGCGTGTGGAACCCGGCGGTGTCGAATTCCGTGCTGGAAGCGCCGTGCAGGCCGACGACGTTGCGGGCGTACTCGATGACGGCGACCTGGAACCCCAGGCAGATGCCCAGGTACGGGACCTGCTTCTCGCGGCAGTGCTTGACGCAGGCGATCTTTCCCTCGACGCCCCGGGTCCCAAAGCCGCCGGGGACGATGACCGCGTCGAGATCGCCCAGGTGGGCCTCGGCCGTCTGGTCGTCGATATTGGTCGAGTCGATCCAGCGGGTCTCGATGCGGCAGTTGAGGTGGGCCGAGCAGTGCTCGACCGCCTTGTCGATGGACGCGTAGGCGTCGCGCAGGTCGGCGTATTTGCCGGCGATCCCGAGCGTGATGGCGTGCTTCTTGGGTGCGGTGAGCCGGCGGACGAATCCCAGCCACTGCTCCCGGGCCTTGTCTTCCTTCGAGGCGTTGACGCGGTCGTGGAGGTTGAGCATCGAGAGGATCTCGCGATCCAGGCCCTCCTGGCGCATCTCCTCGGGGATGGTGTACACGCTGGGCCGATCGTGCATCGAGAAGATCCGGCGCGGCGGCACGTTGGAGAACATCGCGATCTTCTCCATGACCTTCGGGGAGCAGGGGTTGCTCGCCCGGCAGGCGATCACGTGGGGCTGGATCCCCGCCTCCATCAGGCGCTTGATGCCAAGCTGAGCGCCCTTGGACTTCTGCTCGCCCAGGGCCTTGGGCTCGATGATGTACGTCAGGGCGACGAAGCAGCACGAGCCGGGACCTTCCTCGAAGGCCAGTTCGCGCAGGGCCTCGATGTAGAACCCGTTCTCGTAGTCGCCGACCGTTCCGCCGACCTCCACGAACACGACATCCGCGGGCCTGGTGCCGTCCCCGTAGGCGGCCAGTTCCCGGAGCTTGCGCTTGACCTCGCCGGTGACGTGCGGGATCCACTGGACATCCCGGCCCAGATAGGCGCCCCGGCGCTCCCGGGAGATGATCTCACCGAAGATCTGGCCGCTGGTCGTGAAGTTCCGCCGCGAGAGATTCTGGTCCAGGAGCCGCTCGTAGGTCCCCAGGTCCATGTCGCACTCGGTGCCGTCATCGAGCACGAAGACCTCGCCGTGGCGGTAGGGGTTCAGGGTGCCCGAATCGATGTTCAGGTACCCCTCCATCTTGATCGGAGCGACCACCAGCCCTTTTTCCTTGAACAGCTTGGCGAGGCTGGAAGAGAAGATCCCCTTTCCCAGGGCGGACATGACGGTGCCGAGGACGACGACGTACTTGTGGGTGCCCTTCTGGTACCCCTCGGGCAGGGGGCTGTAGAACTCCGATTCGACCGAGCTCTCGGAGACGGCCAGGAGGGGGTTGGGGTGGGATCCGTGGATCGAGCCCGGGGACGAGGGCGATGCGGGCGAATGGGGCCCAAAAGGCGACGATCCCGACACTTGGGTCGGGATCGCGGTGGGGGTATCGGGGGTGCGGGTGCCGGGACGGGAGGCGGAAACATCCGGATCCCGTAGAATTCGGTCCTGCTGGAGGACGAGAGGGTCGGTCTGGTTCGGCGAGAGGGGCATATCAGATCGTACCAAGATAACCGCGGAGCGCAAAGCGCTCGCGTCCCGATTGGGGATAAGTCCGGGAGGTCCGTAAGCACAAAACGCTCACGGACGAAACTCTAGGCGCAGAGTCGATACCCTTGCGGTCCTGACCTTGGAGAATCAACCGATGAGCGATCCGTTCCGGCGGGCCTGGCAGAGGTGGTGGTCGGTCTTGGTGCTTTCCGCGGGGTTCGGCTGCGACCCGGCCATGGCCCAGGAAGCCCCGCCGGACGATGCCCAGCCCCGCAAGGGCATCCTGCCTCATCGGGACGCCACCGCCGCCGATGCCCGGATCGACGCCGCGTCGGGGCGTCAGATTGCCACCTGGCGGCCGTCTCCGGGCTTCGATTATCAGCACATGCGGCTGGAGCTGGACTTCCCGGACCTGTCGGTTCCCAAGCTCACCGGGCATGAGACTCTCTCGGCGATCGCCCTGGGCCGTCCGCGCGACCAGATGCGGCTGGACGCCCAGGGGATGAACATCCGCCGGGTGAGTCTGGGCAGGCAGATTCTCAAGTTCGACTACGACGGCAAGGACCTGGTCATTCACTTTGCCGACCCGATCCAGCCGGGCACGCTGATTACCGTGGATATCGACTACGACACCGACTTCGGCGGCAATCACGGCCAGGGGCTGACCTGGTCGGCCGGGAAGCCCGACGCCGACAGCCCCACCGACCAGGTTCCGCAGATCCACAGCCAGGGCGAGGCGCAGGACAACAGCCGCTGGTTCCCGTGCCACGACTTCCCCAACGAGAAGCTCACCACCGAGATCGTTGTCACGGTCGTCGACGGCTTTGAGGTCTCCTCCAACGGTCATCTGGTCTCCAGACAGCCCGCGTCCCCCGGACGAACGCGCTGGCACTGGCTCCAGGACAAGCCCCACCCCAACTACCTCGTCACGCTGGTTATCGGCAAGTTCGGCATCGTGGAGCTGGGAGGCCCCGGCTCGGCCCGGCCCGGGCTCTCGATCCCGGTGTACACGCCGATCGGGACCGAGGAGAAGGTCGGGATGCTGTACAAGCACACCCCGGCGATGATCGCCTGGTTCGAGAAGATTTTCGACGAGCCCTACCCATGGGACCGCTATGCCCAGCTCATCTGCCGTGACTTCGTCTGGGGCGGCATGGAGAACACGTCGGCGACCACGATGACGCTAGGGAGCACGCGGGGTCGGGAGGGGAGCCAGGACAGCCTGATCTCGCACGAGCTGGGCCACCAGTGGTTCGGCGACCTGGTGACGTGCAAGGGCTGGGAGAACCTGTGGCTCAACGAGGGCTGGGCGAGCTACTGCGAGGCGCTGTGGGACGAGCAGGCGGCCGGTGACGACCCCGCCGCGCGGCGCCGCGCGTATCAGCGCGCGATCAACGGGTTCCTGAACTCGCAGGTGGCCCGGAACAGCTCGTTCTCCCCGGACTACCCGGCGATGGTGAGCAACCGGTATCTCAACGAGATGCAGAACATGGCCAAGCCCGACGATGTGTACGCCAAGGGGGCGATGGTGCTGCACATGCTGCGGATGCGGCTGGGGGATGATGCCTTCTTCGCGGGCACGCGGCTCTACCTCGACCGGTTCAAGTTCAAGTGCGCCACGACGGACGATTTCCGCCGCTGCATGGAGGAGGCCTCCGGCCAGAGCCTGGAGAGGTTCTTTGCCCAATGGGCGATGCGGCCGGGTTTGGCGCGGTTCGATGTCGCGTACGAGTTCGACGCCGCCGGCTCGCGCCTGAAGATCTCCGTGGATCAGACCCAGCGGGTCGACGCGGAGAACCCGGCCTACGCCTTCTCCCTGCCGTTCTATGTCCGCTATCCCGGCGTCGACGGCGAGTACCTCTACCTCGACTCCGACACCACCCACGCGGAGGCGTGGTTCAGCGTCCCGCAGAAGCCGCTGAGCATCGGGATCGACCCCAAGCTGACGGTGTTCGCCTCGCACAAGGTCATCAAGGACCTCGACGGCCAGGCGCCCTCCGATTCTGAATGAGCCCGCGAACCGTTGCTTCCGACCTGAAACCCGAGCAAACCCTCCGACCCGGCCGTCCGGCCGATTTCCACGAGGTCCGAATGAACCGCCCAGTATTCCAGACTCTGTCTGTCGCCCTTGCCCTGACCGTCGGCACGTCGTGCGTTCGGGTGCTCGCCCAGCCGGCGGGCCACCGCGCCCAGGCGTTCGACACGGCATCGGGCCGCGACCTGCTCAACTACCCGCGCCACCTGCTGGCCGACTTCCGGCACATGCGGCTCAACATCCTCGTCCCGGACTTGAACAAGCCCCGCATGGAGGTCGTCCAGGACCTGACATTTGCTCCCATCGGCTCGGAGCTTGAGACCCTGAGGCTCGACGCCAAGCTGCTGGGAATCCACTCGGTGGCCTGCGCGGACCACAAGACCGCCTTCGAGCACGACGGCCAGGTCCTGACCGTCACGTTCGATCCCCCGGTTTCCGCCGGTCAGCCGTGCACCCTCACAACGACGTACAGCGTGATGCGCCCGCCGTACGGCGTCGAGTGGACGACCGAATCGCCGCAGTGGCCCGGCCGCCCCGCCCAGATGCACACCAAGGGCGCGCCCGAGAACAACAGCTACTGGTTCCCCTGCCACGATTTTCCCAACGTCCGGCTCACGACCGAGATCGTTGCCACGGTGCCTTCGGCGTACGACGTCGTGAGCAACGGCCGTCTGGTGGACGTGCAGAACAAGGTCCTCTCCAGCAAGGAGGCCGACGGCAAGCCCGGCGCCGATTCGCGGCTGGGCATGTACCGCCAGTTCCACTGGCTCCAGGACAAACCGCACGCGCCGTACCTGGTCGTGCTCGCGATCGGGCGGTGGGACATCGTCGATGTCGGCAGCAAGTCGATCCCCGCCCCGGTCTACGCCCCGGTGGGACGCGCCGCGGACGTCCGTCCGAGCTTCGGGCGCACCGCCGCGATGATCGACTTCTTCGGCACGCGGTTCGAAGAGCCCTACCCGTGGGACAAGTACGCCCAGGTTGTCGTGTGGAACTTCGCCGCCGGGGGCATGGAGAACACCTCCGCGACCACGCTGGTCGACTCGGCGATCTACTCGGCCGAGGGTCTGATCGACCAGGATCCCGACGACCTGGTCTCGCACGAACTGGCCCACCAGTGGTTCGGGGACCTGGTCACGTGCAACTCCTGGGAGCACGTCTGGCTCAACGAGGGCTGGGCGACCTACGCCGAGTCACTTTGGTTCGAGCACCGCGACGGCCCGGACGGTTACCTCGCGCAGATCATCCGCGAGTTCGACAGCGCAGTCTCTCGTGACAAGGCCGATGCGCCCGCGGCGATCGCGATGGAGAGCAAGCAGTACCGCTCCCCCGGCGAGATTTTCCGCAAGGACGCCAGCCCGTATTCCAAGGGCGCCAGCGTCCTGCACATGCTCCGCAGACGCCTCGGGGACGATGCCTTCTTCCGCGGCACGGCGCTCTATATCGACCGCTTCAAGTTCAAGCAGGCCGAGACCGCCGACTTCCAGCAGGCCATGGAGGATGCCTCCGGCGAGTCGCTCGACCAGTTCTTCTCGCAGTGGTGCGAGCGGCCCGGTCACCCCGAGCTGGAAGTGACGACCCGGTGGGATTCGACCTCGATGAAGCTCAAGATCGCCGTCGCGCAGACCCAGAAGATCGACGGGCCCAACCCCGCCTTCGAATTCGATCTCCCCGTGCTGATCGCGCTGCCCGATGGCCAGACCCGCGCCTCGACCGTGCAGGTCCAGGGCCGCGAGGCCGCCCTCGATATCGATCTGCCCGCCGAACCACGCTGGGTCGCCGTGGATCCCGACCTCACCGTCCTCTCCACCATGAAGGTCCACCAGCCCGATGCCTGGCTCGTCGCCCAGGCCACCAAGGGTCCGACCCTCCCGGCCCGCGTGCAGGCGATCAGGGACCTGGTCCTCGCCGAGAACACCCACGACGCCGCCCACGTCTGCGAGATTATCGCGTTTACCCCGGAGGTTCCCGAGGTCATCAAGGTGCACGCGGTCGGCTCGCTCAAGGCGCTCGCGGCCGTCGGCAATCTCGAGACCTGCGTGATCGCGCGGCCCCCGTCCCCCGCCGTGCGGGCCGCGGCCGCCTCCGCGCTCGCCCAGGTCGCCTCCGACCGGCACGACGACGGAGCCCAGCGCGGCCGGGAACGCGACGCCGACATGCTCGCCAAGCTCTACGCCTTCGATCCCAGCGCCAAGGTCCGGGCCGAGTGCATCCGCGGGCTGGGAAAGCTCAACCAGACCGCCCACCTGCCCCTCATCCTGTCCGCCGCGGGCATCGAGTCCCCCGGTGACCGCGTCCGACAGGCCGCCCTGCAGGCCCTGGGCGAGATGAACGTGGCCGAGGGCCTCGCCCCCGCGCTCACCTGCGCAACCAACGCCGGCAACAGCCGCACCCGCCCCGCCGCGATCGAAGCCCTGGTCAAGCTCTCCAAGCACGACCCCGACAAGGTCTTCGACACGATCGCCGACGCCTTCCGGACCGCCGATGAGCGCCCGCGCCGCGCGGCCGCCCGCGCCCTGGTCGACCTGGCCGACCCGCGCGGCGTCAAGGTGTTCGAGGATGCACTGGAAGCCTGCAAGGACCGCCAGTTCCATCAGTTCCTCGATGACTGCCTCGGCGAACTGAGGGCCAAACTGCCCGCCGAGCCCCTGCCCGCGGGAGAGCCCAATCCCTGAGCATCAGCGGACCGCGTGAAGGCCGGATCTCATGACACCTGCGCCAGCACCTGGCCGAAGTCCATCGCCTTCTTGATCTCGCGCTTCTGCGCCCACTTGATCTTGCCGATGCCGTCCGCCGATTGACCGATCACGAACGTGCCCCGGCCCGAGACGTTCAGGTCCGGCCAGTACATCCCGTACGCCTTGCACACGCTGCGGTGCATGTCGGCCAGCAGCGTCTGCTGGAGCCTGGCCGAGTCCGCCCACGCCCGAAGGGTCGCGAAGCTGTCGCAGGAGATCCCCACGACCTGCGCCCCCTTGGCCTTCCAGGCATCCATCTCGTCGTTCACGCACTTCATCTCCGCCGCGCACACATCCGTGAACGCCAGGGGAAAGAAGCACAGCACCACGTCCCCTTTCTTGACATTTTCCGAAAGCGACCAGTCGCCGCGGGCCTGGTCCTTGAGCGTGAAGTCGGGGGCGATTTCCCCGACCGACGGGGGGTTCTCGCGGGGGGACAGTTGTTCGTTCTTCATGGAAGAAATCCTCTTTGGGTGGTCCGCAGCGCTCCGAGCAAACATCCACCGGCGCCGGGGCCGCCGCCGCCGAAAAATAATTCCCGCCGCACCCGGTCCGGGCCGCCGTAGCCGCCCGATTCTGTGTGTATCCTACTCACCGGCGGAGGATCCGCCGAGTCTCACATCGCGGAGCGAACAAGTGACACCAGCAGCCCAGGTACAACCCGCCGGTGCGGCCAATCCCGTCGCCGCCCGGACGCACAACGCCCACGCCGGGCTTTCCGTGGGAACCACCATGACCGAACTGGCCGCACGCTACGCCCAAGTCACCGAGAACGTCGCACGCGCCGCCGCCGTTTCGGGCCGGTCGGCCGCCGATGTCATCGTGGTCGCCGTCACCAAGCACGCCGACGCCGACCAGATCCGCGGCATGATCGACCTCGGGCACCGCGATTTCGGCGAGAACCGCGTCCAGACCCTCCTCCAGCACGCCGCCATGGTGGAGGAGTACATCGCCCGGCTCCGCGTCATCCCCAGCGCCAAGCCCGATCTGGCGGGCGGCCGCCTGCTCAGCGCCGTCCGCTCCGGGCAGGTCACCCCCGCCAAGCCCGGCGTCTCAGCCCCTCCGACCCGCGACCCCGCCTCCGGGCCCATCCGTTGGCACCTCATCGGACACCTCCAGCGCAACAAGGCACGCAAGGCGCTCGAATTCGTCCGCCTCGTCCATTCCGTCGACTCGCTCCGGCTCGCCGAGGAACTCCAGGTGATCGCCAACCGGCGGGAGCAGCCGGTCGATGTCCTCCTGCAGGTCAACTGCTCGGGCGAGGAATCCAAGTTCGGCTGCCCCGTCCCCGCCGCCCAGCCCCTGGCCGAGCAGATCGACACCATGACAAACGTCCGCGTCCGCGGCCTCATGACCATGGCTCCCCTGGTCTCCAGCCCCGAGGACACCCGCACCATCTTCCGCCGCTGCCGTGAGATCTTCGAAGAGATCCGCGCCACCGGCGTCGGCGGCGGACACTTCAACATCCTCTCGATGGGCATGTCCAACGACTACGAGATCGCCGTCGGAGAGGGGGCGAACATCGTGCGCATCGGCACGGCGATCTTTGGGGAGTCACGGAACGTCGATCCCGCGGAAGAAGATGAACGCGAAGACCGGTAGCTGCCCACTCGCGGATTCAATCTTCACCTGCAGGGATGGGTGTCGCCGGCCCAACAGCAGGAGTTGTCTTGTCCAAATCCGGCCACGGGAACCGCTCCGCGACCCGAACGAGGCGGATGTACGCGACCGCCAGGAGTGCGGTGGCTCCCACGCACGCGGCGAGCAGGCTCACGGTGGTCTTCGGGGTCGCGCAGAAGTGCCAATCTGTGTTGGAGCGTGCGACGAGCGTCGCCGATCCCCCGACTGAGGATGCGGTCGACGCCTGAACGCCGCGATCCTGTTCCTCCCGGCGCCGCTGGAGCGCCTGAACGGAGAACATGTATCCCCGCCGCGCATCGGCAAGCCGCCGGGCCACCTCTTCCACTGTCAACGCCGCGACTCGCGGTTCCAACCGCCTGAATCGTGCCGCGATCGCGGCGATCTCGTCGCGATCGGCCTGCGTTTCGGGTCGCATCGAGTCCGGAACGCTCAGGATCCCTGCCAGCCTGGCGCCCGGAACGGTGCTACCCGCGTAGACGGCGATGTACCCTTCCGCACGGTCCGGGTCGAAGGATCCATGCGGCATCCGAGCGGATTCACTCAACCGCAGTTCGCACCGCGCGAACGATTCCACCAGCATCGAGACGCGGGGATCTGCGGAGCCGGACGTCTCCTGCGGCGGCGTTCTGCCGACGAAGAACGGAGTCGCGGTGATGCCGATCTCCGTCTGGTATGTCAGCGGAATCACCTGGTGCAGCAGGCACACCACGCTCACTCCCGATCCGACCGCCAGCCCGATCGCCCGCACCGCGCGCAGCGCTGCGCTGCCCGAGGTCCACTCCCCGCCGAGTTTAAGACCGCACTCGGAGCACACCCACGATGTTGCGGTCGGATAGCCGCAGAGCGCGCAATTGCCGCCGTGCAGCCTGAGTCGCGCCGATCGATCAGTCCATGCCCGCCAGATCGGAACGACGATGCCGCTGATCACTACAACCGCGATCGAGCCCCGGAGCAACGCTCGATACGTCGCGTCATCAAGTCCGCCGGTCCATCCGGACCATGCGAACGCTTGAGCATTGCCCGCGGAACCGTGCCCGCGAGCCAGTACCCACCAGAAACAGCACAGAATCGCCAGTGTCACCAGTGTCGCCAGCTTGACGATATCTCGACACCTGTTCTCGCGGGTTCGAGACTTGCGCATGGCCGGTGAGCAATGTACCGAAGAAGCGCCACACAGTGGTCCGGAAGCACAGGATTGTACCCGCGCGTCTGACCCGCGCGAAGGGGCGCTGTCCAGCGGAGTACCCCGACCCGACGTGTCGTGCGGATCGCGGGATCCTGTGCCCAGTCCGAATTCCGCACCTCGTACGGGTACGAGGCCGTTTCTAGGCCAAGCGCCTCCGCAGCGCGAGCAGCAGCATCTCAGGCTCCACCAGGTACTTCTCCGGCGGCCTGAAATACACCTCGTGCAGCGTGTCACCCGACTTGGGCGGCAGCACCGTGACCCGTCCCGTCAGATCCGCCGTGGTCGGGGCGGGCATCGGCTTGGAGGGCTTGCGCACCGGCCCGCTCCGCCGCGCCGCCTGCGCTGCCTGCAGCTCGGCGAGCCGCGCGGTCTCCCGGATCACATCGGGAAGCTCGCGGGCGCTCTCCAACCGTGTGCCGACCTCCTTGGGGAGGCTCGTCCGGAAGATCACATCCTTCTCGCGCAGCGTGATGCTCTTGCAACCCAGGATCGCGGCGGCGATCCGCAGATCGGCCATGTCCAGCATCCGCTGCACCGGCGACGGCGGCTCCCCGTACGCCTCGACGAGATCCTCGCGTACCTTGGCGAGTTCCTGCGTGCTGCTCGCGATCGCCGCACGCCGGTAGGCCTCCAGCCGCCGCATGTCCGAGGGGATGTACGGCTTGGGGATGACCCCCGCGATCCCGATCTCCACCACGATCGCGCTGGGCGGGTCCGGCCGCTTGTCGTTGTTGAGTTCGTGCACCGCCGTCTCCAGCAGGCGGCAGTACATCTCGTACCCCACCGCCGC
Source organism: Phycisphaerales bacterium (assembly GCA_044221545.1). GTDB lineage: Bacteria > Planctomycetota > Phycisphaerae > Phycisphaerales > UBA1924 > JAEUJB01. Next base: position 87,017 of record JBGAOZ010000001.1, read on the forward strand.
GATGTGCCCCGACTGCTCGGCCCCCAGGATGTTGCCCGCGCCGCGGATCTCAAGGTCCCGCATCGCGATCTTGAACCCCGCCCCCAGCATCGAGAACTGCTCGATCGCCTTGAGCCGCTTCTGCGCGACCTCCTTCACCGTCCGCTCGTTGGGCAGGAGCAGGTAGCAATAGGCTCGGTGCTTGGATCGCCCCACGCGCCCGCGAAGCTGGTGCAGTTCGGCGAGCCCGAAGCGGTCCGCATCGTTGATGATCATCGTGTTTGCCGTGGGCACATCCAGCCCGCTCTCGATGATCGTCGTGCTCACCAGGATGTCCGCCTCGCGCCGGAAGAACTTGAGCATGACCTCCTCAAGCTCGTGCCCGGCCATCTGCCCGTGCCCGTACACGACCCTGGTCCCCTCGGGCGCCAGCCGCCGCACCGTGTCGGCGACCGACGCGATGTCGGTGATCCGGTTGTGCACGAAGTACACCTGACCGTCCCGTGCCAGCTCCCGGGCCAGCGCCTGGGCCATCCTTCTCTCGTTGTACGGGATGACCTCCGTCACGATCGCCCGCCGGTCCGTCGGCGGCGTCGTCAGGCTCGAGATATCCCGGATCCCCAGCATCGCCATGTGCAGCGTCCGCGGGATCGGGGTCGCCGAGAGCGTCAGCACATCCACCGTCAGCCGCAGCCGCAGCAGCCGCTCCTTGTGCTCGACCCCGAACCTCTGCTCCTCATCGATGATCACCAGCCCCAGGTCGTTGAACTTGACATCCTGCGACAAAAGCCGGTGCGTCCCGATGATCAGGTCGATGTGCCCCCGCCGCACCGCCGCGAGCGTGTCGTTCTGCTCCTTGGTCGTCTTGAACCGCGAGAGGGACTCGACCTTGAACGGGTAGCCCGCAAACCGCGAGCGGAACGTCCTCTCGTGCTGCTCGGCGAGCACCGTCGTCGGCACCAGCACCGCCACCTGCTTGCCGAACTCGCAGGCCTTGAACGCCGCCCGGATCGCAAGCTCCGTCTTCCCGAACCCCACATCCCCGCAGATCAGCCGGTCCATCGGCCTCGGCGCGGTCATGTCCTTCTTGATCGCCGCCAGGCACGTCAACTGGTCCTCCGTCTCCTCGTACGGGAACTCCTCCTCGAACTGCGTCTGCCAGTCCGTGTCCTGCGGGTACTGGATCCCCGGCATGTGCTCCCGCGCCGCCCGCACGCGCAGCAATTCCCCCGCCAGGTCGCGCACGCTCTCGAACGCCCGCTCCTTCTGGTGCTTCCACTTCTGCCCGCCGAGGGTCGACAGCGGCGGGTTGCCCGAAAACCCGCCCACGTATTTCTGCACCAGGTCGATCCGGCTCACCGGCACGTGCAGCTTGGTCCTGCCCGCGAACTCGAGCGTCAGGTACTCCTCGGGCTCGCGCGCCCGCGTGAACGCCGCGCCCTGGAACTCCCCCGTGATGCTCTGGGGCGTGAGCATCGCTAGCCCCGCGTAGCGGGCGATCCCCTGCTCGGCGTGGACCACGTAGTCTCCGGGCTGGAAGTCCAGGAACGTGTCCATCGCCCGCGCGGATTTGAGCCTGGCCGTCCGCCGCCGCGTCGTGAACCGGTTTACCAGCTCGTGGTACGGCACGATCGCCACCGGCCCCTGCCCGGGCGATGTCGACGGCGAATCCCAGATGAACCCGCGGTGCACATAGCACACCATGGACTCAACCCGCGAAGCTTGTTCCCTCGCGTGCTCGGCGAGCAGTTCGCCCAACCGGTGCTGCTCGGCCTCGTTCTGGCAGCACACCACGATCCGCCTGTGCCCCTCGGCCAGCCCCAGCAGCTCCGCGATCGCCTCGGGCAGTTCCTTGCTGAACGCCGGCAGCAGCCCCGCGGGCAGCTGCACCCGCGTATCCGCCGACGCCGCCCCGGCCGAGAACTGGTTGATCTCCGCCAGCGCCGACATCTTCTCCAGCAGCCCGAGCACCGCCGGCGGCCCCGAAATCCCGCGGGCATCTATGACCCGCTCGAAATACCCACGCCCCTGCTCGACCACCTCCAGCGTCTCGGCGATCACTCCCACCGTGCTCCGCGGCAACAGCTCCAGGAAATTGACGGTCCCCTCATCGCTCTGGATCGCCTTCACATCCGCGCAGACCAACTCCACGCTCTCGATGGCCCGGTCCGATCCCATCGTCTCCAGGTCCACCAGGTGCAGCCGGTCGACGACATCCCCGAAGAAATCGATCCGCACCGGGTCCGCGCCCGTACCCCCCGGCGGGAACACATCCACCAGCCCGCCCCGGACCGCAAAGTCGCCCGGCTCTTCCACCGCATCGCGACGCTGGTACCCCGCGCCGGTGAGCCAACGGGCCAGTTCCGCCGGGTCCTGTTTCTGCCCCAGGCGGATGGTCCGCAGCAGCGATTCGATCCTCCCCGGCGCCGGCACCGCCTGCATCAGCGCCTGGATCGGGCACGCCAGTACCCGCGGCCTCTGGCCCGCCGTGTCGGCGAGCACCTGCCGCACCACGTTCACCCGCTCGGCAAACAGATCAAGCGCGATCCCCGTCTCGCCGGGCAGGACCTCCAGCGCCGGCAGCCGCAGAGCCTCGACCTCCAGCCCCGCCAGCTCGTCCACCGCCTCGTCCGCGTCGTCGATGTGCGCCACCACCAGCACCACCGGTCGCCGCAGCGTCACGCACACCACGCCCGCGAGCAGGGCCGTCGAGGAGCCCGCCGCACCGCTCGCCACCCCGCGCCGACCGCCCGCCAGGGCCGCCGTCAGCGCCCGAACCGATTCATCGCCCGAGATGGTTTCCAGCAGGTTGATCACCGAGCCGTCCTGAGCGCGCACGGGCGTGCCCCGGTCACTGGGCCCGAACCAGCCCCGTGCCTCAACCAACAGGCACAAAGATGCAGTCCGACGGCCCGAGCCCGTGGCATCCCGACGCTAACTTGCCCGATCGTAGTTCTCCGCCGCCTTCGGCGATCAATCCCGCCCCGAGCCACCCCGGCCCCCAGCTCCCTGCCCGTGCTCATCCCCAACGGACACGGCCTACTCCACGGTCACCAGCGGCCGTAACCGCTCCATCAACCGCGGCCCGATCCCCCTGACACGATCAAGCTCCTCGACGGTCTTGAACCCGCCCCGCTGCTTGCGGTACTCGATGATCCGCCCCGCCATGGTCGCTCCGACCCCGGGCAGCACTTCCAATTCCGCCTGCGAGGCGCTGTTGATGTTGATTCTGTGCCCCGCCGCGTGCTCAGCCGACCCCGTATCGGTACGAGGCACCTCGTGCGCACCCGCAGACGCCTGCTGATTCCCATCCGAAGCCCGCTTCACATCGGTTTGAGAACCCCGCTGCACACCCGCCATCGGCCCCTGGCGACCGTACGACAGGGCGATACCCGCCAGCGAAGCGCCGAGAATCACTCCCACCCCGACCCATAGCGCAGGCCCGCGCACGCCATGCGAAGACGCCGAGTCCGCGACCACGGCCGATCCTGAGCCGTCGGCCCCAGTCATCGCTTCGCGTTCTTGTTCACCGGTCCCCGGCACATCCCGACTCTACCACACGCCGGCATCCCAGGCCAAGCGCAACGCAAAGCGGGCCCGGGAGTTCTCCCGGGCCCGCAATCAAGCACTCAGGCGCACCACCCGCGCACGCAGGGTTAGAGCACCGAAATGTCCCAGTTGTCGCTCGAAGCGTTGTACGCGAACTGCACCACGCCGCCGTCGATGTTGCTGCCCAGCACGAACAGCTCCGAGTTCATGTTGGCGTACCCCGTCAGCTGCCCGACCAGCGCGCTGGTGATCTCAGACGGAGGCGAGATCTGCGTCACGTGCCACACCTGGTCCGCCAGCGTCCAGCGGAAGATCGCCACGTCCCCCGTAATTGTCAGGCCGGCGACCACGATGTCACCGGAGATCGAACTGAACGACGACGCCGTCCCCGCCGCGTAGCTGGGGGCGTTGGCCAGCAGGGTCATGTCGGTCTCCTGCCAGCTGTAGCCCGGGGCCCACCACAGCGCGATCGTGTGCCCCAGCGCGTTGGTCCCCAGCACGTTCACCCCGCCCCACGGCGTAACCGACACGCTCACCGTGCCCACCAGCTTCTCGGCGCCGGTGATCTCGGTCAGGTTGCTGTAGACCCAGTGGTCCAGGCCCGGGGCCCACCACACGGCCGTCACATCCCCGTTGGCATCGACGGCGATCACGTTCATCCCGCCCCACGGCACCGAGTACGATTCGATGTCACTGTTCCACTGCGGCTGGTCCTGGCCCGTCCCGGAGAGGTGCTCTCCGAGGTTGATAAAGTTCCAGTTGAAGCCCTCGGTCCCCTCGGTGCCGTCCTGCCAGTAGGCGACCAGTTCCCCCTGGGCGTTCTTGCCGAAGATGTTGCTGTTGCCCCAGGGCGTGGTGAGCACGTCCAGGTCGTCGGAGGCGAACGCCTCGGCGCCCGAGACATCGTCCGTGAGGTTCCTCTCGTGCCAGGAGCCGTCGTCGTCGTTGGTAAATAGCATCAGGCCCTGGCTGGTCTGCCCGGCGGCGTACCGCCGCGCGCGCCCCCCGGCGCCCGTGCCGTGCTCGTGCTTGACCTCGTCCACCACCACAAGGTCACCCTGCACCGGCGGGGCGTCGGGGAATTCATCGTGCAGGTTGACGTCGCGGCTCTCACCCGAGCCGTCGTCGATCGTCACGATCGCGTGGCCCTGCTCGTCCACCCGCGCCCGCGTGTGCGAGCCATCGTCGTTGGTCGGTTCGTTGGGGTCGGCGTTGTTGACCTCCACGCGCGGCGACTTGATCACGATCTCAAGGTCCTCCGACCGCCGGCCCTCGCGCCCCCCGATCGTCAGCGACGCCGTCACCGTGTGCTCCCCGTCGGCCAGCACCGTCACCCCGTCGGTCGGCACCACCGCGTGCCCCTCGTCGCTTCGCACCAGCGACGTGCCCAGCAGCTTCCCGTCGATGTAGATGTTCGCGAACGCCCCCTTGGGCGCGCCGGGCACGAAGAAGACCAGGAACCGGCCCGCCGAGTTGTTCAGCGGCGTGATGTTGTCGCTGTCGCTCGCGCCACGGTCGGAGAAGCCCGCAAGGTCAGGACGCCCCGGCACCGCCACGTCCTCGTACCCCGACCCGCCCTTGTCATCCCCGCTCGACTCCACCTTCCCCAGGAACGTGACGATCGTCACGGTGCCGTCCCCAGCGTTGGAGATCGCCAGCCCGCCCCGGCCGTCGTGCGAGAAGTTCCCGGCCGCGGCCCACGAGGGCTGGTCCCCCACCTTGACAGCGCCCAGGAGCTCGACCTTGCCGTCGTGGATCCGGTGCGCCGAGACGGTGTCATCCCCGCGGTTGACCGTCCCCAGCGTGAAGCCCTCCTCGGGCCTGAAGAAACCGAAGGCCCGCACGGGCTGGCTGCCCACGCCCACCGTGAGGCCGACCTCGAACGTGCCATCCCCGCGGCCCATCAGCACCGACACCGTGTTCGAGTCCGTGTTCGCGACCGCCAGGTCGGGCTTGAGGTCCCCGTTTACCTCGACCACCGAGATGCTCGACGGATTCAGGCCGACCACGTACACGCCCGACTCGTGGAACTGGCCCGTCCCGCCGCCGGAGAAGTTGAAGTACGCCGAGGATCCCAGCAGCCTGGCGAGCAGGCCCCCGAGCGAGAAATCGTCCGAGCCCTTGTTGTCACCGCCGCTGCCGCCCTCCCCCGTGCCCTCCCCGCCGCCGGAGACATCATCGAGATTCCCGAAGATCGCCTCGATCTCATCCTGCGAAGGCGAGCGGTGCAGGAAATGCTCGAACAGGCTGTTGACCACGCCGGACCGGTAGTCCGGCGAGTCCATCAGCTGCCGGACAAGATCCTCCCTCGACAGCCCGCCGCCGAGCTGGGCCACCCACTGCTCGACCTTCTGAGGCTCGACCGGCCGGCCCAGCAGGTCGGCGTACACCAGGCTCACGAACGCGCCCTGCTCGGCGTGGGCCCGCGACTGGAAATACTCGTCCGAGGACAGCAGCGCCGCCTTGATGGCCTCCAGCTTGCCGTGCTCGCCCAGCACCGCCGCCAGGTTCGCCAGCTCCTCCTGCCCCGGGTCGCGCTGCAGATACTGCGTGAACAGCCTGTGGACCTGCAGCGTCACGAACTCCGGTCGGGCCAGCAGCGACCGGGCCAGCGCGAGCGTGCCATCCTCGCCCGCCAGCACAGAGAGTCCCTGCGCAACCTCGTCCCCGCCCGGGGAACGGCCCAGCATGTCCTTGTACAGCTTGCCGATGAACTCCTCGTTCGACCGGTGCGCCGGCGCGTTGAGCAGGACCGAAACCGTGCCCGCGATCGCGTTGGTCACCAGGATGTCCGGCGCCCCGTCGCGGTTCACATCCCCGACCGTGATGCTCGACGGCGCGTGTCCCACCGTGTACTCGCTGCCCAGCTCCAGGCCCGTCGGAGCCTCGGGGTTGCCCGTGTCCGTGATGCGGTAGACCGCGACCTTGTCCGTGGCCGCGAACGCCAGGACCACCTCCATGCTGTTGTCGCCGTTGAGGTGCGCGCACACCGCCGAGGTCGCCCCGTCGGGCAGCGCGATCGCCCCGTGGCCCGCGAACGAGCCGTCCCCGTTGTTGGTCAGCAGCACGATCCGGTGACCGGTCTCATCAAGGCTCGCGATATCCGGGTACGTGTCGTCGTTGATGTCCAGGACATCCACGCCCCTGGGAGAGCCCCCCACGTTGATGTTCACCGCCGGCGCAAAGCCGCTCGCCGAGTTGAGCAGCACCGAGATCGTCCCCGCCCCGGCGTTGCTGGTCGCAACGTCCATCATCCCGTCGTGGTTGAAGTCCGCGACCGCCACCGCGCTCGAGCCCGCATCCGTCGGCAGGTCGAACCGCTCGTACCCGAAGCCCGTGAGCAGCGTGCGCGCCTCGAGCTCCTCCACCCGACGGCACCGGCCCGACCCGCCGCGTCGGCCCGCAGCGCCGGCGCGTTTCCAGATTTCGGTGGTGCGGGAGAGCGCAATGGTGGGGGGAGTGGTGGTGGAAGAAAGACCAAAGGGACGGGGCGTTAGGGGCATAAGTTTCCTCGGCGACTCGGGTCCTGTGCACGGCGGTGTGCACCCGATCAAACATCGGATTGCTCGCCCGTACCCCAAAGCCATCACCCGACCGTCCACGGTCCAGAAGCCCGCGCAGACGCCACAGACGGATCGGACGTTCCGTTCACGCGGATAACGAACTTGGGCAGAGACCGGAAACTCGGAGTCAACCGGGACCGCCAGCGCGCTCAGGACCGGGGCGGTTCTCCGATCCCGGTCCCGCGTCCCCGCGGGATGATCGCCACCACGCTCGCCGCGATCGCTCCGATCAGCAGTCGCCAGGGGCTCGCGATCGTGACATCTTCCACGGGCCGGCCCGAGAGCATCGCCACGATCGCCGGCTGGAGCAGCCCGACCGTGAAAATCCCCGTGAACAGCGCCGCGATTGCCGAGCCCACCGTCCCCCGGCGCGTGAACAGCGCCGCGAAGAACACCCCCAGCATGCCCGCGTACGCAAACCCCATCACGCCCAGCACAAACGGCAGGATCGCCTCGCCGTTGGCCTGCTTCCAGTACACGCACGCCACCGCGAACAGCCCCAATATCAGCCCCCAGGCCGCGGTCGCCCAGCGCCCGACGCTCACGTAGTGGCGATCCTCGCGCCCGGGCGCCAGCGGCCGGTAGACATCGCTCACAAACGTCGCCGCCATCGAGTTGAGCGATGAGTTGATCCCCGCGGGACCCGCCGCCATCACGCCGGCGAGCACCAGGCCCGCCGCGCCCGCGGGCATCTCGTGCAGCGCGAACTTCAGGAACACCTCCCCGGTGTCCCCCGCGAGATACCCCGGCGCCGCCCGGCCCGTTACCGCCGGGCACTGGTAGTACACCCACAGCAGGATGCCGATCGCCGCGAACACCACGACCGCCGGGATCCCCAGCAGCACCCCGGAAATCACCGACCAGCTGCCCCGCCGGGCGTTCTCGCACGCCAGCAGCCGCTGGACCAGGTCCTGGTCCGTCCCGTACGCCGCCAGCAGCAGCAGCGTCCACCCCGTGCACACCGTCACGATGTTGTACTGGTCCTTGAAATCAAACACGCCCCGCGCATCAAAGCCCGAGGCCAGCAGCCGCAGCTTCGATCCACCATCCGGCGCGCCGTGCCGGATCGCCTCCAGCACGCCGGGGGCATCGGCCCCGATCCCCTTCCACAGCACCGCGATCGTCACAAGGGCCGCGCCGATGTACACCGCTACCTGCACGACGTCCGTCCAGATCACGCTCGTCAGCCCGCCCGCGAGCGTGAAGACCGTGCCGAAGGCCATGAAGATCACCACCGCCATCGCCACGTGCACTGCCTGCGTGTCCCCCCACACCGCAAGCGACACCGGCACCGACCCGATGAACACCCGCGAACCGCTCGCCAGCACCCGGCCGAGCATGTACGTGGCGCTCGCCGCGAGCTTGGCCCCCGCCCCGAAACGGTGCTCGAGCAGCTGGTACGGCGTCCCCACGCGCAGCCGGTAGTACGCCGGGATGAAGAACCTCGCGAGGATGATCGCCGCCAGGATCCCGCCCAGGTTCGTCAGCAGGTACCGAAGGTCCGACTTGTACGCATCCTCCGGCACCCCCAGCACCGTCGCCGCCGACTGCGCCGTCGCCAGGAACGAGATCGCCACCGCCCAGATGGGCATGTGGCCGCCGCCGCGGAAATAGGAAGCGCTGTCGGTCTTCTTCTTGGCGGCCCGCCGGGCGAACCACAATCCCATGGCGATCAGGAGCGCGAAATAGCCGACCAGCACCGCCCAATCCCAACGGCCCAGCCCGGCGCGGTCCGCCACCGGGGCCGGGTCGGCCGCGAGCACGAACTGAACCACCAGGCGTGGGAAGTGCGAGGGCGTTGGAAATCCTCCGAATGGGCGAGCCACTCGCTCATCGGGAGATCGGCCGAGATTTCAAGAGAAGCGGCTCGGGCACGAGAGCCCGGCCGTTCGCGGTGGCCCATCGGCAGTCTGCGGCTGCCTGTCTTCCGCAGCGCCCAGTGCCTGATGCCCAGAGCCTTCCAGGTACAAAAAAACACTCGACCGCGTGTTTCCGCCCGCGGTCGAGTGATAGGAGGAGGGGACAAGACTTATCGAGGAACCCGGTTTCCCGGTTTCCCCTGAAATCCCGATTCCGCGTTTCCACGGGTCATCGAGGGCGGTACAAAGAGCTATCCGCAGCGGCGAGCCCTCCGGTTCCTCACCTGTTGAAGAATTTTGACATCCATCGTGGAGTCGGGGCATCAACGTGCGCAAGTTGTTGTTTTTCAAGTACTTGCGCAAAGATGCAAAAACTCGCCTCTGGCCCCTCATCTTGAGGAACCGGAAGCGAGCCAAGCGAAAAAGTCCAGTTCGGTGCATCCTGACCCACAGGCGGGTGGAGTCCACTTGGGATCCACACCTCCGGGGCCAAAGAAAAAACTCGGCAGCGTATTGCGCCCGCTGGCGAGTTACAGGAGGAGAGAGACAAGAGATTGGTAAGTCCCGGTTTCCCAGGGCCTTGAAAGCTCGTCGCGTGTTTCCGCCCGCGGCGAGCTATAGGAGGAGAGGGACATTCGCGGATCTCTGCCCGTTAGGGTTTCGATCGAAAAACTCGGCAGCGTATTGCGCCCGCTGGCGAGTTACAGGAGGAGAGAGACAAGAGGCTGGTGAGTCCGGGTGTCCCGGTTTCTCTAAAACTCGTCGCGTGTTTCCGCCCGCGGCGAGTTACAGGAGGAGAGAGACAAGAGGCTGGTGAGGTCATCGGGCTTTCCCGTTTTCCTCGAATCCACCGTTCAGTCGTTCCCGTCTGATCGGTCGTTCGTGTTGACTCCGTGAATGTGCCACAAGAACTCGGGGTTGCCACCTCATACACGGATTTTTCTTCACTTTCCGCACAGGGCTCCCGGCCCCTACGCGCTGCAACATGAGTGCCACCGGTCGCAACGGCACAGACCGAGCGCCAATCGGCTGCTGAGATGCCCAAAGGGCTCAGGCGGGCACGAACGGGTTGTCCCGTTTCTCAATTTCGATAGTTGTGGAGGGCCCGTGACCCGGCAGGCAGCGGGTCTTGTCGGGCAGTCCATAAAGCCCAGTGCGGATCGAACGTTCCAGCGTCTCGAAGTCACCGCCCGGAAGGTCTGTCCGCCCAATGGAGCCGGCGAACAGCGTGTCACCGACTAAAGCGGTGTGTGAAGGGGCGTGATAGAGGGTAATGCCCCCAGGTGAATGCCCTGGAGTGTGGATGACCAGCCATCGCTGCTCGCCGAGCACCAGCAACTCACCAGCTTCCAGCAGCCGGTCGGGTTCGGGCGCGGAAACCGGGAATCCCGCTCCATCGCTGAGGTTGAGGAGCGGGTTTGAAGGCCACCGGGCTTCGGCCCGGTGAATCCAGATCGGAATGCCCGGAAAAGCCCGCAAGACATCCGCAATTCCACCTATGTGGTCGACATGCGCGTGGGTGAGGACGATCGCGATCGGCAAGAAGCCGTTGGACCGGACCTGGTCGATCACCGGAGCTGGTCCGAAGCTGGGATCGACGATCCAGCACGCCTTGGTGCGCGGGTCGGCGACGATGTAGGTATTGGTTTGCCAAGGACCAAGGGCAAATCCGCGGATCCAGGGCGCGGAGTCGGCATGACCTGGGTCAGGTCCGGGGCCCTTGTGAGGACTTGGGGCTGGAGTGGGTGGGCTTGGCAAGGTTGCTTCCGGGAAGGCCCGAATCCTAGGTACACTGCACTCAGCCGCCGCCCGTGGATCGCGAGCGGGGGATTGCCAGCCGTCGGTGGGTGGGCGGGAGAATACCGGAGATGCAGGTCATGGATGACGGGCACATTCGTTGGATCGCCGCGCACGAGTTGAGGATCCGGATGGCCAGGCTGTGGGTGGGGGTGGCGTACGGGCTGGCGATCGGAACCTCGGCGGCGACCTTGGTGCTGGGGCTGCGGCCGGGGGCGGCGGCGGGAGAGGTAGCGGACAACGCGTCTCTGCTGGCGGCGATCACGAACCTCAACCAGCACCAGGCGATGGTGACGTTCGGTCTGACGGGTCTGATCGCGTCGATCGTGACGCTGCCGATGGCGCTGGTGCTGGTGTCGCTGTGGCGCGAGGTGGGCCTGAACCGGGTGCAGGGGATCGCCGAGGGGCTGAACCGGATCACCGAGCACTTTGCGCTCTCCGACGATGCGCGGCGCGTCGTGTATCGAAAGCAGGAGCGAGAGATGCTCTGCCGGGCGATCGAGGAAGACGTGGAGGCCGAGGACTGGGAGGCGGCGAGCGTGCTGGTGCACGAACTGGCCAACCGGTTCGGGTACCGGGCCGAGGCCGAGGAGTTCCGCACGCGGATCGATTCGGCGCGGCGGCAGACGGTGGACCGCAAAGTCGCCGAGGCGATCTCGATCCTCGACGGGCTGATCATCCAGCGCCGCTGGGACGATGCGTTCGCCGAGGTTGCGCGGATCCGGCGGCTGTACCCCGAGTCCCCGCGTGTCGACGGGCTGGTCCAGCGGGTGCAGAGCTCCAAGGACACGTACGTGCAGGACCTGGAGCGGCGGTTCCTGGTCTCGGCGCAGGAGGATCGGGTCGAGGATGCGATGTCGCTGCTGGCCGAGATCGATCAGTACCTCACGGAGGCCCAGGCGGCGCCGTTCCGCGAGGTCGCGCGCGGGGTGATCGGCAAGGCGCGCGAGAACCTGGGGGCGCAGTTCAAGCTCGCGGTGCAGGACCGCCGCTGGCGCGACGCCGCGATCGTGGGGGAGAAGATCATCACGCAGTTCCCCAACTCACGCATGGCGGCGGAGGTGCGGTCGCTGATCGACGGGATCCGGGCGCGCGCCACGCAGGTGGCGTGAGGGGAAGCGAGCGGCGCGCAGTGATCCGCGGACGGTCGTTTGCGGCCGATCGCGGGCATGGTCGCGTGGCGCCGCCAGACCGGCGCGATCACCTTCTTCACTGTGGTTCCCAGGATCAGCCGCGTCGGCGGCGGGTGGCGAGCAGCGCCGCGAGCATGGGGGTTGCCGCGGCCGGCGCCGGGACGGGAAAGCACCGGGTGTCGACGACGACCTGGTCGACGAAGACGGTGGTGCCCAGGATCGGCGGGGTGAGATCGATGGTTTCGTATTCGGGGCAGCCGTCGATCGTGTAGATCGCCAGTTCGTGGATCCAGCCGTCGGGGAGCTGGGTGAGCTGCGAACTCGCGAGGGTAAAGACGCCCGAGGGGGCGCTCACCGCGATCCCCATGTGGAGGACCGCCGGGGAGAGGAAGGTGACCTGGAGCCAGAGCTCCTTGTGGTTCTCCGGCTCGTTGTCGTTGGGGATGAAGAAGTGGAGGGGGTCGAAGTCGTTGACGGCCCACACATCCTTGCGTGGGTCGAACGAGGGCAGGAAATTGGCGGGGTCGGAGGGAGTGAGGATCGGTGTGCCGTAGGGGTTGAAGGGCGCCGCGCCGTCGGGCGCTCCGCCGCCGGCGCCGCTGGAGAAGTCCCAGTGCTGGAAGGTTGTGTCCGGGCCGTACCGCCAGGGCGGTGGGGTCAGGTCATCGCCCAGCGCAAGAGTGGCGGGCAGCGACGCACCGATCACGGCAAGAAGCAGTCGACTGCGGAGCATGGAGATCCTCCTATGTGGCCGGATCCTCCCCGGAGGCGACCGTGCCGGTCACCAAGCTACCGACATACTGGCGCGAGATCAATGGAATCCCCTTGGAGATGGCGTGGGGCGGGTCGGCAGCAATTCTGGTTATGGGCGGCAAGGTTCGGGAGGCGTGTGGCAAGTCTGGTCGGGCCGGGGTGATGTCCGCCGTGCCCAATCTCGTGAAGAAGCACACGCCTTGAGATCCGGAGAAGAACCATGAAGACCTCGATGATGACCTTGACGTGCCTTGCCGTTGCATCGCTTGCGGGGACCGCCCATGCGCAGTCCAGTGTTGAATACGCCAGCGGGCTGAGGCACGAAGCCCTCGGCGGCGCTCAGCTTGGCCCGGTGAACGGGCGGCGGCTGCCGGTGCACAACCTGGGCTCGAGCGGGGAGGACGGGGTGGAGGTCAAGCTCTTTTCGGACTACGGGGGCACCGCCGCGGTCGATGTGAACCCGTTGCTGCACACGCCGGGCGCGGAGCTGCGGATCAAGTACAGGGGCTGGGACGGGCTGATCTACGGGACCCACCGGCTCGTCAGCCACGGGGACGGCACGGGGACAGAGGTCTTCGACTTCTCCGGTCTTGGCGCGGCGACCATCCACGTCGAGCGGTTTGATGCCACGGGGACGCTGGTATCCGACGAGCACCTGCCGGGCCCGATCATCGCGATCGAGACCGTGCCGGACTGGTTCTGCGATGACGGCAGCACGCCGGAGTACTGGCAGGGGTGGACGCAGGGCTGTCCGACGTGCCCGCTGGTGTGGATGACCGGCTGGATCTGCCCCAACAGCGGCACGGTGCACGCGTTCGACCAAATGCGGCTGAAGGTGACGCCGGACCTCCCGGTCGGCGCCCCGAGCCTGCCCGGGACCGAGTCGATGATGATCACGGCCAAGGGCGTGCCGAGCATCGACGTCTCCGAGGCGAGCATCACGACGTTCGGCGTCCAGTCGTGGGGGCTGGGCCAGGCGGTGCTGGAGGAGGAGTGCGACGGCGGCGGCGGGTGCCCGACGGAGCTACGGCGGCTGAAGTCCTCGGGGATCGGCAGCAGCGGCAACGACGGAGTCTCGGTCGCGTTCGGGCCGGGCAACGGCGCGACGACCATCACGCTGGCGCGCGGCAAGGGGGGCTGGGACCTCAAGTCGAATCCCAAGTTCTACGACGACGAGGGGACCGAGATCCTGCGGGTGATCCGTTCGCAGGATCCGGGGACCGGCCAGCCGACGATGGGGCTGGATTTCTCGGGCATGGGGGCGATCGGGTCCATCGTGACGTACTTCGACCCCAACGGCAATCCGCTGGGTAACGGGTTCGTGATCAACTACGACCCCACGATCGGCGTGGTGCTGTGCCCGCAGGGGTCCCGGGAGGTCTGGGAGCAGGGTGCTGACAACCTCTGGCACTTCGTGGGCTGCACGACGATCAACAACATGGTGCTGCCGGACGGGACGACGATCGGGCCGGTGGCGAGCATGAGCTTCGAGCCGGTGGGGGGCGAGTTCCACCGGGTCGCGGGTTGCACGGTGACGGGCTCGGACGTCTGCGGCGACATCATCGTGCAGACGCTCTCGAGCGAGCCGGAGTGCTACGCGGACTTCGATCACACGGGATTCGTAGATCTGGAGGACTTCTTCGCGTTCGTGCACGCTTTCGAGGAGGGCACGGACAATGCAGACTTCGACCACTCGGGGTTCGTGGACCTCGAAGACTACTTCGCGTTCGTGCACGCCTTCGAGCAGGGGTGCTGATCCGGTTTGCTCGAGGGGGTTCTTCTTCGGCGGCCCGGCCAGGTTGGCTGGGCCGCTTTGTTTTTGGAGGGTCCTGCGGGGTCGCCGGCGTGGCGGGTTCTGCCTGTCCGGGGCCGTCCGGGGGCGATCACTTGGTGGCGATCACGTTGAGGCTGACGCTCTTGCCGTCGAAGGTGGTGGTGGTGCAGTCCTTGAACATGTCGAAGTTTTCGACGCGGCGGTACTTGGTGAACCCGGCTTCCTGGAGGAAGACGCACAGGATGTCGAAGCTCAGGCCGACCTTGTGGTAGTCGAATTGGTCGGTCTGGCCGCCGAACATGATGCGGGTGAGGTGGAACTTGGCGCGCACGTCGTGCTTGGGATCGACGAAGGCCTTGGCGAGCATCTCCAGGTCGGGGACGCCCACGCGGAGGATGCCGCCGGGCTTGAGGACGCGGCAGGCTTCCTTGAGGGCCTTGCGCAGCTCGGTGTGGTAGTTGAGGTGCTCGTAGACGTGGGACGCGTAGATCTCGGTGACCGAGCCGTCGGGGAACTGAGAGAGGTCGACGACATCTCCGACGAAGTCGACCTCGGGCCGCTTCTGGATGTCGAGGATCTTCCAGCCGGCCTTGGGCTCGGTGCCGCCGAGGTTGAGGCGCAGCGGCTCGGCGTGGGGAGTGGGGCTGGTGGTCATGCGCTGGGGTGCGGCCCGTGGCCGGGGAGGAAGGTCACTTGGGCTCGATGACCTTGGGTTGGGTGTTGGTGTCGCTGCTCTGCGGACTGGCCGGCTTGGAGTCCTCGGGCTTTGCCTGCGTGGGCTGGGCCGGGACGGCCCGGACCGGCCCGCCGTCGGCGGCCTGGAGGATGTCGATCCGCTGGGCGGAGATCATGTTGAGGGACATCGCGGGATCCATCTTGATCTCGCCGATGATGCCGACGACCTGGTTGAGCTTGCTGGGAAGGTCGAGCTCGCTGGACGGCTTGATATAGCCGATGGTGCGGGGCGAGATGCCGCCGGCGACCGACTGGAGGCGGTACATCAGCGGGAGGTTGGCTCCGTCGTAGACGTTGCTGGGCAGGAGCCGGCCGACGATCGCGTACTGGCGCTGGCGTTCAAGGTCGGCGAGCTTGGTGGAAACGTCGCGGCCCTGATTGTCGGCCTTGCGCTTCATGTCCTCGATCTCGCGCTGGCGCTCGCGGACCTCGAGCTTCATCTGGAGCCAGTCGATGCGGCCCTGGACTTGCTTGTGGAGCCGGGTCTGGCTGGCGGGGATGGTGTCCTGGATTTTCTGGAACTCGCCGATCATCGCCTGGTATTCGGCATCGTCGGAGTTCTGGCGGCGGAGGGCGTCGAACGCGTGCTCGAGGTCCTGCAGGGTAGTGGTCTTGGGGGCCGGGGGCTCCTTGGCGACCGGGGCTTCGACGGGCTTGGGCTCGGCCGCGGGTTCTTGGCCGGTGGCCGTGGGCTGGGACGGGGGGGTCTCGGCGGGCTTGTCAACAGGCTTGTCACCGGGCTTGACCATCGGCTCGACGAGTGAGGTATCGCCGGGGGCCGGCGCGGGTTTGTCGGCGGGCTTGCTGGAAGGCGTGGCTGGGGTGGAAGGAGGGACGGTCTGCGGCGCGTCCTTGGTGTTGGTGGGGCCGGCGGCAGTGGGCCGGGGGGCGTCGTCGGTCTTGCCGGGGCGGGGAGCCTCGACGGCGGGGGTGGGCGTGGGGGTGGGGGTGGTACGGCGAGCGGCCTCGATCTCGGCGGCTGAGGCCTGGCGAACATCGGCGCGGCGGACGAAACCGCGGGCGGCGTCGGGTGCGACCACGCGGTAGGAATCGACGCGACCCTCGGCGTCCTTGGAGGCTTCGGCGACCTTGAGGGCGGTGCCGACGGGCAGCGGCCGGGGCAGGACGCCCTTCCAGCTGCCGTTGAGGGCACCGGTGAGGGCGTTGGGGGCCCAGAGGCGGGTGGCCTGGGTGAGGGTGGCCTTGGAGGCCGGGGCGTCGTAAGTGACTTCCTCGGCCTTCACGAGAACCGTGGCACCGGGGGGGTAGGTGACGCGGGCGTATTCGCCGGCCTCGCCGTCGACCTGCAGGAGCGTGCTGGCCTTGAGCTCAAGGACCCGGTAGAAGTTGCCGGTTTCGCCGCAGCGGAAGTCAGCTTTGTCCTTGGTCACCACAACGTAGTAGGGGGTGACATCCTTGACCTGGGCGAGCGACGTCGAGGCCGGGAGCCAGGCGCCAAGGGCGGCGAGGCAGGCATGAAACCAGCGGGAGTGCGCGATCCGTACGCCTGACATGTGACATCTCCTTTGGGGGGCGCACCAGTGTATCCGTTCGGGGCCGTCCGGGTCAGAATCTGCGTATGCAGACGACCCCGGCGAGCATGAGGGCGATCCCCAGCCCGCGGCCCCAGGTGAAGTGCTTGACCGCCACGTCGAGCAGGCCGAAATGGTCGATGACGGCCGCGCTGCAGAGCTGGCCGGCGATCATGACGGAGAAGAAGATCGCGGCGCCCATTTTGGGGAGGAGAATGACGGACATCGTGACGAAAAAGGCGCCGAGGATGCCGCCGGTCCAGGCCCACCAGGGAGCCTCGGCGACCTTTTCGGGGCTGGGCATGGGGGTGCGGAAGGCCAGGGACACGGCGAGCATCGCCAGCAGGCCGATCGTGAAATTCAGGAGCCCGCCGTAGATCCTGGAGGGGGTGAACTGGGCGAACTTGGAGTTGATCGCGGGCTGGCAGGCGGTGGCGAGCCCGACGAGGAGGGCCAGGATGATCTGACCGCTTTGAACAACCCACTCGGACTTGAACATGGGGGGGGTCCTGTTGAAGTTGCGATTGACGTTTCGAGGAGTTCTCATTGTAAGATGCGGGAACAACCCGCGATGTGCGCGGGAATGGCTGCGGGTCAAAGGTGCACGGGAGGCTGGCATGAATCGTCGAACCATGCGTCGCGGATACACCGTGCTTGACGTGCTGGCGGGGGTTGCGGTCGTTGCGATGGGGGTTTCGGTCATGGCGGTCAACGGGGGCGCGGCCCCCGGGGCGCAGCCAGAGAAGAAGAAGGATTCGGCCAAGGCTACGCCGTCGGACAAGGACAACGCCGAACTGCTCGAACTGATCCGGAACATGCACCAGGAACTGAAGGGCATGAAGGATCGCATGCAGATATTGGAAGACCAGATGGGGGCGATCGAGGGACGCCTTGAGGCACGCAACCCCGGCGCGAGGGCGAATGCAAGGGCGTTCAAGGATTCGTCGCAGGTCCGCGGGATCATCCAGGGGATGATCATCTGGGCGAACAACACCAAGAACAGTTATCCGTTTCCATCCGACTACGACACGAAGGATGCGACCGTGGCCGGTCCGCCCGCGTCGAAGAACACCAGTTCGGCGGTCTTTTCGCTGTTGGTCTTCAACGGGTTCATCCCGGTCGATCTGTGTGTTTCACCGATGGAGCAGAATCCCAATATCAAGCCGTACGACCGGTACGAGTTTAACGAGCCCAAGGCAGCTAGGAGCCCGAAGGAAGCGCTGTGGGATCCGGCGTTCCCGGTCGATTTCACGGGTGGACGGGTCGGAGCGTTGAGCTACGCACATCTCCAGCCCAGCAAGGGCCGGCGTGCCGAGTGGGCAAACACGTTCAACACGATGACGGGCGTCGTCGGCAATCGCGGGCCGGAGATCAAGAGTGTTGCATATCCCGAGAAGGGGAATCCTCAGCCGCAGCTTGCCAAGGCCGACAGCTACACGCTGCGCATGTACCCGCCCGATGAGTCATGGGAAGGCAACATCGGCTACAACGATGGTCACGTCAACTTTGAGAAGCGGATGGTGAGTTCCAACATGAACGAGTGGCCCACGCTGCTCCGCAAGGACGGGTTGCGCGTCGGTGACTGCATTTTCTACGACGAGCCGGAAGACAAGGATGGACGCAACATCTTCCTGGGGATCTTCACGGCGTCGGGCGAGAAGCCCGAGGACTGGAAGTCGATCTGGGACTGAGCTCGTTGAGCTGGTTTCCTCGAGGCAGGGCGGAGATCAGTCGCGCCGGCGTTTGTCGGCCATGCGTTGCGGGTCGGGGAGCTTGATGTTCCAGGCGAGCCCGACGAGCTTGAGGGCGCGAACGATGAGGTAGCTGATATCCAGCTCCCACCAGCGCAGGCCGTGGCGGGCCCAGTTGGGGAAGGCGTGGTGGTTGTTGTGCCAGCCTTCACCGAGCGTGAGCACGCCGACGATGGGATTGTTGCGGCTCTGGTCTCCGGTGCGGAAGGGGCTGGTGCCCCAGAGGTGGCAGACGGAGTTGACGCTCCAGGTGACATGGTGGACGGTAAAGACGCGCACCAGGCCGCCCCAGAGGAACCCGAGCCACACGCCGCTCCAGGACTGTTCGATCACGCCGCCGAGGATCGCCGGGATCACGAGGCCGGCGAGCACCCAGAAGCGGAACTGGCGATGGATCGCGGCGCAGACCGGATCGGAGGCCAGGTCCCGGACGTACTTGCCCATTCCCTTCTGTCGACCGGCGAACAGCCAGCCCATGTGGGAGTGGTAGAAGCCCTTCATGAGTCCCTTGAAGCCCGAGCCCCAGGACCCGTCCATGCCGAAGTAGGGGGAGTGGGGGTCTTCCGCTTCATCCGAGTGCTGGTGGTGCTTGCGGTGGGTGGAGCACCAGTCCAGGATGGTGCCCTGCACGGCCATGGAGCCCAGGGCGCCGAGTATGTAGCGGACGGGAGCGACGGTGGTGAACGCGCGGTGGGTGAACAGGCGATGGAAGCCCAGGGTGACGCCGACGGCGGTGGCCTCGACCATGCCGACGTAGATGAGCAACTGCGTCCAGTTGATCGCCGAGCCCCAGCAGAGCACGATCGCGACGATCAGCGCCACGAAGGGGATGATGACGGCCGAGAGGTTGATGATCCGGACGCGTCGCTCGGCCGGCGAGGATTCGGCCCAGGCGTCCTCGGGGCGGGGCTTGGGTTCGACGTGGATCTTGGCGACCGGCTTCTCTGAGGACTGGAAGTCGGTGGCGCCGGAGCATTCTTCGCGAAGTCTCGTGGCCGGATCGAGCGGGTTGACTTGAACTTGTGCCCCGACCGATGGTGCGGCGATTGACATGCGTGCGGTGATCCTGGACCCGTTTTGAGTTCAGGAGCCGCACCCCAAGGGGTCAAAGGGTGAGGACCGGTATGCAGGCTGCATGATGCGTGCCCGCACGCGCGTGCGAAGCACCCCCGGCACGTGTTGATGGTATCACACTCGCGTGCCGCGCACGCAAGCGCCCGCGATCCCCGGGGTGGCAACCCCTTCCGGGCGTTGGAAACGGGCTTTTGGACTTCGTCTTTCTCTCAAACCAGTGTTTCCACCCAGCGCGGGCGTGAGTCCAGCGTCGGTGACGGCGCCCCTCTGCGGGCGGCCCGAGCGCCCGGGCCGTCCCGGCCGCATCAACCGAGCGCCCGGAGCACGAGCGCGGCGATCACCGCCTCGATCGCCAGCCGCGAATCAACCCAGTCGCGGACCCGCTCGGGCCTGCGGAGCCGAAGGAGGATCGACGACCCGGCGGTGAGCACGGCCCAGCAGGTGCGGCTTGCCAGGGGAGCCTCCGGCACGGCCAGAATGCACACCGAGAGGGTCAACCGGATGAGCATCGCGACCGTCCAGGCGCACGAACGGCCCAGGCCGGTGGCGAGGGTCCGCGTTCCGTGCTCGCGGTCGGCGTGCTCATCGTCCAGATCGCAGAGCGCGGCATCTGCGAATACCCGTACGAACAGGTAGATCGATGAAGCGCCGTGCGCCAGGGACACGGTACCGGGCAGCCGCCAGGGCTGGTGCGCCAATTCCGGGCTGGCGGCAAGGAGAATGACGAGCATCGAGAACGCGGTGATTCCGGCGGCGACGAAGGTGTTTTTCAGCCCGATGCGGTCCTTGATGCGGTCACGCCGTCCGCGCGGCCGTCCGGCGTACGCGAGCACGCCCACGCACGCGCCGATCGAGAGCATGGGCAGGTATGGAGAGATCGCGGCGCCCGGTAGCATGGAGGCGAGCAGGAGGAGCAGGATCGCGAGGCGCACCGCCGACTGGCGCTTCTCGAGGAAGACCGAGCGTGAGGGGTGGGCCAGGCGATCCGCGGGGTCCAGCAGGCGCTCGCCGAGCTTGACGCGGTCGAGCAGGTAGACGGCGGCGGCCGTGCCGAGGGCGTACGGGATCGCCAGCGCCCAGGCGCGGCCGGGCATCCGCACATCGGCGAGCTGCGCGAAGCAGACCACCGCGCCCGCGACGTATGCGGCGGCGAACACGGAGAGATGAGAGAGCACCTCCAGCCGGGTGCCCGCGGACGGCGTCGGTCTGCTCACCACCAGAGCGTACGAGCGCGGCGGCGTCCGCAATCCACCCCGGGGATTGCCGGTGGATCGCGTCGGATCAGGTCTTGAGCATCGACGCCGAGAAGATCGCCCACGGAGTGAGTATCAGCACGGGAAGGAAGACGCCCAGCTGCGGGGGGATGCCCGGGACCTCGGCCGTGGCCCCCAGCACACCTCCCATGAGCGTGATGACGGCGACCGGAGCGCACTTGAGGGACTGGAGCAGCATGTTGGTCGGTTCGCGGCGCAGGAACACCGGCATGCTGAGGATCAGGGCCATGAGGTTGGCCACCATGATCGCAAAGCGTCCCCAGCGGAAGCGTTCGAGCCGGTCCCGCGCCGAGGTGTCGTCGGGGGAGGTCTGGTGCAGGAGCTGGGTGATCTGCGAGAAGCTGAGGCTCTGGCTGTAACCCGCGAACCGGCGCGTGCGGATGGTGAGCGGGTCAAGGTCGGTGGGGATGCGATCGATCGCCCCGGTGGCCCCGGCGGTGACATCGGCGCCGGAGGTGAGGTCCCAGCCGTTGTCACGCCAGGCGGCCTTCCTGGCGGTGATCCTGCGGACGGCCTTGCCGGTGCTATCGCGCTCGATGACCAGGAGGTCCGTGATCTCGGCGCGGTCGGCGTCGAAGAGCTTGGCGTAGAAGAGCCGGCCGTGCGAGTCGCTCATCAACGGCAGGTCGGTGGCGCCCAGGTCGCGCTTTCCGGCGTCCCCGTGGTCCCGCGTGAGCAGCCCGGCGATCTGCGGGATGACGGTCTCCTGATTGAGCGCCTGGACGCCGGTGAGCAGCAGGGCGCAGATGAGAACGGGCCGGGCGGCGCGGTGGAGGCTGATGCCGCTGGCGAGCATCGCGACGAACTCACGCCCGCGCACGAGCTGGGAGAACGTGAACCCCATCGCCCCGACCAGCACGAGCCCCAGTGTGAAGTTGAACAGCTGGAGCAGCCGGGGCCACCAGAGATCGGCGACCAGCAGGAGCGTGGTGACCCCGCGGCGCAGGAGCGAGGGATCCCCCGCGCCGTTCTCGCGCAGGAGCTGGTCGGCGCGTCCGACGAGCCTGTTGAAGTTCACGGACATGTCGATGGTGACGACGAACGAGCACAGGATCGTCATCAGGACGAGCGCGTTGATCAGGTAGAGCCGGGCGATGTACCTGTCGAGGAGGTTCACGCGGTGAGCCTTGTCGCGCCGGGGCCCCGGCGCCGTTGCATGGTAACGGGAATGCACACGCGGGCGCCGGCGAGCCCGACCCAGGCCGCGGCCCATACGTCGGAAGCGAAATGGTCCCCCATCAGCACGCGGGTAAGCCCGCAGCCGGCGGCGAGCGGGAGCAGGATCCACCCCGAGCCGCGGTAGAGGCGCATGCCCGCGAACGCCGCCCCGAACGCCACGGCGGCGTGGCTGCTGGGCAGGCCCAGGTTGCTCCCGTCGGCAAAGCCTGCGAACAGGCCGCGGTAGTGGTGCAGCCCGTCGGCCATCGGCCTCTCCCGCGCCAGGACCAGCTTGCAGATCTCGGCGAGCAGCCCGCTCGCGGCCGCCGCGGCCGGCAGGAGCAAGGCTCGTGGCCAGGCGGACCCGGCCGTTCGGCCCGAGGCGGCGATGATCGCCGCCGCCACGACGATCCAGGTCGGCAGGTACCCGGCATCGCGCAGGACGTGGTACCAGTCGCGCGTGGCGATCGATTCATCGGTCTTGAGCAGCCGCCAGAGCCCGTGGTCGACCGCCCCCAGCAGGAGCATCCCGGCGAGAAAGACGCCCGCGAGCCCGAGCCCTCGGGACCATCGCAGGGTTCTGTCTCGCGGGGAAAGGTACATGGTGGTGACGGTACGCGGGGAGGCCGGGGCGTGCGTGCGGGACTACCGCTTGCGGAATCCTCTGAATCCATAGCCCACGAACGCGCTGCGGTCCTTCTTGGTCTCTCCCCGCAGGGCCCCGATGGGCTCGACCCGATCGAACGCCGACAGCCACTGCGACCGCTCGCCCCCGACGAGGATCGCCGGCCTGCCCTTGAGTTCAGGATTCCCAAGATCGGTGTCCGGCCAGTAGTCGTACTGCGTCTTTCGCCCGCCCGTATAGCTCGATGCGCAGAACACCACGGGCCGGGAATCGAGGTAGTAGGCCAGCCGGCTCGCCTGGCCGTAGTGCTGCACGATGATCAGCGGTTCCTGGCCGGTCTGCCGCTGGAGCGAGCCGCGGAGTTCCTCGATGTGAGCGGCCTGCGTCGAGGCCCCGATCAACCGCCCGATCGGGACCTTCGGTCCGATCCCCGGGATGTACGTCAGCAGGTCGGCCCGGAGCATGAGCGCGGCGACGATGATCCCGACCCACAGCGAGGTCTTCCAGGCATCGTGGATGAACATCTTGGGCTTGGAGCGCTCGGCGGCGCACCGGCGATCAAACTCGTTCTGGCCGCACGATGTCCAGAACGCCGCGAGCACGAGCAGGGGTGTGAACCCCGCCATGGGCCAGTTGCCCTCCGGGCTGGTGAGGAACGAGACCACCAGGTAGAAGGCGAAGATCGGTACGGCGCAGGCGAGCATGAACAGAGAAGCGGCCCGCCGATCCTCGGGGATCCGCCGCTTCCAGACCGCACCGATCGCGCCGATGACCAGGGCCGAAGGAGCGCCCAGCAGGACCAGTTGCACCCCGAGGAATTCGAGGGTCCAGCGCGGCTCGTAGTTCCAGCCCGGGGAGGCCGAGGGCTTGACGGTGATGTCCCCCCCGGCCAGCCCGAGGTGCCCCATCAGGTGCCGGACGGTGGGCCAGCCCTCCATCGTGTTCCAGATGAAGACCGGCGACGCGCAGAGGAGGAACACAACGGTCGAGACCATCAGGCCCGCGATCGGACGCGTCCGAACTGTCCCTGGCTGCCCCGTCCGCCGGTCGTGCCGCCCCGCGAGCACCGCGCCCGCGATGACCCCGGGCACCAGCAGCAGGATGGTGTACTTGAAGAGGAAGCCGATCCCGAGGGCCGCGCCCAGCAGCGTCCAGAAGCCCAGGGACGGCCGCTGCGTGCGGATCGCCCGCCACGCCGCCCAGGTCGCCACCGCCCAGCAGGCGACGTAAGGGCTGTCGATGGTCATCAGCAGGCTGGCGAACTGGAAGACCGGCGCGAGGTTGTAGAGCGCGGCGGCGTATAGGCCGGCGCGGCGATCGTTGAACGCATCGCGTGCCAGCCGCGCCACCGCCCACGCGCCGATTCCCGAGGCCAGCACGGAAGGCAACCGAACCGCGAATTCGGAAGTGCCCAGCAGCTTGATGGACGCGGCGATCGCCCACGCGACCCCCGGCCCCTTGGTGTAGTAGGAAAGCCCCAGCCTCCGGCTCCACTCCCAGTAGTGCGCCTCGTCCTCGACCAGCTCGTACGGGCAGAACCACAGCAGGTAGGCGATCCGCGCCAGCGTCACCGCCAGGATCAGCCACAGCACGGGGTCCCCGGGCAGGCGTGCGACCAAACCGCCGGAGGGGGCGCGGCCGTCCATGGGCGAGGGCGAGCGGTCGGCCTGTGATGAGGGTGCGATCGACATTCGTCCGGGAACGGTTCCTTGCGACGCGGACGCCGCGGGTCGTTGGAGCTAGTGCCTGGCCAGGCGGATGTACCCCATGGCGCCGTACACGCCCAGCAGCCCCACCCCTCCCCAGAGTATCAGCATGCCCCACAGGCCCTTGTCGTGCGTCACCTGCTGGCCGGAGGAGATGGTGATGACCGTCGCCAGGGCGGGGAAGAAGCTCCACAGGTACACGGTCAGCGGGATGCTGTTGGAAAGCTGCACCGCGGTGATCGCGCCGGTCACGACCATCACCAGGCACGCCACCGCCATCGCGAAGCGCTCCTGCTGCTTGCTGAAGATCTCGCGCTGGAGCTTGCCGACCTTGAAGACCAGCTCGTTGCGCTTGTCGGTGAGGAAGGGGTCCTTGCCCGACCGCTTCACCCGCTCATCGACCATGAAGATGAGCGTGTTCATCGGCGTCTTGCTCTTGTCGACGACGTTCACCAGATCGCCGGGGTCGTACGTCAGGTCGGCGTAGGTGCGCTCGGGCACGGTCGAGGCGGGCTCGGCGTTGCGGCCCCCGGGCGTCGGATCGCCGCGCACGGCGGCGTTGCGGGCGACCAGTTTGAAGACCAGCCGCTTCTCCGGAGGGCCCGCGCGGAAATCGGGCGTCATCTCCACCTCGCGCGCCGCCAGGCGTGTCACGGGCCCCGCGGCCGACGAGGCGCTGGCCTCGCGCCGGATCTCGATGTCGATCGTGCCCGCGGCACGGACCGGCTCGAGCTCCCACCGGCCCCTGGGCTGGTTCCAGCGCATCTGCCCCGCGTGGATCGTCATCGTGCGGCCCTGCGCATCGCGCACGGCGAACTGGTGCCTGGCCACCAGCGACTGCTGCATCTGCTCGGTCACCAGCTTGGTCAGCATCCGCGTCGCCAGGTCCCCGTACAGGCTGTCGATCCAGTTCATCCGCCACGGCTCGCGCTTGAGAAGCTGGAGGTCCCCGAAGGTCAGGAACTTGGGGTCGTCCATGAACGCCCGGCCCGCGTTGAGCCGGACCGTCTGCCCCTCGCCCGTCACGAACATCCGGCCCGGCTCGTTGATCACCGCGTCCTCGACCTGGAAGATGATCGTGCTGCTGGACTCATCCGGCGACTCGGACTGCACCGCCCCCGGGGGCATCACCCACACGTGCGCCTTGGTCGCCGTGAAGTCCTGCTTCACGCCGCCCTTGGAGTCGACCTTCAGCACGGCCACGTTGGTCAGGATGAACTCGTCGGTCGCCCCGCCCTCGGGCAGCGGTTCGATCCTCACCACGTGGTCCGCGTAGACCCGCATGTCCCCCAGCGCCACCGACTGGCCGCGCTGGATCGAGTTCACCATGATCTTGGCGATGTCCTGCGTGATCATCTGCTCCATCGATCGCAGGAACGCCGGGATGATCTGCTGCGAGAGCAGCGCCAGCATCAGCGCCAGGAGCAGGCCGGAGAACAGCGCCGGCGCCAGGATCGAGCGGTGGCTCACCCCGCTCGCGTGCGCCGCGATCACCTCGTTGTCGGCGCTGAGCCGATGGTACGCCAGGGTCGCCCCGAATCCGGCTGCGAACGGCAGCGCGTACTGGAGCATCGGGACCACGGCCAGCGTCATGAAACGCAGGGCCTCGACCGGGCCGATCTTGCCGTCGGCCAGCGGCTTGATCGCCGCCGCGAAAGCCAGCACCGCGACCAGCACCCCCAGCGTCAGGAGAATGAGCCGCCAGAGCTCGGCGAGGATGTAGAGCCAGAGTTGGAGGGGTTGGCGTCGGCGCATGCGAGGGCGAACATGGTAGTTCCGTCCGGGCCCGCGCGCGGACCTCGGCCCGCGCCGGCCGCCTCACAACGGCAGGAACATCCGCAGCACGATGATCCCCGGGATCGCCCACCCCGACGCGATGTACACCCACAGCAGGTCCCGACGACGCAGTCGGATCCGCCGGTAGTAGCGATCCCACAGCGAGAGCTGCACCACCGCCGCGACGAACAGGAGCACGCCCGGGATCGCCGAGATCAGACCGTGGCGGAGCCCCAACAGGCTCGACAGCACGCACAGCACCAGCCCCAGCACCACGCCGAACATGCCCAGGCCCGACGTCCGGGCCCCGGCGTGCCGCGGGTGAACGTGGATCATCAGCTCGGTGCCGCACTCAGGGCAGATCCCCGTGGTGACGTCCCGCAGGTTGTAGCCGCAGCTCGGGCACAGGATGTTGCGGCCGTGCAGGTACTCGGTCAGGAGCTCGCGCACCGGCCGCGGCTGGCCCGGCTGATCCGCGGCCGGCATGACCGGGACTGTCGGTTCGCCGGGCTCACCCATGGTGCCCGCCACGGTCGCCGCTGCCGCCGGGCTTGTCAAGTCTCCGCGGCCCGGACCGATGCCGGCCGTGCGCTGCTTCCGGGCCCGCGCCATCTACCATTGCCCGATGTCCGCCTCCGCCACCGAAAACCCCGCCGGACCGGCCGTCTGGTCCGACCCCGAACTGGCCGCCGACCCCCACGCCTCGGCGGAAAAACACGGCAAGGTGCGCCGCATGTTCGCGGCGATCGCCTCCACCTACGACCTGAACAACCGCGTCCATTCGCTCTGGCGCGACCAGGCCTGGCGACGTCATGCCGTCCGGACCGCC
The DNA here is from genome assembly GCA_044221545.1 of Phycisphaerales bacterium. GTDB lineage: Bacteria > Planctomycetota > Phycisphaerae > Phycisphaerales > UBA1924 > JAEUJB01. Next base: position 113,884 of record JBGAOZ010000001.1, read on the forward strand.
GCCGTGCAGCCCGGACAGAGCGTGCTCGACGTTGCGTGCGGCACCGGGGACCTCACCCAGGCCTTCGCCCGTTCGCCCGCCGCCACCGTCGTCGGGCTGGATTTCACCCGCGAGATGCTCGCGATCGCCCAGAAGAAGCGCGTCCGCCTGCCCAGCTCCATCGCCGCCCGCATGTCCTACGTCGAGGGCGATGCGCAAAACCTCCCGTTCCCCGACGCGTCGTTCGACGTCGTCTCGATCGCCTTCGGCATCCGAAACGTCGCCGACCCCGACCGCGCGCTGCGCGAGTTTGCCCGCGTACTCAGGCCCGGGGGCCGGCTGGTCGTTCTCGAGTTCGGCCGTCCCGACTTCGCGCCCGCCCGCTGGTTCAACGATTTTTACTGCGGCTGGGTGATGCCGCGCACGGCGACGCTGATCAGCCGGGATACCTCCGGGGCGTACAAGTACCTTCCCAAGTCGGTCGGGACGTTCATGCCCCGGGCCCGCCTCATGGACCGGCTCGCGGCCGCGGGATTGGGGAAAATCTCCTCCCGGGGTTTAACTTTGGGGATCTGCGTGTGTTACCGGGCCTTGAAGCCGACGCAGGATTGACCGGAAAAGGCCGATGTTATCGGTCCACCGCCCCCTTCAGGTCCGCATGGGCGGAATTACGGTCAGATTTCAGCCATCCGAGGGTGACCACTCGATAGAACGTGTCCCGACATCAGGCCGGGGACCGCGGGAAGGGTGAAACACCTGGTGGCCCGCGGGGTTCTTGAGATGGTGGAGCGCACAGGTTCGCCGGGCGGTGGAAGCCCGTGGGGTTTGGTGGTCTTGGTTCGTCTCGTGGGTTCGGTGGGTTCTCGGGGGAACTAGGGTGGTGGCGAGCGGAGCCTCGTCTGTGCGGCAACGGAGTGCGACCAGGTCACGGTGGAACCGCGTCCGGTCCCGATCTTCATTCGGGAGGTTCGCTGTGGTCAACCGTGAGATCCTGATCGAGCGTTTTTTCGACACCCTGATCAACGGCGATCGCCCCGCGGCGCGCCGTGTCGTGCATGAGCAGGTGGAGGCGGGCGTTCCGGCGAGCCGGATCGTCAGCGACCTGCTGTGGCCGACGTATGAGCTGGTCGAGCGGCTGCACCGCAGCGATCACCTCAGCAAGCTGAGCTACCACTTCGCGACGCGGCTGCTGCGCGTGCTGGTGGACCAGGTGGGCGGGCGGCTGCAGTCGGCGCCGAGCAACGGCCAGACGGTCTTCGTCTCCTGCGGCCCGGCCGAGGGGGACGAGCTGGGCGCTCAGATGGCCGTCGACCTGCTGGAGACCGCGGGCTACGCGGTCACGTTCGCCGGGGGCGGCCTGCCCACCGACGAGATCCGCGCCCAGGTGCACGACCGTCAGCCCCACATACTGCTGATGTTCGCTTCCGGTCCGGCCGACCTGCCGGGCATCCGGGAGATCATCGACACCATGAACGAGATTGGTGCGTGCCGCAAGGTGAAGATCGCCGTCGGCGGCGGGGTCTTCAACCGGGCCGACGGGCTCGCCGAGGAGATCGGCGCGCACATCTGGGCCAACACCCCGATGGAGATGGTCGAGTTCCTGCTCACCGGCGAGGTCATGCAGGAATGCCGCACACCCGAAAAGCTCCCGCAGCAGCAGGCGCCCCGCCAGGTCAAGCGGACGCGCACGCGCGAAGCGGCCTAGATTCCCGCCCTTTCGGGGCCAGACGTCTCTCTCTCTCTCTCCCTCCGACGAGCCCGGGCGCACGCCCGGGCTTCTTTCGTATCGGCGTACGTTGCGACGGCCTTACGCCGACGCGTCGGCCCAGGTGGTGCCGAAGCTCGGCTCCCAGTAGGTGAACCTGACGGTCCCGTCCTGACCATCGACGCCGTACACCTGCATGCGCGGGGTGGAGTAGTAGTCCGTGGTATCGGCGGCGAGCCTGCCGCCGACCTGGAACGTGGCCTGGCCCAGCCGTTCGAACCGCCAGCCGTACGGGTTCGCGTCGTCGATGCTGGCCGTGTTCCACCAGTAGACGCTCAGGCGGCCCTGCCCGTCGGTCCCGACGATGTTGAGAGATCCCCAGCTGGTCGCCCAGCCGGCCAGCGAGTGGCTGTCGAGCTTGGCGCCGTTGAAAAGCTGCGTGAAATCGTGCGACTGCCACTTGCCGGGCCCCAGCGCGGGCGCCCACCAGGTCACGACCAGGTCGCCGTCCTGATTGGTGCCGAAGATGTTGGTCGCATCCCACGAAGTCGAGTAGACGGAAAGGTCGCCGGTGAGCTTGCCGGCCCCGGTGATCTGGCTGAGGTTGGTGACCCACCACTGCCGGTAACCCTCACCGCCGGAGTTGTAGTAATTCCCGGTCCAGATCCCCCACAGGTCCCCGGCCGCGTCGAGGCCGACGATGTTCATCCCGCCCCAGCGCTGGGAGTACGAGATGAGCCGTCCGGAAAACTCCGGCGCGGTCTGCCCTTGGTTCGCCAGCGCCCCGGAGACGTTGAACGTGGTCGGGATCACGGCGTTGGCCGAGGTGTCGTCGGTACTCGAGAGCAGCACGAATTCGCCGTCGGCGTTGCGGCCGGCGAGCCCCGGGAACGGCCCGGTGTAGTACCACGAACCGCCGGTGAGCGTGACGAGGGAAAGATCGGTCACGGGCACTCCGGGATTGAGGTCGCTGAGGTTGCGGATGTAGAACGGATCGGGGTCGTCCGATGTGTTCCCGTACCCCGTGTAGTTCACTCGGTTGTAGGTGACCATGACCAGTCCATGGGCCGTTGGCGCGTAGATCGCCAGGCCGTTCTGGTCGTTGGCGAGCACGGGATCACCCGTGAGCACGGGCAGGCCGTAGAGCGTCGAGAGGTTGTAAGACGTGCGGACAACGGCCCCGGTGCTCCAGTAGTGCTCGAGATTCTCGGTGGAGAGGACGAGCTCGCCGGCGGCGTTGCGCCAGGCCGCGCCGTGTGCCTGGTAGTAGTACGCCGATGATGCGGCGGACATGGCGCCGCCCGGGACGATCGCAAGGTCACCCAGATCTCCGCCGACGGCGAACGCCGCCGAACTGAACCGCAGGCGCGTGGTCGCCGAGCCCCAGCCGTCGCTCACCACCAGCGCAAAGCCCGTCTGGTCCGGGATGTACCCCGGCGATGAAAACTCGACCACGTCACCCGGCCCGATCGTCGGGTAGGTGTTGTATGCAATCGGCACCCCGTTGACCTTCAGGCTGCCGGCGTTGAGCGCGTTGCTGTACATCAGCGTCAGCGCGTCCCCGTCGTCGTCGGTGGCCCCGATCATCGCCGAGAGCTGTTCGTACGTCCAGGACGCGTGCCGCGACGTGTCCAGCGCGCCCAGGTCGACCACCGTGGGCGCCGACGGCGGCGTGTTCGCCCTCGCGCTGACCGAGAAATACGCCCCGTTGTACCCCAGAGGTCCCGGTTCGGAGAGCCCGTCCCACAGCGAGACCGTGAAGACCGTCGCGTCGAGCCGCCGCGTGTTGGTGTACGTGACCGTCTCGCCGGGCTGGAGCACCAGCGGCGAGTCCGCGGTGAGTTCCCAGATCCCCGGGAGAGTGACATAGCCGGTCCCGTCCGAGAGCGAGGCCAGGGAGGTCCCGCCGACGGTCAGATCCCCGGCATGCAACACATCCCCGGCATAGCTCATGCCGGAGGTCGCCGACAGGTATGAATACCCGGGGCTGATGACAAAGACGTACTCGTCTCCCTCGTGGTCGGAGATGCTCCAGATGCTCTTCACGGCGGACTCGATCTGCTCGAACGTCCAGACGGCCGTGCCTTTGTGTCCCAGGTTGATGTAGAACGGCGGCTCCTGCGGAACCGCGCCGATGACAGTTGTGCGCGGCGACTGGTTGCCGGAAAGCAGGACGAACCCGTCGGCGGTCTGCGCCCAAGGGCGGATCGTGTCCGTGATTTCTATGCGCAGCGAGGTGTCCGGCGCGGTGTTGCCGTACGGCGCCTGGCTGATCGAGTCGTACCCCGAGAAGGCCATGTTCGCGTACCCGCGCCATGTCCAGGTCTCTCCCGGCTCGAGCACGTAGGGCCCGTCGGGGATGCCGTCACCGTTGGGATCGAACTCCGACCCCGGGCCGGTGGAGGCCGTCGAATCGATGAACGCCAGCGGCTGGCCGTCCTCCCCGAGCACGCCGAACTTCAGTTCGTCCGGCCACGACTGCTGGTACGGGCTCGTGTTGTAGCGGGCGGTCTGGAGGTAGAGGAACCGGATCGTGTCGCCGTCCGCATCCGTCGCCCGCGTCAGCGCGAGCAACTGGTCGTACGAAACCGTGAACGTCGGCGCCTGCCCGTCGTAGGTCGCGTGCTCGGCCAGCCTGGGCCAGGTGCCGGGCGGCTGCCCGAACAGGTCTCCCGTGAACGCGGGCGCCACGGGCGCGGCGTTGAACATCGCGCGCCGCTCGAGCGGCTCAGCGCTCAGTCCCGCGCGGTTCGAGAGGCTCGAAGCGTGACGCTGCCGGTGGATTCGGGCAAAGCGCATGCAGTTTCTCCGATGTGTCGAGAGCCGGAGGGACGCTCACGGGCTCCTCCCTCGTTCGGGGGAGCACACGGCGCCAGTCTTTCCCGTACAGGCGGCTGAATGACCCTACGAGCGCAACCGGACAACTGCCAGGCGATTCGGGACCACAATCTGGGACCTGAGACCCGTGGAAAAGACCTGCTTTTTCGGCGCCCATTGCCCGCATCCATTCAAATACCGCAACCTAAGCCCACCCGGCCGGTAGACTGCGTGGGACTCCCCCATGGACCGTTTCGAAGAACAAGGACTTATCCACAGAGCCGCCCGGGGCGACCGTTCGGCGATCGAATCGCTGGTGCGGGCGCACCAGGCGTCGCTGTACAGCTTCGTTTTCCGGCTGACCGGTCGGCCGGAGGTTGCCGAGGATGTCGTCCAAGAGGCTTTTGTTCGGGTCCTCGGGAGCATCGACCGGTTCGATCCCCGGTTCCGGTTCTCAACCTGGCTGTTCACCATTGCGCGCCGGCTCTATCTCAACGCCGCCCAGAAGCTCACGCCGGGATTCGACACGGACGCGGTGGAGCGGCGAACTTCGGGGACTGCGCGGCCGGAACTGCGTCTTGCCGGCCAGGACCAGGCCCGGGGTGATCGCGACCTGATCGACCACGCCCTGGCGGTGCTCTCCGGCGAGCAGCGGGAGATCGTGCTGCTTTTCCACCAGCACGACTGGCCGATCAAGACGATCGCCGAGCACATGCAGATGCCCGAGGGCACCGTCAAGAGCCACCTCCACCGCGCGCGGCGGACGCTCCGGCTCGCGATCGAATCGCTGTCCCAGGCCCGGGTAGCCCGCATCAACTCCGCCGGTGCCGGGTCGGGGGCGCAGGTCGACGGACACGCCCTCCGGCTCGCTCACCCGCACGCGGGACTGCCCGGGGCCGCGCGATCCCACGGGCCCGCGGGAACGGCCCGGGACCTCGATGCGCCGGACAACAACACCATGCTCCGCGAGCAGCGGCCAGCGCCGGCGCTGCGGATTTCTCAGAGGGAGGTGCGCCTATGAGTGCTGCACATCAGGACCCCAGATCTACCAAGCCGGCGGGACCCGCCGCAACCGCGGGCGTTCCCCCGGTCGGTGGCCTCTCCGTGGACGATCGGATCGATGCCTACCTCGACGGTGAACTCGACGACGCGTCAGCGGTCCGCCTGCGCGCCGAGCTCAAGACTGACCCCGCCCGCGCCGCGGAGCTCGCCGCGATGGAATCGGCGATCGCCATGCTGCGCCGGCCCGTGGACTCACCGGACTTCGTGCCCGGCATCACGGGGGAGGTGCTGTTCCGATCCGCGCTGGCCGATCCCCTGGTCTTTGCTCGCCGTCGCAACACGTGGTTGCTCCCGGCGAGCATCGCCGCGGGCGTGCTGGTTGCGCTGGGGGCGGGCGTGATGTTCATGAACTCCGGCCCGCGTGGTCCGGCGAGCCCGGGACCGTCGGGGCCTGGCGAGCGTCCGATCGCGGCCGCGGGTCATGCCCCCGCCGAGGCGGTGCGCCCCAAGGCCCCGGACCCGGAGGCTACCGGCGCGCCCAACCGCTCGACCGCGCTGCGGCTCGGCCCGACCGACCAGCACGGCATCACCGGCAACTGGTCGACCGAACTCAAGGACAAGAAGGATGCGCTGGGCTCCGACGCCCAGTCCGCGCGCGAGCGGGCCATCGCCGATTCGTCGGCGAACACGCTCCCGTCGGGCGGGCGCATCGTCTCGCTCCGCGTGGGGCCGACGTGGTCGCTGTGGTGGATCCCGCCCGATTCGGGCGCCAAGAACACTCCCTCCGGGGAGCCCTGGCGACTGCTGACCAGGCTGGCGAGCCCGACCAACGCGACGGTGAACAAGCCGTCCGACGAGATCGACAAGGTCAAGTGACCCGGGCCCGCCGGCGGCGCGTGCATCAGGCGCGCTTGGACTCGAGTTCGGCCCAGCGCGCGTAGAGCTTCTCGGCGCGGGCGTGGGACTCGGCCAGCTCGCGGCAGGCCTCCTCGTACAGGCGACGGTCCGAGAGGACCGCCGGATCGGCGATCCGGGCCTCGAAGTGCTTCACGCGAGCATCGCACTCCTCGATCGCCGATTCCATGCCCGCCAGCTCGCGCTGCTCGTTGTACGTGAGTTTCTTGCGTGGAGCCGGTGCGCTGGGAACGGCCGGCGTGGTCTCCGCGGGGCTCGCCGACGCGGCCTTGTTCGCCGCTGATTCGGTGACGAACCGGCCCTGGGTCTGGTGCCAATCCTCCCACTGGTCGTAGTCGGTGAAGTAGCGTGCGTTGCCGCGCCCGTCGAGGGCGAGGATCTGGGTGGCCAGGTCGGCGAGCATGGCGCGGTCGTGGGTGACGAGGATGACCGCGCCCGGGAACTCCTGGATGCTGTCCTCGAGGACCTCGAGCGAGGCGATGTCCAGGTCGTTGGTGGGCTCGTCGAGGATGAGCAGGTCGGCCGATTCGAGCATGAGCCGTGCGATGTGGATGCGGGCCTGCTCCCCGCCCGAGAGCGCCCGCACGGGCTGCTTGAGCTGCTCGTCGCTGAAAAGGAACCGCCGCGCCCAGGTCTTCACGTGCAGCTGGCGGCCGCGGTAGATCACCGAATCGGCCTGCGGGCTGAGGGCATCCTCAAGCGTCTGCCGTGGGTCCAGCTCGGTGCGGTGCTGGCTGAACACGATCGTGCGCAGCTTGTCGGCCCGCCGCAGGGTCCCGGGCGCGGGCGTGCCCGGCGGCAGGTTGACCGCCTCGCTCGCGGCGCGCAGGGCCTCAGGCGTCGGCGGGTCGGGTTCGAGCTCCCCCGTCAGCACCCTCAGGAACGTGGACTTGCCCGAGCCGTTGGGGCCCATCAGCCCCAGCACCTGGCCCGGCGTGAGCATGATGTCGACGTCGGTGAACAGCCGCCGCCCCCCCAGGGCCTTGGTCAGGGCCCGGCCCACCAGCAGCTTGACCGTCTGCCGCCCGGTCGCCGTGAAATCGATCCCCGCCGCCTGCTGCGGGGCGTTGCGGGCCCGGAGCGTCGCGAGCTGGTCGATCCGCTCGTGGCTCGCGTGGATCCTCCCCTTGGACTTGGTCCGCCGGGCCTTGGCGCCGCGGGCAAGCCACCGCAGGTCCTCGCGCACCTGGTTGGCCAGCGAACGCTCGGCCTGGGCCTGCCCGTCGAGAAACTCCTGCTTGCGCCGCAAGAACTCGGTGTACCCGCCGCGCACCGAGAACGTCCCGCGCGGGTACGAGCTGGCGAGCTCGACGATCCGGGTCGCCACCGTGTCCAGCAGCGTCCGGTCGTGCGTCACCGTGATGGAGGTGAGTCCGGCGGTCCGCAGCACCGACTCGAGCCACTCGATGCCGTCGACGTCCAGGTGGTTGGTCGGCTCATCCAGCAGCAGGATGTCGGGCTCCCGGGCCAGGGCGCGGGCGATCGAGAGCCGCTTGCGCTGGCCGCCGGAGAGGACCGCCGTGGGCTTGTCCAGGTCCTCGAACTCCGCCCGGCGCAGCACCATGTCGGCGGCGAGCTCGATCTCGTGGTCGTCGTGCACGTGCGGGGCCTGCCCGGCCGCGCGGGCCTTGTGCAGGTCGAGGGTCACCGCCGTCAGGATTGTTGAGCCCTCGGGGAAGGCATCGGCCTGCGAGATGTACGCCGCGCGGGCCCCCTTGCGGAACGAGACGGTCCCCTCGTCCGCCGATTCGAGCCCCGCGAGCAGCTTCAGGAGCGTGGACTTGCCCGAGCCGTTGGGCCCGATGAGCGCCAGCCGCTCACGGTCTTCCAGCACGATCGAGACATCCGCGAAGAGCGTGCGGGTGCCGAAGGCCTTGCAGAGATCGGAAGCGGTAAGGACATTGGCCATCGTCGCGGAGGACTCCCAGGTCGCGACGTTGCTGCCGGCGACGGGGCGATGGTACGCGTGCGGGCCCGCGATGCCGACTCCTGCCGGATCTCACGCAGCGCCGGGTGGCGGCAGTTCCACGATCTGCTGGTCCTTCTCCACCTTGAACGGGTGCGGCGAACCGCCCGTGACCGTGGCGTTCAAGGAACCTCCCAGCGGAAGGATCGCCGTCAGGTGATCGTTGCTGTCGAACCGCTCGTCCTTGCTCGTGCCTTCGAAGACCACCGCGCCGGCCTGGTCGGTCACCGTGAGCTTGACCGCCACGCGACCCCCCGGCCCCTGCACCCGGAAGCGCACACGGGCCTTGCCCTCGGGCACAACCGTGGCCTTGGTGGTGTAGCGGTCGGTGACATCCAACCCCCGGACCGAGCGGTCATCGGGTCGCCAGACCATCGGGAAACTCAGGGATGAATCGCGCCACGTCACCGCGTAGATGCCCATCAGTGGATCATCCCGCCGCGCGGAGGCGGCCCGGTCGGTGAACCATGCCCGGTCCAGGTCGTCACCGCTCGGCTCGGCAGCGCCCGTGAAGTGCCAGCCGTTGTCCCAGATCTCCACCCACGAGTGATTGCCGCTCTTGTCCGACCACAGCGCGGTCCCCACGAACCGCGCGGGCACGCCCACCGACCGGCAGGCATCGATCAGCAGGATGCTCAGCCCCGTGCACGAGGCCAGCCCCGATTGCATGGACTCGTACGGGCTCTGGTCCGGCTTGCCGCGCTTCGTTGAGTACTTCACGTTGAGCGCCTTGAAGATCTCCCGGTTCAGGATCGCCGCCGCCTGCGAGCTGGACCTGGCGTGGGCGACCAGGGGCCAGAAGAGGTCGTGGAGATCCTCCCGCCAGTCGTCCCGGCGCTCGTTCACGCTCGCGTACGGCAGGATCGCATCGAGGAAGATCTCCTCGGGGACATCGGCCCTCCAGGGGGCGCTGCGCCAGGCGGCGAACGCCCGCGTGCAGTTGTTCACGAGGAACGCCGAGTCGAGCGTGCGCAGGTCCTCCTCGGGCATGTGGGCGATCATCCAGCGCAGCGCCGCGCCCTGTTCGGCGGGGATCTGCTCGATCGCCGCTTCGATCTGGGGCCGATTGGCGCCGGCACGCTGAAGGGCCGGCTCAACGGACGGGGCGATGATCGTGGTCGTCGACTCCCCGTCGCCCGTGCCCGTGGGGGGATGCGAAGCGCACGAAGCCAGCAGGCATGAGAGGACGGCAAGTTGCCACGGTCGGCGCATCGGTGCGGGTCCTGGTCCACGCGACCTGCCGCGCGCGGGCTGCGCAAACGCAGCTCAACTGGTCTCGCGGCGCACCAGGCTCGTGGAGAGCCGGATGGTAGAGGGGGAGGCCGCCGGATCGGAGATGCGGCGGGCCAGCAGCTCGACCGCGGAGCTGCCGATCTGGGCCAGGGGCATGTGCACGGTCGAGAGCATCGGCCGCGTGAGCGTGGAGAGCCGTGTGTCGTCGAACCCAATGACCCGAAGTTCTCCGGGGATCGCGATCCCCAGCTCCTGCGCGGCGAGCATGATGCCCCAGGCGATCTCGTCGTTGCCGGCGAGCACCCCCGCGCCGCGGAGCTGGCCGGCGTCGAAGGCCTCGCGCGCCCAGCGCTGGCCCCACTCGAGCGAGTAGTCCCCGAATCGGACCTGGCTGGTCGCGGGCCTGGCCCCCGACCCCGCGAGCGTTTCGAGCATGGCGCGGGACCGCTGGAGCGTGTCGAAGTTGGTCGCCGGTCCACCGATGAAATACAGCTTGCTCGCCGGCGTGGCCTCCAGCAGGTGAAGGGTTGCCTCGCGCGCCCCGATGGTGTTGTTGACCAGCACCGTGTCCCGGTCCGTTCCGGCGGTCTCCATGTCCACCAGCACCATCGGGACCGACGACGTCCGGATGTACTCCAGCACCCGGCGGTTGGGCTCGGTCATCATCACCGCCATGCCGTCGAGCAGGCTCAGAGGCAGCGACTGGAGGAAGTCGTCGTCCTCGCGCGGGCCGCCGTTGGCCGCCGCGCTCGAGAACGTCGAGACCAGCAGGTGGTACCCGAACTTGCGGGCCGCGATATCCGCCGCCCGCAGGATCGAGGAGTAAAACTCGCCGTGCAGGTCCGGGACGCACAGCCCCATGAGCTTGCTTCGACGGGTCATCAGACCCTGGGCAAACCTATTGGGTCTGAACCCCAGCCGATCGATCGCCTGACGGACCCGGGCTGCCGTTTCGCTGGCAACCAACTGGTGTCCATTGATCACGCGGCTGACGGTCGCGATCGAGACATGGGCGGCATCCGCGACGTCCTGAATGGACGCCGGACCCCCGTTCCTGGGGCTGGAGATCGCTTCGTTGGTGTGCTCGGCGGGCATCCCTGGGTAGGATAACATCTAGTCTTCCTCACCCTTAAAGAAAACGGTCCCCATGGGCACCAAACACCGAGCTAATCAGATGAAGACGTCCCCGAATGATAGCGCTTTCATTTTTGTGCTCGCCGGTGGCTTCAATCTCGCCGCGCTCACGGTTGGCTGCACGACCGGACCGGCGGTGGGGTCGGTGCCCGGCGCTCAACGGCCCGACGAAGTTGCGGTGATCGCCGAGCGCGGAACGCCCCGCCCGCCGTTCACATGGACGGACGATGAGGCTCGGATGCTCGAGGAGATCCAGCACGGGGCGTTCAACTTTTTCTGGAACGAGGCCGATCCGTCGAGCGGGTGCGTGCCGGATCGCACGGGCGTGACCTTCGCGAGCGTCGCGGGCCTGGGGTTTGAGCTTGCCGCGCTTCCCATCGGTGTCAAGCACGGGTGGGTGACCAAGGAGCAGGCCGAGCAGCGGGCGCGGCTCGTGCTCGCGTCGCTGCGGTCGCAGAGCACCAACCGCAAGGAAGGGATGTTCTTCCACTTCCTGGACGGCAAGACCGCCGCGCCGATGAGCGGCGCCTACGAGGTCACGGCGAGCACGATCGATTCGGCGATCCTGTTCGCAGGGATGATCGTCGCGTCGTCGTACTTCGGAGGGGAGGTTGCCAGGCTCGCGGATGAAATGGTCGCCGGCGCCAACTGGGCCTTCTACGTGCCTCCCAAGACCAAGGAAGAGTGCTACCGCGGGTTCATCTCGCTGGGCTGGCGGGCCAAGGACAAGGCCCTCCCCGAGGGCGATGGAGAACTGCTGACGTTCTTCTGGGCCGACGCGGGGGACGAGCAGAGGCTTGTGAATTTTCTCGCCGCCGCCGCTCCCAGGACAGAACACCGGGTTGATCCTTCGGTCTACTACAGCCTGCGGCGGCGCATGGGGGAATATGGAGACGGGCCGATCGCGTGGTTCCCGTGGTCGGGAGCCTTGTTCACGAGTTTCTTTGCGCACTGCTGGATCGACTACGCGCACATGGAGGCCGACGACCCCGCATCGCGCGGCGTTGAGCACCGCTGCCGCGTCGATTGGTGGGAGAATGCCCGTCGCACCGCGCTGATGCACCGGCGCAAGGCGATCGAGAACCCCGCGGGCCTCCCTGGCCTGGGTGAAAACGCCTGGGGGCTCAGCGCCTGCGATGGGGAGAAGGAATACCTGGTGCCGGGTCTGTTCCCGCGGTCGCTCGCGGTCGAGGGGCAGCGCCCGGAGCAGGATTTCGCGACTTGGCAGCCCAAGGACGACTGGGCCGATGGAACGCTGGCCCCGTACGCGGCGGGCTCGGCGATCATGTTCACACCGCGCGAGTCGTTTGCCGCGCTGGGCCACTACCGGGGCCTGAAGGATTCGGGGGGCAGCCCGCTGCTGTGGTCGGACCCCTCGGCGGGCGGCTACGGATTCTGGGATTCGTACACACCAAAGACCGGCTGGCGAGCGCCGGGCTGCGTCGCGATCGACGAGGGTCCGCTGCTGCTCTCGATCGAAAACGCCCGAAGCGGGTTGGTTTGGGATCTGTTCCATCGGCATCGGTTCGTGATGGATGGGATGGCGCGCTTGGGACTGGTGAGGCGGTAATCGGGGGAGGCAATTGTTGCCATGGTGGTCTTATTTTGGGTCGACCGGCTTGACAACGGGGTTGGTTTTCGAGATCATGAAAACGCTTACAGGAATCCGGCACCATAGCTCTCAGGGGTGGAACGGATCGCCGCCAAGGCGCCGGGTTCCAGGGCTCCGGTCTCCGCACGGAGCGAGTTTTTGAGAGCACGTTGGGGCGGTCGCCGCGGGCCAATGGGGGGCGGCGGGTGCAAGGAATGACACAGCCGATGTTCGCGAATGCATACGGACAGTTCGAGGATCAGGGTCGCTCGTTCGTGGTGACCGATCCGGGCACTCCGATGCCGTGGGTCAATGTCATCAGCAACGGTCGCATGGGGCTGGTGGTGAGCCAGAACGGCGGCGGGTTCAGCTGGTTGGACAACAGCCAGCTCAACGTGCTGACGCGCTGGGAGATGGACCTGGCGCGGGATCGCCACGGCAAGCACCTGTACCTGGCCGATCGCGAATCCGGGGATGTCTGGTCGCTGGCCCCCTCGCCGTGCTTTGCCAGCTACGACAGCTACCGATGCGAGCATCGGGCCGGGACGACCTGCTTCAAGACCTCGCGGGCCGGCATCGAGGCGCAGTGGACGCTGGGCGTCGCGCACGACAGTTCCGTCGAGCTCTGGCTGGTCACGCTGCGGAACACCACGGCGAGCCCGCGGCGTCTGCGGATCGCGTCGTACATGGAGTGGTGCTGCGGCGTGGCGCCGGATGCCAAGCGGGAGTTCCACCGGCTGTTCTTCACGTGCGAGCACGATGCGGCGGCGCGGACGATCTACGCGAGCAAGAACATGTGGGATGTGCCCGCGCGGACCGAGCGCGAGCACTGGAACCGGCCGTGGCCGTACGTGGCGGCGCACTCGGTGGGCGGGATCGCGTTTGAATCCAGCGTGGCGGTGAGCGACAAGTCCCGGTTCCTGGGCAGGTACGGGGACACCGCGCATCCGGCGGGCATGACCGAGCCCGGGGATCGCGTGGGACCGTTCGGCAGGTTCGGGGATGCGTGCGCCGCGATGGGCGGAGACTTTGCCATCCCCGCCCAGGGCGAGGTGAACGTGTACTTCCTGATCGGCATCGGCCAGACCCAGGGAGAGGTCGCGCAGGTCCTCAAGAAATTCTCGTCGGTGGACGCCGTGCGGACGGCGTTGGATCAGGCCCAAGGGGCGTGGGCCAGGCGTCTGGCCCCGACACAGGTCCGATCCTCGCGGGAGGATGTCGACCTGCTGTGCAACCACTGGCTGCCGTACCAGGCGATCAGCGGGCGGCTGTGGGGGCGCACGGGGTACTACCAGCAGTCGGGCGCCTTTGGGTTCCGGGACCAGCTCCAGGACAGCATGGTGTGGCTGAACCTGGCTCCCGAGAAGACCCGCGAGCAGATCCTGCTGCACGCCAGGCACCAGTTCGCCGACGGGAGCGTCTACCACTGGTGGCACCCGCTGACGGAGATGGGCCTGCGCACGATGTGCAGCGACGACTACCTGTGGCTCGCGTACATCACGTGCCAGTACGTCAAGGAGACCGGGGATTTCTCGATCCTCTCGGCCTCCGAGCCGTTTGTCGACCAGCCGGCGGCCTCCACGCTGCTGGACCACTGCGAGCGGTCGATCACCCGGTCCCTCAGCCGCCTGAGCGCCCGCGGCATCCCGCTCATCGGCTCGTGCGACTGGAACGACGGGCTCTCGGCGATGGGAATCGACGGCCGCGGTGAGTCGGTCTGGCTGGGCTGGTTCCTGTGCACGATCCTGGCGGACATGGAGCGGCTCTACGACCGCCTGGGGATCGGTGCCAAATCCAAGGACTGCGCGGCGCGGCGCGAACAGATGCTCGCGGCGCTCAACACCCACGCCTGGGACGGCGGCTGGTACCGCTACGGCACCAAGGACGACGGGCAGTGGGTCGGCTCCTCGGAAAGTTCCGAGGGCAAGATCCACCTCAACGCCCAGACGTGGGCGATCCTGAGCGACGGGGCCTCCGCCGAGCGGGCCGCGCAGGCGTGGTCGTCGGTCCGGGAGCGGCTGCTGACCGACTACGGGCCGCTTCTGCTCGCGCCCGCGTACACCAAGCCCGACCCGACGATCGGGTACATTACGCGGTACGCCCCGGGGGCGCGTGAGAACGGCGGGGTGTACATGCACGCGGCGACCTGGGCCCTGGCGGCGGCGTGCAAGATGGGGGATACCGCCAGCGTGGAGCGGATCTGGAACTCGGTCTCCCCGCCCGTCCGCGGGGCCAACGCCGAGTCGTACCACGCCGAACCGTACGTGGCCCCGGGGAACGTGGACGGTCCTCCGTCGGACCTCCCGGGCCGGGCGGGGTGGACGTGGTACACGGGCTCGGCGCAGTGGCTGCGAAGGGTTATGCTGGAGTGGGTGGTGGGGGTCCGCGCGACCTGGGAGGGGCTGGCGATCGAGCCGTGCGCGTTCGCATCGCTGGGGCAGGTGCACCTCACGCGCCTGTACCGCGGTCGCGAGGTGAACGTGAAATTCGATGCCCGCAACCACCGGCCGGGGCGGGCGCCGGCGATCGTTGTGGACGGGCGGACGGTCGAGGGGGCCGTGGTGCCGGCCAAGATGCTCGAGGGCTCCGGGCCGGTGAACATCGAGGTGACCTGGCCCGCCGAGCGGATCGTGGTCCGCGCCGCGAGCGAGATTCCGACAAGGGGAACGCCATGAAAGACCCGGCTGGACATGTTCGGCGGCGCACCCTGGCCGTGAGCGCCGCGTTCACGCTGATCGAGCTGCTGGTGGTCATCGCGATCATGGCGCTGCTGATCAGCATCCTGCTCCCCTCGCTGGCCAAGGCCAAGGAGGCGGCCCGTGACCTGATCTGCATGAGCAACGAGCGGCAGATCGGCCTGGCGATCACGATGTACCAGCAGGACCAGAAGGACCCGAGGTACCTGAACCTCAACCCGCGCAAGCCGCAGCTGCGCGACCGCTGGAACGCGTGCGTGCAGCTGTCCGACGTGATCGGCAGCGGGGACAGCAAGGTCTACATCTGCCCCTCTGCCCGGGGCGCCACCAGCACCCGGGACCCCTACACACGGGCGAAGATGGAGCAGGTGGGCATCTACATGGTCTACGGGGACAAGCCCGCCGACGCGGACAAGACCGACGGCAAGGTGTACGCGACCGAGTACTGGTTCAACGACTCCCCCGTGCAGAGCTACTCGGGCAACCCGGGCAAGACGCACGGGATGTCCAACCAGCTCATGCGGCTGATCGACCACCCCGACGAGTCGGTGTTCGCCGCCGACGGCGTGGACTGGATCCCGCGTCACGCGGGCAAGACGGGCAGGACCTCGGACGACTTCGGCATCCCCAGCGGCAAGATCAACATGCTCTTCGGGGACGGGTCGGTCAAGAAGTACGCCCTCCCGGACTACTGGTTCCCCGAGTGCACGGACAAGTTCGGTGCCCCGGGCCCGTTCTACAACTGGGGCCATTACTATCCCGACAAGTACGGCCCGTGACCGCGGGACGGTCCGTCGGCTTCACCCGGAGGCGCAGGCATGTTTGACCAGTTCCGCAAGTTCATCAACGACCGGCCCTGGATGGGGTGGGTGGTCGCCGGTGTGATCCTGGTGGGCAGCATCTTCGTCTACCGGTACCTCTCCGGCCGGGGGGACCCCTACAGCGTCGATCGGCTCTCGGAGATGATCACGCTCAAGTGCTCGGAGACCGGGTACGAGTGGCAGATGAACCGGGGCGAGATGGAGCTCGAGCTGCGGTCGCGCGCGGGGATGATCAAGCCCGGCGAGGGGCTCATGAACCCGCAGACGGGCAAGTTCACCGGGTTCCCGTTCAGCAAGGCGTCGTGGGAGGAGACGATCGGCCGGCTCAACCGGGAGCGTCAGAGCGCCATCGACAGTCGCAAGAACAAGAGCGCCGGCCCTCCGCCGGCGAGCGGCCGCAAGTAGGCGGGTGTGCCGCGTGACCCCGGCTCCGGGGCGGTCGAGCGTACCTTCATCACAAATGCCAAGCGCCCGCAACACCGTGCAGTGGACGCGACGGGCCGCCTTGGCCGGCCTGGGAGCCGGCGCTGCGGGCATCCTGCTCTGGGGCCCGCGCCGCGCGCAGGAGGCCCCCCCCGACCGCGTCATCGTCGACTACTGGGAGAAATGGACCGGCGAGGAAGGCCGCGCGATGCAGCGCGTCGTCGATGCCTTCAACAACTCCCAGCAGCGCACCTTCGTGAGGTACTTTGCAATCAGCGACATCGACCGCAAGGCGTCGATCGCGATCGCCGGCGGTTCCCCGCCGGACATCGTGGGGCTGTGGAACTTCAACGTCGCGGCCTACGCCTCGGCGCGGGCGATCTCGCCGCTGGACGAGCTGGTCTCGGGCGGGAAGGTCCGGCTGGAGGACTACGCGCCGGCGGTCCGGCGCATGATGATGCGGGGCGGCACGCTCTGGTCGCTGGTGAGCACCTGCGGGAGCGTGGGGCTCTACTACAACAAGCGGGTGTTCAGGGACGCGGGGCTCGATCCCGACCGCCCGCCGCGGACGATCTCGGAGCTCGACGACATGTCGGCCCGGATCGCCGTCACGGAGAAGAGCGGACGGCTCGAACGCACCGGGTTCCTGCACACCGAGCCGGGGTGGTGGACGTGGTTCTGGGGGAACTACTTCGGCGGCACCCTCTACGACGCGGGCCGGGACCGCTCGACCGCGAGCGATCCGAAGAACCTCGAGGCGTACCGCTGGCTCACGGGTTACCCGCGCAGGTACGGCGCCAAGAACCTGGTGGCGATGCAGGCCGGGCTGGGGAACTACTCCTCGGCGCAGAACGCGTTCCTGGCCGGCCGGGTCGCGATGGTGCTCCAGGGGCCGTGGCTGGCGAACATCATCAACCAGTACGCCCCGGGCCTGGACTACGGGGTCGCGGCGCCGCCGGTCGCCGATGGGATCTACCGGGAGGATGAGCCGATCGCGATGCTCGACAGCGACGTGCTGGTGGTGCCGCGCGGGGCGCCCCACCCGGCCGAGGCGATGGAGTTCCTGGCGTACACGCAGCGGCAGGAGGTCATCGAGCTGCTGAGCACCGTCCACTGCAAGAACTCCCCGCTGCTGCGCTCGTCGGAGGGCTTCCTGAAGTCACATCCCAACCGGTACGTGGCGGTGCATTCGAGGCTGGCCTCGAGCCCGCGGACGTTCATCTTCCCGCGCACCGGTTGCTGGGCGATGTTCCGGGACGAGATGGAGGCGGGGTTCCACCGGATCTGGAGGCTCGAGGACACCCCCGAGTCGGTGCTGGCGCAGGTGGATGCGCGGATGCAGCAGACGATGGACCTGGCGCGGCTCCGGCGGGTGGAGCGGTACGGATCCGCGGAGACGGGGGGTGACTCGTGAGCGGCGTCGGGTCTCCGATCGTTCCCGCGGCGATCACGCCCGCCGGCGGAAGGCCGCCGCGCCGCGCGGCGGTGATGGGCCGGCAGGTCTCGGCGGTGGGGGGGCTGGTGTGGGTGGGGCCGTGGCTGCTGGGGTTCATGGCGTTCCTGGCGATCCCGGTGGCGATGAGCCTGTACTACAGCCTGACGGACTACACGCTGCTCGAGCCGCCGGTGTTCGTGGGTCTTGACAACTACCGGCGGATGATCCACGACGGTGTGTTCTGGAAGGCGGTGTGGAACACGATCGTGTACGCGGCGATGTCGATCCCTCTGTGCACGATCGCGGCGCTGGTGCTCGCCTCGCTGCTCAACCGCCAGGTGCGGGGTATCTCGTTCTACCGCGCGGCGGTCTTCATGCCGACGCTGGTGCCCGCCGTCGCGTCGGCGATGGTGTGGCTGTGGCTGTACAACGGGGACCTGGGGCTGATCAACCAGGCGCTGCGCCCGATCCTGGCGCCGCTGGGGATCACGCCGCCCAACTGGGTGGGACTGCGGGGCAGCGGGGACAAGTTCTGGGCGATGCCCGCCCTGGTGTTCATGAGCGTCTGGAGCGTGGGCCAGTCGGTGATCATCTACCTCGCGGCGATGCGGGACGTGCCGGCGTCGCTGTACGAGGCGGCGGCGCTGGACGGGATGGGAAGGCTCGCCAGGTTCCGGCACGTGACGCTCCCGGGGATCTCGCCGGTGATCCTGTTCAACGTGATCACGTCGATCATCAACTCGTCGCAGGTCTTCGGGGCGCCGTACATCATGACGCAGGGAGGGCCGGACCGGGCGACGTACGTGTACTCGATGTACCTGTACGACAGCGCGTTTGTGTACCTCAATTCCGGGGGGTACGGGATGGGGTACGCCAGCGCCATGGCGTGGGTGCAGTTGGTGGTGATCGTCGGGCTGACGGTGGTCACTCTGCTGCTGAGCCGTTCGCTGGTGCACTACAGGGCCGCATGAACGCCGCACCGCACAACCCCGCGGCGGGACGGGCCCGGCGGCTGCTGGGCGCGATCGGCACCCACGCGCTGCTGGGCGGGATCAGCATCTGCTTCGCGCTGCCGCTGATCTGGATGCTCTCGACCTCGCTCAAGCCCGAGCGGCAGGCCGCCGACGGGTCGATGCGGCTGCTCCCCGAGCCGGCCTCCCGGACCGTCGAGTTCGCCGCCGAGAACTACCGCGCGGTGCTGTCGGACGCGACCGTGAACTTCCCGCTCTACATGCGCAACACGATCGTGGTCGCGGGCCTGAGCATGGTCGGGATGGTGCTCTCCAGCGCGATCGTCGCCTACGGCCTCTCGCGGCTGAAGTGGCGCGGCCGCGGCGCGGTGCTGGCCCTGGTGCTGGGGACCATGATGATCCCCTTCCCGGTCATCATGCTCCCGCAGTACATCATCTTCAAGCAGCTGGGCTGGATCGGTTCGCTCAAACCGCTGTGGATCCCCGCCTGGTGCGGCGGCGCGTTCAGCGTCTTCCTGCTCCGGCAGTTCTTCCTGACGATCCCCAAGGAACTCGACGAGGCGGCGGCCGTGGACGGCTGCTCGTCGTGGGGCACGTTCTGGCGGGTGATCTTGCCGGTCTCCAAGCCCGCGCTGGCCGTGGTGGCGCTGCTGCACTTTGTGTTCACGTGGAACGATTTCCTCGGCCCGCTGATCTTCGTGAACCACCGGGACCATTTCACGCTCGCGCTGGGTCTTCAGCTGTACCAGAGCCAGGCCGGAAATACCCCCTGGAGCCTCCTGATGGCCGCGAGCACCATGGTGGTGCTGCCCGTTCTTATTGTGTTCGTAGCTGCGCAGCGGTTCTTCGTCGAAGGGGTGGCAGCGCAGGGGCTCAAAGAGTAACTCTGGGCAGACCATGTGAGAACGGGCCTCTCCGGTTCGGAAAATTCCGGAGTTATGAGTCAAGTTTGCTGTAAAGGAGGTTGACACGAGGGGTGCGATCTGATCCAATGTAAGCGCTTTCTGCTGCCGGGGAGCAGATCACATCTGAGGTACCGTCCGGGACTTGCGGCGAACGAGCCGCGGGCTCCGGATCTTGAGGAGAACGAGACTCATGAGGAACTCCATCGCTGCGTGTGCGCTGCTTGCGCTGGTCGGCACTTCGGCCCAGGCCCAGCTCCCCTACAACGGGAGCTTCGAGGACTACGACGAATTTCTGAACCTGCCGCTGGGGTGGACCAACTTCACAAACGCCGGTGAGAACTACCGACGGATCGGGGATAATCAAGGACCGATCCTGGTGCGTACGGGCCAGGCCTGCATCGAGCTGGCGAGCGGGAACAACTTCGCGGGCTTTACAACCGACGCGATCGATCCCAACACGCTGGACTACAACAACCCGCCCGTGAACTTCATCGAGACCAGCTCGGGCGGCTTGGCGGGCGGTGACTGCGTAGTCCGCGGCTGGTACGCGATCCCCGCCGATCAGCCGCTGGTGGGCGTGAAGTCCTGCATCAAGCTGGAATTCCGCCGTCCGAACAACTCGATCTCGATGCAGTACGAGAACCTGAGTATCTCGGGGCACACCAACGGGCAGTGGACGCAGTTCGAGATGGTGATCACCCGTGACCAGATCAAGGAAGTCTGGATGACGGCCCCGCCGGCCCCGTGGAAGGTCAGCATCCTGCCGATCCGCTTCGGCAGCTTTGCCGGCACGGGGACGATCTTCTGGGACGACATCGAGTTCTTCCAGTACTGCGTCGCCGACTTCGACAAGACGGGGTTCGTCGACACGGACGATTTCGATGCATTCGTGCGGTCGTACGAATTGGGCGAAGAGGCGGCCGACGTCGACGGCAGCGGCTTTGTGGATACGGAAGACTACGACTTCTTCGTACACGCCTTCGAGGAAGGGTGCTGAGCGCAGGACGGTTTGAGATTGCCGGAATGAAGATCGGTTCGAGGGCCGGCGAGGATTCGTCGGGCGTGGAGAGTGCGCGCCGGGCCGGCATGCCCGCCCGATTGCGAGCGTAATCTGGAGAAACTGGAGCTGCACATAAGCTGGAAAAGGGAGCAATGAACGAAACCGGGCGAAGGCATTGGAACCCGGAAGCTCGGATTTGCGAATCGACCTTTGCGCGACTATGAAAGCGCTTGCATCGCGGGGGTAGCCGTTCGGCCCCGGGCCGGGTGTCTGTCGCCGACGGCCGCGAGCGGAGGGTTGGATCAATCAGCGTTCCAGCGTGGGGATTGCGGGTGTGAGGTTGTTTTCCGTGTCACGACCGCCGGTGCGGCGGCTCATTCAGGAGGCTTGAGAGATGAACGCATTCCGTGCAGGTATCGCTGTGTTTGCCATCGCCGGCGCGGCGTTGAGCGCTTCGGGCCGTCCCGACGGTGCTCACGTCAATCTCCGGGTCTGGAACGACGACTCGGACTCCAATGCCAGCGCTGTGAACAACTACCCCTCGTCGATCAGCATCGTTGACCAAAACGTCAACGGCGACGGCGTGGGTGGGGAGTTTGCCAACCGTCACAACTTCCGCCTCTCGCAGGGCGGCGTGGACGAGGCATTCTCCAACAACGTCGGCTTCTCGTTCTCGGCCGACGTGCAGCTCGACGGCCCCGGCTTTGCCGAGGGCGGCCTGAACATCTCCCCCTGGTGGTCCCAGGAGGTCGACGGCAACTTCATGCTCAACACCGGCAACCACGAGGTGGCGGTGTTCGGCGGCCGCCTGCCGTTCTACAGCTTCACGAACTCGCAGGGCGTGCACTACACCGCGGGCCAGAAGGTCCGCTGCGGGGTGATCTACAACCCGCACAGCCTGACCGCGGGTGACCCCGGCACGATCGAGTACACCTACTTCGACGGCGTGAACAGCTACACCAGCGGTGTGATCGCGTTCGACCAGGGCAACCCGGCCGAGGATCCGCCGCACGGGCTGTGGGGCCTCCTGAACGACTACATGGTCGGCGGGTACTACATGCCGTACATCGACACGTTCGCCCCAGATCCCAGCTCGGCGATCACCTTCTCCAACATCGACTACGTCCCGGCCCCCGGCGCCGCGGCGCTGCTCGGTCTTGCGGGCCTGGTCGCGGGTCGCCGCCGCCGCTGAGTGATCCTGCCAGCGCAGTCTGATCAACACTTCTCGCGACAGGCCCGCCCCGGTGGCGGGCCTGTTGCTTTACCGGTACAACTGACGCGATGCTCGGCACGGGAATACCAAAGATGCGCACGCCTCCCCGGTTCGTCGCGGCCCTCGCGGCCGCCGCACTCTGCTGCCTGGTTCACGGCCGGTCCTCGGGGAGGGCTGGGGGGACGAGCGATCCCCCCGCGGTGCTCGTTCAGGACGCGATGGACTCGGCGGGCGCCTGGAAGACCTTCGCTTCCGACGGGGTGGAGATCCACGCCTCGGTGCAGGCCGATCCTGGCACGGGGGAGCAGGCCCTCAGGCTGGACCTGCACTTCGTGCTGGGCTCCGGGTACGCGGGCATCCGGCGCGACGTGGGCGTTGATCTTCCGGACAACTACGAGGTTGCGTACGAGCTCCGGGGCGAGCTTCCGGACAACAACCTGGAGACCAAGCTGGTCGACCCATCGGGCCTCAACGTGTGGTGGATCAACCGCCGGCAGTTCGAGTTCCCCGCGCAGTGGACACGCGTGGTCGCGCGGCGGCGTCACTTCGAGTTTGCGTGGGGACCCTCGGGGGGAGCCGCGCTGACCCGGGCGGGTTCGGTCGAGATCGTGGTCTCCTCGGTCAACGGGGGACGTGGCACGCTGTGGCTGAGGAACTTCTCGGTGCGGTCGCTGCCCACGGCTTCCACGGCGCCGATGACGCTCACGGCGGGCGGCTCCTCGGAATCCGCCGCCGCCCCGGCGTCGGCGGCGATCGACGGGGACATCGGTTCGGCCTGGCGCTGCACTCCCGCGGATCCGGATCCGACGCTGACCCTCGACATGGGGGAACAGCGGGAACTGGGCGGGCTGGAGGTTCTGTGGGATCAGGCCGCAGCGCCGCAGGCGTGCGCGATTCTGCAGTCCGAGGACGGTCGCCAATGGAGGCCGGTCCGCGAGATCTCGGGGATTGGCGCTGCGCGGCAGTTCGTCCGCCTGCCCGACACGGAGACCCGGTTCGTGCGCCTGGCGTGCCGACCCGCCGGGGCCGGCGGGACCGTGGGGATCTCGGATGTGAAGATCGTCCCCGTCGAGCACGGGCAGACGGCCAACGCGTTCTGGTCGCACGCGGCGGCCGCTTCGGCGCGCGGGGTTTTTCCGCGCGGCTTTGTGGGGCAGCAGTCGTACTGGACGGTCGTCGGTTCTCCCTCGGGCATGGATGAAGCGCTGGTGAGCGAGGATGGCGTGATCGAGGTCGGCCGCAAGGGGTTCTCGATCGAGCCGTTCCTGCTGGTCGGGGGGAGGCTCCTGACCTGGAACGACGGGCCCGCCGGGCATTCGCTGGGGAGCGGGTACCTGCCGATCCCGACGGTGACGCGGACGTGGCCGGGGTTCACGCTTGAAACCACGGCGATCGGCGAGGGTGGGCGCGTGCTGGCGCGGTACCGGCTGACCAACACGGGGGAGGCGCCGGCCCGGGCGACGCTGTGCCTGGCGCTGCGGCCGTTCCAGGTGAACCCGCCGACGCAGTGGCTGAACCTGCCGGGCGGTTCGGCGACCATCCGATCGATCGCGTGGGATGCGCAGGGCGCGGTGATCAACGCCGATCGTCGTGTGTTCCTTCCCGAGGGGGAGCATCGAACGCTGTCCTCCACCGCGGATCGCGGCGAGTGTGCCGCGCTGCTGGCGCAGGGGTTCGAGCCGCCGGCGGGCGGGGTCGAGGACCCGACGGGCGCGGGCTCGGGCGCGGCGATCTACGAGGTGACGATCGATCCCGGGCAGGCCCGCGAGTGGTGGGCCGAAGCGCCGCTGGCGGCGGATGCGAATCCCTCGGACCGCGTGGTGCGAGATGCGATCTCGGGAGAGCTGGCGTTCCAGGATGCCGCGCGGCGGTGGGAGCGAGCGATCGGGGATACCGGGGTCCAACTCCCGCGCGCACAGCGGCGGATCGCCGACACGGCGCTGAGCACCCTGGCGTACATCCTGATCAACAAGGACGGGCCGGGGATCCAGCCCGGCTCGCGGAACTACGAGCGGTCGTGGATCCGGGACGGTTCGATGACCTCGGCGGCGTTGCTCGCGTACGGCCTCACGGACGACGCGAGGAAGTTCGCGGACTGGTACGGCGAGCATCTGTTCCCGTCGGGGGCGGTGCCGTGCGTGGTGGATCGCCGGGGACCGGATCCCGTGCCGGAGAACGACAGCCACGGTCAGTACATTTGGCTGGTCTGGAACGTGTACAGGCACACGGGGGATTCGGAGTTTCTCCAGCGCCACTTCCCGCGTGTGCGGGCGGCGGCCCAGTACATCCAGAAACTCCGGGAGCAGCGGCTGACGGCCGAGTGGACTGGCGCCTCGGGGGTCCGGCAGGAGCCGGGCAAGCCGGCCGTGCCGGCGCGGGCGTTCGCGGGGCTCGTGCCCGAGTCCATCAGCCACGAGGGGTACAGCGCCAAGCCGATGCACTCGTACTGGGATGATCTGTTTGCGCTGCGTGGGCTTCAGGACGCGACGCGGTGCGCGGGTGCGGCGGGCGAGCCGGGCCTCGCCCGGCAGTTCGGGGTGTGGGCCGCCGACATGTCCGAATCGCTGGCCGCCTCGGTACGGGCGGCGACCGCGGCGCACCAGATCGCGTACATGCCCGGGTGCGTGGAGCTGGGAGACTTCGACGCGACCTCAACGACGGTGGGCCTGTGGCCGTGCGGGGAGACTCCTTCGGTCCTCGGGCCGTACATCCGTGAGACGTTCCAGAGGCAGTGGGGGAATTTCGTTTCCCGGCGGGACTCGGGGGAGCGATGGAAGGACTACACGCCGTACGAGCTGCGGCAGGTAGGTTCGTACGTGATGCTGGGGGATGCGGAGCGCGCGGCGCAGGTGCTGGAGTTCCACATGCAGTACCGGCGTCCGGCGGAGTGGAACCAGTGGGCGGAAGTTGTGCGGCCCGACCCGCGCGCGGCGGGGTTCGTCGGTGACATGCCCCACACCTGGTGCGGTTCGGACTTCCTGAACTCGCTGCGGATCATGTTCGCGTACGAGCGGGAGGAGGATCAGTCGATCGTGCTGATGGGCGGCATCCCGGAGTCATGGACGCGGACGGGCGAGCCGATCGGGATGACGAACCTGCACCTGCCGGGGGGCCTGCTGAGCGAGGTGATGAGGCGTGAAGGGGACCGGCTCATCGTTGAGCTTTCGGGGACGCTCAAGGCGCCGCCCGGCGGCCTGGTGGTGCGGATCCCGGCCGGGCCGGCGGTGGGGGATGTAACAGTCAATGAAACAGCGGTGGAGGTCGCGGGGGGGACTGAAATCCGGGTGGACCGGCTGCCGGCGCGGGTGGTGGCGAGCTATGGTGCGGCGCGGTGATCGGTGTTCGGGCCGGCGACGGCGCAGCAGGAGCGGCTGATGAGCGGATTCCCGAGCGACTTTCTCTGGGGCGTGGCGTCTTCGGCGTACCAGATCGAGGGCGCGGCGAACATCGACGGTCGGGGCCCGAGCGTGTGGGATGTTTTCTGCCAGACCCCCGGCGCGGTGCGTGAGGGTCACACCGGGCAGGTGGCGTGCGACCACTACCACCGGTTCCGCGAGGACGTGCGCATGATGGCCGACATGGGGGTGCGGGCGTACCGGTTCAGCATCTCGTGGTCGCGGGTGATGCCCGGCGGCGAGGGCGCGGTGAACCAGAAGGGCCTGGCGTTCTACGGGGAGCTGGTCGATGCGCTGCTGGCGGCCGGGATCGAACCATGGGCGACGCTGTTTCACTGGGACCTGCCCCAGGCGCTGCAGGACAAGGGGGGCTGGCTGAGCCCGCAGAGCCCGGGGTGGTTCGCGTCGTACGCGAAGGTGGTGAGCTCGGCGCTGTCGGACCGCGTGTCGCGCTGGATGACGATCAACGAGCCGCAGATCTACATCGGGCACGGCCACGGCGAGGGGACGCACGCGCCGGGGCTGAAGCTCTCGATGGGCGATCGCCTGCTGGCGTCGCACCGGACGCTGCTGGCGCACGGGCGGGGCGTCGAGGTCATCCGTGAATCGGCGCGCAAGCCAGTGAAGGTCGGCTGGGCGGTGTGCGGGAGGGCGGACCACCCGGCGAGCGACTCGAAGGCGGACATCGACGCGGCACGCACGGCGTTCGGCTCGGTGAAGCGCCGAGATTCCTGGAGCAACACGTTCTGGGCCGATCCCGTGTGCCTGGGCAGGTACCCGGAGGATGCGGTCCGGCTGTTCGGGGCCGACATGCCGAGCACGACCGACTCGGAGATGCGGACGATCTCGGCGCCGCTGGATTTCTACGGTGTGAACATCTACAACGGGGATCGGTGGCGGGCGGGAGCGGACGGGAATCCGGAGCTGGTGCCGCACCGGCCGGGTCACCCGCAGACGGCGTTCGGCTGGCCGGTGACGCCCGAGTGCATGGAGTGGGCGGTGCGGTTCCTGCACGAGCGGTACCGCCTGCCGGTGTACATCACGGAGAACGGCCTGGCGTGCATGGACTGGGTGGGCCTGGACGGCCGGGTCGACGATCCGCAGCGGGTAGATTTCACACGGCGGTACCTGGGGTCACTCTCCAAGGCCGCGGCCGACGGGCTGTGCAAGGGGTACTTCCACTGGTCGATCCTGGATAACTTCGAGTGGGCCGAAGGGTACCGGATGCGGTTCGGGCTGGTGCACGTGGATTTCGACACGCTTGTCAGGACTCCCAAGACGTCCGCCCGGTGGTACTCGGAGCTGATCAGGAGCGGCGGGCGGAGCCTGTAACGAACGCCGCGCTGGTGCGGGTTGCGCGGGATGCGCGGGTTGCAGGGTCCGCGTCCGGTGCAGAGTGGGGCGTTGAGATCCGACGGGTTGCCGCCGGGCGGTATCGGTGGTCAGTTCTCCGCGGCCGAGGGCCCCGGGGCCCGGCCGGCCGACGATGAGCGACCCACAGACAAGATCCATCGCGATCGCGCGGGAAGCGCTGGCCACTCCGCCGGCGGCCCGGGCAGAATTGCTGCGCGAGCGCTGCGGGGGCGATGAGGAGCTGGTTGGCCGCGTGCGGGCGGTGATCGCCCGGATGGAATCGGTGACCATGCACGGCGGCGCGGGCCTCGTCGAGGCCGCCGAGGCGGTGAGCGAGGACGATGCGCACGCGGCGGCGACCATCTTCGGGATCGCGTCGACGTCGGCCGAGCTGTTCGAGTCGGCGCCGGCGGACGAGCGCGACCGGGCCGCGGGCGCGGCGCTGCCGGATCGGATCGGGAGCTACCGGGTGCTGGGGGTGCTGGGCGAGGGCGGGATGGGGATGGTCTACCTCGCCGAGCAGGAGCGTCCGCGTCGCACGGTGGCGCTCAAGGTGGTCCGGCCCGGGATGATGGGGGCGATGCTGCTGCGGCGGTTCGAACTCGAAGCGCAGGTGCTCGCCCGGCTCCAGCATCCCAACATCGCGCAGGTGTACGAAGCGGGGATCGCCAGGACCGGCCCGGGCGGACCTGGATCGCCGTTCTTTGCGATGGAGTACATCCAGGGTGCAACGCTCACGGATCACGCAACGGTCCGGGGCCTGGGGGTGCGCGAGCGCCTGGCGCTGATGGCGGAGATCTGCGATGGGGTGCAGCACGCCCACACGCGGGGCGTGATCCACCGGGACCTCAAGCCCGGGAACATCCTCGTGAGCGCCGAGGGCCGGCCCAAGATCCTGGACTTCGGGATCGCGCGTGCGACCGACTCGGATGTCCAGGCAACCCAGCGCACGGACATCGGGCAGCTGGTGGGCACACTGCCCTACATGAGCCCCGAGCAGGTGCAGGGAGATCCCGCCGCGCTGGACACGCGGTCGGACGTGTACACACTGGGGGTGATCCTCTACGAGCTGCTCACCGGGCGGCTCCCGCACGACGTCGGCCGTCGGACGATCTTCGAGGCCGCGCAGACGATCTCGCAAGCCCAGGCCGCCAGCGTGGGCGCCGTGGTCCCCGCCCTGCGCGGAGATGTCTCGACGATCGTCGCCAAGGCGATGGAGAAGGACCGCCAGCGGAGGTACCAGACGGCCTCGGAGCTCGCCGCGGACATCAACAGATTCCTGCGCAGCGAGCCGATCGCCGCGCGCCCCGCGAGCACGGCATACCAGCTGCGCAAATTCGCGGGACGCCACAAGGGGCTGGTCGCCGGCGCGTCGGCGGCGGTGGCGCTGCTGGTGCTGGGCGTGGTGGGAACCTCGGCGGGGATGGTCAGGGCGATCGCGGAGAAGAAGACCGCCGACCAGCAGCGGGCCCGCGCCGACGACGAGGCCAGCACCGCCGAGGCGATCAACGAGTTCCTGGTGGACCGCATGCTCGCCGCGGCGACGCCGGAGCAGGCCCAGGGCCGGCAGATCACCGTCAGCGAGGTGGTGGGCAAGGCCGCGGGCGAGATCGACAGCGCGTTTGCCCAGCGGCCGATGGTCCGGGCGCGGCTGTACGACACCGTCGGCAAGACCTACACGTCGCTGGGCGAGTACGACAAGGCCGAGAAGTTCCTGGCGGGGGGAGTGGAGCTGCGTCGCCAGGATGCTCCGGGCTCGGCCGAACTCGGCGCTGCGCTCCACCAGCTCGGCAGCCTGCGGTTCCGCCAGTCGCGCTGGGCCGACGCCGAGGCGCTCTTCCGCGAAGCGGCCGCGGTCTTCGGTGGCACGGGCAGGAACGACCGCGAGCTGATCGAGTCCCGCTCGTCGCTGGCGGCGTGCCTGCGGAACCTGGGCAGGCTCGAGGAAGCCGAGCGCGAGCAGCGGCTGTCGATCGACCAGGCCCGGGCCAGGCTCGGCCCCGAGAACGCCACCACGCTCTCGGCGATAGCCAACCTCGCGATCGTCCTGCACGACAACGGCCGCGTCAGGGACGCCGAGAAGCTCTACCGCGAGGTCGCCGAGACGCGCGCGCGCGTGCTGGGCATGAGCCACCCCTCCACGCTGATGGCCCTGGGCAATCTCGCCGCGGCGCTCTACGACCTGGGGGACATCGAGGGCGCCGAGCAGGCCCAGGCCCGGTCGCTGGAGGTCCGCAAGAAAGTCAGCGGGCCGGACCATCCCGAGACACTCCTGGACATGTCCAACCTCGCCGTCATGCGCGAGAAACTCGGCCGCGTCGCCGAGGCCGAGGCGCTGTACCGCGAGGCGCTGGTGCTGGCGACGCACAAGCTCGGCGAGGAGAACGAGTCGGTCGCGGTGCTCATGAGCAACCTGGCATCCAACCTCGCCAAGCAGAACAGGGACGACGACGCCGAGCGCCTCTACCTCCGCTCCAGCCAGATCCTCGCCAAGGTCGACGGACCCGACCACGCCGAGACTATCCAGAACGAGCTGGGGTACGCCAAGTGGCTGCTCCAGAAGGACAGGCTCGCCGACGCCGAACCGATCCTCGAGCGTGTCTACCTCGCCGTGATCGCCAAGTTCGGCGAGGAATACCCGGCGAGCATCGGAGCCGCGGCGGCGATGGCGACGCTGCGCGAAAAGCAGGGGCGGCTCGCCGAGGCGCTCCCGCTGGCCGAAAAGGCCCTCGCCGGGAGGCGCCGGCTGCTGGGTGATGACCATTCCGCGGTCAAGGAGGCGCAGGACATGGTCGATCGGCTCAAGGCACGCAAGAACTGATCACCGCCCGCCGCGCCCACGGATCCCTACGCGGGCGGCTCTCCCGGCTTCAGCGGGGAGTACTCGATGCACGCCACCGTCGCGTCGTCCTCGAGCGTTCCCAGCCCGCTGTGGCGAACCACGGTGTCGAGAACCTCCTGCACCTGGTGCGCGGGAGACTGTCCGAGCTTTAGCAGAGGGAGCAGGCGTTCCATGCCGAACCGCAGGCCCGCCGGATCGCGCTGCTCGGTCAGCCCGTCGGTGAACAGCAGGACGCGGTCCCCCGGGGCGAGCGTGAATGTCGACGAGCGGAACGTCGCCGCGCTCGAAACACCGATCGGGATCGACCCGCCCACCGTGAACCGGTTCGCCGGTTCCCCGGAGGAGGGGATGTGCATCCAGTGGCCGTGCCCGGCGTCCACGAACTCGACCGTACCATCGGCGCTGAAGATCCCCAGCCAGAGCGAGACGAACCGGCCGCCCAGGGCCCGCTTGGAGAGGTACGCGTTCACCGCCGAGAGCGCCGCGGCCGGGTCCCCCATGGTCTCCAGCTGCGCGTTCAGGTGCGCCTGCGTCGAGGCCATCAGCATCGCCGAGCCCGCGCCGTGCCCCGCGACATCGCCGATCGCGATCGCGACCCGCCCGTCGGCCAGGGGCACGACGTCGAACAGGTCCCCCGCGACGTACGCCCCGGGCCGCATCCGCATGCCGTACACCAGGAAGTCGCGCCGAGCATCGGCCTCCGGGAGGATGAACTGCTGGGCCTCGTGCGCCGCCGACAGCTCGGCCGAGAGCGCCAGCTGCCGGCGCTCCAGGTCCGCCCGCACGAGGTTGGCGAACGACAGACCCATCGCGGTCGCCAGTGCCTCGCAGAAGCCCGCCGCCTCCGGGTCGACCTCGGACTCCTGGTCCCGCGCGTCCAGGTACAGGAACGCGGAGGTGGACTCGCCCACGCGGATCGGGGCGCACAGCGCCGAGTGGATGTTGAGCCCGGCCAGCGAGTTGCTGGTCACGCGCGACTGCGGCGCCAGCACCGCGGTGCGGCCCGATTCGGCCGCCGTCAGCAGGGACCGGCTGAACTCCGCGCCGTGGGCCGCAACCGGGCCCAGGCGCCGGGAGGCGATCACCTCGACCTCCATCTCGGTCGATCGCCGCAGCACCGCCGCGTGCGCGTAGCCGCTGCCGTCCAGCGCGTAGGTCAGCGCGATCTCCGCCGCGTCCTTCACGCTCGCGGCCGCGTCGAGCCGCGCGATGCACTCGGTCAGCGCCCGCAGCCGCCTGCCCGCGTGCGGGGACACGGACGCGAGCGTCTGCACCTGGAAAGAGGTCGTGGAGTCGTCCTTGAGTGAGACCGTGCTCAGCCCCCGGCCCGAAGCCTCGGACACCAGCGCCACCCGAAGCGCAAAGGGCCCGACCTGGACCAGGTCCCCCGGCGCCAGCGGCGTGGCCTTGTTCGGCTCGATCCGCAGGCTGTTGACCTGGGTGCCGTGCGTGCTCCCGAGGTCGGTGATCAGCGTGCCCGAGGGTCGCAGCGACACCGACGCGTGACGCCGCGAGACGGTCTCGCCCAGCAGCACGATGTCCGAGTCGGCCGCCCGGCCGATGGAGACCGGCCGATCCTCGCGCAGCGTGAACGGACGCCGGAACTGGTCTCCGATGAACTCCAGGGCGATCTGTGGGGGCGTGCGTTTCACGGGGGGCGGTGCGGCGATCGTAGTACCAGGCGGGGTCACCCGCGAGCCCTCGTGGGCGCGGCCGACCTCCCATCGCACGGCACAAAAATGAAACGCCCGGCCGAACAGAGGGGCCGGGCGTCCCGGAGATTGCATTCCAGCCCGTGGCCCGGCTTCAGCAGCCGCCCTCGAAGGCCTGGATGTACGCCCCGAAGTCCTCGAGGTCGACGAAGCCCGACTGGTCGAAGTCGGCGTTGTCCGTGCCGGCCTCGAACGCCGCGACGAACGCGTCATAGTCCTCGATGTCGAGGAACCCCGAGTTGTCAAAGTCCGCGAGGCAGTGCCCCGGGCACCCGCTCGAACCGCAGAACAGCGGCACCCGCGCCACCTGGGAGAACGCGTGCCCGCCCGCCGCGCCCGCATCCGTCACGATCCACTGGAGGAAGATGATCTGGCCGCTGGCGAATTTCGTCGGGCTCAGTTCCCAGTGGAAGGTGCCCAGCCCGTCGCCCGAACCGCCCGGCGACGCGGCGATCTCGCCGACGATCCCCGTCGGGTTGATGCGGCCGTTCTGAGGCCCGCTGGTCGAGTAGGCAAGCTGGGCCTGGCTGCCGCCCAGCGCCTGGTCGAGGCCGACTCGGAAGTCGGCGGTCCCGAGCATCGGGGGCATGTCGGCGATGATGCGCGGGACGATCCCGCCCGAGCCGGAGACGCCGCTGTTGGGGACGATCGTGATGCGGTTCGGCGGGCGCTCGGAGGCGAGCGTGGCGCGATCGAACGGGAAGACCTGGTCCCGGACGCGTGGATCGAGCAGGCCGTTGCGCAGGAAGTCCTCGAGCGCTGGCGCCACCTGCGGCGGCACGTTGACCTGCTGCATGAGCGGGTCCTGGTTGTCGGGGAACTGCGGCGGGGCGCCGGGGGCCCGGGCATAGAACCGGATGACCTCGGTGACCGAGGGGACCTGCCCGGTGTGCATGAAAGAGGCCTTGAGCCCGACGTTGCGCAGCCCGGGGACCTTGAACTTGCCGCGGTCGGCGATGTTCCCCGTGGTGTTCTGCAGCCCCCGATCCTCCGGCGGCGGCCGCAGCCCGATGTTCCGGAACCCGTTGCCGGTGAACAGCGGGGGGATGTGGCAGAGGTTGCAGTTGCTGGTCTGGAACGCCTGCCACCCCTGCACCTGCGGCGGTGTCATCGCGTTGGGGTCTCCGCCGATGAAGCGGTCCCACGGGGTCTGGTCGGCGATCAGTGTCCGTTCGTATGCCGCGATCGCAAAGGCAATCCGCGCGGGCGTGATCTGGTCGTCGCCGAACGCCTGGCGGAAGAGCTCTCCATAGCCGGCTCCACCCGCGAGCGCGGCCGCGACGTCGGAAGGGTGGTTGGTCGCCAAGTCCAGCGGCCGGACGTGGGCGAGTTTCTCGGTGATGCTCGACCAGTCGATCCCGTCGTGGGCCATCTCCGAACTGCTGACCGGCGGGTTGACCGACTGGCTCTCCAGCGCTCCGCCCGTGGCGATCAGGGTCTCTCCGCTGACGGGATCCTTGAACTGCCCGGTCGCCCTGCCGTCCCAGAACAGGTTGGGGGCGAACGCGGCGTTTATCGTGCTGTTGGCGGTTCGCGGCGTCACCTGCGGGCGCAGGTCAAAGACCGAATCCGGGACGAAGTCCATGTGGAGGTCGGACCGGATGACCCCAGGAGAGGCCTGCCGGTCGTCGGGCGTGCCCGTGATGCCGTCGGGGCCGGGGTTGCCCGCTTGACGCGGATCGGTGCCGGCACGGCCGCTGACGTGGCAGGTCGCGCACGCCATCGAGTTGGTCGCCGACAGCTGTTCGTCGAAGAACAGGATCTTGCCGAGAATCCGCTTCTGCTCGGTGGAGGGGTTCTCGGCCGGCTCCGGGACCGGCGGGAGCGCGGCCCAGGCGACGTTGCCTATCCCGAGCAGCGCCGAAGCGCACCAGGCCACCTGCCTGGCGAGCCGAGGGCGGGGAGAGAGAGTCGAGCGGTCCATCTGTGGTGCACTCCTGTGAAGAATGTGGTCGTCACGGGGTTGGGGCGGAGCGCCCGGTCGTGTCCGTGCACCTCCATTGGCGGCTAGATGTCCCGGGGGGACTCGGTTTTGCATCAACACCCAAAATCGACCGATTTGAGTCATATTGTCGGGTTGGCCGTCCCTCTCGGCCGTGGGGCAGGCGAACTACAGCAGGAGCCCTGCGTGATTCCATCCGATGGCCCCAGCGGCCGCGAAGTGTTCGAAATCCTCGTCCGAGAGCACGCCGACATGCTCGCCGCGTACGCGCGCAGTCTCCTGTGGTCGGCGGTTGCGGCAGACGACCTTTTTCAGGAAACCATGCTCACGGCGTGGAAACAGCTCGGCCAGTACGACCGGTCCCGGCCCTTCGGACCGTGGCTGCGCGGGATCGCCAGGAATCTGGGCCTGGAGTACGAACGCAAGCACAGGACCCAGGCCCGCGCAACCGACGCGGCGATGCTAGATGCGCTGGACGATCGCTACAATCGCTTGGCCCCGCCCGGACATTCGTTCAGGGACCGCGCCGACCGCTTGCTGGAGTGCCTCCCGCGGCTCCCCGAGGCGATGCGCGAGGCCGTTGAGATGATGTACACCCGCGGTCTCATGCTCCGGCAGATCGCCGAGTCCCTCGGTACGAGCGAAGAATCGATCAAGAAACGTGTCCAGCGAGCCAGGCAGCTCCTGGCCCAGTGCGTGCTGGCATCGGAGGCCGGTCCATGACCTCGGATGCGGACCGGACCGATCCTCGTGGGACGGCGCCCCTGGACCCTCAGAGCGGGGCCGACGAGCTGTTCGCGCACGGGCTGCTCGAAGTCCTGCATGAATTCGGCGATGAACGCCGCGAAGGCCGCGTGGCCCGTGTCATGCAGGGGATCAGGCCCGCGCCGGCCCGCGCGGCGCCCCGCCGGCATCGGCGGAGGTTCTCCAAATTGCTCGGGGCGGGCACGCTCCTGACCGCGCTGGCCGTGGCGTTTGTCTTCCTGGCGACGCCTTCGACCAGCCGCACCTACGCGGCGATCGAAGACTCGATCAGCGTCCTGCGCAGCCCCGGGGACCGGCGATACGAGGTGCGCGCCGAGTTCGGCCCGCTGGCAGCGCTCAGGAGCGGCGACGAGGGAGAGAAATCGCTCGTCCCCGGCCCGCACGCCGTGGTGGACACCCGGGCCCCGGGGTTGATGCTCCTGCAGCTGCACGCGCTCGATGGCCGCATCGTCACCGTCGGCCGCGATGCGCAGGGTGAATGGGCCATCCGTCCCGACGGACGGCTGGATCGCCGCGACCCGCGCCGCGCGTGGCCGGGGTGGGCGATGCAGGACGGAGATTCGGTGTTCGCCGATTCGCTCGACCGCTGGCTCGAGGCCTTCGCGCAGTCGTACGACCTGACGCGGATGGAAGACGGTGCGGCTCCCGGCGCTGCGGCCGGCGTGTGCCAGCACATCGTCGGCATCCGCCGTCCCGCCCCACCTCCGCTCATCCAGCGACTGCGCAGCGCCGATCGCATAGAAGTCTGGATCGACGCGAGCACCAAGGCGGTCGAACGCATGGAAATGACCTGGAGGTCCCCACCGCTCAAGGCAGGCGCCCAGGGGCGCCTCCGCCCCGGTCCGGGCCCACGGCCGGAGCAGGATCCGGCCGGCCGCTCTGAGCCGGCTGAACCCCCGTTCCCTCCTCCCAATCCCGAGGGAGGGCCCGACGATCATCCCGGTCCGGGCGATGACGGTCCGCCGCCAGACAGACCAGATTCCGAACGTCCGCCGCCCCACCGGCTCGAGCCCGGCGCCGACGGACCCCGCGCTCTCGGACGAGGGCTGCTCCGCAGGCCACCGCTCCGTCGGCTCGTGATTCAACGCATCGAGACTCCCGTACTCGATCCGAACTGGTTCAGCCCCGAATTCCACGCCGCTGCCAAGTGACATCCGGCCACGGGCATTCCCCAACTTGCGGATTCTCGTGGAATTGAGCCCGCTCGCGTGGGAGGAGGGCGATATTCTCTATTTGGATCTCTATATCGTCTACGGGGAAAGTCACCATGTTCTCGAGCACCGCCGAATATGCGCTTCGGGCTGTCGTGTACTTGGCAACCAATCGCGTGGGGCTGAGCAGTTCGCACGCGATCGCGGGCGCGACGAAGGTCCCTCCGAAGTACATCTCCAAGATCCTCAACGATCTGGTGGTTGCCAAGCTCGTCAGCTCGCGTCGCGGGCCCAACGGTGGATTTGCGCTTGCTAGGCTGCCGGAGCACATCTCCGTCCTGGACGTGGTGAACGCCGTGGATCCGATCAGGCGGATCGAGCTGTGCCCCCTGGGGATTCCAGCGCATGGTGCGAAGCTCTGCCGCCTGCACCGCAAGCTTGACGACACGATCGCCCAGGTCGAGCAGACGCTCGGATCCGCATCCATCACCGAGATGATCGAGCCGATCGATGGAAGCACGAACTGCGAATTCGCCACGGTTCGGATCGACAAAGCCGCAGCGCCGGCGCAGCCTGCGCCCGGTTCTCCCCCGTGATGTGAGCGCTGCGCAGATCTCAAGCGACCCGCGCCGTGGCGCGCCGGCGCCTGTGAAACCGTTGAGTTTCGGGGCTACGCCCGGTTTGTGGTAGCGCTCGCCGCCGTACTCTGAATCTCCGTATTCCAATCAAAAACCGTACACGCTATATTTGTATCTTTTTATTTGCATGGCGATTGACAGTCGTTCGATTTGACGATATACATACATAAATCTCCATATATCTGATATTGAGCATGAACGGTGGGTTCAGGCGGAGACAGTGCCATGACGACTTCGAATTCGACGTGTTCGGTTGGGGCGGGGATCAAGCGTGAGTTGAACCGGTGGCGAGAGCCGGCGGATGCGGGATTCCGGGATGCGGGGTGGGCGTGCCTGGCGGCGGCGAGCTTCCTGGTCCCGATCTTGGCGCTGGGCGGGTGGGTGGTGTACCGCGATGATGCGCGCAGGGATGCGGAGTTGGCGACGATCCAGGATCGGCTGGGCGCGCACGAGCGGCTGGTTGCGGGGCCGGCGAAGGAGATGC
The DNA here is from genome assembly GCA_044221545.1 of Phycisphaerales bacterium. Lineage (GTDB taxonomy): Bacteria > Planctomycetota > Phycisphaerae > Phycisphaerales > UBA1924 > JAEUJB01. The sequence goes on from JBGAOZ010000001.1 coordinate 149,972, forward strand.
TGCCGACGGATCGCGTGGCGCACGGGAAGGGGTTGTTCCAGAACGCGTGCGCGGCGTGCCACATGGCCGACGGGACGGGGGTGCAGGGCCTGGGCAAGAACCTGACCAAGAGCTGGTTCGTCGCCTCGCTGGACGATGCGCAGCTCGTGAGTTTCGTGGGAGTGGGCCGCGCGGCGGACGAGCCGTTGAACACGACCAGGGTTCCGATGCCTCCCAAGGGGGGGCATGACGAGCTGACCGAGTCGGACATCGCCGACATCGTGGCGTACGTGCGCGGGCTGCAGGATCCGCGGCGGATGCCGGCGTTGCCGGAGACGGCGGTGGCGGCCGCGGGTCCGGCGACGGCCGACGAGAAGGCCAAGGCGCTGGCGGCGGCGGGGGGGGACGCGGAGCTTGCCGAGTACATCGCGCACGGGACCAAGCTCTTTGCCTCGACGTGCGCGGCGTGCCACGGGCCCGATGCGCGGGGGCTGAAGAACCTCGGGAAGGACCTGGTCACGAGCGAGTTCTGCCGCACGCTGGACGACGACGGGCTGCTGGCGTTCGTCAAGAAGGGCCGTGACCCGGGGGACCCGCTCAACACGACCAAGGTCGGCATGCCGCCCAGGGGCGGCAACCCGGCGCTGAGCGACGACGACCTGCTGGACATCATCTCGTACGTGCGATCGCTGCAGAAGCAGGCACACCCCACACCATAAGACCGCCGGCTCCACGCGGGCCGCGCGCGGCCCGCGGATCTCCGGCGCTCGCAGAGGAGCGTTCCATGATCCGACTCCGTCCGCGTTCCACGCATCGCACCACGCTGGCGCTGGCCATGATCTGCGGGCTTGCGCCCGTGCTGACCGTGTCCGTCACCGCCTCCGACGCGCAGGCCCAGCCCGAGAAGCGCGAGGGCCGGCGGTCGAGGAAACAGGAGGACAAGCCGGTCGAGCTCACGCCGGCCCAGGTCGCCGAGCTGACCAAGCTGGCCAACACGCGCAAGCTGAACGTGGACGACCTGATGTCGGCGGCCAAGACGTATACGCCCAGCGGTCGGCACGACGAGTACCTCCTGTTCTCTTCGGGCGGCCAGAGCGGGCAGGTGTTCGTGATCGGCGTGCCGTCGATGCGGCTGCTTCGGTCGATCTCGGTCTTTACGCCCGAGTCCTGGCAGGGGTACGGGTTCGCGGGTGAGCACGACCCGGTGCGGGAGCGCCTGAAGATCAACGGGAAGGACGTGGACTGGGGGGACACGCACCACCCGGCGCTCTCGGAGACCAGGGCGGACTACGACGGGCAGTTCCTGTTCATCGGGGACAAGGGCAACGCGCGGATCGCGGTCATCGACCTGCGCGACTTTGAGACCAAGCAGATCGTGAAGAACCCGCTGACGGTGAGCGATCACGGCGCGGCGTTCGTGACTCCCAACACCGACTACGTGGTCGAGGGAGGCCAGTACGCGACGGTGCTGGGGTACGGGTACGCGACCCCCGAGGAGTACCAGAAGTCCTACCGCGGCATGGTGACGTTCTGGAAGTTCGACCGGGCCAAGGGGCGGATCGACACGGCGCAGTCCTTTGCGCTGGAGCTGCCGCCGTACTGGCAGGACCTCGCGGACGCGGGCAAGGCCGCGTGCGACGGGTACGTGTTCATCAACTCGTTCAACGTCGAGATGGCGACCGGGGGCGTGGAGAAGGGCAACCCGCCGTTCGAGGCCGGCGTGAGCAAGCGTGACACGGACTACCTGCACATCATCGACTGGAAGAAGGCCGAGGCGGCGTTCCGGGCGGGCAAGGCCGAGAAGATCAACGGCTTCCCGGTGCTGCGGATCGCGACGAGCGTCGCGGAGGGCGTGCTGTACTTCGCCCCCGAGCCCAAGAGCCCGCACGGCGTGGACGTGACGCCCAACGGGCAGTTCATCGTGGTCGCCGGCAAGCTCGACCCGCACGTGACGGTGTACGGGGCGGACCGGATCAAGAAGGCGATCGCGGACAAGAAATACTCGGCGACCGACGACTACGGCGTGCCGATCCTGGACTTCGACGCGGTGAAGGAGGCGCAGGTCGAGCTGGGCCTGGGGCCGCTGCACACGCAGTTCGACGACAAGGGGTACGCGTACACGTCGCTGTTCCTGGACTCGGCGGTGGCGCGCTGGAGCCTGGGCGGGGACTACGCCAAGCTGCACGCCGAGCAGCCCTGGAAGCTGGTGGCCAAGACACCGGTGCAGTACAACATCGGGCACCTGTGCGCGGCCGAGGGTGACACGGCCTCCCCGGACGGCAAGTACCTGATCGCGATGAACAAGTGGTCGGTGGACCGGTTCTACCCGACGGGCCCGCTGCTGCCGCAGAACTTCCAGCTGGTGGACATCTCCGAGCCCGGCACGGCGATGCCGGTGGTGTACGACATGCCCATGGGCGTGGGGGAGCCGCACTACTGCCAGATGATCAAGGCCGACAAGCTCAAGCCGTTCCTGGTCTACCCGGAGGTGGGGTGGAACGCGCAGACGCAGTCGCTGGACCCCGCCGCGCCGCAGAAGGGCAAGGAGGGGGTCGTGCGCTCGGGCAAGAAGGTCACGATCAACATGACGGCGATCCGGAGCCACTTCACGCCCGAGCACGTAATGATCGAGGAGGGCGACGAGGTGACATGGCGGATCACGAACCTCGAGGCGACGCAGGACGCGACGCACGGGTTCTGCATCGGCGGCTACAACATCAACCTGAGCCTCGAGCCCGGGGAGTACGACGAGGCGACGTTCACGGCCGACCACGCCGGGACGTACCCGTTCTACTGCACCGAGTTCTGCTCGGCGCTGCACCTTGAGATGATGGGCTACCTGCACATCAAGCCCAAGGCCGACGCCACGGCGCAGGCTCCCTCCGCGGGCGCGGCCCCCGCGACGCGGGCCGAAGGCAAGTAACGCTCCACAAGTCCCGCGCGGCGCGAGAGCGCCGCGCGGGACTTCCGTGCCGCGGGCCCCCCGGGGCGTGCGGCCGAACAAGGAACCGACCATGCCACGCTTTCTCGCGCACCTCATCGGTCCCCGCGTCCCGGTGGACGAACTCCAGCGGCGGCCGGGACGCTACGCCCTCCCCACGGTTCTGCTGGCGATCGCGCGCGTGCTCCTGCTGGTGTCGATCTTCGTTCCGTACTGGCACATGGAGCTCGAAGCGCCGCAGTACCCCGACGGGCTGTACGTGACGGCGTACGTGAACCACCTGGAGGGGGATGTGAAGGAGATCAACGGGCTGAACCACTACATCGGCATGAAGCCGCTGGAGCAGGCGGCCGAGTACGAGCGGGCGCTATCGGTGTGGCTGATGATCGGGATGTTCCTGCTGATCGAGGGGGCGGCGTTCGTGCACAGCAGGTGGGCGGTGCTGCTGGCGATCCCGGCGGTGGGGTTCCCGATCGGTTTCCTGGTCGACCTGCAGGTCTGGCTGCGGGCGTTCGGGCAGAACCTCGATCCGGAGGCGCCGCTCTCGGCGTCGGTCAAGCCGTTCACGCCGACGATCCTCGGGGAGGGGGGCATCGGGCAGTTCAAGACGTACGCGGAGGCGGGGTGGGGCCTGTGGCTGGCCGTGGCGTGCTCCGCGCTCACGCTGGTGGCGTTCTATTTCCATCGCCGCGCGTACCGGCCGCTGGTGCGGGCCGGGACCGGCGCGGGGAGGGTCGCGGGTGCCGCATGCCCGGCGTGAACAAACAACCCCTTCGGATCGCCGGGCTGCTGCTGGGGCTGGCCGTGATCGCGACGGCTCCCCGGTCCGCGGCGGGCGCCGCGGACGATGTGGCGGCGGTGGTGCATCGTGATCGAGTGCGGGCCTCCGTGGGCGAGCTCGGCCGGCGGATCGCCGCCGCCAAGGACGGGGACACGATCGTGGTCGGTCCGGGCGTCTACCGGGAGCGGCTGGTCATCGACAAGCGCGTGAGGCTGGTGGGCTCGGGGCGGCCGGTGATCGACGGCGGGGGCGAGGGGGACATCGTCGAGATCGGGTGCGCGGGCGTGGAGTTCAGGGGCTTTGCGGTCCGCGACACGGGCATCGACCTGGACAAGGAGAACGCGGGGATCCGGGTGCTGGCGCCGCGCGTCACGATCGAGGACAACACGGTGGAGGATGTGCTGTTCGGGATCGACCTTCGGGAAGCGCCCGACAGCATCGTGCGCGGCAACCGGATCGGGGGCAAGAACCTGGACATCGCGCGGCGCGGGGACGGGCTGAGGCTGTGGAGATCCGATCGGGCGCTGGTGGAGGGGAACACGATCCACGACGGGCGTGATGCGATCCTGTGGTACTCCGAGGGGGTCGTGGTGCGGGGGAACACTTCGAGCCGCTGCCGCTACGGGCTGCACCTGATGTTCAGCGACTCGGTGGTGATCGAGGACAACGAGCTGACGGGCAACTCGGTGGGCGTGTACCTCATGTATAGCAAGGTGGTGAGGCTGAGCCGCAACCGGCTGCTGAGCAACCGCGGGCCCAGCGGCTACGGGATCGGCCTGAAGGAAGTGGACCGGTTCACGATCGAGGGCAACACGATCGCGGGCAACCGGGTCGGCATCTACCTGGACGGCTCGCCGTTCACGAGCGCCCAGCCCGGTGAGATCACGCGGAACACGCTGGCGTGCAACGACGTGGGGCTGAGCTTCCTGCCCAGCGTGCACGGCAACGAGATCTGGGCGAACAACTTCATCGACAACATCGAGCAGGTCTGCGTGCAGGGGCGGGGGGAGCTGCGCGGCAACTCGTTCTCCCGGGCGGATCGCGGGAATTTCTGGAGCGACTACGTCGGCTACGACCAGGACCGCGACGGCGTGGGCGACTTTGTGTACGAGCCGCAGACGCTCTTTGAGAACCTGCTGGACAAGGAGCCCAAGCTCCGGCTGCTGCTGTTCAGTCCCGCGCAGCAGGCGGTGGAGTTCGTGGGCCGGGCGCTGCCGGCGGTGCGGCCGGAGCCGAAGTTCACGGACGAGAACCCGCTCATGGAGCCGGTGACGGTGGCGATCGTGGACCGCGGGCCACGGGGCGCGGGGTTGTGGCTGGCGGCGGCGGGCCTGCTGGGAGTGGGCGTGGCGGTGCTCGCGACCGCGGGCCCCGTGCGGTGGAGGTCCGGCGGAGCGGGCCGGGGCCGGAGATCAGCGACGAGCGGAGGTGAGGCGTGATCCGGATCGAGAAACTGACCAAGCGGTTCGGTCGAGCGACGGCGGTGGACGGGGTGTCGCTGGAGATCGCCGCGGGCGAATCGGTGGCGCTGTGGGGCGGGAACGGGGCGGGGAAGACGACGCTCATCCGGTGCGTGCTGGGGCTGCTGAGGTTCGAGGGGCGCGCGGAGGTGGGGGGGTTCGACGTCCGCCGCCATGGCAAGCGGGCGCGGGGCCTCATCGGGTACGTGCCGCAGGAGCTTGGCTTCTACGACGAGCTTGGCGTCGGGGCCGCGGTGACGTTCTTCGCCCGTCTCAAGGGCGTGCCGATCGGGAGCGTCGAGGACGTTCTTGAGGGCGTGGGCCTGGGCGGGCACGGTCGCAAGCGTGTGCGGGAATTGTCGGGCGGGATGAAGCAGCGGCTGGCGCTGGCGGTGGCGCTGCTGGGAGACCCGCCGGTGCTGGTGCTCGATGAGGTGACGGCGAGCCTGGACGCGTGCGGGCGCGAGGAGTTCGTGGGGCTGCTCTCGCGGCTGTCGCGGTCCGGGCGCTCGATGCTGTTCGCATCGCACCGGGTCGACGAGGTGACGACGCTGGCATCCCGGGTGGTGACGCTGGAGAAGGGCCGTGTCGTCTCCGAGCAGCCCGCGGCGCTGTTCACGGGCGGGCAGGCGCCGGGCACGACGCTGCACCTGCACCTGCGTCCGGCGTTGCGGGAGCGGGCGATGGAGCTCCTGCAGACGCGCGGGTTCGTGCCCCGGCTCAACGGGGTGGGCCTGCTGGTGCCGGTGCCGGCGCCGCAGAAGGCCGAGCCTTTCCGCATCCTGGGGGAGGGCCGGATCGCGATCGACGACTTCGAAGTGCTCACCGCGCCGGGCGCCGTGCACGGGCGGGATCGGGAGGCCAGGCCATGACGACCGTTGCTTCGGGCGTCGCTCTGGGCCGCGGGTATCCGCTGCCGCCGGGCGCGCTTTCCAATACGGCGACCATCGCGCTGCGCGAACTGCGTGAGGCGGTGGTGAGCCGGTGGTTCATCCTGTACACGATCGCCTTCGCGGCGCTGGGGCTTGCGGTGTCCTACATCTCCGCCGCGGGCTCGGGGGGGATCGGGCTCTCGGGGTTCGGGCGGACGACGGCGGGGCTGATCAACCTCGTGCTGCTGGTGGTCCCGCTGATGGCCCTGACGGCGGGCGCGGGGACGATCGCTTCGGACCGGGAGCGGGGGATGCTGCCGTACGTGCTCGCGCAGCCGGTCTCGCGGTGCGAGGTGCTGCTCGGGAAGTACATCGGCCTGGCGGGCGCGCTGATGGCGTGCGTCTGCCTGGGGCTCGGGGCGTGCGCGGTGATCCTGGCGTGGAAAGGGCAGGCGACGGGGCCGGAGAGTTTCCTCTGGATCGCGGGACTCACGCTGGGGCTGGCGCTGGGAATGCTCTCGGTCGGCGTGCTGATCTCGACGCTGGCGAGCAAGTCGTCGGTGGCGGTGGGCACGGCGGTGTTCCTGTGGCTGACGCTCGTGTTCGTGAGCGATCTGGGGTTGATGGCGGGCACGCTGGCGCTCAAGCTGCGGATCGAGGTGTTGTTCGGGCTGAGCCTGGTGAACCCGCTCCAGGTGTTCAAGATGTGGTCGCTGCACGCGATCGACGCGACGCTGGATGTGCTCGGGCCGGCCGGCCTGTACGCGAGCGAGGAGTACGGACCGCGGCTGCACCTGATCTTCGCGGTTGCGCTGGCCGCGTGGGTCGTGGGTCCCTTGGCGGTGGCGATCGTGGTGTTCGGGCGCAGGTCTCCGGTCTGAGTGCCGGGCGGGTGTACGCGAACCAGGGATGCTGCATGTTCTCACAGACCGTCGAGTATGCGTTGCGTGCCATGATGCTGCTGGCGTCCCTCGAGGGCGCGCCGATGACGAGCGAACGGATCGCGGCGCGGACGCGCGTTCCCCCGGGGTACCTCTCCAAGGTCATGCGGAGCCTGGTGCTGGGCAAACTCGTCGCGTCCTCCAGGGGACCCGGCGGGGGGTTTGTGCTCAGCGCCGGCCCGGCCCAGATCTCCATCCTCGACGTGGTGCAGGCCGTCGATCCCATCCGACGCATCCACGCCTGCCCGATGGACAATCCGGAACATACCCAGCTCTGTCCGCTGCACCGGAGCCTGGACCGCGCGATCGGCGAGATGGAAAAGTCCTTCGCGCGAACAACCCTGGCGCAGATGCTCGCGGGAGAAGGGACTGCCCGCGCCACGGACGCACCGGACCTCAAGACTCCCGCGCCGGGACTCGCAGCCCTGCCCCGGCCCGACCCGGAACACCTGTGATGCGCCGGGTGCGTCGAGCCGGGCCGCGGTTCAGATCTCGGCGAACTTGGCCGTGAAATGCCGGAGCACGTCCGGCGCCTCGACGATCCGCAGCCCGCGCAGGGATCCACGCTGGCCGAAGAGTTCGGCCGCGGCCTCCCCGACGTAGTCTATATGGCTCTGCGTGTAGACGCGCCGGGGGATCGCCAGACGCACGAGTTCCATCGCCGGTGCGGGCCGGCCGTCCCCGCCGAACATGACGCTGCCGATCTCGCAGCCTCGGATGCCGCCCACGCGGTACAGGCCGCAGACGATCGCCTGGCCGGGGAAGCGCTCGGGGGGGATGTGCGGGCAGAAGTGCCTGGCGTCGATGTAGATCGCGTGGCCTCCCGGCGGCTCGACGATCTGGATGCCGGCGGCGAGCAGCTTCTCTCCGAGGTACTCCGTGCTGCGGAGGCGGTAGTTCAGGTAATCCTCTTCAAGCACCTCCTCGAACCCCTGCGCCATCGCCTCCAGGTCCCTCCCGGCCAGCCCGCCGTAGGTGACGTAACCCTCCGTGAGGATGAGGAGGTTGCAGGCGCGGCGGAAGAGTTCGGCCTGGCGGATGAGGAGCACGCCGCCGATGTTGACCATGCCGTCCTTTTTGGCCGAGATGGTCGCGCCGTCGGCGAGGTCGAACATCTCGCGGGCGATCTCCCGGACCGACCGGTGCTGCTGGCCCGGTTCCCGGCGTTTGATGAACATCGCGTTCTCGGCGAACCGGCAGGCGTCGAGGAAGAACATCAGTCCGTGGCGGTCGCACACCGCGCGGATCGCCCGCAGGTTCCCCAGGCTGACGGGCTGGCCACCGCCGGAGTTGTTGGTGATCGTGCACATCACCACCGGGATGTTCTGCGCCCCCACCCGGCGGATCAGGGCCTCGAGCGCCTCGATGTCCATGTCGCCCTTGAACGGCCTCCGCTCGCGGGCGTCCGCGGCTCCGGGGGCCGGCAGGTTGATCGCCGTCGCCCCGCTGTGCTCGATGTTGGCCCGCGTGGTGTCGAAGTGCGCGTTGTTGGGGACCGTCTTGCCCTTCCCGCCGACGAGCTCGAACAGGATCCGCTCGCTCGCGCGCCCCTGGTGCGTCGGCAGGATGTTCTCGAACCCCGTGATCCGCCGCATCGTCTCCCGGAACCGGAAGAACGACTCGGCCCCCGCGTACGACTCGTCCGCGCGCATGACCCCCGCCCATTGCTCGGCGCTCATCGCGCCCGTGCCCGAGTCGGTGAGGAGATCGATCAGCACGTCCCGGGCGTGGATGAGGAAGGGGTTGAAGCCGGCCGCGCCGAGGATCGCCTCGCGCTGGTCGCGCGTCGTCATTCGGATGGGCTCGACGCTCTTGATCCGGAACGGCTCGATGATGGTCTTCAAGGACGGACCTCCGACGCCGCGGTGTTCGCACGGCGTGCTCGGCGTTGTCAGGCACTCGTGACGGCGTGCGCGGCGGGAGATGCAGCCCCGGGCTCGCGGGCGGCTGCCGACAAGGCGGCCCGGTGCGGCAGGTACCGGCCAAGCGAGCGCACCGCCTGGTCCGCGGATCGGAAGACCGGGATGTGGGCCTCGCGCAGCCGGCGGACCAGCGGCTCGTAGAGCGGCCCGGAGTCGATGACGGCGATCACCGGCTTGTCCGAGTGGTCCCGGAACCGCCGGACGACTCCGGCGAGCGAGTCCCGGCGCCCGAGTTCGTCGGCGGTGGTTGCCAGCGCCGGGGTGAGCGGGACGGCGCTGACCATCAGCGCATCAAACTGCGGGGACTCGAGCATGATGCGCCCCGCGGACTCGTACGCGGCCTCCCCGGCCATCGGGGTCAGATCCAGCGGGTTTCGCGCGTTGACCAGGCCGGAGAGGCCCTGGTCCTTGAGCACGGCCTCGATGCGGGCGCGGTCGGCATCGGGCAGCGCCGGGATCTCGACCTCGTCGGGACCGCCGCGGACCCGGTCGGCCATGCCCACCGCTTCGAATCCGGCGTTGGTGATCGCCGCGACCCGCGAGCCCCTGACCGTGCGGTCGTGCAGGCTCGCCGACAGCTCGAGGAGCTGTTCGAATTCCCGGAACGACTCGGCGACCATCGCGCCCGCGGCGGTCACGCCCGCCTGGCAGATGTCGTAGTCCCCGGCGACCGAGGCGGTGTGGCCGGCGGCGGCGTCGCGGCCCTGGGCCGTGCGTCCGCCCTTGTAGAAGATCACATCGCAGGCGCGAGCGGTGACCGCGCGGACCGCCTGCAGCAGGTCCAGCCCGTCGAGGTCGTTGAACCCTTCGACGTAGACTCCAATGGTGTGGATGTCGGGCCGCTGCCCGACGGCGGAGACCAGGTCGGAGATGGTCAGGTCGGCCTGGTTCCCGATGGAGACCGTCAGCAGGGGGTCGAGCGTTTCGAGGTTGCTCAGCCGGGTGACGATGAACGCGCCGCTCTGGGAGACCAGGGCCACGCCCCGGCCGGGATGATCCCGGCGCTTGTCGAGCTTGCCCGCGGGGATGAAGAACGTGTCGTACTTTCCCGGCCGGGACTGCACGCCCAGGCAGTTGGGGCCCAGGAGCACGGGGCCGCGACCGGTGCCGGCGGCGTCCGAGGCTCGCCCGCGAGCCAGCGATTCGCGCACGCGGCTGAGGATCTGCTGGCTGCCGGGGGTCTCGCCGGCCCCGCCCGGGATCACGATCAGCGAGCGCACGCGCCCGGACTCCACGCACCCATCAACGATCTCGGGGAGTTGGTCGGCGGCGGCGGCGATCACGAGCAGGTCCGTCTGGCCCGGGAGCTGCTTGATGCCCGGGACACACTCGACGCCGTCGATCAGGTCGTGGCCGGGCTTGACGATGCGCAGGCACGAGGGATCGAACCCGCACTCGAGGATGTTGCCGAGGATGATGCGGCCGAAGTTCTGCGTCCCGGCCGAGACGCCCAGCACGGCGATCGTCCGGGGCTCGAGCATGTGCCGGATGTCTTCCAGGGGTCTGCGCGGCGGGCGTCGCGTGGCGGTCGCGAGCCGGCCGCGTCCGTCGAGGGGGATCAGGTGCTGGCGGCGGAAGGCAAACGGGTTGACTTCCAGCTCGGCGACGTCGGGGCCGGTCTGGCCCCGGTCGACGCAGAACCGCCGCGCCAGGGCGATGAACGCGCGGAAGCACCGGAGCAGCTCGCCGTCGGAGACGATCCGTCGGTGGCCCCGCGCCCGCCCGGAGACCATGTCGTACGCCGCGGTGTGCCGGAAGAGCTCGAAGAACGACTCGGCGGTCGTGTCGGTGGCGACGGCCTTGGCCACGGCGACGCCGGGCCGCATCACGCGGGCGAGGTACTCCGTGTCCGTCCCGCCCAGGCCGGCGGCGATCACCGGGCCGAACTCCCGCGTCGAGCGGATGCCCACGAAAAGCTCTTCGCCCAGTCCCTGGCTGCCGCGGTCGACGTACTCGACGACCAGCACGCCGTCGACCCGTGCGCCCCGTCCGCGGTGGAGCGAGATCAGCGCATCGATCTCCCGTGTCACCGTCGCGGGCTGCCTGGGGCAGAAGACCACGCCGTGGGCGTCGGACTTGTGCACGATGTCCGGCGAGACGATCTTGAGGACGACCTGCTCTCCGGGGAACCGCTCGAGCGCCTCGTCGGAGGGAAGGCTGTCGACGTCGAGGAAGAGGTGGTGGGGGGGCGAGATCGCGCCGATGAGCTGCACGATCTGGTAGACCTCGTGCTCGTAGAACTGCCTGCGACCGGACTCGTGCACGTCCATGAGGAGCCGCTCGACCGCGTGCGCCTCGGCTCCGGAGAGCAGGTCGTCGTCCGCGCCGGGCTCGAAGCAAGGCCCGGGCGAGTTCCCGGGGGCCGAGAGCTGCTCGGGGCTCAGCGTGTCGAGCCAGTGGCGCACCGCGCGGCTCGTGCCCCCGCGGTCCAGGCCCCCCAGGTACGCCGCGGCCGCGAGCCGCCCCAGGCGCAGCGCCCTGGTGTTGGTCCGCACGACCTGGTCCCCCTTGGAGGCGAACATCGCCGAGACGGCCCGCTCGAGTTCCTCCTCGGAGAAGCCCAGGAAATGCGAGGCCGCGCCCAGCAGCACGATGTTGCTCGCCCGGGCGGCGCCGGCGGCCTTGGCCAGGCGCTCGGCGTCGACGATCACGTGCCGCGGCAGCGCCGCGATCCGGTTGATGACCTGCTCGACGGCGGGGTAGTTGCCGATGTTGACCAGCGCGTTGGTCGAGGCGACCACGACGCCGTCGGGGGTGAGCATGTGCACGTAGCGCAGGGCCTCGAGCGGCTCGATGGCGATCAGAAGGTCCACGCGCCCGGCCGGGATCAGGTCGGAGCTGATCGGCCCGTCGGCGATTCGCAGGTGCGACTGGACCGCACCGCCGCGCTGGCTCATCCCGTGCACTTCGGCCTGCTTGACGTGCATGCCGCGTGCGATCGCCGCGCCGGAGATGCCGCGCGCGATCGAGAGGATGCCCTGCCCGCCGACTCCGGCCATGATGATGTTCTGCTGCACGCCGGGCTCCTTGGATTCAGTCGCCTGCTCGGGAGCTGATGGTGACGGGAGTGCAGGAGCAGGCCGGGCCGCACGCCGGCGATGGTTCCTTGTCCCGTGCCTGCCGCTTGACGTGGATGCAGGCGCGCCGCGGCACGATCACGCTCAGACCGCGGTACTCGAGCTCCCGCCGGATCAACGCCACGTTGGCCTCGTGCCGCTTGGGCAGCGGCTCGATGACGTGCAGGTGCGCGGGATCGACGCCCAGGCCCCGGACGATGTCGATCAGACGGTCCCCGCAGCTCATGGACTCCTGTGCTCCGGTCATGCCGATCGCAGCGTTGTCGAGGATGAACACCGTCATGCCGGCGTTGGCGTGCACCGCGCCCAGCAGCGGCGCCATCCCCGAGTGCGCAAAGGTCGAATCCCCGATGGTGCAGATCACCGGGTGCATGCCCGCCTTGACCGCGCCCAACGCCATCCCGATCGAAGCGCCCATGTCCACGCACGTGTGCACCGCCCGCAGCGGCGGCATCGCGCCCAGCGCGTAGCAGCCGATGTCCCCGAACATGGCGGTGTCGCCCAGGGGTGCGCAGGCCTCGAGGATTGCCCGGAAACTGTCGGTGTGCGGGCAGCCCTTGCACAACTGCGGAGGCCGCGCGGGCAGACCCTCCATCGGGAGCGCGGGGCTTGTGAACGGGAGCCCCATCGCCGCGGCGACGCTGTCGGGCGTCAGTTCTCCGTCGCGCGGCAGGTCGCCGCTCAGCCGGCCCCGGATCGTCTTGCCCGAGAGCCCCAGGAGCCCACCGAGGTGCTGCTCGATGAACGGGTACCCGTCCTCGGCGATCAGGATGTCGTCGCAATGGTCGACGAACTCGCGCACCAGCGAGACCGGGAGCGGGTACCGCCGAACGTGCAGCATCGACTCGGTTGTCCGGCCCCCCAGCGCCTCGGCGACGTAGTTGTGGGCGATCCCCGCGGAGAGGATCCCTCGCCGGCCCGCCAGGCGCAGCGTGTTGAAGGGAGACCGCTCCGAATCGTGGAGCAGTCTGGGCTGGAGCCCCAGCAGGTGACGGTACCGGCGGCGAGCGTTGCCCGGCACGAGCACCCAGTCGCCCGCGTCCGGGCGCGTAACCGTCTTCACCGAGGCGGGGCTCTCCTGGTCCGCGACCTGATCGCGCAGACGCACATCGGCGCGGCTGTGGCACAGGCGGGTCACCATGCGGACCATGACCGGCAGGCCCACCGCCTCGGAGTACTCGAACGCCTCGAGCACCTGGTCGTAGGCATCCTGCTGGGTCCCGGGCTCCATCATCGGCAGGTGCGAGAACTCGTGGTAGTACCGGCTGTCCTGCTCGTTCTGCGACGAGTGCATCCCCGGGTCGTCGGCGACGATCAGCACCATCCCCGCGTTGATGCCCGTGAGCGCCGAACTCATGAGCGGATCGGCGGCGACGTTCAGGCCCACGTGCTTCATCGCGACCAGCGCTCGCCGTCCGGCGTACGACATGCCTAGCGCCTCTTCGTAGGCGACCTTCTCGTTGGCCGACCACGCCGCGCTGATCGCGCCCGGTTCCCCGGGGCGGCCGGCGTGCTCCTGCACGTACTCGAATACCTCTGTCGCGGGGGTGCCCGGGTAAGAAAACACACCGCCGATCCCGGCATCGATTGCCGCGCGTCCCGCCGCCTCGTCCCCTAGTAGCAGTTCGGTCCTCACCGTTACCCCCGCTCTATGGAGTGAATTCTCGACCACATCATCTAGAATAGCGTGGTCTTGGAGTCCATCCGCCGGAGGAGTCTTCCCTGATGGGTCCCAACAAGCCAAACGGGCTGACTGCGCCTGGATTGTCGTGGGGTATGTTCTAAGTGTGTTTGGATGTTCAAGTGGCTTCAACCGACATTGCCATGACCGCGGCAGTCCAGACCGGCGATTCACATGGGCCCGGTGGGAATTGAACCCACACGCCCCTTGCGGGACAGCGGATTTTAAGTCCGCTGCGTCTGCCGTTCCGCCACGGGCCCTGCAAGGACTTACGCTCCGCAGGGTAGCAAATGGTCGTCCTGAGGGTCGTCCGGCGGCGGCGGTTGGGACCCAGTGAAGTTGTTGGGATGGGGGCGTCGTCCTACCCGCATCCAAGGCGGGATTCGAAAGGGTCGCCCCTCGGGCGGGCGCTGGTTCTAACCGGGCGGGCGTGGTGGCCAACGCGAGCAAGGTCACGGAACGGATGCTGGGCCGATGGGCGTACCTGGACCATGTGCGGCCGGTCTTCAGCAGACCGGGAAAGCCGAGGGGCAACGGCCGAAAGGAGCGTTCAACGGACATCCGTGTGCCGAGCGCCTGAACGAGAACCGGTTCATGAGCCCGGGCGACGCACGGGAGCAGATCGAGGCACGGTGTTGGCGATTACCATGGGGATCGTCCCCACGGCGCCCTGGGCAGCCTGAGCCCCAGGGAGTTCGCCGCATCCCGAGCGCAGGCGAGTAGGGCCGGATGACGCGAAAAGCTCACCCTGCGATTGGAACAGGAATGGGTACAAGCGCATGTCCGTACTCTCGTACTTCATAGACATGCCGGTAGATTTGTGTTGGGTCATTTGGTGGCTGCGGTGAGCCGGGACATGAGTTGCACCGGTCCGAGCAGGCCGGAGGGGAGCAACGGCGACCGCTGCTCGTACGGGTCGCTTGTGCTAAAGGTGTAGCGGCCGGTCCGGATCTTCTGTCCGCCGAGGAAGCCGGGCGGGCACTCCACCGTGCGAGCATCGGCGGCGCCGGGTTGCTTGTCGCCGATCATGCGGTTGGCCCAGCGGTTGACGACGTCGACTTCCAACCGGTTGTTACCGGCCTTGAGGGCGCTGGTGACCTCGACTCGCCACGGTGCGCACCAAATCACCCCGAGGTCTTGCCCGTTCAGCCTGACTCGCGCCATGTCGTGAACGACGCCCAGAGTCAGAAACGTGCTCCCTGGCGGAACCTGGGCCATGTTGAACTGCTTCCGATAGGTGGCGATGCCGGAATAGTACTTCACCCCCGGCTCCGACCGGCTCGTCCAATCCTGCAGGGTGCCGAAGGTGATCTTCTCCGGTCCTCCCCACTTAGGATCGAACGCAACGTCCCAGGCGCCGGAGAGTTCCTGGCCCGACCTCAGCTCCGGGAAGTTCTCCTCCGTCTTCAATACGGGCTCTTGGTCTTTCCCGCCGAACACGACGAAGAAGCTCTGAAACGCGTCGAACTCCATGGGGATGAGCGTCAGACCATCCGCACGCTTGAATTGCGGCAGCGAGCGCTGTTCACCGGTCACCGGATCCCAGAGTTGCGGGCTGCCTTGGCCGATCCGGAAGCGGCATTCCGCCTTGATGGGAGCGTCGGTCCGGTTCGACACGAAGTAGATGTCCCGATCGATGGTGCGCCGGTGGCCGTAGCGGACCGGGCCCGTTGAAGTGAAGTCTTCCTTAATTTTCATTCCCGCCAACAGGGAGGCCGTCAGTTCATACGGTGGATAAAGCGGCGGAGCCTCCGGCGACGACAGTTCCCCGCCCCAGTGGATGAACCCCTTGCCATAGCTGCGCGTGGCGGCCGTCCGCGGCGCGTCCAGGGTCCCCCAGAGGTCCTTGGCGACCTGTTCGACTTCGCCATCGCAGCCCGGATAGCCCGAGAGGCTTGGTGATTTAACGGGCGGTGTTCCGACCACCGTGGCTCCGGCCTTCACCAGGTCCCGTATCTTCGCGAGCAATGCCGGGGTCATCGTTCGAACCTGCGGCAGGACCATCAAGCGGTAGGAGCTTCCGTCCGGAAAGGCGATCATGCCGTCGTTCACTTGAGCACGTGCCATGAGAATCTTCGGCGAGCATCCGTCGAAGCCATACCCCTTCTTCTCCGCCAGCGGGCCGCTCCCCTGCATTGCGCTGGGCGGAGGCTGGAAGACATGGGGCGTTCCCTCGGGTGTCAGGTACAGCACATCGGAAACCGTGACGCCCTGGCGGAGAAGATCAGAGCAGCGGGTGATGTAGGTGTGGTACGCCGACACCATGGGCCACCAGGTCTGATTCCGGTGCCAGTGCACGCCGTACGGTCCCATGGTCATGCCGGGCTTGTAGGCGTCGCCCAGCGCCTGGTGCGCCCAGGTGTGGAACACGAAGCGGTTGATCCCCGCGCAGAACGCCCAGTCGCCCTGGTTCTTCAGCGACCACGGATACGCATCCAACTTCCCACCCGTGAATGATTCGGCGGAGACGATCGACCGCCCCATGGTGTGAGCGATCGAACTTGCCTCATAGCACGAGAAACTCGTGTCGAATCCTCCCAGATCCCAGAATTCGCCCATCGGAACATCCGCCACCGCGCCCAGGTCGAGGTCGCCGGCAGGATTCATGTCGTAGGGTTCGATGGAAAGCGAGAGCCCCTGTTTGTGTGCGTACCGCTTCACGGTCCCGGCGTGGCTTTCCAGCACCAGTTCCTGGCCGGTGAGGCGGAGATCCCAGAGGAAGCGTTCGGACTTCTCGAGGCTTTCGACAGCCCGCCCGGTGTAGACCAGAAGCCACGGCCGGGCGTCGTAGCCACGCCTCTTTTTGAACTCGTCGAAGAATGCCGTGGTCCAGTTCTGAGCGCCGGATTCCCAGCTGTCCATGTGCAGGGTGGTCAAGCCGTGCTGCTTGGCGAGCGGGCTGATCTTGCCCAGCAGGACGCCGACGAACCGGTTGAGATGATCCTCGAGCGCCTTGGCGTCGAACTTATCGCATTCCAATCCCGTTGCCGCCTGTGGCGCGGGCCTGGTGTTCGCGCCCGTGACTCTCCGTCCCATGCGGACAATGGTCCAATCCCCGGGCGGGACCGTCCAGTCGATGGTTCCGTCGGGCTTGAGATGCTGGGTGAGATCCACGATCTCGTTTGGCGGGATGACGCTCGCCGCCCCCGGTTCGGTGTAGCGAGCCGAAGTCGGAAGATAGGGCTTCACACCGGGCGCGCTGGAAAACGGCGCCCTCTCGAAGAGCGCCTTCTCGTTGATATCGTCTATGATGGGCTTGCGGCTGGGGAAGGCAAAGACCGCCACATCCACGTAATACGGGCTGGCCATTGTGTGGAACGGAGTTGAACGTTGCTCCGGCAGGGGCAACGCCGCGGAATAGCTCTGCGGCCCCTGAAGCTCGACCGAGCTGAAGACGAGGTGCTGCATGGACTGCTCGGGCTTGACCCATGGACCGCCGCTGCCGCACCAGCCCGGCCCGATCCCGAGCGTGATGTCGATGCCCAGGCGCTCCGCGTCGCGGACGGCCTTGACGAACAGATCCTGCCACGGCTCGGTCATCCACCTGACCGGCCCCTTGGGGATGCCGACGTCCACCTCCAGGAACACCAGGTAGCCCAGACCCGCGGCCTTCATCGATTCAAGGTCGGCGGTCATCTCCTTGCCGTTGAGATTGCCGTCCATGAAATACCAGTACACTCCCGGGCGAGCGGAGTCGGGCGGGTTCTTGAAGCTGGCTTCCAGTTGTGCAGCGCCGGCGGGGTCGGGGGCTGTTGATCGTCGGTTGGGCGGCGAGAGTGGCAGCTCCAGCCACGCCAGTCCGATGTCGCGTTCCATGTGGCTGGTGCTACTGCCACCGGGGGCATCGTAGAAGATTGCAAGGCGCGAGCCGGCCCTGACCACCGATGGCATGCCAATGCATTTCTTCGACCAGGTGCAGTTGTTCCCATCCAACACCACGGCCTTGTTCTTTGCGTCCCAAGCGTTCAGGTCCTTGGACCAGTACACCCAGACCGCGTCGGTGTACTCGCCGCCGTCCAGGCCCACGTGATTGGTAAACAAGAACCACGTCTTGTTGGACGGTTCGAAGTAGAGCGAGGAATTCTCGATCTGTTCCTCCGGAGGGACGATCGGCCTCGGATCAACCGCCCAGGGGCCGTTGAAGTCCTTGGTGCGCGCGATGCCGAGTGTGCGCTTCATCGAAGCACTGAACAACATCAGGTATTCGTCGCCTTGCTTTGTGATATGACCCGGGCTGGCCGTGTCGGCGTAGTAGGTGTTCGGCTTCGTCCGGAATGGAATGACGTCCGGTTGTTTGATCCACGGTCCGGCCAGAGACTTGCTCCGCGCCTTGAGCGTCAAGTAGGGAAAGGAGGGCACGAGGTCCGGCGCCCCCGAAGTGTTCGGGGTGCCGAGGTAGAACATATGCCACGCTTCGCCGTCGAAGTACACCCATGGGGAGCAGGCCGCGGCAGAGTCGGACTCGCCGGGCCTGCCAAAGTCAAGAACGGGGCCCTTCTTCTCCCACGTCTTGAGGTCCTTGCTGGTGGCCAGGCACGCCAGCCAGCCTTTGGGTCCGGCACCGTCATAGAACAAGTGATAGACGCCGTTCTCCTCGAAGATCAGTGCTTCCCGCGCGCCCAGGTAGTCGCACCGCCCGGGTCCATCGCCGTGCTTGAGCACGACCCCTTGATCTTCAGCTTCCATGCGCAAGGTCGCGGTCGGGCGGCCATCGGGATAGGCCTGCCCAAGGACGCCTGTGCACGCGAACGACAGCACGGCCAGGAGCATTGCGATGTGCAGGTGTTTCATACGCAGTTCACTCTTGTGTGACCGGTGCAAGACAAGTGTCCATCGCCAGCATAGAGACCGTCAGAATCGGCGGGCTGCCTATCGCAAGTCAGACGGTGCGTCCGGCGGTGAACGAAGGCGAGTTCTGACTGGCTCTCGCCGGCGGGAATGACAAGGGCTTGGCCACCCGCCAATGGAGTGCCCTCGTTGCAGGCCGTCAGAAGCAGCAGGGACAGCAGGGCAAGGTTGAGAGATGTGCGAGTGTTCACGGCGTGAGCTGTCCGAGCGCCAGAAGCCGGTCTTGGGGCGAAGGCAGGTCGAGCGCATGATAGTCGTCGGGCCCAATGACACCGGGCGATCCCGCCTCGACCGGGCCTTTCGGCGGATCGAACGGGGTCGCGGATGCCGCGAGGGTCGTCTTTCGGGTGCCACCACCGAGCCTCGATGATCCGAGATGAGCCCTACGGCGGCGACAATCCTCGTCTTCTATGCAGGAATGGGCGTTGGCGACGCGCCAGAGGCCGAGCTTCGTTCCTACGTCCGCTGCGTCCGCCGTTCCGCCACGGGCCCTCTTGGAATTTGCGTACGGAGGGGTAGCAAATGGGCGTTCGAGGGATCGTTCGGGGAGCGGCTGTTGGTATTCCGTGCGGCCGCGAAGGTGATGAGGGAGTCAGTCCGCCGCCTTCTGTCGGATGCCGCTGGCGGGGCGGCAGCGGCCGTGGATTCTCAACTCCACGCCGCAGAGGCGTCGCCTTCCAGCAGGGGCTGACTACTTGGGATCCGAACCTGCTGGCGAGAGTTCAAGGCGGGTTGGGACGTCTGTAATCCCGTCGAGCACAAATTCGATCACCCCGGAATCGTTGGCGACCAGTTCCGGGCAGCGAGAGGCATCGCGAGTGAGGACGTAGCGGCCCAGCGGCTGCAGCGCGGAGATGGTGTGCCGTGTCCTGGTGCTGCCTTGAGAGCAGCGCTCGGTCCATCGGCACGAGGTCTTGACTGTGACGGGCCAACGGTTGATCTCGACCGCGATCGAAGCGTCCGGGAGCGCGGTGATCGAGAGCCGGGCCGGCAGGTCGACGGCGGGGAAGAAGTCGAGGCGATCGGCGGAATCGCTGATTCCAAACGGTGGAGGACCGGCGACAGCGAAGCGCTCGGCGATCACGCGTGTGACCTCGGCGCCGGGCTCGATGGAATACCGCCGCCCGCGGAGCTGGTACTTGACGCGTGTCCCGGCGAGATCGGTCGTGAGGTGAGGGTCGAGCACGAGCCGATCGTGGCGGGGGCGGATGCCATAGATATCCCGGTACAGTCCGACGATGGCCATGGCGTTGTTGGCGAGGATGTCGTCGCCCTCTCCTTGCTGGTTGGCGCGGAGGTAGCGCTGGAACGAGAGTCCGTCGTGCTCGTACCGGTCGAGGACCTTGCGGATGTACTTGACAGGGATCGCCGGTTCAGAGGCCGCGTACGCACGGACCCCGAGTTCGGCCCACCCCAGGAAGATGTCGCCGTTCTCGTAGCTGGGAAACTGCTTCTGCCGCGCGTGGACATCCGCGGGGTCGTACGGGAAGAAGCACAGGGGCCAGTGGAAGAGGCCTTCCCGCTGCATGAGGGATTCGATCTGCGCGAGGATCGCCGCGCGGCGGGCCGGGTCTTCGCAGACGCCGTACGCGAGCGCCGCGAAGTTGACCGGCATCACGAGGTTGTCCCCGTGCACCGAGTTATCGCGCTCCCGCCAGTAGATGTACCAGTTCTTCTGCGGGTTCCACAGGCCGCCTTCGGTGGTGGGCTTGTTGAAGGCGACCCGAAGGTGCGCGGCGGCGTCGCGGTAGCGGGCGGCGCGGCCCGGATCGCCCAGGAACTCCTCGAGTCCGGCCCAGAGGTTGAGTGCCTCGTGCAGCTCGGCGTTGACCAGGGCGTTCTCGTACGACGCCCAGACAACGTCGATCCAATCGCTGCCTTTTTCCTCGGTGTGAGAGGAGTTGATCATCTCGACCAGCCCGTTGTGGTCGGTGTCCCTGCGCAGCAGGTACTCGAGCGCAGCGCGGCAGGAATCGCGGTGGGTCAGGAGCCATGAGCGATCGCCGGTCAGGTCGAACTGTTCGGCGACCTCGATCACGTACGAGGGCTGTGAATCGAGCGTGTAGCCCCACTGGGTTTCGTAGTAACCGGTGGACGGGTCGTAGGTGCCGGGCATGGCGTCCCCGGCGTCGTAGGCCCAGCGGGAGAGCACGCGACCATCGGGCTTGATCGCGTGGTCTCGGACATCGTCGAGCGCACTGGTGTAGTTGGAGATGTAATCCGGGTCGTCGACGGCAAGGCCGATCTGGGCGAACCACTGCTCGTGAAGACACGCAAAGCCGCTGCGCCAGCCGTTGGAGCCGATGATGCCGCGGTCGATCACGCCGTAGCGGCCGACGGTGTTGAGCAGTTCGCGGATCGTCTCGCCGTTGAGTCCTTTGAAGGACCCGCGATCGCTGACCCTGCTGTACGGCTGGGCCCGGAGCGTGCACGTCACGGTCTGGATCGCCGGAGCGTTGGGCGACGCGGCGATGGTGACCGGTTGCCAGACGTCCTGTCGATCGGACAGGAACCGGGCCAGACCGTGGGCGGTCTTGTGCGGAAGGTCGCTGGGCCAGAAGCTCGCGGAGAGCACGTTGGAGGGGTGGTGCGAGAACCGGCTGGTGACATCGCCGCCGGGGCTCGTGCAGGAGACCTGGAGAGAATCGCCGAAGCGCCGGTTCCAGAATGTCACGGCGCCGGCGTGCGAGCTGTACGTCGCGGCGGGTGTGTCGAGGTACTTGGTCCAGACGACGCCGCCGGTGTCGAGCAGGCCGCCCGTCCACGTGGTGACGTCCGCGAAGTCAAAGCCCGGGAAGTACGTATCCTGGAGCGCGGCCGCGGCGAGGTACGCACGTCGGATCTGCCACAGGATGTGGTCGTCGGCGACGGTGAATGTCCAGTCCTCGGTGGTTGGGAGGTCGGGGCCTCCGAACTGGATGCCCGCGACCGTAAGGGTGTTTCCAAGGACCGTGACGGACGGTGTCGGGATGTTCCCGCGCGTGGTGGACCAGCGGTCGTTGACCTTGACCGCCGAGCAGACTCCGGTCGCGACCGGCACCACTTCGCGGCCCATGACCTGGAGCTGATCGATCAGGCATCGGCCGTCGTAGCTCAGGTGCAGGACGAGGTTTCGCGCCGAATCGGACAGCGTGGCCTGATGCCCTGCGGCGTCGAGCGTGATGGTCCCGCCCGGGTTCCCGGCGGTCGCGGATGAAAGGACACAGGTCAGCGCGGTGATCGCGGCGGCGGTCCGCATGGGCGCATCCTCGGTGAGGGGGATCGGGGCACACCACGATACCCTCCCGGGGACGCCGCCGCAGCTTCCGTCGACCTAGAAGTTGACCTGGATGCCGACCGTGCCGAAGAGCTGCTGGTCCTGGTCGCCGTTGTAGGCCGAGGCGTTGTCTCCGAGCAGTATCACGCCGACGCCGGTGTTGAGTGTCCACGTACCGTACCGCCCGCTTCCCAGTGGTATCGCGGCCTTTGCGGCGATCTGCACGAACCCGAACGCGTCGTCCTTGCCGTCGGAGTCCTGGTAGTAGTTGTTCAGGCTGAAGCCCGCTGTCACCGGGAACGTGATGGCGACGGGCTTGTCGCCCTCGCCGACCGAGAATCCGGGAGCGATTCCCAGTTCGAGGTAGGTGCCGGTGTCCGATTGGGCGCCGTCGGAAGCATCGGCCCCGGTTTCGAACGCGATCATCGCGTACGGGTGCAGCGCGAACTTGTCCAGCCATTCCGAGTCGTCGAGGGCGAGCGTCAGGTCGAGTTCCTGCACGGTCTCGTACGCGTCGCTGGGGCTGGTGAGGAAGATGTAGGTGGTGGTGAACGCGAGCTTCCCCTTGGTGAGCGTGAAGCCGCCGAGCAGGTCCGACTCGTACCAGTATTCGGTGAAGTCGCCGTGCGTCTGCGCGGCGGTCTTCTGCCCGTGGAAGCTGTTCCAGGTCCCCAGGAAGGCATCGATCTTGAGTTCCGGCTCGTCGTACAGGTTAATGGTCAGCTTCGCGGCGGGTTGAAGGATGAGCCCCGTGTCCTCCTGGATGATGCCGTGGTAGAAATACGACGTCGTGTAGTCGAGGTTGAGCTGCAGGCTGAACGGGCTCTTGGCCGCCTCGGCCGGGGCTGCCGGCTGGGTCACCGCGGCGGTCGCCGGTGCGCCGGGCGGGGTCGCCGGAGGGCTCTGCTGTCCGAACGCGGTCGAGCCCATGAGCAACGTCGGCGACATCAGGCCCGCCGCGAGCCCCAGATGCCTGGTTCGCCGGGGGGCCGGAGCCTGCCGCCGAGCCTCGCGTCGGTCGCGGAGGAACACCCGCAGCAGGTTGAGTTCGGCGAGCACGGCGGCGCTTGTAAGCAAGACGGAGACGGATGTTGTCCAGACTTCCTTCATGACGCTTCTCCAATCTGTCCGCGAGCTGCGGGACCGGGGCGGGTTGCGATCAGTTGTACGCGATCGGACGGAGTGTCGCCTCGAACCGGCAGCAAGTCGATCAGCGCGGCGCAAGAAACGGGAAGTTTCCCGTCAACAGCGCGCAAGGGAGCGGGCTAGCGTGACGCTCCTTGATGGATTCCTTATGGGCGGGCGGCCCCTTTTGATGCCGGGTTGATCGACAAGCCGGGCGCACCCCGCCATCGTTCACCGCTTGGAATTGCGGACGATCGGAGGTCCCGATGACTGACCTGATGTACATCGCCCTGTTTGCCGCGTTCACGGTCGCGACCGTCCTGTTCGTGAGAGGTTGCGAGCGACTGATGCCGGCGGGCACGGGGAGGAAGCCATGATCTGGATCTACGTGCTGGGGGCGATCGTGGCGCTGGCCCTGTTTATCTATCTGCTGTGCGCGCTGCTCAAGCCGGAGTGGTTCCAATGACAGCCAATGGGCTCTTTCAGCTCCTGTTCTTTGTGGGCGTGCTGCTGGTGCTGGTCAAGCCGCTGGGTTGGTTCATGGCCCAGGTGTTCGAGGGCAAGCCCTGCGGCCTTGATCGGGTCCTGGGCGGACTCGAGCGCTTCATCTACCGGCTCGCCGGGGTCCGTCCGGGCGAGGAGATGGGATGGAAGCGCTACGCGCTCGGGATCGTGATCTTCAACGCGCTGGGCTTCGTCGCGGTGTACCTGCTGCAGCGGTTGCAGCACGTGCTGCCGCTCAACCCGCAGGGGATGGGCGCGGTCACGCCCGATTCGTCGTTCAACACGGCGATCTCGTTCGTGACCAATACGAACTGGCAGGGCTACGGCGGCGAGACGACGATGTCGTACCTCACCCAGATGGCCGGGCTTACGGTCCAGAATTTCCTGTCGGCCGCGACGGGCATCGCGGTGGCGATCGCGCTCATCCGCGGGCTGGCGCGCCGCTCCTCGGGCAGCATCGGCAACGCGTGGGTGGACCTTACGCGCGCGACGCTGTACGTCCTGCTCCCGCTGTCGGCGATCCTGGCGCTGGTCATTGTCGGCCAGGGGACCGTGCAGAACTTCAAGGAATACCAGGCCGTCCCACTCGTGCAACCGCTCAGCTACGACGACCCGGTCAAGGACGATGCCGGGAACGCCGTGGCCGGGGCCGACGGCAAGCCGCAGACCAAGGCGGTCCAGGTTGCCCAGCAGACGCTGCCGATGGGGCCGGTCGCCTCGCAGTCGGCGATCAAGCAGCTGGGCACCAACGGCGGCGGCTTCTTCAACGCCAACTCGGCGCACCCGTTTGAGAACCCTACTCCCCTGACCAACTACCTGGAGATGCTGGCGATCTTCGCGATCCCCGGCGCGCTCTGCTGGACGTTCGGCGCGATGGTGGGGGACCGGCGCCAGGGCTGGTCGGTGCTCGCGGCGATGCTGGTGATCTTCCTGGGGCTGCTGTCGGTGTGCGAGTGGGCCGAGCACTCCGGGAACCCGCGCGTCGGGGCGCTGGGCGTCGACCAGGCGGTGTCGGCGCTGCAGTCGGGCGGGAACATGGAAGGAAAAGAGGTGCGTTTCGGCGTCACCAATTCGGCGCTGTTCGCGACGGTGACCACGGGCGCTTCGTGCGGAGCGGTCAACTCCATGCACGACTCGTTCACGCCCCTCGGCGGGCTGGTGCCGCTGTGGCTGATCCAGCTGGGCGAGGTGATCTTCGGCGGCGTCGGTTCGGGCCTCTACGGCATGCTCATGTTCGTGATCGTCGCGGTCTTTGTCGCCGGGCTGATGGTCGGGCGGACGCCCGAGTATCTGGGCAAGAAGGTCGAGGCGTTCGAGATGAAAATGGCCTCGATCGCCGTGCTGGTGCCGTGCGCGCTGATGCTGGTCGGAACGGCGGTGGGGGCGATGACGGCATGGGGCAACGCCGGGCCGTCCAACCCCGGGGCGCACGGGTTCAGCCAGATCCTCTACGCGTTCTCCTCGGCGACCGGCAACAACGGGTCAGCGTTCGCGGGGCTCTCGGCCAACTCGCCGGGGTACAACATCGCGCTGGGGTTGTGCATGTTCTTCGGGCGGTTCTGGATCATCGTGCCGGTGCTGGCGATCGCCGGATCCCTGGCGGCCAAGAAGCCGGTCCCCACGACCGCGGGCACGCTGCCGACCCATACGCCCGTGTTCGTCGCGATGCTGGTCTGTGTCGTTGTCATCGTCGGCGCATTGACGTTCGTCCCGGCGCTGGCGCTGGGCCCGATCGTCGAGCACCTGGTACTGCAAGGTCATTGAACCATGTCCAAAGCCACCGCCACCAGCTCCCTGTTCGACCCCGCGATCGTGAAAGACGCCGTCGTCTCCGCGCTCGTGAAGCTCAACCCCAGGGAGCAAGTCCGCAACCCCGTCATGTTCGTCGTCTTCGTGGTGAGCATCCTCACCACCGTGCTCTGGGTGCAGGCGCTGGTGGGCAAGGGTGAGGCCCCGCCGGCGTTCATCGGGTGGGTTGCGATCTGGCTGTGGTTTACCGTGCTGTTCGCCAATTTCGCGGAGGCGATGGCCGAGGGCCGCGGCAAGGCCCAGGCCGCGAGCCTGCGCAAGACGCGCCGGGACGTCACGGCGCGCAAGCTCGCGGCACCGAAGCGCGATGCCTCCCAGAGCTCGGTGTCGGGCGCGACCCTGCGCAAGGGTGATGTCGTGCTCGTCGAGGCCGGCGAGGTCATCCCCGGCGACGGCGAGGTGATCGAGGGCATCGCATCGGTCAACGAGTCGGCGATCACGGGAGAATCGGCCCCGGTCATCCGCGAGGCGGGAGGGGATCGCTCGGCGGTCACGGGTGGCACCACCGTGCTCTCGGACTGGATCGTCGTGCGGATCGCCGCCAACCCGGGCGAGACATTCCTGGACCGCATGATCTCCCTGGTCGAGGGCGCCAAGCGCCAGAAGACGCCCAACGAGATCGCGCTGGATATCCTGCTCGCCAAGCTCACCATCATCTTCCTGCTGGCGTGCGTGACTCTCCTCCCCTTCTCGATGTACGCTGTCAAGGCCTCCGGCACCGGGGCGCCGGTCACCGTCACCGTCCTGGTCGCGCTCTTGGTCTGCCTTATCCCCACCACGATCGGCGGGCTGCTCTCGGCGATCCGGATCGCCGGCATGGACCGGCTCGTGCAGGCCAACGTGATCGCCACCTCCGGACGCGCGGTGGAGGCCGCCGGCGACGTCGACGTCCTGATGCTCGACAAGACCGGCACCATCACCCTGGGCAACCGGCAGGCCAGCGCCTTCGTGCCCGTCGACGGCGCCACGATCGAAGCGCTCGCCGACGCCGCGCAGCTCTCGTCGCTCGCCGACGAGACACCCGAGGGCCGGAGCATCGTCGTGCTCGCCAAGAAGCACGGCCTGCGCGAGCGGAACATCCACGACCTGGGCGCGACGTTCACGCCCTTCTCTGCGCAGACGCGCATGTCCGGCGTCAGCCTGAACGGACGCGAGATCCGCAAGGGCTCGGCCGACGCGATCGAGGCCTACGTCAAACGCATGGGTGGAGAGCCCAGTGTCGAGGCCCGGCGCACCGTCGATGAAGTCGCCAAGCGCGGTTCGACGCCGCTCGTGGTCGCCGAGGGCAGCGGACGCACCCTGGGCGTCATCGAGCTCAAGGACGTCGTCAAGGGCGGCATCAACGAGCGGTTCGCGCAGATGCGCCGCATGGGGATCAAGACGGTCATGATCACCGGCGACAACCCGGTCACGGCCGCGGCGATCGCCGCGGAGGCGGGCGTCGACGACTTCCTCGCCCAGGCGACCCCCGAGGCCAAGCTCAAGCTGATCAGGGAGTACCAGCAGGGTGGCCGGCTGGTCGCCATGACCGGCGACGGCACCAACGACGCCCCGGCGCTGGCCCAGGCCGACGTCGCCGTGGCCATGAACACCGGCACCCAGGCGGCCAAAGAGGCCGGCAACATGGTCGACCTGGACTCCAACCCGACCAAGCTCATCGAGGTCGTCCAGATCGGCAAGCAGCTGCTCATGACCCGCGGCGCGCTTACCACCTTCTCGATCGCCAACGACGTCGCCAAGTACTTCGCGATCATCCCCGTTGCGTTCGCGGCAACCTACCCGCAGCTCGAGGCGCTGAACATCATGCGGCTCAACCCCGCCACCGGCATCCTGTCGGCGGTCATCTTCAACGCCCTGATCATCGTGGCGTTGATCCCGCTGGCCTTGCGCGGTGTGAAGTACAAGCCGGTCGAGGCATCGGTCCTGCTGCGCAACAACCTCGTGATCTACGGGCTGGGCGGACTGATCGTCCCGTTCCTGGGTATCAAGCTGATCGACATGATCTTGGCTCTTTTCGTGTGAGGACGGCCCCATGAACTCCGTGAATGCGATGACCACCCCAAGAACATCCGCGTCCGTCATCCGACCGGCGATCGTGCTGTTCCTGCTGCTGACGATCATCACCGGCATCGCCTACCCCGTGGTCATCACCGCCGTTGCGCAGCTGCTCTTCCCGGGCCAGGCCAACGGATCGCTGATTTCGCGCGACGGCAAGCCGGTGGGCTCGGCAATCATCGGGCAGGAGTTCAACGATCCCAGGTACTTCTGGGGACGCCTCTCGGCGACCGGACCGGTTCCGTATACCGCGTTCAACGGCGACAAGTCGACCGGATCATCGGGGAGCAACCTCGCCCCGACCAATCCCGCGCTGGTCGCCAACGTGCAGGCACGCCTTGACGCCCTGAAGGCGGCCGATGCCTCCGCGGGGTACGCCCGTCCCGCGGGCCAGGCCGTCCCGGTCGACCTGGTGACCTCGTCGGGGAGCGGACTCGATCCGGACATCACACCCGCGGCCGCGGAGTACCAGGTCGGTCGCGTGGCCAAGGCCCGCGGCATGAGCGCGGGCGCGGTGAGAGATCTCGTGGCCCGCCACACGTTGAGCCGGCAGCTGGGCTTCCTCGGCGAGCCCCGGGTCAGAGTCCTGGAGCTCAACCTGGAGCTTGACGCCGCGCCCACCCACTGAGGCCCGGACGGATCGATGAACGCACCCGTGAACTTCGCCATCCCCACCTACCGTCTCAAGGACGTGGGCGAGACCGTGCGCCTCTACGACGAGCATTTCCGGCGCAACGGGCATGACGTGCGGATGTTCGTCTTCGACGACTCAAGCCCGGGCGCCCACGAGAAGTACTTCCCGTCGTTCGAGCAGACCCGGACCGACAACGAGCTGATGTACGTAGGCCCGCGCGAGAAAGAGCAGTTCATCGCGTACATCAACTCGCGCCTCAAGGACAGGGCGCTGGGCTCCCTCGTTCGGGACCTCTTCCGGCCCAGCTACGGAGGGAACCGCAACGTCGTCCTGATGTACACGCTCGGGTCGATCCTGGTCAGCGCCGATGACGACATGCGCCCATGGGCGCTCGTAGAGGACAGCCCGGAATCCCTCGCCGCCGACGAGGTCGCCCGCGGGAAGATCGTCCGCGCCCGCGACGGCGGCTACACACGCAAGAGCTACGACCTGCTCACGGCCTTTCTCGATGTGCTCGGCAAGCCCGCCGCGGAGGTCCCGGGCAACTACCTCAAGGGCGATCACGTCGCCGACACCGCGATGGACCTGGAGACCAACGCGAGCACGGGGCTGGTGCGGGAGAACTCGCTCCTGCTGCGCCCGGGCCCGGTCCTGCCCGGGGATATCGTCAAGGTCGCGCAGACCTTCCGCTCGGGCACCAACGACATCGACGCCCTCGACTACGTCGAGCTGTTCCTCGGCGACCCGACCGAGACGGATCTCGAGGCCCTCAACGAGATCTACGTCCTGGTTAACTGGCGCCCGGTCGTCACCAAGAAGAACTGGCGCATCGACTGCGGCGTCGCCGGCTACGACAACCGCGCGGGCCTCCCTCCCTTCTTCCCGACCCGCCTGCGCTTCGAGGACTACATCTACCGCCTCTGGATCCAACAGCCCGGGGTCCTCTCCGCCCACGTCGACGCCGCCCAGACCCACCTCAAGAACAACTACATGCGCAGCCCCATGGCATCCGAGGTCTTCAACGAGGAGATCGCCAACCTCCTCAAGCGCAAGTTCAACGCCAACCCCTGGAAGGCCGACGCCCTCACCGTCACCTTTGATTACGAGGGCGAAGTCACGCTCACCGACTGCCAGGAGATCCTCGCCCGCGTCCGCCGCGTTCACGAGCGCGTGGTCGCCGAGGCACGGACCACGCAGACCCCCGAACGCGCCGCGACCCTGCTGCAGTTCGCCACCACGCTCGACCGCGCGTTCTACGGATTCGAGCACGACTTCTTCCTGCAGAACGTCGCCCGCATCGTCGACGATGTCGTCAACCAGATCAAGGCGTGCATCGACATCTGGCCCCGGCTCGTGGAGATCTGCTACTTCCAGAAGAGCCGCGGCGGCCTTCCCATGCGGCGGATCGATCCCGCGCAACGTGCCTCCCTGTAGGGCCCGGCCCGCTCCCGTACAATGGCCCCAACCCCATGGCCGAACCCGGCACCCCATCCCGCCCCGATCCCGCCGAACTGCTCGCCCGGGCCCAGCGAGAAGAGAACCGGGCTGGCCGCGGACGCCTCAAGGTCTTCTTCGGCGCCGCCCCCGGCGTCGGCAAGACCTACGCCATGCTCGCGGCCGCCCAGCGACTCGCGCGCGAGGGCGTGGATGTCGTCATCGGGCTCGTCGAGACCCACGGCCGCACCGAAACCGAGCAGCAGCTGCTGGGCCTGGACATCCTACCCCGCCGCACCGTCGAGTACCGCGGGACCAGGATCCACGAATTCGACCTGGCCGCCGCGATCGAACGCAAGCCCGAGATCCTCGTCGTCGACGAGCTCGCCCACACCAACGCCCCCGGCAGCCGCTTCGAGAAACGCTGGCAGGATGTCCAGGAACTCCTCCGCGCCGGCATCAACGTCTACACCACGCTCAACGTCCAGCACATCGAGAGCCTCAACGACGTCATCGCCCAGATCACCGGCGTCTCCGTCCGCGAGACCGTCCCCGACGCCGTGATCGAGGAGGCCGACGAGATCGAGCTGGTCGACCTGCCCCCCGAGGTCCTGCTCGAACGCCTCAAGGCCGGGCGTGTCTACGTTCCCCAGAGCATCCAGGCCGCGACCGAGTCCTTCTTCCGCCGCGGCAACCTCACCGCACTCCGCGAGCTGGCCCTCCGCCGAACCGCCGAATGGGTCGACCAGCAGATGCGCCTCTACAAGGAGGGCAAGGGCATCCGCGCCGTCTGGCCCGCCGCCGACCGCATCCTGGTCGCCGTCAGCCCCAGCCCCATGTCCGGCAAAGTCGTCCGCGCCGCCAAACGAATGGCCGCCGGCCTGCACGCCGACCTGATCGCCGTCTACGTCGAAACGCCCCGCACCTCCAGCCTCCCGCCCGCCGATCGCGACCGCGTCATGCAGACGCTGCGCCTGGCCGAGAGCCTCGGGGCACGCACCACCACCCTCAGCGGCGCCAGCGCCGCCGCCGAGCTGATCGCCTTCGCACGCTCCCGGAACGTCAGCAAGATCGTCGTCGGCAAGACCGGCCTGCCGCGCTGGAAGGAAGCCCTCGCCGGTTCGTTCGTCAACGACCTCATCCGCCTCAGCGGCGAGATCGATGTCTACGTCATCCGCGGAGACCTCGACCAGCGCCCCAGTGATCCCGGCGACGCTCGCCTCGCCCACGGACGCGCCGGGCCGGTCCCCTACCTGTACTCGCTCATGGTCGTCTCCGCGTGCAGCTTCCTGGGTATGCTCGCGCTCGAACACCTCGACAACGCCAACATCGCCATGGTCTACCTCGCCGGCGTGATGATCTGCGCCGTCTGGCTCGGACGCGGGCCCGCCGTGCTCGCCGCGATCCTGGGCGTCGCCGCCTTCGATTTCTTCTTCGTGCAGCCCGTCCTTACCTTCGCCGTCCACGATGTCCAGTACCTGCTGACATTCGGCGTCATGCTCGTCACCGGCCTGTTGATCGCCAACCTCACCACCCGCCTGCGCGATCTGGCCGAAGCCTCCCGCATCCGCGAACGACGCACCGCCCTCTCCTTCGAGATGTCGCGCGGGCTCTCCGGCGCGCGGGACCGCTCCGAGATCGCCGCCGTCGCTGTGCAGCAGCTGCGCGACACCTTCGAGTGCGATGCCTCGATCCTCGTGCCCGGTCCCGAGGACCGGCCCGGCAGCATCGACACGCTCGCCAGCGCCGGCTCCCCCGACTGGCTCGACGACCGCGAACGCGGCGTGGCGCGATGGTCCTTCGACCACGGCGCCCCCGCCGGGATGGGAACCCAGGCCCTCCCCGCCGCCGCCGGTCGCTACCAGCCGCTCTCGGCGTCCCAGGGCAAGATCGGCGTGCTGGCGATCCGGCCGCGCGACCCCGCCGGCGCGTTCGCCACGCCCCAGCTGCTCCTGCTGGACTCGCTTGCCAGCCAGATCTCCCAGGCCCTCGAGCGCGTCGCCCTCATCGAAGGCCGCCACGCCGCCAAGATCGAGGCCGAGTCCGAACGCCTCCGCAGCGCCCTGCTCAGCTCGGTCTCCCACGACCTGCGCACGCCCTTGGCGAGCATCGAGGGCGCCGCCACCGCCCTCCAGCAGGCCGGCCCGGGTCTCGACGATCGCACCAGGGCCGAGCTCACCGACAGCATCGTCCGCGAGGCCGAACGCCTCAACGACCTGATCGCCAACCTCGTCTTCGCGACCCGCCTCGAGGCCGGGATCGAGCTCCGCAAGGAGTGGACGTCCATCGAGGAGGTCGTGGGCGCCGGCCTGGCCCGCCACCGCGAAGCCCTCGAGGCTCGCCGCAGCCGCGTGCACATCCCCGCCGATCTCCCCCTCGTCCGCGGCGACAGCGCCATGCTCCCCCAGGTCATCCACAATCTCGTCGACAACGCCCTGCGCTACACGCCCGCCGGCACGCCCATCGAGATCGCCGCGTGGGCCACCGATTCCTACGTCGTCGTCAAGGTCGCCGACCAGGGGCCCGGACTCCAGCAGGATGAGACCTCCAAGGTCTTCCAACGCTTCTACCGCGGTCGCACCTCGCGACCCTCCGGCAGCGCCACCGGCATCGGCTTGGGCCTGACGATCTGCCAGGGCATCATCAAGGCGCACGGCGGTCGCATCTGGGCCGAGCCCAACTCCCCGCGCGGGGTCGCTTTCCTGTTCTCACTCCCCATCGAACGGCCGCAGCCGGTCGTGCCCAAGGAGACCGCCGAGCCCCCGCCCGCGCCGGCCGTGACCTCCGCGCCCCAGCGCCAGCCATGAACACAAGCCCGCAGCCCCAACTCCCCCACAGCCCGCTGATCCTCGTCATCGACGACGAGGACTCCATCCGCCGGTTCCTCCGCGCCACGCTCGAGAGCAGCGGCTACCGCGTGAAGGAATCCGCCACCGCCAGGGACGGGCTGCTCCAGGCCCGCACCCAGCGCCCCGACCTGATCCTGCTGGACCTGGGCCTGCCCGACGGCGACGGCCTGGACATCACCCGCCAGATACGAACCGATTCAGGCGTGCCCATCGTGGTCCTCTCGGCCCGCGGCCAGGAGCAGGACAAGGTCGCCGCACTGGACGCCGGCGCCGATGACTACCTCACCAAGCCCTTCGGTGTGCCCGAGCTCATGGCCCGCCTGCGCGTTGCCCTCCGCCACGCCGCCCGGCCCGCCGGCGCGGCCGATTCGCTCTACCAGTCCACCGCCGACGACCGCACCCTCCGCATCGACACCGACGCCCGCACCGTCAAGCTCACCGATACCGCCGGCGCCCACGATGTGCGGCTCACACCCACCGAGTTCAAGCTGCTGGCGTTCCTGGTCAAGCACGCGGGGAAGGTGCTGACGCACTCGATGATCCTGAAGGAAGTCTGGGGACCGACGCACGCCGGTGATGTGCAGTACCTGCGTGTGTACGCAGCCCAGCTGCGGCAGAAGATCGAGGCGGATCCAGCGCAGCCGCGGTTTCTTGTCACGGAAGCGGGGGTGGGGTACCGGCTGCTCGCGGCGTCGGCGGGGGTGTGAATCAGAGCCGCCGGCTTCAGCCGGCGGTCGAGACAGGTGGATTCGCGGCACACCCCCGATTCAAACCCGCGGCCCGCTCTCGCCGAGCTCGGCGATCGCCTCACCGTACCGCTCACGCAGCGGCTCGACAACCTCCTTGATGAAGCGTTCGGTCTGCTCGACGCTGCGGCCAATGTACCTCATTGGATCCAAGAGGCCCGTCCAGTCGAGTTCGGCCGCGAGCGGGCCGCCGCGGGCGGTGGACCAGAAGTTTTTGTCGTTCTGGAGGCGATCGAGGAGGTCGTTGTCGAGGCCTTCGGATTTGACACGGAGGCCGGCGGCCTGGGCGTGCTGGCGGATGAGTTCGTGGTAGCGCTGGCGATCCCCGCCGAGTTTGACGCAGCCCATGAGGATGTTTTCGGTGGCCATGAAGGGGAGTTCGGCCATGAGATTCTTCTTGACCATGGCTTCGTGGACGATCAGGCCGCTGGCGACGTTGTGCATGAGGTCCAGGGCGCCATCGAGGGCGAGGAAGGCCTCGGGGAGTGAAAGTCGGCGGTTGGAGGAGTCATCGAGCGTGCGTTCGAGCCACTGGGTCGCGGCGGTGTCGTAGGCGTTGCCGACCAGGTTCATGACGAAGCGCGTGAGGCCGCAGATGCGCTCGCAGCGCATGGGGTTGCGCTTGTAGGGCATGGCGGAGGAGCCTATCTGCTTGTCTTCAAAGGGCTCGTCGAGTTCTTTTCTGTTGCAGAGGAGGCGGATATCGGTGGTGATCTTGTGGAGTACGGAGGCGATCACCGCTATGCGGGAGAGGAGAATGGCATCATAACTACGCGAGTATGTCTGCGTAGTAAGCCCGAATATGGCGTGCAAGCGAATCTCAGACTGGTCAAAGTGCCGACGCAGCCCGTTGATGTCGAGCGACTGCCAGTAGGTCAAGTCTGCATCCACACTATTGGTTGGCTTCCCACGTGCTACAAGAGACGCGCGGTGCCGCTCACGGCCGACCACAATTCGACGTCGGCGATCCAAGAGTGACCCGTCATCCTGCGTGGCCGGCTCATCAGCGTGGGCGAGTCGACGGATGAAGAGTGCCTCCAGACGGTCAACCAGTTCAGTGTCGCCGTTCAGGAGCGACAAGAACGAGGCTTGTGTTCCTGTGGCTCCGCGCAAGCCTCGGAGCATCAGATCGGACCAGTTCTGGGAGTATTTCTCGAACCAAG
The DNA here is from genome assembly GCA_044221545.1 of Phycisphaerales bacterium. Classification (GTDB taxonomy): domain Bacteria; phylum Planctomycetota; class Phycisphaerae; order Phycisphaerales; family UBA1924; genus JAEUJB01. The sequence continues at coordinate 184,049 of JBGAOZ010000001.1, forward strand.
CAAATCGGATCTCTTCCGCCCAGTTAGCAGTGCGTCGACCGACTGTAACAGGCTGGGCAGGTTGGTAGTGAGTGAATGCAAGGCACGGAACGGATGCGGTGCGTTCGGCAAATATGCCCAGCGAAACGATCACTCGCTGCACCTTTGTCTCGACCAGTCGGCACGCCTCGTGCAATACAAGCAGGTCCGCGTTGCACACCACATCCTGGCTCGTCATGCCGAGGTGGATGATGCCCTTGGCCTTGGGGCATTGATCCCCGAGGGCGTGGACGTGGGCCATGACATCGTGGCGGAGGTCGCGTTCATATTTCTCGGCGAGCCGGATGTCATCGTCGGTGATGCCGGTGGTGCCGTCGGGGTTCTGGCGGTTGACCACCGCGCGGAGTTCTTCGACTTGCTCGGCGGTGACGAGTTCGGGTTGGGGGGGCGTGGTGGGAGGGGTGTGAGCGGTTGGTGGGATGGGGGGAGAAACGCCCTCGCTTGCGCTTCGGGCTCGTTGGTCGGGGTTCTTGGTGAGTTCGTGCTGGGCCTCGGCGACGGCGAGCCAGATGCGGCGCCAGGTGTTGAACTTGTGGCGCGGGGACCAGAGGCGGAGCATCTCGGGGCTGGCGTTGCGCTCGGCGAGCGGGGAGGTGTAGGTGTCGTACTTGGAAACTCGGGCTGGTTCGAGCATGGGCGATGATATGAGGTTGCAGGACAAGCCCGAACGCCCGTCGCCAATCACCTCGGCACACACCGCTTTCGCAACAGCCGCGGGTCACAGGATTCCCGCAACCTCGCCCCCGCCATGCCCACCAACGGCACCAGCCATGGGCCGGTCGGGCTCCGCCTCGAGTGACCCTACCATCGTCCCAAACATGCCTGACAAGCCCGGTTCAGCCCGTCCGATCGCCAGCACGCCGCCGGGCGAACTACCCGCCTCATCGGCGGTCGGCGATGAGACCCAGGACCTGGCCCTCGTTCAGGCGATCACGCGCGGCGATCCATCGGGCTGGCGCCTGCTCCTGGGTCGCCACCAGTCAAACGTCTACAACCTCTGCCTGCGCCTGGTCGGCCATCGCGAACTGGCCGAGGATTTGGCTCAAGATACACTGGTCAAGATTGTCCAGAATATCCAGCGGTTTGATGGCCGCGCCAAATTCTCTACCTGGCTATACCGAATTACCATGAACGTCTGCCTCTCCCGCCTCCGGGCCGAGAAGGTTCGTCGCCACAGCAGTTTGGATAGCCCGGGCGACCGTTCGGGCAGGGTTGGAACTGGGGGAACTGGCTGGGGTGGGGGGGCGGATGAGGGACCGTCCGTCGGCAGTTCGGTCCGCAGCAGGGAACCGGATGCCGGGCTGGGCGTCGAATCAGGTGAACAGAGGCTACACATTCTTGAAGCCTTGGATTGTCTGGATGCCGAACAAAGAGCGATTCTGGTCCTGCGGGACACTCGGGATCTCGACTACGACCAGATCGCTGAAGTTCTTGAGGTGCCGGTCGGCACCGTGAAGAGTCGGTTGTTCCGGGCCCGTGCCGCCCTGAGGCAGGCCTTGGAGAGTCTGCAATCCGGTGAATCCCCGGGGTGGGAAGGCAAGTAGGGGGCGACCCGGTCGGATCCGGGGCGATCGGCCGGTATTGGAGCACTCGACATTGGGACTTGGACGAAGACCTGAAGGAACCAGATGCCCAGCGGACCTGATCCCAATCCTGCACGGCGCGGCGAGCCCTCCCTGAAGGGTGCGGGTCAACGCGGCGGCGGTGGGCCATGGCCCGGGCTTTCGGAAGCTGATGAATCAGAGCTGCTCGGGCTCGTCGAGGGATCGCTCTCTCCCGAGCGCGAAAGGGCCGTCTTGACGCGGTGGCAGGGAAGGCCTGACATCCTTCGGATGATCGAGGGGATGGTCGGGGATCGTGCCGGGCTGACCTCGGTCGCCGATGCGGTGCCGCCGCGCGGGCTGCTCAACGGTGTCGAGGCGTACCTCGAGCGAGAGGCGTTGCTCTCGGGGGATGAGGCCGGGTCACAATTCTCAACCGGGGTCGAGCAGGGAACCCTCGTGTCGGATCGCCCGCCCCAGGTGCGGGTGGTCCCGCGCCGCGGCGGTGCGTCGTTGATCTTCGGCCGCTACGGGGCGCTCGCGGCGGTGCTCGCCGTCGCGATCGGGGGCGCGGCGTACATCATGATGCCCGCCCGCACGAACACGAGCACTCCGCTGTTTGCACAGCGCGACGCCGCAAGCTCGCCCTTCTCCGATTCCTCTTCCGGTCGAATCAGTCCCGCGGCGCCCGTTGACAACATGTTCCGAAAGGAATCGGCGGGCCACAGAGAGGCAGATGGAGAGCTCGCCGTTGCGCCGAGCGCCAAATCTTCGGCCCCCGAAGCTCCCGGACCGGCGAACCGGGGCGATGCGGTCCCGAACGCCACGGTCGCGGCCGCGCCCGCTGAGATTTCCGCCGAGCGGGCCCTCGAACTGGCCCGCGAAGGCAGGCTGATGGTCCGTGTGGTCGCGGGCAGCGCCCAGCGCGCCATGCAGAAGGCCCAGACAGCCCTGCGAGACCGCGACAGCGCTGCGGGCCTGGTCGGGTCCGTGGATGCGTCTCCCCAAGATGCCGCGCGGATTGCCTCGGCGGCCGAGAGCCTCCGGCCCCTGCATCGGCTGGGAGCAGATTCGATCGAGCGTGGCCGGCCCGAGGCGCTGGCGGCGAGCGACAAGCCACCGCCGGCCCGATCGGTGCAGGCTTCAGAGTCCGTGCTCGACCAGCGGTCCGTGCCCCGACGGACGGTTGCATCGGTGGATGTGCGACTGTCGGCCGAGGCGATCGAATCGCTCAGGAACGTGCTGACCACCAGGGGCGCGGGGACCGTGGAGTTCATCGAACTCCCCGAGGCGATCCCGGCGGCGCCGGAGTTCGACGCCGAGCAGGCGTTGTGGTGGACGCAGCCCCCCAGCGCGTGGACGCCGCGGGTGCGGGTGCCCGTGGTATTCGAGCAGCCGTGATGCTCGGACCCGAAGGGCCGGCAGCGCCACTCCGCGTCCTGCCGCCAACGTCGTGCTACTTCTTGGGCGCCGGATCGACGGCGCTGGCGGGCGCGGCCGGCCAGGTGTTGTTGGCCCGCTGGACGTCCGGCAGCTTGCGCTCCGGATCGACCTCGATCCTGATGGGCTTCTTGCCCCCGGAATCCCACGCGGCGGTGAAGCGGGTCTTGGCGTACCAGGCCTCGACGGGGAGCTGGCGATCTTCGGTAGAATTGTCCTCGTACGTGACGCGGTAGGTCATCGGCAGGACGAGCTCGCCCCGGTTTTCGAAGCTCGCGTGCGCGCGGCGGCTGGCGGGGTTGAAGTCGGCGCCCGTGACGGCCTGGTCGAGCAAACCGGTGCCGTAGATCCAGCCGCGCCAGAACCAGGCAAGGTCCGAGCCCGCGGCGTTCTCCATGCAGCGGATGAAGTCCCAGGGGCGGGGGCTCTTGAAGGCCCATGAGTTGATGTACTGCCGGAAGGCCGCGTCGAACCGGTCGGGGCCCAGGACCACCTCGCGCAGCAGCACCAGCATGGTCGCCGGCTTGGCGTACTCGAGAGTGCCCAGGCGTCCGTCGCGGATGCGATCGGCCGGTGTGTCCATCGGCTGCTGATCGGGCTCGAGCATGGCCGGCGCGAAGGCCGCGGCGTTACCGCGTCCGTCGGGCGGTTGGTTCCAGTACTCGGCGTTGCTGTAGTAGTTGATGAAGGAGTTGAAGCCCTCGTCCATCCAGGCGTGCCGGCGTTCGTCGGTGTTGACGACCATGGGGAACCAGTTGTGGCCGATCTCGTGGGTGGTGACGCCGAAGAGGCCGTGATCGTTCTGCCGCTCGTGGCAGTAGATGATCATGGGGTACTCCATCCCGCCGGCGCGGCCGTTGACGTTGGTGGCGCTGGGGTAGGGATAGGTGAACCAGCGCTTGCCGTAGCCCTCGATCGCCGCCTTGAGCATCTGTGTGCTCTGGTTCCACAGCGGGAGGGCCTCCTTCGGATAGACCGACTGCACGAGGGTCCCGGCCGGGATCTTCGCGCCGTCCTTGCTCCGCTCGGAGGGAGAGATGCCGCGCTGGGGAATGTGCGCGGCGTCCCATATGAAGCTCGCCGAGCTGGACCACGCGAAAGTGCGGACATCGTGGGCGATGAAGTGCCAGGTGAGCGGTCCTTCGCCGGCCGGGCGCGAAGCCGGGTCGGCAACCTCTTCCATCTTGCGGATGACCACGGTCTGTTCGCTGGTCCTGGCCTGGTCGAGCCGGTCGACCTGCGTGGGCGTGAGGACCTCCTGCGGGTTCTGCAGGACGCCGGTGGCGGCGACGATGTGGGCGCGGGGGACGGTCAGGGAGACGTCGTAGCTGCCGAAGTTCGTGTAGAACTCGCCCTGGCCGAGGTAGCCGAGGGTGTTCCAGCCGTGGACATCGTCGTACACGGCGATCGCGGGGAACCACTGGGCGAACTGGTAGACGGGGCCGAGCTCGGCGGGCTCAATGCCCAGGCGATCGGCGCCGTAGGGGGGGATCTTGAAGGACCACTCGATCTCGAGGACGAGCCGTCCTCCACCGGCCTCCACGGGTGATGGCAGCTCGACCCGGCAGATCGTGTCGTAGGTCTTGTAGTCAAGATCGGCACGCGGATCATTGGGTGAAACCGTCGGATGCGTCGGGGGCTGCTCCATCGACTCGGCGGCCGGCTTCGGGCGCTCGTCGGAGCCCCGACCGACCATCTTGATCGACTTGATCTCGCATCCCCCGGCGAAGCCGCCGCGGTTGCCGAACCGGCCGCCATCCTCGCGCATCAGGTTGCCGATGCTCTGGTCCTTGAAGTAGTTCTGCTCGAGGTAGATCCAGATGAACGGGAGCGGATCGGGCGAGTAGTTCTCGTACACGATCTGCTCATGGCCGGTGATGGTGCTCGCGGCCTCATCAAACGTGGCGTTGATGGTGTAGTCGGCATGCTGCTGCCAGTATTCTGGACCGGGCGTGCCCGCGGAGGTGCGCACCCGGTTGGGGGACGGAAGACGGAGTTCCGAGAAGACGGTCTCAAGGTCCAGCCCGGTCGGCTTGCGGAATTCGGGAGAGTCGGTCGCGGGGCTCTCGGCCTTGGATGGTTCGGAGGGGGCCGGGGGAGCGTGGCTTGCGCACCCGGAGAAGAACCAGCCACACGCGCTGGCCAGCGTACAAGCGACGGCACGGAGAGGGATGCGCATAGGTCGGGCAGTCTAACCAAGGGCGGGACTCTCCGTCGGACTGGCGTCGGCGCCCCATGCGATGAGAGTGCTGGGGAATGGGAGAGCAGGGAGCCCGGAGGTCCGATTTGTCTGATGAAGTGAGCGCCCTCTGTGTCCCAGAGAATGGTAGAATTCCGCCGGGGACTTTCTGAGAACGCCAATGAACCGGCTCACGGGCAGAATCGGCGTGATCACGGGCGTCGCGGCGATCGCGCTGGGCGCCTGGAGTCTGCGCTCGATGCGGACGGATCCGGTCATGCCGGCGCAGGGCGATGGCGCCGCGGATGGGCTGCGGGGGGCGGAGATCGAGGGCGGGCCGGAGCGCTGGTCCGAGAACTTCGCGCCAAGGACTTCGGGGGAATCGGCGACGGGCCAAGGCCCGACGGAGGGCGGGAGCACGGACGCGGCGTCGTCGGGTGCGCGGCGGTGGGGGATCGGCGACGTGCCGATGGCGCTGGTCGCCGAGCCGGCGCCCGAATTGCCGCCGTCGGATGACGAGGCTCTTTCGCTGCCGTGGCGGAAGACGCCGTTGCGGTACGACCTGCTCAAGGAGTTCTGCACGGCGGACTTCAACCGGGACGATGTCCTGGATGACCAGGACATCGTGGATTTCCTTGATGAATGGTCGCGGCGCGACGGGCCGTTGGCGGCCATGCTCGACCTGGACGGCGATGGGTGGCTCACCGAGGCGGATGCGTCGAAGTTCTTCGAGTCTCTCGATGAAGACTGCCAGCCGATGGTGCACGTTGCGATGCGGGCGATCAGGGAGCACCAGCGGACGGAGTCCGGGCGAATGGTGGTGGAGCTGCGCCTGGTGCAGAGCACCGTCGTCGAGGACGGCGTTCTCAGGTTCCAGTTTGTCGAGGGGGCGCTGCAGGACAAGTGAGAGCGTCGGGGATCGCTTCGAGCCGCCGGGCGGTGCGCCGGGCGACGTTCATCCGGCGAGCTGCGAGAGAGCCCCGGCGAGCCATTCCTGGCTCGGGACCGCGTAGGGTCGGAATTTCTCGATGATTCCGCTCTCTTCGCTGAAATAGAGGGCGCGGTGCTGACCGAGCTGGGCGGCCTGGGGGCCGTCGATCAGCACGCTGCTGTCGGCCTGGCTCATCTGGAAGAGCACGCGGCCGTCGAACTCTCGCAGGGCGCGGCGATCGAGGGAGCGTTCCAGCGTCGCCGCGGTGTTCACCCACATGACGGTGTGGATCCCCAGGGCGGGGCCGTCGCGGAGGATCGCCGCGAGCTGCTGGTCGGGCTTTCCGGCGGGCTCGGAGTCCGAGGAGCCGAAACCGAAGTCCTCCTCGGCGCGGCGGAGCGTGCGGAAGCGCTGGAGGCCGTAGACGACAAGGAACAGGCTCGGTCCTTCGGCGGCGTCGGGCTGCTGGCGACGCTGGAGCTCTTCGTGGAGCGCGGCGATCATGGCGTCGGCCTCGCGTACGCCGCCGCGGCGGATGAGGTCGGGCACGGCCTGGCCCGCGCGCTCGAAGGGGCTCGGGGATCCGTCTTCCATGACGCTGCCGTCGAGGACGGATATCGCCGGGAGCGGGGAATCGGCGGGGCGGGAGGAAGGGGAGGCCCGAACAAACGCGGCGAGGCTGAGGGTCGCGGCGAGCGTGACGGCCATGGAGGGGAGGTCCTGCTGGCCGACGATGACGACGTTCGCGGAGCTCTGTCGCTTGAAGACGACGGAGGTGGGGTCCTTAATGGAGATGGCCTCTCCGAGCCAGGCGCGGGGGAGCGTGCTGTCGGGCTTGGCGGTCCGGTTGAGGAGGCCCGCGAGCAGGTGGTTCCTGGCCAGGTCGGAGGGGACGTTTCCTTCGAACACGATGGGAGCGGGGCGGTCGGGGGCGACGCGGGCGCGGACGGAGTCGAGGAATTTCTCGCGCTTGTCGTCGGGGAGCCAGACGACCTGGAAGGGGCTGTTGCCCTCGACCATGCCGCTGGCGTCGTTGTAGATGGCTTCGCCGGGACGGGAGAGCAGGCGTGCGGCGGAGTTGTCCTCGCTCATGATGAGGTAGGAGTCGGCTTCCGAGCACTGGAGGGCGATGCGGACGGCCATCTGGCCGATGGTGCTGCGGGCGAGGCTGTAGACGCCGCCGATGGTCTGCGAGCCCAGGACGACGTGGATGCCGAAGGCGCGGCCCTGGCGGACGAGGCGGTCGAGCAGGAGGGAGGCCTCCTGGGCGAGCTTGTCGTCGGCGACGAAGAACTCCTGGAACTCGTCGACGATGAGGAGCACGCGGGGGAGTTCCTCGCCGGGCCTGGCACGGCGGAAGCCGGCGAGGTCCTGCACGCCCAGGTGCCGGTACATCTCGCCGCGGCGCGTGAGCTCGGAGTCGAGGCGGCGGAGGACCGAGAGGCCGAACTCGCGCTCGGATTCGACGGCGATCACGCGGGCGTGGGGGAGCACATGGGAGGCGTAGGTCTTGAACTCGACGCCCTTCTTGAAGTCGACGAGGTAGAGCTCGACCTGCGCGGGGCTGTACCAGAGGGCGGCGCTGGTGATGATCGCGTGGAGGAGAGTGGACTTGCCCGAGCCTGTGCGGCCGGCGATCAGGGAGTGCTGGGCGGTGCCGCGGCCGAGGGAGAGGCTCTGGATCTTGGTGGCGCCGGCGCGGCCGATGGGGACGCGGATCTCTTCGGCGGCATCGCGGGTCCAGACCTGCTCGGGGGAGGGGGCGACGGTTTCGAACGGTACCTGCACGCGGCCGGAGTCTTTGGCGTTGCGGCCGGCCTCGTGGATGAGGCGGGTGAACGTCTCATCGTCGGGGGGCTGGTCGACCGTGAGGGGCCAGCGGCTGAACGGTTCTTCCTGCCAGGCAAAGCGGCCGGATTTGAAGACCAGGTTGACGCTGCCGCGCTCGAGGTCGGGCATGGGGACCCACGCGGGGGGGCGCTGGCGGGTATCGACGGCGATCAGGGTGAAGACGCCGCAGCGCGGGCCGGAGGCGACGATGCTGGCGAGGCGTTTGGCGGCGGCCTCGGAGAAACCGGCGGGGAAATCGGCGATCACGAGGAAGCGGTAGGGCTCGGCGACCTCGCCGGCCTTCTCGTTGTATTCCTGGATGGTGGCGAACTCGTTGCGGAGGTACTTCTGGATGACGGTCTCCATGTGCTCCGTGAGGTCGGTGAGTTTCTGCTCGATGTGGCGTGACTCGGTCCAGATCTTGTCGCCGACGAGCTGCTGCTCGTAGTCGGCCAGGTGCATGAAGCCGGCGAAGCTCTCGCCCAGGCCGACGGGGTCGACGATGGTGAAGCGCACCTTGCCGGGGGGCAGGGCGGTCAGGAGGCGCAGCATGATGTTCTGGAGGGCGCCGACCGAGTGCTTGCGGGCCTCGGCGCCGGCTTGGAGGAGCACGCTGCCGCGCTCGCGGAGGTCCAGCGGCGCGGGGAGATCGAAGGCGGCCGGCCCGGGCAGGGCGAAGCTCGCTTCCCCGGGCAGCCCGCCGGGCAGGGCGCCCAGGTCGATCTCAAAGCGGCCGATGCTGACGGCCTCGGGGACCGAGGCGGCGGGGCCGTGCGTGGCCCACGAGGGATCATCCCACGACGGGGAGCTGCGCGCGGCCGCGGCCTGGATCACGCGGATCTCGGCGTAGCACTCGGCCATGCCGTCGCGCCAGGCGGCCTCCATCTCCCGGCGCTGGCGGGCGAGCCGGGCGTCGGAGTCGGCGATGGAGCCGTCGCGTGCTGCGCCGGCGGCGGCGAGTGCATCGGCGCGGCGCTGCTCGATGGAGTCGAGGGTCTCGCGGAAACCGCGCTCGAACTGGGCGGACTCGTCGAGGAGCTTGGCGCGGAGGCTGACGATGGTGTTCTCGTGATCGAGGACGAAGACGGGCTCTTCCTCCGTCTTCCGGCGGTAGGCCTCGTAGCGGAGCTGGTTGACCTCGAGCTTGACCTTGGCGATCTCCTGATCGGCCTGCTTGCGGAGCTGGAGCTTGCGATCGTCGAGCTGGAAGTCGGCCTGCCGGACGCAGTGCTCGATGGTGCGGCGGGCCTCGGCCATCTGCCGGCTGAAGCGCTCCGCGGCGGGGCGGACGCGGCGCCGCAGCACCGTGCGCAGCGGGATGAAGATGATCGCCGCCAGCGCTGCGCCGGCGCCGGCGCCCATCGCGGCGGAGTTCGGGTAGGGCTCGCCCTTGAGGGTGATGCCGGTGGCGATGCCGCCGGCGATCATGAGAATGGGCACGAAGACAAAGGTCGCCGGTCCGAGCAGGCGTGGCCGGATGCGGGCCTTGAGCTCGTCGAGGGCGACGGCGGCGCCCTTGACGAGCTGCTCGCACTTGTCGCGCATTCCGGCGATGTCGTCGGGGACGGCCCAGTGTCCCGCGTCGGGGGGGGGCGCGGGGAGGGGCCGGTGGGAGAGCTTCTCGAGGGCGGCCTGGGCCTGTCCTCCGAGTTCGTCGAGCCGCTGGTTGAGGTTCTGGAGGGAGCGTTTGGCGTTGTCGAATTCGCGCTTGAGCTTGGTCTCGCCGGACTCGATCATGGTGTCGACGAGCCACTGGCCGTCCTCGAGCTTGCGGGCCGCGGCGGTCTCGAGGGCGGCGGTGCGGGAGCGGAACTCCTTGACGTCCTTGTCGAAGCTGGCGCGGGCGGCGGCGAGCTGTCGCTCGTGCGAGGCGCGCAGCGCCTTGACGTTGGCGTTGTACTCGGCCTCGGTGGAGCCGCGGGAGAGCTTGGCTTCGCCCTCGGCGGCCGAGACGGTCTCCTTGTGGATCCGCAGGGCGTCCTCGACGGCCGCATCGTGGACACGCGTCGCGTCGGCCTCGTTGCGGGCGCGGTCGGCCACCAGGGACGCGAGTCGCGCCAGCAGGGTGCGGGTGCGGCGGGTGAAGGGCGTGGCTGCCATGCGGTGCGTCTGCCGGGTGCCCCGGCCAGGGGCACGGCGTGCGCACAGTACCATACCCGCGATGGCGGCACCGCGTTGCGGCCGGGAGCGGCGGGTCAGGTCGGGTGGGAGCCGAAGATCCCGATCGCGGTCGCGGCCATCGCGATGATCGCCTTGATGAGCGACTCGCCGGCGATCATGCCCGAGGCCAGCGGGACGGCGTACTTGTCGGCGCTGCGGCGGCTGCACATCTCCCAGATCCAGATGACGACGGCGCCGATGAAGAAGCCCAGGGCGTTGCTGAAGTACACGACCCAGGAGAGGCCGAGGCCCATCGCCGAGGGGAGGAACTTGCGGTACCTGGGGGCGATCGTTCGCTCGAGCAGCGGAAGGAAGATGCCAACGAGGGCGCCGTACAAGATCGCCCAGCGGGCCGAGACCGGGAGGAACTCGATGCCCCTGGTGAGGACACGGGCGACGGCTTCCCATGTGCGGGTCGCGGGCGCGGCGAACTTCTCGAGATGGGCCTTGTCTGGCACCATCAGGAACCAGATGGGGACAATGGCGAGGGTGCCGAAGAACACGCCGCAGAACTGGGCGAGAAACTGCTTGCGCGGGTTGGCGCCCAGCAGGTAGCCGCTCTTGAGGTCTGTCAGCAGATCGGCCGACGAGATGGCGCTGTTGGCGGCGACGCCGGCGGAGGCGAGGTTGGGGACCACCTGGCCGGGGTGGAAGACGGCGAACATGAGCTGCATGACCTTGCCCATGGCCCCGATGGGCGTGGTGTCGGTCTCGCCGGTGGCGCGGCAGGCGACCAAGGAGAGAACGAACGACATGGCGATCGCGATCGCTCCGGCCCACCAGGCGATGTGGAACGCGACGATCTGGACGAAGAGCAGGGCGATGGCGACGGGGGCGACGCCGATGACCATCCACTTGAACGGAACCTCGATCTGCTTCATGGCGTCCGACTCGGCGCGCTCGCTGCTCCCCTCGTCACCGCGATCGTTGCCGAGGGAGAAGGAAGCAAACGCGCGGCCGACCGTGCGCCACTGCATGGCGACGGAGGTGAGGCTGGCGAAGACCATCAGGGCCGTGCCGCCCCACAGCGACCAGGTGGTGATCCGGAGGGTGCCGCCGTCGCCGGTGAGGGCGACGTTCTTCACGACGGTATCGATCGCCTTCGATTTGTCGTACAGGAAATCAGCGCCCTCCGGGAACCAGCCGGACCCGGCCATGCGGACATCCTGCTCGACCAGCCACGGGGCGATCACCCAGTGCAGGATCGCTGCGCCGATGAACATGGAAAGGCAGACGCGCATGCGTGTGATCACGCCCGCGGCGATCAAGAGAAGGCTCGGCTCGAAGCCGAAAACCGGCAGCGTCTTTCCGTGGATCTTCCCGAATCCCGCCTCGGGCAACAGTTCCGGGAGTCTCCAGGGCAGGATCTTGTCGAGGAACGGCAGGACCTCCTTGGGGGTGTTGATGATGCCGACAATGCCACCGACAAGGATGCCTCCGACCAGCGTGTAGGCCTTCTCGAGAGCCTCGCGGCCCTTGCCGTAGAGGCTGCGCAGGGTCTCGGCCGCGGCGACGCCCGAGGGGAATCGCAGCTGCTCGTGGTTGATCATCTGCTTCTTGAGCGGGATGGCCAGCAGTGTGCCCATCAGGCCGGTGCAGAGGGTGAAAAGGGCGACGGCCCAGATGGGAGAAATGTCCCAGGTCTTGACGTCGGCCGAGGTCTTTCCTTCCGGGGTCACGGCCAGCAGCAGGAGCGCGCCGAACATCGTCGCGATCGTGGAGCCGGTCGAGTAGCCGGCGGCCGAGGCGGTCGACTGCATGCAGTTGTTCTCGAGCAGCGACATCTGGGAGATGCGCCCGCCGGTGAGCGCGCGGAAGGCGTTCCAGATCACGAAGCTCATCACGCACGACGTGATCGCGACGCCGAATCCCCAGCCGATCGCGAGCGTGGTGTAGAGGTTGGACGCGGCCATCAACATGCCCAGGATGCCGCCCATCGCGACAGCGCGGAAGGTCAGCTGGGGCATCTTGTCGCCGGCGTAGACGTGCCGGAACCAGTGCTCGTCCTTCTGCTCGGGCGTGGCATCGTCCGGGAGGGGCGGGATGTTGGACGGAAGGGCCGGGGCGGCGTCGGCGAACGCGTCGGTAGGAGCAGCCATGCGGAATACATCCTGGCCCGCTGAGAGCGGGCTTGTTCCCCAACGAAATCCCTCGCGAGCCCGCGTCGGTGCGGTTGGAGCAAGGTAGTGGAAAACCGCTGGAGTGGCAACGAACCGCCTGTCTGGTAAATGGAAGGGTGCCGCGGCCGGGCCGGGTTCACGCGATCGGCCCGCAAAGGATGCCGTAGAATTCGTCGAGCACCCCGAACCACTCCTTGGAGTTGCGGACGGCGATCATTCGCTTGCGGACGTCTTCTCCGCGCGGGTGGTGGGCGGAAAAGCGGATCGCGAATTTCCGCATCATCTTGCTGGTCTGTTCTTCGCCCTTGCGGAACCGGCGCGTGACGGCCAGGGAGAGGCGGAAATGCTGCTCCAGCGCGTGGCGTTGCTCGGCGATCGTGGGGGGCGTGGGCTCGGCGCCGGCGAGCATCTGGCGGGCCTGCCGGAAGATCCAGGGGTTGCCGATGCACCCGCGGGCGACGGCCACCGCCCGCACGCCGGTGTAGCCGAGCATCCCGAAGATGTCCCGGACGTCCCAGATGTCGCCGGACCCGAAGACGATCCGGTCGGGGTGTCGGGCGACCAGGTCGCGGAGGAAGGTCCAGCGCGAGGGGCCGATGTATTTCTGCTCGACGGTGCGGGCGTGCACGGTCGCCCAGCAGTATCCCATCCGGAACGCGGCATCGAAGATCCTCTCGAAGTTCTCGGCCATCTCGGGGGTGTCGTCAAACGCCCGTCGCATCTTCACACTGCACGGGACGTCGGCCGGCAGGGCCTCCCGCACGGCTTCGAGGATCCGGATGGCGCCCCGGGGATCGGTCAGCCAGTGCCCGCCGCGAGCTTTGTTCTTGATCTTCTTGACGGGGCAGGCGAGGTTGATGTCGATGACTTCGAAGGCGAGCGGAGATGCGACGGGAGGGCCGGGCGCTCGCGTGGAGGGGAGCGCGGTCGTCCGGAGCGCTTCGGCGGCGTCGGGGTCGGGGCCCTGGATCGGATCGTCCGCGGCATCGCAGGACCACGAGTTGTCGGTGTCCTCCGCGGCGCCGTCCTTCTGCCAGTCGGTGTCCGAGGCGGGGTTTCCCACCTGCTGACCGCCGGGAAGGCGCAGGTGCGATTCGAGCACCTCGGCCCACAGGTCCGGATTGTCCTTGTACGCCAGGGCCCGGTAGTACTTGTCCCCTCGGGTGCCCTGGTCGGTCATCTTGATCGCCGAAGCGGCCATCTCGCGCGGATCGCTCCCCATGATCTGCCCGGCGAGCGGGTGGTCCTCGGTGCCGCCGGGGATGTTGTCGTGCAGTTCACCCAGGTCGGCCTTGGTAAAGCCGCGGCCGCCGGCGAGCAGTGTGCGGTCCAGGAGCGCTTCGGTGACGCAAAAAGGGCAGCCGTGGCGGCGGGCGATGATGCGCATCGCCGCGTCGCTGTACCCGGCGAGCCCGGCCTGAAAGAACGGGGCATCGAACCCCGGCGCAATCTGCGCCAGGCGCGGGTCGGCGCCGCCCGGCCCGTGGCGGTTTGCGAGGGCCTCGGCGATCCGGCGCGGGTCGATCAGTTCCCGGCCCGGAGCGATCGCCGGGCTCGGGGGCGTGGCGTTGTTGTTCTCGCAGGACACGATTGACTATATTCGTGGGCCGGCCACCGACCCGATCTCGACCGCGGAGACCGGCATCGGAGACACGCGGACCGGGTTGCGGATTTTCAACCGGAGGCAGATGATGATCTGGACACGCGCCCGGCGATCGCTGAAGTCTGTCGCCAGGCTTGCCTTGCTTTCCGCGTGTGTCGCGGGCGTGTGGGGATGTTCGTCCACCCCGACAACCGTGGAGCACGCCCGCATCTTCCCGCGCGACGTGGTCCGCGGCCCGACCTTGGATATCCAGGTCTTCCGCCGCAGCCAGCAGATCGAGTTCACCAACTCCACCGCGCACTCGTACGGCGCCAGCACCGTCTGGCTCAACGGGCGGTTCTCGCTCCCGATCGACGGGCTCGCGGTGGGCCAGACCCTCACGCTCGACCTGCGCAGCTTCCGGGACCAGTACTCCGAGGCCTTCCGGGCCGGGGGCTTCTTCGCAACCGAAAAACCCGACCGCCTCGTGCTCGCGCAGCTGGAGACCAGGGGCGCGGACGATCACCCGGTGATGCTGGGGCTGGTGGTGGTGGGGACGGGGAGCGAGGAGTAACGCTCGGTCGGGCTCAACCTTCCTCGAACGCGCGCACGAACGCGTCGTAGTCCTCGGTATCGACAAAGCCCGTCCCGTCGACATCCGCGCTGTCGTCCCCGGCCTCGAAGGCCAGCACGAAGGCCGTGAAGTCCTCGAGGTCGACAAAGCCGTCGCCGTTGAAGTCGGCCGGACGCCGCGGGCAGCCGTAGAGCACGACCTGCAGATCATCGACCCCGGCCTCCACGATGGACCCGCTCCCCAGGTCCCGGGCCTGGAAACGCAGTTTCATCTTGTCGGTGGGGGTGATGACGTCGGCGATCCGGAAGGTCTTGACGACCCACGCGCCGGCATTTTCCGAGACATCCTCGAGCTGGATCCACGTCGATCCGTCGTCGTTGGAGATCAGGACCGGCATGGAATCGGCGTTGGGGGCGCTGCCCTGGTTGTTGGAATACCAGCGGGCGTAGCTGATGGTCGCATCGAACCCGACGAACTCGTGATCGTGCTCGGTCGCGTCGAAGGTCGGGCTGGTGAGCGTGGTGGTGCCGCCGTCGACGTCGTACTGGCCGACGCTGGTCCCGGCCCTGCCGTCAGTGATCCAGCACCTGGTGCCCGCGGCCGAGTGGTCGTTCTCCGGCTGGGCCGCGGTCGCCTGCGGGTCCAGCACACCCCAGAGGCCCGCGGTCGCGTTGTCCCCGGCCGCGCTGGCCGACCAACCGGTCGCCGACTCGCACTCGTCCGTGAAGTTCACGCGGGTCTGGAACGCCGCCGCCTGGTGGAGGCCGCCGGGGGCATCGAACGGCGAACGCAGCGTGCGCCCGTCGGTCCCGCTTGCTTCGAAGTAGTACTGGACCAGGTCCCCGCAGGTCGCCGCCGGCAGCGTGGCGCGGTACGAAGTGCCGCCGAGCGAGACCAGCGCGGAGGCGGTGAACGGCCCCGAACCGCCGACCCTCGCGTAGAGCTTCTGACTCCCGGGCTGCACCGATCCGCTGCGGGGCATGATGCTCACCGTGATGTCCGTGGTGGTATCGGCCGAGACGATCTCGGGGAGGGCCTGCGGGAAACTGAACACGAACGGGTACGCGACGTACTCGGTCAACACCAGGGCGCCCTGGAACGTCTCCTGGCCGGTCGGGATGATCTGCGCGGGGGGCAGCGTGAAGCCGTTCTGCCCGGTGTCGCGCAGCTCCCAGCCCCACCCGAGCATGCCGCGCGCGCCGTACGTCCAATCGCTCGAAACGCCGCTGGCGGGGTAGATCGTCGTGTACGTCGGCCCGGCGGTGTACGCCGTGCCGTACAGGGCCTCGGTCGCGGCCTCGATCTCGCCGTTGAGCAGGTTGAACAGCGCGTTGTCAGGGGGGAGCGTCGACGTGTAGCCGTACGGCGAGAGGATGAGCTGCGAGTAGCTGTGGAAATCGATGTGCGCCTTCAGTCGCGGGTTGGCGATGATGAAGTCGCGCAGCACCCTGGTCTCGGGCTCGGAGAACGCGCTGGGGCCGCGGTACGTTTCGTCGTTGGTCGCCGAGCTGGCGCCCTGGCCGCCCCACTGGTAGCCCCAGTTGCGGTTGAGGTCCACGCCGAATGTGCCGTCCCCGTTGTCGCGCCGGTTCTTGCGCCACATCCGGTTGGTGGTCCAGGTGTACGCGTACCCGTCGGGATTGGCGACCGGCACGAGCACCACCTCGACGCTGTTCAGGAGGCTGGTGATCCGCGCATCGGATCCGTACCCGTTGACGAGCTGGTCGGCAAACCACATCACCGTCATCGGGCTGATCCACTCCCGGGCGTGCTGGCAGCCGTGATAGATGACCGCCGGCCGGTCGGGCGGACCGCCCGGCGCTGTGATCCGGATCGCGCGGATGTCCCGCGATTGCAGGCTCGTCCCGATCGTCTGAAGCGTCGAAAGGCCTGGCTTGACGGCCGCCAGGGTGTCCAGGTACGCGTTGATCGCCGCGTTGTCCTTGTAGTCGTCGAACCACGCGCGGCCCGCCGGGGGCGCGCCGTGATCGCGTTCCTGCAGCCCGCGCAGGCGGGCCGATTCCGCGTCGATCGCCCGCTGGATGTTGGGGTTCAGGATCCGGAACTGGATGCCCAGGTCCCGCAGCCGGTCGGTCTTGCCCGGGGCCAGGAGCACATCGAACGTTCCCATCCCCATCGATTCGGACAACAACGAGTCCATCAGTGAACTGACGGCGAGCAACTCTCGCGCGGACCTGACGGTCACGCGCGCGGACGAATACCCGTCGTAGCGGACCACCGACGGATCCCCTGTCCGGGCGAGGGGCTGGGCGAACGCGGGCGCGGCGGTGCCCGCACAGAACATGACCAACGCGGCGGCGTATCGACGGCGCATGAGCAAGCCTCCAGGCCCGGACGAGTGCGAGAACTTCATTGTGCCACAGAACCCGACCACGTGCCAGGCTTATTCGTCGCCCCCGTGATAATCTGGGAAGGTCTCAGCGCTTCCGGCCCGGTTGATCCTCTGGAGTCCGTTCGATGATGCTTGCTCGCCTGTTGCAATGCCGAGCCTGGATCGCCTCCCGCGTGCTGCTGGGATGGGTGCTGGTTGCGCCCGTCGCGGTCGCGCGTCAGCAGACCGGGTTGCAGCCCTCGGGCTCGTCGGCGAGCTTCGCACACGCGGCGGTCGCCGCCGATCATCCGCTCGCGTCTCGGGCCGGACTGGAGATCCTCAAGAAGGGGGGCAACGCGATCGATGCAGCGGTCGCCGTGAGCTTCACGCTCTCGGTCGTCCGTCCCGAATCCTGCGGCATCGGCGGGGGCGGGTTCATGATCGTCCACCTCCGCGGGGATGCGAGGTTCGGCGACCTGACGACGGCCCTCGACTACCGGGAGCAGTGCCCCGCCGGGATCGACCCGCTCTACTACACCAAGCCCGAAAATCTCGAAAAGAATGCGAGCACGCACGGAGGCAAAGCCGTGGCGGTCCCCGGCACGGTCGCCGGACTTCTGTTCGCCCTGGAGAAATACGGCACCCTCGACCGCGCGACCGTGCTGGCGCCCGCGATCCGGGCCGCCGAGGAGGGGTTCGTCGCCGACCAGCACGCCATCGACAGCGCCGAGGAGATCCGCGGGTGGATCGACAAGGATCCCGTTCCGAGGCGTGCCCGGTTCGCGTTCGCCTGGGATCGTTTCTGCGCCCGGGGCGATCGCAAGCTCGGTGACCGCATCACGCTGCCCGAGCAGGCCCGCGCCCTCCGCCTGATCGCCGATCGCGGCGCCGGCGCATACTACTTCGGAGAGATCGCACGGTCGATCGTCGAGACGGTCCACGCCGATGGGGGTCCGCTGGATGCCGCCGACCTGGCATCGTTCAAGGTCGACGAGATCCCGCCGTTGCAGATCGAGTTCTCCGGGCGCCGCATCTCCTGCATGCCGCCTCCCTCCTCGGGCGGCCTGGCGATGGCCCAGACGCTCGGGATCCTGGAGCGATCCGGGCCGCGGCTTGCCGAACTGCCCCAGGGCAGCGCGGGCTCGATCCACCTGATCGCCGAGTCGATGAAGCACGCCTTTGCCGATCGGGCGCGATGGCTGGGCGACCCGTCCTTCGTGCAGATCCCGATCGGCAGGCTCGTGTCCGACCGGTACCTCCAGGAACGGGCCGCCCTCCTCGATCCCGCGCACACGCTCGCGATCGACCGGTACGGCACCGGGCCCGATCAGCCCGAGCAGGGCAATTCCGACGGAGGAACGAGCCACTTCTCCATCCTCGATGAGCGCGGCAACGCGGTGGCGTGCACCGAGACCATCAACCTCACGTTCGGCTCGCTGCTGTTCGTCCCCGAGTTTGGGTTTGCGCTCAACAACCAGATGGACGACTTCCTGACACGCCCCGGCGAGGCCAACGCTTTCGGGCTCGTGCAGTCGCGGCGCAACCTCCCCGCGCCCGGCAAACGACCGCTCTCGAGCATGTCTCCAACGATCGCGGTGTCCCGAGAGACCGGGGCCGTGGAGGTGATCGCGGGGGGTTCCGGCGGGCCGCGCATCATCAGCGCCACGCTGCAGGTGGCGATCAATGCCATGGTCTATGGAATGAGCGCCGCCGACGCGATCGCGGCGCCCCGCTTTCATACCCAGTGGATGCCCGACACGCTCTGGCTCGAGGACGGCCTCTCGGGCGGATCCGTCGAACGCGACCTGCAGCAACGCGGCCACCACACGTCCGCCAAGGCCCCGACGGCCGCGTGCCAGCTGATCGTGAGCAAGGAAGGCCGCATCGAGGCGGCGAGCGATCCCCGCAAGGGCGGTGTTCCCGCGGGGTATTGAGCACGGCCCGGTCAATGTCCCGGCGTTCTTGGCTCGGCCGCGCTTGCGACCGTGTGTTCCATCGCCCTACCGTGCTCCATGGCCGAATTCGATATGAGCGAAGCACGCTGGCAGCACACCTGCGGTTACCTGCGGGAGGTCTTCGCGTGCGAGGACGATCACCAGCAGGGCCTCATGGAACGCGCGGTCGCCGCCGGGCTTCCCCCGATCGACGTCGGCCCGGAGTCCGGCCGGTTCCTCCAGATGCTCGCGATGATCACACGCGCGAGGCTGGTCATCGAGGTCGGAACGCTCGCGGGTTCTTCAGCGATCTGGATCGCCCGCGGAATGGCCGCCGGGGGGAAGCTCATTACCGTGGACGTCTCGGAGAAGCACCTGGCGTTCGCGCGGCTGGAGATCTCCACCGCCGGAGTCGCCGATCGCGTGCAGATCCGCCAGGGCAAGGGGTCCGAGGTCCTGCCGGCGATCCTCCGCGAATTCGGGCCGGGGCGGGCCGACATGGTCTTCCTGGACGCCGAACGCGGCGAGTACATCCCGCTGCTGCACACGGTCGCCGGGCTGCTCCGCCCCGCGGGGATACTGGCGATCGACAACGCGCTGGCAGCCCAGCGCTGGGTCGCGGACCCGTACGAGCCGGGGGAACAGCCCGACGTGATGGACCAGGTCAACCGTGCCGTGGCCGCGCACCCGGACTTTGCCGCGTCGCACGTCGTTCCCTTGGGAAACGGCGTTATGATCGCCGTCCGGCGGTAGGCCCGTCACCCGGGTTCGTCAGCACCGGCCCGTGCACGCGCCCCGTTGCCGGACGCGGAGGGATCCATGCCGTCATTCAGCCTCGCCGAAATGCTCGGCCGCTTCTGCCCGCGACTGACCGTGCTCGACGTCGGGGCGATGTGGATCAGCCCCGAAGAGATGCCCTACCGGCGGCTCGCCAAGGCAGGAGTCGCGAGCATCGTGGGCTTCGAGGCCGTCAAGCAGGAGTGCGACAAGCTCACGGCCCTGGGGCTCAAGGACCACACGTTCCTGAACTACACGGTCGGTGACGGCTCGCAGCGCACCCTGCACGTCACCAACTTCTCCGCGACCACGTCGCTGTACGAGCCCAACATGGCCCTGGGCTCGCGCTTCAACAACCTGGCCGAGCTCACCCAGGTCGTCAAGACCATCCCCGTGCAGACGGTGCGGCTCGATGATGTGAAGGAAGTCACGGCCTGCGACTTCCTGAAGATGGACGTGCAGGGCGCCGAGATGGACGTGATGCGGGGCGCCGAGCGCCTGCTGCGGGACGTCCTGGTCGTGCAGACGGAAGTCGAGTTCGTTCACCTGTACCTCGGCCAGCCCCTGTTCGCCGACGTCGATGCGCACATGCGGGCCCGGGGCTTCTCGCTCCACTGGCTCATGCCCTCCTCCGGCCGGGCCTTCAAGCCCATTGTTGTCGAAGGGAACATCAACCGGCCGCTGCACCAGAGCATGTGGTCCGACGCCGTCTATGTCCGCGATTTCATGAGATTCGATGAGCTCACGCCCGAGCAGCTGCTCAAGATCGCCGTGCTCGTCCACGACATGTACGACTCGTGCGATCTGGCGGCCCTCGCGCTCCAGCACCACGACGCCAAGACTGGCAAGCAGCTCTGGGAGGCGTTCCTGCAGCGTTTGACCGGAAAAAAGCCCCCGCCCAAGCCGACCCACCTCTAATTGACTGCCCACGGCCGGTCCCTACACTTGATCCCCCCTCGGGGCCGAGCGCGACGGAAGATGGTTCGGTAAATGTCCGGTATCCGGACATTTGAGACTGTCCGAGGCGCGTTCATGAGCCTTCCCATCGCGGCTGATGGAAGGTTTAGCCCCGGCTTCGGGCGAGTGTTCGCCCGGGGCACTGATGCCGCGGACTCCGTTGGGCGTCTTGATCGCCCGCTCGGACCGCGACGCGTAGACGGTTCGTGGTCCAGGGACCGAACTATCCGGTTCGGCCCGATGTACGGAGGAACAGCAGCCCGCCACAGCGGATGTCCGAGTGCCGAAACTCAAACCGGCCGGGTCCGCGATTGGTCGATGGTGTAATTGGCAGCACAGCAGATTTTGGTTCTGTTAGTCCTGGTTCGAGTCCAGGTCGACCAGCTTGGCTTGTCGAGCGGCCGGCGTGCGATCGACCCGGCCGTGCCGATCCGACCGCACCACCGCCCGCCCACACGACGCTGACCGTTGTTTTTCGGGTCGCCGCTCTTTCCCTCCCGGGAGCCGCTCGATGACCACCGCCGTCCCGTCCCCGGCCTCCACGTCCTCCCCGCGTCCATTCACGATGACGACCGAAGTGAACTCCTCCGTGAACCCAACCTCGCCGGCGGCGCCCGCCGCGATCATCCTCGCCGCCGGGAAGGGCACGCGGATGAACTCCGACCTGCCGAAGGTCGCGCACAAGGTCGGCGGCCGGCCGATGGTGTGCGCGGTGGTGGACGCCTGCCGCGCGGTGGGGTGCGAGCGCATCGTGGTGGTGGTGGGGTACAAGCAGGAGGTGGTGCGGCGGGCGCTCGAGGGGATGAACGTCGAGTTCGCGGTGCAGGACGAGCAGATGGGCACCGGCCACGCCGTGCGGTCCGCGGCCCCGAATTTCGCGCGCGAGGCGCAGGCCCCGGGGCGCGATGTCTTCGTGCTGTGCGGTGACGGCCCGTTGATCCGCGCCGAGACGCTCAAGAAAATGCTCGACTGCCAGCGCGGCCAGAAGGCCGCGATGACGCTGGCGACCTCGATCATCGAGAACCCCCAGGGGTACGGGCGGATCGTCCGCGATGACGCGGGGCGGTTCCAGTCGATCGTCGAGCAGAAGAACGCCACGCCCGAGCAGCTGGGCATCCGGGAGGTCAACCCCAGCTACTACTGCTGCGACGCCCAGCAGCTGTTCGGCGCGCTGGAGCGCGTGCAGCGCAACCCCGTGAGCGGCGAGTACTACGTGACCGACGTGCCGGAGCTGTTGCTCAAGGCCGGCCAGCGCGTCGAGGTCCTGCCGGCGGTCCCGCCCGAGGACGTGCTGTCGATCAACACCACGGCGGACCTGGAGCTGGTCGACCAGATCTACCGCTCGCGCGGGGGCTGGTCGGCCGAGGACATCAACACCCTCAAGATCTTCGCCGGCCGCAGCGCCGTGCACCTGGCGCACCGGATCTGCGAGCACCTCCTGCTGCCGGTGGGACAGTCGCGCACCACGATGTTCCCCGACGGGGAGATCCTCGTCAAGGTCGAGGAGGATGTCCGCGGCCGGGACTGCTACGTGGTCTGCTCGACCTGCCAGCCCGTCAACGACAACCTGATGGAGCTGTTGATCTTCATCGACTGCCTGCGCCGCGCCAGCGCCGACCGGATCAGCGTGGTGCTCCCCTATTTCGGCTACGCCCGGCAGGACCGCAAGGACGAGGGGCGTGTGCCCATCACCGCCAAGCTGGTCGCCAACATGATCACGGCCGCCGGCGCGCACCGCGTCCTGGCGCTGGACCTGCACGCGGCCCAGATCCAGGGCTTCTTCGATCTGCCCGTGGACCACCTGGCGGGGTCGGCGGTCTTCATGCAGTACTTCCAGTCGATCCGCGCGGAGCTGGGAGAGATCTGCCTGGTGAGCCCCGACGTGGGCAACGTCAAGGTCGCCGAGTCGATGGCCAACCTCCTGGGCGGGGACCTGGCGATCATCAACAAGCGTCGCCTCTCGGGCTCGCAGGTCGAGACCGGCAACCTGATCGGCAACGTCCAGGGCAAGACCGTCCTGATGTTCGACGACATGATCTCGACCGCCGGCACGGTCTACGAGGCGGCCCGGCTGGTCCGTTCGCGCGGGGCCAGGTCGGTGATCGCCGCGGCAACCCACGCGGTGCTGGTCGGCCCGGCGATCGAGCGTCTGGCCAGCGACGCGTTCGACCGGGTGGTCGTGACCAACACGATCCCGCTGGGTGACCGGGTGTCGGCGATCCGTCACAAGCTGGTGGAGCTGTGCGTCGGCCCGCTGCTGGGCCAGGCGATCCACCGGATCCACCACAAGAAGTCCGTCAGCGCCCTGTTCAAGGGCAACGGGGGCACGAAGCGCTGACCATCAAGTGTGAGTTGAACCGAGATCCGAAACCTGAACCTGAAATCCGAGCATCGAGATTTCTGAACCTTGGAGTCCTGTCATGCACGAGAAAGCACCCCTCCTCAGCGTCACCAAGCGGGCCAGGGTCGGCACGCGGTACAACAACCGTCTCCGCGAGGCCGGCTCGGTCCCGGCGGTGGTGTACGGCCGCGGCCGTGACCCCGTGTCGATCGCGCTCAACCACCGCGACTTCACCCGCCTGGCGACCAAGGGCGAGAAGATCTTCCGGCTCGACGTGCCGGCCGACAAGGACATGGAGGCCCAGCAGCTGGTGCTGCTCAAGGACCTGCAGTTCGACTACCTGGGCACGAACATCGTGCACGCCGACTTTGCCCGCATCAGCCTGCAGGACCGCGTCCGCACGCTGGTCTCCGTGCACCTGATCGGCGAGGCCACCGGCCTCAAGCAGGCCGGCGCCATCCTGATGCACCCGGTCAGCGAGATCGAGGTCGAGTGCAAGGTCACCGAACTGCCCGACTTTGTCGAGGTGAACATCGCCGAGCTGGACGTCGGCCACGCCATCACGGCCGCGGACGTCAAGCTCCCCCTGCCGGACATGAAGATGATCACCGACAAGCACGCGATCCTGGCGCAGATCGTCATCCAGCAGGAGATCGTGGTCGCCGAAGCGGTCGCCGCGCCGACGGGCGATGCCGCCGGGCCGGAGGTCATCACCGCCAAGAAGCCCGCCGAGGGCGAGGCCGCCGCGGCCCCGGGCGCCAAGCCCGGCGCACCGGCCGCCGCCGGGGCCAAGGCGCCCGCGGGTGCCGCGGCCGCCAAGCCGGCCGCCGGCGCGCCGAAGAAGTAATCCCGCAAGGCACCGGGCATGGGGCGCCGGGCGGCCGTGGACCACCACCGCCGCCCAGCGCCCGGCCCGATCCCGGCACCCTGCTCGAGCAGCGTCCCCTTGGAGTTCCCCGCCACAACGTTCAGTCCCCGACTCAATGAAGATGCTCATCGGACTCGGCAACCCCGGCCTCGATTACGCCAAGACCCGGCACAATGTCGGGTTTATGGTCATCGAGCGCCTCATCGGTCGCCAGCGGATCAACGACCCGGTCAAGGCCAAGTTCCACGCCGCCTGCGTGGACACCACCATCGGCGGGCACCGCTGCGTGCTGGTCCGTCCGACGACCTACATGAACCGTTCGGGGCTCTCGGTCGCCGAGGGGATCGCTTTCTACAAGATCGAGCCGGCCAAGGACATCATGGTGATCGCCGACGACATCGCCCTGCCCACGGGGATGATCCGCATCAAGCCCTCCGGCGGGTCGGGCGGCCAGAACGGCCTGGGGGACATCTCCCGCGCGCTGGGGACCGACCAGTACCCGCGCCTGCGGGTGGGGATCGGCATGCAACCGGCCGGCGGGAAGCCGTCGGTCATGAACCAGGCCGATTTCGTGCTCAGCCGGTTCATCGCCGAGGAGCAGCCGCTGCTGGAGAACTCCCTCGACGAGTCGTGCAAGGCGATCGAGATGTTCGTCACCAAGGGCCTGGACGCGGCGATGAACACGTTCAATACCAAGAACAACCCCGAAAGGGGCTCCGACAAAGGACCGGACAAGGGCCCTCCGAAGGACCCCTGACAGGACATTCCCAGCAAGCCAACGAACTCACAAGAGATCGAATCGAGTCGAGCACCGTTCGCCCGAGGCGAACACGAAGGAAGGAAGACGATCATGCCCGGACGCCGTGAATACACGTACGAAGCCATGTTCCTGCTGAGCCAGGCGGTCGCCGCCGACCTGGGCGGGGCGGTCGATCACATCAAGGAGATCATCGCGCGCGGCCACGGCGAGATCCTCGCGATGCGCAAGTGGGACGACCGCCGGCTCGCCTACGAGATCGACGGCCAGAAGCGCGGCCTGTACATTCTCTCGTACTTCAAGGCCCCCAACGACCAGCTCTCGCACATCGAGCGCGACTGCAACCTCTCGGAAAAGGTCCTGCGCGTGCTGATCCTCCGGGCCGATCACCTGTCCACCGACGAGATCCTCGCGACCGACGGCCGCAAGGAACTCGAGACCGAGATCAAGATGCGCGGCTCCCAGCCCCCGGCCCCGGCCGGCGAGACGCCCGCCGCCCCCGCGGCCCCCGCCGAACCCGCCGCGGCCGCGACCGGCGCCTGATCGGTTCGTTTCGATCGCGGGTGCGTGCCCGCCCGATCACGCGGTAGAACCCGTGGCCGGATGCTCCAAAAAGAAAACCTCGCCGGTCCGCGCGGCCGGCGAGGTTTCTTTTTGATCCGCTCAGGCCGGAGGGATGTCGGTCGACAGCCGCGCGCCGGCCCGGCAATTCATCTCGGGATTACGAGCCGGCCGTGGTCGCCTCGCCCGCCTTCTCGCGCTCCTCGGCCTTCTGCCGCTGGCGCTTGTACGTCTCGTTCTGGGCGGGCTCCATCTTCGGGGGCTCGGGCTTCTTGACCGGGATCACGATCTCCTGCACGGCCCCGCCGCTGACGAAGTTGATGATGAACACCGCGGCGATCACCAGTGCGACCGAGGAGACGATGACGACGATCTTCTTGTTTTTGTCCATCGATGAAAAACCGGACATGGTGCACCTTTCCGAAGTGATCCAGGAATTCGCAGAGCCATCTTGAACGACAGAAGCCTGCGGTACGAAGGCTCGACCCGCCGGGGTAGATCCGGGGGGGCACAAACTGACACTAGTCTAACCGACAGGCCCACGCCAGACCACCCCCGCAGGCTGAGTAAGGGCCCACTCACGGGTCTCGAACCTCGGGATCGCCTACCCCACATCCCGGGTCTGGAACAGGATGACCCCCAGCGAGAGGTACGCGACGATCTGGGCCAGCCCGTACAGGGTGATCAGCAGGGCGTGCACCGGCGGGACGGCTTGGCTCTGGCTGACGGCGTCGATCAGCCAGAAGTTCTGCATGTTGGGGAGCAGCGCCCAGGGCGCCAGGGCTCCCCAGGAGATCTCCGTCGGGTGAGTGAAGACGTAGTCCCCCGGCTCGGGGTTGCGGCGGATGCTCTCCAGCGCGCCGTCGCCGGCGACCCGCACGGTCAGTTCCCGGCCCTTTGCCTGCGTGATTACCAGCGCAAACGGGGTCGCGGGGTTGACGAACGAGCTTCCCTCGGCGGTGTCACCGGTGAACTTCTCGTGGGGACGGACCTCGATCGCCGACCCGTTGGGGCTGGCGCCGTAGTACAGCGAATCGCCGGGCCTAACGGAATACGTGGGATCCTGCTGCAGCTCGACGGTGAAGGTGTCTCCCGGCCGGGTCAGCTCGTCGCGGGCCAGGTCCGTGCTCGCGGCGGCCTTGACGATCCCGAAGTACTGGTTGTGGTAGGCGTGCTGGCCGATGACGTGGTTGCTCAGCAGCGACAGCACGAACACAACGGCGCACACCGCGATCGTGGGCACCTGTTTGAGCCGCGTGGAGGCGGCCGTGGCGATGCTCGTGAGCACGAGGATCGCCATCAGCAGGCTCAGGCACGCGATCGTGATCTGGGGCTTGAAGTCCTTCAGGGGCGACTGCGGTTGCCAGGTCTTGCTCATCGAGAGCGTCAGGGCGTAGCCGATCAGGCAGAACGGCAGCAGGAGCGACACGGCCGTCTGGGGGAAATTCCAGCCGTAGAAGAAGTTCGTCCACGCGGCCAGGATCAGGGCGGCCGCGGTCGCGGAGATCCCGAACAGCAGGACCGGGCCGTCGAGCTCGTCCGCGGCGGTGCTCATGACACCGTGGCGGATCGCCAGCAGCAGGTAGACCAGCATCGTGATGCTCGCGACCGTGATCGCCGCGGCGACCCCCGCGTACTTGCCGATGACCAGCACGGGGCGCGAGACGGGCTTGCTGACGACCGTGAGGACCGTCTTGTTCTCGATCTCGCGAGAGAGCACGCTGGTGGCGATGAAAGCCGCCAGCAGGGTCGCGGCGACGAACACCGTGGACATGCCGATGTCCAGCAGGAGCTTGTTGTCGCCGGTGACCTCCCCGGCCTCGGTGTAGCCCATGGAATAGCCGGTGTTCCATGTGTTGAAGACCTGGAGGATCCCCGACAGGAGGATGAGCAGCAGAAAGATCGGCTGCCTCAGGCTCTCGACGAAGGCGTTGCGGGCGATAGGGAGTAGTTGCTGGAGCATGGGTGGCCCGGGGGGCAATGAGTGTTCACCGGGGAGCCCGCCGGGGCAAATGGCCCGGGCCGGAAGCTCCCGAACTGTTCGCCGGACCCCGCGGGGGAGCGGCGAGAAATTTCTTCGCTGCAGCCGAACTAAAGTTCGCGCCGACCGTAGGAGGTTCGCCAGAACATCCTGTCTCCTCCCGATGCAAGGCGCCGGAGATCCGGTGCCTTGCAGCGTTGGTGGGTGCGGGCGGTAAGTGTTGCGCGTATGGTCTTGGCCCCCAGGGGCCGGCCGAGGCTGGCGTTGTGACCGGTCGGGTTCTCCGAGCGGTGGACAGGACTCCTCAGAGGTGGCAGAATTGGGGTCCCGGGCGGACCGGAGTCCGCAGCACGTGGTTCGAGCGACCGGAGCGGCGCGGGAATCGACCGTCGGGTCGCAAACGGGAGGGGGCGGGGAGTCGTTCGCGGGGAGTGGGGGGGCGTCTGTTGAGTGTCGGGCGGCGGGGGCCGGCCGGCGTGGTGCCCTGAGCCTGGCGCAGGGCGGGTCGATTCGGCAACGTGGAGCCGCACAGAGCGGGTCAGCGGATGAAGGCCGATTATCTCACATATCGGAAAGCAACCGGCGTCTCGATCCTCGGCCTGGTCCTCCAGGTCGTGCAGGCGCTCGTCCTCGTGGTCTACGGCGTCCTGCACGCCGATCAGGCGGCGATCTCGGCCGCGGTGATCGTCGGGTTCGGGGTGCCGGTCTGGCTGGGGCTTGCCGTCGTCTACGACCAGCACCGCCGGGAGCGCATCGAAGCCCTCGAGGCCGAAGCGCTGGCCCAGTCATCCGCCGGGAGCAGCTCGGTCTTCGACGGAGGAGGGGATGAGTTCAAGGCCGCCGGCCGGAGGCTCGCCGGCCTGTACAAGTTCTTCCTGCCCGGCCTGAGCCTGGCCGTCGGCGCTGGATTGGTGCTGACCGGCATCTTCCGCTTTCTGCACGCCAAAGAACACCTGGACGCCGGCAGCGACATCATCCCCGACCCCGACGGCTGGGCGATCGCCATGGGCCTGGGCCTGGGCGTGGTCGGTTTCATCTTCGCACGCTTCGTCTCGGGGATGGCCAAGCAGGCGGCCTGGGCCAACCTGCGCGGCGGCGCGGCGTACGCGGTTGCCTCGTCGGTCATCGGGCTGGCGATCACCATCTCGCACTTTGTCGACTACGCGGGCCCGGACGCGGTCCGCCGGTACCTCCCGATCGCCCTGGACGCGGCGATGGTCCTCATGGGGGCCGAGGTCTTCCTGAACTTCGTGCTGGACCTCTATCGCCCGCGCCGGCCCGGCGAGGTCCCCCGTCCGGCGTTCGACTCGCGGATCCTCGCGTTCATCGCAACCCCCGACCGGATCGCCCAGTCGATCAGCGAGGCGATCAACTACCAGCTGGGCTTTGATGTCTCTTCGAGCTGGTTCTACCAGCTGGTCTCCCGTCGCCTGGGAGTCCTGGTGCTGGTGGCGGTCGTGGTGGTCTGGGGGCTCTCGGCGTTCGCGGTGATCCAGCCCCACCAGAGCGGCCTGGTGCTGCGGTTCGGCGACCCGACGCGCGTCATGGAGCCCGGCCTGAACTTCAAGCTCCCGTGGCCGTTCGAGCGGGTCGAGGTCCCCGAATACTCGCGCAAGTCCGCCGACAAGCCGCGCGAGATCCTGGGCTACACGACCACGGGCGTGAGGATGCTCGACCTGGGCTCACCGCCCCCGGCCAACACGACCAGCGCGATCCTCTGGACCAACGACCACGTGGGCGAGGAGGTCTTCCAGATCGTCCAACCGTCCCGCGCCGATGTGACCTCGCCGGGGGGCCGTCCGGCCGAGCCCGCCCCCGTGGAGGGGCATGATTCGGCCGGCGTCGCGCTGGTCTCCATCGAGATCCCGATGTTCTACGCCGTGAGGGATGTGCAGGTCTTCGACTCGCTCGCCCCGCCGGACATGCGCGACGACCTGCTCAGCGCCACCGCCCGCCGCCAGATCATGCAGTTCGTCTCGCACGAGTCGGTCGACGACATCCTCGGCGGCAACCGCGCGGACCTCAACGAGAAGCTGCGCGGCAACGTCCAGGCGGCCCTGGACCGGCTCAACCCGGACGCTTCGGGCAAGGCCCGCGGCTCCGGGATCGACGTGCTGTTCATCGGCATCACCAACGCCCACCCCAGCAAGGCCGTCTCCCAGAGCTTCGAGAAGGTCGTCCAGGCCGACCGCAACAAGGAAGCCAAGATCGAATCGGCGCACAAGGACGAGATCGACATCCTGACCAAGGTCGTGGGCAGCACCGAGCTGGCCATGCAGATCTCCGCGGAGATCCAGGCCCTCGAGGCGCGCCTCTCGGACCGCAACGCCGCCGCGGACGTCAAGGACCAGGAGATCAAGATCCAGCAGCTGCTGGAGAAGGCCGGCGGCGGCGCCGCGGCGATGATCGCCCAGGCCAAGGCCGACCGGTGGACCAGGCACATGGGCGAACGTGGCCGGGCCAGCCGGTACCGGGGCCAGATCGCCGCGTACGAGGCGTCGTCCAAGGTCTTCCAGGCCGGCGAGTACTTCGCGGCGATCCAGGCCGCGATGGCCGGCTCACGCGTGTACATCGTCAGCGACAAGGTCGCGGACCTGCGCATCCAGACCGAGCTTCAGGACGTGGACACCGGCGTCGGGACCTTCGAGGTCAAGCGCGAATCCCAGGACTATTGATCCCCAGCGGGCCCAACCGCCCGCCGCCGGCACCGGTGCCGGCGCGTCGGGCTTAGGAGAATGGTCGTGAATCGATTGGTCGTCATGATTCTCGCGGCGGTGGTGCTCCTGGCGCTCCTGTCCTACACCGCGACGTACACCGTCCGGTACACCGAGTCGGCGGTCCTCACGACCTTCGGTCGTGCGACCGAGGCCGATGTCAGGAAAGACCCGGGCCTCAACCTCAAGTGGCCCTACCCCATCCAGACCGTCACCAAGTACGACACCCGGTCGCGCTTCCTCCAGGCGATCAGCGAGACCCAGCAGACCGGCGATAACCGCCAGATCATCGTGGAGGCGTTCTGCATCTGGCGCGTCGAGGACCCGCTCAAGTTCTTCCAGCGCTTCTCCAGCGCCGGGGAACGGGCCGACGAGCACTACCGTCGTGCCGAAGAGACCCTCCGGGGGCTCCTCCGCAGTTCTCTGGGCGCCGTCAGCCAGTTCCGCATGGACCAGCTGTTCACCGGCGAGAAGACCGGCACCAAGCTCCCGGAGCTCGAGAAGAAGGTCTTCGACCTGGTGGTCGCCAAGGGGCCGACGGGCCAGAGCATCACCGACCTGGGCATCACCGTCACCGACGTGGGGATCAACCGCGTCCGCCTCCCGGAGGAGACCACCAAGGTCGTCTTCGAAGCCATGGGCGCCAACCGCGACCGGCTCGCCAAGGACATCGAGGCCAAGGGTGACGCGATCGCCGCGGCGATCCGGGCCCAGGCCGACTCCAACGCCCAGCGCATCCGGGCCTTCGCCGAGCGCCGGGCCCAGGAGATCCGCGCCGCGGGCGACCTCGAAGCCGCGCAGTACCTCAAGCAGATGAACTCCAACCCGCAGCTGGCGGTCTTCCTCAAGAACATGGAGTTCATCCGGGATGTGCTCTCCAAGAAGACGACGCTGGTCCTCCCCTCGTCGATGCCCGGCGTGTCGTTCCTGCTCCCCGATTCGCTGAACAACCTCAAGACGGGCCAGATCCCCGACTCGAACTTCCCGCAGGACTGGACGGCCATCCAGCAGATGCCCAAGCCCACCGACGCCGGCGCCAAGGGCGCGGCCCCGGCCCCGGCCACTGCCGCGGAGGGATCCCGGTGAGCGTCAACGATCCCAATTCCGATCTCCCGATCCGTCCGACCGATCCGTCCCTCCCGGCCTCGGAAACCGCCCGCCGCGGAGTTTCGGTCACGCTCCGGGGCGGGCCCGCCGGCTCGGGCGCCGAGGGCGGGGAGATCGACCCCGCCGAGGCGATGGACCCGGCCAACCAGTCGCTGCACGAGGCGATCGCCATCACCTACAGGCTCGTGCAGATCTCGATGGTCGTTCTGGGCGTGCTGTTCGTCCTCAGCGGGCTCCAGAGCGTGAAAGAAGGCGAGCAGGGCATCCGCCTGCTCTTTGGTCGACGGGACCCCGAGCTCGTGCAGCCGGGGTTTGGCTTCAGTGCGCCCTACCCGTTCGGCGAACTGGTCAAGGTCTCCACCGGCGTGCTGTCGGTCAGCCTCGCCGAGGAGTTCTGGCCGTTCCTCCCCCGCGAGGATCAGAACAAGCCGATCTCCGAGCTCAACGGCCGCAACACGCTCAAGCCCGAGAACGACGGCTCGCTTATCACCGCCGACGGCGCTCTGGCCCACACCAAGTGGGACGTGCGGTACCGCCGCACCGACCCGGGCCGGTTCAGCGAGAACCTCCTGCCGGACATCGAGCAGAGGCTCGTCCGCGCCGCGGTCTGCCGCGGCGTCGTCCAGGCCGCGGCCGGTACCAGCGTCGACGACCTGCTCAAGCAGTCCAACGACGACGCCGGGTCCCTGGCCGCGCGGGCCCGCGATGTCGCCCAGAGCACGCTCGAACGCGCCGGCGCCGGCATCACCATCGAGCGCCTCTCCCTGGTCGAGAAGATGCCCCCCCTCTACCTCCGCACCAAGTTCGCCGCCGTGCAGACCGCGCAGCAGACCTCCCAGCAGGAGAAGGAAAAGGCCAGCTCCGACGCCCAGAAATCCCTCAACCACGTCGCCGGGGGCGCCTCGCCGGCCCTGATCGGGCTCATCGATCAGTACGAGGTGGCGATCGAGAAGACCGATGTCCCCGGCCAGGAGCGCCTGCTCGCCCAGATCGACTCGATCCTCGACGGCAAGGCCGAGGAGCCTTCGCTCCAGGTCGCCGGCGAGGTGACCCAACTGCTCAGCAGCGCCAACCAGTACCGCTCCTCGATCTCCAACCAGCGCCGCTCGGACGTCTCGATGTTCCTGGCCAAGCAGGAGCAGTTCGCCTCCAACCCCCTGGTGACCGTCAACCGCGAATGGTCCGACGCTCTCGGCAGGTTCCTGGGCCGCAACACCGTCGAGACGCTCATGGTCCCGCCGGGCACGCGCACGCTCACGCTGGTCATCAACCGTGATCCGGAGATCGCCCGGGACATCGAGATCAAGCAGAAGCGCGCCGAGAACGAGCTCAACCGCCAGAAGCGCGAGCAGCAGCACAAGGCCGAGCAGTTCAACACCAGCGAAGGCCTCAAGCAGACGCCCAAGGGCTGAGCCGGCCCAGGCCCTCCCCGCACTCCCGTCCCCGGCCCCCGCCGGACGCCGCACCAAGCCCGAGGAACACGCGTGGTCACCAGCGCCCAGCACACCCCAGAGAACCGCGGCGCTCCGGTCGTCGCCGTCCAGCACCTGACCAAGGTCTTCAAGGACTTCTGGCTCCGCGGCCGTGCCCGCGCCGTCGACGGGCTCTCGTTCGAGATCTTCCCGCGCGAGGTCTTCGGCCTGCTGGGGCCCAACGGCTCGGGCAAGAGCACCACCATCAAGATCATCCTCGGGCTGCTCACGCCCACCTCGGGGCGGGTCGCCGTGTTCGGCAAGCCCCCCAGCGACGTCGCCGTCAAACACCGCATCGGGTACCTGCCCGAGGAGTCCTATCTCTACCCCTTCCTCAACGCCCGCGAGACTCTCGACTATTACGGCAAGCTTTTCGGTCTCGAGCGCCGCAGCCGCCAGCGCCGCATCGACGAGCTGCTCGAGATGATCGGTCTCACCAACGCCCAGTTCCGCCAGGTGCGCGAGTACTCCAAGGGCATGCAGCGCCGCATCGGGATCGCCCAGGCCCTCATCAACGACCCCGACTTCCTCATCCTCGACGAGCCCACCACGGGCCTTGACCCCATCGGCACGCGCCAGGTCAAGGACCTCATCATCGAGCTGGGCCGCCGCGGCAAGACCGTCCTGCTCTCCAGCCACCTGCTCGCCGACGTCGAGGACTGCGTCAACCGCATGGTCGTCCTCTACGGCGGCAACAAGCGCGCCGAGGGCACCTGCGAGTCCCTTCTGGAGAGCCAGAACAAGACCACCATCGAGGCCGACTCGCTCGACGACGACACCATCGCCCAGATCGACGAGCTCATCCGCCGCCGGTCCGGCGGCCACAAGTCCGTCCTCCGCGTCACGCGCCCGCGCCAGACCCTCGAGCAGCTCTTCCTCGACATCGTCGAGAAGGCCCGCGCCGAGCAGATCGCCACGTCCGGCGCCATGCACGGCGGCGAAACCGCATCGTTCCTCCGCGCCCCCGAGGACGACGGCCGCGCGGTCATCGACCGGCTCATCCAGGGCCACTCCCAGGGCCCGTCGGATGTCGAGCAGGTCTCCTCCGCCCACGCCCGGGTGCTCGCCGATCTCTCCCCGGAGGCCCCCGCCGCCCAGGCCCCCGCCGGCGCCGTTGCGGCTCCCGTGCCGGGCGCGGACAGCTCCGTCATCGACTCGCTGATGGCCGTCGACCGACCCGAGCCGTCCGCGGCACCCGCGCGATCGCATGCGCCCGATCGCGGCCCGGCCGCCGCGCCGTCGCCCGCCAGGCCCGAGCCCTCCGTCGACCGGTCCGTCATCGACTCGCTGCTGGGAGGAGCCGGCGGCCCCGACCCGTCCCAGCCCGGCACGGAGCCCAAGCGGTGAAGCTCCGAGATCGACTCTCCCAGCTCGATCGCGTCCAGCACTCGAGGCTGTTCAAGATCATCGCCTCCTGCGTGGTGCTCGCCGTCGCCATCGGCGTGTCGATCGCCTACGTCGTCATCCGCCACACGCCCGCCGAGGGCCCGTCCGCCGCGCCCCAGGCCCAGTCGGCGCCGGAGAGCCCCGCCGGCCGGCAGGACGCCCAGCCCACGAGCCCCGAGGAAAAGGAGGCCGCGGCCCGCGAGAAGGCGATCGAGGATTCGCGCAAGACCGCCGAGATCGAGACCCGGCGCGCCATCGACAAGCTCCTGTCAGTCCGCGCCGACCCCACCAGCGTCGCCGCCGGCGCCGGAGTGCTCGCCGCGCTGATGCTCGTCATCGTCTGGCTGGGGCTGGGTCTCACGTACCTCGGCCTGGGCGCCGTGGTCGCGGTCTTCATCGTGCCCATGCACCTGCTGGGGTTCCGGGAAGCCGCCCGACTCGGCGTCGGCGTCATCTCACTGACGGCCGCGTTCCTGGCCCTGCTCGAGGGCGCCCGCGTCGTACTCTCCGGGCCCGGACCCGTCCTGGCGATCGCGAGGAACATGCTCGTAGAGGCCGTGCGCATGAAGGCCTCTCTCATCCTCATCGTCGCGCTCATCGTCGGCCTGGCCGCCCTGCCGGACCTCCTGAGCGAGAACTCCCCGCTGCGGTACCGCGTCCAGACCTTCCTGCAGTTCGGCACCGGGGGGAGCTTCTGGGTGATCGCGATCCTCACGCTCCTGTTCGCCTGCGCCTCCATGGCCTTCGAGCAGCGCGAGAAGGTGATCTGGCAGACCATGACCAAGCCGGTCGCCGCGTGGCAGTACATCCTGGGCAAGTGGCTCGGACTGGTCTGCCTCAACGCCGTCCTCCTGATCGTGTGTGCCTCGTCGGTGTTCCTCTTCACCGAGCACCTCCGCGGCCAGGTCGCCGTCGGAGAATCCGCGCCGTTTGTCGCCACCGACGGCCGCATGGTCAGCGAGGACCGCCTCATCCTCGAATCACAGGTCCTCGCCTCCCGCGTCCGCTACGCGCCCCGGGCGCCCGAGCTGGACCGCGACAAGTTCCTCGATCAGGTCGCCCAGCGCGTCGACGAGGAGCTCAAGCGGACCCCCGGCCTCAAGGACACGCCCGAGCTGCGGCAGAACATCGAGACCCAGCTCTACAAGTCCGTCTCGATCGCCTGGCGTGCGATCCCCGTCGGGGACAACCGGCGCTACCTCTTCGGCGGGCTCCAGGAGGCCCGCGAACTGGGCGTGCCGCTGACCTTCCGGTACCAGATCGACGCGGGCAGCAACCGCCCCGACGAGATCTACCGCGTCGGCTTTGCCGTCTCCGGGAGCAACCCCGTCGTCAAGGAGGTCGCCCTGGGCGTCACGCAGACGATCCCCCTCCTGCCCACCGCCGTGCTCGACGACGGCACCGTCGTTGTCGATGTGCTCAACGGCGATCCCTTCACCGGCCAGCTCAATAGCGAGACGATCACCTTCCCCGACCGCGGGCTGGAGATCTCCTACTCCGCCGGCAGCTACCGCTGGAACTACCTCCGCGTCATGGGCATCCTCTGGCTCAAGCTGTCGTTCCTGGCCATGCTCGCCGTCTGGGCCGGCACCTTCCTGAGCTTCCCCGTCGCCTGCCTGGTCTCCTTCGGCACCTTCGTTACCGCCGAGGGCGCCAGCTTCCTCACCAAGGCCCTCGAGTACTACAACACCGCCGACGAGCACGGCAACATCGACATCTTCGCGGTCGTCGTCCACGCGATCTCCAGCGTGGTCGCCGGCATCTTCAGGCTCTACTCCGACCTCAAGCCCACCGAGAAGCTCGTCGACGGCCTCAGGCTCCCGTGGAGCGACGTCGCGATCGGCACCGTCGTGCTCGCCGGCGCCACCGCGGCCCTCTACGCGATCGCCGTCTTTACCCTCCGCAAGCGCGAACTGGCCGTCTATTCAGGGCAGTAGTAACTCCGGGTGCCCCACGCACCCCACGGACCGAAGGACCGGTGATTCCACGTGAGGCGTGACAGGCTCATCCAGTGCTTCGCGGCCGGCATCATGTTCGCCGCGCTGGGCGTCGGCGGCGTGCTCGCCATCGGCATCAACACGTCCATCGGCCGCAACCGCCTCGTCTACACCGACGTCGCCGAGAAGGGCGACCCGCCCGAGGTCGCCCTGGGCATCGCCATGGGCGCCTTCCGCGGGATCTTCGTCAACTACCTGTGGATGCGGGCCAACGACCTCAAGGAGGAGGGCAAGTACTACGAGGCCATCGAGCTCTCCAAGGCGATCACCAAGCTCCAGCCCCGCTTCCCCCGCGTCTGGGTCTTCCACGCCTGGAACATGGCGTACAACATCTCCGTCAAGACCCAGACGCCCGAGGAACGCTGGCAGTGGGTCCAGGCCGGCATCCGCCTCCTGCGCGACGAGGCGATCCCCGCCAACCCCTCCGACCTCATCCTCCACAAGGAGCTCGCCTGGCTCTACCTCCACAAGGTCCAGGCCTACGCCGACGACGCCAACCTCTACTACAAGCGCATGGTCGCCGAGGAGTTCACCTACGTCATCGGCGCCCCGCCCCAGAGCGACCCGACCATGCTCGACCGCGACGGCGCCATCAAGCGCTACGTCGAGTGGTTCCGCCCCATCGTCGACGCCCCCGGGACGCTCGAGGACGTGGTCGCCGCCGAGCCGTCCTGCGCCGACCTGCTCAACAAGATCGGCACCACCCTCGGCGAGCAGCCCTACGTCTCGATCCTGCATTTCTGGGAGGTCGCCAACGCCGTCGCCCGCTCCGGCCGCAAGGAATTCATCCAGAGGGAGATGGGGCCCAAGAGCACGGCCTTCCAGAAGCTCGTGGTCGACCCGGCCTACGCCAAGGCCTGGGCCGCGCTGATCCCCCACATGCGCAAGCGCGTCCTGGTCGACGAGTACCACTACGAGCCCGTCCGCATGCTCCGCTGCATGGAGAAGTACGGGCCCATGGACTGGCGCCACCCCGCCTCCCACGCCGTCTACTGGGCCTCCCGCGGCGTCGAGCTCTCGCTCCCCCGCTGGACCGAGGCCAACCGCGAGAACTTCGACTTCATCAACACCGACCGCATGACCATCCAGGCGATCCAGGAACTCGCCCGCACCGGCGAGATCTACTTCAACATCCTCGACCAGAACATCACCCGCAACGCCACCTACATGGCGATCCCCAACCCGCTCTTCACCGAGACCTACGGCCGCATCGTCGAGGAGGTCTACGAGCGCTCCTGGGCCGACACCGACAAACGCGCGTACAGCTTCTACGCCGCCGGCTACGAGAACTTCCTCAAGGACCAGACCCGCCTGGCCTTCCGGCGCGGTGAACGCCAGAAGGCCGAGGAGCTCTACGCCAAGCTCCGCACCTACAAGCACCGCAACATGAACGACCCCGACCGCGACTACATCCTCTCCCACCCCCTCGAGGAGTTCGTCCAGACCGAACTGGCCGATCGCCAGAACTCCCCCGACGTCGCACGCTCCGAGATCGTCGGCTCCCTCTACCGCGCCTTCACCGCCGGCCTGCTCGCCGGCAACACCGAGGTCTTCCGCCGCGAACGCGAGTACGCCAAGCAGCAGCACCGCTACTTCTTCGAAGAGCAGTACCGCCTCAACAACGTCAACCCCGACATGATCCGCATGGCCCAGTTCGACCCCGATTTCCACGTCTTCGAGGGACAGGTGTTCGCCATGGTCGCCGTCTCCGTCGGCTTCGACGAGGCCGAGCTCATGTACCTCCGCGCCCCCGACGACCTGCGCGTCTACGTCTACGACCTGCTCGCCGATCGCTACCGCCAGGCCGTCACCGAGAACGTCTCCAAGGGCGAGAAGCCCTTCGACGAGCTCTTCCCAGAGCCCCGCGGCCTGGCCGAGCACCGCGTCATGATCGCCCGCAGGCAGGAAGCCGAGAAACGCAGGCAGCTCCAGAACGAACTCAAGTGACCCCCAGCACCGCGCTCCACCGCGCGGAAGGAACCGCCATGGGAACCTTTGCCGATTCGATCGTCGCCGCGTCCAGGCGCGCCCGCACGTACGCCGAACGGGTGCTCAAGGACATCCGGCCCGACCAGTTCGCACGCAAGCCCACGCCCGGAGGCGTGACCGTCGACTGCAACCACCCCGCCTTCGTCTACGGCCACCTCTCCCTCTACCCCGCCCGGATCGCCGGGATCCTCGGCAAGGACGCCGCCGCCGTCGCTGTCCCCGCCGGCTACGAGGAACTCTTCAAGAACGGCACGCCCTGCCACGACGATCCCAACGGCACCATCTACCCGCCCATGGCCGAGATCGTGCAGAACTTCTTCCGCGCCTACGACGGCATCCTCGCCATTGCCGCGACCATCCCCGACGAGGCCTTCGGCCGCGAGAACCCCGACGCCCGCTACCGCGAGTACTTCCCCACCGTCGGCCAGGCCGCCGTCTTCCTGCTCAACAACCACAACATGATGCACCTGGGCCAGGTCAGCACCTGGCGCCGCTGCATGGGCCTGGGCGCGGCGTAGGGGGAATTCCAAGCCCAACGACAGACCCGCCTTCAGCGTGCCGGGTCCTGGGTGTGAGCCCCGGGCTTCTGGCCGCGGGCTTTCCCCTCGACCGTCAGCCTCGCCGGGTGCCCGAACCACGAATTCTCCCCGCCCGGTCCCGGGTACTTCTGGTCCAGCGTCCCCGCGACCCCGGCCATCCCGCCGGTCGCCGGCACCCATCCCGAATCCACATCCGGGAAGTCAACAGCGCAGTTGGCGCACTTCTTGTCGCTCGTGAACCTGATCGGGCACCAGAAGCTCTCCACGTTCCGGAGCATCTCCGAACCCAGCGACCAGATCCCCGTCATCCAGTCGCAGTAGAGGCACCAGATCAGGTCGTGGCCCACCAGACCCTCGAACTTCTGCCGTGAGCAGTTCACCCACTCCCCGCTGTTGTACCTCGGGAACCGCACCAGCGCCCGGATAGGCGGCCAGAGCACGTACTGCGCCACCCGCACGATCCAGAACATCGGCACCGCCCCGGCCGTGACCCACACCGCCGTGTGGTTGCGCACCCGCCCCACCTTGCGGTTGAGCACGTGGACGATCCGCGGCCCCTTGAGGTGCCGCCGGTTGGCCAGTTCGTGCAGCACCGTCCAGGCCATCACCGACGCGACCTGCCCCGCGATCCC
Source organism: Phycisphaerales bacterium (assembly GCA_044221545.1). Lineage (GTDB taxonomy): Bacteria > Planctomycetota > Phycisphaerae > Phycisphaerales > UBA1924 > JAEUJB01. The sequence continues at coordinate 222,789 of JBGAOZ010000001.1, forward strand.
CCCCGCCAGGCCCGCCCACGCGGCCCCGAACCGCACCGATCCGAAGATCGGCCCGAAGAACAGCGGTCCCACCGTGAAGTACGTGATCGGCAGGTCAAGCAGCGGCGCCCGGCAGAACGCCTCCGACACCCGCCGGCCCGCCCCGCCCAGCCGCGGCAACAGGTGCAGCAGCCCCGCCCCGATCATCATCGCCGCCAGCACGATGCACCCGGTCGTCCAGAAGCTCGTCCACAGAGTCTCGATCATGCCCGAAGCCTACACGCTCCCGCAGTCCCGTGCAGACCGGCGCCCCGCCGATCAGGCCGATCGCCTCGCAAACCGCCGCGCCGGCCCGATGCTCAGCCCCATCGCCCCCAGGAGCGGCAGCAGCAGCGCCCCCAGCACGAGCCCCGAAAGCCCCGTGTAGAGCGAGCTGCCCAGCCGCCACGCCAGCTGCTGCGTCCCGTCGAAGGGCACCTGCGTGTCGAAGCGCGACCGCACGAAGAAGATCCCCGTCACCACGATGTGGCACACCAGCGACGCGAACAGCGACAGGAACCCCACCGTCAGGATGTTCTTGCGGATCATCAGCCCGCGCATCGTCAGCACCAGCTGCGCCGCGAGCACGTACCCCAGCGCGTACGGCCCCAGCACCGTCCGGTCCGGCCCGCCGATGCACTCGATCTTGTTCGTCAGGTCCAGCGCCGACCCCAGGATCATGCACGCCCACAGCGCGGCCGTCGACGGCGCCGCGATCGCCACCACCACCGCCAGCGGCATCACGAAGCTCGGCGAGACCGGCGTCTCCCCGATCCGCAGCGAGTCCTTCAGGCCTACCTCCAGGCCCATCAGGATCCATCCGATCAGCGCAAAGACGATCCAGTTCACGGTCCGCCTCCCCCGGCCCCGTCCTTGCCGGCCGAGTTGTCCGCCGACGATATCCGCAGCACCACCTCGCTCACGCGCTCCAGCCGCAGCGTCGGCCGCACCCACACGATCTGACGCAGGGGCTGGTCGGCCGCCGGCTCGACCCGCTCGATCCGCCCGATGATCAGCGCCTGCGAGCTCTTGGGCCAGCTCAGGTCCGCCAAGCGGACGGTCTGGCCCACCTGCGCCTGCACCGGCTGGCCCGGCGTGCGGCCCGCCGGCTCCGCCGCTCCCGCCGGCCACTCGCGCAGGTCCTCCACCGGCCCCCGCAGCGTGCCGTCACCCATCGGTTCGAGCAGGCACTCGGGCCCCCGGGCCGTCTCGGCGAGCATCACCACCCCGCGGAGCTGCCCCGCCGCCCGGCTGGTGATCGGCTGCACCTGGCACGTCTTGGCGTCCGAGCTGGTCACCCGACCCAGCAGCCACAGCCCCCGCGCCGTCGCCACCGAGTTCACCTCCACGCCGTCGCTCCGCCCCGCCTTGATCCACAGCAGCCCGCTCGAAAGATCGCTCGAACTCCCGATCACCGCCGCGTGCAGCTGCCGCACCGGCAGGTTCGAGTTGAGCTGGATGCCCTGCTGCAGGTCCGTGATCTGCTGGCGCAGCTGCTCGTTCTCCAGCTGCATCCGCATCAGCTGCTGGCGGTAGCTCTCGGCCTGCTGCTCCAGCGCCCGGACCGCGTCATCGTTCTTCGACCGCTCCTCCGCCGGCGCCAGGTACGCCGCCAGCCCGTGCACCGGCTGCGAGACCGGCGCCACGAAGAACTCCAGCAGCCTCCCGAACCACCGCGGCCAGGCCCCAACGCCCGGCGGCAGGAACGCCGTCACCGTCAGCAGCACCACCGCGATCGGCAGCGACCGTCGGGCCAGCGGGGATGTGTGCGGTGAGCGGGACATCGGGGAAGGCGCTGGGCACTAGGCACTGGGCACAGGTGAAAGACACCGGGAACCAAGCTCATCATTCACCGGGCGGTGAAAGACAACCAGGAGCACACCGTCGGGCAAGGAGCGGCCACCCTCCGTGCGCGCGTGGATGAAATCCCCCTGCCCTTTACCAGTTCCCAGCGCCTGATGCCCGGTGCCATCTAGGCCCCCTCCATGTCGTTCTCGAGCGTCTGCTTCCACTCCTCGATGTGCTCGAGGTAGATGCTCGTGCCCCGCGCCACGCACGTCAGCGGGTCGTCGGCCAGCTTGGTGTCCAGCCCCGTGGCCTTCTGCACCACGTTGGGGAGCCCACGCAGCAGCGACCCCCCCCCGGCCATCGTGATCCCGTTCTCCACCAAATCCGCCGCCAGCTCCGGCTCGGCACGCTCCAGCGTCCGCGTCACCGCCTCCACGATCGCCGTCACCGGCTCCTGCAGCGCCTCGCGGATCTCCTCGCTCGTGATCACCGTCTTGCGCGGCAGCCCCGAGATCATGTCCCGGCCACGAACCTCCATCGTCTGCTCGGGCCCGATCCCGAACGCCGACCCGATCTCGATCTTCACCCGCTCGGCCGACTGCTCCCCGATCATCATGTTGTACGTGCGCTTCATGTGGTTGATGATCGCCTCGTCCATGTCGTCGCCCGCCACCCGCACGCTCTCGCAGGTCGCGATGTCCGCCAGCGACATGATCGCCACCTCCGTCGTGCCGCCGCCGATGTCCACGATCATCGACGCCGTCGCCTCCGCGAACGGCAGACCCGCCCCGATCGCCGCCGCGATCGGCTCCTCGATCAGGTACGTCCGCCGCGCCCCCGCCCGCTCGGCCGAATCGAACACCGCCCGCTTCTCCACCGCCGTGATCCCCGACGGGATCGAGATCACCACCCGCGGACCGAAGATCCGCGAACGGCCGTTCACCTTGTTGATGAAGTACTTGAGCATCGCCTCGGTGATCTCAAAGTCCGAGATCACCCCGTCCTTGAGCGGACGGATCGCCGAGATCGATCCCGGCGTCTTGCCCAGCATCTCCTTGGCCACCCACCCCACCGCCTGGCCGTTCTTGAGCACGATGTTCGTGCCCTTCTTCACCGCCACCACGCTCGGCTCGTTCAGAACGATGCCCTGGCCCCGTACCGACACCAGCGTGTTGCAGGTGCCAAGGTCGATGCCCATGTCGACGCTGAACAGTCCGAGAATTCGGTCAAGAAGCACGCGGAGGATACTCCCGCCCCGGCCAAGGGCATAACAGACGGTCCCCGGACCGTCTCGCAGAGGTTATCGGCTCTCGGGCCCGTTTACCATTGACGCCGAAGGGTTCCGGCCCATCCAACGAAGAATCACCCGGTTCCTTCCCCGAATCAACGAACCGATGGCCCCTTGGCAAGTACATTCACCCGGACGCAGTGGGAAGCGGCCCGACGCCCGCCACGGGCAAGCTCCGGAGTCCTCATGACCAACTCTACCCCGCACTCCCGCCGCTGGGCGGGATTTCTGGCCATCGCTCTCTTTGCCCTGGCGCCCCTCCCGGCGCTGGCCCGGCCGGAACTGCTCGTCTCCGGCTTCTCCTCCGACTCGGTCGCCGGATTCGACCTGGCCTCCGGATCCTTCCTCCGCACCCTCGACCCCGCCGCCGGCCTGGACGGCCCCCTCTGCACCCGCCTCGGACCCGACGGCCGCCTCTACGTCGCCAGCGAAGGCACCGACTCCATCAAACGGTTCGACCCCAAGACCGGCGCCTTCCTCGATACGTTCGTCGCCCCCGGCTCCGGCGGCCTCGACGGTCCCACCGGCATCACATGGGACACCGCCGGTGACCTCATCGTCCCCAGTTTCAACTCCGACAGCATCCTCAAGTTCGACGGCAAGACCGGTGCCTTCATCAAAACCCTGGTGACCGCCGGGCTGGGAGGGCTCAACGGACCCGACAACGGCACCATCATCGGACCCGACGGCAACCTCTACGTCCCCAGCTATTACACCAACCGGGTCCTGCGCTACGACCCCGCCGGCGCCTTCCTCGGCGCGTTCACCCCCCTCATCGGGCGCCCCCGGGTCCTGGAATTCCACGCCGGGTCCCTCTTTGTCACCAGCGAATCCACCGATTCGGTCAAGCAGTACGACGCCGGCACCGGCGCCTTCATCAAGAACTTCGTCACCACCGGCTCCGGCGGGCTCGACCTGCCCATCGGCATGGTCTTCGCCCCCGACGGCTGCCTCTATGTCGCCTCAGGAAGCAACGGAAAGGTCTTCCGGTACGATGCGGCCACCGGTGCTTCGGCCGGCATCTTGCTCGACGCCGGCGCCGGCGGGATCCACACGCCCGCCTTCCTCACCATCATCCCGGCGCCCGGTTCGGCGGCCATCGTGCTCCTTCACCCGCTGCTGGCCCGCCGTGCTCGCCCAATTCCTACAGCGCCAGGTCGTACAGGCACTGCCGGATCGCCCCGACCAGCGGTTTGACGCACCCGGCCCCGCGATCCCCGTTGGTCAGCACCACGTACACCGCCCCCCGAGACCACAGCCCCTCGGCGTGGCCCCAGCACCCCTCCGAGAACCCCGAGTGAAAGAACTCCGTGTCCGTGCGTCGCCGCCACAGGTAGAACCCCAGCCCGCACGCCTTCCCATCGGCATCCCGGGCCTGCGGACTCACCAGTTCCCGCGCCGACCGCTCCGCCACGATCCCCTGTCCCGCGGGTCTGCCCGCGACCCCCGGCAGCACGATCTCCCAGATCCGCGCCAGGTCCTCCGCCGTGCAGCAAAGACCCGATGATGCAAGCCAGACCTTGCGCGATTCCTCGAGCACCCGGTTCTCCGAGTCGTGCCGCTCCGCCAGCCGATCCGCCGCCACCCGCGCCGGATCGAAACTCGCCCTGCCCAGGCCCAGCCTCCCGAGCAACAGTTCCTCGGCCACATCCGCAAAGCCCCGTCCCGTGACCTGCTCGATGATCGCCTCGAGCAGCAGGAACGCTCCCGCCGAGTAGTGCAGCCCCGTCCCCGGCTCGGCGAGCATCCGCAGCCGCCACGCGGGATCGACCGCGTCCGCGAGCCTCCGGCTCGCCGACGTCTTCCGCTCTTTCCCTCCGCCCACCGCAACCCACGGAGATTTGGGAGTCGACAGCCCCGCCCCGTGCGACAGCAACCGCCGCACCGTGATCCCCGAAGGATCAAACCCGCCGCGATCCGCCGAGTCCATCCTCCAGGACGGCAGCAGGTCCATCACCGGCGCATCCAGGTCCAGTTGCCCCCGCTCCACCAGCGCCATCGCGCAGATCGCCGACGCCGGTTTGCTCATCGAGAGCGCCCGGAACAGGGTCTCCCCCGTCACCGGATCATCCCCGGCGACACTCCGCCGCCCCAGGTGCAGGTCGATCTGCTCTCCCCACGCAAACCGCACGCACGCCGAGAGGCCCGGCACGCCGGACTGTTCGAACAGCGTCCGCCCCAGCCCCTCCAGCACGCGCCGCACTTCGCGCACCGTCCGCGCCCGCCCGTCGGAGGCAATCCCCGCCCTCCACGCGAGCGCACGGCACCGTCGGATGACACCCGGAAGCAGCGACACGCGCGACAGTCTACATCCGGCCGCGCTCCCCTGTGTCCTCCGTCCGCGTACGCTTCCGAACCACACCGCCGAAAGGGGGCAGATCCGATGTTCGTTCATCGCCGTTGCCGAGTGCCCATGACCCGCGCGGGCCGGATCGTCTTCACTCTCTTTGTCGGCATCCTCGGCTCGGTCATGGCGATCTTCCTCTGGCCGCAGTACGAGCGCGGCCAGCTGCTCACCGGGCCGGTCGCATCCGTCGCCGGCCGCGTGCAGGATGCTCTCGTCAAGTCCGGCAGCAAGGGCCGCAGGCACCTGGCCGTCACCTACACCTACACCACCGAGCAAGGTCCCTTCGCCTGCACCGAGACCGTCGCCTCCGGACGCACCACCCCGGCCAATGAGTACCAGGCCCGCGCCGATGAATACCTCCGCGCCCGCGACCTCAAGGTCATTTACTCCACGCTGGACCACTCCGTCAGCACCATCAACCCGACCCGGGCCAAGGCCGATGCCCGCAGCGCCCTGATCGGCATGCTCGTCTGCGGCGGCATCATGTGCATCATGGTGATCTGTGCCTGGGCCGCCCCCCTCAAGTCCGCAACCCTCGGGCCGTAACCGCGGGCTCCACCACCCACGGCCAACCCCGCCCGCCGCACCCCGCCAGGGCCACCTCCCGGGATCAATCACGCAAGCGCGGAAGCTCCCCCGCCGAGCCGCCCGAAAGCCCGGTGGACGGTGGATCGATCCAGACCCACGCCAGGACCCCGGCGCTGATCCCCACATTCCGAAGCAGCGCCAGCACAAGGCTCGTCGGTCCCACCTGCCCGAAGCAGGCGCATTCCACGAACCCCTGCCGATGCCCCACACCGATCAAGTACAGCGAGAATCCCGACAGTGTCGCAACCGCAAGCCATGCGATCGCCCGCGGCGGGCGGGGGAGCAGAAAACACGCCGCGATCGAGAACTCAACGCCAAGGACCCCGATCGCCGCCGCGCGCGTCCACGCGGGCGGCACGACTCCATGCTGCTGCAGCAGCCGCACGAAACGCTCGAATCCACCCTCGCCCGCGGCCGGGTCGAGCACCTTCGACATCGCCGCGTACAGGAACACGCAGGCGATTCCCAGCCGCAGTGACAGCGCGGCGATCATCCGCGGCAGAACTCCTCCGCGGTCATGCCTTGCTGATTCGCCTGTACCCACAGATCGCCGACCCCACGATCAGACCGACCAACCCGCCGATGATCCACGCCCCGTACCTGTGCTGCCAAGTCGCCGCCGCCGCCAGCCGCTCCACATCGTTGCGGTTGTAGAGCTTCCCGCGCACCGGATGGATCACATCCCCCGTCACCGGGTCATAACGGGAGACATCGAGCTTGACCGGATCGAATACGATCGCACCCGGCTCCTCGGCAAGCTCCCGCACCGACTTCACTCTCCACCACACCGTGCGTGCCGCCTGTCCCTTCCCGGGCGCTGGCAGCACGGTCTGCGACATCCCCGTCGGAGTGGTCGCCGTTCCCGAGTACTCGTACCGAAAGCAGATCGAATCCTCGCGATCGGGATTCCCACGGGTGATCGCGACCAGCCGGTCGTGATCATCAAACTCGATCGAGAGCGCCAGCGTTGCCGACGCCGCCATGAGCCCGCCCGCGCTGTCCGCCAACCGCACATCAGCAGATTCGCTCAGCCACCGGCACAACCTGCCCGCCACGGGCCAGGGACACAACTCCCATTGCACCGGCCCCGGGGGATTGTCTGCGTATCCCCGGAGCGGCTGCTGGGTGTACTCGGGTCCGCCCCCGGGCGTGCTGACGTAAAGCACTCCTCCCGTGTAGTTTACGTAGTGGGCCGGCGTGCCCTTCCAGTTCGCGGTGTGAGCTCCATTCTCGATAAACTGACGTTCGTAAAACTCCCCGTCCGGCTTCACCGCCACCATCATCACCCGATCTTCACCCTTGGGAGGATTGACCGCCGCATATGTAACAACCATCCCTAGTGCGCGCACTAGGTTATTCGAGACCGCGGACAAGCGTTCGCGCGGCGGTGAGGCCCGGGCGCTCCCCAACACAGATAGGGTGACCACAACCGTGGCCCATGTTCGTAGTTTGGTCATGGGCAATTGTGATTCGGACAAGTCTGTACCTGAACCGTCACCGAAGTGGTGCTCATGCCGAAGAACGTGCCGCCCGTGCACAGCGTGGTGACATTGCACGTCCCGGTCCCACCGGTGTAATCCCAGCAAGCTACGGAAGTTGGGGAAAATGGAGAAGCGCTGGTATCGCCCGAGGCCGTGAAAAGGCACATGACCTTGCCGGGACAGATGGTGTAAAGCGTCGGGCAGCTGCCCGAGCACGACTTATTCACCCAGAACTGGCTGAGGCAATGGGGAAACGGACCCCCTCCCCCGTTATCGTCGGCGTACACCGCCAGTGGTACCAGCGCAATTCCGGCCCCAACCAAGATGCCGCACATGTTCTTTTTCATGTTGTACCCCCGAAGGCCACGGCCGCTTGTTGCATCGGCCGATGTATCAAGCAGCGTACCTTCTCCTTAGGACGCACGCAAGTGCGAAATGCCGGTTGTGGATATTCCGGCGGGGGATTCGTGGTGCATCCCGCGCGGCGATCTGGTAGAGTGCGACGCATGTGGGGAACCTCTCGCGCAAGATCGCGTCACGCATTCACGATTGTGGAATGCCTCGTGGTGATCGCCGTGGTCACGGTGCTCACATCGATCGCGATACCCGCGGTCTCCAAGGCCCGCATCCGCGGCGTGCAGGCCGTGTGCACGGGCAACATGCACTCGTGCGGCCAGCTGCTCGAGACGTACTCCTCGGCGAACCGGGAGTATCTTCCTTTCGGAGGTTTCGAACTGCGATGGCTGGAGACGCCCGATGTAGGAAGCGGCAAGGTCGGGATCGGTCACAACTTCGGGCTGGGGTTCGGCGCTTGGGCCTTCCTCTTCCCGGATGAATGGTCGGGCGCTCGCTGGAGCCGCGGCCTGTGCTGCCCGTACCAACCCGAGTACGACAGGTCAAGCGCCCCGGACTCATTTGAAGGCCAGCCCGGACCGCTGTACTTCATGTCCAGCGCTGTGTGGCTGGATGAGAAGTGCTTCCCTTCCAACGCCGCGGAGGCCAGCGTCTGGGTTCCCAAACCCCACAAGGCGGCCGACGTTGTGTACCCGAGCAGCAAGGGATACCTGATCGAGAATCCCGCGTTCTGTGCCGACGGCCCGACCGCCCAGCAGGACATCTACGGCAACCGCCTGACGTTCGTCGAGCCCGCCTCGCTGCTGCTGTTCGATGGTTCGGCCTCGCGCAAGGCAATGCGTGACATGCGCCGGCACCAGGGTCGGCTCCCGGTGATCTCCACCGAGGACGGGATCGCCGGCCGGGATCTTTGAAAACCGCCGCGACCCGCCATCAGACCCGCCCAACGCTACGCTGCGCACGATGAACCTCCAGCGTCTGCTCCTCCGGGCGATGCTCTTCACCCTCGCGATCGCCGCCGCCGCCGGCGTGATCGCGATCTTCCTCTCCACCAACACCATGGGCAGGGTCGCCGGCACCGCTCTGGTCGCCGCCGTCTGCATCGGCCTTGGCATCCCCGTCTCGCGTCTCATGGACGCCGAGAAATCTCGCCCCGGCGGTGTCCTGGGCCTGGGTGTCATCGTCCTTTCGTTCCTGCTCTTCCTGGGCTCGATCTGGGCCCACGCCTTTGTTTTCGGGCGGTCCACGGAGGGCGAGCTGCTCTTCACCGGCCTTGCCGTCCTCATCCCCGGGCTGCTCGCCGCCTTCATCGTCCCGCACTTCAAGACCCCCGGGCTGCGATCGGCCGCCAAGGTCGCCGTCGCGATGGACCTGCTCGCCGTCGCCATGCTGATCCCCGCGATCTGGATCAGAACGAGCCAGTTCCAGGAGCTCTTCGGCGAGAGCGGCGGACATATCGCCGGCGCCGGCCTGGCCATGGCCATGTGCCTCGTGGGCATGGGGATTCGCATGCGCTTCTGGCAGTGGGCCGGGGTCGCCGCCGCCCTCGCGCAGCTGGCCATGGGCCTGCTGGGCACCTGGGTCCTGCCGTCCGATGACCCGACCTGGTACGTGCTTGCCACCTCCCTGGGCATCGTCGTGGGGCACGCGAACATCATCACCCGGGTGCCCGTCGGGGCCAGCGGGATCTGGGCCCAGCTCGCGGCGATCGGCGGCCTGGCTGCCACCGGCGTCAGCACCACGATCCTCAGCTCCGTCACCGGCGGTTTCGATCGCACCGGGCCGGAGATGCTCACCCGCATCACCGGCGCCTCGGGCCTGGTCGCCGCGTGCGGCACCATGGCCGTGCTCGTGCTCTACCGCCTCAACCGCCGCGCCCCCGGCACCGTCGAATCCGTCGGAGCGGTCAAGGCCGTCCAGCTTCTGTGCCCGCATTGCGGGAAGAAGCAGTCCATGCCCGTGGGCGAGTCCGCGTGCCCCGCCTGCGGGCTGCTCATCACCGTCAAGGTCCGCGAGCCCCGCTGCGGCAAGTGCGACTACCTGCTCCTGGGCATCAAGACCGGGACGTGCCCCGAATGCGGGAGCCCCATCGGTGGTGTGATCTCCGCCACGTAACCGCGGCGAGACAACAGCGCCCGACGCCTTCTCGCCTCAGCACCCCGCCTCGTACGCGAGCACGAACGCATCAAAGTCCTCCGTGTCCACGAAGCCCGAGTGATCGACATCCGCGTCCTGCGTGCCCGCCTCGAAGGCGTGCACGAACGCATCGAAGTCCTCGGTGTCGACGAACCCCGAGCGGTCGAAGTCCGAGACGCACACCGGCTCGCACTCGTCGGGGATCCCGTTCTGGTTGGCATCCAGCGACGTCCCCTGCGCCAGGTCGCACGAGTCGGGGATCTGGTTGCGGTTGCAGTCGGCCCCGAAGCTGGGCATGAAGTCAAAGCCCGTGGGGCGGTACAGACCCGTGTCCGAGCCCAGGATGTACGCCCGCGTCATGTTGCCCGAGCGGACATCAAACTGGTAGATCCGCGCATCGGTCAGGTGCAGGTCGGTGGCGCCCCCGTAGTAGGTGTCCCCGTGGTCGTGCGTGTGGTCGTCCCCCGAATCGCCGTCCCCATCATCCCCGCCGCCGTCGCGCGTGACCTTGTTGCGCGACACGTACACATCGCCGTCCGGGCCGATCCGCAGGCACCACGGCTCGTCGAGCGTCAGCCGGATCGTGGTGCCGTTCTTGTTCCACTTGCCGACCAGCGCCCCGGAGGCTCCGTTGTACTCGTTGATCCGGTTGGTCCCGCGCGAGGCCACCAGCAGGTTCCCGTCGGGCTTGAACACGATCCCGCGGGGGTCGGTCAGCGACCCGGGCGCGACCAGCTGGCGCACGAACGCCCCCGTGTTCACGTCGTACTCGAGCACCTTCCCGTTCCCCGTGGTCACGCACAGCCGGCTCCCCTGGACCGCCATGCCGAACGGCGCCGCCAACCCCCCCGAGCCCGTCGCAACCAGCGTCCGCACCAGCGACCCGTCGATGAGCGAGAACTCCAGGATCGAGCTGGTCTGCCGGCTCGCCACCAGCAGCGTGCCCGACTGCGGCCGCACCAGCATCCCCGCCGGGTTGTCCAGCCCGCCGGTCTTGGGCGCGACCAGGTCGCGCAGGATCACCCCGGAGCGGTCCAGCTCGACCACCCGGTCCTCGGCCCCGCACGAGACCAGCACCCGCCCGTTGGGCGTGATGATCAGGTCCTGCCCGTCGGCGATCTGCCCCGCCGAGCCCACGTTCATCAGCACGCCGGTGAGCGAGAAGAACTCGCGCACCGACGCATCGGCCGATGTGGTCGCCACGTAGCAGTTCCACGCGTGGTCGAGCTCCACGTGGTCGGTGATCCCGTCCCCGTCGCAGTCCTGCAGCGAGTCGAGCACCAGGTTCCGGTCCTTGTCCAGCGTCATGTCCCCCGTGATCTGGAGGTAGTCGGCGACCCCGTCGTGGTCCATGTCCGGCTCGCAGTCGTCCGGGATCCGGTTGAAGTTCTGGTCCTGGCTGATCCCCAGCTGGAGGTCGTAGTGGTCCGGCACCCCGTTGGAGTTGCAGTCGACCTCGCACTCGTCGGGCACCCCGTCGGCGTCCACATCCGCGCTCGTTCCCGAGGCGATGTCGGCCCCGTCGAGCACCCCGTTGGCGTTGCAGTCCTCGCACTCGTCGGGGATCCCGTTGGCGTTGGCATCCTGGCTGACCCCCAGGGCGATGTCCTCGGAGTCGGGCTTGTGGTTCTGGTTGCAGTCCGAGGCCAGGCACGCCAGGCCGCTCATGGAGGCCCGCATCACCTGCGCGGTGTACTCGTGGAACCACAGGTCGTGGTTGGCGTCCCCGCCGCTGTAGGTCTGGCCGCAGTAGGCCATGATCGAGCCGCGCTGCGGGTGCGAGAGCGCATCATCGCAGTTGTCCAGGCCGTAGTCGTGCGTGTGCAGCGTCCCGCAGTTGTGCCCCAGCTCGTGCGCGGTCACCATGATGTCGCGGTCGGCCCAGTGCGGACGGTCCGGGTCCGCGAAGTACCCCAGCGCGTACCCCGCCCAGGAGTACGCCGACCCGCTGCACAGCCCCGGCACGTACGCGACCCCGCCCGCGCTGAGCTTGCGGCTCCCCAGGAACAGCTGGGCCGCGTCGCGCGGCACCTCCTTCATGTCCGCCTCCCACAAGGCGCGGAACGTGTCCAGCGGGTCCTCCATCGGATACGGATCGGTCGGCGTGTCCCACACCCGGATGTACGTCAGGTCCACGCGTGTCTTGACATCACGCATGTAGATGTCGCTCACCTGCCCGTACAGCTGCACGATGTACGTCAGCGTGTCCTGCACGTTCCCGAACAGCTCGTACAGCTCGTAATCCGAATCGATCGCCAATTCCAGCTGGTGCAGCCCGAGGATCGGGTCGTTCTCCCGGCCACCCGGCCCCGCGGGCGGTGGGGGTGTGAAAGGACGCACCAGGTCCGGCGGCGGCGTTACCGCGCACATCGGAACATCCAGCGACACCCCGCCCTCCTGCGACGCGGGGAAGATCGCCATCTGCCCCTCGGTCAGGTTCGTCCTGCTCCCGCCCGAACTCGAGAGCAGGAACCGGCCGCGCCCCGCGCCCAGGTCGAACCGACCAACCGCGCTCCCCGGCGCGATCGAGAGGAACACCGAAGACCCCGCCGCCCCCTCGACCGTGCCGCGAAACATCAGGATCCGCGAAGCATCGAACGCAACCGGGCGGTCCTTGGCCCCCGCCCCGCCGACCACAAACCGCGTCCCAGGCTCAACGGGCGTGAACCGCTCCAGCCGCAGCGTCACCTGCTCGCTCCCCGAGAGCGGAAAACGCTCCACCACGATCGGCCCCCGAGCCCGCGCACACGATTCGAGCGCGCCCGGATCAAACCTGACCACGGTCAGCCGCTCGGCGGACCCCTCTAGACGCACCCCGACCCTGACCGGCTCGATGACCCTCCCCTCGCTCGCCAGACACGCCGAACCCACCACGCACAGCACGCCAGCGCTCAAAAAGCACAAATAAGTCCGCATATGGAGTCCTTCGGGAGATATTCGGGATGTCCAGCAAGGCCGCCCTCACCGCCGCCCGAGCCGCCCAGCCGCCGCAGCATAACAGATGACTTCCAGCCGTCGACCGCGATCTGACCGACCTTCCGCCTCCCGGATCCCGCCCGATCAAGGCCGTGAGTTTGAGGACGTTTGGTATTCCCCCATGGGGAACTTCGTGGTAGATTCGCCCGGCCCCGCCGCAGAAACGGCCCGTGATCGCCGACTGATCGTCGGGGTTTGTTCTGGAGTATCGCCTCATGCAGAAAGTTGCTCGGCCCGCCGGGTGTGTTCTGGTCGGCGTTGCCATGGTCCTCATGTCCATGGCCGGAAGGGCTTTGGGCGGATCCTCGCCCGAGAACGCCGTGGTCATCGTCGACCCGGCGTTTGCCGATTCGCTCACGCTCGCCAACTTCTACATCAACCTCCGGAACATCCCGGATGCCAACGTCCTCTACATGGACTCGGCCGCCGCCGCCAACTACCAGGCCTGGACGACCGTCCAGCAGCCGGCCTTCCTTTCGTTCCTTGACTCGCGCGGGATCTCCGACCACGCCGACATCGTCGTGATCTCGCCCACGGACACTTTCTACATCTCCGAGGGCGGGCTGGTCAGCGACTCGTGCTCGGACGTCACGCGATTCTCGCTCGGCACGCTCTACACGATGTCGCGCATGTCCGCGGACATCACCGCCGGCGGGAAGAACTCGCAGTGGCCCAACCGCTACTACAACACCGGCGAGGTCGCCGCCGCCTTCGACAGCAACATCTCGTACCTCTCCGGATCGTCGAGCACCAACGTCAACGCCCGCCGGTACTACATCGGCTGCACCCTGGGGTGGACCGGGAGCCACGGCAACTACGTCTACCAGATCCAGTCGGCGATCGCCGCCAGCGCCGCGGCCGACGGCACGCACCCCACCGGCACGTTCTACTTCATGAACAACACCGCCGACAGCGCCCGCAACGTGCGCAGCGGCCAGTTCACGCAGGTCAAGAACGCGATCATCGCCCGCGGCGGCCAGGCCCAGATCATCGTCGGCGATCTCCCGTACGGCAAGACCGACTGCCTGGGCGTCATGACCGGGGTCGCCGGCTTCAGCCTCTTCGGCACCGGCACGATCCTCCTCCCCGGATCGTTCTGCGACCACCTGACGTCGTACGCCGCCACGTACGACACCGCCTCGCAGACCAAGACCTCTGAGTGGATCACCTGGGGCGCCGGCGGCAGTTCCGGCGCCATCGAGGAGCCCTGCAATTACCAGGGCAAGTTCCCCCGCGCGATGATGCATAACCACTACTTCCAGGGCGTCACGCTCGCCGAGGCCTGGTTCCGCAACCTCCAGTACGTTCCCTTCCAGCAGAATTTCGTGGGCGACCCGCTCGCGCGGCCCTTCGCGCACATCCCCGTCGTCAGCGTGCCCGATGCGCCCACCGGACCGGTCTCCGGGGTCGTGACGCTCACCCCGGCGGCGACCACGACCCACCCGACCGGCCACATCGCCGGGTTCGACCTGTTGGTCAACGGCGTCATCCGTCAGTCCGTGCTCCCCGGCGGTCAGTTCTCCCTCGACACGCTCACGCTCGACGACGGCCTCAACGACCTGCGCGTGCTCGCGTCCGATGACACGACGGTCAAGTCCACCGGGCGTTGGGTCTCCACGCTCAGCGTCGACAACCGTGGGCGATCGACCTCGCTCTCGGCCGTCACATCCTCGGGGGACCTGGCGACCAGGTTCGATTTCAACGTCGCCGGCGCCGGCGGGGCCGTCAAGGAAATCCGCCTGCTGCACAACGGACGCGTGGTCGCCGCCCGCGCCGACGCCGGAACCCTCAGCGTGCACGGCCAGGTCCTGGGCGGCGGGACCTGCTCCGTCCGCGCCGAGACCGAGTACCTCGACGGCCGGATCTCCCGCAGCGCCCCCGTCCAGGTCACCGTCGCCGCCACCGGCACTCCCGCCAACGTGGTCCCGGTCGCCTACAGCTACCGCAAGCGCATGCTCAACAAGTCCGAGTTCGTGGTCGAACTCCCCGCGACCTACGACAGCGCCCTGTCCGGGCCCGGGTACACCTATACCGTCCTCACCGGCCCGACGATGTCCACCGCGCTGGGCTCTTTCAGCGGCGCCTACCGCATCTACAAGCCCAACCCCGACGCCTCGGGGCAGGAGGACATCACCTTCCGCGTCACCACGCCCGGCGGGCTCTCCAACCTCGCGACCATCACCCTGATCTACTCGCTCTGCCCCGCCGATACTGACGGATCGGGCTTCGTCGACATCGATGACTTCAACTACTTCGTCACGCTCTTTGAGGCCGGGGATTACGCCGCCGACTTTGACAACTCCGGTTTCGTGGACCTCGACGACTACGACGCCTTCGTGACCGCGTTCGAACTTGGCTGCGGCTGATCCCCGCACCGCGACATCATCAGCCCCGACCCATCGGCTACGCTCTGGCCGTGCGCCATGTCCCCGTCCTGCTCGACGAAGTGATCGGCCTGCTCTCGCCGCAACCGGGCGAGGTCTACGTCGACTGCACCGCCGGCCTGGGCGGGCACGCCGCCGCGATCGCCGCCCGGCTCGCCCCCGGCGGCACGGCGATCCTCAACGATGTCGATCCGGGCAACCTCGCCCGGGCGGCCGAGCACGTCCGCCACACCGCCGGCGAGTCCGTCCAGGTCATCCCCCTGCAGGGGAACTTCGCGGACGTCCCCCGGAAGCTTGCCGAACGCGGGCTCACCGCCGACGCGGTGCTGGCCGACCTGGGATTCGCCTCCAGCCAGATGGAAGACGCCGGCAGGGGTTTGTCCTTCTCCCGCGAAGGTCCTCTGGATATGCGGTTAGACCCCACCCTTCCGGTCACCGCCGCCGAACTTCTGGCGACCACGCCGGAGCGAGAACTCGCAGAGCTGTTACGGATGTACGGCGAAGAGCGCGAGGCGGGCCGGATCGCGCGAAAACTTGTCCGAGCCCGTGAAGAGTCGCCGATAACGACCACGGGCCGGCTTGCGGAAGTCGTGCGTTCTGCCGTGCCCCGACGGTTCGATCCCTCGGCGATCGACCCGGCTACTCGGACCTTCCAGGCTCTCAGGATCGCCGTCAACGACGAGATCGGGAGCCTGGAGGCGCTGCTGGCGGCCGTGGATCGGGCGGCGAGGGTCAATCTCCGGGGCGGGAGCTCATGGCTCCGGCCGGGGGCCCGGGTTGCGGTGATCGCCTTTCACTCGCTGGAGGACCGGCCGGTGAAGCGGGCGATGGCGGAGCTGGAGTCGGCGGGGTTGGCGGAACTTCTCACGCGCGGGCCGGTGGGCCCCTCGGAAGATGAAGTCAGGACCAACCCCAGGAGTCGCTCGTCGCGTCTGCGGGCTGTCAGGCTCGTGACTCAACAGCGGCTTGCGGTATGATGGTGCCCGCGCGGGCGAGAGCCTGCCGGGGCGCGTTGGACGATTGGGAGCCGCCTTGGTCCGGCCGCACGGAAGCGATCGGCGGGCGGTGCTTCAGGGAGACGGACCGGGCGTTCGGCCGGTCCGATTGTGCCGACGGCGGGCCCCACGGCCGGGTGACCCGCGCGGCGAGGAATGTGCCTCGTGACCCGTGAACTCAAACTCTCACTGATCCTTGGCTTTTCGCTGGTCCTGATCGTCACGGTCCTGATCAGCGACTACCTCTCCAAGGCCCGCACCAGCCGGCTCGATGGCTCCAGCCCCGCCCCGCCGGTGGCGATCGTGCCCCCCAAGGCCGAGGACATCACCGTCCCGGGCAAGGAACTCCCCGAGCCCAGGCGGATCGCCTCGAACGACACCAACAGCAGCACGGGCCCCAACCCCGGCAGCACCACCCATGGACCGGTCGTGATCCAGAACGGCCGGGGCACGCGATCGCTCGAGACCAGCCCGATCAACCCGCCCGAGACCGGCTCGCAGGCGATCCCCGCGAGCACGCCCGCCGTGGAGACCGACGACAAGCTCTACACGATCGCCGAGGGTGACACGCTGTACCAGATCGCCCGCAAGCAGTACAAGGACCCGACGCTGCACGCGCAGCTCGCCAAGTACAACAACATAAGGGCCGACGGCCTGAAGGTCGGCACCCAGATCAAGCTCCCGACGGTCGAGAAGCTCACGGGCAAGCTCAGCAAGCCCAAGACCGTCGAGCAGCCCCTCAGCGCCGAGGCCCCCCGGCCGCTCGCCGGGAGTTCGGATCCGAAGTTCGCCAAGAACGACGCCCCCGACGGCATCGCCGGGCTCATCAGGACCGATCCCGCC
Source organism: Phycisphaerales bacterium (assembly GCA_044221545.1). Classification (GTDB taxonomy): domain Bacteria; phylum Planctomycetota; class Phycisphaerae; order Phycisphaerales; family UBA1924; genus JAEUJB01. The sequence continues at coordinate 239,987 of JBGAOZ010000001.1, forward strand.
ACGGTGGCCAAGCCCGAGCTTCCCGGCCGGTCCTACACGATCAAGTCGGGAGACAGCCTGGGCCTGATCGCCTCGCGCGAGCTGGGGAGCTCACGCCGGGCCGATGAGATCCAGGAACTCAACAGCAGCCTCATCAAGGACCCCACCCGGCTGAAGGTCGGGACCGTCCTCAAGCTGCCAGCCAAGTAGTGGATCGCCGCGGCGCTGCGCCGGCGTTCCGGGTCGGTGCCCCTGCTGGAGTTGCAAGCGTGTTCTGGAAGCTCGCGGCGTGCGTGCTGTGCATGGGAATCCTCGGGTGTGCTCTCTTGAGCATGCGCCAGGCCCGGCTGCAGGCCGCCCACGAACTGGCCCAGACCCAGCTGCGCATCCGCACGTGCGACGAGCGGCTCTTCAAGCTCCGCGCCGAGATCGGCCGCAACATCCGGCCCGACGAGGTCCGGTCGATGGTCTCCGATATGGCCGCTCTCAAGCCGATCACCCCGCCGCGAGCCGTGGCCAAGCCCAATCCCAAGGCCGCTCCCGACGCCAAGCCCGAGGTCGGGCCCGGACCCGGTGGAAAACTCGGCCACGACGGCAAGCCCGTGAGCACGCCGCCCGCCGAGAAGAAGCCCAAGGGTCCCGACAAGAAGCCCGCGGCGGCCCCGCACGATCCCGATCAGGCGCCCACCGACCAGGATCCCGCCGACGACGGTGAGGACAGCTCGCGCTTCGCGGTTCAGGATGGCGCGGAGATCGACCAGTGACCTCTCCCGCCGGCCCACTCACACCCGGACGCGAGCCGGCGGGCCCCCTGGCCCGCGCCGACCGCGTCGGGCTCTTCGCCGCCGTGGGGATCACCCTCCTGCTGGCCGTGATGCTCGCCCGTGTCGTGCAGCTCCAGGTGGCGCCCAGCGCCCGGCTGCTCGAGCAGCGCCAGGCCCGCGTGAGCACCCGCACCGAGCTGCCCGTCCGCGGCGATATCCTCGACCGACGCGGTCGCCCGCTGGCCGTCACCAGCTTTGGCTGGCGCATCTACCTCGACCCGGTCAACCTCAAGCCCGACAAAGTCGACACCACGATCTCCTCGCTCGCCAAGGCGACCTCACGCCCGGAAGAGGAGGTTGGCGAGCGGGTGATTTGGGCCCTGGAAGAGAACACGCGCCGGTCCCAGATCCTCGGCGGAGCGGCCCCGACGCCGGCGCGCCCACCGCCCACCGAGTGGCTGCTCAGCGCGATCGGCGTGGATGTCCACAAGGCCGACGACCAGGACGAATCCCAGAAGCCCGCGGACCTGGCCGCGCAGGTCGCCGCGCGGCTCGCCGAGCAGGACGTTCCGCCGGTGGTCATCGATCCGGTCTCGGGGCTCAAGTGCTCGCCCATCGACTTTGGCAACAAGCCCCTCCCGCCGGCGATCCTGCTGCCCATCCGCTACCTGCCGTTCAAGGAGGTCATCGACGACGGGATCGCGGCCTGGGTGCGCAAGCTCAAGATGCCCGGGGTCTACCTCCAGTCGCAGGATGTCCGTGAGCCCGTCGGGGGCCCGCAGGTCGCGGCGATCGTGGGCCGCCAGGGCACCGACGCGAACATCGGGATGGAAGAGAAGCTTAACGACCGGCTCTCGGGCAAGCTCGGGCACGTGAGCTACGTTCGCGATGCGCTCAACCGGCCGCTGTTCATCGAGCCCGGGCAGGTCCAGCTCCCCGTGCACGGGGAAGATGTGCGCCTCTCGATCGACCTCGAGCTCCAGAGCATGGGCCTGGAGGAGCTCCAGCGCGGGATCGAGGAGTGCGATGCCGCCGGTGGTCGCCTGGTCTCGATCGACCCGATGACCGGCGAGATCCTGGCGATGTGCGACATCGTGCGGGACATGCCCGCGTTGAAGGAATACCCCTGGGAAGACGATCCCAAGGCGCTCAAGGCGATGGGCCAGGATCCGGCCAGGCGCCTGCCCTTCATGGCCCCCCGCGCCGGCTCGGCGCGGTACCGGACGATCCGGGTTGATGAAGTCCGCCAGAAGCACCCCGAGCTCTCGGCGCTGGCCCGCAACCGCTGCGTCGAGGATGTCTACGAGCCCGGCTCGACGTTCAAGCCCTTCGTGTGGTCCACCATCACCGAGCTGGGCCTGGCCCGCATCGACGAGGTCATCGACACCGAGTCGGGCCGGTGGATCACCCCCTACGGCCGCAAGCTCAACGACGTCACCAAGCGCGACACGATGAGCTGGGGCGATGTGCTGGTGAACTCCTCGAACATCGGCATGGCCAAGGTCGTCGAGCGCCTCAGCCACAAGCAGCTGCACGACCTGGTCCAGCGCTTCGGATTCGGCCGGGTGACGGGACTGGGCGCTGCGGGCGAGGCCAGCGGCATCGTGACCTCGCTCAGGGACTGGACCATCTACAGCCAGACGTCCTACGCGATCGGCCACGAGGTCGCCGTGACCCCGCTCCAGATGGTCCGGGCGTTCAGCGCGTTTGCCCGCTCCGGAGAGTTCGCCGGCACGCTCGTCGACCTGCGGCTCACCGCCCCGACCGCCGGCGACGACGGGCCCACCATGCTCTACCGCGTCCTGCCCGCCAGGATCGCCGAGCTCACCCGCCAGACCATGCGCGGGGTTGCCGAGCACATGCAAGAGAGCCTCCAGCTGGCCGATCACTCGCAGACCGGCTGGAAGTACATCATCTTCGGCAAGTCCGGCACCGCCGAGATTCCCCTAGGCAAGCCTCCCGCCGGCAAGCGCCGCCCCGCTGGCTCGACCGGCTACTACGACGACCAGTACAACTCGAGCTTCATCGCCGGCGGCCCCATTGAAACCCCCAGGCTCGTGACCATCGTCGTCATCGACGACCCGGGCCCGGAACTGGTCTTTGCTCGCCCACTCCCCAGGCACTACGGCGCCAAGACCGCCGGCCCGGTGGTCCGCCGGTTCATGGAGCGGGCCCTGACCTACCTGGGCGCTCCGCCGTCGTTCCGGGATCAGGATGCCAAGGTGGCGCTCGAGCCGGCCGATTGACCGGATGCGGGGGGGCCAAATCGGATGTTAATTTGGGCGATCCGAGAATTCGGACGCACGAGGGCGATTTTCGAGCACAAAGCCACCAATTCTGCTTGCTCTTTGTCCTTATTTTTCTAGAGTGGACGACATCGGAGACCGCTTCGGAATAGGACCGGGGCGGTGCGTGTCCGATTCCGTGATTGTCGTATCCGGCGCTGGGCGCCGGCAGGAGAAGGGACATCATGAAAACTGTTTTTGCTCTCGCGGCGATCGCTCTGGCCGCAGGCACCGCCGGCGCGGACAGCTACGTGCTGCGCGGTGAGATGAACGGCTGGGGCGGCGGCGGGGACATCCCGTTCGTCGATCAGGGCGGCGGCCAGTACAAGGCGATCGCCACGGGCCTGACTCCCAACGGGCTGTACGAGTTCAAGGCGACCACGCCGGACTGGTCGTTCAGCGGGCCGGGCAGCAACGCTCGCGCGGCCGCTGATGCCTCGGGCAACATGACGATCTTCTGGTACCCCAACACGGTGTGGGCCGACGGTTGGAACCCCACCGGCGGTCCGCGCGTCGGCTACGCCGACTCGGGCACGCACGGCTGGGACCTGATGGGATCGATCAACGGCTGGTTGTCACCCTTCGGCGTGCTCGCCGACCAGGGCGGCGGGCTGTACAGCGCCACGCTCAGCCTCGCGGCCGGCACGTACGACTTCAAATTCCGCAAGGCCGGTGACTGGGCCGTGTCGGTCGGCGGCGACTTCGGCAACTCCGCGGGCAACGCCAGCTTCACCGCCGGCGCGAACCCCGTGAAGTTCGAGCTCGACCTGCCCAACGGCCGCTGGCGCGTCACCGACGTCCCCACGCCCGGCTCGCTCGTGCTCGCTGGCGCGGCGGGCCTGGTCGCGCTGCGTCGACGCCGCTGACCCGGTCGCCCGGACCACACCACGACGCCCCATGAAACAACGGCCCGGTCGACTTCGACCGGGCCGTTTCTTTCATCAGATGCGCGGAATACTCGGGACGCGGGATCGTCCCGGCTCAGCACGCCGACGTGAACGCCAGCAGGAACGCGGTGAAGTCGTCCGTGTCGACGTACCCGCTCTGATCGACGTCCGCCGGGTCGTCCCCGTTCTCGAACGCGTGCACGAAGGCCACGTAGTCGTCGTTGTCGACCCAGCCCGAATTGTCGAAGTCGGCCGGGCAGAACACCTTCAGCTGCACGCTCGTGGTGGCGCGGACGTGCTTGGCGCCCGAGCTCTTGGCCGTCGAGGCCGCGGTGTCCCCGTGGGATCGCAGCGTGTACACGCCCGGCTGGAGCAGGCCCGACTGCCCGAGGGTCTTGGTCCCCGCGCCGGACTGCGACAGGCTGAACAGCGTGCCCGCCGGGCCCACCAGCGTGAAGTCCGCAACGCCCGAGTAGCTCGAGCTGCTGAGCGTCACATCGGCGCTGACGCTGAGCGTGAAACGCACCGGCCGGTCCACCAGGAACGTCGTGTCGATGCTCGAAGAAGAGTGCCCGTAGGCGTACCCCATCGAGGGGCACCCGATCTGGTCGTCGACGGTCAGCGTCGAGCTGATGCCCGCGCTGCCCACCGCCGAATCCTGAGAGCTGAATGTCTTGGCCCACTGCGAGCCCAGCGTCAGGAACCGATCGAGTTTCTGCGAGTACGTGCCCAGCGCATCGGAGGGCACGTCCCGGGAGTCATACCCCGACGAGTACGAAGCAGTGTCCGAGAGAAACGATTCCACCGCGATCACGCGATGGGAAGTCAGAGCGGTCACCTGCGCATTGGCCTGCGCGCAGGTTGCAGCGATACCCACCGCCGCGAACACACCAATCTTCATGCAGAACTCCTCTTCCCGAACCCTCGAGGGGAATTGTGATGAAGAACCCTTCATATTTCAATAGGGAAAGTCCGAAATCTCGAACATCAAGCATGAATGGGGGTGAAACCCGTCATGTCGTCAGCGAACGAACGACTTCGGCAAGGGTTGTAACCCCAAGTCGGACCTTGGCATAACCGTCTTCAAGAAGCGTTCTAAGGTGACCGCTCCCTATTGCTTCGCTCGCGATCTTGGGCGCGGGTGCTCGATGCATCACCAGATCGCGGGTGATATCCGTCATCTCGAACAGTTCGTAGACACCTACACGACCTTTATATCCTGTATTACGGCACTCGCGGCAACCCGTGCCCCGCACCAGCGGGTTGCCCGGGGTGACCACGAACCCTTCGGGGATGTCCGCGGGCTCGGGCACGAAGGGCGCTGCGCACGCCGGGCAGATGCGGCGGACCAGGCGCTGGGCCATGATGCCCTCGATCGAGGACGAGACGAGGAACGGTTCGACGCCCATGTCCAGCAGGCGCGTGGTGGCGCCGGCGGCGTCGTTGGTGTGCAGCGTGGAGAAGACCAGGTGGCCCGTGAGCGAGGCCTGGATCGCCGTCTCGGCGGTCTCCTTGTCGCGGATCTCGCCGATCATCACGACGTCGGGGTCGTGACGCAGGATGGCGCGCAGGCCGGCCGCGAAGTCCAGGCCGACCTTGTGGTTCACCTGGATCTGGTTGACGCCCGGCACGTGGTACTCGACGGGGTCCTCGACGGTGATCGCCTTGATCTCGTCGGAGACGATCTTGTTGAGCGAGCCGTAGAGCGTGGTGGACTTGCCCGAGCCGGTCGGGCCGGTCACCAGCAGGATGCCGTGGGGGCGATCGATGAGCTTGTTCCAGCGCGTGATGACCCACTCGGGCATGCCCAACTGGTCGAGGGTCATGAGGACCGCCGACTTGCTGAGCACGCGCAGCACCACGCCCTCGCCGAAGAGCATCGGGATGATGCTCAGGCGCAGGTCGAACTCCTCGGGGGAGCGGCCGGCCAGGCGGGCCCGGAACGAGATGCGTCCGTCCTGCGGGATGCGTTTCTCGGCGATGTTCAGGTTCGCCATGATCTTCAGGCGGCTGATGATCGCCGCGCCGAAGCGGTTGATCGACGGGGGCACGCTGGCGCGCTGGAGCACGCCGTCGATGCGGTAGCGGACCGCCAGCTCGTGCTCGTAGGGCTCGATGTGCACGTCGGTCGCGCGCTCGGCGATCGCCTCGGTGAGCAGGTCGTTGACCAGCCGGATGACCGAGGCCTCCTGGGCCTGCTCGGCTTCGTCGGCGGGCGCCTGGGCGGGCCCGGCCTCGTCCAGGCCCGCGGCCATGGCGTCGAGGGTGTCGCCGCCCACGCCGTAGTTGGCGCGGATGAACTTGCGCAGGTCCTCCTCGTCGGCGAGCACGAGCTCGATCGAGCACCCGGTGACCAGCCGCAACTCGTCGAGCACCGCCAGGTCGAACGGGTCGCTGGTGGCGACGATCAGGCGCGAGTCCTCCCGCCGGATCGGCACGCAGTGCAGGCGGAAGATGAGCCTGGAAGGGATCGCCGAGAGCACGGAGGTGTCGGCCTGGGTGGTGTCCAGGTCGACCACCGGCATGTGGAACTGCGTGGAGATGGTCTGGAGGATCTGCTCGCGGGTGACCAGGCCCCGGCGGACCAGGACGCGGTCGAGCCGCTCCCCGGCGGAGGCCTGCTCGGCCATGGCGTCCACGAGTTGCTCGCGGGAGATAAGACCCTGGTCTACCAGCAGCGTTCCGATGGCCATGGCGGTTGGTCCCGAGTTCCCTTCTCTTATCGGCCGGACGCGGCCGGGCCCGCGCGGCGAATCGCTAGCCCGGGTACGTGCTGCTGGTGCGGTCGGTCTCCCAGACGGTCATGGACTCGAGGCGCGCGGCGGGGCATCGGGCGGTGATCGCCGGCGCGAGCAGCTCGTAGAAGACCTTCGAGATGTTCTCCACGGTGGGGAGCACGCCCGAACCGGCGGAGAATTCCGGCGTGTCCACGTTCAGGTGCTTGTGATCGAAGCGCTGGGTGAGCAGCCGGCCGCACAGCTGTTCGAGGTCCTCGAGGGAGAAGGGGGTGGCGCCGCGGGCGTCCAGCGGGGAGCGCACGGCGGGTTCGAAGACGTAGTTGTGGCCGTGGCCGGCGGGGTTGTTGCACTTGCCGAAGCGCTGGCGGTTCTCCTCGTCGGAGAGCTCGGGGTTGTGCAGGCGGTGGGCGGCGCAGAAGTCAAAGCGCTGGCGCAGGACGACCGAGGTCGGCGGCAACGCCCGGGAATGGTCTTGGGTTCGCGCGGGGGACATCTCGATCGAATGGTACGGGGTGATCCGCCAGCGCACGGACTGGAGGACGCCGCCCAGGCGCTCGTCGATGCGAGGGATCGCCGCGAGCAGGACCCGCCCGGGGCTGGTACCCTGCGGGTCGTCGGGTTCGGTCAGCGCGGGAAGAAGCAGGGCGATCACCGCGTTATCAATGTGCTTGATGTCCCTGACGTAGGATGTCCGCGGGTCGATGATGCCCCGGCACGAGACATCAAACTGGAAGTGGCTCGCGAGCCCGGCGAGCGAACCCATCCCCGAGAAGCCGGTCCCGGCGGGGCGTTCGTTCGGGTTTTGAGTGGGCGTGCGACAATTCAGACGGGACGGAATGTTGAGCCGAACTGAACGGGTAAGTGTCCACATCCTAGTAACTTTGATCGTAGTAACCCTGTCGGGTGATCCTCGGAACGACCCGGCCAAGCCCGCGAGCCGATGTTCGGCGTCGCGGCGGCCGGAGTATTGAAGGAGCTGCTCATGAAGCGTTCGATTGTTCGGTCCCTGCTGCTGACCTCGGCTTTTGCGGTGGTCGGAGTGGGCTTTGCGGCTGGGTGCGAGTCCAAATCGACCCCGGCGCCCACCCCTCCGGCGAGCAAGCCGGCGGACAAGCCGGCCGACAAGCCCGCGGACAAGCCCGCCGAGAAGCCGGCCGAGAAGCCCGCGGAATCCAAGTAAGCGCGATCGCGGTACACTCTGGTACGTCCACTGGCGGAGTCGCTCGGGCGACTCCGCCTTTGTTTTGGTGAGCTGGACGGGCCGTTGCTCATGCGAGCGAATCCGGGAATTCACGAGATGAACCGCCGAGTGTCTGCCTCCGTGTGCGTGCTGATCGCGTCCGTGGCCGGGGCCGCGTCGGGGATCCAGCCGGCAAGCCCGCCGTCGAGCGATCCCAAGCCGGCGGCGCCGCCGGCCAAGCCCGAGGACAAGAAGCCCGCCGACACTTCCAAGCCCGAGGCCGGGCAGCCCGGGGACAAGAAGGCCGAGCCGGCCGAGGATCCGGCGTACGTGCTGGGCTTCACGATGAAGGACATCAACGGCAAGGACGTGAAGCTCGAGCAGTTCAAGGGCAAGGTCGTGCTGCTGGTCAACGTGGCCAGCCGCTGCGGCAACACGCCCCAGTACGAGGGCCTGCAGTCGCTCTACCTCAAGAAGCAGGATCAGGGGCTGGTGATCCTGGGGTTCCCGGCGAACAACTTCGGCTCTCAGGAGCCGGGGACGGACGCGGAGATCAAGGAATTCTGCTCGAGCAAGTACAACGTGACCTTCCCGATGTTCAGCAAGATCAGCGTGATGGGCAAGGACCAGCACGCGCTCTACAAGAAGCTGGCCGCGCAGCCGGCGCCCATCGGCGGGGATCCGAAGTGGAACTTCACCAAGTTCCTGGTCGACCGGTCGGGGAAGGTCGTGGCCCGGTTCAGCAGCAACGCCAAGCCGGATGACGCCAAGGACCAGGAGGGTTCGGCGATGACCGCCAGGATCGACGAACTGCTCAAGTCCAAGTGAGGATGTTCGGGTGCGCGGGATGTGTGTCCCGATAACGACCGGGGTAGCCGCGGTGTGAGACATTGCCGACGTTCGAATACATCGCTCTGGACAGGACCGGCCGGCGGACCGGCGGGATCCTCGCCGGCCCGACGGAGCAGGCGGTGCTCGCCGAGCTCGAATCGCGCCGGCTGACACCCGTCTCCATCGAGGCCCGGGACGATTCGATCTCGCGGGGCGGCCGTGTCTCGGCGCGCACGCTGGGGGCGGCGTACACGCAGCTGGCCGAGCTGCTTGATGCCGGCGTCCCGCTGCTGCGATCCCTCAAGATCCTCGGGGCCAAGAAGAGCGAGCCGCGCCTGGCGGCGGTGTTCCAGGAGATCGCCGACGCGGTCGCCGAGGGCTCGGACCTGGCGACGGCGATGCAGCGGCGGCCGGAGTTCTTCGCGCCCGTGCACATCGCGATGGTGCGGGCCGGCGAGAAGGGCGGGTTCCTCGAGAGCGTGCTCCAGCGGCTGGCGCAGCTGTCGACCTCGCAGGCCGAGCTGCGCAGCAAGGTGCTGGGGAGCCTGATCTACCCGATGTTCCTGATGGGGACCGGTGCGATCGTGCTCGCGGTCATCTTCGGGGTCTTCGTGCCCAAGTTCCGTGAGGTCTTCGACCGCATCCAGGGCGGGCTGCCGTGGGTGACGTCGCTGGTGCTGGGGATCAGCAAGATGGTCTCGACCTACGGGCTGTACACGCTGGCCGGCGCGATCGTGGTGGGGATCGCCTTCTGGCGCATCACGCGCCGGGCCCAGGTGCGGCTGCGGATCGCGCGGTGGTGGACCTTCGCGCCGCTGGCCGGTTCGCTGGTCCGTTCGCTCGCGGCCGCGAGGTTCTGCCGGATGCTCGGGACGATGCTCGCCAACGGCGTCCCGCTGCTTTCGGCGATGAACATCGCCCGCGAGGCCGCGGGCAACCCGGTGGTGGAAGAAGCGATTGTGACGGCGACCGAGGCGGTCAAGCAAGGCAAGAGCCTGGCGCCGCCGCTGGAGGCCTGCGGGCTATTCGAGTCCGACGTGGTGGAGATGGTCTCGGTCGCCGAGGCGGCGAACAACCTGGACCATGTCCTGCTGAAGATCTCGGACACCATCGAGGGGCGGGTGGACCGCCTGCTGAGCGCGGTTCTGAAACTGGTCGAACCGATCCTCCTGCTGGGGCTGGCGGCGGTGGTCGCGACTGTCGCGTTCGCGCTCATCCTGCCGATGACGCGGATCAGCGCGGCGCTGTAGGGCAACCGGCAATTCGTGAGCGGCGGCTGATACCGTTCGTATTCCGAACATCTGCAAAGTTAGTGACGTATTTACTACTTGGCATGAGGGGATGGGTCTGGTAGTCTCGCGGGTTATTCAGATCTCTCTGATCGTTGAACTGTCAATTTACTTGGTTTTTGGACGGTGCCACTGCCGCTGGGGAGCTCGACGGGAGCTTTTCCGGGAATCTGGCGGCGGGTGCGTGGCAGAAGAAGGGAGTCCTGTATGAGCCACACCTCTTCGGTCTTTCGTCGGTCTGTGGCCCGCGGTCGGCGCGGGTTCACCCTGATCGAGCTTCTGATTGTGATCGCGATCATCGCGGCGTTGGGCGGGCTTGTGACGGTTGCGGTCCTGGGAAGGAAGAAGGAAGCGACGGCCCAGCTGGCGCAGGTTGATCTGAACAGTCTGAAGGACGGGCTGAAGCACTTCGCTCTGGTATACGAACGATTCCCGACCGATGATGAGGGGATCGAGGTCTTGTGGAACAAGGAAAAGCTGAGCCCGGACGCGGACGCGACCAAGTGGAAGAAGTTCATGGAGGAGCCGATGACCGTGGATCGGTGGGGGACGGCGTGGGGGTATCGGCAGGCCAGCGAGCACGGGGATACGGACACGTTTGACCTGTGGTCCTTCGGTCCGGACAAGCAGGAAGGCACCGACGACGACATCAAGTCGTGGAAGGATGACACCACCGGGACGGGAACGCCGGGCGATACGTCTTCCAGCGGCGGTTCTGCGCCCAAGGGGAGCGGCGGCTGAGGCCGCCGTCACCAAGGACGAGGTGGATGATGACCACCCGTCGACTTGCCAACGGAGCTCGAGGGGTCCAGGGCGCCGGCGCGGCGTCGGGTGATCGGTGTGCGCGGGCTGCGTGGGGATGGGCTGGTTTGGGCCGGTGGGCGGGTTTCACGCTGATCGAGATCATGATCGCGGTGGTGATCGTCGTGGCGATCGGGGCGCTGGTGCTGCCGATGCTGGCGGACCGCGCGCGTACGTCTTCGGCGGAGGATGTTTCGGACGTGATGGAGGCGGCGGTCGCGGAGGCGACGGTGCGATCGGCGCGGACGGGGGCGTCGTCGGCGATCGTGCTGCGGCCGGCGGCGGGTGACCGGATGGAAGTGCTGGTTTCTGACGTGGCGTCCGGTCGCGAGGGCGCGGGCGCAGCGGGGGATGCGGGCCGGTCGGTGGCGAGGGCGGTGGTGACGGAGGTGATCGGGGAGTTCAAGCTGGGTCATGCGCCGTTGAGCGCTGAGGGCAAGGGCGGCGGAGAACGGCCGGGCGCGGAAGCGGCGGCGTCCACGACGATCGTGCTGGTGGCGCCGGATGGGACGCTGCACCCGGTGGGAGAGGGGGCGGTGCGGATCGGCCCGGGATCGACGATGCACGCGGTGAGGGTGGATGAGTTCGGCGTGGTGAAGGTGCAGCCGCTGTCGTCGGCGGAGGAGCCCGGGTTTGGCGAGGCCCCGGCGGGGGATGGACCGAAGTCGCGGCCGTCGACGCGGACGGCGGGCGCCGAGGAAGGCACGGAGGAGGCGGCGGGACCGTGAGAGATCAAGACGCCAAGGCACGCGGTGGGCCGGGGTGGCGGCGGGGGACGCTGCTGCTGGAGGTGCTGCTTGCGCTGGCGGTGTTCGTGGGGGCGGGGCTGGCGATCCTGACGGTGCTGGAGCGATCGACCGATGCCCTGGCGCGGGTGCGGGACCACCGGCAGGCGTGCGACCTGGCGTTGTCGGCGATCGCGAGGATCGAGGCGGGACTGGACACGCCCGAATCGCTGGACGGACCGGTTCCCGAGTGGGAGGACATGAGTGACGGGAGGGCGATCGAGGCGGCGGGGGGCGGGAAATGGGAGATCGACATCAAGACCGAGCCTTCGCAGTTCAGCGGGCTGACGAAGATCACGGTGGAGGCGATCAAGCGCCGGGCGGGAGATCCGGACGGCGAGGCGCTGGCGAGGTACTCGATCGCGCAGGTGGTGAGGACGCCGCTGGGTTTGAGTCCGAAGGATGGCGCGCCGGAGGATGAGATCGGGAGGCGGCAGAGGGAGGGGGCGGGCGCCCCGGTGTCGGCGGGGGATGGCGAGCGAACCGTGCGGGGTGGGGCATGAGGCGTGCGCCGGGCCAGTCCGGGGCGTCGGTGCGGGGGGCGCGCAGCGCGGCGCGGGGCGGGTTCACGCTGGTGGAGATCGTCTTTGCGCTGGCGCTGGTGGTGGCTCTGCTGGGGGGCATGGCGGGGCTGTCGCTGCGGGTGCTGGAGAGGCGGGCGCAGGCGAGGGTGTGGATGCGGTCGCAGGCGGTCGCCGAGCAGGTGATCTCGTGCCTGGACCGGGACCTTGGGATGTGCACGATCGGGGATGCGGTGTCGGGTCCGGGGGTTGCGGGGAACGCGACCTCGATCCGGGTGCTGTCGCGGGGCGTGACGGAGTCGGCGGGGGATCTTGCGATCACGGAGATCAGGTTCGATCCTTCGGCGCGGACGGTGCGCGCGCCGCGTGGGGTGGGCGGTCCGGGGGCGGCGGCGGGGGAGGGCGCCGGGACTGCCGATTGGAGCGAGCTGGGTTCCGGGCTGGGTTCGAATACCGGGTCGGGTGTCGAGGCGATCCGGCTGCTGTACAGGGACAAGGACCAGTGGGTTGAGGAATTCGACAGCCTTTCGTCGTCGCGGTTGCCGCTGGCGGTGCAGGTGGAGATCTGGTTCGGGCCGGCGGCGGGCGCCAAGGTCTCGGGCGGGTCGGTGGTGATGGAGGGTGAAGCGCCGAAGGCGTCGGTGCCGGCGCGGGCGCCCGACCGTGTGCGGGTGATCGCGATCCCGGACGGGGGCTCCGATGGCGTGGCCGATTCGGCCGGCGCGGTGGGAGGTGGGGCATGAACAGACCCGGCCGGGCACGGGCGAGCCGCGGGGTGGCATCGCGGCGCGGGGCGGTGCTGATGGCGGTGATGCTCTCGGTGACGATGGCGAGCATCGCGGTGTCGGTGGTGCTGATGCGAGCGGACGCGGAGAGTTCGCGGACGCTGGCGGCGCTGCGGCAATTGCGAGCGCGGGCGGCGGCGTGGAGCGGGGTGCGCGGGGTGCTGTCGGAGCTGGCGGCGCAGAAGGCCAAGCTGGTGGAGGGTGGTTCGCCGGAGATCACGGGGTCGTGGATCATGGCCGAGAACCGGGACACGGGGAATATCGCGGTGCGGCTGGTGGACCTGGGGGTGGGCGAAGGGCAGTTCGTGCAGGCCGAGGGCGCCAAGCTCAACTTGAATACCGCGCCCGAGGGCTCGCTGGGGACGGGCGGATGGCTGACGGCGGCGCAGGCGGCCGAGGTGGTGCGGATGCGCGGGGGGCAGGGGATCACGAGCGTGGTGTACGCGTTGGGATCGCTGGGGATCCCGGCCGAGCGGATGTACGGGCGTGTGCTCTCGCCGGATGCGGCGCGGGGCGGTCCTGAGGGCGGTCTGGGCGCGGCTGAGGCATCGGGGCTTGAATCGGGCACGGCGGCGGGAGATGCCGCGGGCGGGACACGGGCGGGCGGGGGTGTGCGTGATGGCGCCGGTGGGGCGGCGAGCGGGGGCTTGAGTGGAGGCTTGAGCGGGGGCGTGAGTGGGGGGGCGATCCTGGATGTTTTCTCGGTGTTCTCGTTCGATCCGAACGTGCAGGTGGGGATCGGGGCGGACGCCTCGCAGTACTCGGGCTCGGCGCGGATCAACCTGGGGCTTGGGTGGAGCGAGGACCTGGTCGGCCCGATCTCCAAGCGGTTCGGGGCCGACGCGGTGGGGACGACCAAGCAGCTCATGCAGGGCGGGGCGAAATTCAAGGCGATGAAGGATGTGGTGGCGGTGCTGCGGAGCCTGGGAGTGCCGACGCGGCAGTGGGGTTCATTGCTGGATGCGTTCACGACGAGCCCGGACCCGTTCATCGGTGGGCGGATCGACCTGCTGCGCGCGAGCGCGGAAGTGCTGGGCACGGTGCCGGGGATCGATGCCCGTGCGGCCGGGAGGATCGTGGATGTCCGTGACCGGCTGGATGCGTCGGCGAGGCGGGAGCTGACGTGGCCGCTGCTGGAGGGGATCCTGACGGAGGACCAGTTCCAGCAGGCGGTGGACTGGCTGACCAACCGGACGCTGCAGTGGCGGGTGATCGTGGAGGCGGGCCGGGTGGCGCCGGGCGTCGGGTCGGGGGCGGTTGAGCTTGCCGACCGCGTGGTGCTCGAGGCGGTGCTGGATGTGTCGGGCGCATCGCCGCGGGTTGCGTACCTCCGGGACTTGAGCGCGATGGAGGCGATCCGGACGTTCACGGGCACGGAGAAGTCGGCGGGGAGTCAGCCGGCCGGATTGCTGGCGGGGGCGGGGAGCGACGAAGCGGAGGACGCCCCGGCGGGCTCGGGGGGAGGCATGGATCCGAGCCTGCGGCTGGACCCGATGAAGATGGATTCGGGCCTGCACATGGACCGGATGGAAATGGAAGCGATGAAGTCGGATCCGCTGAAGTTGGACACGGACCTGTCGCTGGGTGGTCCGGCCGAATCGGGGCCTAACACTACGGCGGTCCCCGAAGCGTCCGCGGGGACGGGTCATCCGGGCGCATCGGTTCGAGGGGTGGACCGTCGGACGGGGCGGTGGAACGCGCCGCGAGCCGAGGGAGGCACGCCGTGAAGAAGCTCGAGGCGGCGATCATCGACATCGACCGCGTGAAGATCACGGTGACGGTGGCGGGCACGGACGGGGGGCGTGCGGCGGTGCGTTCGTGCCGGTCGTACATCCGGCCGGCGGAGGTGGATTTCCTGGACGGGGTCGCGGTGGGTTCGTGGGTGCGAGAGAAGCTGCGTGAGGCGGGGGTGTCGGGCATGCGGATCGTGCTCTCGCTGCCGCGAGGCGAGGTGGTGATCAAGCGTCTGTCGCTGCCGGGGGGGGAGGGGATCTCCAACGACGACCTGGTGGGGGCGGTGCGGCTGCAGATGGCGCGGCAGCTGAGCGTTCCGGTGGAGTCCAGCGCGATCGACTATGTGCCGGTGGCGGCCGACACGCTGGAGGCGACGGCGTCGGGCAGCGCGGGTCAGACGGTGAACGCCGCGGCGCTGCCGGGGGACCAGATGGACTGGTGCCGCGGGGTGGCGCGGGCGGCGGGGATCAAGCTGTCGAGGATCGGCCTGCGGTGCCTGGGGGCGGCGTGCGTGCTGGCCGACGAGTCGCTGCGTCGGGACGGCGCGGTGCTGGGCGTGGTGCCCACGGGGGCGAGCGTGGAGTTCGTGATCGTGGAGGCGGGGCACCTGATGCTGGCCCGCGCGGTGGACATCGCGTGGCCCGGCGGGGATGAGCCCGCCGAGCTGGAGGCCTACGCCGAGAAGGTCGCGGTGGAGGCCAAGCGCACGTGGATGAGTCACCGGGCCGGGCGCGGGGAGACCGAGGCCCAGGCGGTGATCGTGCTGGGG
This sequence comes from Phycisphaerales bacterium, assembly GCA_044221545.1. GTDB lineage: Bacteria > Planctomycetota > Phycisphaerae > Phycisphaerales > UBA1924 > JAEUJB01. The sequence continues at coordinate 255,335 of JBGAOZ010000001.1, forward strand.
TCCGGCCCCGGAGCGCAGAAGCTCTCGGAGCGGTGCGGGGCGGCGATGGAGCGGCCGGGGGTGACGCTGGCGCCGCCGGGGGCGACGGCGGTGAAGTCCGAGGGGGAGCCGGCGTTGTCGGTGGCGATGGCGGCGGTGGGGCTGATCCAGGAAGAGCTGGCGGGCCGGCCGTCGCTGGACTTCCTGCACCCGCGCCGGGCGCCGGACCGGGCGGCGCGTCGGCGGCAGATGATGCTGCTGGGGGCGTTGGCGGCGATCGTGGGGCTGGGGACGCCGATCGTGCTGGCGAAGCTGGAGCTCTCGTCGCTGGACGGCGCGTTGGCGCGGCAGCGGCAGGTGACGGCGACCCGGCAGGGTGAGCTGATGGAGATGTGGGCCGAGCACGCGCGGCTGAAGCACATGGAGCAGTGGGCGAGCGTGAAAGTGGACTGGATGGCGCACCTGGGGGCGCTGAGCGAGCAGGTCCCCGCGCCGCCCGAGGCGCTGATCGACGACCTGGGCGGGACGCTGAACTCGTCGGTGGATTTCACGGGCAAGAGCGGGCAGTACGCCGGGGGGACGTGGAGCTTTGCGCAGACGGCGAGTTTCACGCTCGCGGGGCGCGTGAAGCAGCGCGAGACGGCCGCGTCGCTGCGGGGCCGGCTGGCGGCGGGGGAGATCTACTCGGTGGAGAGCCCGACGCCCGACACCGGGGACCGGTTCAGTTTCGAGCTGTTCACGCCGCTGGCCAAGCCTGTGAAGCCGGCACCGAAGGTCGAGCCCAAGAAGGCCGAGAAGGGCGAGGGGGAGCCGGCCGGAGCGCACGACGGCGCGGGCAAGCAGCCCAAGGCGCCGTCGGCGGGGACGGGCAAGGCGCCGGCCAAGGACGGCAAGCCCGCGGTGGAGCCGGGCGGCGCCGCGCCCGCGAAGGGGGGCGAGCCGTGAAGCCGATCCCCCGCTGGGCCAAGTTCGCGTCGGTCGCGACGGGCGCGCTGATCGCCGGGTACGTGGGGTACGAGGAGCTGTACGCCAAGCCGGTGCGCGAGCGGACGGAGGCGATCAAGAGCGAGCGGGAGGCGGCGTCGAAGCTGGAGGACCAGCTGGGCGAGGCGGTGTCGATCCGGCGCGGGTTGAAGGCGATCGCGCAGACGACGCTGGGGAAGAAGGAAGACCTGGTGATCGCGAGGTTCCGCGACGGGCTGTCGGCGATCGCGGGGCGGAACGGGCTGACGGGGATCGTGGTGAGCAGCGGCCCGGCGACGGTGGTGAACAACCCGGCGCTGCGGGAGCGGATCCCGTCGGCGCTGAAGACCAAGCTGCGGGCGCGGCACGGTGATTTCTCGGTGATCCACGGCCGGCTCAAGGCCAGCGGTCCGCTGGAGAGCGCGCTGCGGACGCTGGCGGTGGTGGAGGCGCAGCCCTGGGCGCACCGGGTGGATGGGTTCTCGCTGACGCCGGTGGGGAAGGACAGGGAGTGGGTGGAGCTGCAGATCGATGTGGGGACGATGTTCGTTCCGGACCTGGCGCTGGGGGATTCCGAGCCGCTCCCGGCGGACCCGGCGACGGGTCACGACACGATCTGGCGGGCGGTGGCGGCCAAGAACGTGTTCAAGAATCCTCCTCCTCCTCCGACGCCGCAGCCGGCGCCCGTGGAGGTCGCGACCCAGTCGCCGGCCCCGGTGAACCCGCCGCCGCCGCCGCCACCGCCGCCGTACCAGGAATGGAAGGTGGCGGGGGTGATCGTGACGGGCGCGACGTGCGAGGTGACCGTGATCAACGTGCGGACCGGTGAGCGGGCGACGCTGACCCCGGGAGGCAAGGCGCTCAACGCGGTGCTGGTGCGCGGGGATGGCGAGGTCGCGGTGTTCGAGATCGACGGGCAGAAGTTCGAGTTCATGCCAGGTCAGACCCTGGCGGTGCGGACGCCGGCGCGGGGCTGAGCGTGCGGAAGTAGACTGGTCGGGTCGATTCGGATCGTTGTCGGTGTTCGGGACAGGGTTTTCTTTGTTCGGTCCGGCGGAGTGCCGGGGCGCGGGACCGAGCCAGCGGAGGCTGCCATGCAGGGACCGAAGACACATCGTGCAATCTCGACGACGCGGGTGCTGGTGGCGGCGTCGGTGACGGCGGCGGCAGGGCTGCCGGTCTCGGTGATGGCGGTGGGGGTGGCGCGCGCGCAGGGGGTGGATCCCCAGGCGCAACCTCAGAGTCCGCCGCAGTCTCAGGCACAGCCGCAGAACCCGCCCGCGCCGGCACCTGTACAGCCCGCGACGCCCCCGGCGGCCCCAACTCCGCAGCCCGCGGGTCAGCCGGCAACGCCGCCGGCGGCGCCGGCCAGTCAGCCCCAGCCCCAGCCCCAACCCCAACCCCAGCCCGCGCCGGCCGCTGTGGCGCCCCCGACTCCCGAGCCGGCCAAGCCCAAGCTGATCAAGTTCAGCTTCAAGGACATGCCCTTTGACCTGGTGCTCGATTTCTTCTCGCGCGAGAGCGGGCTGCCGATCATCCGCGAGGCGCCGGTGCCGCAGGGGTCGATGACGTTCGTGGGCGCTGCGCCGTACACGTTCGAGGATGCGCTGTCGATCCTGAACCTGAACCTGCAGATGCAGGGGGTGCGGCTGCGCAAGCAGGACCAGTTTTTGTACCTGGCGTCGCTGCAGGACACGGTGAAGAAGGCGACGACGGTCAAGAACAACGACGTGGGGCCGGACATCAAGCCCGACGAGTTCCTGACGCTGACGGTCCCGCTCTCCAACGCGCAGGCGGCGCAGGTCGCCGAGCAGATCAAGCCGCTGATCGGGCCGTACGGCGGGGTGCAGGCGGTGCCCCCGCAGAACATGGTGATCGTGATGGACTCGGCGGCGCAGTGCCGGCGGATCCGCGAGGTGATCCAGGCGATCGACCAGGTGCGGCCGGCGGACCAGGCGTTCAAGCTCTTCACGCTCAAGTACGCGCAGGCCGACGCGATCTTCGGGGCGCTCAAGGGCCTGATCGGCGAGCGGGTGCGCCAGACGTACGTGGACGCGGGCGGCAAGGCGACCACGGTGACGGACGTGCAGGTGCAGGGCGTGAACATCTCGCCGGACATGCGGACCAACTCGCTGCTGGTGGTGGGGCTGGCCAGCCGGATCAAGCAGGTGGAGGAGCTGCTGGCGTTGCTGGACATCCCGGAGGCGGGCCAGGGCGATTCGCAGATGATGACGTTCAGCCTGGCGACGATGACGGCCGAGGCGGCGTCGCAGCGGGTGAGCGCGCTGTTTCAGAACGTGCCGGCCAACCGCAAGCCGACGGTGCTTCCGCTGCCGGAGGCGGGGAAGCTGACGATCGTGGGGGCCCAGCCGTACCTGCTGCAGGCGATGACACTGCTGGGGGAGATCGACGGCGGCGGCAAGGCGGGGGCGGACCCCGCGCAGGCGGTGGAGCGCAAGGCCGTGGTGGTGAGGCTCAAGTTCGTCACGCCGGCGCAGGTCGACCAGATCGCGGGGCGGCTGATGACGCCGCGGCAGGCGCAGGTGGTCAAGACGGCGCCCACGCCCGACGGCAAGGGGCTGGTGGTGGTGGGGCCGGCGTCGGACGTGGACGCGATCCAGCAGGTGGTGCAGGGGATGGATGTGGCGCCGGACGTGGACCGCGAGGCGCGGATGGTGAAGATCTCGGCGGGGGACCCTGCGGCGGTGCTCTCCCGGGCCCAGGAGCTCTACCAGCAGACGGGCCAGGCGGAGAAGGACCCGGTCTCGGCGACCCTGGATGCGCCGTCGCGGATCGCGACGCTGATCGGCTCGCACGCGGGGCTGACGAAGTTCGAGGCGGTGGTGACGCAGACGCAGGCCAACGTGCAGGTGGACCGCACGGGCAAGACCTACGACGTGCGCAAGGTCAAGGCCAGCGTGCTGTCGACCAAGCTGGCGCGGCTGGCGCGGCCGATGCTGATGCTCGACGACGGCAAGCCGTACGTGGAGCCGGTGTTCGAGCCGCTGGACGAGCTCAAGAAGCTGATCGTGAGGGCGGAGGCGTCGCAGTTCGCGGTGATCGACGAGCTGGTCAAGCGGCTGGACTCCGACGAGCCGCGGGCGCGGGAGCTGCGGGTGGTGAAGATCGCGACGCCCGACCCGGCGGGGCTGATCGAGCGGGCCCAGAAGCTCTACACCGCGAAGATCGACGGTCTGACCGAGGAGGAGGCCGGTCCGGTCGAGGCCAGGTACGACGAGAAGTCCGGGCGGATCATGATCTCGGGGCGGGCGGCGGCGATCCGGATGTTCACCGATTCGCTGCAGGACGCGCAGCAGCTGGCGCCGCCGGCGCGGACGACGCGGATCGTGGACGTGACGAACCAGAAGGCGTCGGACCTGATCGCGCCGCTGATGGTGTTCCTCAAGAGCGCCGACTCGATCGACCCGGCGCGGAAGGTGCCCGACCCGACGATCCAGGCGATCGAGCGGACCAACTCGCTGCTGATCACCGCGGAGGAGGCCCAGCACCCGCTGATCACGGACTACATCCAGCGGCTGGACAAGGTGGACAGCTCCACGCTGCCGCCCCTGAAGCTGCTGCAGCTGCGGACGGCCGAATCGACGGCGATCGCGGCGATGCTCAACCAGCAGTACGCGCAGCGTCCGCAGCCCGAGCGGGCGGCCAAGCCGGTGGACATCCGCGCCGACGCGGCGACCAACACGCTGATCGTGTCGGCGCACCCGGACCTGTTCGACTCGATCAAGTCGTTCGTGGAGGAGCTGAACAAGGAGAAGAAGGACACCGCCGACCGGGTGACCAAGCTGTTCCCGCTCAAGGTCGCGAAGGCGACGGAGGTCGCGGTGGCGATGGACAAGCTCTACCCGCTGCCGCCGGTGCCGGTGGACCGCCAGAACCGCCCGATGCCGTGGCTGCAGAAGCCCAAGGAGGTCACGGTGTCGGCCGACGCGAGCAGCAACTCGCTGATCGTCGATGCGCCGGCGGACCGCGTCGAGGCGCTCGAGGCGCTGGCCCAGCAGCTGGACCGGGTGGAGCTGCCTCCCAGCGCGCAGCTGAAGACCTACCGGGTGGTGGGGGCGGACCTTGCGACGATCTCCACGACGCTCAACGCGCTGGCGTCGCGCGGGAACCTGGCGGCGCCGGCCCAGCCGGGCAAGCAGGCGGTGCAGGTGATCGTGCAGACCGAGCCCAAGAGCGGCACGCTGATCGTCGCCGGCGACGAGGTGACCTTCCAGCGCGTCGAGCAGATGCTCAAGGACCTGTCGGCGGTCCCGGTGGAGAAGGGCCTGCGGGTGGTGCCGATCGCCAACGAGAAGGCGCCCGCGGTGCGCGACCGGGCCCTGGAGATCTACAACGCCCAGATCGCGCAGATCCCGGGGGCCAACCCGGTGGACGTGACGGTGGACGCCAGGAGCAACTCGCTCATGGTGGTGGCCGACGCGGAGGCGATGCCCCGGTTCATGAAGATCATCGACGAGCTCAACCGCCAGTCGGGGCCGGCCCGGGAGGTGCGGATGATCGAGCTCAAGCTCGCCAAGGCCTCCGAGGTCGCGGCCTTCCTGGAGGACCTGGTCAAGAGCAGCGCCTCGCTGGGGATCCGGGGCGGGCCCGACCCGGTGATCGAGCCCATCGAGGCGAACAACACGCTGCTGGTCGCGGCGCAGCCGATGCAGTTCGCGGTGATCGAGTCGCTGGCGCGCAGCATGGACCAGAACAAGGCGGCCGACAAGCCTCCCCTGCGGATCCTCAAGGTCCGCACGAGCGACGCGGCGAACCTGGCGCAGGTGCTCCAGCAGGCGTACGCGGGCCGCTCCCCCGAGCAGCGCGGCAAGATGCCGGTGGACATCCAGGCCGACCCGGGCACCAACACGCTGCTGGTCTCGGCGCACCCGGACATCCTGCCCGAGATCGAGAAGGTGGTCGCCGAGCTCAACGAGACGTCCAGCTCGGACCTCAACGGGCGCGAGATCCGGATCTTCCCGCTCAAGATCGCCCGCGCCGAGGACCTGGCCCAGACGATCGACCAGATGTTCCCCGACCCGCCGGTCCCGCTGGACCCGCGCTCACGCCAGCCGCGGCCGGACCTCAAGCAGCCGCGCGAGGTCGTGGTGCGCGCCGACCGGGCGACCAACTCGCTGATCGTCGACGCGCCCTCCAAGCGCCTCGCGGGCTTCGAGCAGATCGTCAAGAGCCTCGACCAGCAGAAGCTGGCCGAGAACCTCGAGATCCGGACCTACCGGATCGAGCGGGCGAGCGTGGACGCGGTCGCCGCGACGCTGCGCAGCCTGGCGGCCAACGGGTCGCTCTCCAGCGGCAAGTCGGTGCCGACGGGTTCGGTCACGGTCTCGACCGAACCGACCAACCGGGCCCTGATCGTGAGCGGTCCCACGGAGGTCTTCGAGGGCGTCGAAAAGGTCGTCAAGCAGCTGGACGGCTCGCCCGACCGGCCGCCGACGGTGATGAAGATGTTCGCCCTCAAGCACGCGCGGGCCGACCGGCTGCGGACGCTGCTGGAGAAGGTCCTGCAGACCCGGCTCCGGGAGCAGCGCGAGGCCGAGGGCAAGTCGGGGGACGATGCCAGGTCGCTGCTGGACGTCTCGTCGGATACGGCCTCCAACACGCTGATCATCTCGGCGCCCGAGCCGATCCAGAAGATCGCCGAGGAGCTGGTCCGGAGCCTCGACAACGAGAACTCCGCGTCGGGGCAGACGTCGGTGCGGGTGTTCCCGCTGAACTTCGCCGAGGCCGGGGCGGTGACGGCCACGCTCAACCAGGCGATCCCGGCGCTGGACCTGCCCACGGGCGGGAAGGTGACGGTGGTGGCAGCGCCGGGCTCCAACGCGATCCTGCTGACGGGGATCGAGGCGGACATCAACAAGGTCGAGGAGCTGATCAAGCCGCTGGACGTGGCTCCCTCGACGGCCGATGCGCCCAAGGTCGAGACGTTCGCGCTCAAGCACGCCGACCCGGCGCAGCTGGCGACCATGCTGCAGAAGCTGCTGGTGGATCAGCAGGAGACCGACCCGCGGATCCTGTCGCTGCAGCTCCAGTACGCGCGGCAGAACCGCCAGGACCTGTTCAAGAAGCCGATGATCCGCGTGGAGGCGGCGACCCGGACCAACGCGCTGATCGTTTCGGCGCCGCAGGCGACCCTGCAGCTGGCCAAGACGCTGATCGAGAATCTCGACCAGCCGTCGGGCTCGACCGACCGCGTGGTGATGACGTTCACGCCCGCGCGGGGGGACCCGGTGACGCTGGCGGGCACCGTCGCGAAGATCGTCAACGGGACGCTGCCGCAGGGGCGCGGCCCGCTGGAGCTCACGCCCGAGGCCCGGAGCGGGAGCATCGTCGCGATCGGCAGCCAGGAGCAGGTGACCGAGGCGATCAAGCGGCTCGCGGAGTTCGACGACCGGGTGCCGGCCGTGCCGGCGGTGGACCTGAAGATCATCGAGCTCAAGAACGTGGAGGCCCAGTCGATCGCCTCCCAGGTGCAGGGGATGCTCTCGGACCGCTCACGCTGGCCGCGGGAGCTGGTGCAGGCGGAGAAGTCGGGCGTGGGCACGGCCGCGCCGACGGTCAACGCCGACCCCAAGGGCAACCGGCTGCTGGTGAGCGTTCCTTCGGTGCTGATGCCGATGGCGACCCAGCTGGTGGCGACGCTCGACCAGCCCGGGGGCACGGGCGCGGTGCAGGTGCAGGTGTTCAAGCTCGAGCAGGGCGAGGCGTCGTCGGTCGCGGCGGCCCTGCGCGAGGGGCTCAAGGCCGCGGCCCGGCCCGGGGAGCCGACGCCGACGATCACGCCCGAGGCCGGGAGCAACTCGGTGATCGTGTCGGGCTCCGCGGACCAGCTCTCGCGCGTGGGGGACCTGATCAAGCCGATGGACAGCGTGGTCGAGCCCGACCGGATCGGGCTTCGGACGATCTTCCTCCGGCACGCGCGGGCGGAGGCGATCGCCCCGGTGATCGAGGGCGTGCTGGCCCGGGAGTCGATGTTCGACCGGATGAGCGAGCCGCAGCGCCAGCAGTACATCCGCACGCACGGGATCAAGGCGATCGAGAAGGTGCGGGTGACGGCCGAGAAGCGGCTCAACGCGCTCTTGGTGAGCGGCCCGACGCCGATGCTGGAGATGGCCGAGCAGGTGGTCGGTGAGCTGGATGTCGATGCCGACACCGCGTCGGGAACGTCGGGGCGGCGGATGGTGCGGATCATCACGCTGCAGAACGCCGACGCGGCGGAGCTGTCGGCGAGCCTGAGCTCGGTGTTCGCGGAGGACGCGACGCAGGCCCAGCCGCCCAGCGTGCGCGTGGACAAGGCGAGCAACTCGCTGATCGTGCGGGCAACCGCCGAGCAGATGAAGACGGTCGAGGAGCTGGTGGGCCGGCTCGACGCGGCGACGCTGGCGACCAGCCGGCAGATGCGGGTGATCCCGGTGGACCGCTCGCGGGCGAGCGCCGAGCTGCTGGCCCGCACGCTCAAGAAGCTGATGGAGCAGCAGGGCGGCGTGAAGGTCGAGGTGGTGTCAACCGACGAGCTCCTCAAGCGGGCCACCGGCGAGGATGACCCGCCCCAGAAGCCCGACGGCGCCGGCGGCGGCAAGCCCGGCGGGAAGCCCGCGCCCGGAAAGCAGAGCTCGGACGCCGCGGGCGCATCGCTGGGCCGGATCGGCGTCGATCGCACGCGGATCGCGGGAGCCGGGCATGGCGCAGGCGCCGCGGCCAACTGGGCCGGGGTCGCCGCGGCCTGGGCCGCGATGGGCGTGGAGCCGGAACCGCCGGGCCCGCGGGACCCCGCGAACACGCCCGCGACGGTTCCTCCTCCTGCGCCCGCCGCGCCGCAAGCGGAGAATCCCGCGGCGACGGCCGCTCCGCAGCCCGCCGACCCGAGCGCCGCGCAGGATGCCGCGCCGCTGACGATCGCCGTCGATCCGGTGACCAACTCCATCCTCGTGATCGGTTCGCCGCGGCTCACAGACCGGCTCGCGGCCCTGGCGGCCGAGCTGGAGAAGCAACTGCCGACCGAGCCGACGGCGGTGCACATCGTGACGCTCCCGGACTCGGTCGGGGCCCAGGCGGTGCAGCAGATCGTCTCGTCCACGCTCACGCAGATCGGCCGGGCCGGACCGGCCAATCCCTCCGGGTTCACGGGCGCTGTGAGCGTCGTTCCCGACCCCAGCGGCACCTCCCTGATCGTGCTCGCCAACGACACGGACTTCCCAACGATCGGCCAGCTCATCGCCTCGGTGGCCCAGGCCGGGCCGTCGACCAAGGTGGCCGTGAAGATCTACCCGCTCCAGTCGATCACCGCCGCGCGGGCGCGCGAGGCGATCGAGGACCTCGTGAGCCTGCAGCCCAGGGGTCAGCAGGCCCGGCGCGTCCGGTCCCTGGATGTGACGATCCCGGGCGGGGCGGACCTGCCCGCCGTGACGGGCAGGCTCGACGCCTCGAAGGTGCGGCTCACCGCCGACCCCGGCGGCGCGACGCTGATCGTCGCGGCCCCGGAGGAGACCCTGCCGCTCATCGACCGGTTCGTCGCCCTGATCGACCAGAGCCCGGTGACCAACCGGCTCTCCATCCGGCGCTACGACCTGGCCAACGCGCGGGCGACGGACCTCTCGCGCACGCTGCAGGCGCTGATGGACGCCCAGCGCCAGGGGCCGACGGCTTCGGAGCTGCCCCAGGCCAGGTTCATCGCCGACGAGCGGACCAACGCGCTGCTGGTGACGGCGAGCGAGCCCCAGCACGCGGAGGTGGCGCGGATCCTCCAGTCCGCCGACGCGTCGACCGAGGACAAGACGCTGCGGACGGAGATCATCGCGCTCCAGCAGGCATCGCCCGCGACGGTGCAGAAGATCGTGGAAGAAATGGTCATCGGCCGGGACCCGGCCAGGAAAGAGAAGGTCCGCCTGAGCGTCGATGAGCTCTCGAACCTGTTCGTGGTGCGGGGGACCCCCGAGACGATCGAGGAGGTCAGGAAGATCGTCGCCCAGGTGGACACCAGCGCCGCCGGGGGGCTGCCGGTGCGTTCGATCAAGCTCCAGCAGGCCGATGCGCAGCAGATCGCCGCCGCGCTGCAGAAGTTCTTCCAGGACCGCGCGACCGCGTCGGCCAAGCCGGGCCAGCGCGCGGTCAACAAGGTCACGGTGGTGGGGGATCGCCGCAGCGCCACGCTGGTGATCGCGGCGAGCGACGAGGATTTCGAGCAGATCAAGACGCTGGCCACGAGTTTCGACACGCCGGCGCCGGGCAAGGACCTGCAGTTCAAGATCATCGCGCTCAAGAACGCACGCGTGGGCGACATCCAGGCCACCGTGCGGAACCTCGCCGACGAGCTGCAGTGGCAGCGGCAGAACACGCCCGGAGGCCGGCCGGCGCAGGCCGAGCAGGCCGAGTCGCTCTCGGTCGATTTCAACGACCGCACCAACAGCGTGGTGGTGATGGGACAGGGCGACAGCATCGTCGCGGTCGAGAAGCTGATCGCGGCGCTGGACCTGCCGGACATGGCCCATTCCACCGTGATCGTCAAGTCGGTGACGGTCGAGAAGGCCGACCCGGCCGCGGTGCAGCAGGCGCTCAACCGCGCGCTGGCCAACCCCAACTGGCGGCCGTGGCGCGGCCAGGACCCCGACGCGGTGACGGTGATCTCCGACCCGCGCCGGCGGGCGCTGGTGCTGGTGGGCAAGCAGGAGCGGGTCGATCAGGCGCTGTCGTACGTGAAGGAGCTGGACTCGGCCTCGGCGCGGGGCGCCCAGCAGGTGGCGACCATCACCCTCGAGCACGCCCGCGCCGACCGCGCGGCCAGCACGCTCCAGCAGTTCATGCGCAGCTGGGCGACGGCCCAGGGCCGGCCCGCCGATTCGCTCCCGTCGATCATGGGGTCCCAGGACGGCAACGTGCTGATCGTCTCGGGCGACGAGGCCGAGATGAGGACGGTGCGCGACGTGGTCGCCCAGATCGACCAGCCGGGCCTGAACCAGGGCCGGCGGATCGAGGTCTACCTGCTCAAGAACGCGCCGGTGCAGGACACGGCGACCACCCTGCGGTCGGTGCTCTCCCGCGGGGGCCGCGGCGACGATCAGACCACGATCTCGACCCAGCCGAGCACCAACTCGCTGATCGTCTCGGCCCCCGAGGCGATGTTCGATCAGATCGCCGCGCTGGTCAAGACCCTCGACGCGGCTCCCACCGCCGAGACCAGCAACATCGTCACCGTCCCGCTCCAGACGGCCCGCGCCGCGGAGGTCGCCACGGCCCTCAAGTCGGCGTTGCCCAGCAACCTCAAGATCACCGTCACGCCGGTGACGCGCAGCAATACCCTGCTGCTCTCGGGATCCACCGACGCGATCAACGTCGTGATGGAGCACATCAGGAAGATCGACCAGGAGCCGGCCAAGACGCTGGAGGTCTTCCGCCGGATCACCATCGAGAACGTCCCGGCCGACGAGATCGAGTACACGGTCTCGCAGATGCTCCGGGCCCGCCCGCGCGGCTCGAACGACCCCGTCCCGTCGGTCGATTCGTCGCGCAGCGACAACTCGCTGTTCGTCTCCGCCCCCGCCGACCAGATCGAAGAGATCGAGTCGATGATCAAGCAGCTGGACGTCCCGGCGAGCAAGACGCGCAAGACCGAGTTCGTCAAGCTCGAGTTCGCCGACGCGCAGCAGGTCGGCCGGGCCCTGGAGATGTTCTACGGCAGGTTCGCCCCCGAGGCGACGACGCCCGGGGCGCGCAACGTGACCATCGTGCCCGACCGCGGGTCCAACTCCGTCATCATCAGCGCCGACGAGAAGGAGTGGCCCGGCATCCGGGAGCTGGTCAAGAAGCTCGACGACAAGGACTTCGACACCTCGCGGCAGCTGGCCGTGATCGCCCTCACGCACGCCGACGCGACCAGCGTCGCCCGCGCGATCAACGAGGGGTTCCGCGCCCCGCTCCAGGACGCGGTCAACCGCGCCCGCCAGGGCCAGAACGGCCGGGGCAACAACCGCCAGAACAACACCCGCATCGGCGTCGACGGCGTCATCATCGAGACCGACAACGTCCCGGCCGTCTCGGCCGAACCCCAGACCAACTCGCTGGTGGTGTTCGCCGTGCAGCACGATCTCGAACGCATCCAGGCGGTCATCAAGCAGCTCGATGTGCCCGGATTTGCCAACCTCCCCGAGCCGAGGATCATCCCGATCACCGGGGGGGGCAAGCCCTCGGTGATCGCCCAGACCCTCCGCGACATGTTCACGTCGCAGCGCACCGGCCAGGGGAGCACGCTCCCCGCGGGGCCGCGCGCCGTCATGATCGCCGGCCTGGACGATTCGGCGGCGATCCTGGTCCGCGCCGATGAGCAGGAATTCGCGCAGATCAAGGCCCTGGCCGACACCCTCCAACAGCAGGGCAAGGTCAACCAGCTCACGCCGACCATCGTCAGGCTCACCAACGTGCCCGCCGCGCGGCTGCAGCAGACGCTCAAGGCCACGTTCACGCCGATCGCCCAGAAGCTCGGCGAGACCGTGGCGATCGAGATCGATCGCGGCAGCAACGCGCTGGTGATCGCGAGCTCCGAGCGCCTGCGCGAGGAGATCAGGAAGGTGATCGCCGAGCTCGACCAGCCGGTGATGGGCGCCGCCCCGCAGGGCGATGCGGGCCCGACGCGCCTGGGGCAGTCGGTGTTCATCGTCGATGTGACGAACAACGCTCCCGAGGCGGTTCGCAAGGTCCTGATCGAGATGGGCCTGGACAAGGCGCAGGCCGCCGATCGGCCCGGCGTCGTGACCGACCCGATCTCGATCACCGCGCTGGACAGTCGCAGGGCGCTGGCGATCCTGGCCAGCCCGGGAGACTCGGCGGCCGTCATCGAGCTGATCAAGGCGATCGACGCGGCCCCGCTGGAGCCCGAGCAGCAGATGACGGTGGTGGGGCTCAAGCTCGCCTCGGCGAACACGGTCGTCACCACGCTCACGGCGATGCTGACGCCCGACAAGCAGACCTCGGGCACGGGCCCGGCCCGGGCGCTGGCCGAGCAGATCCGCCGGCTGAGCCTGACGCGCAACGGCGTCGATCAGAAGCCGCTGGCCGTCGACCTTGCCAAGCCCGTGCGCCTCATCCCCGACGCCGAGAGCAACAGCGTGGTGATCGCCTCCACGCCCGGCAACGTCGAGGCGCTCCGGGAGGTCGTCAAGCTCCTCGATGCGCTGCCGATGGGCGATGCGGTCGTGGTGCGGATCTTCCCGCTCCAGAACGCCATGGCCTCGCGCGTCAAGGTGATCGTCGACCAGCTCTTCCAGCAGGGCGAGGCGCTGCGGCGGCTCCCGGGCACCAAGCGCCAGGGATTGCCCACCACCACCACCGGCCAGGCCCTCGCCGGCGAGATCGCCACCGCGATCGACGACCGCACCAACACCCTGATCGCCGCCGGGCGCGACGAGGCCGTCGCCCTGGTCGAGGTCCTGATCAAGGACATCGACAGCGACGAGGCCGCCAAGTGGATCGAGCCGGCGATCATCCCGCTCGAGCACGCCGATTCGGTCGCCCTTTCCAAGAAGCTCCGGGAGGTCCTCGTCGGCGGGCTGGGCACCACGCCCGAGGCCATGGGCCTCCAGAAGCAGTTCGGCCGGCTGCGCATGATCTCCAAGGGCGCCACTCCCTCCACGCCCGGGGCACGCGTCGAGGCCGACCTGTTCGCCCCGCTCACGGGACTTGTCATCACCCCCGACGAGCAGATGAACTCGCTGATCGTCGTGGGCACGCCCACCAACATCGCCGTCGTCAGGGAGCTGGTCAAGGAGCTCGATGTCGAGGCCGCCGCCGCGGGCAACGAGGTCCGGGTCTTCGCCCTCGAGCACGCCGCGGCCGACCGGGTCGCCCAGATCGTGCAGGGCGTCTTCCAGCAGCGCGAGCGTGACGGCCAGATCCGCGCCGAGGACAAGCTCATCCTCGCCGCCGACGTCCGCACCAACTCGCTGATCGTCACGTCCAGCCCGCGGAGCTTCGCGATCCTCGAGAGCCTGCTCAAGACCCTCGACGGGGAGCAGGCCAACTTCTCGGTGGGTCTGCACGTCATCCCGGTAACCGACGCGGACGTCAAGGTCCTGGCGCCCAAGATCGAGAAGCTCATGAAGGAGCGGATCGAGGCGACCCGGCGCTCCGGATCGGTCGCCAACCCCTCGGACGTCTTCAGCGTCGAGGCCGAGCCCACCAGCAACCTGCTGATCGTCGCCGCCAGCGACGAGAACTTCCAGCTCATCAAGGAGCTGCTCACCGCGCTCACCAGCGACGCATCCCGGATCGCCGGTGCGGCCCGCACCGAGCTCATCGCGCTGCAGAAGGCCACTGCCGCCGAGGCGGCCGCCCAGGTCCGCCAGAACTACGTCGAGAAGGAGAACCAGCGCCGCGGCTCCAACTCCGTGACCGTCATCCCCAACACCCGCCTCAACTCCCTGGTCGTCACCGGCTCGGACCAGGACATCGTGGAGATCCGCGGGCTGGTCGCCCAGCTCGAGAGCGCCCAGGTGACGGCGATCCGACAGATCAAACGCCTGGAGCTCAAGTCCGCCAACGCGCTGGAGATGGTCAACCTCCTGGAGAACGTCCTCTCGGGCCGCTCGGTCAGCGGCCGGCAGATCGGCGCCCAGCAGGCCACCCGGCTCACGTTCCTCCGCGAGGCGGTCAAGTCCGAGCTGCCCGGCGAGATCAAGGAGAAACTCTCCGAGGCCGAGATCGACGGGGCGATCCGGGATCAGGTCACGCTCACGGCCGACCTGCGGTCCAACTCCGTCATGGTCAACGCCCCGCCCGAAATGCTCGCCCTGATCGCCGACATGGTCAACGACATCGACGCGACCTCGGCCGGCGCCCGCAAGATCGAGAAGTTCCAGCTCCAGAACGCCGACGCCCGCCAGATGGCCGAGCTGCTCAAGGACACTTTCAGGCTCCAGCAGCAGGGCAACGCCTTCATCCTCGTCCCGCCCCGCGCCACCGAGAAGATCGGGCCGCCCCTCGCGCCGGGCGCCGAGGGCGCCGAACCCCCCGCCGAGGCGCTCTCGTCGGACGTCTCGTTCGCCGGGACCACCGTGACGCCCGTGCCCGACGAGCGCCAGCAGCTCTCGATCGCCGTCGATTCCCGTACCAACACGCTCATCGTGTCGGGCACGGAGGAGTACATCGACCTGGTCCGCAAGCTCGTCTCCGAGCTCGACAACATCGAGGCCAACGAGCGGGTCCAGTCCGTCTACCACCTGCGCAACGCCAAGGCCAAGGAGATCGAGGGCACGCTCCAGTCGTACTTCACCGCCGACAACCAGAAGCTCCGCTCGGCCCTGGGCCCCAACAACCTCGGGTCGGTCACCCGTCTGCTCGAGCAGGAGGTCACCGTCGTCGGCGACGAGAAGAGCAACCGCCTGGTCATCTCCACGTCCCCGCGCTACATCGAGCGTGTGATGGAGGTCGTGGAGGAGCTCGACTCGGCCCCGCCGCAGGTGATGGTGCAGGTGCTGCTCGCCGAAGTCACCGTCGACAGCGGGGCGACCTGGGGCGCGGACCTCAAGGTCGGTCCGTTCGGCGGCGACGACTACCGGATCGGAACCCTCGGCGCGGGCAACGGCGTGCAGACGGCCCTGGGCGTGCCCAACCTCAGCGTCTCGAGCGCCGATTTCAGCCTGCTCATCCGCGCGCTGGAGGCCCAGGGCAAGCTGGAAGTCCTCAGCGAGCCCAAGGTCATGGTGAACAACAACACGCTCGCCAAGATCCAGGTCGGCGACGACATCGCGATCACCACCGGCGTCGAGAACACACCCCAGGGCGGCACGCGATCCACCGTCACGCGGCGCGACGTGGGCATCATCCTCAACGTGACGCCCTCCATCAACTCCGACGGTTTCGTGCGCCTCGAGATCGCCCCCGAGATCTCCACGCTCAGCGGCCAGTCTACGCAGATCAGCGAGACGTTCAGCTCGCCGGTCATCAAGAAACGCACCCTCTCGACCAACGTGACCGTCAAGGACGGCCAGAGCGTCGTGATCGGCGGGCTCATCCAGAACACCGAGGAAACGCGCCGGACCAAGATCCCCCTGCTCGGCGACATCCCCGGCGTCGGAGAGCTGTTCAAGAGCTACGACAACAAGAAGTCCAAGACCGAGCTGATGGTCATCGTGACCCCACGCGTCGTGCCCGGCCAGACCGGAGGCGGGTTCTGGTCCGCCGGCGTCGAGGGCCTCCGGAACGTCTCCGCCGACGTGGTCAACCAGATGACCCACCCAGAGACCGTGCGCGAGTTCCAATGGCGATCCAAGGGAAACAAGGAGGTCCCCCCGGCGCTCTCCAGGGCCCCGTTCAAGGTGAAGAAGCTCGAGGGCGAGGATGAGAAGCTCCCGCCGCCGGACAACGAATCGGCCCCGAGCATCGAACCCAGGCCTCGGGACACCCCGGGCACGGGCAAGGACCGCTAGCCTTGGCTGCCGTTCCCACAGGAGTCCGAATGCACCGACGCCGCATCATCCAGGTCTTCCGCATGTCGTGGTGCCTGTGCGCGGTCGGCCTGGCGGGATGCGTCTCGGACGGCCCCGCGCATGAGCAACTGGTCGAGCAGCCCGTCTGGGTCCGCCCCACGCACGTGGTCATCAACGCCGAGCAGCCCGAGGACCGCAACTCCGACGGCTTCGACGACACCATCTTCGTCACCGTCTACGTCTTCGACATGGACTTCCGCGCCCAGTCGATCCGCGTTGAGTGCGGGTACGTTTTCCAGCTCGTCGATGCCGACGGGCAGGTCGCGATGGAATGGGAGGTCCCCAAGGACACCGTGGTCGCCGCCTACCGCCGCGAAGCACCCGGCCCGATGGTGCGGCTGCGCCTGTCGATCCCGCCCGAGCGGGCCACCGTTCTGGGGGGTAAACCCTATACGCTGCTCGCGAAGCTGCTCGCCGAAAACGGAGGCGTCGTCGAGAGCAGCGGCGGCTCATCGTTCACCCTCCGTCAGAAGGGCCACTGAGCGGAACCAACGGCCGCGCGATTCCTTTCGGGATTCGCTCGGAATACGGTTGCGCGGCGTGCCATTCTTTGCGGGACCTGAACATTCCGCGCGTCCGCAACAAGACGCGATTCCCTATTCTTCCGGGGTTGGTGCATCCGCAGACACGAACAACAACCGGAGAACACAACATGTTGGGAATCCTGCGCACGCTGGCCACAACGACCATCGTCTCCGCGATCGCCGCCACGGGGGCTCAGGCCCGTCAGGAAGTCCGTTTGAGCGGCGCCGGCGCCACGTTCCCCCAGCCCCTGTACGAGCGCTGGGCCGCGGATTTCCAGAAGACCAACGGGACCATCAAGATCGAGTACGGCGGCGGCGGTTCGGGAGCTGGAATCAAGGCCATCACCGACAAGACGGTCGCCTTCGGCGCCTCCGACGCTCCGATGACCAAGAAGGAACTGGACGCCGCTGGAGGAGCCGACGCCGTTGTCGAGATCCCCACCTGCGCCGGCGCGGTCGTCCCCGCGTACAACTTGCCGGACGTCAAGCAAGACCTCAAACTCACCGGTGAGCTGCTGGCCGACATCTTTATGGGCAAGATCAGCAAGTGGAACGATGCCCGGATCGCCGCGGTGAACCCCGGTGTGAAGCTCCCCGACCTGGCGATCACGCCCGCGTGGCGCACGGATGGCTCTGGCACCACGTTCGTCTTCACAAGCTACCTGGCGACCCAGAGCGAGGCGTTCAAGGGCTCGATCGGCCTAGGCAAGCAGGTCAAGTGGCCCAGCGGCCAGGGCGGCAAGGGTAACCCGGGCGTCGCGGCCGTTGTCCAGCAGACCGCCGGCGCCATCGGGTACATCGAGCTCAACTACGCCGAGGCCAACAAGATCGCCTTCGCTTCGGTCAAGAACAAGGAAGGCGCGTTCGTCAAAGCCTCTGCCGACTCGGTCGCCGCCGCCGGTGACGCCGCCGCCGGCACCATGCAGGGCCTCCAACTCACCGCCGACATCTGGAATCAGCCCGGCGCCAAGTCCTACCCGATCTCGGCCTATACCTATCTCATCCTCTACAAGGACCTGCGCAATCTCAAGAGCCAGTCCGACGCCGAGGCGCTCCTGAACTTTGTAAACTGGGCCTGCATCGGTGACGGCCAGAAGATCGCCGTCGAAATGACCTACGCACCGCTCTCGAAGTCCGTTCAGACCAAGGTTGCCGCCGCGATCAAGTCGATCTCCTTCGGCGGCGGCGCCAAGTAGCCGGCCCGCCGGCCTCGACGCCCTGGCGGGGGGCACGGCGACGTTCGGACAATCCGCGGCATGCACAGGAGGCCGGGCGACGTTCCGGCCTCCTGCTTGTTTCCTCGGAATCTCAAGACATGCCAGCGGGAGGCTCCCGAGTGAATCAACCGGCGATCCACCAGCACGACCCGTCCGCCGAGCGAGCGGTGGCGCCGGTGCGGCTGCGTGGAGGGGGAAAGTCGGTCGGTGACATCATCCTGGGGATCGGCACCAGGGCCGCCGCCGGCATCATCCTGGCGATGCTCGGGGCGTTGCTGGCGGTGGTGCTCGTGCAGGCCATCCCCAGCCTGGAGCGCTTCGGGGCCGGATTCGTGCTGTCCAACCAGTGGCGCCCCAACGAGGTCGAACGCCCGGTGACGGGTCCCGACGGCAAGGTGGTCATCGAGGACGGCGAGGTCAAGACCCAGACCCTGCCCCCGGAGTTCGGCGCCCTGCCGGTCATCTACGGAACGGCGGTCAGCTCGGTCCTGGCCCTGGTGTTCGCCGTTCCCCTGAGCCTGGGGACCGCGATCTTCCTGGTCCGGGTCGCGCCGCGGCTGAAGATCGCCGCGCCCGTGTCGTTCCTGGTCGAGTTCCTGGCCGCGATCCCGAGCCTCGCGTTCGGCATCTGGGGACTCTTCGTGCTCGCCCCGTTTCTGGCCGCGCACGTGGAGCCGGGTCTCAAGGCGGCGCTGGGTGACGTGCCCGGGCTGGGATGGCTCTTCCGTGAGACCGCGCAGATCGCCGGGGAAGCCGTCGCGCGTGACATCCCGCTCACCGGGCGCGACATGTTCTGCGGCAGCCTCGTGCTGGGCATCATGATCCTCCCGATCATCACCGCCGTCTCGCGCGACGTGCTGCGGGCCGTCCCTCGCACGCAGATCGAGGGAACCCTCGCGCTGGGGGCCACCTGGTGGCAGTCGTGCTGGAGCATGCTCCATTACTCCCGCAGCGGGCTCTTCGGGGCTGTCATGCTCGGGCTCGCCCGCGCCGCCGGGGAGACCATGGCCGTCACCATGGTCATCGGCAACAACATGCAGATCAGGCCCTCTCCCTTCTCCCCGGCGCAGACCATGTCCAGCCTGCTCGCCAACGAGTTCGCGGAGGCCACCGACCTCCACCGCTCCGCCCTGCTCAACGTCGCCCTCATCCTGCTGATCATGTCCCTGGCCTTCAACGTGGTGGCGCGCTGGCTCGTGGTCGGCGCGGGTCCCAAGTCGTCGATGGCCCACTAGAACACGCGGATACTCCCGAGCATGTTCAAGATCGAGAAATCCAGGCGAGCCGTCAGCCACGCGATGTTCGCCGTGTGCGCGCTGTTCGCCGCCTCGATCGTCACCGTCCTGGTGCTCATCACCGGCTACCTGCTCTCCATCGGGGTGAGCTCGATCTCGCTCGAGTTCTTCACGCGGGTGCCCACCGGAGATGCGCGGGACCCGGGCGGCATGCTCAACGCCATCCTCGGGACGCTCGCGCTGCTCGGGATGGCCAGCGTCGTCGGCGTCCCGCTGGGGGTCCTCGCCGGCGTCTACCTGTCCGAGTACAGCGCCGAGCGCTGGTTCGTCGTCCCGGTGCGATTCGTCGCCGACGTGCTCGCGGGCGTGCCCAGCATCGTCGTGGGCATCCTCGGTTACGAGCTCCTCGTGGTCCCGATCGGCAATTTCAACGGGTACGCCGGCGCCTTTGCGCTGGCGTTCATCATGATCCCGATCGTGTCCCGAACCACCGAGGAGATGCTCCGCCTCGTGCCCCACAGCTACCGCGAGGCCTCCATGGCGCTGGGGGCCACCAAGTCGCAGACGATCCTCCACGTCGTCCTGCCCTCGGCCACCGGGAGCGTCGTCACCGGGGTCATGCTCGCCATGGCCCGGATCGCCGGGGAGACCGCGCCCCTCCTGCTGACCGCGCTGGGCACCCGCCTGATGCCGGGCAACCCCTCGCAGCCGTTCCCTTCCCTCACCGTCCAGATCTACAACTACGCCATGGACCCCGCCGATGCCAAACGCAAACTGGCGTGGGCCGGGATGCTGATCGTGATCGCGATCCTGTTCCTGCTCAACTTGGCGATACGCTACCTGACCACCAGGGGCGTCCGGAGGGCCGCCTGAGGCATGAACTCGATGACCTTGAACCCCGCTCCCCATCCCACCCCCTCGGCCGTGGCCGCCGAAGCCGCCCGCTCCGCCGCGACGCCCGGCGCCGAGGTGAATCCCACCTCCGCTACCGAAGCTCCGGCCGGCCGCTACCGGGCGATGGATGCGATCCGCTCCAACAGCCCCGTCGAGTCGGTCATCCACGACTCGGTCAAGTCCGAACCGGCGATCATCGACGTCCGCGACTTCCACCTCTGGTACGGCAAGACCAAGGCGCTGCACGGGATCTCGATGCCGTTCCCCAAGTCCAAGGTCACCGCGCTGATCGGACCCTCGGGCTGCGGCAAGTCGACGCTGCTGCGATCCATCAACCGCCTCAACGACTTCGTCGAAGGGCTGAAGGTCGCCGGTTCGATGTTCCTGCACGGCGATCCGATCTACGCCCCCGGCGTCGACCTCATCCACCTGCGCCGGCGCCTGGGCATGGTGTTCCAGAAGGCCAACCCGTTCCCCATGTCCATCTACGAGAACGTCGCCTACCCGCTGCGCATCGTCGGGGAACGGCGCCGCGCCGTCCTCGACGAGGCCTGCGAGAAGTCGCTCCGCGCCGCGGCGCTGTGGGACGAGGTCAAGGACCGCCTCAAGCACTCGGCCCTGGGGCTCTCGGGCGGCCAGCAGCAGCGCCTGTGCATCGCCCGCGCCCTGGCCAACCGCCCCGAGGTCCTGCTGCTCGACGAGCCCACGTCCGCCCTCGACCCGATCGCCACGGCCCGCATCGAGGACCTGATCGCCGAGCTGACCGATCGCGTCACGATCGTCATCGTCACCCACAACATGCAGCAGGCCGCCCGCATCAGCGACTACACCGCCTTCATGTACCTGGGCAAGCTCATCGAGTACGGCGCCACCTCGGAAGTGTTCCAGAACCCCAAGTGCAAGGAAACCGAGGACTACGTCACGGGCCGCTTCGGTTGAGCCCCAACGCCGCCGGCCGGGCCGCGCACCTTCGCGCCCGTTCCGATCGGGAGTGACCAAAGTCCGAATCTCGAACGGGCCGCGAGCCGATTTGCCTATTATCCAGCCCGCGCCGAATGAGCCGTCATCAGCGGTATTTAGGGTTCTTTTCGGTAGGTCGGGGTAAGGGCAGCTTCTCCCATGACGACCGCGCCGCGTGCGATCACTCCCGCCGTCAACGGCTGGAATGCCGAGTACCTCGAAGAGCAGTACACCAGGTTCCGGGGCGATCCGGCCTCCGTGTCCGCCGACCTCCGCGCCTTCTTCCAGGGGTTTGACCTTGGAATGTCGCTCCCGGGCGGGAACGGCGCGGCCGTCGCCCCGGCGCGGCAGGCGACCGGTTCGGCCTCGGAGTTCCAGGCCAACGTGGACTCGCTGATCGCCGCGTACCGGCGGCTGGGCCACATCGCCGCGCGGCTGGACCCCTTCGGCCGGGAGCCCCAGCGGCCCGAGCAGCTCTCGCTTGCCTATCACGGGCTTTCCGTGGCTGACATGGACCGCCAGCTCAGCGCCTCCCTGATGAACCTCGAGGGCACGATGAGCCTCCGGGAGCTCGTGGAGCGGCTCGAGAAGACCTACTGCCGCACGGTCGGCCTGGAGTTCACGTACATCCCCGACGCCAAGGAGCGCCAGTGGTTCCTGGATAACTTCGAGCGGACGCAGGGGCAGGTGCCGCTCTCGCGCGACCAGCGCCTCGGCGTGCTCGAGCAGCTCGTCCGATCCGAGGGTTTCGAACGCTTCATGCAGAAGCGCTACCCGGGCGACAAGCGGTTCAGCCTCGAGGGCGGTGAGGCGACGATCCCCCTCCTGAACGTGATGCTCGAGGCGGCGACCACGCTGGGCGTGGACGAGGTCGTGCTGGGCATGGCCCACCGCGGCCGGCTCAACGTCCTAAATAACGTGATGGGCAAGACCTACGAGCAGATCTTCACGGAGTTCGAGGACAACTGGGAGGAAGGGTTCGCCGACGGCGGCGGGGATGTGAAGTACCACCGCGGCTACTCGGGTGACCGCGCCTACCCCAACGGCAGGCGGCTGCACCTGGCGATGGCGAGCAACCCGAGCCACCTCGAGTCGGTGAACTCGGTGGTGCTGGGCCGCTGCCGCGCCAAGCAGCGCCTGCGCGGGGACAACGTGCACCGCACGCGGGTGATCCCGCTGTTGATCCACGGGGACGCGGCCCTGCCCGGACAGGGGATCGTCTCGGAGTGTCTGAACTACTCGCAGATCGAGGGCTACACCGTCGGCGGCACGGTCCACGTCGTCATCAACAACCTCATCGGGTTCACGACCATCCCCGAGGACGCCCGCTCGACCCGGTACTGCACCGACGTCGCCAAGATGATCGATGCGCCGGTCTTCCACGTCAACGGGGACGACCCCGAGGCGTGCGCCGCCGCGGCGCTGCTGGCGATCCGCTACCGCCAGCAGTTCAAGAAGGACGTGTTCATCGACCTGGTCTGTTTCCGCAAGTACGGGCACAACGAGCAGGACGAGCAGAGCTTCACGCAGCCCATCCTCGCCGGCCTGATCAAGCAGCACCCCGGCGTGCTCACGCGCTACAGGGAGCGGCTGGTCGCCGAGGGCCTGGTCACGCAGGCCGACGTGGACGCGATCACCGACCGGCTGAACCGGAGCCTCGAGGAGGCCCAGGCCAAGGCCAAGACCAAGCCCTCGGACCCGACGATCGACCCGGCCGCCCACTGGTGGAAGGGGATCCAGAACACCTACTCGTTCGCCCCCGTGAAGACCTCCGTGTCGATGCAGGTGCTCGAAGAGGTCTGCCAGGCGATGGCCCGGACGCCCGAGGGGTTCAACGTCAACCCCAAGCTCAAGGGCCTGCTCGAGCAGCGCGGCACGCTGACCCACCCCAAGGACGCGGGGATGCACCTCTCGCACGCCGACGCCGAGCAGTTGGCGGTCGGGACCCTGCTGCTCGAGGGCATCTCGGTGCGGCTCTCGGGCCAGGACTGCCGCCGCGGCACGTTCACGCAGCGCCACGCGGTGCTCCGCGACTTTGTCACCGGCAAGCCGTACATCCCGCTCAACAACATGCGCGAGATGGGCCTGCCCGGCAGCGGCGAGTCCGAGCCCGGCTCGATCGCCCCCGACGGCAAGGCTCGCCAGGCCCGGTTCTGCGTCTACGACAGCCCGCTGAGCGAGGTGTCCGTGCTGGGCTTCGACTACGGCTACTCGCTGGCCGACCCGAACATGCTGGTGATGTGGGAGGCCCAGTTCGGCGACTTTGACAACGGCGCCCAGGTCATCATCGACCAGTACCTGGTCTCCTCGGAGGTCAAGTGGGACCGCTGGTCGGGCCTGGTCATGCTCCTGCCCCACGGCTACGAGGGCGCCGGGCCCGAGCACTCCTCCTGCCGCATCGAGCGCTTCCTCCAGATGGCCGCGCAGGACAACATCCAGGTCGTCGTGCCCTCGACCGCCGCGCAGACGTTCCACCTGCTCCGCCGGCAGATCAAGCGCAACTTCCGCAAGCCGCTCATCGTCGCCACGCCCAAGAAGATGCTCCGCGAGTTCACCAGCAGGATCGAGGAACTCGTCGACGGCACGTTCCAGGAGATCATCGACGATCCGGGCTTTGCCGCCGGACCCAGGTCCAAGGGCGCCGATCGCAAGGCCGTCAAACGCATCGTCCTCTGCTCTGGCAAGCTCTACCACGAGCTGCTCGAGCGGCGCACGCTGCTCCACAGGAACGACATCGCCCTGGTCCGCATCGAGCAGTTCTACCCCCTGCACACCGACCGGCTCAAGGAAGTGCTCGCCCAGTACCCCAAGTCGGCCGAGAAGGTCTGGGTGCAGGAAGAGCCCCGCAACGCCGGCGGGTGGGGCTACCTGTCCGAAGTGATCAAGTCCAGGCTGGGCGTGGAACTGCCGTACATCGGACGGGAGGCCAGCGCCAGCCCGGCGACCGGCTCCAAGAGCCAGCACTATGTCCAGCAGGAGGCGATCCTGGCGGCGGCGATCGGCGCCAAGCCCAAGGGCGCCAAGAGCGATCACTAGGGATCACCATCGATCGCACGGGGGCGTCCCGGCACGCCCGGCAACGCCAGCGGACCGACGAGACCAACCATGCCCACTTCAACCATCGACATCGTGATCCCGACCATCGGCGAATCGATCACCACCGGCGTGATCGCCACTTGGCGCAAGAAAGACGGCGAGGCCGTGCAGCGCGACGAGACCGTGCTCGACCTGGAGACCGACAAGGTCACCATGGAGATCCCCGCCCCGGCGGCGGGCATCGTCCGCAGGCTCGCCAAGGAAGGTGAGACCGTCTCGGTCGGAGCGGTGGTGGGGACGGTCGATCCCTCCGCGGTGCCGGCCGGCGCGGTGGCGGCCTCCCCCGCGCCCGCGGCGATCGCCAAGGCGGCCACCCCCACCCCCACCCCCACCCCGGCACCCGCCAAGGGCAAGGCCGCCGATTCGCCGGCGACCCCGCTGGCCAAGAAGACCGCCGAGGAGCACGGCGTGGACCTCTCGAAGGTCAAGGGCACGTTCGCGGGGGGCCGGATCCGCGAGAAGGATGTGCTCGAGGCCCTCTCGGGCCCGGGCCTGCCCGCGCCATCGGGCCCCGGCGCTGCGCCGGCCGCTCCCGGCCGGGGCGCTGCGCGGGAGCGCATGACCCCGCTCCGCCAGCGGATCGCCGCGCGGCTCGTGCAGGCCCAGCACACGGCGGCGATGCTCACGACCTTCAACGAGTGCGACATGGGCGCGGTCATGGACCTGCGCAGGCAGCACAAGGAGGAGTTCGAGAAGCGCCACGGCATCGGTCTGGGCTTCATGGGCTTTTTCGTCCGCGCGGTGGTGCAGGGACTCAAGGCCTTCCCGCTCGTGAACGCCTACGTGGTCAACGACGAGGACGGGCTGCCGTGCATCGAGAAGCACGACTACTGCGACGTCGCGGTCGCCGTCTCCACTCCCAAGGGCCTGGTCGTCCCCGTGCTGCGCGACTGCCAGAAGCTGAGCCTGGCCCAGATCGAGCTGGGGATCAAGGACCTGGCCGGCCGGGCCAAGGACGGCAAGCTCGCCCTCGAGGACATGCAGGGCGGCACATTTACGATCACCAACGGCGGCGTCTTCGGCTCGCTCATGTCCACGCCGATCCTCAACCCGCCGCAGTCGGGCATCCTGGGCATGCACGCGATCAAGAACCGCGCCGTTGAGTTCCCCGCCGGCAGCGGCCAGGTGGGGGTCCGCCCGATGATGTACCTGGCCCTGAGCTACGACCACCGCATCATCGACGGCGCCGAGGCGGTGCAGTTCCTGGTCAAGGTCAAGAACGCGATCGAGGACCCGGCGCGGCTGCTCCTGGAGATCTGAGCAGGATCAACACCAGAGAACAACAGAGGCCGGGCGCCCCGCGCCTCTGACCCCCGTCAATCGGTGCTGCGCGGGCTACTTGTCGTCGGTCGGCATCGGCGGCTTGAAGGTGTGCAGCACGGTCGAGCCGACCTGGAACTTGGCGAGCTTGACGCCCTTGCTCACGTCGAACAGGAGCGTGAGCTCCTGGTCCTGGCGCGACTGGCTCAGGCTCGGCAGGTCCATCGCCGAGCGGATCGGCTGGCTGCGGTTGAAGTGGATCGTCCGGTACTTGCCCTCGTCGTAGATGTAGCCGACGGGCTCGTAGACCTGGCCCTCGGCGTCCACCAGCTGCGGCCCGATGCCGCCCGAATCGGCGCCGATCGCGACCTTCCCGTTCCAGCTCAGCGGCTTGCCGATCGAGACCTCCACCTGCACGATCACGGTGTCGGGCTTGGGCTGGAACTTGTTGATCTGCAGCTGCCGGTCGATCCCGCGCGTGCTGTCGAAGAGCTTCTTCTCGTAGATCTCGTGGCCTTCGAGGATGTTCTCCTCCTCGGTCCTGAGGGAGCGCTCCGTGCCGCGCTGGATGATGAACCGCAGGACGTTGGAGATCAGCACTCCCAGATCCTGGTCCCTGGGGTTGGTCGCGACCTGTGGCCGCGAAGTAGGCACGAGCAGGTCTTCCTCGGCGGGCTGGTCGAACATGTCGCCCTTGCGGATCGCCTGGTCCCGGCTCTCGCGCGTCGCGTACGCAACCGGCTTCTTGTCCTGCGGGATCGACACCCGGGTGTTCTTGACGTACAGCGCGATGGGCTCGTACCCGGGCGGGATGGGGAACTCGAATCCCATGCGCGTCTCGGAGGCTCCGCCGACGGAGGCGACGAAGGTGTCGGGCGCATCGAAGCGGAACCGGCCGAACGCCCGCTTCTCCGACTGGGCCTGGCTGATCACCGAGATCGGGTGGATCGTGAGGTACTGCGGGTCTTCCCCGGCCTTCTCGGCCAGCAGGCGGATCTGGGCGTTGCCGATCACCACCGAGCCCGAGCGCTCCCGGGCGCTGGGCTGGAAGTTGAGCACGAAGCCCTCCAGGCGCGTGCCGGCGGGGTACGGGGACCCCTCGATGTCCGTGATCGTCTGGGCCGTCTTGTTCCAGTCGTCCACCAGCAGGTCGCTCAGCCTGGAGCTCTTGTCGCCCACCGTGAACCGCCGCCAGACATCAAAGTCCTTCAGGTTGATCGTGTTGCGGCCCTTGCCGTCCCCGAAGCTGATCCGGTTGGTCGCCGGCACGTAGGCCAGGTCTGGGTACCAGCGGGCCAGCGGGTCCGAACTCGCGAACGCGGCCGTGCTCGCGTGCTTGTAGAGGCTCGCGGTCAGCTTGTCGACCGGGACGATCAGGCTGCTGTCGTACTGGAGGGAGCCGTTGGCCTGCTGGGTCACGGGCGTGTAGCCCAGGAACTCGCGCTCGACCCGGAAGAAACCCATGCTGATGATGACGATGCCCGCCGTGATCACGCCCGCGATCGCCCCGCAGGCGCCCCCGCCCACCGCGTTGGTCACGGTGTCGAACTTCATGTTCGCCGGGCAGCACTTGTCGACCGCGGCCCGCAGCAGGGCCATGGAGAGGGCAAACGGCATGGCCAGGGAGATGCCCCAGACCGTCCCGCCCATCGCGTCGTTGCCGTTGAACTGATCGAGCAGCGCGTAGGCGATCGGCTCCCAGAGGGCAAAGGCGATCGCGCCGGCGGCGATGCAGCAGATCATGTTCAAGAACGCGGGGAAGAACCCGCGCGAGAGCCAGATCCAGCCCAACAGAGCGATGATGGCGATGGCGATTCCGCTGACGATCATCGGTGTACTCCGCTCCAGTCACGCGTGCGGCCGGGCGGCCGACGCGAGCATGTCATCCGTGGCCGACAGGCCCGTTCCTCGGGCCGACACTCACACGCCCCGCGAACTCGATCCCAGCCAACCCCGCATGGCTCCGGCGGGTCCGCATCCCACCCGGCCGTTGCGCCCCCGGCTCCCCAGCCCAGGGAACCAGCCTCAGTTCTACGCCCCGGAAGCCGGGAAGTTGCCGATCAGGCCGGTTTGGCCCCCTGGGCGGGGGGTTTGGCCACCGCCGGGGCCTTCGGGGCCGCCGGAGCGCTCGCCGGGGCCTTGGCAGCCCCGCCCGCGGCCGCGGGGGCGGCTCCGGCCGGCGGCTGGCCCTCGGTGGTCGCCCGGACGACCTCCTCGACGCTGGTGGTGCCATCGATCGCGTGCCGCAGGGCGGCCTGCTGAATCGAGGGCAGCTGCTTTTTCTTCAGTTCGGCCCGGAAGGCGTTCCAGTCGCCCTGCTTGAGCATGTCCCGGCTCGCCTGGTCGATCTGGTAGACCTCGAAGAAGCCGATCTGTCCGACGTAGCCGACCCCGGCGCACATGCCGCAGGTCTGCTCCTTGTCCTTCACCAGCACCACGCCGCCCTTCTTGTAGAGCTGCTTGACCTTGTCGGCCGGCAGCCCGAACTTCTTGAGCATGTCCGGCGCCGGCACGTACGCCTGGCGGCACTGCGTGCACAGCTTGCGCATCACCCGCCCCACGATCACGCCCCGGATCGCCGGCATCGCCGTCTCCAGGTCGCCGACCGTCTTGGACCAGACCTGCAGCGCCGCGATCGCGTTGTCGGCCTTGAACGACACGTAGATCCGGCTGCGCTCCTGGTCGGCGCGGACGATTTCCTTGCTGGTGTTCTGGTCGTGCAGCTCGGCGATCCCCACCACGTCGGGATCTCGGCGCAGGATGGACCGCACGAGCGTGGAGAACTCCGGCCCCTCGGCGAACGGGTCCCACTTGTTCTGGCGGATGCCCTCCAGCTCGTCCTGCTGGTCGATCTCGATGCTCTGCACGTTGTTGGTGTAGGCATCGTGCATCTTGAGGATGGTGTACAGCAGCGTCGTGCGCCCGTTGTCGGGCGGGGTGCACACCAGCACGGTGCCCTTTTTCTCCTCCACGATCGCCGTCAGCTCGGCCATCTGCTTGTCGATCAGGCCCAGCTCCTCGGGCTTGCGCCGCACGGCCTTTTCCGGGTCGAACAGCAGGGACAGGCGCATCCCGCCCTGCACGCCCGCGGCGATGATCCGCAGCTTCTTCTTGAGCTCGCCTTTCTCGACGTTGAGGTCGGCGGTGAGCTTCTTGCGGCGGTCTGCGACGTCGAGCTTTGCGCAGGTCTTCCAGAAATCGACGATTTTGATCGCCTCGGGGGCGGGGTGCGACTGCCCGGCCTGCTTGACGCCGTCGACCAGCAGGACCTCGCCGTAGGTGTTGTCCTTGCCGGTGGGGGCCAGGTCCACCTGCGCGGCGCGGGCCGCGATGCTCCGCAGCACCAGCCCCTCGGACTCGACGCGGACGGTCAGTTCCGGGGTCTCGGCCGCGGGCACGGGCACGATGCTCTTGTCGGGCGCCTTGATGATCAGCTCGGCCGTGCCGGCCTTGCCGTCTTCCTTCTTCTTCTTGTTCCGGTCGGTCGCCCGCCCGAAGATCTCCTTGCCCAGGTTCAGCCGCAGCGCCTCGGGGACCAGCTCGCTCTTGTTGGCCTGGCCCACGAACACGAAGACGTCCACGGCCAGGATCACCATCATCGCCACCAGCCCGATCCAGAACGCCAGCTCACCCTTGATCGGCATCAGCAATCCCGCCGCGACCGCGACGATGCCGACCACCAGGTGGATCGTGTTCCACTGCTCACGTTTGAGGTAGAACCGCGCGGCGAACTTGTCGAAGATCGTCGAGACGATCCACGCCCAGAACGTGAGCGGGATCAGGAAGACCACGGGCTTCCAGTACGAGACCAGGATGAGTCCCTTGGCCAGCGTCGCCGGCGGCGCCGACCAGGCGACCACGCCGGCAACGGCCCCCGGGACGGTCAGGATCTGCTGAGAGTCGAGCACGCGGATCTCCAATTCACTTCCGGGCGCGCACGAGGGGGCGCTGCGGACCGATTCCCGAACGATCTTCCGACAACCACCGCCCGGACGGGGGTGGGGGAGCAGATGTTAGCATATTCGCGGCCCCTCCTGCGGCCCCGAACCTCCCCCGGCCCCGGCCGTGCGGCGGCGGCCCCGAGGGACACCCCCCACGAGAAAACAGGCCGCGCGGGGTGCCCGCGCGGCCTGCATGGATGCTCCGGATGCCCGGCCGCCGGCGGTCCGGCCTACCCCAGCTTCTTGAGCTTCATCATGAGCTCGTCGACGTTGGGGGAAGCCTCGATCGCCGTCCGCATGTGGATGTACTCGCCCTCCACCAGGTTTACCAGGCTCTCGTTGAAGTCGATCATCCCCGACTGGCGGGCCTCGATGCTCTTGAGGTACTCGCGCAGCTCGCCCTCCTTGGCCTCGAGGATGTGCTTCTTGACGACCGTGTTGTTGATCAGGATCTCCACCGCCGGGATGCGGGCGATGTTGGCGTGCAGGGTCGGCAGCAGCTTCTGGTAGACGAACCCGCGCATCTGGTAGGCCAGGATGCGGCGGACCTGGTCGACCTCCTCGGACTCGAACAGGCCGTAGATGCGCGAGAAGGTCTGGGTGGTCGACGAGGCGTGGATCGTCCCGTACACCAGGTGGCCCGTCTCGGCGGCGTGCAGGGCGGCCTCAAAGGTCTCCTTGTCACGCATCTCGCCGACGAGCACGACGTCGGGGTTCTCTCGCACCAGGGCCCGCAGGGCGATCTTGAAGTCCAGGCAGTCGATGCCGATCTCGCGCTGGTTGATCGTCGCCTTCTTGTCCTTGAACAGGTACTCGATCGGGTCCTCGATCGTCACGATGTGCACGGGCTTGCGCTCGTTCACGTAGTCGAGCATCGCCGCGATCGTCGTCGACTTGCCCGAACCCGTCACGCCGCACAGCAGCACGATGCCCTGGGGCTGCATGGCGATCTCCGCCATGCTCTCGGGCATGTACAGCTCCTCGAACCTGCGGATCTTCGAGGAGATGAGCCGGGCCGCCACCGAGAGCTTGCCCTTGGCCATGAACAGATTCACGCGGAAACGCGTGTTGTCGTCGAAGTCGTACGCAAAGTCGCACGAGCCGAACTTGTGCAGGTCCTCGAGCTGCTCCTCGCTCAGGATCGCCCGGGCGATCTCCCAGAACTCGTCGGCCGTCACCGGCTCGCAGTCCAGGGGCTTGAGCGAGCCGCGCAGTCGCAGCTTGGGCTGCGTCTCGGACTTCATGATCAGGTCCGACGCATCGAGCTTGATGCACGCCTGGAGGAACTTGCCCCACCGCGTGTCGAAGGGGTCGCCCTTGCGCTTCGTCGGCAGGGCTACGTGCCCCGTGTGCTTTGCATCTGACTGGACATCGGTTTCAACGCTCATGGTCTTCCGGCCCTCCCGGGAAGCGACGGTCGGGGTTGTGGGGGCGGCAGGACCCGCCGGAGCCCCGGGCGAACCCCCACTGGAGGCCGGCCGAGCGCTCGCGGACGAATCCGGCGATGACTGGGGAACCGTTGCTGAACTCAAAGAATAACCTCCGGAAGTCCTCTTGGCGAGGGGTCCTGTTCTCTTGGATCGGAGATCCGCGTGCCGTCCCGGGCCCCGGCCCGGTCGCGCTGCCCGACCCGTCGGCCCGGCCTGGGTCTGTTTTCCCAGTGCGGAGACACCCGGCCGGTTCAACCGGCCATGCGGCAGGCCCCGTCGCCGTCTCGGCAAGGTCCAGGCCCGAAAACACCGCAGTCGGGACGGTCGGGCCGGCCTCCCGGGCCAGCCCTGGTCACAGATATACGGTGGCGATCCCGAGTTGTTCCGACCCGGGGCGAGTACCCGGGCAGAACGGCCGTTCTCATCCCGTCCCAGGATCTCGGGGCGGCCGCGGGCGTTCAGGGCAAGAACGTGTAGTCGGGTGTCGTGTTGACGATGCCCTTGGGAACGTTCACTCGCAGGCGCACGTGCGAATCGAGGTAGAGCAGGTTGGCCTGCATCATCCCCGGGCCGAACCAGCGCGATTCGCGGTCGCCGTCTTCCTGGTAGTTGTAGATCGTGTGCGTGCCGATGACCCAGGTCTTGGTCGCGTCCCGGACCATCGGCAGCTTTCCTCCAGGCCCCTTGGGTGTCATCGGGACCAGTGTCGCCGCCCATTCACCCTCGAGCGAGTGGTCGTTGAGCGTGTAGCTGGCGCCGATGAAGTCGTAGTACGAGTTGGTCTTGTCCAGCCCGGGGATTGGGATCCCCGTGTTCTGGCAGCCCTTGTCCACCGGGGACTTGAATTCCTCCATCTCGACGACCTGTCCCTCGGCGTCCGCCGGGACTGTCTTGGAGGAGACGTATTTGTTCAAGGGACGGCCCTCGGCCCCGATGTCGCTGATGCCGTAGAACGGGAGGATCCCCTTCTTGCCGCCGAAGAGCGCCCCGATGACCGAATCCCCTCCGGAAGGAAGCGGACCGAGCGTCTGGGGAAGGCACTCCTTGAAGTCGGCGACGTAGCTGGTGAGGCCCAGCCCGATCTGACCGAGGCGGCTGCCGCAGACGGTGTTCTTCGCGGCAAACCGGGCGTGCCCCAGCGCGGGCAGGAGGATCCCCATCAAGAGCGCCATGATGGCGACCACGACAAGCAGCTCGATGAGTGTGAACGCGCGGCGGGAGCGGGTCATCGTGGAAGTTTATAGCAGACCCTCGATCATCGAGGAACGACGACCGTGCCCGCGTCCCGGATTTCGATGCGGTTGTTGGTGCGATCCCAGAACAACACCTTGGCCCTCTGGGGGACTCCTTGGGCGGGATCGAAAAACACGACAGAATTGCCCTCATTGGCGATCGCCTTGGCGATCCCCGCCTCGGCGTCGTATTCGACCCGGTCGGCGACCAGTTCCTTGTTGTCCGACGAGCGCATCCAGACGTTCCCGACGGCATCGGCGCCGAGGAACTCGGCGTGCAGTTCGGCGTCGGCCTTCTCGGCCTGGCTGACCTGGATGTTCTGGAATCGCCCGATGAGTGAATCGGCCTCGATGTCGGTCGGCAGCCCGTCGGCGAGCCTGACGTGACGGAGGTTGGACTTGCCCGAGATGGTGATGGTGCCCAGCCGGCGATCGATGTTCATCCAGTCGTTCCAGATGAACCGCGCATCCCCGCGCTTGGCCTTGCCGCTGAAGGGGTTGGCCGACTCGGCGGCGTCGGCGGCGATCACGCGGGCCTCGGAAGCTGGCGTGTCGATCTTGGGCCGGCGGTCGGAGAAGTACATCCGTCCCGGGCCGGGCACGTCGAGGGTGCCGCAGTCGTCGTCGGCGATGATGTACCCGCCCTCGAGGAACGAGACGCGGACCGGGCGCTCGCGGCCGACGGCCGAGGGGGAGTCGTAGACGCGCATCTCCACCTGCGCGGGGCGCGGCGTGGCGCCCGCGATGCCCCACGCGAAGGCCTGCTGGAGCCGGCGGTTGTTCCCGCGCTCGTCGATCGCCGCGCCGTCGGGCCTGGGCTCGAGCATCAGCTTGGCATGGTCGGCCCGGAGCGTCTGGACGGTGACGGCGTCGGGCTGGTTGCTCGCCACGACGTTGCCCTCGCACTCGACCAGGCCCATGACGTCGTCGTAGGCGAGGTGGCGGGTCCAGGTCACCAGCGCATCGCTGGTGCCTTCGGAGTCGATCGCGGCGCCCTGGTGCTCGAAGCGGCCCTGCCCGAAGACATCGACGTACCGGCGTGAGCCGTCGACGCGGATGACCGCCCCGTACACCTTGCTCGTGCTGTTGCCGATCATGGAGCCCGGGCCGGTCAGCTCGACCATCTGCGCATCCACGTCGGCGGTGATCTCCTCGGACGCGGCGTTGATGACGTTCATCCGCCCGTCGGGCTTCTCCTCGGCCTTGACGAACTTGACCCCGCCCGAAGCGGTGATGGACGAGGCGACCGGCTGGTTGTTTTCGTCGGCGGTGAGCTGCACGTGCAGCGTCTGGGCGGCCAGCGACGTGCCGTCCTTCTGCCCCAGCACGTTGCCGCGCGCATCGATCAATTCCGGCGGGGGCCCGGCCTTGGCGGCGGCGTCTCCGAAGCTGACATCCAGCAGGTCGGCCGAGAGCTCCCCGCCGCGGCCGTCGGCGGCCTGGGCGCCGCCGCGGACCAGGAGCTTGAACACATCCGAGCGGCTCGGCCCGACCAGGAACCCCGCCGTGAGCTCCGAACCGCGCAGGCGAGCCGCGCCCTGCACCGCCTCGACCTGCCCGGAGGCCGACGCGGTCTCCACCAGGTCGGTCATCCCGCCGGCGCCGATGTGGAACTGGAACTCCGCCCGCTCCGACCAGGTGATGTACCGGTCCACCCGGTCGCGCAGGGAGCCCGGGCCCTCGATCGTCGTCAGACCCGAGCCCATGTCGATCGTGAGCGATTGGGCGATCGCGTTCCCCGAGCCGTCGGCGCTGAGCACGACGCCGTCGGGCATCAGCGAGGCCATCTTCAGCACCTGGGACGTCGCGCCGTACTCGATCGTGGTCGCCGTGCCGTGGGTGCCGCGCTTGGCCGTGGCGCCGCCGCCGCCCGTGTCGTTAAACCTGCACAGCGTGTCGGGCGCGGTGGTGAACCGCACCGCGACCTCGTCACGCGTCAGCTCCTCGGGCTTCTTCTCCTCGATCTGGATGACCATGTTCCCGCCCCACTTGAGCACGATCTCATCGGGCAAAGCCGCGGAGGCGATCGCCGGCCCGGGCGCCTCGGTCTGATGCGGGCCGTGCGCGAGCGCCGGGGTCCCCGGCCCGCCCGGGGCCTCCGCCGCAGCGGCGGGCGCGGGCTCCGCCGGCGTGTCCGAACCGCCGACCTCGTGGCCCTCGCCCGGACGCCTGGGCGCGGGCGTGATCGCGTCGCGCCTGAGCTCGTTGTCGACCATGTGCATCCAGCTCTCGAGCGAGTCGGAGACGATCGACTGCGAGCCGCGCGTGACCGTGACCCCGCCGCTGAGCACGGCGTGGTAGAACGTCTCGAGGGGCTGGCGCGGCGCGGCGGCCGGAGCGCCCGCGGGCTCGCCGGGCTTGGCCGGCCTTCTCCCGGCCGCCTGCTGGCGGGGCTTGTCCTGCTTGGGGGCCAGCGGGTCCTTCCCGCCCGTCCGGTAGTGCAGCTCGCCCTCGCGCTCGAACTCGCAGTACGTCAGGCGGCTGTTGTCCTGGTCGTACCGGGCCCGCAGCCCGATCGCCGTGAACACCGACTGCTCGGTCACCACCTTGAAGGGATCGGTGGTCGAGACATCCCCCAGCGTGCCGTCGTACTCGATCGTCGAAGTGTTGAAGACCACCAGCGGGTGCGCATCGGGCGCATCGGGATCGACCTTCTTGCCCGCGGCCGGCTCGTCGAACGCACGCACGACCACGTTCCCCTCCAGGGTCGCCGCTTCCGGCTGCATCTGGGAGTTGGGGATGTACATCCTTCCCTTGTCCGCCCGCACGTGCCACACCACGCCGTTGCGCGAATAGATGAACGCCTGGGGCTTCTCGACCAGGTACCACGCGTTCTCCTGCGGCTCGGAGGAGGCCGTGATGATCTCCTTGTCGATCCGCGTGGGGTCCCTCTTGTCCACCAGCGTGATGTGCATGCCCTTGCTGGCGCCGATCGCCTGCCCCGGCGTGCCCGCGCGGATGTCCGGCGGGGCCTGGCCCGGGACCACCGGTCCCCTGGCGATCACCGGCGCCGGCCCGGTCCGTCCGCGCAGGTAGAAAAAGCCCACCAGCGCCACAGCGGCGGCGGCCGTCAGCGCGGAGGCGGCCAGCCCGACGGTGCGGGTCGACCCGCGCCGGGACCGTGCCGGGAAGGTGTGGTCGATTGCCGGGAGCTTCATCGGGAGATGGTACGGGACCTGTCCGAGACGCGGATGGACCCTGCTCGCACGAGCCGGGCGCGGGCCCTGGGCCATTCCTCTGAGGTTATCGCCCAATGCTCATGATCGGACCATCGCCCGGCGATCTGAAGATAACGCTTGGCCAGACCTTCAAATCGGAACCCCAGGCGCTTCACGAGGTTCCGGGATCGCACGTTCTTCGGAACCAGGTTGGCCTCGACGCGGTGGAGCTTCATGGGGCCGAAGATGTGGTCCAGGGCGAGCACGAGGGCCTCGGTCATGTACCCCTTCCCCGCGTGCTCCTTGGCGATCCAATACCCGATGATGACGTTCTGGAACGGCCCGCGGAAGATCTGGTTGAGGCCGATCCTGGCGATCAGTTCCCCGGTGTCCTTCTTGAAGACCAGGAAGGTGCGGCACGTGTCGCTCTGAGCCGCGAGCATGCGACGGAACGAATAGGCGGGTGTGGGTTCCGCGCCATTGGGCCTGCGTGGCTCCCACGGGCGGAAGTACGCGGCGTTGCGGGCTCGCAGGGTGCAGTACGCGCGGCGATCGGCGGGGGTGGGGGGGCGGAGGAGGACGCGATCACCCAGGATGGACTTCGATCGTCGTCCGCGCGAGGAAGCGGTCATTGGGCGTCTCCGGCAAGCGATCGATGCGGGGCGCTCAAAAAAAGATCAGCCCCGGCGATCGGCCGGGGCTGTCGGCTGTCGGGTCTTTCGATGGATCAGGCCACCTTCGCCGGCATCGCCTTGCTCGCCTTCACGGCGATCTCGCAAAGCCTGTCGAAGAGCTTGGGATCTTCGATCGCCACGTTGGAGAGCATCTTGCGGTTGAGCAGGATGCCCGAGAGCTTCAGCCCGTTGAGGAACAGGCTGTAGCGCGTGCCGCGCATGCGGCAGGCGGCGGTGATACGGGTGATCCACAGAGCGCGGAAGTCGCGCTTGCGCTGGCGGCGATCCCGGTACGCGAACACACCGCCGCGGATAAGGGTGTTCTCGGCGCGGTACTTGTGGATGTGGCTGGTGCCGTAGTAGCCGCGGGCGGCACGGAGGATCCGCTTACGGGCCTGGGCGCGGGCAGCGCCTTTGCGAACGCGAGGCATGGTTCAAACTCCTTGGTCCGTCCGGGGCGGCTCGACCCGAACCGGCTTTGGCCCGACGGACGCGTTGTTCCCCGGGCGGCCCGGGGCGGTGGGAACTCGGACAACCGATCAATCCTTCTTGGCCTTGCGGGCTTCCTTGATCGCCCGGCTCTGCGCCGGCGAGGGGCTGGGCTTGAGGGCCGAGCGGGGCTGCGTCCGCCCGCGGAGGCGGCGGAACAGCAGCTTCTCGATGCGCTTGGCATCGGGGCTGGCCATGAACGGGTCCTTGCGCATCTGGCGCAGGCGCTTGCCGCCCTTGCCCGACCGCAGGTGCTTGTGCCC
Organism: Phycisphaerales bacterium; assembly: GCA_044221545.1. GTDB lineage: Bacteria > Planctomycetota > Phycisphaerae > Phycisphaerales > UBA1924 > JAEUJB01. Next base: position 292,144 of record JBGAOZ010000001.1, read on the forward strand.
GGCCATCCGGTGGCTGACCAGACCCGTCTTGCTGATTCGGACCCGCTTGAGCAGGCCCTTGTGGGACTTGTTCTTCGACATGGCAGACCTTCCGACGGGCTGTGATGCCCGAAAATGGCGCAGACCGGCACCCGCCGGACGGGCCCGGCAGGGTCGGAATCCTATGGCGGATCGCCGCCGACGGGCAACTGCGGCGGTGCCCCCGCCCGCTCTTCTGCCCATCCGCCCCGCGCGAATCGCCTATTTTCCGCTGACAGCGCGGCGACGGTGCGGCGTTCCCGTGGTAAGCGTACCCCTGCTGCGGGCCTCCGGGAGTGAGTCCATGGCCAGCAGTTTCCCCACGGCAGTATTTCGGTCCGCGGCGGCCCTCGGGTCCTCGCGAACCTCGGCGAGCCTCTACTGGCGGTTTGCCGCCTACCGGTGGATCGACGTCCAGACCGGGGGGGCGATCCCGATCACCAGGAACTCAGAACAGAATCGTACGACTTCGGTTCGTTCACCGAGAGCCTGACGCTGAACTCGGCCTCGGCGCATTCGATGGCGAGCCAGGACTCGCTGATCGATCCGGACCTGTTCCGCCTGGCGTTCAGCGTGTCGGCGACCCACGCCGGGGAGCGTGCGTACGCCGGCAGCGGCTCTTTGGCAAAGTACACGACGTCGCAGGCCCTGCCGATCAAGCTTGATGCGGCGGCGAGCACCAGCTCCTACACCGCGTCGGTGTGGGACCCGGCGCACAGCAAGTTCGCGGTGAACGTGAGTGTCATGCCCGGCAAGCCGGCCCACATTCTGACGGTCAACCTCCCCGTCGGGGAGTACTGGCTCAGCGTGACCGCGGCGCGGAGCGCGACCAGCACCGGGACGCAGGCCATCACCGGTGAGCTGACGATGGTCCCCGCTCCCGCCTTGATCGGCGCCGGGATCCCCGCCGGTCTCATCGGCCTGCGGCGCACAAGGCGCTGATCGTCACGGGCGGTCGCGGGCGTGCAAACCCCCGCCCGGGTGGGGCATCAAAGGCGACGAATCTCCTGGCACCACCCCGTTGGCGGAGTACCTTCGACTGTGCGATGGAGATGCACCATGGCATAAGGGCCCGGGGCACCGAGCGCCCCGCAGGCCGCGGGGGAGGTTGGTGCCGTGGGATGCACCTTCCCGGCGCAGCGCCAGCTCTCGGGCGAGCCCGCTCCGGTCCGGCATGGTCGGAAAATATTTGGGATCACATGCCTGCCCGGGCCGGCGCCACGGGCGCTCCCGGCCGCGGCCGTGCGCGCCGGCGGCTCGCCGCCCGCGCCGTGGCGGGAGTGCTTGGCGCTGCGTGCTCCGGCGCGGAGGCGGGGATCTTCATCCCTACGGCCCAGGCCCGGTGGATCGAAGCGCACGCGGGCGCGAGCCAGGACCGGATCGACGCCCCGGACGATGCCCCGTTCGACACGCTCGTAACGGTTTCCGCCCCTCACGCCAGCGCCGATGCGAGTCAGTTCTCGGTGGTCGATCCGAACTGGCTGTACGGGCGGTTCTCCGGTACCGCCTCAAGCACCGGCGAGGATGCCTACTCCACCAGCACGTACGCGGTGGACTTCGATACCTCCGACGCCCTGCCCCTGACCGTGGATGCCACGTGCCCCTCGGGCACCTTTTCGGTACGGTTGGTGGACCGGACCCGGCAGGTGGTGCTGGTCGATGCAACGGTCTGGGTGTTCACACCCGTGCGCATGATCTTCCCCAACTACCCCGCGGGGTCGTTCACGTTCACGGCCAGCTTCACCGAGCACTTCGCCAGCCAGAGCTCCGGCAGCGTCTCGGGTCAGTTCGTGCTGACGCCCGCGCCCGGCTGGACGGGCCTGGGGCTTGTGGCCGCTGTGAGTGCAGCGCGGCGCAGGCGAGCGGACTGAAGGACCGGTATCGCCCGGGCCCGCGCACGCTGCTCCGCACGCCCCCGCGAGGCCGAAATCAACAGCGTCGATGTGGACCGCATCACGGGCCCAGGAATACATCCGAGCCGTCCGCGGGCACCTCGTGGCCGGTGAGCGTCACCACGACCTCGTCCCCGTGCTGCTCGACGGTCCCCTGGAACCGGTACCGCGGCCGGGGAAGCCAGATGCAGTCGGGTACTTCATCGCCGCTGGCCGGGAGCCACGAAGACTCCAGCCAGTCCGTCGAGCCGTCGGTGAACAGGCCGTGCTGGCCGCGGCCGTGATGGTTCGGAGAGTTCTCGTTGGGATTGGGAGACTTGCCCGCCACCGCCCGCAGCACCGCCGGGGACCGGTCCGCCAGGATCAGCCGCCGGTCCGAGCCGTTCCACTTGGGAGCCTGCGAGCCCGACATCAGCTGGTAGCTGTACGAGATCTCGTCGAGCGATCTCCAGTCGCTCGCCGACGGGTCCGCGTCCGTCCGGGGCGCCCGCGGATTGCCGGGGCACGCCAGCGCCGCGAGCTTGGAATACCCGGCCTTGACGAGCGTGAACAGGTTCGAGGAGTTGGCGACCGGCCGGCGCGAGTCGACATCCCACCACCGCTGCGGCCCCAGCGCGGCGACCACCACCGGCATCGAGTCCTTGTTCTCTCCCGCGTACGCCGACATCGCCGACGCGACCGACTGGAGGTTCGAGTTGCACTGAAGTTCGAGCCCGCGCTGGCGCAGCCCCGCGAGCACGGGCCACATGATCGAGGCCGCGACCAGGAGCATCGCCGCCGCCGAAACCAGGTCCCAGGCCCGCCGGCGCATCCACGCCCCGCGCCCGATCGCGATCGGCGCCAGATCGTCCTCGGCGTCCGTGCTCACCAGGTCCACCAGGCGCGACGTGCGGTCGGCCAGTTGGCCGGGACGGATCGCCCCGTGTGCGCCGGCGCCCGAGCGAAGAAGCACCGCGATCTGCTGGTGCCGCGCGGCTCTTGCCCGGAGCGCCTCGGGGACACCATCCGTGCGGTAGCCAGCCTGCGCCCAGGCGTCGGCCGCCTCTGCATCCAGCGGTGAAAGGTGCGCGGGCGCTTCTTCGGGCCAGACGCCCGCGAGCGTGCGATCCACCAGCGAAGGCCCCACGTGCGGTGGCGCGGCCTTCAGGCCCGCGAGGATCTCGGCGATCTGCCGGGCCTCGGGCTGGAGCTCGGCCGAAACGGCCCGCGGGTCCCAGCCGGCATCCACCAGCGCCTCGAGGGCTCGCCGCGGCCGGTCGCCCGGCCCGAGGCTCTGGCCCGGCTGGTTCGATGCGTCGGGAGATTGACCACCCCCGCCCGCGCGGGGTGTCTGATCGTTGGGATTCATCGGGGATCGTCCTCGGTGTTCAGCGCTTTCCACTTCTTGGCAAACGAAGCCACGGCGGCGTGGAGCCGGCTCTTGACCGTTCCCAGGGGGATGTGCAGTTCCTCGGCGATCTGGGAGTAGCTGAGTTTCTGGAAGTACGACAAGAGGAGAATCTCCCTCAGCGAGAGCGGCAGCGACTGCACCGCCTCCTGCACCCGCCGGTCCCGTTCGTATGCGTCCAGGGCCTCACCCGGCCCGGGGAGATCGATCTGCATCAAGTCGACGAACGTCGCGCCCGACGACTCATCCCCCGCGCTCGCGGCACCCGAGACCGGGGCCGAAAGGTCCACGGTCCGCTGCCGTCCTTTCTTACGCAGGTAGTCGCGCCCTTTGTTCGCCGCGATCGTGAAAAGCCACGGCCGGAACGTCCGCTCCAGGTCGAAAGAAGCGATCGACTGGTGAACCTGGAGAAACGCCTCCTGGAAGACATCCTCGGCCGCCGCCCGATCCCCCACCAGGCGGATCAGGAAGTTCAGGAGTTCCTGCTCATAGCGTTCGATAAGCGTTCGGAACGCGGTCCGATCCCCCGCCCGGACTTGCTGGATCAGTTGCTCGTCGGTCGGGGGTGTGAGGGAATGCACGAGGAGGTCCGAAAATAGAGCCGATCCAACCGGTCTGGCGCCCCTTCCCTGGACGGGAAAGGTCCGGGCGGGATCGTCCGATCCCGGCACACGATAGCCGAAAAAGCTGGCGGCAAGCACGGCGGTCACGCTGGGTCTACGAGCCCTGGGAGCGAAAGGATCACGATTCCCTCCCGGCGTTCGAAAGAAACGCCCGGCCGAGACCCGAATCGCCGCACCCCTTCGGTCCGCAAACGCGGGGCGTGGTCTCGGAGGTAGACATCGAGGGCTTCACGGTCCGCAAACGTGTAGGCCGCCTCGATCCGGAACGGCTCGGCGGGCACGCTCAGCCGGGTGATCCGTGCCGAAAGTGCCCCGTAGCGGACGATTTCCTGAGCTGTCCTTCGGTCAGCCAGAGCAGATATTCGGAGGCGGTTGCCTCGTCCGGGAGCGTGGCGAGCACCGAATACAGGACCATGCGCATAGAGTGCCTCCCGGGGGAGTGTGAGGGGCCAAAAGGGCGGGGGAACGGGCAATCGGTTCGGTGCCCGGACGTTGTACTAAGGGATGCAAGCGTTGGGGAATGTCGAGGACCGAGATTCTTCGATGGATGCGGCCGGGCTTGCCGGTCTTCTCACGCGAGCATCGGCGGGAGAGCCCGCGGCGTGGCGCGAGCTTGTGGGGCTGTACGCACGCCGCGTGTTCGCGATGGCGTTCAGCCGCTTTCGGGATCGGGAGCTCTCCGAGGAGATCTCCCAGAGCGTGTTCGCGACCGTGGCGATCAAGCTCAGGTCCGGAGATTACACGGAGCAGGGAAGGTTTGAATCGTGGCTGATGCGCGTCACGATGAACAGGATCCGGGACGAGGCCCGCAGGGCGCGGCGCCAGGCCACGCCCACGGACCCGTCGGCGCTCTCGGACGTCCGGGAGACGCCCGGGCCTGACGGGGAGGATCCGGGTCGGTTCGTCCGGCTGCGCGAAGCGATCGCCGCGTTGCCCGAGGCCGATCGTGAGGTGCTGATGCTCCGCCACCAGGGCCAGATGGGGTTCAAGGAAATGTCCGAACTGCTCGAAGAACCCGTGGGAACCCTGCTCGCCCGGCACCACCGGGCGCTGCGGAAGCTCCGGGAGGCGCTCGAATCTCAGGAGGCCGCGTCGGAGCGCTCGCGGCGTGCGGAGGACCGCTCATGAACGAACACACCCGCGACAGCACCAACGGATCGGCCGCCGGCCCGTCGCTCGACCCGGCCCTGGCGGCGCTGGACGCCGCGCTGGCCGACCTGGCCCGCAAGGACGCCGCGTCGGCCCCGGCGGGGTTCGAGGATCGCGTCGCGCTGGCGACCATGCCCGGCCGCGCCGAGGCGATCCTCACCGCCGAAGAGGGCACGGCGGACGTGGTCTACTCGTTCAGAAGCCGCGCCTCACGCGATGCGTGGATCCGGCCGCTGCGCCTGGCGGCGATGATCGCCGTCGCCGCGTCGGCGGGCCTGATGTGGTTCGCGTGGAGCCGTCCCACGGTCCCGATCCGGCCCGAGATCGCGAGCGTCGAACAGGATGTCAATACGTGGCTGGGGATCACCGACACCGACGCCGCGTTCGCGCGGTCCGAGCTTGACGAGCTGGCGATCGATACCGAATCACTCGACCGCTCGCTGGGCGCTGAGCCCGCCGCCGGCGCCTGGTTCCTCGAGGGAGAGCCCCTGTGAAGTTGATGCGATCGACATGCACGGCCCTGCTGGTCGCCCTGGTGGGGACGGCGCTGGCGGCGTTCGCGCCGGCCCAGCCGGCGGACCCATCCAAGCCGGCGAGCGACAAGACCGGCCAGGCTGCCGGGCAGCCCGGGGCGCAGGCTCCCAGGGAGCGCGGTTCGCGTCGGCTCCCGATGACCCGCGACGAGCTTCGGGAGCGCCTCAAGCTGCGGCAGGAAGAACTCAAGAGCCTGCAGGCGCGCCTCGATGAGGCCCAGGCAACTCTCAACGACCCCGGCGTTTCCGAGGAGCAGCTCGCCGAAAAGCTCGATGCCCTGCGGCCTCAGGTCCGCAGGTTCCTGCTCGCCGGCTTGAGCGGTGGCGAACGGGGAGATCGCGGAGATCGCGGTGGTGGGGGTGGTGCTGGTGGGGGTGGGGGTGGGGGTGGGGGTGGGGGGGGGGTGGGGGTGGGGGTGGGGGTGGGGGCGGTCCGGACGGTTGGAGTCCGTGGGGACCGCGCGGCGGCGAGCCGGACAGCGCCAAGCCCGTGACCGCCGAGGATGTGCAAACAGCGATCAAGTGGGTCGACGACCACATGCCCCGGCTTGCTCCGCGGCTCAAGGAACTCAACCAGAAGGACCCCGAGGCGATCAAACGCATCGTGCAGCGCATGCGCGGCCGGATCGCAGAGATCGAGAAGCTCGCCCAGGAAAACCCGCAGGCCGCCAAGGTCCGGATCGACGAGTGGCAGGCGGGGATGCGTGTGGTGGATGCCTCGCGCACGCTGCGTGATCGCGTGCGATCCAAGGCCCCCGCCGCGGAGTTGGAGAAAGCCCGCGCCGATGTCCGGGCGGCGCTGGTCGATCAGTTTGATGCCCAGATCAAGCTCCAGGAGACCGACCTGGTCGACATGAAGGGCAAGATCGAGGGGCTCCAGAAGCGGTTGGACGAACGCCGCGCCGGCCGGGACAAGTGGCTCGAGGAGCGGCTCAAGGACATCGAGAACGGCCACGACCGCCACGGCCCGCCCCCCTCGGGCGGCTCGGGTGATCGCCCGCCGCCGGGCGAGCGCAAGTAGGAATCTCGATCGGGACCAGACTGCCTGCGCGGATCGGATTCGCGCACGAAAAAACCGGCGCTCGGAGCGCCGGTTTCTTGTTCATGGACTCTTGCGGGCCGGGTGATTACCAGCCGCCGCGGCCACCGCCACCGCCGCCGCCGCCGCCACCCCCGCGGCCGCCGCCGAAGCCGCCGCGGCCACCGCCGCCGCCGCCACCCCCGCGACCACCTCCAAAGCCGCCGCGACCACCGCCGCCGCCGCCGCCGCGATCCTCGCGCGGACGGGCTTCGTTGACCGTCAGGTCGCGGCCGTCGATGTTCTGGCCGTTGAGGGCCTCGATCGCAGCGCGGGCCTGGGTGTCATCGGGCATCTCGACGAAGCCGAAGCCGCGCGGGCGGCCGGTCTCGCGATCCATCACCAGTTGGGCCGAAGCGACATCGCCGTGCGCCTCGAAAAGGCTCCGCAGGGCATCCTCGGTGGTCTTGAACGACAGATTTCCGACGTAAAGCTTCATAGCTTTCCAACCTTGCCCTTGAACTGTGAGAACCGGCTGCTTGAACTCGGGCAAGAGGAAGCGTCGGCGAATCGAGGACGCGTCCGCGGCGGACGCACTGACCTAGATATCGGGAGGATAATACCACGCCCTTCCCCGCCGTGCCACGCCGGAGGGGGGGCCAAACGACTACGCTTGCGCCCTTCCACTACCTCTGCCAGCCACCTTCCAGTCAGGGAGAGGAATCGATGCCATCGGCCGAGATTCGCCTCAACAAAGACACCCACATCCACCTTCCGGCGGACTCCAACCAGGCTCTGGGCCTTGCTCAGTTCGCCGTCGACTTCATGGGCCAAGATCCGGGCAGGCGCGGGGAGCCCTCCGCAGCCGTCCTGGAGCGAACAAACCAGTTCCACGCCGATGCGGTGGTCTGCGGGATCTCGGCCCTGGCGCTGGGCACCAATGCGCCTAACTTGTTGCGGCAAGAGGCTTTGGAATACAAGGTCGGGCACGGCGGACACGGGCACTGGGCCAAGGGCTGCGTGCGCGGGGGGGCTCCGGTCTTGGGGTCCAATATCGATGTGGCGGTCGAGAAGGCGGTGGTCGCCAACTGCGCGGCCGTCCGGGAATGGGACAGCAACGGGACGAATTTCGGATTCAATCCTCGGTTAGGACACACCGCCGGGGAATTCGGGCACAACGACTTTTACAGCGTGCCGGTCGCCGCGGCGCAGATGCGGGGCCTGGACGGGACGCAGGCCCTGCGGGGGATGATCCTGCTGGACGAGATCCGGGGGCGGCTCGCCGAGGTGTTCAGCCTCAAGACGTACAAGATCGATCACGTGGTGCACGGGGCGATCGCCAGCGCGGCGACCTTCGGGGCGATGATGGGGGCGCGGGCCGACCAGATCGAGAGCGCGATCGGGATGGTGGTGGCGCACTACATCCCGTTCCGGGCGATCCGGGCGGGCAAGCAGCTTTCCGACAGCAAGGGGGCCAGCGCGGCGATCTCGACCGAGGCGGCGATCCTGAGCGTGAAGCGCGCGATGGCCGGGTTCCTGGGGCCGCGGGACATCTTCCGCAACCCCGAGGCGATCTTCCGGATCTTCGAAGGCCCGGGCCAGATGTTCCAGAAGGTGGGTTCGTCGCAGGCCAACACGGACAAGCGCGACGCGTCGCCGTTCGACCTGGTGCTGGGCCGCGCGGGGGATGACTTTGCGGTGATGGGGATGCACTTCAAGCTGGGGCTGTACGAGCACCAGTCGGCCGGGGCGCTGCAGGGGCTGATCAACATCGTGAACCGGGCGCCGCAGCTGCTGGACGATCAGTCGGGGGACAACATCGCGAGCATCGTCGTCAAGGCCTACGAGCCGGCGTTCGGCATCATCGGGGACCCGGCCAAGCGCGACCCCAAGACGCGCCAGAGCGCCGACCACTCGATGCTCTACCTGGTCTGCACGATGCTGCGCAAGGCCCTGGAGTTCCACTCGGTCCGCAAGGGGAGCAAGATGGGGTGGAAGGAGCTGATGCTCACTCCCCACGACTTCGACAAGCACGCCCTGCACCACGAACTTACCCGATCGCTGATGTCCAAGATGACCTTTGAGTGGGGTGGCGCCGAGTACGATGCCAAGTACCCCGACGGCATCCCGACCTCGATGATCATCACCGACGACCAGGGAGGCCGGCACGACTCGGGGCTGGTCATGTACCCCGGCGGGCACGCGCGCAACAGCGCCGGGCCGGACGTGATCGACCTCAAGGACGTGCTCGCCCACAAATTCGAGGTGCTCGCCTCCCTGGCCGTGAAGGACCCCCGGCAGGTGATCACGCGAATCTCCTCCCTGGAGACCGCCGACAGCGCCCGGATCGCCCGCCTGTACGACTTTGAAATCGAGCACCGCGGCACGTTCGAATGAGTGGTGATGTGGTACACTGATGCAAAGCCCTACGAGCCGGACGGTTCGGGCTTTATTAGGAACACACGAAGGCCATCGGAGCACGGACCGAGGGCCGCAATGGCGCGGGGGGCCAAGGAGTAGCCAGATGGCCGTAGGCTTTGTGTCGTCCCTTTCCAGGGGGCTGGTCGAGCGCTTGAGCCGCGGGCTGGGCGTGCGATCGAGGCGTGTCGCGTGCGTGGCCGGCGCCGCGGGTGAGCCGGAGCTGCTCCAGGCGCTGGAGAAGCGCATGGCGCTGTCGGTGGTCCCGGACAATCACACGATCGTGAAGTTCGACACGACGTACGGGAACGTGTACGTCGAGATGTTCGACGACCAGGCGCCGATCACGGTGGCGAACTTCCTGAGCTACGTGAACAGCAACAAGCTCGACGCGACCCTGTTCCACCGGATGGTCAAGTCGACCAACAACGTGGGGATCGACATCCTCCAGGGCGGCGGGTTCTACTTCAAGGACGGGGATTCCTCCCCGGCGGCGGTCACGAGCGACCCGCCGATCGTGCTGGAGACGACCGGCCACTCGAACCTGGCAGGGACGATCGCGATGGCCCGCACGACGGACAAGAACTCGGCGACCAGCCAGTTCTTCTTCAACGTGCTCGACAACGTGGACCTTGACACCACCGGCGGCGGGTACGCGGTCTTCGGCCAGGTGGTCAAGGGGATGGACATCATCAACGCGATCTTCGGGCTGCGGACGTTCAACCTGGACCCCGACGACCAGAACCTCCACACGTTCGACGACACGCCGGTGACGGCCCACTACGACCCCAACTCGGGGGACACGATCGGGACGGCGGACCTGGTGTACGTGCGCGACGCGGGCGTGGTGAGCCGGGCGGAGTACCGCTCGGTGGCCGGCTCGGCGATCGACGGGTCGGTCAACACGATCGACCAGCTGTTTGTCACGGGCCTGGGGATCGACGGCCGCGCGGAGGTCTTCACGCCCGACGCGACCGACCAGTGGCATTACACCAACCTCAAGAACACGACCGGCGCGCCGACGATCACGGGCAACCTGGCGGCGTTCCACGACTACAAGACCGGCCTGCGCTACGCGGTCGGACCCTCGGCCACGGGCCTGATCCTCTTCACGGGCGCTTCCAACGGGACCTGGACCTTCACCAACCTCACGACCACCGTCTCGGGCGGCAAGATCATCGTCGGCGAGGTCACGGTCTTCACGACCACCGACGGGTTCGTCTACGTCGCGGGGATGTCGGACAACGGCCACCTGGTCGCGTTCCGGCAGGAGGGGACCACGAGCAACTGGTCGTGGGCCCTGCACGATTTCTCGACGCAGGACCTGGCGCCGCGCGGGCTGACGACCCCGGCGTTCGCGGGGCGATTGACCAGCTACGTCACCGCGTGGAACGGGCTCAACATCGTCGGCCTCGACGGCGACGGCAAGATCCAGGCGGTGTGGTGGGCGCCGGGGATCGACCAGGACCTGTGGACGGCGACCGACCTGAGCGCGACGGTCAGCGCCCCGAAGTTCACCGGCGGGTTGACGGTGTACCTCACGAGCTGGTACGCGACCAACATCGTGGGCATCACCGAGTCCGGGCACGTCTCGGCGACGTGGTGGGTCCCGCCGGCCGGCGGCGGCGACGGCCTGTGGCGGACCGACGACCTGACGGCCGAGTTCAGCGGTCCGAACCTCGCGGGGACGACGATCTCGAGCTTCGTGACGCCTTGGGGCGCCACCAACATCGGCGGCCTGGACAACGGCGGCAAGCTGTGGGTGTACTGGTGGGCGCCGGCCTCGGGCGCCGGGAACTGGACCGTGACGGACATGTCCACGGCGGTGCCGGCGGGCACCAAGCCGATGGTCGGCCGCATCACGGGCGTGACGTCAACCACCAGCACGATCAACCTCGTCGGCACCGCCGCCAACGGGGATGTGATGCGGTACTACTGGAGCCCGACGGGCGATCAGCTCTGGAAGGCCGACGATGTGAGCTACCTGGCGAGCATCAGCTGAGCGGCCCGGCCCCGACCGCGTGCTCCACCCAGTCCGCGATGAACCCCGCCTTGCTTGGCAGAAAGTAGAACAGCAGCTCGTGCCCCGCATCGATCGTCAGTCGGTCGGGCTTTCCCATGCGCTGCCAGAGCAGTTCGCCGCACGCCGAGGAGACCCAGGTGTCCCGGCTGCCGCAGACAAACAGCGTGGGCAGGTCCGCGAGCAGGGGGGCGGTGTGGTAGGGGTCAAGGCGTGAGGCCTTGAGGTACTCCTTGCTGACCTCGGCGATCCGCTGGGGCGTGAGCTTGGTGTCGTCGAGGGGGTCCTTGAGGTTGGTGCGGACGGTGAGGCCCCCGTTGCTGAAGGTGCTCAGCTGGGCGACCGAGAAGCAGTCGGCCGCTCCCCCGATGATCACCACGGCGCTGAGGCGCGAGTGGATGCGGGCGGCGGTGGTGGGGGTCGCCAGCCCGCCGGCGCTGAACCCCATCAGGACGACGGGCAGGCGCTGCAGGTCGTCGCGCTGCTTCTGGACGTAGTCGAGCACCGCCTCGGCGGCGTAGGCGCTGCCGGCCTGGGCCTGGTCGAGTTCCTCGGCGATCTGGCGGGCGGCCGGGGCGTAGTCGTCGGGCCCGCCGATCACGAAGGCCCCCGTGCGGCACCGGCCGATGAGCTTCTCGAGCCGGTCGACCTGGGGGGAGAGCGCGTGCTGGCGGAACTTGGCGATCGCGAGGTTGTAGTCGTCGATCGACTTGGCGGTGTAGCGCGGGGCGCCCAGCACTTCGGTGCAGATCCGGGCGATCAGGTCCTGCCGCTCGCGGATCGCCCGGACCCCCAAGTCCACCCACGAGGGCGGGATCGGGGCGGCGATCTGCGAGGTGGGCTTGAGGTCGATCACGGCCCAGTGACGCGTGCGGAACTCGTCGAGCGTGCGCACCTCGTACTCGTTGCCGAACATCGCGTTGAGGTGGAGCACCACGCCGCGGTAGGGCTCGGAGGCCGAGGCGCGGGCGGGCAGGCGGATGTCCATGCCCGCGCGGATGTGCAGGTCCTGGTACTGCGGGTCCACCACCAGCCGCGGCCGCTCCTGCGGCGGACCCTCGGGCAGCACGATCCCGGGCGCGGTGAGGGGGTCGGGATCGCGGAGGAGCTCGGACTGGGCCTGGCGGTCCCGGAGTCCTTCGAGGGTCCTGGATGTGAGCCAGTACGCGTTGGGCTGGAAGCCCGAGAGCATGAAGTTGAAGAGCGAATCGAGCGAATCGGAATCGCCCCGATCCTCGGAGTCCGGGCCCAGTCGATCGACGATGCGGAGCAGCCCCTGGCCGTGGATGCCCTGGTAGGTGATGCGGACCCCGCTGGAGTCGAGCCACCTCTTCTCGGTGGTCTTGAGGTCCTTCTCGCTCACGCCCTCGGCGAGTCTGGTCCAGTGGACGACCTGCGGCGTGCGGGCCATGAGCGCCGGCAGTGGAGAGAGGTCCCGCGGAGGCCAGTCGGAGTCGTTGAACGAGGTGGGCGGCGTCGGGCGCAGCCCCTGAACGTCCGAGGCGCGGAACGACCAGCACCCGGTGAGCAGGGCGATCGCCGCCAGGCCCGCCGCGAGCCCCAGGGCCCGTCCGAACGCACGGGATCTGCACTTGGTTGAGAAATCTTCGACCCGCCCGCAACGGCCTTGGTGCATGGCCGGGAGTGTACGGATTCGCCCGTTGGATGGGCGGGCGGCCATGGGAGTTGGCGCTGAATCCCGTCCCGGGGGAACACGGGGGATCGGGACCGGGCCCCCGCTCCGATGCTGGATTCTTCGGGTGAAGCGCGGGCGGTAGGAGTCGAACCCACAACCCCCAGATCCGTAGTCTGGTGCTCTATCCAATTGAGCTACGCCCGCTTCAATGGAGAATCAGGGTAAGCCAGACCCCCCCCATCGGCAAGTGTCCGAGCCCCCTCCGGACCACTTCCCTGGAGTTCCGGGCTCTCGGGGGGCTTGATTCTGCGGCCCCGGGCCCGAATTATTGAGGCCCGGCCCATCGCCGGACGGTAGATCTCAACCAGGGAAGCAGGAATCGAATGGCCCACTCGTTGTCCGCCCGCAAGCGTGTCCGTCAGAACGTCAAGCAGCGCGCCCGCAATCGGTGGCGCCTGCGCACCGTCCGGGATGCCACCAAGGAATTCGATTCCATCCTCGTCGCCGGAACCGCCGACGAGCTCAAGGCCGCTTTCGTCAAGGCCCAGAAGGTCATCGACCGCTGCGCGCAGCAGGGCACGATCCACAAGAACCAGGCCGCTCGCCGCAAGAGCAGGATGAATGCCAAGCTGGTCGCCAAGGCTTCGGGCAAGACCGTCACCGCCGCCAAGCCGTCCAAGTAAGCCCCGTTCCACGGCCAACCAAATAGACGCGAACCGATCCGGCCCGCCGCCGGGAACGGTTACCCTCTGTGCACGCCGAGTGTCGGTTGGAGGGATGCTCCCGTGCGAGACGAGCAGGACCGCCGCGCCAGAAGGAAAGCTTCGCACTCCCTCGGGGGACACGGGCGGTATTTCTATCTCTCCACCCGGCCGCTCTACGTGCTGGCCTTCCTCACGCCGCTGATCCTCCTCTACGAGATCGGCTCGATCGCGTACCTCTCGGGCGTCGCGTCGGGCGTCGATGTCAGCGCTCGCCGGCTCCTGCGCGTCTTCTTCGAACACTTCGGCGCCTTCTCGCTGCACCTTCCGGGGATCGCCCTGGCGGCGGTTCTGCTCATCTGGCACATCCTCGAGCGCGACCGCTGGAAGATCTCCGGTCGCATCCTCGCCGGGATGCTCGCCGAGTCGCTCGTGTGGACACTTCCCCTGCTCGTGCTGGGGCTGTTCTTCAGCCATCACGCCGGCAAGAGCCTGCTGGCCACGACCGGGGAGGATGTGGCGACCCTCTCGTGGCAGGCACGGCTGACGCTCTCGCTGGGCGCGGGGATCTACGAGGAACTGCTCTTCCGGCTCATCGCGATCGCCGCCCTGCACGCCCTGCTGGTGGACCTGTTCCGGCTGCCCAACCGTGTCGGGTACGCCCTCGCGGCGATCCTGGCGTCGTGTGCGTTCGCGGCGTACCACGACATCTGGACCCCCCAGGGAATCAACATAGGTTTGGCCGTTTATTGCCTGGTCGCCGGGTTATACCTGTCGGGGGTGTTCGTGGTGCGCGGTTTCGGGCTGGCGGTGGCGGTCCACGCCTGGTACGACGTGATCGTCTTGGTCGTGATTCCCACCAGCCTGACGGGGCGATAACCGATACCTCGGCTATGGCGAGCACTATCCCTTCTCCCCGGGGCGAGAACCCCTATACTGGTTGGTCATGCGTCCCCGCGTCGCGGGGGTCCGTCGAGGCAGAGGACGGTTCGGGCCCGCAAGCCCTTGCCGAGCCCAAACCCGCGGGACTTCCTGGCGCGGCACTCGTGGGTGCTGTTGGCCAGCCGGCCCTCGTTGCGGAGGGGCGCGAAAGGACGGGCCCGATGGGATTGGACTTCGCTATCGACGAGTTGTACGCCACCGGATGGACGGCGCTGGACAGTACCGACTGCGATTACATCCCCGATGGCCGCTGCTTCCCCCGCCCGGCCCGCATCAAGCGGGAATTCGGCGAGATGGGGTACGAGCTCTCGCTGCGGCACGTCCAGCTCTTTGACTGCTACCGCGCCGAGTGGCGGAGCACCTCGGGGGCTCCCTCGGGCGCCGTGGTGGGCCAGGCCGAGGCCGAAGCCGCCGTCTACGCACTCGCCCAGCTGCGTCGCCAGGTGCTCTCGGGCGCTGTGACGGCCTGATCGCCGCCGGACCGGGAATTCGAACCGTCTTCCGATCGCCACACACGACAAACGATGTGCGTTGATGGGGTGCCGGTGCGCCCGCCCGGCCCCCGAAGCCGCGTGCGATCGCGAGCCGTCCCGCTCGGACGGTTGACGCTCGGCCAACCCGTGCTATCGTCCCCCCTGAGAACCTGGGACCCCCTTGTTGGCCCCATCGTCTAGCCTGGTCCAGGACGCCAGGTTCTCATCCTGGAAACAAGGGTTCGAATCCCTTTGGGGTCACTGGCGCACCCCCCGAGCGATCGGGGGGTGTTGCGTTTTTGGAGTGCAAACCACGCCTGCTGCAGGAGTTGGAACCGATCGGTTCCGGGTTTGACTTGGACCGGAGTTCGGGTTCCGGTTCCGGTGTGATCGATCACTCGTAGGCTGGCATCCACTGGCTCGCGGCGATCCTGCGGGCGAGTTCTTCCCTTTCCATGGGTGGGGCGAGGCCTTCGCGCTGGGCCTGGATCGCGACCGCTGCGGCGATGTGCCGGGCGACCGTCCTGAGTTCCCTGGGGGAGGGCAGGAGTGATCCGTTGCGGTCCTTGCGCGCCGGGGACTTCTCGGCCAAGGCGCGGGCGGCGGCGAGCATCATGCCGTCGGTGACGCGCACGGCCTTGGACGCCGCGATCGCCAGCCCGATCGCCGGGAAGATGAAGACGTTGTTGCACTGGGCGATCGGGATGACCTGCCCTCCGACGTCGACCGGCGCGAACGGCGAGCCGGTGGCGACCAGCGCGCAGCCCTGGGTCCATTTCATGAGGTCGGCGGGGATTGCCTCGGCCTTGGAGGTCGGGTTGGAGAGCGGGAAGATGATCGGGCGCGGTGTCTTGCGGGCCATCTCGCGGATGAGCGGCTCGGTGAACGCGCCGCCCACGGTGGAGAGGCCGATGAGGATGCTCGCGGGCCGGGCCTTGATGATCTCATCGAGCCCCACGACGCCGGCGGCCGAACGCGGCATGCCGGCAAGCCGGTCGGTCGGCTGGGCGAACGCCCGCTGCTCGGAGGAGAGGTCCGAACGGCCGGCGTGCAGCACCCCGCCGCGGTTGACGATCCAGAAGCGCGAGCGGGCTTCGGCTTCGCTCAGCCCGTCCTGCACCATCGCCCGGTAGAGGTAGTCCGCCACGCCGATGCCCGCCGAGCCGGCGCCAAGGATGACGACCTCCTGTTCACGCAGGGGCCGACCGGTGACGCCGATCGCCCCGAGGATCGCGCCCAGCGTGACGGCGGCGGTGCCCTGGATGTCGTCGTTGAAGCTCAGCAGTTCATCGCGGTACTTGGAGAGGAGCGTGTAGGCGATCGAGTTGGGAAAATCCTCCCACTGCACGCACGCGTGGGGGAGCTCGGCCTTGACGGCCTGCACGAACTGATCGATGAAATCGAAGTACTCCTGACCGCTGATGCGCTCGTGCTTCCAGCCCAGGTACAGCGGATCGCGGAGGCGATCGGCGTTGTTGGTGCCCACGTCGAGCACGATGGGCAGCGTCCGCGCGGGGTGGATGCCCCCGACCAGCGTGTAGAGCGCGAGCTTGCCGATCGGGATCCCCAGGCCGCCGACGCCCTGGTCCCCGATGCCCAGGATCCGGCCCCCGTCGGTCACGACGATGATGTCGATCTCCTTGCCGTACCGGTTGGCCAGGATCTCGCGGATGCGGTCCCGGAGCGGGTAGGAAACGAACAGGCCCCTGGGCCGGCGGTAGATGTGAGAGAACTGCTCGCACGCCGCGGCGACCGTGGGCGTGTAGACGATCGGCAGCATCTCCTCGACGTGCTCGACCAGCAGGCGGTAGTACAGCACCTCGTTGGTGTCCTGCAGGGCGCGGAGGTAGATGTGCTTGTCCAGGTCCGACGAGCGGGTCAGGAAGGCCTCGTACGCGCGCGTCGTCTGTTCTTCCAGGGTCTCGATGCGGGGCGGGAGCAGTCCCAGCAGTCCGTACCTGGCACGGTCCTCCTCCGAGTACGCGGTGCCCCAGGTGCGGAGCGGATTGTCCAGAAGCGAGTGCCCACGACGATGCCCGCTGGCCCGTTCGGATGGTGTAGTGATCATGGAGACTTCCTTTCCTCTCGCAAGCGACGCTGCAAACCGGTCCGGGCGAATCGCCGGGTGGTGCGGGGTCGCCTGATACATGACTCTATTGTCATCAATCGGGCACTTGAAAGGCCGGACCAAGAAACGGGGAGCGTTCCTTGTTCATGGTCATCATGTATTCGTATTTTGATTGGTATATTTCCCCAGCAAGTCCGGATTGCGCGTGGTTTCGCTCGGGTAGAGGTGTGAATCGGAGATCTGGCTCCGATGTTCGGCGAACTTGATCGGGCCGAACGACTGTGGTGCAATGAGGGGGATTTCGGGGTGTCACCGGGGACCAGTTCCAAGCGAGATTTCGGCGCGGCACATGCGACTGGTTCGCAAGGTCGGCGAGCCCGGTGCACATCGTGATGCGGGGGGGGGTGCACGGGAGCTCGTTGATGGCTATCGATACCGCCAAGCTTGATGCGTTCATGGGAAGGGCTGTCGGGGACATCGGCGCTGCGATGAGCGCGGTGCTGGTGCTGATCGGGGATCGCCTGGGGCTGTACAAGTCGA
This sequence comes from Phycisphaerales bacterium, assembly GCA_044221545.1. Taxonomy (GTDB): domain Bacteria; phylum Planctomycetota; class Phycisphaerae; order Phycisphaerales; family UBA1924; genus JAEUJB01. Next base: position 309,562 of record JBGAOZ010000001.1, read on the forward strand.
TGGCGGCGGCGGGGCGCGCCGGTGTGACGCCGGCGGAACTGGCAGCGCGCACATCGACCACGGAGCGGTACATCCGCGAGTGGCTGCTGAACCAGGCCGCGGGCGGGTACATCGAGTACGACCGGGCGAGCGGGAAATACTGGATTCCCGAGGAGCAGGCGATGGCGCTCGCCGAGGAGGGCAGCCCGGCGTTCGTGCAGGGAGCGTTCCAGGTGATCTACTCGGCGTTCATGGACGAGGGGAAGATCGAGAAGGCGTTCCGCACCGGGGAAGGGCTGGATTGGGGGGAGCACCACCATTGCCTGTTCGATGGGACGGAGCGGTTCTTCCGGCCCGGGTACGAGGCGAACCTGGTTTCCAGCTGGATCCCGGCGCTCGAGGGAGTGGAGGCGCGGCTGGGCAAGGGCGCAACGGTCGCGGACGTGGGGTGCGGCCACGGCGCCTCGACGATCGTGCTCGCCAAGGCGTACCCGAACTCGACGTTCATCGGATTCGACAGCCACGGCCCCTCCATCGAGGCGGCGCGGCGGGCCGCGGCGCGGGCGGGGGTCAACGGGAATCTCTCGTTCGAGGCCGCCTCGTCCACGGACTTCCACGCGGCTCCGGGCGGCGGGACGTACGACCTGGTGACGTGCTTTGACTGCCTGCACGATATGGGGGACCCGGTGGGAGCTGCGCGGCACACCCGCTCCCGGCTCAAGAGCGACGGGACGTGGATGATCGTCGAGCCGTTTGCGAACGACACCATCGAGGACAACCTCAACCCGGTGGGCCGCGTGTTCTCCGCGGCCTCGACGATGATCTGCGTGCCGGCCTCGCTGGCGCACCGGGGTCCGGCGCTGGGGGCGCAGGCCGGGCAGAAGCGGCTCGCGGAGGTTGTGGCCGGCGGCGGGTTCTCGCGGTTCCGCAGGGCGACCCAGACGCCGTTCAATCTGGTGCTCGAGGCGCGTCCCTGACCCGGGCGGGCCGGGCCGCACGAATCGCGGTACGCTGGCCGGGCGAGGAGCGCCGCGATGCCAGAGCCGTCGTACTTGAGTCTCTCCAGGCGATCGTTTGGGAAGCTGGCCGTCGGGCTCTGGGCGGGTGGCGCCGTCGGGATGGCGGCGCTCGCGGCCCGGGGCGCAGCGCCCCGGTTCCCCACGACGGGCGAGCGTCACGACGGGCCCAACGCGAGTTTCCTGAGGGAACAGGCGCGGCGGGTGGTTGAGTCGGCGCTGCTGCGGGCGGGGGCCAAGGCCGGTCCGGTTTCCAACACCACCGGGTACGACCTGCACGTGCCGGGCGGGAACATGGGGTACCCGGCGTTCTGGGTTCGCGATGCGGTGATGATGCTGGGGGCGGACCTGATCAGCGCGGCGGAGTTGGAGGGGTGGATCCAGCTGATCTGCTCGACGCTGCGCGGGCCGGAGGACTGGCAGGTCAGGGAGGGAGTGACGGTTCCGGCGTGCGCGGTGCCCGATCACATCAACTTCGACGGCAGGCCGACGTTCTACCCGGGGAACTACCAGACGGGGGAGAAGCAGGGCGGCCATCCGTGGGGCCGGTACCCCCCGCTGGACGACAACTTCTACTTCATCACGGCCGTGTACGAGCACTGGAAGCTGACGGGGGACCTGCGGCTGCTCAAGTCGAAGGTGGCCACGGGGTTCGGGGAGTTCGTGCTCTCGGACCTGTGCGAGCGGGTGCTGCGCGTGCCGGCCGTTGATCCGGAATCAGCCCTGGTGATCGCCGGTGATGTCGAGAGCCAGAACGCCAAGGACTGGGGGTTCTGCGACAGCGTCTTCAAGAGCGGGAAACTGCTCTTCCCGTCGATCTTGAAGCTGATCGCCGCCCGTCAGCTCTCCGAGATGTTCGCGGCCGCCGGGGATGACCATCGGGCGCGGGAGTACACGCAGGAGGCCGGCCGGATCTCGGCGGGGATCGCCTCGACGTTCGGGCACCCGAGCGAGGACGGCCGGGAGGTGTGGCTGCACTCGGCGAGCGGGACGGGCAACCAGCCGGATGTGTGGGGGAGCGCCCTGGCGGTCTGGTGCGGCGCGGTGGAGGGGGAGATCGCCGACCGGGTATCGCTGGCGCTGGCGCGGGGCCTGCGGGAAAGGACGGCGATCCGGGAAGGGTTGGTGCGGCACATTCTGACGAGCGATCGGGTCAACAGCGGGGGCTGGGAGCGGTCGGTATCGGGGCTGGGGCAGTATCAGAACGGCGGTTACTGGGGAACGCCGGTCGGGTGGTACATCGCGGGAGTTCACCGGACCGATGCGGCGGCGGCGGTGGAGCTTGGGCGTGACTACATCGGTTTCCTGCGGCGGAATCTGCGAGCGGACGGGATGACGCAGGCGTACGAGTGGCTCAACCCGGACACGGGGCAGACGGCCAACCCCTTGTACGCGGCGACCGTGGCGCTTCCGTACCTGAGCTTGCGGGCGGCGGGGCTGCTGGGGGTGCTCGATCAGGACGGCTGAGCGGGAGTGGTCGGCTGGCGCTGGGCCAGAAACGCCTGGAGTTGATCAAGGGTGCCGCCCCAACCGTTCTCCATGCCCGCGCGGCCGGCATCGAAGGCCTTGCGTTCGGGCTCGCTGGTGTTGAGGGGGGACCAGGTGATCGTGACGAGCGTTCCTTTGCCTATGCCGGCGTGCGGCGAAAGGAGCACTTCGGAGAGGGTCTCGAGGGGCCACTGGCTGTCGAACGGGGCGCGGACGATGTTGCCCGCGGGGTCGGCGAACGAAACTACGAACAGGAGGCGCTCGGGCGGAGCGATCTCGCGGAACGACCAGCGACCCCAGTGCTCCGCGCCGTCGGGGGAGCGCATGCAGTAGTGGAACATGCCGCCGGGCCGCAGGTCGAGGGCGCAGGAGGGCATCGAGACGCCCTTGGGACCGAACCAGCGAGCCAGGTGCTCGCGCTGGGTCCAGGCCTGCCACACAACATCGCGCGGGGCGCGCAAGACCCGGCTGATGACGAAGGTCGGGACCGGCGGCCCGGCGGCGTCGGCGCGAACGCAAGCCAGGTGCTCGGCCAAGCGGGCGAGCGTCTGCTTGCCGCCCTCGATGGCGTTGTACTCGCGGACGACGTGGTCGCGCGCGGCCCTGGACGCGAACGTCGAGTGCATCGTGACGCGTGTGCGATCCCCGGACTGGCCGGTCGGTTCGAACGTGACGGTCACCGAGAAGTTCACGGGCTCGCAGTCGGCATCCCCGCTGTGCGTGTACGCGAGGCGGCGGGGCGGGTCGACCTCGAGGTAGTTGATGCGGTTCTGGTAGTCGCGGCCGTCGGGCCCGTGCATGACGTAGCTCCACCGGCCCCCGGCCTTGAGCTCCATCAGTTGCGTGGTGGTCGAGAACCCGCGCGGCCCCCACCAGTTGGCCAGGTGGGCGGGATCGGTCCAGACCTTCCACACCAGCTCGGGGGGGGCTTCAAAGACCCGGGTCAGGACGATCTCGCGATCGGACGACGCCTCGGCGGACCGGGATGCGAGGAGTTCTTCGAGGCGGTCGAGGCTCGAGTTCCAGCCGGCGACCACGCCCAGGTCCTCGTGCTTGCGGCGATCCTCGGCGGTTGCGTGCGAGATGGTCAGCGTGACCCTGGTCTTGCCGCCCGCGGTCTCGAACCGGCAGGTGTGGACGAAGCCCCCGGGCCGGTCGGGGAGCGATCGATGCCCGGGCGATTCGCAGATCTCCACGGTGCAGGCGAAGCGCTCGGCGGGGGTTACTTCGCGGAAGAGGCCTTGGCAGGGGTACTCCCGCCCATCGGGCCCGACCATGACGTACCGCCAGCGTCCGCCGGTGCGGAAGTCGTGCTCCTCGACGCGGGTGGAAAAACCGCGGGGCCCCCACCAGCGCGCCACGTGGGCGGCGTCGGTCCAGGCCCGCCAGGCCACGTCGAGCGGGGCATCGAACATCCGGCTGATGGTGATCGAGTGCGCGGCGGTGGCGGCGGGCGGGTCACTTGGTGCGGCGGTCATGGGGCTTGTCCTTTGCCTGAAGTTCGTTCAGGTATTCGTCCAGGCGATCGAACCGTTCCTCCCAGAAGGAGCGGTACCGATCGATCCAGGCGGCGGCGTCCTTGAGGGGCCTTGCCCGCAGCCGGCAGGGCCGCCACTGCGCCTCGCGGCCGCGCTCGATGAGGCCGGCGTGCTCGAGCACGCGCAGGTGCTTGGAGATCGCCGGGAGCGACATGTCGAACGGCCTGGCCAGCTCGGTGACGGTCGCCGTCCCGCGGGCGAGCCGCGTGAGGATCGCCCGACGCGTGGGGTCGGCGATCGCCGAGAGGGTGGTGCTGAGTGTGTCGGCCGGCATCGTAATAAACCAATCGGTTAGATAACCGAGAGGTAAAATACACGATCCCGCCGCGGTGTCAAGCGCGTTTGCGCGATCGCGGGCCGGTGGACGCGACGTGGGGGTCGCTGTTCCGGATGAAAACGTCCGTTGCGTCCGAGCGGGATCGGGCCCGGGTCCGCTCAGTCCGGCCGGCGTGAGCTACACGTGGAACAACGCGGCCCGCGCGGGGGTGCGTGACGCCGGTCGCGTGGGTCGAGAAATGATCGCCGGGCCGAGCCGTGGATCAGCGCGTGGGGTTGTTGATCCAGCCGTAGGGCAGGACGTCGGAGTAGTTCTGCACCCAGTCGCCGCGGCCGGTGAAGTACAGGTCCCAGGTCTGCATGTCCCCGGATTCCTCGAGGTCTTCGCGACCGCTGGCGGCCGGAGCGCGGAGGAGGGAGACCTGGCCGTCGAGGTAGGCGATGAAGCCGCCGTGGTCGTGGCGCGGGGTGACCTGGTCGTTGTTGAGCCAACGCGCATCGGTGTACTTCTGGTTGAGGAACCAGGTGCTCTCCTCGATGAGCACGGGGATCGAGGGCAGGTTGGTGAGATCGGCGCGGCCCTTGAGCCAGGAGAGGTGCACATCGCCCTCGTGCCCGGTGCCCGAAGTGACGTAGGCCGCGCGGGTGGTGGTGCTCAGGCGAGCGCCCTGGGCGTTGCCCATCATCGTGTAATCGGTATCCAGCTGCCGGAAGCCCCCCCAGAGCTTGTCCTTGCCGGCCTTGGAGTCCGTCCGCCGGCGCTTGTTGGTGGGGCACTCCAGGACCATGTTGGATTCCGAGACGTAGGGGTAGAACTGGCCGGCCGAGTTGCCGTTGTAGTCCGGGGCGCGGAGCCACTTGTTGGTCTCCCAGACGCGTTCCTTGTAGTCGGTCGCATACAGGATGACCGCGGTGCCCAGGGACCGCAGGTTGGTCCGGCAGATGACCTCGCGGGCGCGGTCGCGGGACCGGGCCATCGCGGGCAGCGTCAGGCCGACGAGCAGCGCGATGACGGCGATCACCACCAGGACCTCGATGAGCGTGAACGCCGGTCTGCGCGCGGCGGCGGTGGCATTGGCGCGGGGTATCGGGGACATCGGTCGCATGCGGGTGCGGGTCTCCATGGGGCTCGCGGAGCCGGCCCAGCCTATCCGGAACTGGCGGGGAGAGCCACGGGATTTTGTGGGCCCGGCGGGGCCCGGGAGTCTGAGGTCGGCCGGGGGAAGCGGTACAGACCGGCGGGGGTCCCCATGGATACGGCCCTTTCTCCGGGTGGCTGCAAGCCCCTGGGTGGTCGAGTCAATGCGGGGCCTGCCCGGACCGGCGGTGGGGGAGGCCCTTCCGCGCGGCGGAAGGGAACTGGCCCCTCGGAGGGCGAGCGCACCAGGACAATCCGCGCGGGGAGTCGGTCGAGGGTGACTCGCCCACAGCGCGGCGTTTCATGCGTTACATCCGCGGAGGAATCGAGCGGGGGCGCGGCGCGAAGACCGAGAACGGCGCGATCGCCGGGCAGCACGCTTCAAAAAACAGATTGTCACGCCGGGAGCCTGTCCGTATCCTGCAGAACACACCGGAGCTGATACATGTTCAAGAGGTTCGCGATCGGTCGATCGAAGCTACCGTGCTTCGCCGCCGCGGCGCTGATGTGCGGCGCCGGGGGGACGCTCCGGAACGCGGCGGCGCAGTGCCCGCCCGACGGCTGGATCCCGACCTGGAGCGATGAGTTCAGCGGCACCTCTCTGGACGGGAGCAAGTGGCGGGCCGAGAACGCCGCGCTGGTGAAGAACAACGAGCTGGAGTACTACTCGCCCACGGCCGTGACGGTCGCCAACGGCTTTGTCACGCTCACGAGCACGAACGTGCCGATGGGCGGCCGGCCGTACACCTCGGGGCTCATCGAGACCAAGAACCGGTTCAGCCAGAAATACGGTCGCTTCGAGATGCGGGCCAGGCTCCCCAAGACCAAGGGCATGTGGCCGGCGTACTGGATGCTGCCGGCCGCGGGGCAGTGGCCGCCGGAGATCGACATCATGGAGATGCTGGGCCACCAGCCGTACAAGGTCTACATGACGCACCACTGGGGGACGTGGCCCAACGTGCAGTCGGAGGGCGGCTTCTACATCGGGCCGGACTTCTCCGAGGATTTCCACACGTTCACGGCCGACTGGTACCCGGACCGGATCGAGTACTTCGTCGACGGCGTGATGCGGGCCAAGCACGCGAGCAACATCCCGCAGGAGCCGTTCTACATCATCATCAACACCGCCGTCGGCGGGGACTGGCCGGGCAACCCCGACGGCACGACCGTCTTCCCGCAGCAGTTCGTCGTCGACTACGTGCGGGTCTACTCGCACGACCCGGCCCGGCAGCAGCTGGTCAACCCGGGGTTCGAGTCGAGCCCATCGCTGACCGGCTGGGGCAAGTTCGGAAACGCGTTCACGCAGTCGGGCCAGCAGTACTCCGGGGCGCAGGCGGGCAAGCTGTACGGGCAGTTCAACGGGTCGTTCAATTCGTCGGGGATCTACCAGGACATCCCGGCGAGCCCCGGCCAGCGGCTGCGGGCCGCCTCGCACTGGTACAACTGGTCGGGCGACTACATGCGCGGGGGGAACTGGTGCGAGATGAGGATCGAGTGGCGCAGCGCCGGCGATGCGCTGCTGGGGTACGACGCGGTCCGGACGCTCGACGCTTCGTCCGCGCAGGATGTCGACCTGCCGTTCGAGCTCCGTGCGCAGGCGCCGGCGGGCACCGCCAAGGCCCGGCTGGTGATGATCTTCTTCCAGCCCGCGCTGGCCTCGGGCGCCGGGTTCATGGACACCTGCGAGTTCGGCGTCGTGGATGCGTGCCCGGCGGACTTCGATCGGACGGGCTTCGTGGACATCGAGGACTACGACGCGTTCGTGCAGGCGTTCGAAGCGGGGGCCGACTGTGCGGACTTTGATCGCACGGGGTTCGTAGACACGGAAGATTTTGATGCGTTCGTGACGGCCTTCCAGATCGGCTGCTGAGGATCAGGCGGGCCTTCCCTGGATCGTAATTACATCATCTGAAACGTCTTATAAGCCGCGTCGCCGGACCGGCGGCCATCGCCCAATCAAGGCGGTATGGCTTGACATCACCAGCCTGTGCCCGTTACTGTAACGTTTCGGGAACGTATCGCAACGGAGTTTCGGGCGTCCGCCGTGGAGACCCACACCGTGACCCGCTCGCTTGCCAGCCCAAGCCGTCGATCATCGGGATTCACGCTCATCGAACTGCTGGTGGTCATCGCGATCATCGCCCTGCTGATCGGCATGCTCCTGCCCGCCCTGGGAAAGGCGCGGGAGGCGGGCCGGACGGCGGCGTGCATGGCCAACGTCAAGCAGGTCGTGACCGCGTCGCACTTCTACGCCAACGACAACCGCGACAAGATCTGGCTGGACATCTACACCGACCCCAAGACCAAGCTCCGGCAGAGTTGGGCGCGCACGGAGTTCGAGAAGAACAAGTGGGAGCCCGGGCTGCTGTTCAACTACATCAACTCCGCGGACAAGATCACGGAGTGCCCGACCAACCACCGCCGCGGCCGCGACGCGACCAAGCAGAGCAACGCGGGCAGCGGCCAGAACGTCTTCGGCGGGCTGACCACGCTGGACTTCGACTACACGATGGTCCGGTGCACCGGCGGCGCCAAGCTGGGCACCGACCTGTTCGCGGGGTACATCAACCCGGACAAGCCCGCGCCGCTGCAGCTCAACGCGACCGACGGCCGGGCGATCAACCGCTTCAAGGCCCTCCCGATCTTCGCGGAGGAGAGCACGTACTGCTACAACGACAGCAACACCGACGGCCTGTGGTGCAACGACGACCAGATCTCGCCCCGGCACACCGGCTCGGGGCACCTGGGGTACCTCGACGGCCAGGTCGCCCTGTTCCGCCAGCCCAGCGACGGCGACGAGGCCAACGACGACAAGAACAAGGACTTCCGCGGCAGCGACGTCTACGTGAGCCGCAGCGGGCGGGACGCGTCCTGGGTGAAGATCTACGCCAACGAGGCCAAGGTCCAGCCCTACGGGTGGATCAACGACCCCAGGTACGACAAGTAAGCCGAGCGGGCGCGGGAACGGCGGACTGGGACGGGATTGGAGCGGCAGCGATGACCTCGGTCAGGAAGATCGCCAAGAAGGCGGGAGTCTCGGTCGCGACCGTGTCGCGGGCCCTCAACAACCACGCCAGCGTCGGCGCCGAGACGCGCGAGCGGGTGCTCGCGGTGGCCAGCAGCGTCGGGTACTGCCCTCCGGCGTCCCGGCGCGTCACCACCGCGATCGGCCTGTGCTACCCGGGCGAGCCGGTCCGCCCCGACTACGGCGCGTTCGAGTCGGCGCTGCTGACGGGGATCCTGCGCGGGCTCAACGAGTTCCGCTTCGACCTGAAGATCGTCGCGATGCAGCGGGACAAGCTCCCCAACGAGTCGTACACCCAGTTCTTTGCCCGCAAGGGCATCCGGGGCGTCATCCTCCGCACGTTCTCGGGCACCAGGCCGGTGGGCGAGGCGATCGCCGAGGAGGGCTTCCCCTCCATCGTGGTCGCCGACCGCTTCGAGAATCCCCGGGTCAATTTCGTCTGCACGGACTCCAAGGACGACAGCCGCCGCGCGCTGCAGCACCTCATCAGCCTCGGTCACCGCCGGATCGCGCTGGCGGTCCACTGCATCCCCGACACCGACCACGATGATCGCCGCCGCGCGTACCTCGAGACGCTGGCCGCCAACGGGATCGAGCCCGACCCGGGCCTGATCTTCGAGATCTTCGCGAGCATGGAGGGCGGGGCCGCGGTGGTGACGCAGCTGGCGAGCCTGGCGAGCCCGCCGACGGCGATCTTCTTCACCGACCCCCTGGCGAGCGTCGGGGCGATGCGTCGGTGCCAGGAGCGGGGGATCCGGGTGCCCGCGGACCTGTCGATCATCGGGTTCGACGACAGCGACATCCGCCACCACGTGTTCCCCTCGATGACCGCGGTGTGCCAGGACGCCAACATGCTGGGGCACGAGGCGGCGCGCTGGCTGACGGCGATGCTCTCGGGCCAGGCCCAGAGCAGCCTGCGCAAGGTCTTCCCCACCATGTTCGAGATCAACAAGACCACCAGCCCGCCCAGCGCGACGCCGGTGCGCGTGCTCCCCGACGGTTCCCGGGTGGCGGTCGTGACGACGACGGGCCCGGGGGGCGAGGCGATCGCCGCAGCGCCGCGGGCCAAGCAGGACGGCGGCAGGCAGGATCGCCCCTGACGGGGCCGGGCAGTGATCGTGCGCCCCACCGGCCTGCCGGCCGCGCCGGGCGATTGGAATCTCGCGGAGGTGCTTCGCGAGTGTGCAGGCGGGAGCTGGGCGCCGGACGGTCCGGCCGATGCTTGCCGCGGGCGGCGCAGGAGAGCGGTAGTCACCAACTCTTTGGAGGAAGATAGATGCGTAGAGCACTCAAGTCGGTCGTGTTCGCCGGGTGTATCGCCGCTCTGGCGGCAAGCTCGCAGCAGGCGTCCGCCCAGCTGCTCAACCCGGGGTTCGAGGAGATCTGCGGGCCGGCCGCGGGCTGGACCACGTTCGGCAACGTCGCGAGCATCAACTACTACACGACGGACGGCGTCCGTGCGATCAAGATGTACGGGCCGTTCAACGCGCCGGTGGGCTACAGCGGGATGACCCAGGACGTGCCCGCGGCCGAGGGCCAGGTGTGGGAGGCTTCCTGCGACGCGACCAACCCGTTCTGGGATCCGTTCACGTGGAACGGTGTCGACAGCGGCTCGCAGGCGTTCGTGGAGATCACGTTCCTGGACGGCGGCGGCACGGCCCTCAACGCCGCGCAGCAGTACATCTCTGCCAAGCTGGGCGCCAACACCGGCGAATCGCCCGTCAACCTGGCGGTCGCCGCGGCGACCGCGCCGGCGGGGACCGCCAAGGTCCGCGTCTCGATGATCGTCGAGCAGTACAACTACCAGGGCGGGGCCGTGTGGTGGGACAGCGCTGTCCTCAAGCAGTCCGGCGGTGAGAACGCCCTGACCAACGCGTCGTTCGAGGACCAGACCTCCGGGTGCGTCGGCAGCGGCTTTGCGCACTGGATCAACTTCGGCAACGGCCAGGCCAACTACAACGAGAACCCGCGCACCGGCTCCTGGGCCGCCAAGCTGTTCGGCGGGTACGACGCTGACCCGGCCTACTCCGGCTGGTTCGAGGACGTCCCGGCCTACCCCGGCCAGGTCTGGCGGGCCCGCGGCTACGGCAAGAGCGTCGCCGGCGACCTGATCCAGGACGGCAACGAGGTCTTCCTGCAGATCGAGTTCAAGGACGAGTTCGGGTTCGACCTGGTCGGCCCCGCGGCGACCTCGCTCCCGGTGTCCACCGGCGCCCTCAACTCGCAGGCCTACGAGTTCTACCAGACCGGCGACGCGATCGCGCCCGATTACACCGCGTTCGCGCGGATCGTCGTCCTCCAGGTCCAGCACGGCTACGCCGGCGGTTCGACGTGGTGGGACGACCTCTCCTTCGGCTGCCCCGCGGACGTCGACGGCACGGGCTTTGTCGACACGGACGACTTTGATGTGTTCGTCGGGCTGTTCGAGGCGGGCGTGATCGAGGCCGACTTCGACAACACGGGCTTCGTCGACACCGACGACTTCGACGCGTTCGTGCGGGCCTTCGAGGCCGGTTGCTGAGCCACTCTGCCGGTCGGAGCTCTCCCGCCCGCTCCGCCGCGGCGCTCCCGCCGCGGCCGGGTGGTCGGGGTGATCGGGCTCCAGGGTTTTCATGAATCCGCGCCGGCGGGCCTTCGCGGGCCCGCCGGCGCTTGCCGGTCGAACGGGCCGGGCGCCCGCTCCAGTCCGGAGCGCCGGCTTTGAGTTCCGTCCCCGGGCGCGATAACTTGTGAGCGGCCCGACCCCCGCGTTACCCCATCTACGCCCGCCGCCCGGGACCGTCATGCCCATCGGATCCAAGAACTTCGCCGCCTACTCGCTCGCCGGCGCTGTCCCGCGCGGGGGCTGGCTGATCGCGGCACTGGCCTTGACCAGTTCGGCGGCGATCGGGTTCTGGCCCTCGCGGCCGGGCCGTGATCGCACGATGTGGACGTTCGCCCAGCCGCACTTTGTGATGTACGGGCCGATCGTCGAGCGCTGGAACGAGAGCCACAGGCCCACCATCGACGTCAAGATGCTCGGCCTGGTCCCCATGGAACGCCGGATGCTCGCCTCGTTCATGTCCGGCACGCGGTCGGCCGACCTGCTGGAGGTCGAGCGCCGGATCGCCGCGCGGGCGTTCACCGGCCCGCTGGACGCGGTCGGGTTTGTCGACCTCACCGACCGGCTCGCGGCCGAGGGGCTGCGCGAGGCGATCAACGCCCCGAGCTTCAGCCCGTGGACGTCGCGCGGCAGGGTCTTCGGCCTCCCGCACGATGTGCACCCGGTCATGCTCGGCTACCGCGCCGACCTGGTCGAGGCGGCCGGCATCGACGTCGCCAGGATCCGCACCTGGGACGACTTTGCCCGCATCATGCAACCCCTCATGCAGGACCGCGACGGGGACGGCAAGCCGGACCGTTACCTGCTCAACATGTGGGAGAACCACGACGACCACCTCGAGGTTCTGCTGCTCCAGGCCGGCGGCGGGTTCTTCGACGAGCACGACCGCCCCATCATCGACTCGGAGGTCAACGCCCGCGTGCTCGCCAGGATCGTGTCCTGGTGCAACGGCCCCGACCGGATCGCCGCCGATGCCCCGGATTTCACCGCGTCGGGCAACAAGCTCAAGTCCGACGGGTACGTCGTCTGCACGTTCATGCCCGACTGGATGTGCGATGTGTGGCGGCACGAGCTGCCCGGCCTGGCGGGGAAGATCAAGCTGATGCCGCTCCCGGCGTGGGATGACGGTGGCCGCCGCACCAGCGTGTGGGGCGGCACCATGCTGGGGATCCCACGCACGGCGGCCCGCACGCCCGAGGAACTCGATACCCTCTTCGCGTTCGCCAAGCACCTGTACTGCTCCCGGGAGCTGGCGCGGGAGCTGTTCCGCAGCGGCCGGATCGTCACCCCCGTGAAAGAGCACTGGTCCGACCCGGTCTTCGATGAGCCCGATGCGTACCTGTCGGGCCAGAAGCCCGGCCGCATGTACATCGACCTGGCCCCGACCGTTCCGGCCCGGACCTCCTCACCGTACAACACGCTCGCGCGCTTCCGGGTGATGGACGCCCTCGTGCAGCTCTCGGAGGAGGCCCGGCGGACCGGGAACTTCGACCAGGCGGGCCTGCTGCCGCGGGCCCGGCACTTCCTGGAGGGGGCCCAGCGCCAGGTCCTGCTGCAGGTCGACAACAACGTCTTCCTCCGGCCCCCGGAGGCACCGGGCGCATGACCAGGCCCGCCGCCGCAGCGCCGTGGATCCTGCTCGCCCCCTTCCTGGTGGTGTTCGGGGTGTTCTTCCTCTACCCGATCGTCCGGTCCCTCTCGCTCTCGTGCGAGCAGACCTACGGCGCCGGCCACACCGCGATGGTGGGGCTGGACAACTTCCGGCGGCTCGCCCACGACCCGCTCTTCTGGAAAGCGCTCGGGAACACCGGGATCTTCACGCTCGGCTCGGTGCTCATCCAGCTCCCCCTGGCCCTCGGCCTGGCCCTGATGCTGGAGGCCCCGGGCCTGCGCGGGCGGGGCCTGTTCCGCGTCGTGCTCTTCTCCCCGGCGATGGTGGGGGTCGCGTTCACCGCGGTGATCTTCGCGGTCGTCTTCGAGAAACGCACGGGCGTGCTCAACAGGGTGCTCCACGCGGCGATCGGGTTCGATCTCGACTACGCGTGGCTGCAGGACCACGTGATGGCGGCGATGATCGTCGCGGCGCTGTGGATGTACACCGGGTTCAACATGGTCTTCTTCTCCGCGGCCCTCCAGAACGTGCGCCAGGACATCGTCGAGGCCGCGGTCATCGACGGCGCCGGCCCGTGGTCGCGCTTCCGCCACGTCGTGGTGCCGGCGATCCGGCCCGTGGCCGGGTTCGTCGTGCTCCTCTCCGTGATCGGGAGCTTCCAGCTCTTCGAACTGCCGTACCTGATGCTCAACACGACGGCCGGGCCGGACAACCGCGGGCTCACGGTGGTCATGTACCTGTACCAGGCGGGGTTCGAGACCGGGGACCTGGGCTACGCCTGCGCGATCGGCTGGGTGCTCACGCTCCTGCTGGTGGGGATCGCCGCGGTGCAGCGGTACACGGCCCGCGGAGAGGCGGCCCACGCATGAGCTCCCGCCGCGCCGGCCGCGTGTTCCCCACCGTGCTGCTCACGGCCGCCGGCGTGGTCACGCTGCTGCCGTACATCTGGCTGCTGTGCTCGAGCCTCAAGAACAACGCGGTGTTCTTCGATTCGCTGCTGCTCCCCCGCGGCGACGGGGCGATGGGGATCGACTGGTCGGGGATCACCGTCGAGCACTATCTGCGCCTGTTTCGGGACCTTGACTTTGGCCGCAGCCTGGTGCTCTCGGTCTTCTATTCCTCGACGACGAGCCTGCTGGCGACCCTCTCGTGCGCGATGGCGGGGTACGCCCTGGCGCGGCTGGCGTTCCGCGGCAAGCGCCTGGTCACCACCCTGATCCTGGGCGCGGTGCTCATCCCGCCCCCGCTGCTGCTGGCCCCCGGCTACCTGCTCCTGTACAAGCTCCACATGCTGGACTCGGTGGCGGGGATGATCCTGCCCGCCGCCGCGCCGGCCTTCGGCGTGTACCTGTTCCGGCAGGCCGCCCTCTCGTCGGTCCCGCGCGAGCTGCTCGAGTCGGCGCGGATCGACGGCGCCGGCGAGCTCCGCACGTTCTTCGTGATCGCCCTGCCCCTGCTGCGGCCCATGGTCGGGACGTTCCTGATGATCACCTTCCTGGCGGTGTGGAACAACTTCATCACGCCGCAGGTGATCCTCCAGGATCCGGCCAAGTTCCCCGTCGCCGTCTCGGTCGCCCAGCTCCGCGGCATCTACTACCAGGACTACGGGCTGCAGATGGCCGGGACGCTCGCGGCCATCATGCCGTTGCTCGTGCTGTTCGCGTTCCTCCAGCGCGAGTTCATCACCGGGCTGACGGCCGGGGCCGTGAAGGCCTAGCGTCGTGCGCTCGCCGGCCGGCGCACCCCGGCCGCGGGGCTCCCCTCCGCTCCGGCTATTTCTGGAAGTGCTTGTCGGGGAACTTCGGCGTGACGGGCATCTGCACCGGGTGCTCCCTGATCTGCGTGTTGAGGTACTCGACTGCGGCCTTGAGCTGGGCGTCTTCTCCATTGAACGTCGCGTGGGGGAGGTTGTCGACGGTGATGTCCGGCTCGACGCCCCGACCCTCGATGAGCCACGTGCCCTCGGGGCCGAAGACGCCCATCTCGGCGGCGGTGGCGATCCCGCGGTCCACCAGGAAGTTGCTCGAGCTGAGCCAGATCTCCCCGCCCCAGGTCCGCGTGCCGATGACCTTGGCGAGCTTGAGGCGCTTGACCCCCTCGCTGAAAGCCTCGCCGTCGGAGGCCGTCCATTCGTCGCACAGCACGGCGACGTGCCCCGCGAAGGCGTACTGCATGTTCCAGTTGGCGGGCTGGCCGATGCGCTGGCTCCACGTGAACCACGCCTTTCGCAGCAGCTTCTCGATGACCCAGCTGTCGATGTTCCCCCCGCGGTTGTGCCGCACGTCGATGATCAGCCCCTTGCGGTTGTAGACGGGGTAGAACGCCTTGGCGAACTCCGTCCAGTTGTCGTTGCCCATCGCCCGCAGGTGGACGTAGCCGATGTCCCCGTGGCTCAATTCCTCGGTGGTGAGCCGGCGGGTGTACTCCCACTCGTGGTACCGCAGGTCGGCGGCGACGCCGGGGCCGCACGGCGTGACGATCACATCACGCTCGGCGCCCGCGTCCCCGCCCCGCGCGGGCGTCCTGACGTGCAGGAGCACCTGGCGGCCCGCCTTCTCCCGCAGCAGGACCGCGATGTCCGGGACCGAGAGCGTTCCCACGCCGTTGATGGACGTGATGATGTCCCCGTCGCGGACCTCGGCGCCGGGCCTGGCGAGCGGGGCGGCGCGCTCCGGCTCGTCCGGATCCGAGCGGTAGACGTGGTCGACGCGGTAGCCCCCGGCCTGCTCATCGCGCGACAGGGCGGCGCCCAGCGAAGCGGGCGTGATCCGGTCCGGGCCGTCGCGCATGTCCCCGCCGTTGACGAAGATGTGCAGGGCCGAGAGCTCGGCGACCATCTTGGCCAGGAGGTCGGAGAGCTCGTCGCGGCTCGACACGCGGTCCACCAGGGGCCGGTACTTCTCGCGCATCGCCTTCCAATCGACGCCGTGCATATTGCGGTCGTAGAAGTAGTCCCGCTCGAGGCGCCACGCCTCGTCGAACATCTGCCGCCACTCCTCCCCGGGGACCACGGACAGCGTCCAGCCCCCCAATTCCACGTTCTTCTTGTCGAGGTCCGCCGGAGCCGGCGCCGCGTCGATGATGAACGGAGCATCCCCCTTGACGACCAGGAGCTTCTTGCCGTCGGCGCTGGGCTCGAAGCTCTTGATGTCCCCGAGCACGGTCTTGGGCTCGATGTTCTCGTTGGCGATCGCCAGGCCCATGAGCGTCAGCTTGCGCTCCCCGCCGTGGGGCGAGGAGATCCAGAACAGCGCCTTCTCGTTGACGGCCAGCGACGAGTAGTTCCCCGCCGGGACCGGGACCTCCATGATCCGCCCGGAGATCCCGTCCAGGTCGATCTCCACCTTCGCGGGAGTGTCCTTCCTGCCGGGCTTGGCGTCGTCCTTCTTCTCGCCCTTGGCCGCGGGGGGTTCGCCCCCGGCCACGGGCTCGGCCTTCTTTTCCGGGTCTTTCTTTTCCGGGTCTGGCTTTTCTGTGTCCTTCTTCGCCCGGTCCTTCTCGTCCTTCTCGTCCTTCTCCTTCTTTTCCTTCTCGAGCTTCTCCTTCTCGTCCTTGGCCTGCTGCACTTCGTCCCGCGGTGCAAACGGCGATCGCGTGCCGGCCTTGAGCGGGATCATGTAGAGCTTGGTCGGTCTGTCCAGGAACGGCTCGGGCTGGTAGTAACCCCACGGGCTCTGCACGGCGGAGGTGAGGTTCCGGTCCGACAGCAGGTAGAGCCACTTGCCGTCGGGGCTCCAGGCCGGGCTGGAACTGTCGTAGCGGTCCGTGGTGACCGCCGTCACCTTACCGGATTCCACCGAGTAGACCTTGACCTGCCTGAACTGGTTGCTCGCGGGAGCGGCGTAGGCGAGCCACCGGCTGTCGAGAGACCAGCGCAGGTCCGCGAAGTTCTCCACCGAGTTCTCGTCGATCTTGGTGCTCACCCTGGTCGCCGTATCGAAGATGAACAGACGCTGGTTCTTGTCGTGGTGCGCGATCAGCTTGCCGTCGGGAGACGGCACGGCCTCCCAGCGGAGCACGTCCCCGTCGGTCGACAGCTGCACCGGCTCTCCGACGCCGTTGGCGGGCATCGTCCACAGCTCCACCTCGCCCGACCCGTCGGAGAGCGCCAGCAGGGACTTGCCGTCGGGCATGAACCTGGCATCGCGGTAGCGGACGCCGTCCTTGCGGGCCGCCTCCACCAGGCGTCCCTGGCGGTGGGGAGCCACGAAGACCCTCCCCCGCGCCGTGATCACGGCGCGGTCCCCGTCCGGCGACACGTGCGTGGACGTGATGTACGTCGCCGGCTTGGGCACCCACCGCTCACGCATCTGGTCGAAGTCCGAGTCCAGCGTGATCGAGACCGTCGAGTCCTTCGCCGCCGCGATGTCGTAGACGTGCAGGTCGGCCCCGAGCTGGTAGACGATCCGCCCGGCATCCAGCGAAGGGGTGGCCACATCCCAGCCGTCGTGGACCGTCAGCTGCCTGAGGTCCTTGCCCTCCGGGTTCATCGACCACAGGTTCATCGTGCCGTCCCGGTCGCTCGCGAAGTAGATGCGGCCGTTCTCGAACATCGGGCGCTTGCTCGTCCCGTCGTAGTCGCCGGTGAGCGGGACCGCCTCGGGCGCCCCCTCCGTGAATCTCCAGATCTGCTGGGCCGTCCCGCCCTTGTACCGCTTGGTGTGGCTGCCCTGGAACCGCTGGCGGGTAAAGAAAAGCGTCTTGCCGCCGGGATCGAAGCAGCCGTCGGCGGCCTGCGCCAGCGGCAGCACCGTGCGTGCAGCGCTGTTCACCCGCGCCCCGTCGCCACCGCCCGCGCGGGGTGGCCGGATCGTGAACAGCTGTGCGTTGGGGAGCGTCGAAAACGCGTCGGTCATGGCGATCACATCCCCCGACGGTGTCCAGCCGACCGTGGTCATGCGGCCCACGCCCTCGAACGTCAGCCGTGTCGGGAGCCCGCCGGAAAGCGGCATCGTGTAGATCTCGGCCGGTCCCTCGTACTCCGCCGTGAACGCCAGCGTCTGGCCGTCCGGGGAAATCGCCGGCGCGGATTCATCGCCCGGGTGGCTGGTGATCCGCTGCGCCACGCCGCCGGCGAGCGGGACACGCCACAGGTCCCCCTCGGCGACGAACACGATCTGATCCCCGTGGATCGCCGGCTGGCGGTAGTACCCCAGCGGCGGTGCCGCGAGCACCGGCACGCCGGCGATGGATGCAACGAAGATGCCCAGGGAGCTGATGTGTCGGTTCATGGTCTGGCTCGCCGATGCGCGGGGGGTGGGAGTGGGTAGACCGCGAGTGGGCCAGTATACCGGGAGCGGCAAACCGCCACCGGCCCGCCATCGAGTTCCTCCCCGCGCCAACTCGGACCGCTGATCCCGCCGACCCGCGCACGTATCATCCGAGCCGGCGCGATGGACCCGTCCGCGCCACGGGCAAGAATCGAGCGGGCATCGGGCCCGAAGGGCGCTGCGGCGGCGGTCCAACGTGCCGATCGGAATCTCAGAGCCTCGGGCACGCCCGAGCGGCCCGTGGGAGTGAGCGGTTCCGGGAGAATCACCCGCCGGCAGCCCAGGATCGCGGTGCGACGAGAATCCATGAACAGTCGCGGGATCATCCTCGTTCTGGCCGGCGTCACGGCAGTGGCCGGTGGCGTGCTCGCCGTGAAATTGACGCCGCCGGCCCGGCCCACGGCGCGGGCCCGTGCGGTCAAGCCGTCCGAGGCCCCCGCCGGTGCATCCGCGATCAACCCCGAATTCGTGGGCCGCGCGGTGTGCATCGAATGCCACGAAGACCAGGATGCGCTCTGGCGCGGTTCACATCACGACCAAGCCATGATGGAGGCCACCCCCGACCACGTGCGGGGTGATTTTGCCGATGCCTCCTTCGACTACCACGGAGTCAGGACGACCTTTTTCCGCCGCGGCGAGGAGTTCTTCGCCCGCACCGATGGACCAGACGGGGCCCTGCACGACTACAAGATCGCCTACACCTTCGGGATCCACCCTCTCCAGCAGTACCTGATCGAATTCCCCGGCGGTCGGTTCCAGGCGCTCAACGTCTGCTGGGACGCCCGCCCGAAGGACCAGGGCGGCCAGCGGTGGTTCCACCTGTACCCCGACGAGAACGTGACGAGCCAGGACATCCTGCACTGGACCGGGCCGTACCAGAACTGGAACCACATGTGCGCCGAGTGTCACTCCACCGGCGTGCACAAGAACTACGACCCTCAGAGCGCCCGTTTCAACACAACCTGGAAGGAACTCGACGTCTCCTGCGAGGCCTGCCACGGGCCTGCCTCCGAGCACGTAGCCTGGGCCCGCCGCAACGCCTCCTCCCGCAAGGAACCGGCGCCCGCGGGCGGTTCCTTCGGGCTGCTCGCCCGCCTCCGCGAGGACACCAGGGGCATGTGGCTCCCCGACCCGGCGACGGGCATCGCCAATCGCGACCACCCGCGCACTTCCCAGGCCGAGATCAACACCTGCGCTCGCTGCCACTCCCGACGCGGCGCCTTCAGCGAAGATGTCCTGCCCGGACGCCCCCCCTCCGACACCCACCGCCTCGCCCTGCTCGAGCCCACGCTCTACGAGGCCGACGGCCAGATCAAGGACGAGGTCTACGAGTACGGCTCGTTCCTCCAGAGCCGCATGTTCGCCGCCGGCGTCACCTGCTCGGACTGCCACGACCCGCACAGCCTCAAGACCGCGCCGGGCAACAGCGCCTGCGCCCGCTGCCACGCCCCGGAGAAGTTCGACACCCGCGAGCACCACTTCCACACGCCCGGAACGAAGGGCTCGGCGTGTGTGGAGTGCCACATGCCCACCCGCAACTACATGGTCGTGCACGCCAGGCACGACCACAGCCTCCGGGTTCCCCGGCCCGACCTGTCCGTGTCCATCGGCATCCCCAACGCCTGCAACGGCTGCCACGCCGACCGCACCGCCCAGTGGGCCGCCGACGAGATCGCCCGCCGCACGCCCGGAAAGGCCCCGCGACCGCACTTCGGCACCGCCCTGGCCGCCGGCCGACGCGGAGATCCCGGCGCCGAGGCCCTGCTCACCAAACTTCTCGCCGATGCCTCCCAGCCCGGGATCGCCAGGGCCACCGCGGCCGACATGCTCACGGGAATTGAGAACCCGGCGCCGTTGGTCGCCGCGCTGAACGATCCCGACCCGCTGGTGCGCGGCGCCGCGATCAACGCCCTGACCGCCGCCGCGCCCTCCGAGTTGAGCCGGTGGCTGGCTCCCTTGCTGAGCGACCCGGTGCGTCAGCTCCGCATGGACGCAGCCCGCCGCCTGGTCCCGGTACCCGATTCGCTGCTCTCCGCCGACGAGCGCTCCCTCCGGTCGCGCGCCATGGACGAATTCCTAGCCGCCCAGCGGCTGGACTCGGACCGCGCGGAGGCCCACCTGAACCTGGGGGCGCTGCACGTCGAGCAGGATGAACCCGGGCCCGCCGAGCGCGAGTACCTCGAAGCCCTGCGGCTCAGCCCGCGATTCCCCGCGGCGTACGTCAACCTCGCCGATCTCTACCGCGCCCTGGGCCGCGAGCCCGACGCCGTCCGGGTCCTGCGCGACGGGCTGACCCTGGCGACCGGGAGCGCCGATGTCCCGCACGCCCTGGGCCTGGCGCTGGTGCGCGACGGCCGGCTCGACGAAGCTCTCCCGCTGCTCGAGCGCGCGGCCAGGCTCGCGCCCGATGTGACCCGCTACGCGTACGTCTACGCCGTGGCGCTCGAGTCCGCCGGGCCGCCGGGGCGAGGCCTCGACGTGCTCAAGCTCGCCCACGAAAAGCGCCCCAACGACGCGGAAGTCCTCTCGGCCCTGGTCGCGTACTGCCACCAGGTCGGCAGGCTGGACGATGCCGTGCTGTACGCCCGCCGCCTCGCCCAACTGCGGCCGCGCGATCCCGAGGTGCGCCGGTTGGTCGATGACCTCAACGCCCAGCGCGCCGGCGCGGGCCGCGGTGGGCCGCAAGCCCCCGAACCGGGCCGTCCGCCGGCCCGGTAGTCCAGCCCTCGACTTCAGGCCCGACCGCCCCAGATGTGGAACCGCCCCCGATGCGGTAGACTGCCCATCCAACCCGGAGGCGTTCATGCCCACCTCGCCCATCACCCGCCGCACGTTCCTCCAGGCCTCGGGCTGCGCCGCGGCATCGCTCGCGCTGGCCCCCCGATCCCTCGCCCGCCTCCGCCGCCCCGACAAGCTGCGGATCGCCGTCGTCGGCACCGCCAACCAGGCCGGCTGGAACATCGACCAGATCGCCGGCGAGCAGATCGTCGCCCTCTGCGATGTGGATTCCAACTACCTCGACGCCGCGGCCGCCCGTTTCCCCGGCGCCAGGAAGTTCCGCGACTGCCGCGAGATGCTCGCCGCGCCCCTCGACGTCGACGCCGTGCTGGTCGCCGCCCCGGACCACATCCACGCACCCGCCGCCGCGATGGCGCTGCGCCAGGGCAAACACGTCTACTGCGAGAAGCCCCTGGCACACAGCGTCGAGGAGATCCGCACCCTGTCGAAACTCGCGGCCGAGAAGCACCTCGCCACGCAGATGGGCACGCAGATCCACGCCGAGCCCAACTACCGTCGCGTCGTGGAACTCGTCCGGAGCGGGGCGATCGGAACGGTCCAGGAAGTACACGTCTGGTGCGGCAAGCGCTGGTCGGCCGGCCGCTACGGCGAGGCCAAGCCGGCCCCCACCAACCTCGACTGGAACCTCTGGCTCGGTCCTGCGCCCGAGCACGACTACTGCGACGGGATCCACCCGGGAAATTGGCGGCGATTCTGGGCCTACGGCACCGGCACGCTCGGCGACATGGCCTGCCACCACATGGACCTGGCCTACTGGGCGCTGGACCTGGGCGCCCCCGCCTCCGTCCATGCCGAAGGGCCGGCGGTCGATCCCATCGGCACGCCCGCGTCGCTCACCGTCCGGTACGAGCACCCCGCCAAGGGTGACCGCCCCGCCGTCTCGCTCACCTGGCACGACGGCGACAAGCGGCCGCCCCAGCTCGCCAGGCTCAAGAACAAGGACGGCTCACCATTGACCTGGGGCGATGGCAACCTCTTCGTCGGCCAGAGCGGCATGATCATCGCCGACTACGGCCAGCACCGGCTGCTCCGCGACGAGGTCGCCGTCGATTTCACGCCCCCCAAGCCCACGATCCCCGACTCGATCGGCCACCACAAGGAGTGGTTCCAGGCGATCCGCACTGGCTCGCCCACGACCTGCAACTTCGCGTACTCCGGAACGCTCAGCGAATCGGTCCTGCTCGGAAACGTCTCGTTCCGGGCCGGGAAGAAGCTCGAGTGGGACGCCGCCGCGATGCGATGCCCCAACGCGCCGGAGGCAGATCAGTTCCTCAAGTACCAGCACCGCGAGGGCTGGAAGCTCTGACCGCGCGCACAGCCACCGGTGGACGCACGCATCGCTGATCTCTGGCGCCTACCGCCGCGTGCTTCTCAGATCGCCACCGCTGTCTGCGTGAGGTTCTGCTCCGCCCAGACGTTGCTCGTCGGGCTCCACCAGTAGCGGATGATGTCGCCCGCCGCCGATGTGCTCAGGATGCTCATGCTGTAGTCACCGCCGGGCGCGGTGAGACCCGTCACCGGGCCCGTTGTCAGGGTCGCCCCGGGCAGGATGTCCCGGAAGAACGCCACCTGCCACTGGTTGTTGTTGTACCCGGGCACCCACCAGTAGACGCTCGTCGTCCCGTCGGCCTCGCGGCCGGCGATGTTCATCGCGCCCCACGAGGTCACCCAGCTGGACATGCTGTTGGCCTGCAGCAGGGGACCGCCGAACTCGTCGGTCAGGTTGTCGGTCTGCCAGTGGTTGTCGTTGTAGTTGGGAACCCACCAGGTCGCCGACAGCTTCCCGTCGGTGTCCGTGCCCGCGATGTTGATCGCGCTCCAGGACGTCAGCCACACCGTCAGCCCGCCCGTCAGCGGCGGCGCGCCGTACTCGGCGCTGAGGTTGTTGGTCGTCCACTTCCCGCCCGTGTTCAGCGACTGGTGCCACCACACCGCCTGGATCTGGCCCGCCGCGTCCAGACCCACCACGTTCAGGGCGTTCCACGGCGTCACGAAGCTCGTGATCCGGCCCGTGAACTGCGGCACCGTCAGGCTCTGCGCCCGCAGGTCGTCCGCCAGGTTCCCCGCGGTCCACGCGTAGTTCCCGCCGGTCGAAGCGCCCGTCTGCTGCCAGCGGATCAGGTCCCCGCTCGCCGCCGTGCCCGCGATGTTCACCAGGCTGTCGGTCGACGTGAACACCGTCAGGTTGCCGGTGATCGCCGGGATCCCCGCGACCTCCGTGCTCAGGTTGCGGAACGTCCACGTGGATTCCGTGGTGTTCGTGAACAGCAGCAGCCCGTCCACCGAGTTGGCCGCCGCGTACGTGCGCCCGTCCTTGGGATCCACCCAGCTCACGACCTCGCCCGTCACCTCCGGGCACCCGGTCTTGGCCTGCAGGTCCGAGGCGGTCCACGTCGAAGCCCCCGCCGCCTGCTGGAGCACGATGGGGGTCCCCGCGCCGTTCTGCGTCGTGACGTTGAGGTTGCCCGTCGCTCCCGCCGAAGCGCCCAGCAGTTGGCCCGGGGCGGACCCGAACGGGTGCACGATCCCGACCGCCGCCGACACCGCCGCTCCCGCGCCCGAGTCGTTGTCGACCGCCACGGCCAGGAACTGCACCGAGCCGTACGCCAGCGCCGTGGTGTCCACCGTCAGCGTGTACCCGCCGGCCGGGTCCGCATCGCTCCCGATCAGCTCGCCCGTGTCGGCGACCCCGTTGGTGTTCGCGTCCCGGTAGAAGTTCACCTGCGTGACCGTCCCGTCCGCGTCCGCGACCGTGTTGGCCGTCAGCACCAGGCTCTGCCCGTGCACGATCGCCGGCGCCGAGGCGCTCAGCGATCCGATCGTCGGCAGCGCGTCGGTGAACGTCACCGCCGCCGTGCTGATGACGCTCGAACCGCCGTCGCTGTCCACCGCGATCGCCAGGAACTGCGTGCTCCCCAGCGGGAACCCCACGGTCGACCCGACGCCGAGGCTGAACCCGTCCCCCGAGGTCGAGTCCGAACCGAGCAGCTCCCCGCCGTCGGCCGCCCCGTTGCCGTTGATGTCCCGGTAGAAGTCCACGCGGGCGACCGTCCCGTCGCTGTCCGCGACCGTGTTGGCCGTCAGCGTCACGCTCTGGCCCCTCGCCGCCGTCGACGCCGACGGCGTCAGCGAGGCGATGGTCGGCAGCGCGTTGGCGACGGTGACCGATGTCAGGCTCACCGCGCTCGACGCCCCGTCGTTGTCAACCGCGATCGCCAGGAACTGCGTCCCGCCCAGCGGGTAGCCCGCCGTCGACGCAACCACCAGGCTGAACCCGTCGCCCGACACCGTGTCCGAACCGACCAGCTCCCCGCCGTCGGCCGCGCCGTTGCCGTTGAGGTCCCGGTAGAAATCGACCCGGGAGACCGTCCCGTCCGCATCGGCGACCGTGTTGGCCGTCAGCGTGAATCCCTGCCCCCGCGTCACGCTGGAAGGCGCCGCCGTGAGCGAGGCGATGGTGGGGGAGGCGTTGGACTCGAACGAGCCGATGTCGATCGCGGCGCCGCGCACCCGGACGAACCCGGCCCCGCGCGAGTCGGTCGTCAGCGAATCGGGGTTGGCCCCCGCATCGATCGCCGGGCTGCCGGCCTGCAGCGCCATCGTCATCACCGGCCCGCCGTTGTCCGCCAGCGCCCCCAGCAGCGGGTCCGAGCCGATGATGTTGCCGTTCACGCCGTTGGTGAGACCGCCCGCGTTCGCCGACACCTGGATCAGGTTGTTCGACGACCCCACCGCGTACGTGCCGACCATGTTCGCCGCCGTCCCGGCCACGATCGTGCTGGTCATCGTCAGCGTGCCGCTGTTGGAGATGCACGACGAGGCCACGTTCCCGGCGATCGTCGTGTTCCGGACCGTCGCG
Organism: Phycisphaerales bacterium; assembly: GCA_044221545.1. Classification (GTDB taxonomy): domain Bacteria; phylum Planctomycetota; class Phycisphaerae; order Phycisphaerales; family UBA1924; genus JAEUJB01. The sequence continues at coordinate 334,164 of JBGAOZ010000001.1, forward strand.
ACGTTGAAGTTGATGATCGCCGCCCCCCCGATGCTCGCCGTGTTCCCCGACAGCGTCGAGTTTGTGACCGCCATCGACGCTCCGAACGCCGCGATCCCCCCGCCGTTGACCGCCACGTTCCCCGAGATCGTCGAGCCGCTCACCGTCAGCGTCCCCGCGTTGCGGATCCCGCCGCCGTCCCCGATCCCCGCGTCGTTGCCCGAGATCGTCGACCCGGTCACCGTCAGCGTGCCGTTGTTCTCGATGCCGGCGCCGCCGCCGGTCGTTGCGCTGTTCCCCGAGATCACCGCATCCGTCACCGTCAGCGTGCCGTCATTCACGATGCCCCCGCCGCTGAACGCGTTACCCCCCGTGATCGTCAACCCATCCAGCGACGACGTGCCCGCCGAGAACCGCATCACCCGCGACGCATCGTTGCCCGAGACCGACAGCGACCCCGCCCCGGGGCCGTTGATCGCCAGGCTCTCGGTGATCAGCAGCTCCCCACCGGTCAGCGTGATCGTCCCGGCGACGCTGAACTCGACCACATCCGCCCCGGCCGCGCCGTTGGCGTCCGCGATCGCCTGCCGTAGCGACCCCGCCCCTGCATCCGCAAGGCTCGTCACCGTGAAGGTCGCCAGCAGCGTTCGAGGCTCGAACCGCTCGAACAACTCCGTGCCCCCAGCCCGCCGGGCCGCGTGCGCGCCCCGCCGGCTGCCAAGCGCTCCGCAACGGCCGATGATGCTGCCGATCAGGCTCTTCATTCTCTCGACTCCTCATTCACCAATGAGTGGTGCTGTGTGGTGCAATTCGTTTGTCAACCGTTTGGGCTCTGCCCCGGCAAGAACCCGACAGAAAACTTATCCAAGAGCTGCGCTGAGTGTATCAGGACCATGTGCTCCGATCGCAACCGCAAGTTGTCATCGGTACAAGACTTGCAATCCGAGGCCAGACTCCCTGAACGACCCCGCTGGCTATTCGCTCCGACGCCCGTCATCGGATCCAACCAGCGGCAGACATGACGGCCGGCCGTCAGGGGACAGACGCCCCACGAGTCCGCTGAATGAGAACGATTTCACGGTTCCCGATCGCAGCCCATGGACATCGACCGACCGCGCATCAACAACCGCGAACGGCTCCAACGCCCCACGCATAAGTCTCATCGGCGCGGCGACGCCCCGCCGCACACTCTCTCAGCGCCGCACCTACTTCGGGACCGAGGCCCGCGCAGATTTTGCCGATTCTCCCGCGATCCGCCGGCTCAACTTACCCGCTGGCGCCCCGGCCCCGGTTCATTTCGCCCCGGGAGGCCCGCGCAGCCTCCGGCGGGTGACCGCGCGCTCCAGCAGCAGCACCATCGCCCCCGCCGCGATGCAGATCCCGGACATCACTGCGGTCCTGGCCGCTTCACGTCCCCCGGCGGCGAGCCAGCGGATCCCGATGCACGCCGCCCAGGTCAACCCGAACAGGACCGCTCGGGCGACATGGTGCGGGCGGGCCATGGGCCGATGGTACCAGAACCGGGCCCGCCTCCCGGAGGGCTGAGCGCGCGCGGGGAGGCGGTCCCTCGCGTGAGCCCGGCCGGTCCGTCACTCACTTGACCTCTTCGACCTCACCCGGCCGCCAGGACTTGTCGAACCACGCCTCGGTCGGACCGTCCAGGCGCAGCAGCGCGAACCACGACTTGCCGGGGACCGTCTGCGTCCAGTTGGCCTGCCTGCCCTCGGGCGCCCGGGGCCCGAAGTAGAGGTCGACCGAGCCGTCCGAGTTCATGCCCAGGCCGTCGCGCTTCTGGTTCTTGCTGGGGAACGGCTGGCCGGTCTGGAGCTCCGAGCGAGTCTGGGGGTCGTAGAGCACGACCGACCAGAAGTCCTTGGCGGGCACACCGGCGGGGATGTGCAGCCGGTAGGTCATCGCCCCGTCGGGCCAGGTGTTCATGTGCGGGCCGTTGTCGCTGGTGTAGACCACCAGCGTGTTGCCGGCGATCCCCATGTCGTCCAGGGCCTTGAGGAGAGAGCCGACGGTGTCGTCGTGCACGATCATCCCGTCGATGTACTCGCTGTCCCCGTGCGTGTACCGCCCGCGATGCTCGGCGCGAACGTGCGTGCGCAGGTGCATCCGCGTCGTGTTCATCCAGCAGAAGAAGGGCTTGCCCCCCGCGTGCTGGCGCTTCATGAAGTCGATCGCGGCGGCCGAGGTCTCGTCGTCGATCGTCTCCATCCGCTTCTTGGTCAGCGCGCCCGTGTCCTCGATCGTCTGCCGGCCGATCTTCCCGAAGCGGGGATCGACGGTCGGGTCGTCCTTGTCGGTCGCCGTGCAGCGCAGGACGCCGCGCGGGCCGAACTTGGCCAGGTGGGCCGGGTCCTTGGGGTAGTCCGGCAGCTCGGGCTCCTCCTCGGCGTTGAGGTGGTAGAGGTTCCCGAAGAACTCATCGAACCCGTGGACGGTCCGCAGCGATTCGTTGCGGACCCCCACGTGGTTCTTGCCGAACTGGCCCGTCGCGTAGCCCAGGTTCTTCAGCAGGCCCCCGATGGAGGGGTCCAGCTGGCTCATGCCCATCGGGGCGCCCGGGAACCCCACCTTGGTGAGCCCCGAGCGCAGCCCGTGCTGGCCCGTGAGGAACGCCGCGCGCCCCGCGGTGCACGATTGCTCCGTGTAGTAGTGCAGGAAGCGGAGGCCCTCCTTGCCCTGCCGGTCGATGCTGGGCGTCTCGTACCCCATCACCCCGTCGCTGTAGGCGCTGATGTTGGCGATCCCGACGTCGTCCCCGAAGATCACCAGGATGTTGGGCTTGTCGGCGATCCCGGCCGCACCCCCCCCGGTCCACCCGAACCCGGCCCCTCCGATGGCCGCGCGCGAGAATCCGGCGCGAGGATCGCCAGCACGCACGCCAGCAGCGCCGCCAGCGCGGGCCACGGCGCTCGGAACCGACGGACCGGGGGAACGACCGTTGGTGGAACACTCGGGTGGAACATGGTGCCTCCCGCAAGTCTGATCGGACCCAGCGCCCGGCGCACACGCAGTCACGGGCGGGCGCTCGACGGCCGTGACCAGAGACTCATCCCGCGCGCTCGAGTGCCAATCCGTGTTCCCGGTGCGGTGGGAGACTCGGCACCCCGGGCTGGTTGTTCATAAACGTTTCAACCAAACGACCGCACGCCCAACCCGCACTCTTCCAGGCGCTACCCCCGGGGAACGTCGTTGGATTCTTCGTGGTATCTCCGGCGAGCCCTGAGTTGGCAATCCCGATCGGCGCCACGCGGAGGAGATTTGCGCACAAAGCGTGACATCGGTCGCGCATGTACACAAACGTGCGCGCGGCCGCCGCGCGGGACGCTCCGCACGCATGGATGCTACTGTCCACAATTGCAGTTCGGGCGCGGAATGTGCCGATCAACCCGCCCTGTCGAGGGACGGCCTCGCGAGGGCCCCGGTGGGCCGTTTGCGTCCGCAACGAGAGCCCGGCACAATCGCCGCGCACGCGGGTGCGTGCGGAGTGTGACGGTTCTGGCGCTGTGGACCCGGAGGGTGTCTGATGCGAACGATGAGCAGGCTCGGGATGTTGTCGGGAGTCGTCGGCGTGTGCGCAGGTGCGGCCTGCGCGGGGGAACCTCCGGCCGGCGAGCCCGCGACGCCCGAATCCAAGGGGCTGCTCCCCGTCCCCGACTACTCGGGGGACCTGGCGACGCGGCGATTCCTCTCGGGCGATTGGGGCGGGACGCGCGGCCAGCTCGCCGGCAAGGGCCTGAGCTTCGCGGTCGACTGGACACAGGTGACCCAGGGCGTGGTCCAGGGCGGAGAACGCATCGACTGGGACTACGTCGGCTCGCTGGACTACATCATGGTCGCCGACCTCTACCGCATGGGCGTCGTGCCCGGGGCGATGCTCAAGGTCCGCGCCGAATCCCGGTACGGCGAGACGGTCAACGACGACACGGGGTCGGTCCTGGCGGTGAACACCGACGGGTCGGTTCCGATCACGTCCCCGATCAACGAAGGGCTGCCGATCGCCGTTACGGAGCTCAACTACACGCAGTTCCTCTCCGAGTCCTTCGCGGTCCTGGTGGGCAAGGTCCAGACGCTCGACGGGGACCCCAACGAATTCGCCAGCGGCCGCGGGCGATCCCAGTTCATGAACGCCAATTTCGTCTACAACGCCGTCGGCGCGCGGACGGTGCCGTACAGCACGCTGGGCGTGGGAGTGGTCTGGCTGCCGACGAGCCGCGTCACCGTCGCCAGCAGCCTCATCAACACGAAAGACTCGTCGACGACGACCGGGTTCGACCACATCGCCGACGGCTGGACATGGACGGCCGAGGTCGACCTGCAGTACCGGCTGGGCTCGCTCCCGGGCGGATTTAACCTCGGCGGCACGTACGCGTTTGCCGGGGATTTCTCGCAGATCGGCGGGAAACTGACGCTGCTGCCCTCCGTGTCCATCGAGAAATCCAGCGAATCGTGGGCGATCTACGCCAGCGCCTGGCAGTTCCTCTTCACGCCGGACCAGGCGCCCGAGAAGCTCGACGGCACCAACGGACGGCCGGACGTGCGCGGGCTTGGCGTGTTTGCTCGCCTGGGTTACGGGGATCCCGACACCAACCCCGTCGACTGGACGGGGAGCTTCGGGCTCGGCGGCCGCGGCCTGGTGCTCGACCGGGACGACGACACCTGGGGAGTGGGGGCCTACTACACCCACCTTCAGGATTTCCGCAGGGTGCTCAAGGTCGCGGACTCCTCCAGCGGCCTGGAGGCCTTCTACAACGTCGCGATCACGCCCGCGGTCGGACTGACGTTCGATGTCCAGTGGGCCGACGGCGGGTTCGAGACCGTCGACGCGGCGACCGTCGTTGGCGCCCGGCTCGACATGCGGTTCTAGAACTCTCCCGTACGCCCGCCCCGCCGGGTCGGAAATGACACCGACCTCGTCGCGCTGGCGCCGAGGTCGGCGCGGGTGGGAGAGAAAATGTCGATCGTGGCGGACCTCAGCGACGCCGGCGCCGCGCCAGCGCGGCCAGGGCCATCGTGCCCATGCCGATCCCCGCGGGGGCGGGCACCGGGATCATCGCGTACGCGTGCGTGCTCCCGTTGATCACGCCCGCGCCCACGATGATGCCGCTCTCGCTGATCCCCAGGGCCGACGAACTGGTGTTGTTGAGCAGGTCCCAGCCGCTGCCGGCCGGGATCAGGTCCCCGAGGCGGTACGTGTTCACCCCGTCGTACACGTACGGGATCGCCTTGGCGACCGAGCCCGTGCCGACCGCCCAGCCCGCCGAGTTCACACCCCGCGCCCCCGCGCTGCTGGCCCCGTGGGCAGCGGGATCGCCACCATGCCGCCGCCGCTGGTCCAGATGAACGGGGTGCTCGAGCCCTGGTTGAGCATGCTCGAGCCCACAATGTGCCCCGCGTTGCTCACGTCAAAGCACAGCGCCCCGTTGCACCCCGGCAGCGCCCCGACCTCGAACGCGCTGTTCGTGACCGTGTCCAGCACGTACCCGACGTTCCGCGCCGCGTTGTTGAGGTCGATGCCCGTCCCGACCACCAGGCCCGAGTCGTTGATGCCCAACGTCGTGTTCGCGAAGCACCCGAGCGACGTTGTCTGCGTGATGACCGAAGAACCGCCCACGCCGTAGAAGCACGCCCACTGCGCGCCGCCGCTCCCGACCGAGCCCACCGCGTTGCCCGCGGCGTTCACGTCGTTGGCATCCCCGAGGGACTGCCCCACGGGCAACGGCAACTGCGAGACCGTGCCGTTGGTCCACTTCAAGGGCAGCCGGTTCGAGCCCGACAGCGTCGTCGCGCCCGTGCCGACCACCACGCCCAAGTCGTTGGCCGCGTTGGCCACCCCGAAGTTCCGCGCCGGCGAGGCGAGATTCGGCAGGCCGGCGATCCCGCCCCCCCCGGTCCACGAGTACCCGTGCGATTGGCTCCGGATCGATCGCCCGACGGCGATCCCGCCCGGGGAGACCCGGAAGCCCCGGGAGAACGAATCGCCGCTCAGCACCCCGATATCGACGATGCTGTACTGCGGCGGGGCGGCCAGCGCCGCACCCGACAGAATCCCCAGCGCCATGACGGCCGCGGAGTTCAGGCTGTTCCGGCTCCGCATGGCCTACCCCGTCCACGGGTTCCAGTTCGTGATGGCCTTCGATGCGCCGCGCCGGGGTGCCTGACATCCCGGCGGGCCCGCGGCACGCTCCCCGCGTTCAGGGGAACCGCGCCAGCACCGCGGAGAAGTCGTCCGCGAGGATCTCCGAGCCGGTCATGCCCTTGACGATCTCGAACAGCGCGTTCAGCGAGTCGCCGCCGGTCATGCCCCGCTCGCGCACGAACCCCAGCAGGCCCTCGATGCCCCAGAGCCTGGACTTTTCGGCCCAGACCTCGATCGCGCCGTCGCTGTAGACCAGCAGCGACGAGCCCGGCTCGACCGGGGCGCGCAGCGTCGGGAATTCCTCGTCGGGCGCCACGCCGATGGGCGGGCCCGGTCCCTCGAGCTGCTGGATCACCGCGCCCTCCCGCCCCCCGGCGGCGCCGGAGATCAGCAGCGGCGGCGGGTGGCCGCCGCCGGAATACGCCAGCGTCCGGGCGCTCTTCTGGTACACCCCGTACCAGATCGTGAAGAACATGTTGCCGTGCTGGTCCATCGGGAAGCTCGCGTTGAGGTGGCGCAGCACGCTCGTCGGGTCGCGCAGGTCGCCGCCGCCCACCGCACGGCTCCGCACCGAGTTCATCGCCGACACTCCCAGCAGCGCCGGGCCCACCCCGTGGCCGCACACATCCAGCAGGTAGATCGCCAGGTGGTCATCGTCGATCCAGAAGTAGTCGAAGCAGTCCCCGCCCAGCGACGCCGACGGCACGAACCGCCAGTCAATCCCCACCGGCTGCACCAGCGGCGCCGGCAGGAGCGAGCGCACGTACCTGGCGGCCTTGGCAAGCTCCGCCGCCAGCGCCTGCTGGCTCTGGCGCAGCGCCTCGAACGCCTCGTTGCGCTGCAGCAGCGAGAGGTAGCCCCGCGAGTGGTAGCGGATGCGGGCGATCAGCTCGAGGGGGTCGGGCAGCTTGACGATGTAGTCGTTGGCGCCGCGGGCAAAGGCCTCGGCCTTCGTGCTCGCCTCTTCCTTCGAGCTGAGCACGATCAGGGGCGTCAGCGCGGTGGCCTCCTGCTGCCGGTACCCGCGCACGAGCTCAAGCCCGTCGGCGTCGGGCATGATCAGGTCCTGGAGGATCACCGTGGGCCCGAGCCGCGCGGCGGTGGCGAGCGCCTCGGCCCCCTTCTGGCAGAAGTGGAACGTGATGCCCTCCTGCGCGGCCAAGATCCGGCGGACCGCCTCGCCGATGATCAGCTGATCGTCCACGAGCAGCACGACGGGGCGGTCCAGCGAGGAAGCGGCTGTTGCGGGCGCGGCGGGGGTGCTCATGGTGCCTTCGTTCTGGGGGCGTCGCAGGGCGTTGCCGACGGCTCCGATTGCTGGACCGTAGGCGGCGGGTGGGACGGCTCGGACTGGAGCATCAGCCCCGCCTGCCGGAAGACGATCTCGCACTCGATCATCGCCGTGACAACCCGGGGATCGAACTGCGTGCCCTGGCCCGAGGTGATGATCCGAAGCGCCTCCCCGTGGTCCAGCGCGGGCTTGTAGACCCGCCGGGAGGTCAGGGCGTCGTACACGTCGGCGACGCTCACGATCCGGGCCTCCAGCGGGATCTGCTCCCCGCGCAGCCCCGCGGGGTAGCCCGTGCCGTCCCACCGCTCGTGGTGGGACGCCGCGATGTTCCGGGCCATCCGCAGCAGCGTGTCGTCGGCCTGACGCGCCAGGATCGCGTCGAGCGCCTCGGCGCCGATCGCGGGGTGGCGCTCCATCACCCGGCGCTCGTCGGGCGTCAACTTGCCGGGCTTGAGCAGCACGCCGTCGGGGATGCCGACCTTCCCGATGTCGTGCAGCGACGAGGCGAGCTGGAGGTTGAGGATCCACTGGTCGGTCAGGCCCGGCAGCCCGACGCGCAGCTGCTCGGCCAGCACGCGGCTGTAGGCGGCGATCCGTTCGAGGTGCTCCCCGGTGTCCGAGTCGCGGCTCTCGGCGAGCTTGGCCAGGGCGAAGATCAGCGTGTTGCGCGAGCGGATCGTCTCGGCCTGCTTCTCGGCGACCAGCCGCTGCTTCTCCGCCTCGGCGTAGGCCCGGGCCCGGAGCATCGAGCGGTACGCCAGCGAGTGGTAGCGGATGCGGGCGATCAGCTCGACGGGGTCGGGAAGCTTGACGAGGTAGTCGTTGGCGCCGCGCGCGAACGCCTCGGCCTTGACCGCGGCCTCCTCCTTGGCGCTCAGCACGATCAGGGGCGTGATCGCCGTGGCCTCCTGGAGGCGGTACCCGCGCACGAGGTCCAGCCCGTCGGTGCCGGGCATCACCAGGTCCTGGAGGATCACCGTGGGGCCCAGCCGCGCGGCCTGGGCCAGTGCCTCGGCCGCCCGCTGGCAGAAATGGAACTCGATGTCGGGCTGGGTCGCGAGGATGCGGCGCACCGCCTCGGCGATGATCACCTGGTCGTCGACCAGCAGCACCACCGGGTGGTCCGGCGGGGGCGGCGGGGATGGGCTCGTCGTATTCGTGGCCATGGGTCACCGGGGTGGGCCGGCCTTCATCCTCAAACGCGTGGCGATCGCGCCGCCGATCTCCCCGATCGGCAGCACCTCCGCCGCCGCGCCGATCTCGACCGCGGCTCCGGGCATCCCCCAGACCACGCTGCTCGCCCTGTCCTGCGCGATCGTGTGCCACCCCGCGGCGCGGAGCCGAGCCATGCCGGCCGCGCCATCGCGCCCCATGCCCGTCAGGAGCACCGCGACGCCGGGGGCCGCGCCCGCGGCCTGGACCGAGTCGAAGAACACATCCACCGAGGGACGGTACACCTCGCCGCGCGGTTCGGCCGTGTACCCCAGCCTCCCGGCCCGGTCGATCACCAGGTGGTCGGCGGTCGCGGCGATCAGGATGCGCGCCGGCTCGAGCACGTCCCCGCCGCGGGCAATCTCGACGCGCTGGCCCGACTCGCCCGACAGCCACTGGGCCAGCCCGGGGGCGAACGTCGGGTCGATGTGCTGCACGATCACCATCGAGCAGGGCATCGGCCCGGGGAGCGATTGCAGGATCGTCGCCAGCGCCTGCGGCCCGCCCGTCGAGACGCCCACCGCTACAAACGGCGCGATGCCCGGCCCCCCGGGGGCCGGCGCCGGCGGCGGGACCGGCCCGCGCGGCGCCGCGCGGCCGACGCCCGCGATCACCCCGATCGCCTGGATCTTGCGCACGAGCTGCTCGGCGTTGGCCGGCCGCCCGTCGGCCGCGATCCCCGGGGTCGCGACCGCGTCCAGGGCGCCCGCGCCCAGGGCCTCGAAGACCTTCCCCGCGTTGCCCTCCACCGTCGCCGTCACGACCAGGATCGGGCAGGGGCTCGCCTGCATGATGCGCCGCGTCGCTTCCACGCCGTCCATCACCGGCATGATCATGTCCATGAGCACAACGTCGGGACGGTCCTGGGCGCACATGGAGACGGCCTGGGCCCCGTCCTCGGCGACCCAGGCGATCGTCGCGCCCGGCAGGGTCGCCACGGCGCGCCGCAGCGATTCGACGGCCAGCCGCAGGTCGTTGACGATCCCGATCCGCATCAGCCCGGCGCTCCGATCAGGTCCTCGACCATGCGGATGAGCGAATCATCCTGGAAGCTGCTCTTGGTGAGGTAGGCGCTGGCGCCGGCCTCCATGCCCAGCAGCCGGTCCTCCTCGCGGTCCTTGTACGACACGATGATGATCGGAAGCTCGGCGTACTTCGGCTCCCGGCGCACGGCCCGGATCAGCTCGATGCCCGTCATCCGCGGCATGTCCACGTCCGTGATGAGCAGGTCGTACCGCCCGGCGTGCAGCGCGCTGAACCCCTCGCGCCCGTCCACCGCCACGTCGACATCGTACCCGCGGCGGATCAGAAGCTGCCGCTCCACCTCGCGCACCGTGATCGAGTCGTCCACGACCAGGACCCGCGGACGCTCCTTCCGCCCCGCCCGCGCCTGCGCCGAGACCACCCCCAGCAGACGGCCCCCCTGCAGCGACTGCTTCAGCGACCGCAGCAGGTCGTCGACATCCACCACGAGCACCGGCAGCCCGTCGGACCGGATCGCCGCCGAGGCGATGTGCGGCACCGCGCCCAGCCGCGCGTCCAGCGGCCGGACCACCAGGTCCTCCTCCCCGCAGATCTCGTCGACGATCAGGCCGCAGCGCTCCTCCCCGCTCCCGATGATCAGCGCCGTCACCGCGTCCGCGTCCGCGCCCGCCGGGGGCTGCTCCCCGCCCAGCAGGTCCGCGGCGTGCACCAGCCCGACCGACCCGGCTTCGAGCGTGAACTGCAGCCGGCCCTGCACCGGGCTCACCTCGCCCGCCGGCACCTGCGCGATCCGGTCCAGCCGCGCCAGCGGCACGGCGTACATCTCCCCGCCGATCTTGACCAGCGCCGCGCGGATCACCGAGCGCGTCACCGGCAGGCGGATGAGGAACCGCACCCCGCGGCCCAGCTCCGACTCGAGCGTGACCGCCCCCGACACCTCGCGCACCGTCGACTGCACGACGTCGAGCCCCACGCCCCGGCCGGAGAGCTCGGTCACCGCGGGCTTGGTCGAGAACCCCGGCAGGAACAGGAACTCCATCAGCTCCGCGTGCGAGAGCTGGCCCACGGTCGCGGCGTCGACCATGCGGCGATCGATGATCTTGCGCCGCACCGCCTCGGGGTCGATGCCCCGACCGTCGTCGCGGACCTCGATCATCAGCGCGCCGCTCTGGTGCCGGGCCGAGAGCGTGATGGTCGCCGTGGGCGGCTTGCCGGCGGCGATCCGCTCGGCCGGCTCCTCGATCCCGTGATCCAGGCTGTTGCGGATCATGTGCGTGAGCGGGGATTCGAGCTTCTGCAGCGTCTCGCGGTCGACCTCCACCGATTCGCCCAGGATCCGCAGCTCGACGTTCTTGCCCAGCTGCCGGGCGATGTCCCGGACCATGCGCGGGAACCCCGTGATGCCCTCGGAGAACGGGCGCATCCGGCTCCGCAGCACCTCGGTGTACAGGGTCCCCGACAGTTCCTCCAGGCGACGGAACGCCTCCTCGAAGCGCGTGGACTGGTCGGCCAGCCCGGCCTGCACGCCCGCGGCCGCCGCCGAGAGCTCGCCGAACGACTCGTCGATCCGCGCCCGCGGCGATCCCGACCCCGGCGCGTGCCCGGTCTCCGGGGCGGTCCTCAGATGCTCGCGCAGCGATTGCACCGCGTTGTCCAGCACCCGCTCGCGCTCCTTGAGCCGGGCCATGAGCACCCGGAGCGACTCCAGCCGGGTCGCCTCCACGCTGGATTCACCGGCGAGAAACAGCACGCGGTCCAGCACGGCCGCGGCGACCCTCACGCTGCTGGCGCTGTGCGCCGAAGCGATGGTGGGTGCGGCGGCCGTCGCGGGCGCGGCGACCGCCGCGGGCTCGGCCGGCTGAACCGCCGCGGCGGTTGATGAAGGCGCGGCGGCGAGGGCCGCGGTTGCGGAGGCTGAGGGTGTGGGGGCTGCCGGTGTGGGGGTTGCCGATGGCTGCGGCGGCGGGACCGGGGCCGCGGGGGCACTCGCGGCCGGCTCCTTGAACCGTGCTGCCATCGCCGAGATCCGTTCGGACTGGGCCTGCGACCAGGCCGGCAGGTCCGCCTCCGACAGCGCCCGGAGTTCGCCCAGCACATCCACGGCCTCAAGAAGCTGATCGATCCGCGCCGAGTTCAGCACCTCGCGCCCGTGCTGGGCCGCCAGGAAGCACTCCTCCATCGCGTGCGCCAGCCCGACGATCAGGTCCAGCCCGACGATCCGCGCCGCGCCCTTGATCGAGTGCGCCGCCCGCATGAGCGGCTCGATGACCGACCGCTCCCCGGGCGCCTTCTCCAGCGCCAGCAGGCCGTCGCTCAGCGCTGCGCAGTGCGACTCGGCCTCGAGCTTGAACAGCTCGAGCAGCGAGAACCCGCCGAATCCGGTGCCGTCGCTCATGCCAGCCCCGCCTTGAACCCGGCGAGCACGCGCTCCGCGTCCAGGATCGTCACGCTCCGCCCGCCCGCCTCGGTCACGCCCGCGGTGAAATCCGCCAGCGCGTACTCCACCGTCACCGGCGGCGCGTGGATCTCCGCCGGATCGATGCTCTCGATCCCCACCAGCGCATCGACCTCGAACGCCCAGGAGTTGTCCGCCGGGCCCGCCACCACCATGCGTCGCGGATCGGACGCGGTCCCTTCGTCCGCCCCCGCCCCGCCCCTGGCCAGCCCCAGCAGCCGGTGAAGATCCGCGCACAGCACCAGCTCCCCCCGGATGTTGCACACGCCCCGGAGCACACCCGAAACCCGGTGCGGGATCGGTCGCGTGCGGACCACCGGCGTCACCCGCCGCAGCGCCGTGGCGACCAGCGCCGCCGTCTCGTCGCCGACCCGGAACAGCAGGTACCGCGACGCCCGCCGGTTCCCCGGCGCCATCGGGCGCGCCGCCAGCTCCGCCCCGGACTCGAGCTCCGCGGGCGCCACCGGCCGGTCCAGCAGGCGCAGGATCGCATCGCCCAGCGCGGGCCGCTCCACGCCCGACCCCGGGGTTGGGTTGACCGGCTCGCTCATGGCCGCCGCTCCCGCGGGCCCTGCGCCGATGCTCGCCGGGCCCGCTCCCAGTACGCATCCGCGCGGCGGTGGTCACCGGACCGCTCGCTCAACAGCGCCAGCTGCAGCAACGACGCCGCGCTCCCCGGCGCCAGGTACACCGCCTGCTCGAACAGACGCTTGGCCCCCTCCGCGTCGTTGACCGACATCCGGATCATCCCCAGCAGCTCCAGCGCCGCCGCCGAGGGACCGCGCCGCGCGATGAGCCCCCGGATCATCCCCTCGGCATCCTGCGCTCGCCCGGCATCGGCAAGCTCCCTCGCCGCTTCGATGGAGACTTCCACCTGCGCAGGGCTCGGCGATCGCGCGGGCGGTGGGGGTGATGGGGGTGATGGGGGTGATGGGGGTGATGGAGGTGATGAGGGTGGTGGGGGGACCCATGCACGTGCCGCACCGGGCAGGATCGCCGCCGGCCCGGCCGCCGATCGCCCCCCCGGGGCCCCGCCAGCCGGCGTGCCATCCACACCTGCCGGCCCGGGATTCAACTCAAGCGCAAACGCGTGCGGGGCCTCCACCGGGCGCAGCGGGGCCCGCCCGCGGATGATGTGCTCGGCGTGGCCGACACACAGCAGCCCGCCCTGGGCAAGCTCGGCGCAGATCGAATCAAGCAGCGACTCGCGCGCCGCGCTCTTCAGGTAGATCAGCACGTTCCGGCAGAACACCACATCGAACGGTCCGGTCCCCCGCAGCGCCGCCGGGTCGGTCACATCCTTCCGCGAAAACCGGACCAGCGACCGCACCGCCGCGTCGATGCTCACGCCGTCGCCCACGCGGCAGAGATGCCCGACCGCCCACGCCGGGATCTCCGTGCGCACCGAGGCGGCGCTGTATTGCCCGGTCATCGCCGCGCGCAGGAACCCGTGGTTGCGGTCGAACCCGTCCACCCTCACGCGCTCGGCCGGCCAGCCCGCCTCCAGCGCCGTGATCCCCATGCAGTAGGGCTCCTGCCCCGTCGCGCAGCCGATGCTCGCCATCCGCAGCGACCCCGCGCCGCCGGCCAGCCGCCGCTGGAGGTGCTCCAGGAGAAGGTCGTACGACCGCGGGTAACGGAACAGCCACGTCTCCGGCACCGCGATCCCGGCGATCAGGCTGTCCACCTCGTCGGGCGAGCGGCTCAGCTCCTCGATGTACGCCGGCTCGCTGTCCCCGAACGCGTGGATGCGTTCGGCCACGAGCGTCTCCACGGCCGGGCCCTCGAGCAGCGACGGCTCGATGGGCGTGTGCTCCTCCAGCCAGCGCCGTGTGGAGGTGTGTCTCATGCGGCCGCCCCGGCCAGCCGCTCGGTCAGCACCCGCGCCTGCTCGGACGTGAACAGCTCCTGCGGTTCCACCAGCTGCACCTGGCCCCACCGCGTCTGCGCCACCGCGCCCAGGAACCGCCCCCCCTCGGTCGCCAGCCCCGGGTGGCCCCCGGCCGCCGTGAAGTCGACCCGGTCGATCTCCAGCACGCTCTCCACCCACAGGCCCGCGGGCCAGGCGATCCCCGGCCCACCGCGCCCCGTCCCCACGCGCACGATCAGCACACGGTTGGCCATCCGGTCCGGCGGCGGCGATCCGCCCAAGAGCCCCGCCGCGTCCACCAGCGGGATCAGCTCCCCCCGGTACGCGAACAGCCCGCGCACCCACGCCGGCGCGCCCGGCGCCGCCCGCGAACTCACCGGCGGCAGCACCTCGACGACCGAGCGAGCCTCGATCGCCATCAGCAGCCCCGCCGATCGCCAGATGACCGCCAGCGTGCCCACGCCTACTCCTTGAGCTTGAACTGCGCCACCGCCTGCCGCAGCACCGTGATCGCCGACTGCAGGTCCGTCGAGGCCCGCCCGAACTCCTGCACCGACTGCATCGTCTGGTGCGCGTTGCTCGAGAGCGACGTCATCGCCTCGCTGATCTGCTGCGCGCCCTCGGACTGGGCCTGCATCGATTCGTTCACCTGCTTGAAGCTCTCCGTGCTCCGGTTCACCCGGTCGATGATCTCCGCCAGCTGCGACCCGGCCGACGCCACGTCGCGCACCCCGCGCCGGACCTGGTCGGAGAACCGGTCCATCTCCATCACGCCCGACGACACCGCCGCCTGCATCTGCTGGACCATCTGCTCGATGTCCAGGGTCGCCGCCGCCGTCTGGTCCGCCAGGCGCCGGATCTCCCGCGCGATCACCAGGAACCCCGCCCCGAACTCCCCGGCCTTCTCCGCCTCGATCGCCGCGTTGATCGACAGGATGTTCGTCTGGTCGGCCACCTTCGTGATCGTCGTGATCACCGTCGTGATCTTCTGCGACCGCTCGTTGATCTCACCGAGCTTCTGCGCGATCGACGTGGTCGCCCGGTCCAGGTCGTGCATCACCGATTCCATGCCCTGCAGCCCGGCACGCCCCGCCCCCGCCAGCGCCGCCGTCTCCGTCGCGTTGGTGTTCACCGACACCATCGTCCGCACCAGGTCCTTGCCCGTCGCCGAGATCTCCTTGACCGCCGCCGCGATCTGCGCCGACGCCGCGCCGAACGTCGAGGCCGACGCCTCCTGCTGCTTGCTGGTCGCCGAGATCTCCGTCGCCGTCGAGTTCAGCCGGATGCCCGCCTGCTTGACGCTCCCGATCAGCCCGTTGAGGTTGCGGTCCATCGTGCTCATCGAGCGGATCAACTGGCCCGTCTCGTCCCCGCTCGACGGCTCCCCGATCGGCTGCGTCAGGTCCCCCCGCGCGATCCGGTCGGCCACCTCGGCCGCCGTCCGCACCCGCCGGCTCACCGACCGGGAGATCGCCAGCATCAACCCGCCCACCACCAGCAGCCCGACCCCGCCGATCGCCACGTTCCGCACCAACGCCGCGTTGGCCGAACGCAGCACGTCCGCCTTCGTCCGCCGCACGATCACCTTCCAACCGCCCACCTCGACCGGGCTCCGCGCGTAGATGCACGCCTCCCCCAGCACCGGGTCCACGGCCTCGGTGACGTCGCCCTCCACCCCGGCGGATCGCCACCGGGTCGCCATGCTCGCGTACGGCGACTTGGAGAGCTCCCGCATCCGCAGGCGATCGGCCTCGGCGACCGTCGCGTCCGTGGTCGCGGCGATGAACCGGTCCCCGGCGCTGAGGATGAACACTTCCGCGCCCAGCTTCGTCTTGATGTCGCCGGCGATCTGGCCCAGCACATCGAGCGTCCGGTCCACGCCGACGGCGCCCGCGAATTTCCCGCCGACCACGACCGGCATCGCGTGGGACACCATGAGCACGCCCCCCTTCACGTACGGCTCGGTCACCATCGCGTTCGCCGAGCCGGACTTGGCGAACTCGCTCTTGGGCCCCAGGTAGAACTCCATCGATTCCATCCCAACCCGCGGACGCAACAGGTCTGCGCCCGCCTCGGTGTACCAGTACGGCACGAACCGTCCCGCCGCGTCCATCGCCTCGCGCGGCACATCCGGTCCCTTCAGCGCCGCGGCGTCCTGCCCGTCGGCGTTGGGTTCGTACGCGAGGAACGCCCCGACCGTCTGCGGGAACGCGTGGTTCACGGTCCGGATGAACTCGGAACTGGCCTTGCGCTGCCCGAACATGCCCTCCGTCTGGGCCAGCGCCATCACGGTCGCGACGTTGTTCCACCGGTCGTTCCGGAGGTTCAGCTCGTTGGCCGCCCCCTTGGCGCTCAGGTCCATCAACCGCTCTTCGACCCTTCGGAGTTCCCGGTACCCGTCGATCGCGCTTATCGCGACGATCGCGCCGATCGCCAGCAGCGCCGGCAGCGCGCCCAGCAGCAGCAGGCGGCCGGAAATCGTGTTCAGCGTGGAGGTCTTTGACATGGAAGCGGCGGACCTTTCTACCGTCGACCCCGATCGGGGCCCGGTCGCTCCGCGCGCCGCATCCCGCGGCGCTGGGAGCTCGCTCTCAACAATCTAGCATAGTGGCGCGGGCCGCCCCCCGCCCCGGCAGATCGCCGCCGGGCCGGGCCCACAGCCGCCCGCCGCAGTGCCCGGACCCGGGCGCTGCGGCCGCACGTACCATCCGCCGATGCCCGACCGATCCCATCGAGTATCCCCCGCGAGCATCCGCCTGCGCCGGGTCGAGACCACCGACCTGCCCGAGCTCTTCCAGCACCAGCTCGATCCCGAGGCCAACCGCATGGCCGGAACCAGGCCGCGCTCGGCCGAGTCGTTCCGGGCGGTCTGGGACAGGAGCTTCGAGGATCCCGCCACCGTGACCCGCGTCATCCTCCGCGACGGCCGGCTCGTCGGCGGCATCTCCTGCTTCAAGATGGACGGGCTGGACTCCGTGGGCTACTGGATCGCCCGGGAGCACTGGGGCCGGGGGATCGCCACCTGCGCGCTCAAGCTCCTGCTCCGGGAGGTGACCGTCCGCCCTCTGCACGCCTCGGCGGCCCGCAGCAACCACGCGTCGGTCCGCGTGCTCGAGAACTGCGGCTTCCGCCTCAGCGGCTACCACACGGGCGAAGAGACCGAGCGCTACCTCCCCTGCGAGGTCGCGACGTTCATCCTCGACTGAAGCTCGAACCGCGCCCGCAAGTGCAAGATCCCCCGGCCGGCACCGCATCCGTCGGGACCGGCGATGCTCGGTCCATCAGCCAAAGGGGTACGGCCATGCGCTCGAACCATCGGAATGTCCTTTCTCAAGCCTCGGCGATGCGGTCACGGGCGGCCTGGCTCGCCGGGGCCCTGGCGCTCGGCCTGCTCGGCCTGTTCGGCGGCTGTGAAGGCAGGAAGAGCGGCGGAACGCCCGTTGCGTTCATCGACCACGACTTTGGCTTCAGCGCAGCGCCCCCCGCGGGCTGGCGCGACATGCCCGCCGAGAACATGGTCATCGGCGGCAAGATCGTCCACGCCTGGACCCCCGACGGGGCGAGCACCATCGTCGCGTTCATCCAGGGACCCGGGCAGCCGGTCACCGCCAGGCAGGTGCTGGACTCCTCGCTCGCCGCCGCGAAGCAGGCGGGCTGGAGCGTGGGCGAGTCCGCCGTGACCAAGGTCGGGGACCACGAAGCCATGTCAATGAAAGTGGTCGCCAAGGGCACCGGCTACGCGACCGGACGCGGGGATGTTCCGACCTACCAGCACTGGATCGCGATCCCCAAGCAGGACCGCGTGCTGGTCCTTCTCCTGACCGTTCCGGAAGCGAGCAAGTCGACCGAGCCCGCGGCGTTCGAAACGATGATCAAGAGCGTGAGCGTCGAGTAGCGGCGTGCATCAATCCAGCCACGATCGGCCCGTATCTATGTCCCTGATTGTGCGCACGAAAGTGGATATGCACCACGATGGCTCCAGAGGCCCGCGGAGCACCCGGGTGGGCCTCGGAGACCTCCCGGAGCGCCGACGCGCCAGCGGGGCGGGAAACGGCCTTTGCGGGCAATTCGCGTCTTTGTGCGCACGGACGCGGTCATCGACGGGTTATCGAGACCTGTCCTGTGGAATCACGGATTGGAGGGCTTGCACGCCTCCCAGCCGGCCTCGGGGTTGAAGGCGGTGATCGCCCGGGCCATGCGGTCGGTGTCATCGCCCAGGTCGCGCTCGTAGACGGTCCCGTGGTGGCTGACCATGAAGGTCTTGAGCCCGGAGTTGCCGTAGTCCGCGGGCCACGCAACGACCGCGAACCCGCCGATCATGTGCCCCTGGGCGATGTAGTCCATCGCTCCGCCGGGCGCGGCCGGGCCCTGGGATGTGAGGATCCGGTAGTAATAGCCGTGGAAGGCGTGCGGGCCGCCGTCGCCGCCCTTGTACCCCTCGGTGGTTGCCGACGCGACCAGTTCACCCAGCGGGCTCTCCGGCTGGCCGGGGGCGGCGGGCCAGTACAGGCCGTTCTTCGTCCCCGGGTCGCTGCGGAACTTGGCGGCGTACTCGCACCAGCCGTCGCCGGTGACGTCTGCGCTGGCGTACTCGCGCTGGGCGTCGTTGATCGCGTGGCACACTTGGATGGTGTGGAGCTCGTTGCGGCCGATGCGGCGGGAGAGGAGCTCGTCCAGCCCCGCGGCGGTGTCGAAGTACCAGCCCTTGTCACCCTTGACGACCGGGATGGGCATGGTCCAGTCGGTCTGGCCGACGTCGAGGGTCACGTAGTCGTTATCGGCGGGGACCAGGCGGTGCTTCTCGTCGTAGAGGCGGAGGAAATCGGCGCGCCCGTTGGCGTCGGCGACCTCGTCGCCCGAGGAGAGCAGCTCGCGCGATTCGGAACCGAGGATCCGCGTGAGGTCGGCCTGGTTGTCGGCGCGGAGGGCGACGACGAGCGAATCGACCGCGGCCTGCGGGGATTCGAAGTTCTGCGGGCTGGCGGCGCAGCCGCCCAGGAGCGCCGCGGCGGCGAGCCCCAGCGCGGCGGCCACGCGGCGGGCGACGGTCGGGCGCGGACGGGAAGGACGGGAAGCGGAGCGGTCGGTGCTGGACATGGCGGATCCCTGCAAGGGCGAGGAGAGTGAAGTTCGTTGGGACGCGGCGATCATCGGCGACCACCTCCCCCGCGTCCGCCGCGTGATCCGCCCGAGGAGCGGGCGGGGGCCGAGCGGGAGGGCGAGGAGGAGCGGCTGGCGTTGCCGCGGTTGCTGGCCTCGCGCGTGGCGGCGCCGCCGCGATCGGCGCCGCTGAAGGCGCCGCGATCGGTCGCGGAGCTGGGGGCGCGGGTGGAGCCGGTGCTGCTGGGGCGTGCGCTGGGCGGGGGGGTCCTGCCCTTGACCGAGTCGGCCCCGCCGCGGGCGATGTCCGAACGGCCCGCCTCGGCCTTGCCGCGGTATTCGCTGCGGGTCTGCGTGGCGCGGGTGGAAGTCGGTCCGGCGCCGACCTTCTGGGCGGAGGCCGAGTTGCGGTACGCAGCGCCCTGGCGGTGGGCCGGGTCGTGGTTCCACGATCCCTTGCCTCCGTTGACGCCGGCGCCCTTGAACTTGCTGCGGTCGATGTTGGTGTTGAAGTTATTGTTGCGGTTGATGTCGATGTCGACGTCGCCGTGTCCCCAGTTGCAGTTGCCCCAGGCGTAGCCCCACGCGGCCCCGCACGCGACGCCCAGGCCGAAGGACAGGACGTTGCTTGCGACGTAGCCGGGCGGGTAGTAGGGGTAGGGCGGGTACGAGGGGTACGGCCAGGTCCCGTAGACGACGGTGGGGTTGTACTGCGGGACGTAGATCACTTCGGGGGAGGGGGACTGGATCACGATGACCTGGGCCCCGGTGTCGGCGGTCTGGGTGGAGACGGTCTGCTGCTCGGAGGACTTGAGGTTGCCGGTGGTCTGGGCCTTGGCGCGCAGCCTCTGGACGGTGTCCATGACGTCCTTCTGCTGGCCGATGAAAGCATCGCCGATCTTGACGGTGGTGCTGAGGTTCTCGCTCATCATGGCGAGCACCTGGGGGAAGTTCACGAGCGAGCGGACGCTGGGGTCCCAGGGCTTGGCCTCGAGCTGCTTGGCCAGGGCATCGCCCTTGAGGCTGGGGTTGGCCTTGACCCAGCGGTCGGCCTCGACCACCTCGACCGGGTATGTGGAGGCCATGAAGACCTGGGAGAGCAGCGAGTCGGGGTAGAGCGCGATGGGCGCGAGCATCTGCTCGAGTTCCTCGGACTTGAAAGCCGGCTTGTCGGCGACCGGCGGGGCGGTGCTCGCCGAGGCCGTGGTCTGGGTCTGGACCTGGGGTTGGGGCGCGGGCTTGTCCTGTGCCAGCGCCGCGGCGGGCGCGAGGCACGCGGCGGCGATCAACAGGCGTGTGAGGTGGGCGAGTTTCATCGTGGTTGTTTCCTGTCAGTCCGCGAGGTCCGGTGTGCTCCCTGCGGCGGCCGCGCTGATCACAGTAGCGGAGCCGGCGGGTCGTGGCGGCGCATCGCGGCGGCTGGCCCGAGGTTGTGCGAGCATACCGGAGTTGCGGGGGCGCTGCATCGGGGAAACTTCCGCGATCCGGTGCGGGCCGGGCGAGCGCGGGACCTGGAAAGCCGGGGGCTGATATACTGGGGTGAACAAGGCCTATCTGTGCGGCGGGGGTGCGTGCACGCGTTCGTGGCTTACACAAAGGAACATTCAACATGAGAAAGATCATCGCGGCGTTCATGGTGTCGGGCCTGGCGCTTGCCGGGTGCTCGACCGAGCCCAAGACCGAGGGGGAGAAGTCGACGCTGAGCGGCGATGCGTCCGCGGCGCTCAACTCGTTCAAGAACACCGACTCGTCCCTGCAAGGCCTGCTCAACAGGTCCGTGGCGTACGCGGTGTTCCCGGATGTGGGCAAGGGCGGGTTCATCGTGGGCGGCGCGTACGGCCGCGGGGAGCTGTGGGAGAACGGCCGCAAGGTCGGATACGCGGACCTGACCAAGGGCTCGATCGGCCTGCAGGCGGGGGCTCAGACGTTCGACGAACTGATCGTGTTCATGACCCAGGAGCAGGTGGACAAGTTCAAGGCCGGGAAGTTCTCGCTCAGCGCCGATGCGTCGGCGGTGGCGATCAAGTCCGGGGCGGCGGGCGCTTCGGACTATTCCAAGGGCGTGATCATCTTCACGCAGACCAAGGGCGGGCTGATGGCCGAGGCGTCGGTGGGGGGCCAGGGCTTCAGCTTCAAGCCCCTGTGAGCCGGCGTGTCGGGCGCGACCGGGCTGACCGGCCGGCCTGACGGATTGTTCAGTGGAACGACCACACGATCGCGCCGTCCGCGGACCACGAGCGTCCGCGGGCGGCGCGATCGGTCCATAGATGCCCGTGCGCGGGCGGGCGCGGGGTGACCGCGGGTTCGTGCGGGGCCGAGAGTGCGGAGGCGGCGATGATCCCAAGCGCGGCGGCGGCCCTGGCGATGCTCCTCACGTGCGGCGCGGCCGCGGGGGAGGTCCCCCCGCCGGCGGCGACGCCGGTGGAGCTGACCGTCTCGGGCCGAACCTCGACGCTCCGGTCGATCGAGATCGCCGGCGTGGGGCAGGAGATCCCGCGGACGTTCTCGAAGGACCAGCTCAAGAACGCGCCGGGGTTTGCGTGGTTCGTGAGCCGGCACTACGCGCTGCAGACCGACTACGACGCGGCCCGCGCCAGGCTCCTGCTGACGCTGATGGAGCTGGCGTACCCGCACTACGTCGAGCTGTTCGGCCGCGAGATCCCGGGCATGGACACCACCCGCATGGGGGTGATCTACGGGGCGAGCCTGGCGTCGCTCCAGGTGGCGCTGGGGGCCGACGGGATCTCGTGGGACGCCGGCGGGGGCGGGATCACCTACGAGGGCATCAACGCCGCGTTCAACTTCCCCAGCGGCGGGCTGCAGTACCACCAGCGTTACATCATGCTGCACGAGTGCGCCCACCTGTACCAGATCTGCCTCAACGGCACGATCAACACCACGCCGCCGTGGTACTACGAGGGGATCGCCGACGCGGTGGCCAACCACGTGTGGGAGGAGTCCGCGCAGCGGCTGACGATGGCCGTGGTGGACAAGCCGACGATCAACAACTGGTACGACGGGGGCCTGGCGGCGTACGCGGGCCAGCCGTTCACGGCCGGGGACATCCTCAGCGGCAGGCGGGGCGGCCGGGAGCTGGGGTTCCTGCTGGTGAGTTTCTTCAGCAGCGACCTTGATCGACTGATGCGCTGGCGCATCTGGCGGGACGAGCTGTACCGCCTGAACCGGTACGGCGCGTACCAGGAGGATTCGGCGCGGTTGATCGAGGAGCTGTTCGGCTCCGCGAAGCTCGACGAGGAGTTCGATGCGTGGCTGCGGGCCCGGCGATCTTCGTTCCACTACGTCGATTGGGGTTGGGAGCAGGACGGGGACGCGATGCTCTCGTACGGGTGGCCGCAGACGGGAGCGTATTCGCAGACGGACCTGCTGTTCGAGCCGGAGCGGGCGCCGGTGTACGACCCGCTGGTGATGGACTACCCGCTGCACGCCGGTTCCCCGCTCGTGGGGCCGGTGGCGCGTGGGGTCGCGGAGCCGACGGTGGGCTGCGTGGTGGGCTTTGAGGCCAATCCCGACGTGGGGGTTGCGGGCGTGGCGCTGGGCGTCGAGGGGAGGACCTTCCTCAAGGTGCTGGTGGAGCAGCGCAAGCGGCTGGTGATCGATGGGACCGACCTTGGCGCGGGCGTGAGCTCGCTGGAGTTCACGGGCGAGTTCCGGGCGGCGAGCGCCGGGACGCAGGAGATCGGGCTCACGGTGCGGATCGCGGCCGGAGAGGTGCAGGTGACGGCCCGCGGCGGGGACGGCCGAGCCGTGGAGGTTACCTCGCTGGCGCTGGCGATCAACGGGGAGCAGCGGCGGAGGCTGCTGTCGCGCCCGATGGCGGTGCTGTCGCGTGACGGGCGGCACCGGATCGTGCCGAGCGTGGACGATGCGCGGAGGCCCGAGCCGGACCTGAGCGTCGCGGCGCCGGCGGACCGGTGGCGGTTCGGGCTGGAGGGAGAGTTGTACGGGCTGGAGCGGGCGGTGTGGAGGCTGGGGACTTCGAGCCCGGCGTCGCTGCGGGCGCTGCGGGACCGGGTGCGAGGCGCGGCGGGGCTGAGCGGGGTTGAGCAGGAGGCCGTGCGATCGGCGTACGTGGCGGAGCTGCCCGGAGTGATCGCGGACGTACGGGGGTGCGGCGGGCGGGCGGAGGCGATCGAGGCGGCGATCCGGGAGTGCGGGGGAGGGTGATGGAGATTGTCGATCGCCGTCGACGGGGAATCCCATCGCCGGGCGCGGGCCCGTCGATGGGGAAGTCGGCCTCCACCATGAGCGCGTCATCGGACGGGGCGTCGATGCCCTCCCGTCGAACGGACCGGGCGGGGCACCGGCGGCGCGACCGACCCCGACAGAACGAAGATCGGGCGTCGGTGCAGCGCACTTGGCTCCGGGGCGTGGGGGATCGCGGGATGGGGGTGCGTGGGGGTCGCGGTTGGCGGTGCCCGGTCCGGGCCTGTGCGGCCGGGCGGGGAGGGCGGCCGGCTGATACAGTCGCGAATGCCCCTGGAGCGGCGGGCCGCTGCGTGCGCCGGGCCCCGGAGGTAGACTGGAAACGGTCTGTTCTGCTCTCCCTTCTCACGAGGACTGCCATGAAAGCAAGCACCAGTTCCCGCCGCGAGTTCATCCAGCAGGTCACCGCCGCGAGCACGGTGGTGTTCGGCATGCCGAAGCTGTCGTGGGCGATGGCGGACACGAAGCTGCGGGTGCTGTCGATCGGGGTGATCGGGACGATCGGGGGCACCGACCGGCAGACGATCGCGGCGCACCCGCTGGTGGAGATGGTGGGGCTGTGCGATGTCGATTCCAACGCGCTGGCGGAGGCGGCCAAGGAGCATCCCAAGGCGTTCACGTGCGCGGACTACCGGGAGGCGTTCGACAAGCACGGGGACAAGTTCGACGGGGTGATCGTCTCCACGCCCGACCACTCGCACTGCGCGATCATGACGCTGGCGCTCTCGCGTGGGAAGCACGTGTACGGCCAGAAGCCGCTGGTGCACGAGCTCGAGGAGCTGCAGATCCTCCGGCGGGCGATCACGGCGCGTCCGGAGCTGGTGACGCAGACGGGGGCGCAGCGGATCCAGAGCGCGCAGCGCCGGGCGGCGGTGGACATCCTCAAGAGCGGGGGCCTGGGGCGGGTGATCGAGGCGCACATCGTGTTCGGCAACGGGGCGCTGGCGGGTGGTTTCTATTTCACGGACGGGAAGCTGGGGGATCCGATCCAGCCGCCGGCGGGCTTTGACTACAACCTCTGGCTCAACGGGGCGCAGGAGGAGCCGTGCCGCCCGAACATGGTGCAGCGGCAGTGGCGGAGCTGGTGGAAGTACGGCGGCGGGCAGATCGCCGACTGGGTCGTCCACATGACGGACGTGCTGTTCTACGCGTTCCCGGAGCTGGACAGCCCGTCGCAGGTGTGCTCGCGGACGCCCTCGCGGGACCTGTCGTACTTCCACGCCGACCGCGTGCTCTCGACGCTGACGTACCCGGTGAGCGGCAAGAAGTTCGCCAACTCGACGTGCAACCTGTACTTCTACGACACCAACCTGAAGCCCGACCGCGGGCAGCTGGGCATCGGGGAGGGGGAGTGGCCCGGGGGCATCTTCACGATCGTGGTGTGCGAGGGTGGCACGCTGCTGCTGGCGCCCGAGGGGCCGCTGGAGATCTGGCGGGAGGGGAAGAAGAGCGACGGGATGCAGTGGCCGGGGCTGCCCAAGTACGAGTCGTTCAACCACTGGCACGCGTGGGTGGACAAGGCGCTGGGCAAGGACACGCCGCACCTGTGGGCGCCGTTTGCCGCGGGTCTGCGGTGCACCGAGCCGGGCCTGCTGGCGGTCAAGGCCGCGAAGTACCCCGGGCAGGTGCTGGACTGGGACCGCAAGAAGCTGGAGTTCACCAACCACGCCGAGGCGAGCAGGACGATCGTCCGTCGCGAGTACCGCAAGGGGTTCGAGCCGGTGCGGCTTGGTTGAGCGCGGGGCCTCGGGCGCGGCGGGGTTCTGAGAATCGAGGCGCGGGTTCAGGGCTCGGGCTCGGGCGTGGGCGTGGGCGTGGGGCTGTCGCTCCGTCCCGTGAAATACAAGAGCAGGCCGAGCAGCGCGAAGGCGATGAGGATCGCGGTGTTGCTCTGGGCGAGGTTGGCGAAGGCGGCGCCGCTGGTGAGGCGGTCGAACAGGTTGGCGAGGTTGAGGGACTGGGAGAGGTGCTCGCTGGCGCCGGCGATGATGGCGAGGGTCATGCCGGCGATCGCGCCGCCGGCGATCAGGCCTGAGGAGAGGAGCACGCCGGGCGAGGAGTCGCCGTCCTCGTCGTCGGCGGCGCCGCGGCGTTTCTTGCGTGCGCGGTCGACGGCCCATCGGACGATGCCGCCGATGAAGATCGGGGTGGAGGCGGAGATGGGGAGGTAGACGCCGACGGCGAAGGGGAGGGAGGCGACGCCGGCGAGTTCGAGGGCGATCGCGATAAACACGCCCAGGAGCACCAGGCCCCAGGGGAGCTTCCCGCCGAGCACGCCGTCGATGATGAGCGACATGAGGCGTGCCTTGGGGGCATCGAACTTGGTGACCTCGGTTCCCTGGGCGCCGGCGGGGGCTTCGGGGGGAGGGTCGCGGTGGTCGAGGACGCCGTTGATCCCCGGGTCGACGAGGTAGCGGATTGCGCCGGCGTCGTCGACGAGGTACTTGCCGGGGGGCACGCCGGGGAGGGCATCGTCGGCGGTGAAGTGAACGACGTTGTAGGAACCGGGGTCGCGCGCGGCGTCGACGCCGTGCAGGGAGTCCTTGGCTTCGAAGCGGACGGGTTCGACGGTGACCGCGGGGAAGGCGCGGGCGGCGTAGATGGTCTTGGAGTCGTTGAAGAGCTTGAGGGTGAAGCCGATGACCAGGGCGGCGGTGAGGGCTCCGACGAGGATGCCGATCTGCTGGGCACGCGGCGTGGCGCCGACGAGGAAGCCGGTCTTGAGGTCCTGCGACGTGGTGCCGCCGTTGGAGGAGGCGATGCAGACGACGGCGGCGATCGAGAGGGCCGCGAGTCGGTCGGTGGGCGTCGTCCACCCGAGGGCGACGAAGATGAGGCAGGTGAGCAGGAGGGTGGCGACGGTCATGCCGGAGATGGGGTTGGAGGATGAGCCGATCTCGCCGGTCAGTCGGGAGGAGACGGTCACGAAGAGGAATCCGAACATGAGGATGAGCAGCGCGCCGGCGAGCGAGACGTGCAGGCTGGGCGTGAACATCAGCGCGGCGACGAGGGCGAGGCATCCGAGGGCGACCAGTCCCATGGGCAGGTCGCGGTCGGTGCGTTCGGGCTGGGCGGAGCGGGCATCCGCCTTGCCGGCGAGCATGCTGCGGACGCCGCGGCCGAAGGCGGCGGCGATCGTGGGGAGGACGCGGAACATGCTGATGATGCCGCCGGCGGCGACGGCGCCGGCGCCGATGTAGAGGATGTAGGCGTTGCGGATCTGGCCGGGGCTCATGTCGCGGATGAAGGTGGTGGCGGGCGCCAGGGGCTGGGCCTGTGGGTCGCCGAAGAGCCGGATGGCGGGGATGAGCACGAGGTAGGCGAGCACGCCGCCGGCGCACATGATGCCGGCGATCCGGGGGCCGATGATGTACCCGACGCCGAGCAGCTCGGGGGAGCACTCGGCGGAGATGGATCCTCCCTTGTAGAAGGGGACGGTCTTCTCGGGGGTGTTCTTGAGCAGCCCCAGGCCGCCGTCGCCGTTGAGCATCTTGAAGAGGAAGCCCAGTCCCAGGCCGGCGAACACGGTCCTGGCGTTGGTGCCGCCCTTCTCGCCGGCGATCAGCACCTCGGCGCAGGCGGTGCCCTCGGGGTAGGCGAGCTTTCCGTGCTCGTGGACGATGAGTCCGCGGCGGAGGGGGATCATCATGAGCACGCCGAGCAGGCCGCCCAGGACGGCGACGGTGATGATGCGGGGCAGGGTCATGTCGTGCCCGAGGATCATGAGGGCGGGCATGGTGACGGCGACACCGAAGGCGATGGACTCGCCGGCGGAGCCGGTGGTCTGGACGATGTTGTTCTCGAGGATGGTGGCGGAGCGGGTTCCGAAGGCGCGGCTGATCCACTTGAAGATGGAGATGGACATCACGGCGATCGGGATGGAGGCGGAGATGGTGAGGCCGATCTTGAGGGCGAGGTAGAGTGAAGCAGCGCCGAAGAGGATGCCCAGGACGGTGCCGACGAGCAGGGGCAGGGGTCGCAGCTCGGGGATGGTCGCGGAGGCGGGAATGTAGGGGCGGTGGGCGTGGGTATCGGCCATGGTGCGGCAGCATACCGCGGCGGGTCTGTCCGGGCATTGCCGCCGAGCGCGGCCGGAGTGGGCACTCGCGTGGGCCCGTGCCGGGCGAGCACGGGGATGGCTTGGGCTCATCGGGGTGGGGCTCGGCCTGCGGGGGAGCGGGGCCGTAGGGTGCGGAAGGTGTGCTTGACGAGGCATAAGTAGTTGCTTATGCTTTAAGCATGCCGAGCGCGACGGGGGCCGAGGACCGGGTGTTCAGGGCGTTGGCGGACCCGAGCCGCCGGGCGATCTTCGAGTCGCTGGCGCGGTGGGGGGGCGGGGGCGGCGAAGCGGCGGTGAAGGACCTGACAGCGCGGTTCCGGATCTCGCAGCCGGCGGTCTCGCAGCACCTGGCGGCGCTCAAGGATGCGGGGCTGGTGAGCGACCGGCGGGCGGGGCGGTGCGCGTATTACAGGGTGGAGCCGCGCGGGATGAAGCCGCTCATCAACTGGATCGCGCACTACCGCGCGTTCTGGGCCGAGCGCATCGACCGGCTTGAACAACTGCTGGAGAAGATGGAGCCATGAAGCCTTCGCCTTCGGGTGCCCCGACCGACAGGACCGCCCCGTCGCAGACGGAGTCGATTCTGCTCGAGTTCGAGCTGGACCACTCGCCGGAGAAGGTCTGGCGAGCGCTCACCGATCCGGTGCTGCTGGAGCAGTGGCTGCTGCCCGTGGTCGGCTTCAAGCTCGAGCCGGGGGCGGCGTTCACGTTCAGGGCGTCGCCGCAGCCGGGCTGGGATGGCATCGTGGACTGCGTGTTCCGGGAGATCGAAGCGCAGAGGAAGCTGAGCTGGAGCTGGGTTGTCGGGGATATCGACACGGTGGTGACGTTCACGCTCGTGGGCGTGCCGGTGAGCGGGGGCGGCGGGAGT
>JBGAOZ010000002.1:0-361726 GCA_044221545.1 Phycisphaerales bacterium
TTCGTCAACATGAGCGTGATATGTACCGGAGTCTGGTCCCCAATCGAAGAACGCTCCGCCCTTCTTGGAACGGATGGCGTCGGAGTGTTCGGGCGTCAACACCAAGTGCGTTTGCCCGAGCGGGATCGGGGCGACCTTACCCACGAGACTAGCGAAGACTTCGAGCGTGTACTGTCCCGGCAGAAACTCGAACTTCGTCCCGTCTCGTGGATGAAGAAAGTGGTGGTCGAGCGTTACGCCTTCCGTATTGACAAAGAGCCCGCTTCCACGGGCCAAGCGATCCTCGCCGCACACCCACACGTTCAACGTCTGGACCGACTCCCCGCGACGGAGGCGGACGAACATATTCTCGACAACGAGCCCGCGTTTGCCGGTGGTGTAGAGGAGCGTGCGAAGGTGAACTTTGGGCTCGCCCGTGAACCCTCGCCCGTCCGGCCCGAAGAAGATGGTTGTCGGCTTCGTCATCCGAAGCCGTCCCTTGTGAAAGAACGAGAACCAGAACGTCAACGCGGACACCGCGAAGGCCAGACAGGAAACGACGATGGCGGCGGTGGGAAGGGTCACGGCGTGAAGTGTATCGCGCCCGATACGCGCGTCCGTCTATTCCGTTCGCCCGACGCGCCGGGGTTGCTCCACCTTGGGCGATGCCGAATCGGAACTCCCGCGCGGGCGACCCGACGAATCGCGCGATGGTCGGGAGCATGGACACGATCCCTCGCTCAACTCGCACCATCGGAGCCTTCAACACTTGGGCCGCTCAACACCTTGGCGAGCGCGCCGCCCAAGAGGGAACGTCCACGCCTCCGCCGTACCTCACCCCCGATGAACGCCGCGAGTGGAGAGCGGGCTTCTACGGGCTCACCGAAGCGACCGTGACCGCGGCCCCGGCGCGCCCCGAATCGCTCCTCGCTCGCATCCTCCGCAAGATTTCTTTGTGACCCCTCAGTGACCCGCGGATGTAGCCGGGATGTAGCCGCACGCTCCGCCGCTCCCCACGTCCCAATAAAAACGCCCCCGGCATCGTGCCAGAGGCGTTTTCAAGCGAGGCGGACGGGACTCGAACCCGCAACCACCGGATCGACAGTCAACGGGGCGAATGCCCGAACCCCCGACAAACCGGGGACTTGCGCGACATCCCGCCCGCCCCAGCAGCGCCGGGAGCAGCGCCCGGGGCCGAACCCCCGCTCCCGCCCGACCTGGCCGCCGTCGTCGCGGCATGGCCGGCGCTCCCGCCCGCCGTCCGCGCGGGCATCGCGGCGATGGTGCAGGCTGCCACCCGGTGACAGGGGATGGCATGGTTCCTTCCGGCGCGACGCGCCGACGTGACGCCCGCGGGAACAGCCGCGGGTATCGACTGACTTTGTTTCGATTGGTGGCGATCCGTCGACAGGTGCCGTGATGGCTCTGTACCCACAACTAGGGGATGATGACGCCGCTCGTCCAGTTGATTCTTCCGCCATTAGGAATGACGTAGGAAAACACGCCCTTGTTCCGGACGAACGCGGGCAGCCCACCATCGGCTGCCACCGTGGTATCCAATGGCCCTGATCGTCTCACTCCCTTGAGCTGGGCCCACGGCCCAGGCGGCACACCGAGCGGAGTCAGTTGGCATTCGTGCCCAACGGCAGCCCAAAACTCAGTGATAGCGGGTGGACTTGCAGCGAGGGTTTGGAACTGACACTGCCAGTTGCTGATGCCAAGGTGCCGCGAGCTCGTCTGCGAGCGACCATGCTGAAAGCCGAATCGCTGAAGAAACGGAATGACCTGATTGGCAACACGCTGCTCGAATTCCAGTGAGTCAATCTGATTGAGGCGACGGACCAGCGGCGGAGCGGACACGTAGTTCTGTACCCAGTCCTTGACATTTGGTGCGTACTTGTGGGACTGGCCGTTGATCCAAGTGGAGTCCGCATGCCACCAGAGCGCGTCGAGCCACTCAATGTCGGGTGTCTGCACGTCATAGAGCCACAGTAGGAAGTGCGCTGTTCCCAAGGGGTACTTGTGCCTGAACGTGCGAGACCCGCACGCGCAGCCATCACCCTTCGTCGTGCATCGGCCAACCACACCGGTCACGCCGCGCAAACGATTCAGATTCAGGTTGAGCGAATGCGAGCGCTCGTCCCGCCCCGGCCGGTCGTACAAGATGTGGTGTCCAATGCTCCGAATCGTGGGCTGGCTGATGTCCAAGTCGACCCACACCGCATTGCGAAGCGCAGACGCGCTCCCTTGGTGCCAGATCGTCGTGTACTCCTGATACAGGCCGACCACGCTCCAGCCCAACACATGGTGGAGCACGAGGGCGCTGAGGAGTGCGTCGAGATCGTCCCCGATGACCATTGACAGGTCGCGCTGTTTCAGCCACGGGAATTGACTGAATATCGAGGCACGGTCAAATGGCATTTGCGCTCCATTCGGAGAGTGAAGATGCCCGTCGCCGAGGGTGAGAGCAGCGACATCACGCCCACCGGACAGTCACTCGGAGAACGCAAGGCGATCGACGAGCAGTCCTTCTACGTCCTCAAGATCGAGCATGTACTTTGGTGGCCGTGGCGCACCGTTCGAGTTGCGACCCTGATTCATGCAGCCCAATCTGCTGATCGCCGCTTTGTCAAACCGTAGAAACAAGAGTTCAGCGAGTTCCGCCTTCGTCTTGCGGTAGCGAGATACCTCTGTCCGGGTGCGCCGCTCTTTCTCGTATGCGGACAGGCCGCCCTTCAGTTCGCTGTGCCACTTCTGAAACGTGCGGTTCACATCGTTGTACTCAACGTCGCACAAGGCGATGAGCACGCCGTGCTCGCCATACTTCTGGATCGTGGCGTCGATCGCGCCACAGTCGTTCAGGATGCACTTGTGGTCGTCGGACTTGATGGCCTTCGCCTTCATGTCCCAATTGACGCAACCCTTGAGGTCAAAGCCAACGGTGCCGAACCGCTCGCCCGGAATCTCAAACTTGCCGCGCAACCGCTGATGGCACAGGTGCTCGAAGTAGAACGCCCACCACTCCATTTGTCGCCAGTTGTAGTCCGCCGCCTTGAGTTCGAGCACGGACTTCTTGCCCTCCCAGATCGTGGGTAGGTTGGCGAGGAGCGACTTTGCGGCCGCAATGTCGTTGGCAAATGCAGTTGTCGCCATGAGTCCCTTCCGCGTCAGGTACGCACCGAAGTGATGAGATTGGGCTGTCCTGTGGCCCCCGCGCACACCGTTCGCAAGGGGCACTGGGCACACCTAGGCGATCCAGTGTTGAAGCACCACTCCGTTCCCACCTTGATCAAGCCATCGTCGATTTCCCCCGGGGTCATGGTACCGTCGATCAGCGACACGGCCGACGGGATGTGTTGGGCTTGGACCTTCATCGGCGCTCGTTTGTGACTGCGCAGGTGGCTGACGCAGAGTTGTCTGTTGGCATCGACGATCTCCGGTGACGACTGCGCGAGGTCTGATTCCACGCCTCGCAGGTTGGTCACACGCATGTACGCCGTGTCGCCACCCTTGCCTTGTCCCGGCTGAATGACCTCGTGTCGTTGCAGTCGTGCCTCATCGACCCAGCCGGTGACGATCCCAGTTCGATAGAGAACGCGACCAGCGTTGCTGTCGAAAGGCACCTCGTATGACCACGGTCCCCATGCTGGATCGTCCCGGTTCAACAGCAGGGGAAAAGAATGCACGACCCACTTGCCGAAGAGATGAGCCGCCTTGTCGCCGATCGCCTTGCCCAGTCCATACCGAGGGTGATCCTTGATCAAATAGGTCATCCCCTCGACAGAGCGTGCGAAGCACCCGTGATCGCGGGTCAAATAGCGATGGAGCACGTCCGCCGTTTCGCGTCCTTCCGCGTTGGCCTCCTGAGCCAACATCAGGGGAACAGCGAGCGGGGCACCCCAGCGGTAGATGGCGTATCCAAGCGTCTGTCGCGCGTTCTCCATGTATAGAAGGTACTTCGCGGGGTTCGAGTCGTTTCGTTCCGCCCACGCGTCCGCTCTGGCCGCCTTCACGACGGCATGGCATTCCTCGATCGAAGTAGCCGAAATGTGAAAGTGCTCGAAGAAATCGAGGGGGCGGTGCAGAACCCGCACTTCGCGAGAGTACAGGTCGTTCAGAACGCCCACTGCCAAGCGCCGAACGCCTTCGATGTCTGGCCCTTGGTCTATCACCGCGGACAGCAGCAGCATTCGCAGCAGCGCCTCTCGCCGCGTCACTCCTCCGTCCCTGGCGTCCAGCCTATCTAGAGCGAGCGCACCTGTGTCATTGAAGTAGGGAGCCAGCGGGGCAATGTCTTTCAAATCGGGCTCGGAAGGGAATTGCCGGCCGACTTCGGCGACCGCCCGAAGCACCCGAAGAGTGTGTTGCAGTTGAGCGCTGGCGTCCATTGGTTCGAGTTCGCGCGATCACGGCAGCGATGACAGGTCAGAACAGCCGAACATCGTTCTCTACTTCTTCCTTCATGCGCCGTTGCGCGATCTCGTAGTAGGATTCGTTGATCTCGATGCCGAGGAAATCTCGCTTGGATCGCGCGGCCATCACGCACGTCGTACCGCTGCCGCACATCGGGTCGAGCACGAGGTCTCCAGGCTTTGAGAAGCACTGGATCAGATCGTCGGCAAGTTTGTCGGGGTACGTCGCGGGATGTTCGAGCTTCGTGCGATTGCCCTCCGTGTTGCTCGTCGCGTACTCCCAAAGCGTTCCGCGACACTTCATGTCGTTGACCGCCTTGGGCTCAATCTTCTTAAAGCCTCCGTTGGTGAGTCGATCTGTCCCTGAATAGACCTTGCCCGCGTGCTTCGACGGGACCATGAGTGTGCTCTTGTCAAAGTGCCGGGGGCGATCGCCTCGGAAGAAGATCAGGATGTACTCATGATCGACCCGGAAGCGCTGCGTCCACCAAGCACCCGGGTTTCCGTGCCGCTGATAGATGCAGCACTCGAACAAGCGCCATCCGACGCGATCGACCCAGTCGACTGCCCAACGGAACGTCGTGAGCGACTTGGCAAAGTCCTTGGTTCCATCGCCGATTACGACCGCGCAGACGCCCCCGTCCGTGGTGGCGCGGAACAGCTCGGAGCCCAGTGTCTTGTAGTCCAGACTCCAGTTCTTTCCGTAGTCACGGATGCCGTCATACGGCGGGCTGAAGACAGTGAGGTCGATGTACCCGCCTGGGAGTTCCGCGAGTGCCTTCAAGGCATCGGCGTGCAGAATCGTGTTCCGGGGGCAAGCACCCTCCGAATTGGCGGCGACCCTCACAGGATTTGGAGAACGTTTGGTTGCGGGCATCTGTCAGAGCACCTCGATTTCTTTCGCTTTGGGGCCGCGGTATCCGCGACCGACCACGAACCGTATGCGCCGTCCCACGGCCAGACCCTTCTCAGTCTTGTCCACCACGACGTAGTCGCGGTGAACAAAGAGGTCCTTCCCCCCATCGTCGGGGCGAGCCATGCCTGCGCCCGTCTTCTCGTTGAACTTGATCACCACGCCTTCCGCCATGTGGTTCTCCTCGCCTGATGGCCGTCGCGCCAGATTACCGCGCCGCGCAAGCGGGTGCCGTGCTGCCCGTTGCCGGACACGCCTGCATTTGACAGCCCCTCAGCCCCCCTCTGCATTCCGCACGACAGATCATCCCTCGGGGCATGGGGAAGGCTGTTCGTTGGTCTGTATCCCGAGATTCCGCCCTCAACCCTGTCCCGTTTTGCATAAAGGCATGTAGCGGGATGTACCGGTCCGACTGCAAATCCGTCCATCGGGCGGGCAGGTAGGCCGCCCGCGGCATAGGGAACGAGTAGAGACCCGGCCCCGCCGTGTCGGTACATGGGGGAAGTGAAGGAAAATCGCCGAACCATCGCGACGACCACCGGCCCGGTGACGAGAGGTACAGGTAGAGGACACGCAGGCGGCAGGCGACAACCCGGCGGCCTTCGGGTTAGGAGAAGGGTGACGGAGCCGACGAATCAGCGCGACACTTTGGCGGGGTCGCGCAGATATAGGGGGTAACAGGATGACGATGCACCGATGGAACGGAATCTGCACGACCCCTCGCCACTACGCGGGCGTTCCGCGTAGATGAGCCAGGTGCGGCTCGACCGCACCAAGCCAACCACCCAGCCAGCCATCGACCCATCCATCCAGCCAATCCCGTGACGCCAGGCGGCGTCGCGGCCGGACACACACCGCGCCCGGGCTCCGGGCAGGAGGCTTTCCCATGCCATTGTCGAACTACCTGATGACCCGCGAGCAGTACGACGCCGACTCCCGCGAGCGGTTGGAAGAGGCGCACCCCAACGACCCCGCGGCCGTCGCCCGCGTCATGGCGCGGCGGTACCCCAAGTCCACCGAGCAGGCCGCGGAGGAGTTGAAGCGCCGCGGCCTGCGGATCGATGTGGACCAGTTGGCCCGCCGCGTGACGCCGGAGTTCCGGCAGATCGGGCGCAACTTCGTGTGGTTCGCCGACGACATCGACGCCGTCGCGGAGGACCTGGATCAGGCCAACCGCCTGACCTACGACGCGCACTACCGCCGCGAGCAGGGCTTGTCCTACGCCGAGCACGCGGCCATCCGGAAGCAGGTGCAGGCCAAGCGACTGGCCGTCATGCAGCGCGTCGCCGACGCCGCGGGCGGCACGATCCCCGACGTGGCCGACGCCTGCAACCGCGTGATGCCCGATCCGCTCGAGTGGGATGACGCGGCGATCGCCAAGGCGGTCACGCTCACCCGCGAGTACATCCCGACGCTGGGGGTGACGCGATGAGCACGACCCACGAGATGATTCTGTCGGCCGCTGAGGTCGAGATCGAGGCCGCGGGCAAGGACGCCCGTCCGAAGATCAGCGTCGTCGCCTACACCGGCCGCATCATGCGCGTGCCGGGCTGGGGCGACATCGCGATCGACCTGGCGGGCCTCGAGGCGGGCGGTCAGGTCCCCCTGCTGGCCGACCATGATGCCAGCGTCGGCAGCGTCGTCGGTCACGGCGAACCAGCCGTCGCCAACGGGCGGCTGATGGTCGCGGGCGTCGTCAGCGGCGCTGGCGAACCGGCGCGGCACGTCGTGGAGATGGCCAGGGGCGGCTTCCAGTTCCAGGCGTCGGTCGGCGTCGCTCCCACCGAGCACGAACGGGTGAAGCCGAACCAGTCGGTCGAGATCAACGGGCGGTCGCTGTCGTCGCCGAGCGGGTTCACGCTCGTGCGCAAGGGGCGGCTGCGGGAAGTCAGCATCACACCGCTGGGGGCCGACGCGGAAACGTCGGTGGCCATCGCGGCTTCACGTCAAGGACGGACGAACATGGCAGACATCGCACACGAGGATCAGATCCGCGCCGACGAGCGCGATCGCCTGAAGGAGATCGACTTGACTTGCCGCCCGATGGGCGAGCGGGATTGGGGTCCGCAGCAGAAGCGAGTGGACGACCTGCGGGCCAAGGCCTTCGCGGGCGACATCACCGTCGCCGACCTGCGAGCCGGCGTTCTTGAGGTGCTCCGTGCTTCGCGGCCCATCTACTCGGGCGTGCAGCGGGACCACGGGGCGGGCAGCATTCCGCGCGCACGGATCATCGAGGCGGCGATTCTCAAGCGGGCGGGCTTCGCCGCGCTCGCCGAGAAGGCCCTCGGCCCGGCATGCATGGAAGCCGCGGACGACCTGCGCGTGGCCCACACGCTGGACCTGTGCCGCGCGGCGCTCCAGCACGAGGGCATCGACGCTCCCGCCGACCGCGAGGGCATGGTGCGGGCGTCGCTGACGACGCACACGCTCACCGAAGCCCTCGGCAGCGCGGTGAACAAGGTGCTGCTCGACGGCTACCGCGACAGCCCGGCGACCTGGCGGTCCTTCGCGGGCGTGCGCTCGGTGCCCGACTTCAAGACGGCGACCGCGATCCGTCCGTCGTTCACCGGCTCACTTCAGCAACTCCCGCCCGGCGGCGAGTTCAAGCATGGCGGTGCCGAGGAGGCGACGACGCAGTACAAGGTGGACACCTACGGCAAGATCTTCTCGATCGACCGGCGCGACCTCATCAATGACGACCTGAGTCTGTTCGACTCGGTCGCGCGAGTGATGGGCCAGGCCGCGATGCGGAAGTTGTCCGACCTCACCTACGACACGCTGCTGTCCAACGCAGGGGCGTTCTTCGCCGCGGGCAACGGCAACTACATCACCGGCGCGGACACGAACCTCAGCCCCGACTCGCTGGGGCGGGCCATCGCCGCGATGATCACCCAGCGCGACGCCGAGGGCAACGACCTGGACCTCCGGCCCGTCGTGCTCGTGGTGCCGCCGGAGTTGCAGACGACGGCGCGGGCGGTTCTGGAGAGCGAGTTCATCGCTGCCCAGACGAATCTGCCCACCGGCAACAGCCTCAAGAACGCCGTCGGCCTCGAGGTCGAGCCGCGCCTGAGCAACACGAAGAAGTACGGCAACAAGGCCTCGACGAAGCACTGGTACCTCTTCGCGGCACCCGCGGCGAGCCCGCTCATCGTCGGGTTCCTCAACGGCCAGCAGACGCCCACCGTCGAGTTCTTCGGGCTCGATCAGACGGTGAACAAGTTGGCCGTCTCGTGGCGCGTCTACTTCGACTTCGGCGCGGCCCTGTGCGACCCGCGGGCCGCGGTGCGCAGCAAGGGCGAGGCGTAGTCCGACCCTCTTGAGTCGGCCGGGGGCGGCTCGTGCGCCCCCGGCCTTTCTCCCTCCAACCTCGAATGACGCACGCCGCGCCGATCGCGGCGGCGCGATAGGTGCGCACTCATGGACGAGATCAAGAACAACATGGCCGATGTCACGCTCCTCACCGTCCGCCAGGTCGCGGACCTGCTGGGCGTGCACGTCCGCAGCGTCTGGCGCATGTCGCAGACGGGCGACATTCCCGCGCCGGTCCGCCTGAGCGAGCGTGTCGTTCGCTGGCGGTTGGCCGACCTCCGAGTTCATCTCGACCGCAAGGCCCCGGGGGTGCGCCAATGAGCGCACCCGATGATGCCCTCGGCCTGGTCGGACTCGTCGCCGCGCTCTTCGAGCCGGATGACCTGGTCGAACTGCGCGCGGTGCCCGAGCCCGTGAAACGCCGCTGGCTCCTCGCCTCGCAGTTGCCGTCGTTCCACAGCCCGGGATGGAAGGCGCGGAACGTCCACTTCGGGCCGAACCCGCGCCGACGCAAGGGCGGCACGACCGCCGATGTGGCGCTGGCCCGTTGCCTGTTTGTGGACATCGAGAATGTCACCGCAGACGAGGCGACGGCTCGCATCGCCGCATCGGCCCTGCCCGAGCCATCCGCCATTGTGTCGAGCGGCGGGGGTGTTCACGTCTACTGGCGACTCGCCGAGCCGATGGACGACCTCGACATCTGGGCCGCAAGGCAGAAGGCGATGATCGGAGTCCTGGCCTCTGATCCCGTCGTGCATGACCCGCCCCGAGTGATGCGCTTGCCGGGCACGCTGAACCACAAGTACGACCCGCCGCGCCCATGCGAGATCATCGCGTGTAGTCCGATCCGCTACGCGCTCGACGCTTTTCCTTGCCCGGCACCGGCCCCGGCGGTGACCTCCATCCCGCCGCGAACATGGTTGGAATCGTCGCCCGAGGTCGAGCGCCGCGCCGCGGCGTACCTGGACCGCATCCCACCCGCCGTTTCCGGCTCGGGCGGACACGGCCAGGCCTACTCAGCCGCAACGGCGATGGTGCATGGATTCGGACTCGACCCCAAGGTTGCGCTCGCATTGCTCCGCGATCGGTACAACCCGCGCTGCCAGCCCCCTTGGACGGACAAGGAACTCATGCACAAGATCGACGACGCCGCGGCGAAGCCACACGACAAGCCCTTCGGCTGGCTGCGGGATGCGGACAGTCAGAAGACCGCACCGTCCGTCCTGGTTCCATCGAATGCGGTAGCAGGGGCGGCCGTCCGCCGCCTCCGCGTTCGCTGCCTCGCCGATGTTGAGCCGACCGCGATTCGCTGGCTTTGGCCCGGGCGCATCGCGCTCGGCAAGATCACCATGCTCGCGGGCCATCCAGGACTCGGAAAGTC
This sequence comes from Phycisphaerales bacterium, assembly GCA_044221545.1. Lineage (GTDB taxonomy): Bacteria > Planctomycetota > Phycisphaerae > Phycisphaerales > UBA1924 > JAEUJB01. The sequence goes on from JBGAOZ010000002.1 coordinate 9,995, forward strand.
GTTCCTCACCTGCGACTTGGCGGCCCGAGTCTCGGCCGGATTGCCGTGGCCCGACGTTGGCGACCCGTGCCCGCAAGGACAGGTGCTCATCCTCAACGGCGAGGACGATCCGTCCGACACCATCCGCCCACGGCTCGACGCCGCTGGCGCGGACGTGTCGAAGGTCCACTTCATCGACGGCGTGGACACAACGCGCGAAGGCGAGATCGACCCGTTCGAACTGGCCCGCGACACACGGCTCCTCCGCGACCACATCGAGGCGACGCCCGACGTGCGACTGCTCGTGATCGATCCGGTCAGCGCGTACATCGGCCAGGTGGACGACCACCGCAACTCCGAGGTCCGCGGGCTCCTGCGCCCCCTCGCCGAGTTGGCCCACGAGACGGGCGTGGCGATCGTGCTCGTGACGCACTTGAACAAGGGCGTCGGCGAGGCGATCAATCGCGTCATCGGTTCAATCGCATGGGCCGCCGCCGCGCGCGCGGCATGGGCGGTGATCCGCGATCCCGACGACGACAAACGACGACTCATGCTGTGCCTGAAGAACAACATCGGCTTGGAATCGCTCGGCATGGCGTACCGCATCATCACTCCGCCCGGTGAGGGCTCGCTCGCCGCGCTCACAGGCGTCGGGCGCGTCGAGTGGGAAAACGAGCCGCTGAACGTTCGGGCAGACGACGTTCTTGGCGCACCTCGCGGCGAGGGCGTGCTCGACCCCGCTCCAGCGAAGGCCGAGGCGGTGGGTTTCCTCCGCGAACTGCTCAAGAACGGCCCCGTCGCCAGCGAGCAGATCAAGGCCGAGGCGAAGGCTGCGGATGTGAAATGGGCATCGGTGCGGCGGGCCAAAGAGGCGATCGGCATCATCGCCCGCAAGATCGGCTTCGGCGAGAAGGCGGGATGGTGCTGGGTGCTACCGGACGCCTCCCCGCCGAGCGGTTCCGTAGGCGCTCATGCCGAGCACTCCCCGTGAGCATGAGCATCTTTGGGCCGGGTGCGCATCTTCGGCCAAATCTGGCTGATTTCCGGCCTTCCGCCAGCGGCCCCGTCCGGCACCCCGCCGAAGGTGCTCACCCGCCAAGGCCCGGCAACTTCGCCCATTCCGTCCCCTGATCCCCGACTTGACCCGTGCCAAGTGCCGCCCCTCACTGTCGTCCCGCCGTCGCCTCCGGATGGCCCGCACGAACGGAGTTCCCCATGCCCACCGTCTACAAGACCGCGTCGGATCGCACGAAGAAGAACATCCGCTGGATGGTCGCGTGGACCGACGAGTTCGGCCACCGGCGCACCCGCCGCGGGTACACCGACAAGGCCCTCAGCGAGCGGCTGGCCCGCCAACTCGAGGACGCGGCCCGCGCGCGGCGAGACGGGACCATCGACGCCGCGGCGGAACGGATGGCGGACCACTCCCGCCGCTCGCTGGCCGACCACGTCGCCGACTATCGCACGTTCCTCACCGCGAAGGGCAACACGGCTGAGCACACCGACCTGACCGAGGCACGCATCGAGCAGGCGGGCGAGAATGCCGGGTGGAAGACCATCGCGGACATCGACGCCGCCACGCTCAGTCTGCACGTCGAACGCGTCCGGGCCAATGGGCGCGGCCACGCGACCATCAACCACCACCTCCGCGCGGTGAAGGGGTTCACGCGCTGGCTCATGACCAACCACCGCCTCGCCCGCGACCCACTGGTCGGCGTGAAGATGCTCAACGTCAGCACCGACCGCCGACGCGAGCGGCGGGCGCTCGATGACGACGAACTGGCACGCCTCCTCGCGGCCGCCGCGGCGAGCGACGCGGTGACCATCACCAAGCGCTACAAGCGAAAGGTCGGGCCGAAGAAGGGCGAGATACGCCTCGGCACGCGGACGTTCGCCATCCCTCGGCGTGACGTGCTCTATTTGCTCGCGGCCTCGACCGGCTTCCGGTGCGGCGAGATCAAGTCGCTGACCACCCGGTCATTCGACCTCGATGCGGACCCGCCAACGGTGACGGTCGAGGCGTCGTACTCGAAGCGCCGCCGCCGCGACGTGCAGCCGCTCCGGCCTGACATCGCCGATGCGCTTCGGGGGACGCTGGACGCGACGCCGCGCGGCGAGCACGTCTGGCCGGGCCTGCCCCACGAGATGGCCCAGGTCATGGCCGCCGACCTCGCGGCCGCGGGCATTCCCGTCCGCGACGACGCCGGGCGCGTCATCGACTTCCACGCGCTGCGGCACACGTTCATCACCCGCCTCGCCCGGTCGGGCGTGACGCCCAAGGTCGCCCAGACGCTGGCACGCCACTCGACAATCACGCTCACAATGGACCGGTACGCCCACGTCGCCTTGGCGGACACGTCTAAGGCGCTCGCCGCGCTGCCCGCCCTCCCGCTGTCGGCCAGCGTCGCCAACGAGGCCGCCGTCACCGCCACGGGTACGCACGGGCGGGAAGTGGCCCAACGGGCGGGGTCGGCGGCGCGTCCCGCCCACGGGCCAACGTCGCCCAACGGGGCGGGAACTGGCCCGGCATCCGCGCTGCGAATCGCGCCCGAAGGCCGCCAGGAATCGCAGCGCCCGCAGCAGCGCGCAGGGTTCAATCCAGGCCAGTCCGCGTCATCGCCCGCCAACAACTCGAGCGCCGCAAAACGCACAGCGGCGGCCTCGGAAGGCCGCCGCAACTCGCGTAAACGTCGGGATTTGTGCGCTCCTGGGCACGCCGTGTCATCGGCTGCCAACGTGGAGGTTTCAAGCGAGGCGGACGGGACTCGAACCCGCAACCACCGGATCGACAGTCCGGTACTCTAACCAATTGAGCTACCGCCCCAAATTCGGCCCGGACCGTGCGGACGATCCGGTTTGTCGCTCCCGCGCTCCGAGATTCGGGTGGGACACCCGCCTGCCGGTCCGGAGGAGCACCAGAAATGTAGACGCGTTCCGCGGCGATTCAAGTCCCGTTCTTGGTTCGCGTGCCGGGGTTGCCATGCACGACGGTTGTATGACGGGGAACAGGCCCGATCCAGCGCTGGAAGCCGTCGTGGCGCGTGGGCGCTCCGGCTGGACGGTGGTCTCGAACGGCCGGGAGAGTCCCAGAACAACCGATGATCGCTCGATGCGCGGCCAGACCGCGGCCCTTCAAAGGATGGCACGCCACGCGCCGTCCCGCCGCCGCTTACTTCGGGAGCTTCACCGAACCGGCCTTCTGCATCTCGAAGGGAGTGCCCGCGCCCTCGGGGGCGACCTTCATGCCAGCCTGCCACATGATCGCGCACGCGACCACGAGGAAGGCCACGGCGACGAACGCCAGGGCGGTGTACACATCGGGGCCCGCGTACCGGCGGGCCCTGCCGCCGGGCATCTGCATCTTGAACTGGCTCATTCGCGGCGTTCCTTTCGTCCCCCGCCCGTCTGCCTCCGGGCCGGGACTTCTCTCGTGCTCGCGGAAGGTCCCTTCTCGCGGATGAGTGGCGGATCAGTTGTTCAGGCGGCTGAAGACCTCGTCGCCGGCCTTGACCTCGACCTTCTGGCCCAGGGTCTCGACGCGGCCGACCGACCAGTTCAGGTCGGTCTGCACGATGATGAGGTTGGCGATGAACGTCCCGTCGCGCACGACGAACATCTTCGCATTCTCGCGGATGTTCCCCGTCGTCCCCACGGGAATCTGCGCCAGGATCGCACCGGTCGCCGTGTCGGTAGTGATGCGATCAACCCGGGTACGGACCAGCGGGCCGGTCATCACGAACGGCTCGGAGCCACGAAGGCCGCCTGTGGAGAACGCGAGCGTCCCGGACCCGGGGGCGGCGCCCTGGGCCATCTTCGATTCGGTCAGCTGCTCCTGGAGGGCCCGGACGTTGGCCTGCAGGACCTCGCGCTGGCTCTCGAGTTCGCCGATCCGCTCATCAAGCTCCAGCTCGCGCTTCCGGAAGGCAAGATCGCTGGCGAGCAGCTTGTTGATCTCGCCCCGGTAGCTGTCCAGCAGCTTGGACTGGGTATTGGCGGTCTCGACCAGGACTCGCTTCTCGCTCTCGATGGACTCGAAGCGGGCCTCGGAACGTGCCTTGGCGTCCCGGAGCTCGGCGTTCTCGCGCTCCAGGTTCGTGAGCTGGCCCTGCGTGCTGGCGAGCTGGCGGTTGAGCTGGTCGATCTGGGCCTCGGCCTTGACCTGCAGCTCGTTGGCCTGCGCGACCTGGACGTGGGCGGAGGCCTCCACGGCGGCGCGGCGGGCCGACTCCTGCGAGTAGTCCGAGACGATCTTGTCGGTGTTCGCCGAATACGCGATCGTCAGAGCCGACAGGAAGATCGCCAGCACCGCCGCAAACACCATCAGAACCTTGGTCAGGATGTGCACGTTCGACTCCTCGTTCGCTTCAACGACCCACTCGGGGTGTTGAAATCCCAGCACCTACCCGCAGACCCGTTCGGAGCAGCGAGCGACGGTCGCCTGTTCGAGCGGCCGGACAGTCCGTTCCCCGGCGATACAACAACTGCGGACCCTACCCACGGGCGGCTACACACCGATCAGGATCCGCACAGAATGACCCCTGTGGGGTCCAGGGAGGAACAATACGCCCGCGCAGCACGCCGGTGTACCGCCCCTTTCCTGGAAGGACATTGATACTGACTCCGGACCCGCCTGTCAAACCCATCCGACGCGGAGTTGAACCGTGCCGGCTCCGCCGGGGGAACGGATAGCCGTCACCTTCCCGAACCGGTCCCCAGGGCCTTGAGCATCGAGGCGGCGGCGGCGACCCGCACCTGCTCGGACGGGTCGGTGACCAGGGCATCGAGGTAGACGAGGCTGTCGGGCTGGGCCGTGACCCCGAAGACCGATGCGGCCTGTGCCCGCAGGACGGGATTGGGATCGCTCCAGAACTCCTCGGCGATGAAATTCCCCCTGCGGTTGCCCATCTGGGCCAGGGCCGAGGCGACTCCCAGGCGGATCTCGGCGGGCATGGGGTTCTTCGATTTGTCGATCTTGGCCGAGAGGTAGATCAGCTGGTTGACCGACCGCTGGTCCTTGAGCCCGCCGATGATCTGGACCGCCAGGGCGGTCGCCTCGAGCTCCTCGGGACGGGACGGGTAGAGCGCCGCCCGGATGCTCTCGATCTGGCCCTCCTCGCCGAGCTTGACCAGTGCCTCGGCGAACTGAAGCTGCATCAGCCGGAGGTCCGCCTCGCTGGCCCGGGGCATCGGCGACTTGACGGCCGTGCGGATCATGGGCGCAGCGCTGGACTCGCCAAGCTCACCCAGCAGGTACGCCGCGTGGGACCGCACCTTCGGAGAAGGGTCGTTGAGCAGGAACGAGGACAGCGGCGTCGGATCGACCTCCTCCCCGCACTTGCGCAGGCCGAAGATCGCCGAGGATCTCACGAACGGCGAAGGATCGTTGAGCAGCGGGCGAACCGCAGGGGCGAGCGATCGCGCCCCCGCCTTGCCCACGATCACCGCGCCGACCGAACGAACGCCGAGATTGTCGTCCTTGAGCGACGCGGCGATCAGGGGCTCCAGCCGCGCCGGAGCCTGCAGCGCGGCCTCGGTGGCGTTGGCCCGGACCGATGCGTCCCGGCTGCGCCCGCAGGCCAGCAGCGTTTCGATCGCCCGCTCACGCAGGTCGGAAACCACCAGGGCGTTGGTGTAGTCCTTGTTCGGCGTCAGCTTCGCCGCCGGTGCCCGGTCCCCGCCGGGCGCCGGCGCCTTGGGGTCCGCCGGCGACGCCTGGGCGGTCTTGCCCGGGGCGGCGGCCTGACCCGATCCGCCGCACCCCAACGGTGCGCAGAGCATCACCACGGCCAGCCCGCGGACGACCCGGCGCGATGAGGTCCTGAACGCAGACCGCACGATCGAGGGAATCCCTTCCATTGCTTCTCTCCGGGCGCTCGAGCAGACGTGCGCGCGATGGCGAGTCTACGCCGACCGTGTTCCCGTTGTTCGGCCCGGGGTGCGGCCGGGGATGAACGAGCGTAGTGCGAGCACCGCCGCCAGCGCCAGGCACACCCACCCGCACAGCCACCCTCCCCTTGCATACGGAGTCACCGGCGCGCCGAGTTCGACCTGGAAGACACGGCACCCCGCCTCACCCCACACCCGGCCGCCCGGGAGCGGCAGCCGGACCACGCCCCCCCGCGCATCGATCGCGCAGGAGATCCCGGTGTTGGCCGCCCTGACCATGGGCGTGGCCAGTTCCACGCACCTCCAGCGGGCGATCTGCATGTGGTGCATCCGCCCGGCCCCCCATCGCCCGAACCATCCATCGTTGGTCATGTTGACCAGCAGGTCGGCACGGCGGGCACCGCCCTGCACCACCAGGCTCCTGCACAGGCCCGACTCGGTGGCCTCGAAGCAGATCGGGGTCACGATCCCGACGTCCCCGCCGTTCCTGGAGGCGGCGTGGAATACGGTGAGCCCATGGCCGGCCGAGAGATCGAGCTTCATGCCGCGCGCCGCGAAGTCCAGGAGCTTGCCCTCCAGCCACGGCCAGGCCGAGATGTAGGGCATCTCCTCTCCGAAGGGCGTCAGCCGGAGCTTGTCGTAACGCTCGGCCTCGACGACGCCGTCACGCACCATGAAGGCGCTGTTGAAACGCCGCTTGTACTCGATCCTCAGGCCGCCCTCGGGATGCTCCCCGAACCGCAGGCCCTCGAAAGACTCCTCGCCCACGAGCAGCGGGATCCTGGTGTTCCTCGAGAGTGTCATGGTCGCATCCGCGAAGCTCGCCGTGAGCATCGGCTGCAACGCATGGTCCTCGGGGAAGATGGCGATCTTGGCGTCGCGCTCGGCCCTCAGGGATTCGGCGTCCAGGGACATCCCGGGTTTCATGGTCTCGGGCCACACGATGATGTCCGGCCTGGTCGCGCCCCCGGAGAGCTCGAGCGTGAGCTTCAGCAGTTCGTTCCACAGCCCCATCGTGGAGGCGTAGGTCGGCGCGATCTTGTTGCTCTGCGGGAGATTCGTCTGCACCACGCCGACGTGGATGCGCCGATCCCCGGTCGGAAGCGCGTAGACGCCGCCCCAGACCGCCAGACCCGCCCACACCACCACCGCCCCTCCGAGCACCGCGCCGTGCGCCCGCCCCCGTGAACCCGCCAGGATCGCCGCGACCGCCGCGCTCACCAGCGCCAGCAGCAGGCTCACGCCATACGTACCCACGATCGCCGCCGGACTCGCCAGCGGCGCCCATTCCACCAGGGGGTGCGCGGCGATGAACCAGGCATACCCCTTGAAAGCCACCTCCCCGCGGAACACCTCGATCCCCGTCCACAGCGCCGCCGCGAGCACGGCCGCCGGCACGCGATCAAACCTCCCGATCGACCGCGCAAGCGCGAGCACGAACAGCGCGGGAAAGACCGCAAGGTACGCGCACATGAACGGGTACCCCGCAGCGCTCACGTCGATGACCCACGCCTGCACCCAGAGAAAAAACGGCATCGCCCCCGCCCACACCGCCAGGCCCAGCTTCGCGCTGTCCCTCCGTCGAGCCCGCGCCGAAGTCTGAGCCGGCGCCCTGGCCGCACGCAGGCCCGCCCACACCAGCGGGACCAGCGACAAGAGCGCCGCCGGCCACACACCCACGGGGTCGAAGGCCAGCGTCATCAACGCCGAGTGCGCCAACCCACCCACCAGCCCGATCACCCACGCGGGTGCCCGGCCGGCGGGGCTCTGCGAGGGCGGTTCACGGGTGTCGTGTGCGGGCATGGTGCGGATTATGACCTCGTGGATGCAGACGCGTCGGGCCCGCCGTGCAGTTCCCGCCACTTGCGGATCGCCTCCGGCGGTCGGGGGTAGACCGGCAGAACCAGCGCCGGCTCCACCGCCTCCATCAACATCGACAACCGGCCGCAGACCACCGGATCGAATACCGGCGGTCGGATCTCCCATCCTCGATCGGTCACGGCCCGGCGGACCGCCTCGGGAAGAAAGCGGTCCGCGATCACGAGCGAGCAGCCCAGGGAAGGAACATCCGCGCCGGTGATCAGCCTCGCGGTACCGATCGGACTCCCCTCGGCCGAAAACACCGTGACATAGGTCGAATCGGCCTTGGAGGCCAGCGCCACCGCGAACCGCACCCGGTCCCGGATCGCCCCGGCGGCAACGTACGCCGAGGGGACCGGCACGCACGCCGCGCCCACCGCGTCGGCGATCGACTTGGCCACCGTGACGGCCATCCGCACCGCGGTGAACCCGCCGGGCCCGGCGGAAACCGCGATCCGCGAGAGGTCCGTAGCCCGGATGCCCGCGCTGCGGACCGCCCGATCGATCGCCGGCACCAGGTCATCGTCGTGCCTCCGCGTCGGGTCGATCGACTCGGCGGCAAGCACACGGCACTCTTCCGCCGAGACCCCATCGAGGACGGCCACGCCAGGACTGGCCGCCATCCCCGGCTCCCAGGAGGAGGGGTTGGAGGTCTCGATCGCCAGTGTCAAGACGCAGGTCGGCACGGCCAAAGGCTAGGTACGGGCATCCCCGCTGCCGAACCGTCTCCACGGTCATCCCCCGGCCCCCGCCACCGGCCAACAATCCCCGGAATCGTGACCACCATGACCACCACACCTGCGAGCCGTCTCCCCGCCGGCCCGCGCCGCTGGACCTCCCTGATCGGGACGGGATTGGGTGCGCACCTGCGCCGTCGGATCCGGCTGCTCTCCGACACGGCCTACTGGGCCCGCCACTCCGCCCGCATCCAGCGCGGACAGCTCCGTCTGCTGCTGCGCAAGGCCGCCCAGACCGAGTTCGGACGCCAGAAGGGCTTTGCCCGCCTCGCGGACCTGAGCGACGACCAGATCGCCGACGCCTACCGCGCCCAGGTTCCCCTCGCCGACTGGTACGCCTACCGCTCCCAGATCGCCCGCATGCGCGAGCACGCCGAGCCGGATGTCCTCTGGCCCGGCCTGGTCCGGGACTTTGCCCAGACCAGCGGCACGACCGCGGGCGACAAGTTCATCCCCGTTTCCAAGGCGATGCTCCGGTCCAACTTCCGCGCCTCGCTCGACATCTTCGCGAACCTGGCGCGGTTCGGAGTGCCTCTTTCCTGGGCGACCGGCGGCAAGATCCTGTTCCTCGGCGGCTCGACGAACCTCGACAGCAGCGACAAGGGGATCCGCACCGGCGACCTCTCGGGCATCGTCACCCCCCTGATCCGCTGGCCGCTGAGCGAGGTCTACCTCCCCGGCGGCAAGATCGCCCTGATGAGCCACTGGCCCAGCAAGATCGAGGCGATGGCAGGGCGCTGCCTGCACGAAGATGTCCGCATCATCAGCGGCATGTGCTCCTGGGGTCTGGTGCTCATGGAGCGGGTCATGCAACTGGCCCGGGAGCAGGGCCGCGCCGTCCAGACCATCCGGGATGTGTGGCCCAACTTCTCCGTGTTCATCCACGGCGGGGTGAAGTACTCCCCGTTCGACCCGCGCGTCCGCCAGATCTTCAGCGGCCGGCCCGACGGCCCCGACCTGCCCTGCCGCCTTGAGCTCTACCCGGCCTCGGAAGGATTCGTCGCGATCCAGGATGTCCCGGGCGATCCCGGCCTGCGGCTCAACACCGACATCGGCCTGTTCCACGAGTTCGTGCCCCTCGAAGAGATCGACCGGCCCGACGCCCGCGCCTTTGCCTGCGACCAGGTCGACAAGGGCCAGGAATACGTCGTCGTGCTCTCCACCTGCGCCGGGCTGTGGCGGTACATCCTCGGGGACGTCGTCGAGTTCGACTCGGTGCCCGGCGGGCTGGACGGGCGGGGCGGCGACGGCCCCTCACGCCTGCGCATCGTGGGTCGCCACCGCCACTTCATCAACGCCTTCGGCGAGAACCTCATCGTCGAGCACATCGAGAACGCCGTGGCGCACGCCGCCGGCGCCACCGGCATCGTCGTCGGCGAGTTCACCGCCGCGCCCGTCTACCCCCGCCCGGGCGGCCGTGCCGGCCTGGAACTGGCCGTCGAGATCGAGGGCAAGCCCGCCGAGCAGCTCCCCGCCGCCGCCCTTCACTCCTTCCGGGACGCCTTCGACCAGTCCCTCAAGCAGCAGAACGTCGACTACACCACCAAGCGGACCGATGACCTGGGCATGGCACCCCCCACCATCACCCCGCTGCCGCCGGGAGCGTTCCACCGCTGGATGGCATCGCGCGGCAAGCTCGGCGGCCAGCACAAGTGCCCCCGGTGCATGAACGGCCGCGAGATCATCGACCAGGTGCGCACGTTCGCCTCGGGCGCGTGATCGACCCGCGCGTCACGGACCTCGCGCGCCCGCCCCACAGCCCTCCACAACCTCCACCGCCGGGCCGCGTCCCCGCCGATCCACCGGATTCCGCAACCCCCACACGCGCCCTCCGGTAAGCTCCGTGCATATGCGACCCCACCCGGCCTTCACGCTGCTCCTCGCGCTCGTGTGCCTGCTCCCGGCCTGCGGCCAGCAGGATTCCAGGTCCCAGCTCGAGGCCTACGCGACCCAGGCCAAGACCAGCCGCACCACCGCCGCCGGCGGCCTGATCGCCGCCTTCAAGGCCGACCAGGTCACCGCCGACGATGCCCTCACGCTCGCGTTCGACAAGCTCGACCAGGGCCAGGGCACCACCGAGTTCGCCGGCGCTGTCCTGGACATGATCGAGGCCGTTCAGAGCCAGCTCGCCACCGGACAGGAATTCGAGATCTTCTGGCGCCGCGTCGGCCGGCTCGCCTACAAGGCCGCCGAAACCGCCTACCTCGCCAACCGCGCCGATGAGGCCGAGTCCCTCATGCTCGCCGGCGGCCAGCGCTGGCAGAACGAAGCCTACTTCCTCCGCTACTCAGACCACGACGGCCTGGTCTCGATCGTCATGGCCCAGCGCGGCAACCGCGGCGAGGCGATCCGGCGGCTCGAAGCCCGCCCCGATCTCGACGGCTTTGCCCAGGAGGTTCTCGAGAAGCTCCGCAAGACCCCGGCGAAGTAGCCCTTCGCTCAGAGCATCTCACCACCGAGAGCCACGGAGAACCACGGAGAGACCGGGCAGAGAGGAGACGTACCGGTGCGACGAACCGATGCGCTCTTGCGTCTCGGGGCGGTGTGTCACGTGGAACATGTCCACATTTGTGCGCGCACAAAAGTGGTCATGCCCGCAAACCGGGTTTCCCGACCGTCTGCGAGGTCGCGAAGGGGGGTGCTACCGACCCCGCCACCCCCTCGCTGGAATCGATCCTGAGCCATCGTGGTGCATGGCACTTTCTGTGCGCAAATCTGCTCGAAACGCCCCGGATTCACGGCTTCCGAGCCCCCTCCCGGCTTGACTCGGCGCGCCGTGGTCTTCGCGCCCGGCGCGAGCAAGTGCGAACCACGGGCGCGGTCCGGGAGTTCGGACGGGCCGTCCCGGCGACCGGTCACGTTGTTCCTGGCTCGCAGCGTCCGCTCGCCGCTGCACCGGAATCGGCGGAATCCCGTGCGAGACACTGCCTCGAGTCTCGCTTCTCTGTACCTCTGTGCCTCTGTGGTGAGTCTTCCTGGTCTTGCTTCCCGACCACACCAGCGCTCAGCATGAGAACCCATCGACCGCCCGGATCGGCAGCGCGGAGAACTCCACGATGCCATCGCTCACCGTCGCCAGGTGCGCTGAAATCTCCAGCGACGGCTTGATCTTCCCCAGCACCGCCGCCGCGCGGCACATGTCCCGCTCCTGAGCCTGCGGCACGGCCCGCGGCGGCAGGAGCAACCGCTTCTGGTAGTAGCCGCACCCTTCGTGGGCGATCAGCACGATCCGCTCCAGGTCGTGCGAGCGGATCAGGAACTCCATCTCCGAGATGAGCGCATCCTCGCTGCGCATCGATTCGATATGCCCGGCGATCGCGCCCGCCCCGCCGGGCAACGCGACACGGTCGTAGCACGGCAGCCCCAGGCATTCGTGCAGGAACTCATCGAACTGGTCCCCGTAGCGCCCGTCGGAGCAGTAGATCGCCGCCGCCCGCACCCGGTGGACCTGGAACCTCATCGTTGATCGGAAGCTCTCGCTCGACTCGTGCGGTGTCATCGCCTGCCAACCCCCTCACACCATGGTACTGGAGACGGTGATCGCCGCCACCCTCGCCGGATCAACACCCGGCCTCGCTCGCCCGCACGAACGCATCGAAATCGTCCGTATCCACAAACCCCGACCCGTCCGTGTCGGCGTTGAGGTCCCCGGCCACGAACGCCGCGATGAACGCGGTGCAGTCGTCCGGATCGACCGTGCCCGATCCGTCAAAGTCCGCCGCGCACCGCCGCGCGCTCAACCGCACCAGGCCCGGCGGGTACGAGATGAAGAACGCCGGGCAGCCGTCGGCCAACTTCCGGCAATCGAGCCCGTCGAAGCTCCCGGTCACACCATCGCACGAGACGATGTCCAGCTCCTGACCGGGCTCCACGAGCGGCGGGTCCCCGCCGAGCACCCGCAGCAGGCCGCCGGCCCGGAATTCCGATCCGGTGATCCGAATGCACTGCCCGGGACCGCTGCCGGAGAGGTCCACCTCGGTCACCGAACCGGGCGCCTGCGTCACGGACCCGTCGTAGATGTCGATCACGCCCGGCGAAGCTCCGCCGAAGCCGGCCCGCAGCAGCCCGTGGTTCACCAGGTCCCCGACCACCGACCCGGTCCCTTCGAGGGAGCAGTCGGCCGCGAGTTCCACGCCCGCGTGACAGCGCACGACCGGCGGTGAGCGCCCGTCCCACCGTGGTCCCTCGTAGACGATCCGGGCGCCGCTGCACCGCGTTGGCCGCCAGAACACCAGCTCCCCGCTCCCGAACACGGCGTGCGTACGCAGCGCGATGAGGCCGTCGAACTCAAAGCCGTCCTGGTCGACCGAAAGCCAGAGCCCCGACGATACCCAGAGAGAGCCGCTCCCGCGCACGCCGCCGGACAGCCTTCCGCTGCCCGAGAGCTCCCCGTCTCCCACGGAGACGATCCGACCCCCGGTGACATCTCCCAGGTGAATCTGCCCGCCGTCGGCGAGCATCTGCGCTTCCTGATCCTGCACGATCGACCCGAAGCTCCGGAACCAGCCGTGCGAGGTGGCACGGACCGTGCCGTGATTGCGCAACGTCAGGTTGTAGTCCAGGTCCGCCAGCCCCTCTCGGCTCTCGATCTCCCCTTCGTTCACGAGGTCCACGTGGATCGAGCCCTGCACGACCAGCCGCGACCCGGCGCCGACCGTCAGCGGCTCGCCCATCACGGACGCGCCGGAACTGCTCATCACCAGCGTCTGGCTCGCGAGCACGCACGGACGCAGCAGCTTCAAGTAGCCCTTGACCTCCACAGGCCAGCCGGGGCCGATGTGATCCTGGTCCAGTGCCAGCGTCCCGCTCACCCGCGTCGGCGCGTTGGCATCCACCCCGGCCCACGTGGTCGGCCCCGGCCCCGGGTAGACGTCCAGCAGCCCATCGGGCGCCGAGGTGATCCGCCCTCCGGCGATCGACCCGCCCGTGATCCGCACGATCCTCCCGGGCCCGATATCGATCCTCCCCTGGCCGGTCTGCTGGATCTTGATCCCCGCCAGTTCGAGGTCCGCGGTGGCGGCCTCCACCAGGCCGGAATTCACCAGGGTCGCGGCCGCCACCGTCAGCGGGCAGCCGTTGCGCGATCGGATCGTTCCGCCGTTGGCGATGCTCACCGCGGTGAGGGCCAGCGACTTGCCGGAGACCCACGACTCCAGAACGCCCTCGTTGGAGAGCGTTCCCACCTGCACGCCGCCGGCGCCGAAGATGCGGAACCCGGCGCCGTTGACCAGCGTGCGGCCCGCGCCATCGATCTTGGGCGCCGTGGCGGTCAGCGGCCAGACCAGCTCGACCTGACCGGTACCGCCCGTCGATGAAAACTCGGCATCGTTCAGGAGCACCAGGCGCGAATTCTGGGAGCCCACCGCCCCGGTGATGCGCAGCAGGCCATCGCCCGACACTGCGCCGCCGGCGATCCCCAGCGCCTTGGACTGCGACAGGTACACCCGCGCGCCCGGATCGGGGAGCCGCAGCTGGGCCAGCGTCACGTCGCTCGAGATGGTCGCCGTGGAAGGCGTCTGGATGATGGCGATGAACGTCGCACCGTTCGGGACCGTTGCCGGATACCAGTTTTCGGGAGTCGACCAGGACCCCAGCGAGGGACCGACCCACACACACGTCTGCGCAATGCAGGTGCAGGGCACGACCAGCACTCCGAGCCATGCCCCCGTGACCGCGGCAGATGTGCGACGGCAAACCACGCTCGACAGGCTACCCGTCGCGCTGTCACCCGTTCAATCGAAATCACCCACGAATCGCGACCGGCTTCAGGCCCCGGCGAGCATCGCGTCGATCCGCCTGGCGAAATCGAAGTCCTTTTTCGTCAGCCCCCCGGCGTCGTGCGTGCTGAGCGTCAGCGTCACTTTGTTGTACCGGATGAGGATGTCGGGGTGGTGCTGGGCTTCCTCGGCCGCCGAGGCGATCCGGTTCACGAAGGCCATCGACGCCACGAAGTCCGGGAACTGAAGCGTCCGCTGGATCGCCTCTCCCGTGCTCGTCCATTCCGGAGAGGCCTTGATCGCCGTGTCGATCTGCTTGGTTGTCAGCTTCGCCATACTGTGATCCAAACACTCCTCGCGCACCCGGCGGCCGCCGCCAGGCGAGCCGGCCGCACGGACAGACCCCGGTCGCAGCAGTGTAGCGGATCCTCCCCGTTGAACGCCGATCCCGCCACGAGCCCCGCTTGCGCCTCCCGGCCCGCCCCGCCGGCGGGGATCCAGACCACCCGGCTGGCGCCCAGCCCCACCGGCGCCCTGCACCTGGGAAATGCCCGCACGTTCCTTGTCAATTGGGCGCTGGCCCGACGCCGGGGCTGGAGAATCATCCTGCGCATCGAGGACCTCGACGGTCCACGGGTCAAGCCCGGCGCGATCGAGCAGACCATCGATCTGCTCGCCTGGCTGGGGATCGAGTGGGACCAGGGGCCCATCGTCCAGTCCTCGGACCTGACTCCCTACATCGACGCCATGCGCTCGCTCGCCGCCGCGGCGCGCACCTACCCGTGCGAGCTCTCGCGCGCCCAGATTGAATCGGCGACCAGCGCGCCCCAGGAGGGAGACCACGAGACCGTCTTCCCCGCGACGCTCCGCGGCCCCATCGTCCCCCGGGGGTTCAATCCCGCCGAAACCAACTGGCGCTTCGTCGTCGATCCCGGCGCGGTTGAGTTCAACGACCGGTTCGCCGGCCCGCAGTCCTTCGACCCCTCGCGGACCATCGGCGACTTCATCGTCTGGACCAAGCGCGCCCAGCCCTCGTACCAACTCGCCGTCGTCGTTGATGATCATCGCCAGGGCGTCACACAGATCGTCCGTGGGAACGACCTGCTGGAGTCCGCCGCTCGCCAGCTGCTCCTCTACCGCGCGCTGGCGTACTTACCCGAACCGACGTGCACCCACCTCCCCCTGGTCCGCGGCGCCGATGGCAAGCGGCTGGCCAAACGCCACGGGGACACTCGGCTCGACACCTACCGCGCCGCCGGCGTGCCCCCGGAACGCGTGATCGCCCTGATCGCCCGCTGGTGCGGCATCGCGCCCGCCCGCGAGCCCATCGCGGGCATGACCGCCCCCCAGTTCGCGGCCGCCCTGGACCTCTCTAGAATCCCCAGTACGGATGTGACCTTCACGCCGGAGGATGACCAATGGCTCAGAACTCGCTGAACGCCGGACGCATGATCGGACTGGGCGCCATGCTGATCGCCGCCGCCGCCGTCGTGACCGCCGGCTTCACACTGACCAGCTGCGACGACAAGTCCAAGGACCCCGACCACGAAAAGGTCGCGATCGGGACCACGACCTACAACCTCGAAGTGGTCGCCGACGATGCCAAGCGCATCAAAGGGCTATCGGACCGCACCAAAATCCCCGACGGAACCGGGATGCTCTTTGTGTTTCCAGACAACAAGGTCCAGGTACTGGAGTTCGTGATGCGGGATTGTCCGATCCCGATCGACATCATCTTCCTGGACCGATCGGGGCACGTGACGGCCTCGCACGCCATGAAGGTTGAGGAAGTTCGCAAGCCCTCGGAGCCCAAGCCCTCCAATCCACGGGATGTCGACCCGTACGAAGCCCGGCTGAAGCGCTATTCCAGCCGGTACTCCGCGCAGTTTGCGATCGAACTGGCCGGGGGTGAGTTGGAGAAGCTCAAGGTCAAAGAAGGGGACAAGATTGCCCTTGATCTGGATGGCTTGAAGAAGCGCGCCAAGTGAGCCGATGAGGCCCAAATGCAACGCCCGTTGCCGCGACCGGTGCTTTCACCGGACGGGTCCGTGCCGCGCAGCCGGTTCAAGACTTGAGGGACCTGCTTGAACGAACCTTCGGACACCTTCATCGCGGTCGCCTTTGGTTCGGTGCAGAACCAGGACCTGGACGCTCGCTGGATCCGGCCGCTCGTTTCGGCGTGGCCCGCCGGCGACGTCAAGCCCGCGGTCATCACCCAGCAGGACCTGGCGATGAAGCTCGAGCTGGTGGCCCGGGGGTCCGAGGGCGGCTGGGCCGAGCCGCTGCTGCTGATCACCGACGATCTGTCGAGCGAGGGACTGCCGCGACTCATCGATTCGCTCCAGGTTCAACTGGTGCCCACGCTGGTGCTGGCGCGGCAGATGAGCCCGCAGTTGCGGCACCTGGAGGCCGAGGGC
Organism: Phycisphaerales bacterium; assembly: GCA_044221545.1. Classification (GTDB taxonomy): domain Bacteria; phylum Planctomycetota; class Phycisphaerae; order Phycisphaerales; family UBA1924; genus JAEUJB01. The sequence goes on from JBGAOZ010000002.1 coordinate 26,591, forward strand.
GTGGTGGTGGCGCCGTGGGACACGCCGGCCGCGGTGCTCGCGGCGATGATGTTCGCGCTGGCGCGTCGCCAGCAGACCGTGCAGCGGATCGCCGTGGACCTGCGGGTTTCCCGGATCGCCCAGGGCGGCGTCACCGGTGAGATGCAGCGGATCCAGGAAGAACTGGCCTCGGCGGCGGACGTGCAGCGGGAGTTCCTGCCGCGATCCCTGCCCGAGATCGCCGAGCTTGATTTCGGGGTCATCTTCCGCCCGGTCGGGTACGTGAGCGGGGACGTCTACGACCTGTTCACCCTCGACGAGGGCCACATCGGCTTCTTCATCGCCGACGTGGTGGGCCACGGGGTCCCCGCCGCGCTGCTGACCGTGGCGCTGTGCCGGGGGCTGCAGACCCTCGAACGCACCGCCGACGGCTGGAAGCCCCGCAACCCCAGCGCCGTGCTCGCCAAGCTCAACGACGACCTCGTGTCGCGCCAGCTCTCGGGCCAGCGGTTCGCCACGGGCGTCTACGGGATCATCGAACGCGCCACGGGCCGCGTGACGCTCTCGTGCGCCGGCCATCCGCCGCCGCTGCTGGTCGCCCGCGAATCGACGCGTGAGGTCGAGACCTCCGGACCGCTGTTGGGCGTGTTCGCCGATGCCGAGTTCGACGATGTGAACTTCACGCTCGCGCCCGAGCAGACGCTGGTGCTCTACACCGACGGCGTGGAGACGGCCTTCCCCACCGCGACCGGCTTCATCAAGCCTTCCAAGACCTACCGGCAGATCTTCTCCCGCATCGGGGACGATGTGTGCTCGCGAGGGATGAGCATCCCCGCGGCGATGGCCGAGTTCGCCGGTGAGCTGGACCGCCAGGCGGGGTCCCTGCACGGCGTGGACGACATCACGGTGCTGGCGATCGGGCGCCGCGCCGCGCAGACGGCCCGCAAGGCGGCCTGACCGCTTCGACCCGGGCTCAATCGAGCTTGAGGACTCCGTTGACAAACTGGCTCGGCATCGGCCGCGGCGCTTCACCCGGGCCCAGGGGGATGTTCCACTCGATCGTGGAGTAGGCCTCCTCGATGACGTCGTAGCCGACCTCGCGCCTGGCCTCGGGCAGGTAGCGGACCGCGCCCAGCCCGATGTTGACCGCCGACAGCGTGGTGCGGAGGCTCGAGAGGTGCGCCAGCCGCTCGGGCCGGCGGGGGTCGATCGGGGAGAGCTTCATCGCCTGGTCGCGCTCGGAGAGCAGCGAATCGGAGATCCTGTCGGCGCGGGCGTGGAGGCGATCCTCGCGCGACATGGCGCATCCGCCGAGCGTGCACGCGGCGGCCAGGCTTACCAGGGGGATCATCGCGTGTTTCACGGGTGTGGCTCCGTGCGGGCGGCGCGGCGACCGCGCCCCCGCGTTCGTCGTGGGATCAGGGATGGGGAACCGCAGCGGCCTCGGCCTGCCGCGCATCGCCGGGCGTCGGCGGGGCCTGCGGCCCGTACTGCTTGACGACGCGGGCCCACATCGCCTCGACCTGCGCCACCAGGCCCGTGAACGCCTCGGACTCGGCGCGGCGGCGGGACTGGTCGACGGCGTCCCCGGTCGTCCAGGCGTTGGCGAGCTGCGTCGTCTTGCTGGAGGACTCGGCGACCCCGTAGACGTAGCCGGTGCGCGTGTCGAGCAGCGCGGCCGACGCGGTGGACGAGACCCTGGCCTCCTCGTTGGGGAACAGGCCCAGCGTGATCACTCCCAGGGCCGGGATGGTCGTTTCGGTGGTGAACTCGGTGTCGAACGTGTAGAGCAGGATCATGTCGGCCTGCAGGTCGGCGGCCGCGGATCGCAGGTCCATCTGCGAGTTGATGCTCTGCGGGGCGACCAGCCGGCTGACGGGCGCGATCCCGCGGATCATGGGCATGGTCTGGAGTCGTGAGAAGTCGTCGGGGGGCTCCACGTCGCGGTTGGTGACGATGGAGAAGCTCCCCGAGCCGACCCCGCGCGAGGTGTAGCTGCGGTAGCCGCCGGCCTGGACGCGCACGACGGCGAGCGCGGCGGGGAAGGCGGCGGCGGGCCTGCGGTTGAGCCGGGCGGAGATCGAGGCATCGGTCAGCGAGTCGGCCTGCTCCTGGGTGATCCCCAGCGCACGGAAATCGGCCGGACCTCCGGGCGTCACGTACTGCGAGCTGCAGCCCGACAGGAGCGCCAGGATTCCCAGTGATGCGGTCCACCCCAGGGATGCCCATCGCTGCATGGCGTGCCTCCAGTGTCGAGCGCCGGCCGGCCGCTCGTAAAGGAGCGTGACCCGCGGCTCCCGGAGCATATCAGACGGCGCCCTTGGCTACAGGGGTCCCTTGCCCGGGGGAGACGAGGGCTGCCCCCGTGGACTGCGCCGCGGAGTCTGGCGTGATCCCGTGCCCTCGAATTGGCGACGGAGCGCCTTGTCCATCTCGCCGAACGGGGAGAGCTCCGAGGGAGCATCGCGGACGACGGGCACGTCCTTGATGACGATCTCCCCGTTGAAATACGAGTCCAGGTCGAGCGTGCCGGCGGCGAGCCTGGCGCTGGGCCGCAGGATGATGTCGACGCGATCGGCATCGCCGCCCTGCCAGGGGCCGGAGACCTGCCGGCCCGTGCCGTCGTCGGAGGATGAGCTCGTGACGGTCTTGCCGTTGATGGTGATCGTCGTCATCGAGCGGAACATCCGCGAGATGCCCGTGGAGTCCGAGGCGGGATCGGGACCTCCGCTGTGGAGCTCCCCGAGCTTCCATTCGCCGCCGCCGGGCGCGCGGCAGTAGACATCGAACGCCACCGGGACCGGGAGCGCGTCGACGTCGAATCGCGTGTGCGCATCGGGATTATCCCCGGGATCCCGCGGCTCCCCGTTGAGCGAGAAGATCAGGGACTGCGTGACCAGCGGCGAACCGATCTGCAGGGACTTCGGGCGCAGGGCTTGGGCGAGCCGCTGGGTGGTGCCCGCGTCGGGCGCGATCGGCCGAACGACCGCCTGGTCGGGCCCGACCACGCGCAGCGGGGCGGAGACCTTGGACGCGACACGCTTGCCATCGCTCGCGCCGCCGGATCGCCGGAGCGTCCCGTTGACGATCGTGATCGACCCGAACCCCATCGAGCCGTCCCCCATGGCGTTCTCGAGTTCCAGCTCGAGGGTGTGCCGGCCGGGCGCGACGCTCGCCGGGATATCGACGGCCAGCTCCCCCGACCCGCCCGACCCGGTCCCGAAGAACATGACGCCGCCGCCCTTGCTGCCGTGCACGGAAAACGTGGCGACCGCATCGTCACCGCCGAGAGGATTGCCGAAGAAGGGGTCCGACGGGCGCTCCGGGGCGGCGAACGTGGTGCTCGCGCCGTCGAGCTTGGCGCGCTTGATGCGCACCGAGCAGGTGAGCGAGGTCGAACTTCCGACGCGGGCTTCCTTGAGCTTGATGCGGACGGGGGTCCGCCCGCCCGACTGCACGGTCGGGCGGGCCTGGATCTCGAACACCGCCGCCTGGGATGCGAACCGCTTCTCCTGCTCGGGCTTGATCACCCCGTCGAGCTGGGCCCGCTCGATCAGGTCGCCCCACGCTTCGGTCCAAGGGCCGCTGGTGTCGGCCTGGAGGTCCAGGGTCGCCTCGATCACGCGCTGGTACTGCGTGGGGTCGAGCTTGCGGGCCATGGCGCGGTTCTGGATCTCGGCGGCGATCGCGTCCAGGCGCGTCGGGTCGCTGTGGCGGGCCTCCCACAGGAGCAGCCCCAGCGGCTTGTAGGCATCGACGTTGGTGCCGGTGACCAGGGCCCAGGCGACCGCTCCGATGGGGGCGATCGGCACCGCGGCCAAGAGCGCGCCCAGCAGGACTAGCCCCGGGAGTCGCCGGCGCACCCCGATGCGCACGGCCCGGTCCCGCTTGAGTCCGGCGCCGCACTCCGGGCAGGTCACCGACTCGGGGTACACACCCTGGAGGTCGAAGGTGCACCAGGCGCAGACGGGGTGGTCGTTGAGCCGGCGGCCGCGCAGGCCCACCCGGAGCATCACCAGCCCGGCGAGCAGGCAGAGCATCAGGATGATCACCACGGATCCGGGCATGCGTGCAATTCCCTTCCCGAGCGGGGAGATTCTTCGCTTGACAGGGATGCTCGTCGCGGGACTGTCCGTCAGGCCCTCGCGGGCCGGCAGCGGTGCCGCCGGTCCGAAAGCACGCCCCGGCGACAGGGGGGGACCCGCGGCCTGGCCGGTTACCGCAGCTCGACGCTCCAGTACGCGTGGTCGAGGAAGGTCTTCCAGGAGGCGTACTTCTCGTTGCCCAGCCGGATGGTGATGAGCGGGTTGCGCTTGGGCCGCTCGGGGCGGCGGACCATCTTCATGCTGGCCTGCTCGGGGGTGCGGCCCCCCTTGCGGGCGTTGCACTTGATGCAGGCGCAGACGAGATTCTCCCAGGTATCCAGGCCGCCCAGGGACCTGGGATTGACGTGATCGATGGAGAGCTCGCTGGTCGGGTAGTGCCGGCCGCAGTACTGGCACTGGTTGCGGTCCCGGGCGAACAGGTTGCGCCGGTTGAGCTTGACGGTCTGCTCGGGGAGGCGGTCGTAGCCCAGCAGGCGGATGATGCGCGGGACGGCGATCTCGAAGCGCACCGTCTTCACCCAGTCGTGGCGCTCGGGCTCGAACTGGCGCTGGAGCTCGGAGATCTGGAGCCAAGATTCGAAGTCGTAGTTGATGTACCGGGGCGAGCTGGGGGCCTGGGCCAGGCCCGCGACCTGCGCGGCGGCCTGACCGTTCTCGACGTGGATGATCTCGGCGATGTTGTTCAGGAGCAGGCAGAAGGCCCGCTTGGCGGAGACCACGCGCACGGCGACGTAGAGCTTGTTGAGGACGAGCACCTTGGCGTTGAGGCCGTCGTTGGCGGTGGTTCCGGCGTATGCGGCGGCCAGCGAGGGGGGTAGCGCACCTTCGGGGATTTCTATCCCCGTCTGGGCCTCTATTCCGGAGAGGCCGGCCGGGCGGGTTCGCTCGGGCCTCTGTCGCATACGTGCCTCACACACAACAAACGTGTGTATTTCTAGTGTACCTGGGGCTCCGAATCAATCCCTTACTCCTTCCGAGCCCCGTCTTGACCGTTCCCCAACACCGAATTCAGGGATATCCCGCATTCCGGGCCGCGATCGCCGGCCGCGCTGCAATTTGAGAATCGGCCGCACCGTCGGGTGGGTTCAGCCCGTCGGCTCGATCCGCACGCGATCCCCGTGGACCGTAACGCTCACGCCGCGCCAACGGAACTCACGGCGTTCCCCGCTGGTATCGCGGATCGCGCGGATCGCGGCGTTGACCGACCGCTGGGGAAGTCGGTCGGCGCTGGCGGGGCCCGCGATCCGGATCGCGGCGCGACGCACGGCCTGCGACGCGATCGCCCGGGGCGCCGCGCGCAGGGCGTGGCGGTCCATCAGGCATCGGTTGGAATCCCACCGGGCCGATTGCAGGATCGCCGAGGCGTTCTGGTCGATCACGGCCCAGGCGCCGCGGCACAGGTCGGCGGCGGCGACCGCCCGCGCCGCGACCGATGGCTGGAGTTCCCGAAGGACGGGCGCCACCCGATCCCGGATCGCCGAGCGCCGCCGGGATGGATCGAGGTTGGTCGGATCCTCCCGCCAGGCCCATCCGGCGTGTTCGCAGATCGCCCGCGCATCGGCCCGCGTGATGCCGAGCATCGGACGGACGAGATGCACGGGCGGAACGAGGTGATCGACGAGCCTGCGGCGGGGGATGCCCGAGAGGCCGCCGGGTCCGGCGCCGCGCATCAGGCGCATGAGAACCGTCTCGAGCTGGTCGTCGGCGTGGTGGGCGGTTGCGATGCAGCAGATGCCCGCCTGCCGCGCGAGGGCCGCGAGCGCTTCGTAGCGCATGCGGCGGGCCCGCGCTTCGTAGTTGGCCTTCGGGGCCCGGGCCCGGATCGCGGACTCGACCACGGGCACTTCCAGGCGGGCGGCAAGCTCGCGGACGGCGTCGCGGTCGGCGTGGGCCTGAGCCTCGGGCCGCATGTCGTGAACGATGTGCGCGGCGGTGATCGAGCCGGGCGAGGCGGCGGCCAGGGCGATCAGGAGGGCGGAGGAATCCGCGCCGCCCGAGCAGGCGACGAGCGTGGCCCGCTGCGGGTCACGCACCTGCCGGCCGCCGGTAAGACTGCGCCAGGATGCGGCGATCTTCCGAACGATCGGGTGGTTCTTGTCGGGCGGCGGGGGCACGGCAGGGTCCTAGACCGCGCTGAGGCAGAGGATCTCGAAGGCGAGATGCGCGGCGAGCAGGGAGGTGATGCCGGCGTGGTCCCGGTCGGGGAGGACCTCGACGACGTCGGCTCCGGCAACGTTGAGGCCCCGGAGCGACCGCAGCAGGGCGAGGGCTTCGGACGAGGAGAATCCTCCGACCGAGGGCGTGCCCGTGCCTGGCGCGCAGGCCGGATCGATGACATCGATGTCGAACGTGATGTAGGCCTCGGCCTGGTCCAGGTCGGCGATGAACCTCTCGATCTTGGCCCTTCCGGCGGGCGCGGCCTGGCCGACCAGGTCCTCGCGCATCACGATGGCGACACCGTGGGTCGCGGCGTAGTCCAGGTCGGAGGCGGAGTTGAGCGGGCCCTTGATGCCGATGGAGATCATGCGGGAGGGGTTGATCACGCCGTCCTCGATCGCGCGGATGAACGGGGAGGCGTGCCCCCACTTCTCGCCCCAGACGGCATCGACGGTGTCCAGGTGGCTGTCGAAATGGACGACGGCCAGACCGCCGGCGGGCTTGCCGCGGCGCTCCCAGGTGGCCCGGAGGTTCGCGTACGCGATCGAGTGATCCCCCCCCAGGGCCAGCAGCCTCGTGTGCGAGGGGTCCGGCAGCGCGGCGGCAAAGTCACGCACCGCCTGGGCGTTGTCCTTGGGGCAGTAGGGCTTGACCGGCGAGTCGCCGGCGTCCGCGAGGCTCAGCGATTCGCAGACGTTTACGCCGTGGAAGACCGAATAGGGCTTGAGGTACTGCGATTCTTCCCGGATCGCACGCGGACCGAAGCGGGCGCCGGGGCGGTAGGTGACGCCGCCGTCGAAGGGGACCCCGTAGATCGCCCAGTCCAGCGGCAGGTGCTCGGGAGCCACATCGGCCAGGCGGGGATATCGCCCGAACGTCACAAACCCGGCGAACCGGGGCGTCACCCGTGAATTGGGAAGCTGCGTCGGCATGGGATCATGGTAACGGCATCGGCGGCCCCGCACGGTGGGCCCGGTCCCGGGCTGCGCGGCGGGGCGGACGGCCGTTCCTCGATCCGGCCCCGCATACGCTGGCTGCATGTCCGCCGGTTCCGGCCCCATCAGGATCCTCATCAACGACCGGCCCGCAAGCGTGGCCGCGGGCACGACGGTCGCGGCGGCGGTGTGCAACTCGGGGAGCGCGGACCTTCGGCGCTCGGTCCGCGGAGAGCCGCGGGGGCCGCTATGCGGCATGGGGATCTGCCTTGAATGCCGCGCCACGATCGATGGCGTGGCGCACGAGCGGACCTGCATGATCGAGTGCAGCGAGGGGATGGCCATCCGGACCGCGGCAGCGGAGCGGGCCGGATGAACGGGGCGTCGACCATGACCGACATCGCCTGCGACATCCTCATCGTCGGCGCCGGGCCCGCGGGGCTGCACGCGGCCCTGGCCGCGTCCGGAGTCACGCCGCGCCCGCGGATCGTGCTGGTCGACGAGAACCCGCAGCCCGGCGGGCAGATCTGGCGGCGGGCCGCGCCCGCGTGGGCCCGCTCGATGCTCGCCGCCGCGGACCACCACTCCATCCGCTATCTGCCGGGCACCACCGTGGTTCAACCCGCCGGTGATCGCTCGCTGCTGGCCGTAGGCCCTTCCGGGGGCGCGGCGCTGCGACTCGGCTACGAGTCGCTCATCCTCGCGAACGGCGCCCGCGAACTGTTCCTGCCGTTCCCGGGCTGGACTCTGCCGGGAGTCCTGGGCGCCGGCGGACTGCAGGCGATGGTCAAGTCGGGCCTGCACATCACGGGCAAGCGCATCGTGGTCGCCGGATCGGGGCCCCTCCTGCTCGCCGTCGCCGCGTTTCTCAGGAGGCACGGCGCGCGGGTCCCCGCGGTCGTCGAGCAGGCCCCGGGCCCGGCGATCCGCGCGTTTGCGATGAGCCTGGCCTCGCACCCCGCCAAGCTCGTGCAGGCGGTCGGCCTGAAGGCCGCGCTGCTGGGCGTCCCGGTATGGACCGACTCCTGGCCGCTGCGGGCCTCGGGGAGCACGTCGATCGAGGGCATCACGATCCGCCGCGGCCCGCCCTCGAAAGGCCAGCGCACGGTGGAGATTCCCTGCGACCTGCTCGCCTGCGGCTTCGGCCTGGTTCCCAACACACACCTGGCCGCCATGCTCGGCTGCCGCGTGGAGAGCGGCCGCGTCGCCACCGACGAGTTGCAGCGGACCTCGGACCCGCGCGTGTACTGCGCCGGGGAGCCCGCGGGGATCGGGGGCGTCGACACCGCGAGCATCCAGGGGGCGATCGCGGGCCTGTGCGCCGCCGGCCAACCGGACCTGGCACGCCGGCACTTGCCTTCCCGCGCCAAGGCCCAGCGGTTCGCCGATCGCCTCAACGCGGCCTTTGCGCTCCGGAACGAACTCCGATCGCTCGCCGACGACCGCACGATCATCTGCCGGTGCGAGGACATCACGCTCGGGCAGATCCGCGGGCATTCCAGCTGGCGCGAGGCCAAGCTTCAATCCCGCTGCGGCATGGGGCCCTGCCAGGGCCGGGTCTGCGGCCCGATCGCCCGCTACCTTCTTAACCTGGAGCCGGCCGACGCACGGCCGCCGATCCTGCCCGTCGAACTCCGCTCGCTCGCCCCGCCCGCGCCTCAAGGGACCACACCATGACACCAGATCACGCACGCCACCCGATGTCCCGGTCCGACTGGCAGGGCGTTATCCCCGCGATCACCACGCCCTTCCACGACGACCTCTCGGTCGATCACACCTTCCTGGCCAGGCACGCGGCGTGGATGATCGACGCCGGGTGCACCGGCATCGTCTCCCCGGGCTCGCTGGGGGAGGGCGCCACCCTTACCCACGCCGAGAAGCTCGAGGTTTTCGCGACCCTGCAGAAGGCCGTGGGCTCGCGCGTGCCGGTGATCGCCGCCGTCAGCGCCCTCTCCACCGCCGAGGCCGTCCAGATCGCCAAGGACGCCAAGGCCGCCGGCTGCCGAGGGCTCATGGTGCTGCCACCCTACGTCTACCGCGGGGAATGGCGCGAGACCCGCGCCCACTTTGCCGCCGTCATCAACGCGACCAACCTCTCCTGCATGCTCTACAACAACCCGATCGCCTACGGCACCGACGTCACGCCCGAGCAGGTCGCCGAGCTCGCCGCCGAATTCCACAACCTCCACGCGATCAAGGAGAGCAGCGCCGATGTCCGCAGGCTCACCGCGATCAAGGCCCTCATCGGGGACCGCCTCGGGCTTCTCGTGGGCGTCGACGACCTGATCTGCGAGGGGATCGCCGCCGGCGCGCTGGGCTGGATCGCCGGCCTGGTCAACGCGATGCCCAAGGAGAGCGTGCAGCTGTTCAACCTGTGCCGGCGCGGGGACTGGGGCCGGGCCTTCGAGCTCTACCGCTGGTTCCTGCCCCTGCTGCGCCTGGACGTGGTGCCCGAGTTCGTGCACCTGATCAAGCTGGCGCAGCAGGAGGTGCAGATGGGCTCCGAGCGCGTGCGACCGCCGAGGCTTCAGCTGGCGGGCGCCAAGCGCGAGGCGGCGATCGCGACCATCCGCGCGGCGATCAAGTCGCGCCCGGGGACCTGATTCCGGGGCGCGCACGTCCGCACAATTCTCACCGGCGGGAGCCCCCGTCGCCCCCGCCGGCGGTACACTCTCCTGACCTCCACGGCCCGGGTCCGGGCCGCGCGTCCGTTGGATGTTTCTCCCCTCGGTTCATGGAGAATCACGATGGTCGCCACGGGTCCCCTCACGATCCAGCGCTTGATCGGCGCGATGAAGAAGCTCGACGCCTCCGACCTGCACATCAAGGTCGGCATCCCGCCGGTCTACCGCATCGGCGGGCTGCTGCGCCCGGTGCAGGGCGAGCCGATCTCCGAGGACGAGGCCGACCACCTGCTCGACCCCCTGATGAACGAGGTCCAGAAGAACCGCTTCGAGCAGACGGGAAACCTGGACTTCGCGTCGCACCTGCCCGACGGGGACCGCTTCCGCATCAACGTCTACCGGGCCGGCGGCCACATGCACGCGGCGATCCGGCGCGTCAAGGCCGAGATCCCCAGCTACATGGACCTCAACCTCCCCGCGGTCTACCAGAAGCTCATCGAGGAATCCACCGAGGGCCTGATCCTGGTCGTGGGCGTCACGGGGTGCGGCAAGAGCAGCACGCTGGCGGCGATGATCGAGCACGTGAACCAGGCCCGCGCCGAGAACATCATCACGGTCGAGGACCCGGTCGAGTACCGGTTCACTCCCAAGAAGTCGATCATCTCGCAGCGCGAGATCGGCATCGATGTGCCGGACTTCCCCACCGCGCTCAAGTACATCGTGCGGGAAGACCCCGACGTCATCTTCATCGGCGAGCTGCGCGACCACGACACCGTCCTCTCGGCCGTCCAGGCCGCCGAGACCGGCCACCTGGTCTTCTCCACCATGCACACCGCCGACACCATGCAGGCCTTCAGCCGCATCCTCGAGTTCTTCCCCAGCCACGAGCACGGGTTCCTCCGCCACGCCCTGGGAAATACGCTCAAGGCCGTGTGCGCGCAGCGGCTGCTGCCCGCGACCACCGACACCAAGGGCCTCACCGCGCGGATCGTCCCCGCGTGCGAGATCCTGCTGGGCAACCCCACGGTGCGCGACAAGATCCGCAAGGGCGAGGACGAGGACCTCCCGGCCGTCGTCGGACGCAACGAGGAGGGCATGCAGAGCTTCACCTACGCCCTGGCCGAACTGGTCAAGAAGGAGTGGGTCTCGCTCACCACCGCCCTGGAATTCGCCCCCAACCGCGACGCCCTGCTGAGCACCATCAAGGGCGTCGAGGTCAAGGCCTCCACGCTCACGGGCAAGGTCAAGTCATCGGGACACTAAGAACTCCGCCGGCCCGAGCCCGGGCCGCAGATCCGGCGAGATTCGGCGCCTGTCCCGGGAGGCAGCGCTCCGACTACGCTCCCGTTCATGCAGACGTTCATCTTCAAGACCGAGCCGTCGGCTTACAGCTTCGCGGATCTGGTGCGCGACGGGAAGTCCACGTGGGATGGCGTCACCAACAACGCCGCGCTCGCGCACCTGCGCACCGCGGCCTCCGGCGACCAGGTCCTCGTGTACCACACCGGCGATGAGAAGGCGATTGTCGGGCTCGCCAAGATCGTCAGGAAGCCCTACGAAGACCCCGAGCACCCCGGCGCCAACGCCCGCGGCGAACCGAAGTTCCCGGTGGTCGACCTGACGCCGATCAAGGCCGCCAGGACCCCCGTGACACTCTCGGCGATCAAGGCCGACAGGCGGTTCGCCAAGTTCCTGCTCGTGACGCAGTCCCGCCTGAGCATCATGCCCGTGCCGCCGGAACTGGACGCGGTGCTCCGCGCGCTGGCCGGGCTGTAGCCCGGGGCGGACCGTTGTCGCCGTTCGATCAGCCCATCCCCGCGGCCTTGAGCCAGGCGATCAGCTTCTCCATGTCGCGCGGGACCATCTCGATGATCAGCCCCTCGTGGCCCGTCGGGTACTCCCAGCGCTCGGGCCTGCCCAGCCGCTCCCACAGCACATCCCCGAGGTTCGCCGGCACCGCCGTGTCGGCCTGGCCGTGCAGCATCAGCACGCGCTTGCCCTGCATCAGCCTGGCGCAGTGGAACGGATCCAGCGGTGAACTCGCCAGGTACAGCTGGTCGAACCTCCGCCAGTCGATCGCCGGGTCCGCCTCGCCCGCCGGGCCCTCGGCCCCCTTGACGCGCACGTCAACGCTGCTGGCATCCCCGCGGTAGGAGCTGCGCCGGGCGATCAGCCAGTAGTCGGCCGCCGCGCCGATCATCACGCACGCCGCGTACCGCTCGGGCTCGCGTGCCACCACCGTCGGCAGCGTCATCCCGCCCCCCGACACCCCCACGACCGACTTGGGCAGCCCTTTGAGCTCGGGGTGCTTCTCTTCGAGGTACTTCCACGCCGCCTGGCTCGCCAGCGCACACTCGGCCGCCCGATCGCACAGAACCGTCGAAACCGCCGCGGCCCCTGTCTCAAGGTCCTCCGGGTCAACCTCGATCCGCACGCGCTGCGTGAACCGCGAGGGCTGGGCAAGCATGCGCAGCACCCCCCAGCCGCTCTGGCGGAACTGCTTGACCATGAGATCGAAGATCGGCTCGGGGGTGCCGTACAGCCCGGGCATCACGAGCACGACTCCCCTGGCGACCACCGCCTCGTTCGGAGGATCATCACCGGCGCCTCCGACCGGCTTGCCCGCGCTCTTGCGGCCGGGCCGGGGCAGGATCGGGTCGTAGTACGCAAACCACGTGCGCTGGATCGCAACCGCGCACGTGGCTTGACCGGGCCCGTCGCCCGGCTGGGCCTCCGCGGATACGAACCGGAACACGATCGCCGCGTCCGGCCCCGCCCCCCTCGAAGGCCCTCGAAGGAAGCCCTTCTGCTTGGCTTCCTCGGCGCTCCCGAGCCGGAAGATCAGCCCGCGCGGGCCCTCGAGCACGAGCGTTCCCTTCTGCGCGGGGTCCAGCGCCGAGCGATCTTCCGTGACGAGGTCGGCCCGGACGTCCTCGAATCCCGACGTGAACGCGGGGATCAACCGCGACACCGGAACTTCCCACGGGACGATCACACCCTGGATCTCATCCCTGGAAGTGCGGAACGCCCGCACCGGCCAGGCCGACGCCGGATCAAGGAACGCCGAGCCCGCGTCCGGCAGGAACACCGAGCTCACCGGCGCATCGGATATTGCCCCCGCCTGGGCAATCGCCGCGCGGGGCGCTGCGGCCATCAGCACGCCCAGCCACCCCGCGGCCAGAGTCACCCAGAGCTTGCACGCGGCGAGCCTCATGTCGACACCCCGTTTCCTGCCCGGACCACCCGGCGATCCACCGAGGGCCGCCCGGACTACGCCCCGTATCCCGTCGGGTTCTGCCGGAACCACTTCCACGCCGACTCGATGATCTCGCGCAGGTCCGTGATCTGCGCCGACCACCCAAGCTCCAGGCGGATCCGCGAGGCGTCCGCGAACAGCCGCGGCGGATCCCCGGCCCGCCGCTCCTGCTCGCGCACGTCAAACTCGGCCTTCGTCACCGCCCGCACCGCCTCGATGATCTCGCGCACCGAGTACCCCTTGCCGATCCCCAGGTTGTACGCCCGTTCATCCCCGGGCTTGAGCGCGACCATCACCTTCACGTGCGCATCAACCAGGTCCTCGACGTGCAGGTAGTCCCGGATGCACGTGCCATCGGGCGTCGGGTAGTCGGTCCCGAAGACCGAGACCCCGTCGCGACGCCCCAGCGCCGCCTGCAGCACCACCGGGATGATGTGCGTCTCGGGGTCGTGATCCTCCCCCAGCACGCCCGAGCGGTCGCTCCCCGCAACGTTGAAGTACCGCAGCGCCGCGTACCCGAAAGGCCTCTTGGCCCGCCGGCACCCCTCCGCGATGTCGCGCAGGATTCGCTCCCCCTGCAGCTTGGTCTCGCCGTACGGTGAGATCGGCGCCTGCGGGCACGACTCGGGGATCGGCACCATGTTCTCCGGCGGCACCCCGTAGGTGGCGCAGCTCGAAGAGAACACGAACCGCTCCACCCCCGTCGCCTGGCACGCCTCCAGCAGTGCCACCATCCCGCACGTGTTGTTCCGGTAGTACAGCAGCGGCTGCTCGACGCTCTCCCCCACCGCCGCCAGCGCTGCAAAGTGCATCACCGTCTCGATCCGGTGCTCCCGCAGCAGACGCTCCACCGCCGCCCGCTCGTTCACATCCACCTTCGCAAAGATCAGCCGGCCCCCGCCGCCGCCGGATTCGGACCGCAGCCGATCGATCGCCCGCTCGTGCCCGCGCATCAGATTGTCCAGCGCCAGCACCGTGTGACCGTCGCGCAGGAGCCTCTGCACCGCGTGCGACCCGATGTACCCGGCCCCGCCCGTCACCATCACGTTCATTCAAGCACCTCTCACCGCGTTGCTCGCCCGTCGGTCCCGCCCCGCGCACGTCCGCCACGGCCCGGCCCCCCTCACGCCACTGTACGCGCCGCGCCCCACCCCCCGAGCTTCGGACCCGGCCGGACCGCGGCGATCACCAGCACCACCAGCCCCGCCACCACCATCCCCACGCTCAGCCACTGCCCCCGCGATAGCGCGATCCCCAGCAGCGTCGGCCGTGGCTCGGCAAACTGCGCATCCGGAAGCCGGTACAGCTCCGTCAGCACACGCAAGATCCCGTACAGCACGAGGAACAGCCCGGAGATCACGCCCGGCTTGCGCGGCGCCCGCCACACCATCCACAGCGCCACCCCCAGCACCAATCCCTCCGCCACCGCCTGGTAGATCTGCGAGGGATGCCGCGCCGAGATCCACGGCTCCAGTTCCCGCGCCAGCTCGCGGCTCCCGCCCTGGATCTTCTCCAGCAGCCGGTTGTACCCCGACTCCTCCGTGTCGCTCGGCAGGCTCACTTTCGTGATGATCCCGTCGATCGCCGCCCGCCGCGCCGCCGCCGCCTCGGGCGCCAGCAACCTCCCGCAATCGTGCCCGTCGATGTACTCCTGCGGGAACTTCACCGACCACCACGGCGCCGGCGTCCCGGGCATCGCCGCGATCTTCCCCAGCAGTTCCCCGTTGATGAAGTTGGCCACCCGCCCCAAAAACAGCCCCGCCGGCGCCAGGACCGCCGTCAGGTCCATCACGTGCATCCACGGCATCGGCGCGCTGCGCTGCCCGTCGGGGCCCTTCATCCCGCGCGACAGCCACCACGCCGCCGCGAGCACCCCCAGCATCCCCCCGTGGCTGGCCATCCCCCCCTTGTTGATCTGAAGCACGCCCCACCACGGAAGGCCCGGGGTGAACCGCACGAACAGCGACGGCTCGTAGAACACCACGTACCCCAGCCGCCCGCCGATCATCACGCCCATCACCAGCACGATGATCGCGTCCGCCGCCCGCTGCGGGGGGATCAGCGCGGCCCCTCGACCGCCCAGCCAGCGCAGGATCAGGTACCCGATCACGAACCCCGCCACGTACGCCAC
Source organism: Phycisphaerales bacterium (assembly GCA_044221545.1). Taxonomy (GTDB): domain Bacteria; phylum Planctomycetota; class Phycisphaerae; order Phycisphaerales; family UBA1924; genus JAEUJB01. The sequence goes on from JBGAOZ010000002.1 coordinate 41,779, forward strand.
GCCGTACCACCGCACCCCGAAGTCCCCCGAGATGCGCACCACGAACGGGGAAAGGTCGTGCAGCCACGCCAGCGCGATCGTCGGCGCGGAACTCATGCCGGCCGCTCGCGGTGCTGGCCACGCTGGGGACGGGCCGACCCGAACCGCCGCGCCTGCGCCCAGTCACGCAGCGTGTTCACCGCCGCCATCGCCGGCGTTCCCAGCCACGTCTCGCCCGGCGGCACATCGTCCAGCACCCCCGATTGGGCCCCGATCTTGGCCCCCGCCCCGATCTTCCGGCCGTCGGCGATCCCCACCATCCCGCCGATCATCACGCCGTCCTCGATCACGCACGACCCGGCCATCCCCACGCCCGCCGCGATCAGGCACGACCGCCCGATCCGGCACCCGTGGCCGATCTGCACCAGGTTGTCCAGCTTGGTCCCCGCCCCCAGAATCGTCGAGCCGAACTTCGCGCGGTCGACGCACGAGTTGGCCCCGATCTCGACCCCCGGACCGATCTCCACGTTGCCCGTGTGCGGGATCTTCACCACCCCCCGCCCGTCGGGGCTGGGCCGGAATCCAAAGCCGTCGGCCCCGATCACCACGCCCGCGTGGAAGATGCATCCATCCCCTACCACGCAACGCTCCAGAACCGCCACGCCCGGGTGCATGAAGCACCCCCGCCCCACCCGCGCCCCGTCCCCCACGTACACCTGCGCCTTGAGCACCGTCCCATCCCCCACCGCCGCGCCCGCGCCCACCACGCACCCCGGCCCGATGTGCACCATCGCGCCGATGCTCGCCGTCGGATCCACCGACGCCGTGGGATGCACGCCCGGTGCCGCCCGCGCGGCCGGGGGGGCGAACAACTCCAGCACCCTGTTGAGCGAGAGGTCCGCATCATCCACCACCAGCAGGGCCCTGGTCTGGGAATCAAACGCGGGGACCGCCAGCTTCCGGGATAGCAGCGCACAAGGAGAGGCCGATGCGACCCACGCGTTGGCGTGCTGCCGGTCGCGTATGAACGTCAGGGTTCCCGGGCCCGCGCGCTCGATGACTTCCAGGCGGACGATCGGGATCTGTCCGCTCCCCAGCAATTCAGCTCCCAGGCGTTCGGCCAGGGATCCAGATGTGAACGTCGATGTCATGCCGGGGCACTCTAGCACGGCACGAATTTGGTTGCCTCCGGGACCCGGGATCGGGACCCGGCGCCCCCCAACCCCGACAATCCGCCCCGACCCCCGCCCCCTCGGCGGTCCCTCGGACCGGCCTGGGTCAGACCCCCGGGTCCGCCCAGTCACGGTCGGCGGGCACTCCAAGCACCGGAGCATGCCGCGGCGCAGACGACGGAGTCACCGCCGCGGCCGTCACCGGATCAGGCCGGGCGAACGGCCTGCCCTCGGCGTCCATCTCGATCCCCACCTCCGACAGCATCTGCACGTCCCACGCCCGCTCCTGGACCTCGCCCGCGTGCGGATCCCGCAGGAGCACCACCGCCCCCTCGCCCAGGCCCGCGGTGATCTCCGCGTACGTGCTCGACATCCGTCCCACCTTGACCGGGACCTTGGCCACCACGCCCCCGCGCCGCTCGCACACGTACCGCAGCGCCCCCTCGTTGAAGATCGCCTGCACCGGCACCGCCAGCGCGTCGGCGACCTCGCCGAGCGTGATGGTCGCGTCCACCCGCATGCTGGGCTTGAGCTCAAAGCCCCTGACCGACTGGGCCTCCAGCGCCACCTTGACCTTGTACTCCCGCGTGTCCTTGTCGTGCCCGTCGTCGGTCTCGGCCAGCACGCTCAGGGACTCGACCTCCCCCTTGAACACCTTGCTCCCGGCCGCCTCCACCTTCACATCGACCGCCTGGCCCTTCTGCACCTTCCCGGCAAGGCTCTCGTGCACGCCGACACTGGCGACCATCTCGCTCGTGTCGGGCAGGATCATCACCAGCTCGTTGCGGTACACCGGCTGGCCGATCTGCAGCGGGGTCTCCCGCCACCCAAGCCCCATGCTGAACGCGTAGACCACCAGCCCGTCCACCGGCGCCTTGATCGACGCCTCCTCCACCTGCTTGCGAAGGTCCTGCAGCCGCCGCTCGTGGATCTCCAGCTGCGTCCGCTTGGTCGTCCGCGCCGACTCCTTGCTCGCCAGCTCGATCTTGTTGTTCATCTTCACGCGTTCAAGCTCGCTCCGGGCCTCGGCCAGCGCGCTGGTCTTGGTCTCCTTCTCCTCGGGCTTCTTGTACACCCGGTAGATCTCCTCCTCCATCGTCGCCGACTTGGCCGCCGAGCGCGCCTCGGTCAGCCGGATCTGGTCCTGCATGAACTCGTCCTTGCTCAGGTACCCCTTCTCCCAGAGCTTCCTGGACGTCTCGACCTTCTCGTCCAGCCGCGCCAGGTCGTCGGCGGTCTTCTCGATCGCCAGCTCCAGCTCCTGCTGCTTCTTGACGACCTCCCCCTTCTCCCACTGTTCCAGGGCCAGCTCCGCGAGCTTGAGCTTGCTCTCGGCTTGCCGGAGCTTCGACTGGTTCTCGTTGATCTGGATCTCGTAGCCGTTGTCCGCGGCGACCGATTCGGCCCGCGCGGTCTCGGCCGCCAGCTGCTCCTCGCGGCTGGCCTGCTCGATCTCGTCGGTGTTGAGCCGCAGCAGCTGCTCCCCGGCCTTGACGCTCTTGCCCTCGGGGACCAGCTCCACGATGTTCGATCGCGTGTCGAGCTTGCTGCGGATCTCGATCTGCCGGCGCGCCTCCAGCCGCCCCGAACAGGCCGTCTGGATCTTGAATGACATCCGCCGCGCCATCGCGCAGTCTGTCGGCAACCCGCCCCGGCCATCGATCCTCTTCGCGGCACGGTCCGCCCAGCCCGCGAACAACCCCGCCGCGCCCCCGACGCCCCCGATGCCCGCCACCGCCACCAGCACCGCCACCACGATCCGGCCCGATCGCCCGACCACCCGGGCCGATCCCGCCGGCCCGCCGGCCCCCCGACCCGTCCGTGAGAAGCCGCCGCCCATCGTGACCTCCCGACAAGTCCGCCGCTCCGAACCGACCGCCGCCAGCCCGTCTGCCCGGCGATCGCCAGAGGCATACCGCCACGCACACGCTCGGTTGCGGCCTCCGAGCCCAATGCGTCGCGAATGGCCACCTCAGATGTCAATCACCCCCGGTGCCCTGAATATTCCCGAACGGGCCCCCCGTGCCCCGGCGCGCCGCGATCTCGGCCGGCGAGCTCAACCCGCAGAGTTCGACTTGCTCGCATCCTGGCCGAGCGTGGGCTTGCCCGTGGACTTGCCCCCCGCATCGACCGGGGTCTCCGAACCCGGCAGCGGGGTCGCCTGTCCTTCGCCCGTCTTTTCCAAGTCTCGCTCGGCAAGCCCGGCGCCCTTGTCGGGGCTCTCCTTCGGCTTGAGATCCTGAGTCTGCTCCTCCGCGGCGGGCTTCTGCGCGGTCTGCGGTTCCCCGCCCGGGCGACCCTTGCCGCGCGGAGTGCGCTGGCCCGGGTTGCCGGGCATCCCGCCCGAGCCGGGCTTGCGCGGATCGCCGCCGGCCACCGGCTGGCCGTCCTCGCCAACCGTGTAACCGGCGAGCTCGAGCTTGCCCTTGTCCCAGGGCTGCACGATCACCTCGCCGGCCGATGGCTCCCGGAGCAGCACGATGTCCGACTCATCGACCCCCGCGGCGATCTCCGCGAACGTGTCCGATCGACGCCCCATCTTCACCGGCGATTTCACGAACCTCGAGCCGCGCTGCACATACACGTACCGCACCTGGCCCTCGTTGAACACGGCCTGCACCGGCACCGACAGCGCATCATCGACCTCGCCCAGCGTGATGCTCGCATCCACCCGCATGCTGGGCTTGAGCCCCGCGCCCAGCAGCGACGGCTGGTCCAGCGCGACCTTGACGGTGTACTCGCGGAGGTTCGGGTCGCGCCACCCACCGGTCTCGGCCAGCACGCTGGTGCTCTCGACCTTGCCCGCGAACGTCTTGCCGCCCGCCGCATCAACCTGCACCGTGACCGCCTGGCCCGGCCGCACCCGGCCCGCCAGGCTCTCCTGCACCCGCACCGACGCCATCATGTCGCTGGTGTCCGGCAGGATCATCAGCAGCTCGTTGGGGAACACCTGCCGGCCGATCTGCAGCGGACCGTCGTTGCCGCCGAACATCATCCGCCCCGAGTTCATGCTGGTCGCGTACACCACCAGCCCGTCCGACGGCGCGTTCATGGTCGCCGCCGCCAGCTGTGTCTGGAGGTTCTTGAGCTTCTCCTCCCGCACCGCCAGCTGCTTGCGCCGGTTGGTCCGCGCCGCCTCCTTGCTCGCCAGGTCGATCACGTTGTTCATCTGCACCCGCTCGAACTCCGCCCTGGCCTCCGTCAGCGCGCTGGTCTTGGTCTCCTGCTCCTGCCGGTGCGTGTAGTTCTCGTAGGTGTTGGTCGCGATCACCGACTTGTCCACCGCGGCCTTGGCCTCCGTGAACGCGATCTCGTCCAGGTCCCGCTCGTTCTTGCTCAGGAAGCCCTGCGCGTAGAGCTTCTTGGACTGCTCCAGCTTGTCCTCCAGCCGCGCCAGGTCGCGCGTCGCCTTCTCGCTGGCGAGCTTGAGCTCCAGCCGCTTGGTCTCGACGTCGCCCTTCTCCCACTGCTCGAGCGCCAGCTGCGCCAGCGTCACCTTGGACTCGGCCTGCCGGAGCTTGGACTTGTTCTCGTTCACCTGGATGTCGTAGCCGTTCTCGGCGGCGACCAGCTCGGCCCGGGCCGACTCGACCTGCAGCGTCTGCTCCAGGATGTCCTGCTCGATCTTGTCGGAGTTGAGCCGGACCAGCAGTTCCCCGGCCTTCACGCTCTTGCCCTCGGGCGCCAGCTCCACGATCGTCGACTGCGATTCGAGCTTGCTGCGGACCTCGATCTGGTTGCGGGCCTCCAGCTCGCCGCTGCACTTGGTCGCGATCTCGAACGAGGTCTTCTTGACGGCCACAAGGTCGCTCGTACGCGCCCCGGCCGACTGAACGCCCGGGCCCGCCCCGCCGCGCAGCATCAGGTACCCGCCCCCCACCGCGAGCCCCGCGACCCCCGCGATCACGGCCACCTTCAGCCCGGCCCCGCGCCGCACCGAGGAACCGACACCCACCGGACGACCCTTGGGGTCCATCCCAACTTCACGTGTCATCGCTGGCTCCACTCACGCGCCGATCCTGGCGCTTTGGAATTCGAATCCGGCCCCCATCCCACGCCCTACCTCTACAAGTCTATCGCACCAGCCGCTGGACCCTTGCATATTCGGCGATACCCGCCGTCCGCATACCCTCGAGCGATGCCCTTCCAGGTTCTGGAGAAGTTCGTATCTAATCGCCCGCGCCGCGTTCTGCTCGCGGTCGCCTCACCCATCGAGGCACGGGCGGTCATCTCCGGACTCGGCGGCCCCGCCACTTTGATGCCCCCCGCATGGCAACCCGTCCAGATTGCGGACTTTGACCTTCTCCTGACCGGCATCTCCAAGTCCAACGCCGCCGGTGCGGTCGCCCGCTCGCTCGACCCCGGCCGCCACGGGCTCGTCCTGTCCGTCGGGATCGCCGGAGCCTATCCGGGGCCGGACTCCGTCCCCTTGGGCGCCTCCATCGCCGCGTCCATCAGCATCATGGCCGACGACGGTGTGCAGACACCCGACCAATTCCTCGATTGCGAACGGCTGGGGTTTCCACTTGGATCTTTCACTGGGTCTGGGATTCCAGCGGATCCAGTAGTCCTCAAACTGCTCGCCCCGATCACAAGCCGCGTCGGGCCAATCGCCACGGTCTCGACCTGTTCGGGAACCGACGAGTTATCGACCCAGCTGCGCGATCGCACGGGCGCATCGGCCGAGTGCATGGAAGGGGCGGCGGTCGGGCTGGTGGCGCACCGATTGGGCGTTCCGTTTGCCGAGTTGAGGACCATCAGCAACACGACCGGGGACCGGTCACGGCAGGTCTGGGACATTCCCAGGGCCCTGGCGCGGCTCTCGGACGTCGTGGCTCGGCTCTGAACGGAGATCGAGTGCCGGCCGCGCCGATTCGGCCCGCTCGGATTCTCGGACCGCGGGCGGCGTGTACCGGTTGTGCGGTGTGCGCGGGCTGTCACGCGCTCCGGGGTGCTGCGACCTGCCACTCGCGGACCGCGGGTGAGTCTGACCCCCTTGATCCACCGATCTGAGACTCGGGTGCTCGTGCGCCCCCGTCTGCCGCCGCGGGCAGAGAATGAGGTCTTGCGCTCATGGCTCTGAAGCTCCGATTCAATCCCAAGGAAATGCTCGACAACCTGTTCGGGCACTCGGGTGGTCCTGTGGCCATTGATTTCGGGACCACCGGCATCAAGATGCTCGCCGTGCAGCCCGGGACAACCCCGGCGCTCGAGGCGATCGCCTTCGACCCGACGCCGCCGGAACTGCGGTTGGACGTCCGCAAGCGGTTCGCGCACCAGCTCGAGCGCCTGCCGCGGCTGGTGAAGGAGCTGGGCCTGCGCGGCCGCAAGGCCGTGTGCGCGATCCCGGCGAGCCAGACGTTCTGCAAGCACCTGCAGATCGAACGGGTCGCCGATGTGCCGCTGCTGGTGATGGCCCAGTCGGTCATCTCGCAGCAGATCGGCTGCGATCCTTCCGCGCTGGTGTACCAGCCGCTGGAGGTAGGCCCGCTGCCGACCGACGCGGCCAAGTCCGAGGTGATCTGCACGGCGGTCAGCCGCGAGCTGGTGAACCTGATCATGTCGGGGACACGGCACGCCAAGCTGGAGATCGCCGCCGTGCACGGGGAGTTCATCGCGACCGTGCGCGGGTTCGACTACATCACCAAGCGGTCCGAGGACTGCAAGATCGGCTCGCTGTACCTGGACATCGGGGAGAGCGCCACCAAGGTCGTGATCGCCCAGGGGACCCGGATCGTGTTCGTGCGGTTCGTCGAGACGGGCACCCGCGCCTTTGACCAGACGCTCGCGGCCAAGCGCTCGTGCACGCTCGAGCAGGCCGCCGGGCTTCGGATGGAGCGCTCGGGGCAGCTGGCCGACGATCCGCCGCCGGTGTACGTGCCCCAGCCCGTGGCCGCGGCGTCGACGCCGCAGGCGGGGCTGGGCATCTTCGCGATGATGCCGCAGGACCGCCGCAAGATCGGCGCCCGGCAGGAGGCGGTCGTGGAGGATGCGCCGCTGCCGGAGCTGGCCGAGCAGGTGGAGATCCTGGCCGACGAGGTCCAGATGTGCGTGCGCTACGCCGAGTCGGTGGTCCCCGGCCTGCGGATCGACCGGCTGTTCTGCATGGGCGGAGGATCCGCCGACAAGACCCTGTGCCGGCGCGTCGCCAAGACGCTGCGCATCCAGGCCCAGGTCGTCGATCCCCTGGCCCGCCTGGGGCGCACCGGCCAGGAACCGACGATCGGGCTGGACCTGGCGCGGCCGCACCCGGAGTGGTCGGTCGCGGTGGGCCTGTGTTTCTGCCCCCTGGCCATCTGACGACCGCACCACGGACTTCGAGGAACTCCTGCGATGACCATGCAACCGATGCGAGCCGACCCGGGCGGCAGTTTTCTACCCGACGAGTACATCTCCCGCCGCGCCGAGCTGCGCGCCGGCATCCTGGGCCTGGGCCTGTTCGGCGTGGTGATGGTGCTGGTGGTGGGCGCGTTCCTGGTGACCAACCAGCGCTGGCGCTCCGTGCGGGCCGAGGCCAGCGCGGTGCAGGCCGAGTACGAGCAGCAGAAGGTCAAGATCTCCCAGCTCGAGAAGCTCGAGCACGAGCGCGACGCGATGCTCGAGAAGGCCGAGATCGTCTCGGCGCTGGTCGAGAAGACGCCCCGCTCCCGGCTCATGACCGAGCTGGTCTCCCGGATGCCCCCGGGGATGACGATGCTCGAGCTCAAGCTCGACGGCAAGCGGGTCGAGCCCCCCAAGCCCGAGGACCCCAGGGCCAAGGGCGGCCCGCAGAAGGTCGGCACGCTCTCCAAGGGCAAGCCCGACCCCAAGGCCAAGGCCCCCGATCCCAAGGCCAAGCCCGAGGACGCCGCCAAGCCGGCCGAGGCGGCCAAGCCCCGCGAGAAGATCGCCCCGCCGAAGTTCGACTACCGCCTGAACATCACCGGCGTGACGCCCGTGAACTCCGAGGTCACCGACTACCTCTCGCGCCTGACCGAGTGCGGCCTGCTGCAGAACGTCGACCTGGTCTACATCCGCGAGGCCGACATCAACGGCCTGGAGCTGCGCAAGTTCGAGATCACGGCCCAGCTGCGGGCCAGCCCGCCCAAGGTCGCCAGGGCCGCGGCGCAGAACCAGATGGCCACCGTCGAGCAAGAGAAACCGGCCGCCGCGTCGGGGAAGGAGTGAGGCGATGAAACTCGGCGCCCGTGAAGGGCTCATCGGGGTCGTGCTGCTGGCCGTGCCGCTCTCGAGCTGGTGGCTGGTCTTCCGCCCCCAGAACGCGGCGATCGACGCCGCCAAGCGGGACGTGGCCCACAAGCGCGAGCTGCTCGAGAAGCTCAAGCAGTACACCTCGCGCAACGAGGACCTCTCCAACGCCAACGACGAGATGAACCGGCGCATCCGCGCCATCGAGGACCACCTGCCCAGCGACAAGGAGGTCGACAGCATCGTGCGCCAGGTCTCCGACGTGGCCGTCAGCTGCAGGCTGGACTCCCCCACGGTCGCCAACGTCAAGCCGCGGCAGGAGGCGATGTACATGGAGCAGCCCCTGGACATGTCGCTGTCGGGGAACTGGACCGGGTTCTACGACTTCCTCTCGCGCGTGGAGCAGCTCCCGCGCATCACCAGGATCTCCAACATGGTCCTCAAGCGCGACGAGAAAGGCGACGGCGCGATGAAGGCCGAGTTCACCCTGAGCATCTACTACCAGCAGACCCCCGCCAACTCCGCGGCCCTGGAATCGGCGCCCGGGGCCCCGGGCAAGAACGCCGCGACCGCGCGGAAGGCAGGCGCCAAGTGAGCTCACCCACCCCCCCGTCCACCCCCGACCCGTCCTCCGCGGGCCCCACCGGCTCGTTTCTCGCCGAGCTGCGCTCCTCCGAGCGGGCGAACGAACCCGCGGCGTTCACGCCGACCCGCCGCCGGCACATCCCGCTGCACCTGGTGGTCTGCGCGGGTGTCCTGGTGCTGGGCTGCGCCGCCCTGCTGGGCATGCGCCGCATCGGCATGAAGGCCGGCATGACCTTCGAGACCGACGCGGCCTTCCTTCCGGTGGACACCGCGACCAGCTCCAAGGACTCCCAGCGGCTCGCGTCGGTCATGGCCGACCTCGAGCACAGCCAGTCGCCCGACGCGTTCAGCCACGAGCGGCCGGAGAAGAACCCCTTCAGCCTCGCGGCCGTGGCGCCCAAGCAGATCGAGCCGCAGCGCGATGCCGCCAAGGAGCTCGCCGAGCGGCAGGCCGAGGAACGCCGCCGGCGTGAGGAGCAGCTCGAGAGCACCCTGGGCGCCATGCGGCTCAACGGCATCGTCGGCGGCCGCGGCACCTACATCGCCAGCATCGGGGAGAAGACCTACCGGGTCGGCGACGTGATCGACGAGCTGTTCACCGTGACGGAGATCGACGGCCGCTCGGTGACGGTCGCCGCCGACGACCAGCTCTACCAGCTCACGATCGGCCAGCAGACCGCCAAGCCCGTCGGCAAGGCCTCGGCCAGGCCGGGCGCCAAGCCCCCGGCCACCCGGCCGGCCGCCAGGCCCGCGAGCAAGCCCGCAACCAACCCCGCCCGCTGATGCCCGGAGTGTCCCGCGCCCGCGACCGCTCAAGAGACCCCCGTGGCAAAGCACAACATCGACGACATCCTCAGCGAGCTCGGCCTGGGGGACGAGGACGGCCGCAAGATCGCCCGCGCGCACACCAAGCCCATCGCCGCCGCGCCCCAGCAGGCGCCCGCGGCCGCCGAGCCTGCCGACCGCACCTACTCGCCCATCCCCTCGGCGCCGGCCAACCAGAAGCTCTACAACGATTCCACCGGCGGCCGCGGAGGATCCCCGGGGCCCGAGGAGGCCCCGCAGCGGGCGGGCGTGCCCGACGCCGCGGCGGCCGGGCAGTCACCGCCCGCGTCGAGCATCGGCCCGGCGATCAGCACGGTGTACAACCCCGAGGATGACGCCGCCGCGGGGGCGGCCGACGGCCCGGGCGGGACGGGAGAGGAGTTCGACGACCCGGGCGACCTGGCGGCGGTGCTCATCGCGCGGCACGCGGTGACGGCCGACCGGCTCCAGACCGCGCAGGCGATCTGCAAGCAGTCGCCGAACAAGAACCTGGTCGATGTCCTGATCGAGAACGGCGCCGACGAGAGCGCCGTGCTGCAGTGCCTGGCGATCACGCTGCGGATCCCGTTCGAGCGGATCCGGCTGGACCTGGGCCTGAACGGGGGGTTCGACGGGACGCTCCTGCAGCGCTTGACGACCGACTTCTGCCGCCAGCACCAGGTGATCCCGCTGCGCATCGACGGGACGCGGGCGGTGATCGCCACGCCCGACCCGCGGCGGGTGTTCCTGGTCGACGAGATCAAGGACCGCCTGCGCGTCCCGGGCGTCAAGATGGTGATGACCCCGGCGGCGGACGTGCGCGGGGCGCTGGAGATCATCGGCGGCCCCAAGGAGGAGGAGGCCGAGATCGACATGTCCGAGATGCTCGCCGAGGTGGGCGAGCAGGACGTGCAGATCGAGGCCAAGAAGGCCGACGAGCTGAACCTGGAGCGCGAGGCGGCCGAGTCGCCGGTCATCAAGTACGTGAACCACATCATCCACACGGCGGTGAAGGAGGGGGCGTCGGACATCCACATCGAGCCGGCGGAGAAGAAGGTCCGCGTGCGGTACCGGATCGACGGGGAGCTGTTCGAGATGATGAACCCGCCGGCCTCGATGGGCGCGGCGATCACCAGCCGCCTGAAGATCATGGCGAACCTGGACATCTCGGAGCGCCGGCTGCCGCAGGACGGCCGCATCCGGTGCATGGTGCAAGGCCGCAAGCTGGACCTGCGCGTCTCGACGCTGCCCAACGGCTACGGCGAGAAGACCGTGATGCGGATCCTGGACACCAAGTCGATCAACGTCGAACTCGAGCAGCTGGGCTTTGACGAGAACATCCTGGAGGTCTGGCGCAAGCAGATCGAGGCGCCCCACGGGATCGTGCTGGTGACCGGCCCCACCGGCTCGGGCAAGACCACCACGCTGTACGCCTCGCTGCGCAAGCTCGACAAGACCTCGATGAACATCTCGACCGTCGAGGACCCGGTGGAGTACCACCTCGACGGCATCACGCAGACCCAGATGCACGAGAAGATCGGGATGACGTTCGCCAAGGCCCTCAAGGCCCTGCTCCGCCAGGACCCCGACGTGATCATGCTGGGCGAGATCCGAGATCCCGAGACCGCAACCACCGCGGTGCAGGCCGCGCTCACCGGCCACCTGGTGCTCAGCACGCTGCACACCAACGACGCCCCCAGCTCGATCACGCGGCTGGTCAACATCGGCGTCGAGCCCTTCCTGGCCTCCGCGGCGGTCAACGCCGTGCTCGCCCAGCGGCTGATCCGCCGCCTGTGCCCGCACTGCAAGTACCAGTCCAAGCCCATCGAGACGCTCCGGGAGTTCCTCGAGATACAGGGCATGGACACCGAGAACGTCTGGACGCCCAAGGGCTGCGACAAGTGCCGCAAGATCGGCTTTGCCGGCCGCGTGGGCCTCTACGAGCTGCTCGCGGTCGACAACCAGCTGCGCGACATCATCGCCCGCAACCCCAGCGCCCCCGAGTTCACCCGCATCTGCATCGAGCGCGGCATGACCACGCTCCAGCAGGACGGGCTCAAGAAGGTCGGCAAAGGGCTGACGACCGCCGACGAGGTGCTGAGGGTGACGAAGGAAGGGCACTGAGGCCCTCCGCCAGTTCCTCCCGGACCGGCCATGACCGGCCAGGAACGATCCACCCCTTCGGCAACGACCGATCGACCGGTCAGCCGGTCCTCGCCGCCTCGCCCCGCCCCAGCAGGCGCAGGTCGTGGCGATCATCGATCGGCGGCGAGAAGTTGTCGTCCAGGACGTCGTGGCCCTCGGCCTGCGCGATCCGCAGGTCCCGGTTCACCGACAGGTCGATGTGCACGCTCGTGACCCTCGGAATGCCCGTGCGTCGCGGGGAGCTGATCGCCTCGGCGACCACCGGCCGGCACGGGTCCGAGGGGTTCCACCCCACCACCACCGCCTCGCACCCGTCGCTGAGCGTGACCCGCGAGCCGGGGGCGTAGGGCGGGACGACCGCGAGGATCGCCCGCATCACCACGGGATCGATCCGCGGGCGGTACGGCGGTTCGAGCATCATCCGCAGGGCCCTGACCATCGGCCGGACCGGACGCGTGTCGGTCCCCTGGCCGACCTCGGCGCGGAAGCGCAGGCGGTCGAGCAGGTCGGCGGCGGCGGCGATCCGGGCAAAGACGTGGATCTCCGACCCCTGCAGCGGGCGCCCGTCGATGGCGGTCCCGACGCCGGGGAAGCCCGTGCCGTCGAAGCGCTGGTGATGGTGGAGCACCACCGCGGCCGCCGATGGGTCGACCGACTCGTGCACCATCTCGTAGCCCAGCTGCACGTGCCGGCGGATCTCCGATTCGGATTCATCGCCGGTCCGGTGCCAGCGGTCGACGGTGTCGTCGGCCAGGCGGGTCAGGCCGATGTCGTGCAGCAGCGAGCCGACGCCCAGGTTCGAGACGTCGCGCGCCTCGAACGGGGCGAGCTTGGGACGCTCGCGCATGAGGTAGAAATCCAGCTTGAGCCCCGCCAGCAGGCTGATCAGGCACACGTTGCACGCGTGCCGCAGCGAGGCGCACCCGGAGCGGCCGATCTCGCCCAGGAAGATCGCCGCCGCGCGGTCCTCGGCGAGCTTCTCGAGCAGGGACACCACCGCCCGCTTGTAGGCGCGGAAGTCCAGCACCGGGTGCGCGCCGGCCGAGACGGGAGTCATCGCCCCCGCGATCGCCTGCGCCAGCGCCTGGCAGGCCGAGTGCACCCCCGTGCTCACAAACCCGGCCATGAACTCCACGCCCGGGCAGTCGATCCAGGCCTCGAACACGCCCAGCTCGCGGAGCTTGTCGATGCTGACGCGATCCAGCTCAAAGCCGGCGCGCAGCAGCACCGACCCCTGGCGTCGGGGGTTGTGGATCGGCATCGCCAGCTTCATCCCCGGCACGGCGCCGGTGAGGTCGACACGCAACATGTCCGTAGGCCTCCCCCCGGATCATCGGGCCGCTCTCTCGCGCGGTGGCGTGCCGCCGGACGATTCGCCGGATGCACCGCTTAGCGGACCTGCGGACCGGCGCAGGTGTCGCTCTCAACGCATTGCGGATGCAAACGGGTCGAATTTTGCGGGGACGCGGGGTGTGATCACCAGGATCACCCGCCGGTGCGCGCCGTTGCCCACCGACGCATCGGTCAGCATCGCCTCGCCGAGGCTCAAGAGGTCCGGGATGCCCGGCCCCAGCGCGAACGCGCCGTCGGGCGCATGGCCGGGCGCATCGGTCGGCGGCTCCTCGGGATTCTCGCGCGCCGGCCGGGGCTCGATGAGCGGGCCCTGGGGCGAGGGATCCGCCCGCGGCGGCGGGTTCTTCCCGGCCTCCGCGGGCAGCGCCGATCCGGCGCTCGCCTCCCCGACGAGCCACTTCTCGCGCGGGTGCGCGGGCACGATGACGATCGATTCGCCGCGCTCGCACGGCAGCTCCATCACGAGACGCTCGAGCACCTGCCCCTGCCGCCACGGGCTGGTGCGCTCCGGGTCGGGCGCTTCGCCGATGCGATCGCTCGACAGACGCGAGCTCTCGACATGCTGGGGCACCAGCTGGACGACCAGCGCGGCCGGCAGGTCCGCCGAGAGCGTGCCGCCCCCGAGGACATCGGCCGGCGCGGCGACCGGCCAGGTCCGCGCCAGCAGCCGCAGCGCGCCGGCGCCCAGCGCGAGCCTCCCCGTGCTCACGGCCGGGCCGGGATCCTTCCCGCCGCCGCTCCAGTCCTGCTGGTCGAGCCACACATCGACCCCCGACGACCACGTGCGACCCAGCGCCACGGGGGACCAGCGCGGGAGCAGCGGCAGGGCGTCCCGCCGTGTCTGGCCCTGCATCGGCAGGCGCTGGCCGATCTGCGCCACCGTCCCCGACGGCGCCTTGAAGACCCGCATACCGTTGGCCCGCCACATCGTTCCCACCGAGTCGGTCCGCTCGCCCGCGGTGATGGGGGAAACCGCGCGGGCGAGCGCCTCGGCGGACATGTCCAGCACCCAGAACTCGACGTCGACGCCGTCGCCGGCCGGCCGGACCTCCCCCAGCCGCACGTCGGCAAACTCGCGCGGCTTCTCGGGTAGCGCGCCGTCCCCGGAGCACCCGGGCCCGGCGAGCCACGCCGCGCCCAGCGCCGCGAGCGACCCGCGCGCGAGGATCCGGGCGCGTGGGGGACGTGGGGGACGTGGGGGCGGGGGGGGCGGGGGTTCATCGGCCGGCTCACGCGACCGCGGGGGGCGTCCAGCCCGCGGGGTCGGGCTCGCACTCGTTGATCCGGTCGATGAGCCGCCGGATCAATGCGAACCTGCTGCGCGTGTGCGTGAAGGCGATCCGCGGCAGCTGCGGCCAATCATCCTCTTCCAAGTACGGCCCGCGCTGGGTGATCGTCCCAGCCTTGACGATCGGCTTGAACTCCTCGGCGAGCCGGGCGATGTCCGCGGCCTTGAGCGGGTGCTTGAGCCGGATCACGAAATCGTCGTCGACGTACCGGGACGAGTGGTAGTTGCGGTAGAAGCGGGCGACGTGCTCGGCGGCCTCGGCGGGGCTCTTGGCCAGGAAGTACAGGCCGGTGTCCTCCGCGCTGATCCAGCCGCGGCCGAGCACCTGCGTGCGGATCCAGTGGTCCCACGTCGGCCAGTAGTCACCGCCGACGCCCTCGAGCATCACCACCGGCACCATGCCGGACTTGCCGGTCTGCACGAGCGTCAGGGCCTCGTAGGCCTCGTCCATGGTCCCGAAACCGCCGGGGAACAGCGCCACCGCCTCGGCCTGCGATATGAACATCAGCTTGCGCGTGAAGAAGTACCGGAAGTGGATGAGCTTCTCGTCCCCGGCGATCACCTTGTTGGCGTTGGTCTCAAACGGCAGCCGGATCGCCACGCCGAAGCTCGCGTCACGCCCGGGCCCGACGTGCCCGGCGTGCATGATCCCCCCGCCGGCGCCGGTGATGATCATCCAGCCCAGCTCGGCCATCCGCCGGCTGAAGTCCACGCACGCCGCGTAGTCCGGGTGGTCCTCGGGCGTGCGTGCCGAGCCGAAGATCGTGACCTTGTGCGTCTCGGAGTAGCGGGCAAAGACCGTGTACGCGTACCGCATCTCCCGCACCGCCGAGGACATGAGCTTGAGCTCACCGGTGTCCCGGCCGTCGGGGAGCAGCTTGAGCCCCGCGACCATCAGGTCGCGCACGAGCTTGGCCTTGAACGAACCGGGGATGCCCCCGACGCGTGCGATCAGGGCATCAAACTGCTCGAGGGCCTGCGGGTCCTCGGCGGCTCGGACGGCCGCGTTGTCGGCGGGCACCGGCCTGACCAACCGGTCGACGGTGCCCTCGCCGCGGGCATTGGGCTGGGTCATGTGCGTGGGACCTTTCTGAAGTGTCAATCTTTGCACGCCCGGCCACCCCGGGAGCAACCGCCCCGGAGGAGGCCTACGGGCGCGGTCGAACGCCCCGCCCCTGCTCGAGGAACCGCTCCAGCGCCCCGAGCGTCTCCTTGCTCAGGTGGTGCTCGATCCCCTCCGCGTCGTTGCGTGCAGCGCTCTCCCCCACCCCGATCGCCAGCAGGAACTCCACGACCAGCTCGTGCCGCCGCCGGACCCGCTCGGCGAGCTTGCGGCCCGCATCGGTCAGGAAGATCGACCGGTACGGACGCGCGGTGACCAGGCCGTCCCGCTGCAGGCGGGACACCGTCCGCACGACCGTGACGTGGCTCACGCCCATCCTCCGGGCCAACTCGACCACCCGGGCCTCCCCCTGGGCCTCGATGAGCCCGGCGATCATCTCCACGTAGTCCTCGGCCAGCTCCGAGGAGTGAGCCCTGCGCGTCCGCCGGTGGATCGCCGCCTGGTCGACCCCGGAACCGTCCCCGGCGGCGGCCCCCGCGCCGTTCCCCGCGGAAGGCCGGGAGGGGCCGCCCCTGGCGGAACCGGCCCGGCCGGCCGATCTGGATCGTGTGGTGGATGCTCTGGGCATGCCCCCGGAGGGTACGCCCCGGTAGGAAAGTTGACAAGCCGTAGAGGGAGGCCTATGTTGTAGCTTCGGTTACATTTGGGTGCGCCCGCCACAGCCCGAGAAGTCAACACCGCAGACCGACCCATGACCCCCGACCTCCCCACCGCCCCGCCCCGAGCCCCCGCCGCGGGCGCCCCCCTGGCCACGCCCGCCGGCCTCGCGTGGCGCCGGCCCGCGGGCCAGACCTCCCTGCCCGAGGTGCACTCGAGCATCCACGTCCCGCCTTCGGGGCGCTTCCTGCGCAAGCTGCTTGCCTTCTCCGGGCCCGGCCTCATGGTCGCCGTCGGCTACATGGACCCGGGCAACTGGGCCACCGACCTCCAGGGCGGGGCCCGCTTCGGCTACACCCTGCTCTCGGTCGTTCTCATATCCAACTTCATGGCGATCCTGCTCCAGCACCTGGCCCTCAAGCTGGGCATCGTCACCGGCCGGGACCTCGCCCAGGCCTGCCGGGACCACTACTCCAAGCCCGTCGGGATGCTCCTCTGGCTCATCTGCGAGGTCGCGATCGCCGCGTGCGACCTGGCCGAGGTCATCGGCTCGGCGATCGCCCTCAACCTGCTCTTCGGCATCCCCATCGTCGGCGGCGTGTGCATCACCGCCCTGGACGTGCTGATCGTGCTGTTCCTCCAGGGGAAGGGCTTCCGCCTGCTCGAGGCGATCGTCGGCACCCTCATCCTCACCATCGGCGGGTGCTTTGCCTACAACCTGCTCCATTCCCGGCTCGACCCCGGCTCCATGCTCGCCGGGCTGCTCCCGACCCCCCAGATCGTCACCAACCCCGGCATGCTCTACATCGCCATCGGCATCCTGGGCGCCACGGTCATGCCCCACAACCTCTACCTGCACTCCAGCGTCGTCCAGACACGCAACTTCACCCGCGACGACGAGGGACGCACCACCGCGATCCGCTTCGCGACCATCGACTCCACGCTCGCCCTGCTGCTGGCCTTCTTCATCAACGCCGCGATCCTCATCCTCGCCTCGGCCGTCTTCCACGGCACCGAGCACCAGGACGTCGCGGCGATCGAGGACGCCTACCGCCTGCTCAGCCCCGTGATGGGCGTCGGCGCCGCGAGCACGCTGTTTGCCATCGCCCTCTTGTGCTCGGGCCAGAACTCCACCCTCACCGGAACGCTCGCCGGCCAGATCGTGATGGAAGGCTTCCTCGACATACGCCTGCGGCCCTGGCTCCGGCGGCTCATCACCCGCCTGATCGCCATCGTCCCCGCCGTCATCGTCGCCTCGTTCTACGGCCACAAGGGCGTCAACCAGCTCCTGGTCCTCAGCCAGGTCATCCTCTCCATGCAGCTCTCGTTTGCCGTCATTCCCCTGGTCCTGTTCACGTCCGACAAGCACAAGATGGGACGATTCGCCAACCGGCCCTGGCTCCAGACCACCGCGTGGCTCGTCACCGCGATCATCGTCGTCCTCAACGGCTATCTGCTCTTCCAGACGATCGCCGAGTGGGCCGGGTGGACCTCCGCCGCGGCCGGGAACTGAATCCGGGGGCCCGACCACCCAGCACCCACCATGCCGCTCTACCAGACGATCCTCATCCCCCTCGAGAACTCCCCGGCCGACGGGACCATCCTCGAGCACATCCGCGCCCTGGCCCGCCTGTGCGGCTCGCGGATCATCCTCGTCCACGTCGCCGACGGCCACGTCGCCCGCAACCAGGAGCAGCTCAACCTCGAAGACTCCGAGGAGATGCGCACCGACCGCGCCTACCTCTCCCAGCGGCAGGAAGACCTCCGCCGGGACGGCTTTGAAGTCTCCTGCCAGCT
Source organism: Phycisphaerales bacterium (assembly GCA_044221545.1). Lineage (GTDB taxonomy): Bacteria > Planctomycetota > Phycisphaerae > Phycisphaerales > UBA1924 > JAEUJB01. Next base: position 59,810 of record JBGAOZ010000002.1, read on the forward strand.
TGCCTGCGGGGACCCCGCCGAGCAGATCATCCGCCTGGCCCACAACGAGCACTGCGACCTGATCGCCATGTCCACGCACGGGCACGGGTTCATCAAGGATGCGCTGCTGGGCTCGGTCGCCAACGAGGTCCGCCACCGCACCGACATCCCCGTGCTCATGGTCCGGGTCCCGGTCGCCAAGCCTTGAACGGCCGCGCGCGGCGATCGCCCCGCGCTGGCCCGATCCGGCAACGTACCATCGGCCATGTTCGACAAGCTCAAGACGATGGGCGCCCTGGCCGGCCTCATGAAGAACCGCGAGGGACTCAAGCAGGCCGGGGATCGCGTGAAAACCAAGATGGAATCCACCCGCTGCACCGGCCAGGCCGGCGGAGGCGCCGCCCGCGCCGTGGTCACCGGCAAAATGCAGGTGCTCGAGGTCGAGCTCAGCCCGGCCCTGGTCAACGGCATGGCCGCCGATGACAAGACCCGCGCCCTGGCCGGCAACCTGATCGCCGAGGCCGTCAACGACGCCCTCCGCCAGGCCCAGCAGCGCCTGCACGAGGCCGTCAAAGCCGAGGCCCAGGCCCTGGGGCTGGGTGACATCGGCGACCTGGAGGGGCTCGCGGACATGATGCGATGAGCCATGACCCCGGGCAAGGGCCGCATCCCGCGGCCGCCCGCATCTCCTTCGGTCCGGTGCAGGTCTGGCCGCTGTCGGACACGACGGCCCGGACGCTCCGCATCGAGCTCTCCGGCTCGCAGCCTCAGGTCCAGGACCCGCGGTCGGTGCGGCGGTGGGAGGAACTCTGCCGCGCCAACGCTCGCCTGCACGATGGTCCGATCTGGTCCGTCCGCGCGTTCGACCCGGTCGCGGGCCTGGTGAGCGTGGCGCCCGACCGCTACCGCCGGTACGCCGTGCGCCCGACGGTGGGCGTCGGAGTCTCGATGCTCGCCGTTCGCGGCGTCGTCACGGCGATCGACCAGGACGGCGCCCGGCATGTCCTGACCGGCCTTCGCTCGACGCAGACTCGTGTCTACGGAGACCTGTGGGAAGTGATTCCCGGAGGCGGCGTCCCCGCCGACGGCGCGGGGGCCGAGCCGCCCGGGGTCGACCTGCTCCTGTCCCACCTGCGTCAGGAGGCCCGCGAGGAAGCGGGCCTGGAGATCGATGCCGGCGAGTGCACACTCATCGGCGTGTGCGACGACTCGTACGCCGGTGGCTTTGACGTGCTCGTGCGCATCAGCCTTCGGGCCGACCTGCAGGAGGCCCGCCGGCAGATGGGCCAGCGCGACTGGGAGCACCAGCAGGTGCGTTGGATGCCCGTCGCGAGCGTGCGCGAATTCGACTCCCGCGAATCGGCGCGGATATCGCCGCCCACACGGGCGATCTTCAGGTTCCTGGGATGGATCTGATCTGCGAACGCCGGTGAGGCTTCAGTGCGAAGACGCGTTGGGACGGCCCGGGAGGTCACCCTCGCCAAAGAGCCGGAAGTCCTTGCGCCGGAGGATCTGCCCCCCGAGGGTCAGGTCGTCGACGGCCAGCGCGATGGTCGCCGTGCCGTTGGGCCGGTGCATCAGCGGGTACGCGAACTGGATGAACAGCTCGGCGCTCAGGAGGCTCAGGCACAGCTGGGCGAGCGTCTTGCCCTTGGTGAGCTCGACCACCAGCACGTCCTTCTCGGAGAAGGGCAGCCCTTGGCGGCGGAGCATCTCACGGGCCGCCGAGGCGTTGTTGGTGATGATCCGGACCACGGCGTGGTCGCTGGCCTCGTGCACCGAGATCGCGCAGACCTGGCAGGTCGAGTTGTCGAACAACTCCACCAGGTCGAAGAGTTTTCCAACCTTGTTGACCAGAAACACGCTGAACTGTGTCACCGTCGGCGGTGCGTAGTTCATGGTGGTCTCAAGAGGCGTGGCGGCCTGACTCATCGTGTCCTTCCGATCCGTCGGTCCCCGACGGCACCCCACCGGCCCCGGCCGGGCCCTTGGTCGCGCATCATGACGCGACCCATCACAACACCGCTCCGCACCCACTCGGGGCGCCGCGTGGTCTGGACCCGTCCGAGCGGACCCATGCCCCGAAATTCTCGTTCCCCACCGACTCCCCATCCTGCCCAGAACGACCCGGATGGTCCGACGCCTTCGCCCCGCTCTTGCCCGCCCCACCGAGCATCCATGAGATATCGGAACCTACGCTCTCAGGGTAACCGGACCACAGGCGTCCTTGCAACCCGAATAAATTGCATACATACTGCTTGCATATTCCAAACCAAACGTGGATGAGATCATCCAAATATAACTAAACTAACGTATCTATTAGTTCGAATCCATCATACGTGGAAGCTGGAGCCGCATCCGCAGGTCGAACTCGCGTTGGGATTGTTGAACACGAATCCGCGGCCCATGATCTCATCCCGGAAATCGACCGTGACTCCATTCAGGTAGAGCAGGCTCTTAGGGTCGCAGATGATCTTGACCCCGTGCTGTTCGAACAGCTCATCGCTTTCCTTCTGTGTTTCTGTTAGATCCAATATATAGCTGAACCCCGAGCAGCCTCCCCCCTTCACGCCGACGCGCAGGCGGACCTTCTCAGCATCCAGTTCCTGCTGCTGAATGATGGTCTTGATTTCGCGGGCTGCGGTCTCGGTCAAGATCACACCGGACTGCAGCGTCTGGTCCTGGACTTGAGTGTCGGTCATCGATGCAACTCCATGAATCCGAAGAACTTGGGCATTCACCCCGGCATCCACACTGAATCTCCCTGATCATGATACGCGGAGGAGAGGGAGATCGTTTGGAGATTCGGGAGGGGCGGATTCCCATCCAAGGGGAAGCGCTGGATCGGTTCCATCGACTTCGCGACTTTGTGAGGAATTCCACCCCCCTGTCTCTTGACACATTCGGTCGGAGTGATTAGTGTCCAAGACTGGATGAGGAGGAGGGATAAATCTCCACATCCATAGTTTCGACGAAGCGTTTTCCACCCGCCAAGGTGGCTGTACATGTGTGCAGCTTGCTTAGGCGGGGTGCTATGTGTTTGGATGTAGGAGGAATAGGACATGAAGAAGGCCCTCTTTGGCGTGGCCGCTCTGGCCATGATCGCCGGCACGGCGACCGCCCGCCCGCTGTTCACCATGAACTTCGACCAAGACTCGGCTGGTAACGCCATCGCCAACGGCACCAGCGCGCTCACCGCTCAGCCCTACTCGGGCTGGGGCGTGACGTTCTCGGCCGATCCGTACGGCTGGGCGACCAACACCGGCATGCACATCACCAGCACCGACACCGGCGGCGGCTATAACGCCTCCCTCGGCCAGGTGCTCCACGCGTTCAGCCAGGACTGGCTCGCCGAGGACGGGGACCCCTCCTTCCTGATGACGTTCACCACCCCCATCGACTACATGACGATGGACGTGGTCGGTGACACGGGCGGCGTGGACGGCCTGCAGACGTTCTTCGCGTACTACGCGGCCGACCTGACCCTCCTGGGCTCGTACCAGGCCAACGGCATCGGCGGCGTCGAGAACATCGGCGGCGCGTTCTCCTCCCCGGCCTACTACGTCGCCGTCGCCCCGGGCGATTTCGGTGACTGGGTCGGCATCGACAACATCAAGTTCAACACCGTTCCCGCCCCGGCCAGCCTCGGCCTGGTCGGCCTGGCCGGTCTGGCCGCCGGCCGTCGGCGCCGTTAAGCCTGCGCTCGTGCGAGTCTTCAGTCTGTACTGAACGCGGAGCCCGGCACACGCCGGGCTCCGTTGTTTTTTGGCCGGCGGCCTCCTCCGGTGCGGCGCGCCAACAGAACGGGCCCCGCCGGGGGCGGGGCCCGTTCATGATCCCATGGGCGCTACCGATCCGCGTGGTCAGTGCGACGCGGCGGCGGTGTCGGAGGTGATCCCGTTCTTGCGCCGGTAATCCTCGATCGCCGCGTGGATCGCATCCTCGGCGAGCACCGAGCAGTGGATCTTCACCGGCGGCAGGCTCAGTTCCTCGACGATCTGCGTGTTCTTGATCTGTCCGGCCTGGTCGATGGTGCGGCCCTTGAGCCACTCGGTGGCGAGCGAGGAGCTCGCGATCGCCGAGCCGCAGCCGAAGCACTTGAACTTGGCGTCCTCGATCAGGCCGGTCTTGTCGTTGACCTTGATCTGCAGCTGCATGACGTCGCCGCACTCGGGGGCGCCGACCAGGCCCACGCCGACATCCTTGCGGGCCTTGATGTCGGCCTGGGTGCCGAAGGACCCGACGTTGCGGGGGTTCTCGTAGTGGTCGATGATCTTGGGGCCGTAAGACATGAGAAACCTCCAAAGCTCCAGAGGGCCAAAGGGCCCGATGCCGGAGTGCCTGAACCTGGAATCCAACCTGCGCCGACGTTCACCCGGCCCCGAGGCCCGCCGTCCCCTGCACTAGTGGTGGGCCCACTCAACCTTGCTCAGGTCGATGCCTTCCTTGTGCATGTCGTACAGCGGCGAGAGCTCCCGCAGCTTCTTGACCGCCGACACCACCTTCTCGATCGTGTAGTCGATCTGCTCCTCGGTCGTCCAGCGCCCCAGCGAGAGCCGCAGGGAGCTGTGGGCCAGCTCGTCCCCCACGCCGATCGACTTGAGCACGTAGCTGGGCTCGAGCGAGGCGCTGGTGCACGCCGAGCCCGAGGAGCAGGCGATCTCCTTGCAGGCCATCATCAGGCTCTCGCCCTCGACGAACCCGAACGAGATGTTGGTGATCTGCGGGAGGCGCTTCTCGCGGTGGCCGTTGATCTGGGTGCTGTCGAGGTTCGAGGTGATCGTGTCCTCGAGCTTCCTTCGCAGGCGCGAGAGGCGGGTCGCGTCCTGGTCCATCTCCTGGGCGGCGATCTCGCAGGCCTTGCCCAGCCCGACGATGCCGGTGACGTTGAGGGTGCCCGAGCGGAACCCGCGCTCCTGCCCGCCGCCGTCGACCAGGGATGTGAGCCGGACCCGCGGCTTGCGGCGGCGGACGTACAGCGCCCCCACGCCCTTGGGCCCGTAGATCTTGTGGCTGCTGAGGCTCAGGAGGTCCAGGTTGTCTTTCTCGACGTCGGTGGGCATCTTGCCGACCCACTGGGTCGCGTCCGTGTGGAAGATGATGTCCCGGGCCTTGCACAGGGCGCCGATCTGGCGGACCTCGTTGATCACGCCAAGCTCGTTGTTGGCCCACATCACGGTGACCAGGATCGTGTCGTCGCGCAGCGCGGCCTTGACCATCTCGGCGGTGATGATCCCGTCACGGGGCGGCTCGAGGAACGTGACATCGAACCCCTCCTTCTGGAGCCGCTTGCACGGGTCAAGCACCGCCTTGTGCTCGATCAGGTTCGTGATGATGTGACCGCGCGGCTTGCCCGAGTTCATCGGGGCCTTCTCGTACATGATCGCCGCGCCGCGGATCGCCAGGTTGTTGCTCTCGGTCGAGCCGGACGTGAAGACGATCTCCTTTTCGTTGGCTCCCAGGATAGCCGCCACCTGCTCACGCGCCCGGTCCACACCCTCCTCGGCCTTCCAACCGAACTGGTGGTTGCGGCTGCCCGGGTTGCCGAAGATGTCGCTGAAGTACGGGAGCATCGCCTCCACCACGCGCGGATCGCACGGAGTGGTCGCGGCGTGATCGAGGTAGATCGGGAGCTTGGGTGTGGCCATCGGTCGTACTCCGGACACAAAGATGGGTATTGAGCCTTAGAATCATTCTAGGATCAAACCGTGATGAGAGCGAGGCGCGCCTGACCTGGGTTCGCCGGATCCCTGTGATGACCCTGTATGAAAAGCAGCCCGCGGCGATGGCCTCGGGCTGATCGGAGGGCAGGTCGGCCCGCGGCCCTTAGGCGGGGGAGGGCATGATGTTGGGAGGCGTGTCGGTGTCGGGGCGGGTTTCGGGGCGGGCGGCGCTCTGGGCCTCGGCGGCCTTCTTGCGGGCCTCGGCCCTGAGAAGGTCCCCGACGGTGGGCCGGTCGAGCACGCCGTTGCGCATGATCTTCGAGACGTCGTCGGAGCTGAGGGTTTCGTACTTGACCAGCGCCTCGGCGACCGCCTCGACCTTGGACCAGTTCTCTTCGAGGGTCTTCTTGGCCTCGGTGTACGCCTCGTCGATGAGCCGGCGGATCTCCGAATCGACGATGCGGGCGGTGTCCTCCGAAAACTCCTTCTCGGGCATGAACATCTCGCGGGTGTCGGCGCCCTCGTAGCGGACAAAGCCGAGTTTCTCGCTCATGCCCCACTCGAGGATCATCTTGCGGGCCAGGTTGGTGACCTGCGCGATGTCCATCGCGGCCCCGGACCCGATGTCGCCGGTGGCGCGCTGCTCGGCGATCCGGCCGCCGCACAGGACCCGCATGGTCGCCTTGAGCCACTTGAGCCCGTAGCCCCAGCGGTCCTTCTCGGGGAGGGAGAACGTGGCGCCCAGGGCCTGGCCGCGGGGGATGATGGTGACCTTGTGCAGCGGGTCGGCGTCGGAGAGCAGGGCCTGGAGCACGGCGTGCCCGGCCTCGTGGAACGCGGTGGCACGGTTCTCGACCGCGTCGGGGCGGCGGCTCTTGCGGGCGCGGCCGAACTTCACCTTGTCACGGGCCTCCTCGAGGTCCTCGTGCTCGATGAACTCCTTGTTGGACATGGTCGCCGCGATCGCGGCCTCGTTGATGATCGCGGCCAGGTCGGCGCCGGAGAACATGGGCGTGCCGCGGGCGACCTTCTCGAGGTCGACGTCGGGGCCCATCTTGACCTTCTTGGCGTGGACTCGGAGGATCTCGACGCGGCCCTTGACATCCGGGAGCGGGACGACGATCTGGCGATCGAAGCGGCCGGGCCGGGTGAGCGCGGGGTCGAGCACGTCCGAGCGGTTGGTCGCGGCGATCACGATGACGCCGTCGGTGGAGTTGAACCCGTCCATCTCGACCAGGATCGCGTTGAGCGTCTGCTCGCGCTCGTCGTGGCCGCCGGTGGTAAACCCGCCGCCGCGGCGGCGACCCACCGCGTCGATCTCGTCGAGGAAGATGATGCAGGGGGCCGAGTCCTTGGCCTGCTTGAACAGGTCCCGGACGCGCGAGGCGCCCACGCCCACGAACATCTCGACGAAGTCCGAGCCGGAGATGGAGAAGAACGGGACGTCGGCCTCGCCGGCGATCGCCTTGGCGAGCAGGGTCTTTCCGCAGCCGGGCTCGCCGATGAGCAGGACGCCGCGCGGGATGCGGCCGCCGAGCTTGGTGAACTTCTTGGGGTTCTTCAGGAACTCGATGATCTCGGTGACTTCTTCCTTGGCCTCGTCGATGCCGGCGACGTCGACGAAGGTGACACCGGTCATCTCCTTGGTCAGCGTGCGGTGACGGCTCTTGCCGAAGTTGCCGAGCATGCCCCCGGCGGCGCCGGCGTTGCGCAGGCCCCGGGAGATGAAATACCAGAGCACGAAGATGAACAGGACGAAGGGCGCGAACACGTACAGGAACGGCGCCCAGTACGACTGGGGCTTGCTCTTGGCCTTGCCGGATGTGGTCTTGAGGACCTCCTTGACGACCTGGTCGCGCGTCGCGGTGTTCAGGGCGATCCGGACGGGGATCTCCTTGTCGCCCTCGCGCTGGGTCGCGGTGATCGAGTCGTCCCGGATGATCACGCTGTTGGGATCGATGGAGTTGTCGTTGTAGCGGTTGTTGAACTCGTAGACCGAGATCGGCTCGCCCTGCTGCTGGGCGCTCATCGCCATGAAGAGGATCGTGACCACGATGACGGCGGTCACGATGCCGAAGATCCCCCGGCTGGGCTGCATGTTGGGGGTCTGCGGGCGGCGGCGCGGGTCGCTGTCGCCGCGCGTCGGATCGCCGGGCCGCTCGGGCTTGTCGCCGGCCGCGAACATCGCAAGGCCGGTCTGGTCGCGGTGCTGCCGCGTGTCGGCCCCGGGTTCGGGCTGGGGGTTCGGCCGTCCTTGAACCGTCCGGATGTCGTCAGAATGATCGCTCACCGTACCTCAACTTTCGGCTCGCACCGCGCCCGGATGCAGCCGGCAACGCGATCGGCCTGAATCCTCTTTCCACCCGAGGCCATTCCGCCACCAAGGGAAGGTAGGCCTGCAGGGATGATAGGGTTCGACTAGGGTCGATCCCCCACCGCCTCCGGTCGGCCGTTCCAATGGATAGCGGACCAAGCCATGGGCCCTCGAGAACCGTACGGAATCGCGGCGGCCGGCGTTCTTGGAATCAAACCCCAAATCGCGGTCCGGAGGGAGCTCGGGCCGTTCACCAGGAGGATCGCAGCTCGGCGACGATGTTCTTGGCCAGCTCCTGCACGGTGGTCGCCTGGCCGGTCTCGAGGCGTTCGCCCGTCTGGATCGCCGGGACGAAGGTGTCCATCGCCGAGAAGGCCTTGCGGCTGACGAGGGTCTTGCCGGTGCGGTTGTCACGCCAGTCAAAGTCGACGGTCAGGCGCACGCCCATCTCCTGGACCAGGCCCGTCTGCTGGTCGCTCGAGAGCGGCCGCAGTTCCGAGGCGACCAGCGTGCCGCTGAGCACGGTCTCGGCCGAACGGGTGCTGGCGATCTTCCAGCGCGTGGTCCGCATGATCTCCTTGCCGATGGCCTCGGTGAGCTGGTGCTCCAGGCCCCCGGCGTACGTCTCGTTCTCGAACATCTCGATGGCGATCGTGTGGACGTCCTGGTTGTGCGGATCGCTGAACGAGTACCCCTCGCGCGGGTCGCTCGAGCAGCCGCTGATGCACGCAGCGCACGCGACGGCGCACGCCCAGATGATCCCGATGGCGTGGGAGCCTCTCATCGGCCTCCCTCCTTGGCGGGCGCAGCGCCCGGCCCGGTATGGCCGCCGGCCGGCTCGCCGTCGGGCTTCTTGGCCGGTTGGGGCGCAGAGCCGCCGGGCCTTGCGCTGCGGGCGGGCGCCACCACCGGCTCATGCGCCGGTTTGCCGCTCGGCGGCGCTGCATCCGGGCCCGCCGCGGGCGGAGCAACCGGTTCGCCCGGTGCCGGGGCCGCGTCTGCTTCCGCGGCCGGCGCGGGGGTGATCGCCGCGGGGAATTCCCACTTGTGCTGGTCCGCAAGCTCCTGGGCACGGACCGCGGCGACCGTCTGCGGGAACTTGCGGAGCAGCCGCAGCACCGTCAGGCGTGCGGAGACCTCGTCCTCGCGGCGGATGTACCAGTTGGCGGTCTGGAGCATCTGCACCGCGGCCGACTCGTCGAGGCGGGCGATCAGGGCGTCGTCCATGCCGATGCGCTCGGCGTCCTGCGGGTAGCGGCCGGCGTAGTCCCGGATCAGGAACTTGGCCTCGCGCAGACCGTTGGCGTCGTAGGAGGGGCCCTTGAACTTGGCGATGTTCGCGTACACACGGCGCTGCATCGCCTCCTGGCGGCGCTCGCTGGTCGGGAAGAGCTTGAGGAAGACGCCGTAGGCCTCGGCGGCCATCTCCATGTCGCGCGAGCGGTAGTAGTAGTCGGCCAGCTCGTACAGCGCCCGCTCGGCCAGCCGGCTCTTGGGCAGCCGCTCCTGCACACGGATGAGGATCTCCTCGCCGATGCGCTCGGCCGGCTCGATCCGCATGCCCAGGAACTTCTTCCTCAGGCCGTTCAAGTACCGCAGGCCAATGTCCAGCTCACGCGTCAGCGCGATCGTGAAGGCATCCGAGCCGGCGAAGTGCTTGGTGATCTCTTCGTAGTCGTAGAGGGCGCCGACCTCGCTGTCCTGGAGCAGGCGGGCATCCCCGCGGGCCAGGTAGGCCTCCGCGAGCCAGGGGTTCTCACTGCGCTCGTTGCGCTCGATCCAGCCGTCGAGCATCGCCTCGGCGGCCGAGTCGCGGCCCTGGGCGATCATCTCGCGGGCCCGGCCGATGAGCTCGGCATCGCTCCCGGGCTCGGGGGCCTTGGAGACCGCCCACTGGCCCTCATCGTCGAGCCTGAAGGTCTTCTGCTGGGCGTGGGCGAGGCGGGCGATCGCCAGCGCGGCGATTGCGAGGAGAATAGCTGTGCTTGGGGGGCTGCGCATCATCGAGGACAAGAGCATACCACCTATCGGAGGGCGAGGCGTTGCACCATTGAAATGCGCCCGCGGGATCGCGAGCGCGGTATCCACCGAGTACGCCGACCCGACTCGGCTACGGCTTGGTCAGCGCGTTGTTCGGATTGGCCGTTCCGAGATTCACCTGCACGGTCTGCTTCTGGAACGAGTACCAGAGGTTGAAGAGCATGGCGTCGTGGGCATCGACATCATGGTCTCCGTCCAGATCCCCGTGGACCCAATTGCAGTTGGTCTTGCCGTGGTAGAGTGCATACGCGGTGTTGAAATCGGCCAGGTCCTGAGAATCGCCGGGATCCCCGCTGTTCGCTGGGAGACCATCCCCGTTGAAGTCCCGACGTTTGGTGAGCGTGCCGAAGTCGTAGACCCGCTTCATGTACTCGGTGAACTGAGGCGGGAGCAGGGCGTTCTCGGAAGGCTGCGCTGCGAGCACGAAGCCGCGCTGGGTCCAGGCGAGCACGTCGAACATGTCATTGAGCGCGAAGTAATCTTGATCATTGTAGTCCACGATCACGACGAGTTCGGTGGTGTTGGCGTTCTCTGAAACATCCCAGCACTTGTCTTCGTCCACCACGGCGATGTGCCCGGGGAAGATGATCGCAGGTGCGTACAGAGCGCGGGCCAGGTCGATCTCGGGATGGTCCGGATCGGTGAAGTCCATCGGGATCGCCTCCGTACCCAGGAAGTGAGGCTGACCGCTCCCGGGCGCATAAAGTGGGCAGTACGGCAGCTCGACGAAGTCCGACCAGTGCGCGGTCGAGCCATCGAGCCAGTACCGCGTGATCCCCAGGTACTGCCACGGGTCGATGTTGCGGTGGAAGTCGCAGACATCCGCCTGCGCGAATGGGGAGGGGGAATGGGCCGTTGCCGCTCCCGCGCACGGGTAGTACATGTAGCCCTCGGTTGACATATTGCCGCACGTGCCGGCGTCGATGGACGGCACGGAATACTGGTTCGACCCCATGCACAGGGACTCGGGATCGTCGATGGGAAAGCCCGCGTAAACCTCGAACTGGGTGTCGGCGTGATCCCCCAGCCAGTTGAGGATGACGCACGCCAGCCCATCTCGCTTCCACTGGGGCATTGGCCACCACTGGGAGCTGGAGAAGTCCTGGGCGCGCACAGTGCCCGCGGGCAGAACGAGAATGATGCGGCGGTAACGTTCACACCAACGGGCTGAAGAACTTCTTTAACTGCCTCAGGAGGAGCTTGAAGGGCTGCTACATCAAGACGCACCATGAACACCTGCCCGCGTACGTCGATGAGCAGGTGTGGCGGTTCAACGTGCGCGAGTTGTCGGACTGGGAGCGATTCGACAAGGCAATGCACCTGATCGTCGGGAAGCGCCTTCGCTATTCCGACCTGACCGATGGTGCGGTACGATGATGCGGGAAAGGGCTAATCACCGGAAATACTGCGGTGCGCACGAGGCTGCGCCGACAGTCCGGGCACAATCACACGACTCGTGATCCACTACGCGCCCGACAATTCCCGCCCCCGGTCCCGCGCGGCGATGATCGCATCGATCCACGCCCGCATGACCGCTCGCGAGTCCAGCACCGCGGTCGCCGCAGCGGTCGTGCCGCCCTTGCTGGTGACGGCGGCACGCAACGTGCCGGGATCGGCATCGGATCGCTCCCCGGTTGCATCATCGGGGTTGCGAGAGAGCAGTCCCGCAGCGCCGGCAAGCGTCTGGCGCATGATCCCGAGGGCCGTCGCGCGGTCGAATCCCATCTCCTGTCCGGCGGCGAGCATCGCCTCGGCCAGGTAGAAGATGTACGCCGGCCCGGACCCCGCCAGCGCGGTGAACGCATCCATCAGGGACTCATCCAGTGCCACCACCAACGGACCGACCGCCGCGAAGATCGCCCGCACAAACTCGACATCGCCGGGCCCAGCGCCGGCCGAAGCGCTGATCGCCGTTGCCCCCTGCCCGATGCTCGCCGCCAGATTCGGCATCACGCGGACGATCCGCGGATGTCCCGGCAACAGCGAGGCGATCCGGTCCATCGGCGTGCCCGCGAGGATCGAGATGATCAGAAGGTCCCGGCCCGCGAGGGGCGCAGCGATGTCGCGAACGGCACCCTCAAGCACCTGCGGCTTGACGGCCAGGAGCACCGGCATCGTCGCGTCCGAGGCAAGAGTCCGATCCCCGAGGATCGCGATGACCGCCTCCGCGGCCGATGCGAACACCCGCATCCCCCGGCCCGCAAACTCGGCGTGCTTGGCAACATCGGGCTCGGCGAGCCAGCCCCCGCGGAACAGATCGAGCCCTTGCCGCTGCGCACCATGCACGATCGCACGGGCCATGTTGCCGCCGCCGATGATCAGGGGAGGAAGGTAGTGTTCGCGCATCGTGTGGACGGCTCCGTCGGTGCGATCTCCGGACGACCTCAGGATGCCGGTGGCTGCATCTGGCTGATGAATGCGTTGGCCTCGTTGATCGCCGATTCCATCTCCTTGATGAGCGCCGCGACGTCCGACTGCACCCCCGCGGCCGTCCCCTGCAGCGACGAGATCGCCCGGGCGTTGAGGTTGTGCTTGAGGAACAGCACCTGGTCCTTGAACCTGGCGAGCACCGGGTCCATCTTGGACGCCGCGTTCCGCATCACGCCCAGGAGCTTGCCGTACTGGGCGCGGGTGTCATCGAGCTGCTTCTGGCTCGCGGCCCGCATCGACGGGTCGGAGTACTGGCCCAACTCCCCCTTCCACTCCTTGAACAGGGCCCCGGCGACGTTCTCGACGCTCTGGATCCGGGAGCGGACATCCTCCGCCTGCGATTGGCTCTTCTCGTACGCCTGCTTCAGGCTCGCGTAGCGGTCCTCCATCTCCTTGGTCGAAGCGCTGCCGCCCACGCCGGTGACGGCCAGGAACTCGGCCAGGGCCGATTCGAACTGCTTCTTGGCCTCGGCCTGCTGGTCCCGCGCTTCCCCGACCCGATCGACCAGCTGCTCACGCTTGGCGTACCCGAAGGACTCCCGCAGCGCGATCCCCGTCGAGGCGCAGCCCCCAAGGGCCAGAACCATGCCCATCGACGCGCCCACCCCCAACACCCCCACCACCGCCGGCCCCACCACCCGGCCGGCCCGACGACAACCTCTCAAGCCTGTGCGGTTCATCTGCAATTGTCTGGCCTCCGTACGCCCGGGACAAACCCGGCCCGCCCAACGCCGGGAATGAAACCCGCCGTGCGTATCACGAACAACTCTCCGGCGCACGCGGATCTGACCGGGCAGGGTGCCCGTGCCGCGGCCGCGCCCGGCACGGGGGCGGGTCCTGCGACCCGCACCCGCCGCCGTCCGGCTCCACTAGGATTGCGCCCGGCCCGGAGCTCGACCTCCGCCGCCGGCCTTGAAAGGGAGTGTGGAATGGGAATCTTCAGCGCACTTCGCGGCGAGCTCATCGACATCATCGAGTGGCTCGATTCGACCAACGACACCCTGGTCTGGCGCTTCCCGCGCCACGACAACGAGATCAAGAACGGCGCCAAGCTCGTCGTCCGCGAGACCCAGGCCGCGGTCTTCGTCAACGAGGGCCAGATCGCCGACGTCTTCCAGTTCCCCGGCACCTTCACGCTCACCACCCAGAACCTGCCGGTCCTGAGCAAGCTCAAGGGCTGGAAGTACGGCTTCGAGAGCCCCTTCAAGGCCGAGGTCTACTTCGTCAACCTCAAGCGCTTCACCGACCTCAAGTGGGGCACGATGAACCCCGTCATGCTCCGGGACCCCGAGTTCGGACCCGTGCGCCTCCGCGCCTTCGGCACCTACGTCATGCGGATCGACAGGCCCGTCGAGCTCATCCGCGCCGCCGTCGGCACCGACGCCCGCTTCACCACCGACGAGATCGTCACCCAGCTGCGCAACATGATCGTCTCGCAGTTCGCCGAGTCCCTGGGCGAGTGCAAGCTCGCGGCCCTCGACCTGGCCGCCAACTACGACACGATCGCCGCGGCCATGCTCGGCAAGCTCAAGCCCGAGTTCGAGCAGTACGGCCTGGAAGTCCCCTCGCTGCTGATCGAGAACATCTCCCTGCCCCCCGAGGTCGAGCAGGCGATGGACAAGCGCACCAGCATGGGCGTGATCGGGGATCTCAACCGCTTCACGCAGTTCCAGTCCGCCCAGGCGATCGGCGACGCCGCCAAGAACCCCGGCGGCGCTGCGGGCGCGGGCGTCGGCCTGGGCGCCGGGATCGCCATGGGCCAGCAGATGGCCCAGGCCATGGCCCAAGGCCAAACTCAAGCCCAAGCCGCCGCCCCCCCCGGGCTGCCGACATTCCATGTCGCGATCAACAACCAGCAGGCCGGACCCTTCGACATGTCCGGGCTCCAGGCCAAGGCCCGCACGGGTGAGCTCACCCCCCAGACGCTCGTCTGGTCCAGCGGAATGTCCGGCTGGCAGCCCGCCGGCCAGGTCCCGGCCCTGGCGAGCCTGTTCGGCGGCGCGGCCCCGCCCCCGCTGCCGCGGTGACACCGCGCGGCCGACCGCTTCGCCGGCGCCCCTGGGCCCGCCCGTGCACCCATGACACAGACCGACCCGACCCACCAGGCCCCCGAGAGTACGGACTCCCCCGGCACCGCCGACGGACTGCGCTTCCCCTGCGCCAACTGCGGTGCCAAGCTCGAGTTCAAGCCAGGCACCGACTGCCTGGTCTGCCCCTACTGCAACCACCAGAACCGCATCTCCGGCGGCGAGCAGATCGTGCAGGAGCTGGACTTCCAGCAGGCGATCTCCACGCTGCACCAGATCGCCGAGCAGGTCGAGCACGAGCTGGTCAAGTGCGACGCCTGCGCCGCCGAGATCGACCGGCCCGCCAACGTCACCTCGCTCTCGTGCCCGTACTGCGGCAGCAACATCGTGCTCCAGTCGCACACGCGCCGCGCGATCAAGCCCAAGTCGCTCCTGCCCTTTGCGATCGACCGCCGGCCCGCCGCCGAGAAGGTCCGCGCGTGGCTCAAGGGCCTCTGGTTCGCGCCCTCGGCAATCCGGCGGTTCGCCGACATCGACGGCGTCATCAAGGGCATCTACTACCCCGCGTGGACCTACGACTGCGGCACGGTGACCGACTACACCGGCTTCCGCGGGGACCACTACTGGGTCACCGTCAGCTACACCGCCTACGAGAACGGCAAGGCCGTCCAGCGCACACGCCAGGAGCAGCGCACGCGCTGGACGCCCGCCTGGGGCACCGTCCAGAACGAGTTCGACGATGTGCTCGTGCTCGCCAGCCGCTCCCTGCCCGAGGAGTACTCCCAGCGCCTCGAGCCCTGGGACCTCAAGGCCCTGACGCCCTACGCCGACGGCTACCTCAGCGGCTTCCTCGCCGAGAGCTACCAGATCGACCTCGCGCAGGGGTTCGATCTGGCCAAGGAGCTCATGGCGCCCATCATCGATGCAACGATCCGCGGCGACATCGGCGGGGATGAGCAGCGGATCACCAGCCGCCGCATCAAGTTCCACGACATCACCTTCAAGCACATCCTGCTGCCGATCTGGATCGGCGCCTTCCGCTTCCGCGCCAAGCTCTTCCGCGTGCTCATCAACGCCCGCACCGGCGAGGTCCAGGGCGAGCGGCCCTACAGCTGGATCAAGATCACCCTCGCCGTGCTCGCGGGCCTGGCGATCATCGCGGCCATCGTCCTGATCTCCCAGAACGCCAAGAACTGATCATGCGGGGTGCTGCCCGCGGCCGTAGCGCCCGCTCCACCGGCTCAGAAATCCCGCCGGCTGAAGATCCAGCCGCCGATCCCCAGGACCACTACCTCGAAGGCCACCGAAGTCCCCAGCACCCACGCGACGCTGCGGGCCCGCAGCGCGGCCTGCGTCCGCTCGGCGATCTCGCGCTGAGTCCCCTCCGACATCCTGGACATGTTGCCCTCGAGCAGGTCATCCCCGCCCGACTGGGCCGACCCCGCGGGCATGTGGATCGCTTCGGTGAGCGAACGCTCCAGAAGACCAACGGTCTCCGAGGTTTTCGGAAGGACCGTCTTGATCCCGAACACCACGTTCGAAAAGAACCGCATCGTCTGCCCGGATTTCTCCGCCTCCGCAAGCTTGCTCTTGAGGTCCTTGACCTTCGCGGCCGCGGCCTCGTTGCGCTCGACCGGGGATGGCTCACCCGGCTTGGGTGGGGTCTCGAAATCCGAGATCCTCCGCTCGATCCGCTCCCGCATCACCGTGTTGTACTCCTTGAACTGGAGCAGCACACCGTCCACGGAGTTGAGGATGAACAGGACAAACCAGAACAGCATCGACAGCAGCAGCGAGGCGATCGCCGACCTGGTAAGCACGCCCGCGAGCACGCAGACACAGTACAGGAAGCTGTACATCAGGACCACGATCGGCACGGCGATGAAGAGCTTGGGGATCCACTCCCCGCCCCGGATCCCGATGGTCAGGAAGCACGCGGCGGTGAACGCGAACACCTGCAGCGTCACGAACAGCAGGCTGAAGATGTACTTGGTCAGGAACAGCCGCAGCCGCCCGATCGGCTTGGAGAGCGTCATCTCGATCGCGCCTCCGGCGATGAAATCCGGGAAGATGCTCGCCGTCGAGACCAGGGCCAGGATCCCGGCGATCCACGCCAGCCAGATCGGCACCGCGAACCGCGCAAAGGCGTTCTTGTAGAACTCCAGCGGCGATATGTTGCTGGAATTCACCAGGTCGTTGTCGATCTGCTTTCCCATCAACGAAAAGCCCTGGGCGTTGATCCCGACGCCGGCGAACGCGGCCGCCACGAGGATCGAGAGGAACAGCACCAGCCAGAACAGCCGTTTGGAAGCCAGCTCCCGGTACGCATCGACCGCAAGGGCCCAGATCTGGATCACGGCATCCCCCTCCGGACCGGGGGCTTGACCGGCGCCTCATCGTCCGGGCCTTCCATCGATGCCCCCGGCTTGCGAACCTCCCCGGTGGACTTGTCCGTCACCGCCTGCATGAACAGGTCCTCCAGCGACGGGCGCGCCGGCCGTACCGACCGGATCACCGCAGACTCCCGACGCAGCGCATCCAGGAGCGGCTGCACCGCCGCCGCCCGCGTCGTCATCGCATCGATCACCTCGCCAGACCTGCTCACCGCCACCCCCATCGCCGGGCCCGCCGCCGCGATCGCCCGGTCGGCCGCCTCTACCGAATCGGCCTCCACCTCGATCACGTACTTCTGCTGGTCCCGCGTCAGTTCATCGATCGTCCCCTGCGACGACA
Source organism: Phycisphaerales bacterium (assembly GCA_044221545.1). Lineage (GTDB taxonomy): Bacteria > Planctomycetota > Phycisphaerae > Phycisphaerales > UBA1924 > JAEUJB01. The sequence goes on from JBGAOZ010000002.1 coordinate 76,996, forward strand.
CCAGCCCCTGCACCAGGATCGCCACGCGATCGCACACCATCTCGAGCTCGCTGAGCAGGTGCGAGTTGAGGAAGACCGTGTGCCCCTCCTGCTTGAGGTGCGTCAGGATGTTGCGGATGTCGCGCCGGCCCACCGGGTCCACACCGTCGGTCGGCTCGTCGAGCACCACCAGGTCCGGGCTGTTCACCAGCGCCTGGGCGATCCCCACCCGCTGGCGCATCCCCTTGGAGTACCCCTTGACCCTGACATCCGCCCAGTCGGTCATGCCGACCAGTTCCAGCAGCTCCCCGGCCTTGCGCTTGCGCTCGCGCCGGGGCACCATGGTCATCGCGCCGTAGAACTCGATCACCTGCCGCCCCGTCAGGTACTCCGGGAACCGGTGGTGCTCGGGCAAGTACCCGACCCTCGCCAGCGCCGACTTGTCCCCGACCGCCGCCCCCAGCATCGTCCCCTCGGCCCGCGTGGCCCGGATCACCGTCATCAGGATCTTCACCAGCGTGCTCTTGCCCGCCCCGTTGGGGCCCAGCAGCCCGAAGATCTCCCCGCGCTCCACGTGCATCGAGATCCCGCGCAGCGCCCGGACCTTCCGCCCGTAGGTCTTCGACACGTTCTTCAGATCGATCGCCGCGGTCGTCAAGATCCCATCATCCTCCCGCCCGTCCGCGGTTGCAAACCGCGCCAACCCCAGACCCAACCCCAGACCCAAACCCAGACCCAAACCCAGACCCAAACCCAGATTCAGATTCATAAACGGACCCGCCGGGGGCATCCTTGGGATTCCGGCCCCCGCGCTGTCGACCCGCGCCCCGCCGGGCCGTCCCCCGCCATCACTCCCGCCCGCCCTTGCCGCTCCGCCACCGCTCCACGAACGCCTCGTACTGCTCGGGTGTATCGATCCCCACCGAGCTCACCGGGTAGATCGCCGCCGCGATCCGATGCCCGTGCTCGAGCACCCGCAGCTGCTCGAGCATCTCCGTGGTCTCCAGCGGGGTCGCCGTCAGCGAAATGTACGTCCTCAGGAACACCGCCCGGTACGCGTAGATCCCGATGTGCTTGAGCGGCATCGCCGTCGGTGATCCGGCCCGCGGGTAGGGAATCAGCGCCCGCGAGAAATACATCGCCGTCCCGTCGGCCCTCAGCACCACCTTCACGATGTTGGGGTTGCCCGCATCCTCGCCCGGCATGAACGGCGCCGCGGCGGTCGAAACTTCCGCATCCGTCCGCTCCAGGGCCTCCACCACCGCGTCGATCAGCCCGCCCTCGATCTCCGGCTCATCCCCCTGCACGTTCACCACGATCGTGCCGTCCGCAAGCCCCAGCACCCGCGCGGCCTCGGCCAGCCGGCTGGTCCCGTTGGGGTGGTGCGCCCCGGTCATGACGCACTCGCCGCCGAACGCTTTCACCGCGTCCATGATGCGTTGGTCGTCGGTCGCGACCACGATGCGCCCGGCCCTCGAAGATCGCGAAGCCGCCTCGTACACATGCTGCACGAGCGTGCGGCCGGTCCTGTCGGCGAGCACCTTGGCCGGGAATCGCGTCGAACCGAGCCGTGCGGGGATGATCCCGACCACCGCCGGAATCGAACCCGCGGAGCCGGTTCCCGAAGATTGTCCGGCACCATCCCGTGTCATCCCGGGCGTCCCCGACCCCCGGGATTCCCGGCCGCGGCGCGCGGCCTCACGAACCCTGGCCCCCGCCCTCGGCGGGCGCGGCGGGGGCGATCCCCCCCGAACGCAGCTCCCCGATGAGCTTCTTGAGTTCGTCGCGCTGCTGGCGGATGTCCTTGTACGTGATCTGCTGCATCGCGATCGAGGAGGCGATCTTGTCGCCCTCCTCCGCCGAGCCCAGGTCCCGGTCCTGCTGCGCCCTGGATTTCAGGGCCCGCATCAGGTCGTACTTGAGCTCCAGCTGCAGGTCCGGCAGCACGTCCCGCGCATCGAGCGCACGCCGGAAGGTCTCCACCGCCTCGGAGACCCACCCGATCTTCAGGAAGCACCGCCCCAGGAATTTCAGCGAGTCGGCCCGCAGCTTGGGATCCGACTGCGACTCCTGGAACAGCGCGATCGCCTCGTCGGTCATGCCCAGGTTGTAGTACTTCTCGGCGAGCCGGTACTTGCGACCGAGGTCGGTCGGGTAGGCCTCGACGCGGATCTTGAACTCCTCGAGCTCGAACTCCAGGTAGTCCCGCTGGGCCTTGTCGTAGTTGGCCCGCGCCGTGGCGTCCGTCGGACGGCTCTCGGCCGTCTCCCGCAGCGCCGACAGCCGCCGGCGACCCAGGATCATCCGAAGGTCCCCCGCCTGCTCGCGGAAGGTGAACTGCTTCGTGAGGGCGTAGGTCTCCTCCATCAGCTTGAGCGCCCGCGCCTCGTCCTCGGGCTTGCCGCGCTCCCGCAGACGCTTGATCAGCACCTGCACCACCGCGATGTCCGTCGGACGCTTGGCGTAGTCGTCGTCGGCCGACTTGACCAGCATGTCCATCACGTCGCTGGACTTGCTGATCGAGTCCTGCGCCTCGAGCATCCGCTGCTTGTCGGCATCCTTGATGTTCGCCCGGTACCCGCCCGCCTCGCCCGACTTCTCGAACCCCCCCTTGGTCATGGTCGCCTGCGCCGAGAGGTTCCGGATCTCGGTCGCCAGCGGCCCGTCCGTGGGGTCGATCCGCAGCGCCGCCTCCGCGCACTGCACCGACAGGTCGAACGCCCCGGCCTTGGCCGTCGCTTCCTTGAGCTTCAGGAACAGGTCCTTGCGCGGCTTCTTGTCCCGCATCACGCAGTTGAACGCACGCTGCCCGATCCACTGGACCGGGTCCTTCAGCCCGATCGCCGCCCCCAGGTCCGCCCCGCGCACCGCCGCCACCGGGTCCAGCGGTCGCATCCCCCAGTCCAGCAGCGCCAGCAGGAACCGGTCCACCGGCGACCCGCCCGACAGGGGCTTGGTCACGTCCTTGCTCGGACGGCCCTTGCCCTCGGTCTTGTCCAGGAACGCCGCCGTCGACCGGAAGAACCCTTCCAGCCCCGGCATGCTCGTCGGGTCCTGCCGCAGCCCGCTCAGCCACAGCTGCATCGCGTACTCGTAGTTCGTCGTCTCGTGCACCGTCCGCGCGTGATCGAAGAACCGCTGCGCCTTGTCGGGGCTGAACGTGCCGTCCGAGGCCGCCGAACCGGTCGCGGGCGCACCCCCCGCCGCGCTCGCCGGCGCACCCGCCGCCGGGGCCGCCGGCTCGGCCTTCTTCTCGTCACCACTCTTCTTCCAGCCGAAAATGCCCAATGCTCAAGCCTCGCGTGTGAATTCAAAACCGCCTGACAGCCTAACGGATGAACGGGGTCGTGATCATAGTGATTCCCCCGACTCCCGTCCTTTCCACGAATCCTAACTGCCACGCCCCGGTTCTCCAGCCCCCGGCCCCCGATTGACTCCCCCGCAGCCCGTCCCACCCCTCCCCGGAACGCCTGCCGGCACGTACTATCGGCTGGTGAGCATCGATCCTCAGAAGCTGAACATCGTCAATTACCCCGCCGCCGTGCTCAGGCAGAAAGCCAAGCCCGTCGCCATGGGGGACGCCGACGTCTCGCTGATCGCCGAACGCATGATCCACCTGATGCACCAGGCCGAGGGCATCGGCCTGGCCGCTCCCCAGGTCGGATTGCCCATCCGGATGTTCGTGGTCGATGTCCCCACCACCGATCCCGAAGCACCCGAACAGGATCAACTCGCCGCCGCCACCCTCGGACCGGTCGTCTACATCAACCCCGTGATCTCCAACCCCGTGGGAGCCCCCGAACGCCACGAAGAAGGCTGCCTGAGCCTCCCCGATGTCCGCGGGGATGTCCTCCGCCCCCCCACCGTCACCATCACCGCCTACGACCTCCAGGGCCGCCCGTTCACCCGCACCGGCACCGCATTGCTCGCCCGCTGCTGGCAGCACGAACTCGACCACCTCGACGGGATCCTCATCCTCGACCGCATGACCCAGATGTCACGCCTGCGCAACCGCGCCGCCGTCCGGGACCTCGAGCGCAACGCCAAGGAACTCTGACCCGCCGCGCCCGGTCCGACTCCCGAGATTCCCTCCACCGTATTCCAGCCCGAATCGCCAGCCCAATTCGCCAGCCCGGATTCCCAGCCACCCGACGCGCCGATCGATGCCGATGAACCTCATCTACTTCGGAGCCGGGGCCTTCGGCCTGCCCACCCTCGACAGGCTTGTGCAGGACCACAAGGTGCTCCTCATAGTCACCCAGCCCGACCGCCCCGCCGGCCGCGGTGGCAAACTCACCCCCACCCCGATCGCGCAGTGGGCCGCCGAGCACGCACCCCACATCCCCGTCCTCAAACCCGAGAAGGTCAACGACCCCCAGGTCGTCGCCCAGATCCGTGCCGCCGGCTCCCACGCCTTTGTCGTGATCGCCTTCGGTCAGAAGCTCGGCCGCTCCCTCCTCGACGGCGTGTTCGCGATCAACCTGCACGCCTCCCTCCTGCCCCGCTGGCGCGGCGCGGCCCCCATCAACGCCGCCATGCTTGCCGGCGACACCCTCACCGGGAACAGCGTCATCACGCTCGCCGACCGCATGGACGCCGGCCTGATCCTCGGCCAGTCCTCCCGCCCCATCACCCCCGAACTGACCGCCGGCGAACTCCACGATCTGCTCGCGGCCGACGGACCGGCCCTGGTCGCCGACGTGCTCGATCGCCACCGGTTCGGCACAACCACCGCAGCCGCGCAAGATGAATCCAAGGTCACCGTCGCCGGCAAGCTCTCACGCGCCGATGCCTGGGTCGACTTCTCGGCCGACGCCGCCCGCGCTGCGCATCGCATCCACGGGCTCACGCCCTGGCCCGGCGTGATCGCAAACCTCCTTGGCGATCCCCCCGACGGTCCGGGAACCGAACTCAAACTCCTCCGCGTGCAAGCACAGCCTCCCGGGGCCCAACAACCGTGCGTGGACGATCCGGGCCTGCTCATCGACACGCACGAGGGCCTGCTGCTCTGCGGCGGCGGTTCAATCCTGCGCTTGCTCGAGATCCAGCCCCCCGGCAAGCGCCCCATGCGCTGGAGCGACTACGCACGCGGTCACCGGTTCGGCCCGCGGATGCGGCTGGCGAGCCATCCCGCCGTGCCCGCTCCCGCCCGCCCCGCGGCCACTGGGGGTGCGCCGTGCTGACGCTCTGGGACCTGCTCCCATCGGCGCTGCGCCCCGCCAAGCGCCCCCAACCCCAGCCACAGGCCCAGCCGAAAGCACAGCCACAAGCCCACCCCGCCCTGCGCCGGCGCCGCAAGGGCACGCCGCCGCCCGCCCGCACGCGAACCAGGAACCCCCGGTCCGCCGGGATGCAGGCCCGCTACGACCGCGTGGTCGCCGAGATGCTCGCCAAGTACGGCGTGCGCGTCCGCCGGTGGCGCACCAGCATGTCGGGCGTCGCGTGGACCATCACCTACCAGGACGGCTCGGTCTCCCGGCTGATCGAATCACCGCGGCCGCGAGGCCCCATGTCCGCGGCGATCTTCCTGCACGAGATCGGTCACCACGCGCTGGGGATCGGCGCGTTCAAGCCCCGGTGCCTTGAGGAATACCACGCCTGGGTGTTCTCGATCCGGGCGATGGAAGCCGGCGGCCTCAACGTCACGGACGCCGTGCGCCGCCGGATGCGCCGGTCCCTGGAATACGCCGTCCGCAAGGCGGTTCGTCGCGGCATCCAGTCGCTCCCGCCCGAGCTGGCGCCATTCGCGCCCAAGTGATCCCGCGCCGCGGTCCCGCCCCGGCCGCCGGCACGCGCAAGAAAAAGGCCCGGGCATCGCCCGGGCCTCTTGAGTGCTCTCACGCATCCAAACTCAATACGAAGTCGTGTAGACCTCGGTGTTCTTGGCATCGCCCGTGGACTTGAGCTTGCCCGAGGGCAGGTCGACGCCGCGGAGGCCGCCGCGGGTGAGCGCCCAACGCACCGGCAGGATGTCGTTGCCCGACGCGGCCCGCTTGAGCGGCATGTAGACGCTGGTCGCGTTGCCGTAGTCGTACTCCCAGTAGTAGATCGCCTTGTTCATCGGGTCGTTGGGATCACCGCCCGGGTTGGCCGTGCCGACGCCGACGACCTGCACCGAGCTGTCGAACAGCAGGGCGGGCGTGCGGCAGTCTTCGTAGTCAAAGAAGCTCTGGAACTTGCGGAAGCCGCGCTCGGCCGTCAGCCACATGAACACCTTCTGGCCGGGGAACGTCACATCGCCGAACTTGCGGTCGCCCAGCTTGGTCCCGCCGTACTCGTTGACCATGTTCCACACGGTCGCGTAGTCCAGGCGGCTCTTCACCGGGCTCTTGTCGAACGACGCCATGACCAGCGAGTACGACGACCCGAAAGGCCACCGCTGCGCGCCCAGCGCCGTGCCCGTGGGACGGTACACCAGCGGGCACTTGTTGAAGAAGTCCTTCGGAATGACCCCGTCCTCGGTCGTCATCCGCTGCCACTCGTTGCGCGCCTTGTCGAACGGAGAGACCACCATCTTCTCGGGCAGGCGGGCCGCCAGGTAATCCTGCGCCACCAGGTGCGTGTACCAGATGTGCGGGATCCACGAGGTGACCTTCGGGAACGACGAGTTGTCGTTGCCGGTGCGGCGACGGATGATGTCGCAGGCTTGGTTGGCCGCCGCCTCCACGTCGCCGGCCGCGGTCGCCAGGTCGCTCCAGTCGGTGTGATAATTCACGTCCTTGTTGGACGGTCCCAGCTTGCGCCAGGTGAACCCGAAGATCCGGTCCTGGAAGTCCGCCGAGTAGCTGCCCAGCACCGTCCCGAACTGCTTCAGGTTGGTCTGGTCGATCATGTTCTTGGCCGACTTGCGCGCCTCGCCCAGGGCCGGGAGCAGGATGCCGATCAGCAACGCGATGATCGCGATCACCACCAGCAGCTCGATCAGGGTGAACGCGCGTGACGCGGCCGAACGGGATTCATTGATGCGGTTCTTGAAGATGTTCCCCACCTTCATACGACAGCCTCCTTTACAGGCCCCAGCGTGCTTGGTTTCGATCAAGAGAAGCCCCGCACTGCCCCCGGCGAAAGAACGAACAAATCTTACCACGCGTTCCATTCGCGGCAAACCTTCCGATGGATCGCACCGAACTCCCGATTGCGCTCAGCCCCGGAAGACCCAGCAATCTTTACCTTTACAAACACCGAATAAAACCGAGCGATTGAACACCGCCGCGCTACCGAAGCGCCCTCGAACCGCACGTCCCGAATCCTCGAAGTTCTCAACCGAATCTCTGATGCGCTCGCAACGCTTACTACAAAAGGACACCTGCGGATGCACATTCGAGGCTCAAAACACATCGAGCCCCGCAAAATCCTAGCCCGAAAGCGACCGGCAGAATCCCTTCGCCTCAACCGCGAACACTTTCCCGGAACACCGGCCGAGAACCGGCCAACGCTTCCTATCGGACATTCCTTGCGCCCGATTCACCGAGTCTACCAGACTGCGGTCGTTGTTACACCGTGATCTTGTGGGGTCTTCTCCTTATCCCCCGTTCCGAGATTCGAATAGATTCCCCTGGTTTCGACCCATTCCGGGCATCCCGGATGGGCAATCCCCGTCCGAGATCGTCGTTCTGCCCAGGGGACCGTGCGCCGAGGCCCATCGCAGCGCTCTTGAGTGCTCGGTGGCTGCGCGTTGCCACACTCTGACCTTCTGAATATCGCGATGCGCTGCTCGATGACCGGGCAACCGCGCCGTCGACGGGGCCGGATCGGCTCCCGGTTATCCTCTCCCGATCAACCCGCACGCGTTCCTTTTCCCACCGATGGCGCGGGTCGGAACGATCGCGAGTCGGCGAACGGCGCGCTCGCGGAGTTTGCACGAGTCGGGGGATGGAGGCCAGGGCGATGTTCCAACTGCGATCCAGACCCGTGCCGCGTTGGTCCCGCCGCGCGATGCACGCCCTCGCCCTTCTGGTGGGCGCAACCGGGATCGGCGGCTGCTCGGCGACCGGCGGCCACGAGGCCGAGATGCGCGGCGAGCTCGCGAAATACAACGTCGTCTGGGACACCCCCAGCCGCGACGCCTCGGGCTCGATGCCGATCGGTAACGGCGTGCTGGGCGCGAACGTCTGGGTCGAGGAGGGTGGGGATCTCCTTCTCTACCTCGCGCGCACCGATTCCTGGAGCGAGAACGAGCGCCTGCTCAAGCTCGGCCGGGTGCGCATCTCCCTCACGCCCAACCCGTTCACCAAGGGCTCGGCCTTCAAGCAGGAGCTCGTCCTCCCCGAAGGCCGCATCGACATCACCGCCGGGACCGCGGCCGCCGTCCGCCTGAGCCTCTGGATCGACAGCGACGATCCGGTCCTGCACATCAGCGGGGATACAGGCCCGGACACCCGCTGCACCGTGACCATCGAGAACTGGCGGACCTCCCGCCGGCGCCTGGCCGACCCGGAGGAGCTCAACTCCACGTGGGCGATGCGCGGCGCTCCGGCCGACCTGGAGATCTGGGAGTCCGGCGATGTCTTCGTCGAGGACGGCACCGCGACCGACACGCTCTGCTGGTACCACCGCAACGAGCACTCGATCGTCCCCATGACGCTCGCTCGCCAAGGCCTCTCGTCGGTCTCCGATACGTTCGGTGATCCGCTGCTCAACCGTACCTTCGGAGCGCGGGTCCGCGGCCGCGGACTCGCCCGCACATCCGACCACGTGCTCGAGGGCAAGGCCGGCCGCCTCGACCTGGCGATCACCACCGACAGCTCGCAGACCGACACCGCGCAGGAATGGGTCGCCCGCGTGCGGGAGCTCTCCGGGCAGGTCCGCAGCGCCGACGATTCGCGGGCCCACACCGCCCGCTGGTGGCGCGAGTTCTGGGATCGCAGCTGGATATTCGTCGATGGGGACCCGGGCCCCGACGCGCTGCCCACCAACTCCCACCCCCTGCGCATCGGCTGCGACAGCAACGGGCAGAACGTGTTCCGGGGTGACATCGGCGCGGGGCCGGTCTTCTGCTACGACGTATTGTCGGATTCAGAGGTAGGCGGATTGGCCGCAGTAAAGCCCGCGGACTACCCGCACCTGCTCGCGGGCCATTCCGGAATCAACGTCAAGAGTTGGGAGGCGGGACAGGTCGATCGAATTCCGTGGTTCGAGGACGTTGGGAATGTCTACCACGACAAGCAGGGATTTGTGACCCACTTCGCCGGCGGGCACCTGGAGCTGAAAGGACCGGCGATGCCGGTGCTGGGAAGCTTCACGGCGGCTGCATGGATCAAGCCGGCCGCCGACATCGGCCCTGCCCGCATCTTCGACAAGGGAACCGCCGGCGGGTCCGACGGCTTCCTCTTCGACACCCACCCCGGCAACAGCCTAAGGCTGATCTGCGGCCGCCGGTCCATCTCCGCCGACAACGTCCTCAAGAAAGGCCGGTGGCAGCACGTCGCCGCGAGTTTCGACGGCGCCACCGGCGCGATGCGGATCTACCTCGACGGCGCCCCGGTCGCCCAATCCGAGCACGACGGCCCCGCGCTGGCCGACGGCCTCTCCACCGTGACGCGCGGCTACATCCTCCAGCGCTGGATGCTCGCCTGTGAATCCCGCGGGGAATTCCCCCCCAAGTTCAACGGCTCGATGTTCACCGTCGAGCCCCGGTTCATCAACGGCAAGCCGTTCGATCCCGACTGGCGGGCCTGGGGAGGCAGCTTCTGGTGGCAGAACACACGCCTGCCTTATTACCCCATGCTCGCGGCCGGCGATTACGACCTCATGCAGCCGCTGTTCGATTTCTACTCCCGCGGCCTGGAAGCCTGCAAGGCCCGCGCGGAGCTCTACTACCACGCCCAGGGCATCTACTTCCCAGAGACCATGACGATGTTCTACACCTACGCCAACGGCGACTACGGGTGGAACCGCGAGGGGCTCTCGCCCGGCGACATCTCCTCACCGTGGTGGCGATGGGCGTGGAACCAGAGCCTCGAACTCACGCAGCTCATGCTCGACTACTACGAGCACACCGGGGATGAGCAGTTCCTTCGCGAGCGGGCGCTGCCGATGGCCGAACAGACGCTCGCGTACTTCCGCTCCCGCTTCCAGCCCGTCGGCCCGTGCATCATGGGCGAGGATGAACAGGGCCACAAGGTCGATCCGAGCGATCGCTGGTGGCGCACGCACCAGCGCACGCTCGAAATCAGCCCCACGCAGGCCATCGAGACGTACTGGAAGGACGTCGTCAACGATGCCCCGTGCGTCGCGGGCTTGCGGGCGATCACCGAGCAGCTCCTGCGCCTCCCGGCAAACCTCACCACCGGGTCCGATCGCCGCCAGTGGAGCGAACTGCGCGGCATGTGCCCCCCGCTGCCCCTGGAAACCAAGGACGGCGTCCTGCTCGCCGCGCCCGCCGAGAAATACAACCCCGAGCGCAGCAACTGCGAAACCCCGGAGCTCTACCCCGTCTTCCCGTTCCGCCAGGCCGGCATCGGACGGCCCGGCATCGAGCCCGCGATCGAGGCCTACCGGCGCCGCCACGACAAGGCCAGCGTCGGATGGACCCAGGACGGCGCGTTCGCCGCGATGCTCGGGCTGACCGACGAGGCCCGATCGCAGCTGATCGCCCGCGCCCGCAACTCCCACCCCACATTCCGCTTCCCCGCGATGTGGGGACCCAACTTCGACTGGCTCCCCGACCAGTGCCACGGCGGCAACCTCAACCTGCTCCTCCAGCTCATGCTCGTGCAGCCGGTCGGGGACACCGTGTACCTGCTCCCGGCCTGGCCCGCCGACTGGAGCGCCCGCTTCCGTCTGCACGCGCCCGGAAAGACCGTCATCGAAGGCCGCGTGAAGGACGGCGAGCTGGTCGAGCTCAAGGTCTGGCCCTCGTCGCGAAAGAAAGACATCATCGTGCGCGAGCACGGCGAACCGATCCCCCTGCTTCCGGACGTGCCGATCCTGGTTGAGAACGAGGATTGAACGCAGCGTTCTCGCGTCCCAGAGAAGTTATTCACCGGTTGACGGGAAAGTCCTTCCCGCGGCTCGCCGATGAACTTCCCTGAGGCGAAAGCCCGAGGGGAATGCGTCTTTCAGGCGGTCAGCGCGATCCGTTCGCTGCCGTCTCCCCCGAAACATCAAGAAGGCTCGTCACCGCGGCCGTGTGGGCCGCGGGCGGCTGTGCCTTCGCGCCAAGACAGGAGCTCCGTCCGCATGACGTACACCACCTTCCCGAACGCGACCAACTTCCCCAACACCACGGGGACCACCACCGCGCAGGGCACCGCGGCCGTGACGGGCGGCGTCGGCCCCGTGAACTTCGTCCAGGGCTATCCCCACAACTACCCCCACAACTACGCCACGAACTACGGGCAGAACTACAACAACCAGTTCTTCGGCCACCCGATGAGCCAGTACCCGGTCGGCCAGTACCCCATCGGCCAGTTCATCAATCCCTTCGTCGGCCAGTACCCCGTGAGCCAGTTCCCCATCGGGCAGTTCCCCAACAGCCAGTTCGGCACCGGCGTCTACAACGCCATCCCCCAGGGCTATGTCCCCTCGTTCTACGGCATCAACCAGTTCCCCGTGAACAGCCGCTCCATCCCGACCTGGAACCACACCGTGAACTCCACCGGCCTGTTCGGCCAGGTCCCGACCTTCGGCGGGCCCACCGGCTTCAGCCCCATCGGCTGGAACAACACGGGCTGGAATAACACCGGCTGGAACAACATCGGTTGGAACAACCCCACCGGCGGTTGGAACACGTTCAACGGTTACAACCAGCCCACCTCGTTCTACGGCGCTTCGAACTTCGGCGGCTACCCCGTCTCCAACGGCTGGTCCAGCACGCCCTCGATCTTCGGCACGCCCGCCAACACGATTGGCACCACGCCGTGGAACTTCACCGGCGGGTACACCCAGGGCTTCCCCACCAGCACCTTCAACGGCTACGGCTACAACACGCCCTTCAATTCCTTCGGCCAGTACGGCTACACGCCCTCGTTCTACAACACCGGCGCGTTCACCCCGAGCTTCTTCGGCGCCACCGGCTCCTACACGCCCTGGACCGGCGGCATCAACGGCTGGAACGGCATCAGCACAACCCCCGAGTTCTTCGGCGGCTACTCCCCCTTCGGCGGCGTCACGTTCCAGTACACCAACGGCCATTTCACCAATGGCCAGTACACCAATGGCCAGTACGTGAACGGCCAGTACCCCACGGGCCAGTACCCCGTCGGCCAGTACGTCAACGGCTTCAACCCCGCGACCATCGGCCAGTTCAACCCTTTCCAGGGCCAGCCGGTCAACACCACCGGCAATGTCCCCACGGGCATCACCGGTACCACCCCGGGCTTCGCCGGCGTGACCGCTGAGTGCTGCGGCATCCGCCAGGCCGCCTGAGTTCCCCGACGGCTCCTGATCCTGTGCTTCTCTCGCCGGCCCGCACCCCGCGGGCCGGCGTCCGTTTTGGCCGACTCTCGGTAGACTGCGCGCATGACCACCGATCCCCACCCGTCGCGCCGCTGCCCGGAGTGCGGGCGCCTCGACGCGGAGGCCGATGGGCACGCCGCCGCCCACCGGCCGCTTCCGCTGCTGCTGACCGCGCTGGCGGTGCTCACGTGGCTCGCCTGGACCATCTGGTCCCCCACGCGGGTGAACTACGTCTCGGGCAACTGGATCGGCGAGTACGTCGTGCCAGGGTTCACGCCCGAGCAGATCGACGCCCTCGCGGCCGCGCGGACCAGCGGCGATGGCTCGCTGACCAACAGCGTGCTCAGCGCCCTGCAGCCGACCTCGATGGTCAACCCCGGCGACGATGACATCCGCTTCGCCTACGGGCCCATCCAGGGCGCCCGGATCGACTATTCCAGCTACGGCTGGCCCGCGGGCGTTCTCCTCACCACCCAGATCCGCAGCTACAAGGACCCGCTGGCCCGCGAAGGCCTCATCCCCGCGGTCACCGATCCCAAGAAGCGTCCCATGGGCCCGTGGGAAGCCCCCTCCGACCCCCAGCACATCCCGGTCCGCCCGGCGTGGCAGCGCTGGGGTTCGACCATCGTCCACACGCCCCCGCCCGAATCAACCGGCGGCGTGGTCGTGCAGCGCACCCTGATCCTCACCCGGCTTGCCTGCTCCCTCGCCGCGCTGGCGGGCATCTGGACGCTCCTGGGCATCATCCCTTGGATCGCGCGACTCCGGAAGTCCGACCGTTGGCACAGGCGCGGAGTCTGGGTTCGCCGCACCTGCATGATCCTCGTGCTCGCCTGGGCCGCCGCGCGCTCCACGCTCTTGCCCGAGGCCGGCGCCGGCGGCATGTACGAACACTGGTCCAAGACGACACAGCAAGGACCCGCCAACGCGATCTATCTCGACCGCTCGGGCTACCTGCCAGTCGGCCTGCGCGAGAGCCGGCTGCTCTCCTTGAGCCCCGGGCCCGAGTCGGACCGGCTCCTGGCCTCCTTGATCGCCGGCGCGGGCATCCCCGCCCAACCCGGCCATCGCCTCTGCGTCTGGCGCGTGTGCGAGGCCCAGGTCGATGGGCGTTCCACGCAGTGGGGCGCCGGCCTGCCGGTGATCTCCTGGCAGACTCAAACCGCCACGCGCCGCGCCGACATGGGCGATCCCGTCCAGATCGCCATGCCCCGGGGCCTGACGATCACGCTCCAGCACGCCACCCTGGCGATCCGATTCGACCACGCCGACCCGGCCGATGGATCGACCGGGTGCAACATCAACCTCCCGGATCTGGCGGCGATCATCGGCGCCGCGTGGCTCTGCTGGTCCCTGCTCGGTCGGATCGCGTGGCTGGCCTCGGGCCGCCGCGCCGCGATCCGCCGGCGCCGCGGCCTGTGCGTCGGTTGCGCCTACCCGCTCGCCGCCCCTACCGCGCCGCCTTCTTGAGCGTGAACCTGAGCGCCGGCCTGCGGTCCTGCTTGAACGACACCACCACCGCGAGCTCGTCGGCAGCGCTGAGCGTGTACTCGCACGCCGCCAGCCCGCCGATCTCCGTCCCGTTCTTGAAGAGCATGTGCCCCTGCTCCATAACCTCGGGCGTCAGCGCCGCGATCCCGCCCGCCTCGTTCTTCCACGGCTCGGTGCCACCGTCGAAATGGCGGATCCGCATCACCGGCGATTCTCCCTCGGCGTGGATCGTGATCAGCTCGAACAGCACCGTCTTGCCCTCGGACTGCCAGCGGAACATCCCCATCAGCGAATCGCCCGAGGGCGCGGTCCACGTCTCATCCACAGGATCCCCATCCATCGTCCCCGTCCACGTCCCCGCCAGCCACGAGAGCTTCTTGAGCGCCTCGATCGCCGCCGCGCTCGCGGGCGCGGTCGAGGGCTGCTGATGACCCGCCGCGGCCCCCACCGCGGGTGCGGCGGGCTGGGCCGGGTCCTTCCCGGCGGGCTGCGAATAAGCCGACACCAAAAACACCAGGCTCGCGGCCGAAACGGTGATGATCGACGATCGGATCAGCATGAGTAACTCCCGGAATCCCCTGGAGCAGTCTACCAGACTCACCAGGTGCGTTGAACCCAGCCCCCGCCTAACATTCCGCCCATGAACTCGCCCACCCGCCCCACCACGACTACGACGACGCGGATCTACCGCGGTGGATGAGGCCGGCATCCGCCCGAATGTGTTACACCAACGACCCGGCCCCCTGCGGCCGGGTTTTTCATGGAGCCCGAAACGTTCAGATCGATGTCTCAGGACAGGAGCGTGCGAGGTGGATGACAACACACCCTTCCAGCCGGGCGCTGAATGCCCCAAGTGCCAGGGCTCCATGGAAAAGGGCTTCCTGCTCGACCGCACCCACGGCGGCGCCCACCAGGGGATGTGGTGCCCGGGCGAGCCCAAGCCCTCCTTCTGGCCCGGTCATGTGAAATCCGCCCACAAGGCGTCGGGCATCTACATCGTCACGTACCGTTGCGCGGCGTGCGGATACCTGGAGTCGTACGCCCCGCCCAGGATCTGAAACCGCTTCCGTTCATTCACGCACCACCGCTCGCCGAGTTTCCCGCCGAGTTCCGTACTCTTGGAGCTTTACCGATGCCCACCATCACCCTTCCCAACGGCGACAAGAAGGTCTTCGAGAAGCCCATCACCGCCGCCGAGGTCGCCGCCTCGATCGGATCGGGGCTCGCCAAGGCCGCGATCGGCGCCAAGATCGATTTTGGTGGGGGGGGTGGGGGTGGGGGTGAGCTGCGCGACCTGTCGACCGTCATCGACAAGGATGCGACCCTCGCCATCATCACCTTCCCCAAGCCCGGCCAGGCCGCCACTCCCGATGCCCTCTACCTCATGCGGCACTCCGCCGCCCACGTGATGGCCGAGGCAATCCAGGATGTGCTGGGCAAGGACATCCAGCTCGCCTACGGCCCCCCCACCGACTCGGGCTTCTACTACGACATGTTCGTGCCCGCGGGCAAGAAGATCTCCACCGAGCACTTCGCGGCGATTGACAAGCGCATGGGCGAGATCATCGCCGAGAACCGGCCGTTCTCCCGTTACGAGGTCGGCAACACCGAGGGGCTCGCCAAGCTCAAGGCCGAGGGGAACAAGTACAAGCTCGACAACGCCGAGCGGGCGCTGGGGATGGTGTCGAGTGTGTATCACGGGAAGAAGGCGGCGTTTGCCGGTGCCACTGGCAGCCCGTCTGCCGGTGCGTCGAACTCTGACGGACAAGCCGCCGGAGGTACCGCGCGGCTCTCGTTCTACGCGACCGGCATCCCCGGCCAGAACTGGGAAGACCTCTGCCGCGGCCCCCACGTCCCCGGCACCGGCCGCATCGGCGCTGCCAAGGTGATGTCGCTGGCCTCGAGCTACTGGCACGGCGATGAGGATTCCGACCGGCTCATCCGCGTGTACGGCACCGCGTTCGCCACCCAGGCCGACCTGGACGAGTTCCTCAAGCAGAAGGAAGAAGCCTCCAAGCGCGACCACCGCGTCATCGGCAAGGCCCTGCGCCTCTTCCACATCGATGAGGATGTCGGCCAGGGCCTCATCCTCTGGACCCCGCGCGGCTCGATCGTCCGCAAGGAGCTCCAGACCTTCATCGCCGCCGAACTCAAGAAGCAGGGCTACACCGAGGTCTTCACCCCGCACATCGGCCGTCTCGAACTCTACAAGACCAGCGGCCACTTCCCCTACTACAAGGACTCGCAGTTCGCCCCCATCATCGAACGCGATGCCCTCGAAGCCCTCGGCAAGGCCGGGTGCACCTGCGCCGAGATGGTCAACCGCGTCGAGGGTGTCTCCGAACGGCTCGCCCGGGGCATCAACGAACGCACCGGCAAGGAGACCATCACCAAAGACCGCATCATGGCCGATGACAAGCTCGTCGAGGGGTTCATGCTCAGGCCCATGAACTGCCCGCACCACGCCAAGATCTTCGCGAGCAGCCCGCACTCCTACCGCGACATGCCCGTCCGGCTCGCCGAGTTCGGCACGGTCTACCGCTGGGAGCAGTCGGGCGAACTCAACGGCATGACCCGCGTCCGCGGCTTCACCCAGGACGACGCCCACCTCTTCTGCACCGAAGACCAGATCCCCGCCGAGATCCAGGGCTGCCTCTCCCTCGTCAAGATCATCTTCAACGTCCTGGGCATGAAGGACTACCGCGTCCGCGTCGGCCTCCGCGACCCCGACTCCTCCAAGTACACCGGCAGCAAGGAGGCATGGGACAAGGCCGAGGCCGCCTGCCTCGCCGCCGCCCAGTCCCTCGGCGTCCCGTTCACCAAAGAGCCCGGCGAGGCCGCCTTCTACGGCCCCAAGATCGACTTCGTCGTCAAGGACGTCATCGGCCGCGAGTGGCAGCTCGGCACCGTCCAGGTCGATTACCAGATGGGCAACCGCTTCGACCTCTCCTACATCGGCCCGGACAACAAACCCCACCGCCCGGTGGTCATCCACCGCGCCCCCTTCGGCAGCATGGAACGCTTCTGCGGCGTCCTCATCGAGCACTTTGCCGGCAGCTTCCCCACCTGGCTCAGCCCGGAGCAGGTCCGCGTCCTGCCCATCAGCGACAAGAGCAACGACTACGCGAGCCACGTGCTCGCCGCGCTCGCCGCCGCCGACATCCGCGCCACCTGCGACCTCTCCAACGACCGCGTCCAGGCCAAGATCAAGATCGCCGCCGATGAGAAGATCCCCTACATGGCCGTCGTGGGCCCCCGCGATGCCGAGAGCGGCATGGTCTCGGTCCGCGCCCGCGGCGCGGAGAAGGACCTCGGGGCAATGAAGCTCGAGGCGTTCGTTGCGGATCTCAAGTCTGAAATCGTCGATCGCCGCGCAGCGCTGGGGGTCAAGCCATAACCAAGCCGGACGTGACGGATCACTCCAGAACCACATCCGCATCGACCCATCCGCGCCGAACAGCCCGATCGTCCGGCATCGCCGACATTGGTGCGCACAAAAAGTGATATGCACCACGATGCCCCAGGATCGATTTGAGGGGCTCGGGTGGGGCCTCGGGGCCTCCCTCGCAACCACGCCTGGGAGGGCCCTCCACGGGCATAGGAAAAGATGACGATTTTTCTGCGCACACGCCCGGCTCACGGCACGGTTCAATCCTGATATTCTGATCCGAACGTGAGCGACGCTCAAGGTCGGGCACATCCCGAATCCGGTCCGCTGTCAGCCGCCGACGCGGTGGCGCGGGCCGTCGAGCCGGCCGCGAGCGTGCTGCCCGAGGGCGCGCGGTGTCCCAGGTGCGGGTACTCGCTGGCGAGCCTCGTTCCGGCCGGGGCCTGCCCGGAGTGCGGGGGCGCGTACGACGCGGCGAGCTCGCCGCTGATGCCGCCCGCCGACGGAGGCCGCAACCCGGTGGTCGCGATCGGGTGGCCGTTTGCGTTCGTTCTGCTTGCGATGGGCTCGGGGATCATCCCGCCGCTGCTGGTCGTCACCGTTCCGCTGGCGGTGCTCACGGGGACGGCCGGGCTTTTCACGACGCCGATCGCGGCGCACCGGCTCGCCACGGAGCGCATGCACCCGGCGGACCGGTCGCGCTCGGCGCTGGTGAACCTGCGGCGCATGGGCGGCGTGGGGCTCATGCTCCTGGGGATCGCGAGCCTGGCCTGGGGCGCGGCGTGCGCGCTGGGCCTGATCGCCCTCCTGGCGGTCCTGGGAATGTGCCTGATGGGCGGCGGCTCGTTCCACTAGCCAACAAGGGGCCCGGCGTGCAGCTCTCGATCTTGAACCCGGCCCGTCAGATCAAGCAGATCCGCAGCCGCTGCCCGGCGTGCCTGGCGGAGATCGAAGCGCAGGTCGTGGAGGTGGGCGGCCGGGTGGTGATGCGCAAGCGCTGCGAGCGGCACGGCGATTTCGAGGTGCCGCTGGCCCGCGAGGCGCGGTTCTACCACGACTCGCGCGGCGCGGCGTCGTGCGGGGCCGGGTGCGGGTGCGCGCCGGCCGGCGCGGGCGGCGTCGATCCCTTCGAGGTCCTCTCGACCTGCATCGCCCTGATCGAGATCGTCGACTCGTGCAACCTCAAGTGCCCCACGTGCTTTGCATCCTCGCCGTGGACGCCCGCGCAGGAGGTGCGGTGCACCCCGCTGGAGGAGTTCAAGGCCCGCGTGCAGGGCGTGATCGACCGCAAGGGGCTGATCGACATCCTCCAGCTCTCGGGCGGTGAGCCGACGCTGCACCCGGAGTTCTTCGACCTGCTGGACTGGGCGCTGGACAATCCCAGGATCGGGTACTTGCTCATCAACACCAACGCCGTGCGGCTCTCGGGGGACCAGCGGTTCCGGGAGCGGCTGGCGCAGTCGCGTGCGCGGCGACCCAGGTTTGAGCTGTACGTGCAGTTCGACGGGGTGCAGGCCGCGGGGCAGAAGGAGCTGCGCGGGGGCGACTTCAGGCACGTGCGGCGGCACGCGATCGACCTGTGCGGGGACCTGGGCATCCCCTCGACGCTGGCGATGGTGGTGACGCCGGCGAACCTGGCATCCATCGGCGATGCGCTGCGCTTCGGGCTCAAGAGGAAGCACTGCCGGGGACTGGTGCTCCAGCCGATGTTCAACTCCGGCCGCACGCACCACGGGGTGAGTTCTGGAACGCTCCCGATCGCCGCGCCGGAGGTCCCGTTGTCTATCTCCGTGGGCGACCTGATCCTGGCGATCACCGCGCAGTCCGAGGGGCTGCTCTCAGAAGCCGATTTCACTCCCCTGCCCTGCGGGGACCCCAACTGCCACACGATCAGCTACGTGCTGCGCACAGCGCAGGGTCCGGTGCCGCTGAGCCGGCTGGTGGATCTCGCGTCGCTGCAGGGCTTCCTGCGCGATCGCATCGACTACAGCCTCGAGGACCTGGCCCGCTGCGGGTGCGAGAGCGAACCGCTCGGAGAGGTCATCAAGGCGATGGAACTCAAGCCCGACCAGCCGTTCCGCATCTTCATCAAGCCTTTCATGGACGCGTGGACCTTTGACCAGGACCGAATCGACCGGTGCTGCACGCACGTGATTCGCCGGGACGGCACGCTCGATTCGTTCTGCCGGTACTACCTGCACGGCGGCGCGGCGGGCGCCAACGCCTGATGCCATGTTCAACACCTACACACTCACGGTGATCACGGGCATCCTCGCCTCGGCGGGCTTGTGGTGGTGGATCGCCCGCACCGCGGGCCGCGGGCGGGCGGGTGACGAGCTGCGCGGGGCCGGGTGGAAGCTCGCCGGGGTCTACCTCGCGGGCCTGCTGGGGGCGATCGCGGGCGCCAAGCTGGCGTTCGTCTTCGCCGAGGGGTACCGCTACCGCGGGGACTGGCTGGCGATCATCTCGGGCAAGAGCATCACGGGCGCGCTCCTGGGCGGGTACGCGGGGGTCGAGTGGTCCAAGCGGCTGTACGGGATCCGGGCGACCACGGGGGACCTGTTCGCGATCAGCGTGCCGATCGCGATCGTGATCGGCCGGGTCGGGTGCCTGGCGCAGGGGTGCTGCCCGGGGATTGAGTGCGGGGCGCACTGGTGGGCGATCGCCGATGCGCACGGGGTGCAGCGCTGGCCGGCGGCGGGTGTCGAGCTGGCGTTCAACGGTGTGTTCCTGGCGTGGGTGCTGGCCGCGACGCGGCGCGGCTGGGCGCGGCGCAACCGGTTCCACGCGTACCTGATCGCGTACGGGCTGTTCCGGTTTGTCCACGAGTTTGCGCGCGATGATGCCCGGTGGTTGGGCCCGTTGGGCGGCTACCACCTGGTCGCGCTGGCGATCCTGGCGCTGGGCGTCATCCGGTACCTGCAGCGGTCGCGCCCGGACGAGATCAGCCCGCGGGCGACGGCGGGAGATGGCCCTGCGACTGCCATTCCTTGATGGCCTTGACCGGCCACAGGAGCATGAGGACGTTGAGGCTCAGGTTGTCCTTGATGGTCCAGAGCAGGATGAGCTCGAACGCAACGAAGAGCAGGAGCGTTCCGGCGATCCCCATTCGCCGGGCGATCTCGAAGCCCAGGACGCAGCAGAGGACATCGCCGGTGGAGTTGATGATGCTGTCGCCGAGGTAATCCAGGGACATCGTGACGGTGCGGTAGCGTTCGATGACGTAGGTGGAGTTCTCGGCGACCTCCCAGACGGCGGCGGCGAGCACGGCAAGCAGGAGGCGTTTGGGGATGGTGAAGCGGGCGGCGGCCGCGGGGAAGTACCGCGGCCCGAGGCGATCGGCGAGCCAGGCGAACAGGCACCAGAAGAGCAGGCCGTGGGAGATGTGCGAGATGGAGTAGGGGTCGGCGACGTGCTGGGAGCAGTGGCTGGACCAGACATCAGACTTCCAGAGCGCCCAGCTTCCGCACGCGCACCACCAGATGCGGCCCTCGAACAGCATGGCGGCGATCATCCCGGCGAACACCGCGGGGATGAGCAGGACCGGGACGAGGCGGTCGAACCTGGAAGGTGCGGGGGTCGCGGGACTGATGGGGGTCGTGGGGGTCGTGGGGGTCACTGGCTGAGCAGAATACACGGACGGAGCAGGGCAAGCCGATAGCGCGTGCTGGCATGAGCATCACGAGGTGGGTCGAGTATTCCGCGTGGGGATGGTGGCTGCTCGCGGCCGCGGGGGCCGGGGTGGGGATCCTGCGCGCGGTCCGAGCATCTCGCGGCGGGGACCGTTGCCCCGGGACCGAGACCCCGTGGGGCGAGTGGGTGCTGCCGTGGCGGTGGCTGCGCCGCGGGGGGTGCGGGTACGACCTGCGGGGGCTGGTTCCCGGGGTCGATGGTCGCGTGCGGTGCCCGGAGTGCGGTTCGAGGGTCGGGGGGCTGGCGCGGCGCGGGTGGGTGTCGGGGGTGCAGCGCGGCGGGCCGTGGCTGCGGCTGGCGATCATCGTCGCGATCGCGGGGCTGTGCTGCTGGCGGGTGCGGTGGATCCGCGGCGGCGGCTGGACGAGCTATGCGCCAACGGCGCTGCTGTCGGCGACCTCGGGAGGCCTGAGGGGCTGGACCCCGGCGGGGGTGTACTTCGAGTTGGAGCGGCGTCTGGAAGATGGGGAGCTGTCGGCGCATCAGCGGCGGTGGCTGGCGCGGGCGGCGATCCGGAACCTGGGGGACGACAAGGCGGACTGGAACGCTTCGTGGGCGTCGGGGGTGCTGTGGCGGATCGGGGATGAGGCGCTGCCGCTGGTGGAGGAGGCGCTGGGATCGCCGGACTACCAGCGGCGGCAATTGGCGGCGGGGTTTCTGCGGGAGCGCTGGCTGCTGGGGACGAAGGACACGTGGACTCGGCGGCAGCAGAGCCCTTACACGCCTCCGGACAGGTTGTTCGAGGTGACGGTGGAGGGGCTGGCCGACGACACGCTGGACCGGGCGGGGGTGTCCAACGCGTACGAGGGGTTGGTGTTCCTTGCGAGGAACCCCGGGCGATCCGGGCGGTTCCTGGAGGCGGGGCTGTCGTCGGGTGATGGACAGCAGGAGTACCTGTGCGCGCTGACGGCGGGCCTGATCGGGGATGCGGGGCTGATCGATCGTGCAGCGCGGATCCTGATCGGGGGGCTGCGGTCCGACTCGCGGTACGGGAACGCGGCGGAGGCGACCCGGGCGTTGTACTGTTTCGGGCCGGGGATCCTGCCGTACATCAAGCCGCTGACGGCATCGGACGATCGGCAGCTTGCGCAGCTGGCGAGGCTGATCGAGGTGGACCTGGAGGAGCCGTGGGCGCCGATGGAGCGCCGGCGATCGCTGAACCACGTCACGAGCCTGGTCGCCGACCCGGCGACCGACCTGACGATCGAGATGATCCGGGAGATGCGGCCGTAGAGCCTGGTTCGAGAATCGGGAGCAGGAGTGTGCCGGCGGGACACCTGTCCCACGAGAGTCGCGGGGTCTGAGGCTGTTTGGCGGTGAAGGAGCGGGCCATGATCAACGGGGTTCACGCGCTGTGGTACTCGAAGGATGCCGAGAAGGTGCGGGCGTTCTTCAAGGATGTGCTGGGGTTCCCGGCGGTGGATGCCGGGCGCGGGTGGCTGATCATGGGCCTGCCGCCGGCGGAGATGGCAACGCACCCGGCCGAGGCTGAAGAGGCGGGGCGCTGGGAGCTGTACCTCATGTGCGATGATGTGCACAAGACGGTGGAGGAGCTCAAGGCCAAGGGCGTGGAGTTCACGGGCCCGATCGCCGATCGCGGCTGGGGGCTGGTGACGGGGTTGAAACTGCCGGATGGGGAGACGATGGGGTTGTACCAGCCGAGGCATCCGACGATGGTGGGGAGGTAGGGGAGTTTGTGCGACTGAGCAGCCTGGCCGTGGGCGGCGGCGCGCGGCGCATGTGCCTGGAAAAACGGCCCGGTCGCGTGACCGGGCCGTTGTGGGGTGATTCGGGCGGACACCACCGGCTGAAGCCAGCGGCTCTGAGTTCTGCGATCAGTCGCCCGAGGGCTGGGCGGTGGACTTCTCGGCCATGATCGCGGCCTGGGCGGCGGCGAGCCGGGCGATCGGGACGCGGAACGGGGAGCACGACACGTAGTCCAGTCCGGCGGCGTGGAAGAAGTGGACGCTCTTGGGATCGCCGCCGTGCTCGCCGCAGACGCCGACCTTGAGGTCGGGCTTGGTGGCGCGGCCGCGGCTGGTGCCCATCTCGACGAGCTGGCCGACGCCGCCGGTGTCGAGGCTCTGGAAGGGATCGTGGGGAAGCAGGTCGCGGCGGAGGTAGTCGGGCAGGAAGGTGTTGATGTCGTCGCGCGAGTAGCCGAAGGTCATCTGGGTGAGGTCGTTGGTGCCGAAGGAGAAGAAGTCGGCGACCTCGGCGATCTCGTTGGCGGTGATCGCCGCGCGGGGGATCTCGATCATCGTGCCGATCTTGATGTCGAGGCGGTTCTTGAATTCCTGCTCGTTGCGGACCTTGATGATGGTCTCTTCGACCTCGGCGCGGAGGGCGGCGAGCTCCTTCTTGGTGCCGACGAGCGGGATCATGATCTCGGGGAGGGCCTTGATGTTGCTGCGGAGGCAGTCGATGGTGGCCTCGACGATGGCGCGGACCTGCATCGCGAGGATCTCGGGGTAGGTGACGCAGAGGCGGCAGCCGCGGTGACCGAGCATGGGGTTGGATTCGTGGAGCTGCTGGACGCGCTGGCGGACCTTCTCGGCGGGGACCTTCATGGTCTTGGCCATCTCGGCCTGCGACTCGGCGTCCTGGGGGAGGAACTCGTGCAGGGGCGGGTCGATGAGCCGGATGGTGACTGGGAGCCCCTTCATGGCCTTGAAGATGCCGACGAAGTCCTCGCGCTGGTAGGGCAGGAGCTTGTCGAGGGCCTTGACGCGGGCCTCGACGGTCTCGGCGAGGATCATCTCGCGCATGGCCTTGATGCGGTCGCCCTCGAAGAACATGTGCTCGGTGCGGGTCAGGCCGATGCCTTCGGCGCCGAACTCACGGGCGCGCTGGGCGTCCTCGGGGGTGTCGGCGTTGGTGCGGACCTGGAGCCGGCGGTACTTGTCGGACCACTTCATGACCTGGAGGAAGTCGCCGGAGATCTTGTCGGGGACGCGGCGGGCGACCTCGCCGGGCATGACCTCGCCGGTGAAGCCGTCGATGGAGATGTAGTCCTCGCGGCCGAAGCTCTGGCCGGCGATCTTGAGGATGCCCTTCTGATCGTCGATCTGGATCTCGCCGGCGCCGACGACGCAGCACTTGCCCCAGCCGCAGGCGACCACGGCGGCGTGGCTGGTGCGTCCCCCGGTGGAGGTGAGGATGCCGGCGGCCATGTGCATGCCCTCGACGTCCTCGGGGCTGGTCTCGGCGCGGACGAGGATGACGCGTTCACCGGCGTGGGCGCGTTTGACGGCCTCGTCGGCGGAGAAGGCCGGCTTGCCGATGGCGGCGCCGGGTGAGGCGGGGATGCCGCGGGTGAGTGTGGTGGCCTTCTTCTTGGAGGCGGGGTCGAAGGAGGGCAGGAGCAGCTGGGTGAGGTCCCCGGCGGGGATGCGGACCAGGGCGGTCTTCTCGTCGATGAGCTTTTCCTTGACCATGTCGCAGGCGATCCGGACGGCGGCGATCCCGTTGCGCTTGCCGGTGCGGGTCTGGAGCATGTAGAGGGTGCCGCGCTCGATGGTGAACTCGATGTCCTGCATGTCCTTGTAGTGGCGTTCGAGCTTGGTCTTGATGTCCAGGAGCTGGTTGTAGATCTTCTTGTTCCACTTGGGCATGTCGGAGACGTGCTGGGGCGTGCGGATGCCGGCGACCACGTCCTCGCCCTGGGCGTTGATGAGGAAGTCCCCGTAGAACTCGTTCTCGCCGCTGGCGTTGTTGCGGGTGAAGGCGACGCCGGTGCCCGAGTCGGTGCCCATGTTCCCGTAGACCATGGACTGGACGTTAACGGCGGTGCCGTTGAGGCCGCGGATGTTCTCGATGCGGCGGTACTTGACGGCCTTGTCGCTGTTCCAGCTCTTGAAGACGGCCTGGATGGCCAGCTCGAGCTGCTTGAAGGGGTTCTGGGGGAAGACCTCGCCGACGTGGCGCTGGTAGACGGCCTTGTAGGCGTCGCAGACCTCGATCATGCCCTCGGCGGGGACGTCGGTGTCGGCCTTGGCGCTGTACTTGGCCTTGATCTTGGTGAGCTCGTCGTCGAAGAGCTTGTGCTCGACGCCCATGACGACGTCGCCGAACATGTCGATGAGGCGGCGGTAGGCGTCGTAGGCGAACCTGACGTTGTTGGTCGCGGCGGCCAGGCCGGTGACGGCGGCGTCGGTGAGGCCGAGGTTCAGGATGGTGTTCATCATGCCCGGCATGGAGACGGCGGCGCCGGAGCGGACCGAGACCAGCAGCGGGTTGTCGTTGGAGCCGAACTTCTTGCCCAGCTCCTTCTCGAGGGTGGCGATGTTCTTGTTGACCTCGTTCATGAGGCCGTAGGGGAGCTGCTCGCCGTTCTTGTAGTATGCGGCGCAGGTGTCGGCGGTGATGGTGAAGCCGGGGGGGACGGGCAGGCCGATGGAGGTCATCTCGGCGAGGTTGGCGCCCTTGCCGCCCAGGAGCAGCTTCATGCGGCCGTCGCCCTCGCACATGGTCTTTCCGAAGTAGTAGACCATCTTGCCGGGCTTGGGTTTGTGGTTGGAGGGCTTGTAGGGGGCCGTGAGGGCCGCGGGGGCCGCGACCGTCTTGCGGGCGACCTTTTTGATGGCTTTCTTGGAGATGGAGCCCGCCGCGTGCTGCTTCAGGGCCACGAGCGCCTTGCTGGAGACCTTCTTGCTCATAACGATGAGTACCTCGAAGTGCCGGATTCCCAGTCACGGCGCGTGCCGGAGGAGGGAATCCTGCTTCTTGCGAATCCGTGGGAGGCCAAACTTGCGGTCCGAACATCCCGCCGGACACAGGGGGAAGATATTAGGAAGCCCGGGGTTTAGAGACGAACTTTCGGTGCAACTGTGGCGTTCTTCCTTGCAGAATGCGGTCATTTCCCGAATCAACCACTGACGGATCCGGCGCCTTCATGAAGGCGGGGGGGAGCCCCCGGGCCCGGGTGGTGGAGCTGCGCGGAGATCCCCTGGATGTGATCGGGGCGTGGCCGGCGGATGTGCCTTTGATCGCCTTGTGTTCGGCTTCGGCGGGCGGGTGGGGGGCGCGGAACGGTGCGACGTGGTCGGTGCTCGCTGAGCCTCGGAGGATCGTGCACGGGCCGGCGATCCTGGGGGCGATGGATGCGGGCGGGGCTCGCGAGGGCGGGCTGCCGTTCGCGGGCGGCTGGATCGGGTGGATGGCCTACGAGCTGGGGGCGGAGTGGGAACCGGCGGCGCGATCGGGGGTGGCGGGGGTGGCACGGGCGCGCGAGGAGACGCTGGGGATTTGGTATCGATGTGATGATGCGTTGCTGTTCGATCACGCGGGGGGGCGGTGGTGGGCGATCGGGGAGCCGCCGGTCGATGGGATCGTGCGCGGGCTGGGGAGCGTGGCGGGGCGTGAGGACGGGTTTGCGGCCGGTCCGCTGCGGAGCAGGGTTGGTCGGGACGGGTACATCGCGGCGGTGCAGCGTGGGGTCGAGTACATCCGGGCGGGGGATGTGTACCAGGTGAACGTGGCGCACGAGCTCGAGGGGCCGTTCGAGGGGAGCGCTCGCGGCGCGTTTGTGCGGATGGCGCGGAGCGCGGCGCCGGCGCTGGGTGCGTACCTGGAGGTGGACGAGGGCAAGGGCGGGCGGATGGCGGTGCTGTCGGCGAGCCCGGAGATGTTCCTGAGCTACAGCCCGGAGGACCGGCGGATCGTGACGCGACCGATGAAGGGGACGCGGCCGGGCGGCGGGAGCGAGCAGGAGCTGTCGCTGGCGGAGAAGGACCGGGCCGAGCTGAACATGATCATCGACCTGATGAGGAACGACCTGGGCCGGGTGTGCGAGTTCGGGAGCGTGCGGGTGGAAGATCCGCGGGCTATCGAGCGGCACGGGAGTCCGGAGCTGGGGGTTCTGCAGGCGACCGGGACGGTATCGGGTGTGGTGCGGAGGGGTGTGGGGAAGGGGGAGATCCTGCGTGCGGTATTCCCGGGCGGGTCGGTGACGGGCGCGCCGAAGATCCGGGCGATGCAGATCATCGAGGAGCTGGAGGGTTCGCAGCGCGGGGTGTACTGCGGGTCGATCGGGTACGTGAGCGATTGCGGGCGAGCGCAGTTCAGCGTCGCGATCCGGACGGGCGTGATCCGGGGAGCGGCGGCGGCCGGAGGGCTGGATCGCATCGCCGCGGGCCGGCTGAGCTATCGCGTGGGGGCGGGGATCGTGGCCGACAGCGATCCGCGCGAGGAGTGGCGGGAGACGATGGTGAAGGCGGGGGCGGTGCGGGGGATCGCGGGGGTGGAGGAAGGGTGAGCAGCGCCGCGGCACGGGCCGTGAGGAACACGCATGTCGAGCACGCCAGAAAACCCGTCGGGGGCCGGTCCGCGGATCCGGACCGACGTCGCGGACGTCTACATCTTCCGGCGCATGAGCGGGAGCGTCGAGTTTCTTCAGCTCAAGCGGACGGGGGCGCCGCTGGGGGGGACCTGGCAGCCGGTGATGGGGCACATCCGGCCGGGGGAATCGGCGTCGCGGGCGGTGATTCGGGAGTTGCGGGAAGAGGTGGGGCTGTGCCTGGAGTTGGCGGGTGTGGGCGCCGGGGCGAGCGCGGGGGTCGTGCGCGGCGTCTGGGCTCTGGACCAGGTGCATCCGTTCTACATCGCGCGGCTGGACGTCATTATGATGTCGCCGCGGTTTGCGTGCGAGGTGTCGCCCGGGTGGGATCCGGTGCTCAACGAAGAGCACGATGCGGCGCGGTGGGTGGACGTTGCGGATGTTCCGTGGGCGTTCATGTGGCCGGGGCAGCACGGGGCGATCGACGAGATCCTGAGGTGCATCGTGCCCGAGGAATCGCTCTCGCGCGAGCACCTGCGCATCTTGTAGAGCAACGCCCGGTGCCCGGTCACCTCTCGGCGTTGACGGCCGGCTGGGTGGTCGGGGCCTGGATCGCCGGTGCGGAAGGCGGGAGCGCCGCGGCCTGGCGTATGGCGCGGGCGATGCCCGGGGCGTCTATACCGGCCTCGGCGAGCTGCTTGGCGCGGGAGTCCTGGAGGATCCAGTGGTCGGGGAGTCCCAGGCGGACGATGCGGGAGGAGTCGAGGGCGAGTTCCTGCGCGGCCTCGAGGATCGCGGAGCCGAAGCCACCGATGATGCTGTGGTCCTCGACGGTGACGATGGGGATCTGGCGGGAGAGCAGGTCGCGGAGGAGGGCGGTGTCGATGGGCTTGGCGAAGCGGGCGTCGTAGACGTGGACGTCGTATTCGTTGGCGAGCTGGGTGGCGGCCTTGATGGCGTCGATCGCGGGGGTGCCGAAGGCGAGCACGGCGACGTCGGGGTTGGTGGGATTACCGTGGGTGTGGGTGGGCTGGCGGCGGTAGATGAGGCGGGCCTTGCCGAGTTCGAAGGGGGGGCAGGGCTCGGCGGCGAGCGCGGGGGAGACGACGTCGCGGGGGTAGCGGAGGCTGGAGAGGCCGGCGTCGTAGCCGGCCATAAAGACCAGCGCGGCGAGCATGGAGGGTTCGTCGATCGCGGCGGTGATCGCGGCGCCCGGGAGCGTGCGGAGGAGGGCGGTGTCGCAGAAGCCGTGGTGGACCGCGCCGTCGCCGCCGACGAGGCCGGCGCGGTCCATGCAGAGGCGGACGGGGAGGCCCTGGAGTGAGGCTTCCTGGAAGGCCTGGTCGAAGGCTCGCTGGAAGAAGGTGCAGTAGACGGCGAGGAAGGGCTTGAAGCCGGTCTTGGCGAGTCCGGCCATCATGTCGAAGGCGTGGCTCTCGCAGATGCCGACGTCCCAGGAGCGTTCGGTGAAGCGGGGGAGGACCTTCCCCATGCCGGTGCCGTCGGGCATCGCGGCGGTGCAGGCGACGACCTTAGGGTCGCGCTGCATGAGGTCGCACATGGCATCGGCGAACGCGGTGGTGAAGGAGCGGCCCTCGGGCTTGATCTCGACCCGGCAGCCCTCGCGCTCGAGCGCGGGGGCCTGGGAGCCTGCCGGGCCCGGCGCTTCGCCGGCGCTCTCGGTCTCGGGGTCGCCGCTGTCGATGAGCCTGAAGGCGCCGGGGGAGTGGAAGCGGCTCGAATCGCTCTCGGCGAACTGGTAACCCTTGCCCTTGACGGTCTTGATGTGCAGGACCATGGGGCGATCGATGTCGCGTGCCTCGCCGAGGAACTCGATGAGCTGTGGGATGTCGTGGCCGTCGATGGGACCGACGGTGAGCAGGCCGAAGTGCTCGAACCAGCCGCCGCTGGCGCCCCCGCCCGCGGGGCCCTCGCTGACCATGGCCTTGGTCATCTCGCCCATGCGGTGGTAGGCGCCGATGAGCGATTCACCGCCGGGCATGTGCTCGAGGAGCTTGCGGGCGGACTTCTTGAAGTCGCCGTAGCGGTGGCTGAGGCGGACGCGATCGAAGTACTGCGAGACCGCGCCCTGGGGCTTGGAGATGGACATGCCGTTGTCGTTGAGGACGACGAGGAACTGGCGTTTGAGGGTGCCGGCGTTGTTGAGGCCTTCCATGGCGACGCCGTTGACGATCGAGGCATCGCCGATGAGGGTGACGACCCGGCGACCATCGGAGCGGTGGCCTGGGACGTAGGACTCGCCGTTGAGGAGATCCCCGCGTGCCAGGCCGACGGCGGTGGAGATGCCGGTGCCGGCGTGGCCGACGCGGAAGAGGTCGTAGGGGGATTCGGAGGGCTCGGGGAAGCCGGACATGCCGTCGCGGGTGCGGAGGTTCTTGAGCAGGCCCAGGCGGCCGGTGATCAGCTTGTGCGGGTAGCACTGGTGGCCGACATCGAAGACGAGGCGGTCGTGGAGGAAGTCAAAGACATAGTGGAGGGCGAGCGAGAGTTCGACGACGCCGAGGTTGGGCGCCAGGTGCCCGCCGGAGCGTGAGATCTGGGAGACGATCTGCTCGCGGATCTCCCTGGCGAGCGCGGGGAGCTCGGAGACGGGAAGCTTGCGGAGGTCGTGGGGAGTGAACGTGTCGGTGAGGATGGGCAAGGTCGTCTCTTGATTTCAGGGGTTCTTGAAAGAAGTGTAGGTGGGAATCCGGCGGGAAGTGCGCGGGGAGCGGGAGGGAAGAGCGCTCGCGGCGGGGATCGGACGCGGTGGGGTACTTACTTGTGATCACGCCCGCGAGTTCGCGCTGCGCAGGGGCGGATCTTCGGCCGGTGCGTGTTATCGGCGAGCATCGATCGATGTGCCTGGGCGGGCTCGTGAGGGTGCATCCGGGCGTCCGTGGTCGGGCGGCAGATCTCCCGGCGACGGGTCCCTCGATACGCTTGACCCGTGAAAGGACCCGCCCAGAACACCGCCCGCCCGACGATCGCGATCACCATGGGGGATCCCCTGGGGATCGGTCCGGAGGTGATCGCCAAGGCGCTGTCGGATCCGGAGCTGCGCCGGGCGGCCAAGTTCAGGATCTACGGGGTCGAGAGCGTGCTTGCCGAGGCGGCGCAGGCGGCGCGGATCGAGCCATTGTGGTGGCGAGTAGCGCACGATTCGCTGCTGGTGGAGACCACCAGGGCGCACGATGTGGTCGTGCTGGACTGGGAGAAGCGGACGGGGGAGCTTGGGCTGGGCCGGATGGCGCGGTCGGCGAACAAGCTGGCGGGGGAGTTGTCGCTGGTCTTCTGCGATGCGGCGATCGGGGATGCCAAGCGCGAGGCGTCGGACCCGCTGCGGGTGGATGGGATCGTGACCGGGCCGATCTGCAAGCAGTCGTGGGCGCTGGCGGGGTACGGGCGATTCCCGGGGCACACGGAATTGCTCGCGACCCGGTTCGCAGCGCAGCGCGTGGCGATGATGTTCGTGTCTCCGCGGCTGAACGTGGTGCTCGCAACGGTGCATATCCCGCTGATGGAGATCCGGGATGTGCTGACGATCGGGGCGGTCTTCGATGCGATCGACCTGGGCAACGAGGGGCTCAAGCGGATGGGGATCACGGGGGAGCGGAGGCCGCGGATCGCCGTCTGCGGGCTCAACCCGCACGCAGGCGAGGGGGGGCTGATGGGGGATGAGGAGTCGCGGATCATCGAGCCGGCGATCAAGGTGGCGAATGATGTGGGGATCGATGCTCGCGGGCCGTTCCCCGCCGATTCGATCTTCATCGAGGCCGCTCGCGGGCAGTGGGATTTGGTCGTGGCGATGTACCACGACCAGGGGCTGATCCCGGTCAAGCTGCTGGACCGGGACCGCGCAGTGAACGTGACGCTGGGGCTGCCGACGGTGCGGACGAGCCCGGATCATGGGACGGCGTTCGATATCGCGGGGAAGAACCGGGCGGATGCGGGGAGCATGCGTTCGGCGATCGAATTGGCGGTGAGGATGGCGCGGAGCTCGTCCGCGGAGTGACGTGGCGGCGCTAGCGAGCGGCCGACAGCAGGCGAGCCTGGGCGCGGATCTCCAGAAGCGCGTGCGTTGTAATCACGGCGAACGTCGCGGCCCCCAGGTGCATCAGGGACTCGCAGATGGTTAGTATGGCGTACAGGAACCCGTTGAGCCGCTGGGCGGATCCACCGAGAGTCTATCCGGCGGAGAGGCTGGTGAGCCTGCTCAGCGGCAGATCGCCGAGGTTCCAGGCTACGTCACACGCACCGATCGAGATCGCCAGCGGCCACGTCCACCGCAGGAGCCGCGCGGCGATCCTCTCGAGACCGTGCAGCCTCGCAGCGCCCGCGAGCACACGGGACACCGGGATCGTCCAGGCGGCGAAGACAAGCGTCGACGCTCCATCGACGAACTGTGACGAGCGGCCGAAGTCGCTGAGTGCGAACAGGTTGAGGAACGCGTAGACCTGATCCTCGAGCCCCGAGGCCTCGAGCACGAGCAGGGAGATCACGGCGATCCCGAGCGGGCGTGTCAGCGATTCGTCTTGGTTGAGACATCGTTCCAGGCGCCTGATTCCGGTGTACGCGAAGATCGCGACCAGCAGGAGAAACCAGATGCTGGAGGTGATGAAATTGCGACGGGAATCACCGCCGGCGGAGGCGATCTGGGGTGAAGCCCACGCGAGCAGTGCAAGGGGCGCGCACCAAGACAAGATGGAGAGAGAGGAGTTGAGCGTGGCGAGCCGTGCGGCGTCGGCGTCGGTGATGGGGCGGCGGGCGCCGCACTCGGGGCACGCCTCCGGAGCGGGGTGTGGCAGCGGGTGTCGGCAGTTGGGGCAGGCGAGCATGCGGCGCAGTCTACATCCCGCGGGGGTGGAGCTGCGGTCGGTGGCGGAAGAGAAACCGGCGGCCGTTGAGCCGCCGGCGCGGGTGGCGATGAAGGGAGTGGCGCGCCTCAGTCCTGCGAAAGGATGATCATGGTGTACGGCCCGATGCCGACGTTGCCGTTGTAATTCAGCCCATCCTTGGCGCCCGCGTTGGCGGTGGTGTCGTAGGAGTTCGTGTTGGCGAACGAGGCGTCGTAGCCATTCCAGTCGGAGTTGAAGCGGACGCGCCAGGTGCCGCCGCGGGGGAAGCCGATGTTGTAGCTGGTGTACGAGGTGTTGGCGAAGTTGGCGACGATGACGACATCGTCCTTGGCGCCGCCGTTTTCCCAGCGGTGGTAGGCGAGCACCTTGTTGGTGTCGTTGACATGGAAGACGTTGACATTGTTGCCGCGCAGGCCGCGGGTGGTGTCGAACCAGTTGCGGCGGAGGCGGATCATGTCGCGGTACATGGTCTGGATGCCCGCGTAGGTGGTGAGCTTGGTCCAGTCGACGGGGTCGGAGTCGGCGAAGTAGCCGTCCTCGAGGACTTCCTGGCCCTCGAAGAGCATGGGGATGCCCGGGGCGGTCATGGCGATCCCGGCGCCGAGGGTGGAGCGTTTCTTGGAGTACCAGCTTCCCGCGTTGCCGGGCCAGATCTCCTCGGGGACGCGGCTGTGGCCGTTGGCGACCTCGTCGTGGGATTCGGTGTAGATGATGCGCTGGTTGGCAACGCCGTTGTAGTTGTGTGTGATGGCATCGCGGACGGAGAACATGTTGCGCGATGCATCACTCCCGGTGATGACGGCGTCCCGGATGGGGTGGACGAACTGGGCATCCCATTGCGAATCGAATCCTGCGCCGCCGGAGCCGGTGGTCTTGGTGAGCCAGGCGTTGTTCTGGAGGTCCTCGGCGATCGAGATCTTCCAGCCCTGGTAGGTGTCGACCTCGTTGTTGACGTACTGCATGAGGGACCAGCCGTCGGGGATGTCGGTGCCGGTGCCGTTGCTGGTGTTGCGGATGTTGCAGGTCGAGTCCCAGCGCAGGCCATCGGCGCGGTACTCCTGGAGCCAGCCCAGGCAGTTGTCGCGGATGTACCCGCGGACCTCGTTGCGGCCGTAGTCGGGGCGGGTGTCGCCCCAGGGTGTTGATGCACGGTAGTCGTTGTAGAAGAAGACGCCTCCGTAGGAGCCCGAGTACCAGCCGTCGTAGCGCCAGACATCCAGGTCGCTGGGTCCCCAGTGGTTGTGGACGATGTCCTGGATGATGGCGATCCCGCGGGCGTGGCACTCGTTGATGAATCGCTTGTACTCGTTGATGCCGCCGTAGGCGCCCTCGATCGCGAAGGGGTGGGCGGGGTTGTAGCCCCACGAGAAATCGCCGGCAAACTCGGCGACCGGGAGGACCTCGACGGCGTTGACGCCCAGGGCCTGGAGCTGGTCGAGGCGTGAGATCGCGGTGCCGAAGGTCCCGGGGGCGCCGCCGGCGGTGTCGTTGAACGTGCCGATGTGCAGCTCGTAGACGACCATCTGGTTCCAGGCGGGCGTGCTGAACGCGGGGGACTTGGCGCGGCCGGTGACGGCGACGTCGTCGATCGCGACGCCGTCGGAGGACAGCGGTGAGTTGTCATATTCCTGCCAGCGGACCTGGAAGGTCGATCCGGGCGTGAATCCGGCGGCGGCCGCGGCGGCGGAGAGGTTCACGGTGCGCGTCGAGAAGGAAGAGGAGATCCCGGGGTAGGTGTCGACCTTGTACCAGGTCGCGCCGGTGTTGGAGATGTAGACCCCGTCGGACGAGTCGGCCTCATCGCCGACGTTGCGGACCTTGTAGCTGAGCGAG
Source organism: Phycisphaerales bacterium (assembly GCA_044221545.1). Classification (GTDB taxonomy): domain Bacteria; phylum Planctomycetota; class Phycisphaerae; order Phycisphaerales; family UBA1924; genus JAEUJB01. The sequence continues at coordinate 110,915 of JBGAOZ010000002.1, forward strand.
AGCTGCCCGTACGCGCTGGCGTTGAGGGTGAGCGTGAGGCGCGAGGTCTGGTAGCTGCTCGACGCGCTGCTGTCGAAGGTGCAGCCGCGGGCGCCGGCGGCCTTGTAGGTTGTGGAGGTCCGGACGCGGTAGGTGCTCGTGCCGCTGACCGACCATGGCGCGGGGATGGAGGTGTACTCGGAGCCGTCGGAGAAGAGCGTGACGGCGGGGCCGTAGACCGACCAGTCGAACGTGTCGCCGCGGACGATGGAGTTGCCCACCGAGCTGGTGAGCTGGCGGGCGCGCGGGTCGTTCTTCCAGATGTCCGAGCCATTGGTGACGACGAACTTGTATTCCTGACCCTCCGCGACGCCGGCGACATCGACGGACCACCAGCCCGAGCCCTCGGAGGCGAGCGGGTTGCTGCTGGCGGACCAGCCGTTGAAGGTGCCGGCGACCTTGACCGAGCCTGCGTTGGGGGCCCAGGTCCGGAAGGTCGTTCCTCCGGAGTACGGGATCGCGCCGACGCCGGGCCTGGTCGAGGGTACCTGGGCAAGCGAGAGGGGAGCGAGCGTGGACAACGCGACGATCGCCGCGAGCGCGCGGATCGCGAGTCGAGCAGGGCCGGATGTCATGGGTGCGTTTCTCCGGGAATGGGCCAGCGGCCGGCGCGGTCAACGCAACGTATCCGCGCGGGGAGCGACCAGACTACAGCCGGTTCGCGGGCGTCGCAAGGAATTTCTGTATTCGCATCGGGCCCGTGGACTGTGGTGCGCACGTGGTTGGGCCCGTTGATTGCAGCGCCCGGAACACCGGCGGGTGCACGCGATGTACCATCACGCATGGCCTACGAGGATGCCAAGGAGTGGTTCGAGAAGCCCGACCCGCGCACGGGGGATGTGGGACTGCGCTTCAAGTGCACGATGTGCGGCAACTGCTGCACGGGGCCCGAGGGGTACGTGCTGGTGAGCGATGCGGAGATCGCGGGGCTTGCGAAGCGGTTCGGGATGAGTGATGGGGAGTTCCGCGATCGCTACACGCACATGACCCCGCCCGGGCGATCGCTGATCGAGAAGGCCACCGAGTACGGGCGAGACTGCATCTTCCTGGATCGCGACAAGATTCCCGGCAAGGCGGTGTGCGGGGTGTACGAGGACCGGCCTGCGCAATGCCGCACGTGGCCGTTCTGGAAATCGGTGCTGGTGAGCCGGCGATCGTGGGAGCTGTTCAAGCGGCGATGCCCGGGGATGGACCACGGGAAGCTCTACACACCGGTGCAGATCACGGTCATGCGGGATGTGGTGGAGATGTGAGCCGAGAAACGCGTCGGCTCGAATTCTCACGACTCCGTCGGTCGTAGCGAACATTGCACGAACATCGCGACGACTACGCGCTTCCCGGCTCAAAAGCCGATGGTTCCATATCCCAACCACCGCATGGGTAGGTAGCGGCGCGCCCGCCGCGCCGATCGGAACGCGATGCAGCAGGATCTGACCCACCAACTCCTCGATCAGGCCCAATCGGCCGCCAATGGCGGCATGCCGGACTGGCTGCCGCCGGCGGGGATCATGGTCGCGGTGGGGTCGGTGCTGGTGGGCGTGATCGTGTGGCTGTTCGGGGGCAAACTCATCAAGCCGGGGTTCGTGCTCGTCGGCGGGGTCGTCGGCGCGGCGTGCGGGGCGGTGTACGTGCCTTCGATGACCGCGACGATCGCGGGGATGCCCGCGGCGTACCCGGGGATGGCGATCGGGCTGCTCTTGGGGATGATCGCCGCGGTCATCGTGTACCGGTTCGCGATGGCCACGCTCTCGGCGGGTGTCTTGGGTCTGGGCGCGGTGCTCGCGGGGATCGTGGCGTTGAGCTACGTGCCCGGTGCGATCCCGCCGCCGACGGCGATCACCCAGGCAGACGGCAAGACGGTCATCACGGCGGACGGATCGGCGAGCCAGATCAAGGATCAGGTCGAGCAGCAGGTTCGCGACTGGTCGGGCCGGCTGAAGGATGCCGCGCAAAAGTACAAGGATGCGCAGACGCTGACGGGGGCCGGGACAGCGGCTGCGGGCTCGCCCGCGCCCGGGAGCGCCGAGCAGGATGCGGCCGACAAGGAGCGCATCGAAGCGGCCAAGAGGACCGCGCAGGCGATCTCGGAGCATGTCGCCGAGCGCTGGCAGGCGCTCCCGCAGCGCTCCCGGCTCGTGATCGCCGGCTCGTGGATGGCCGGCGCGATGGCCGGGTTCCTGCTCGGGCTGCTGCTCCCCAACAAGGCCGCGGCGGCGGTCAGTGCGCTGACGGGCGGGGCCATGGTGATCGCCGGGAGCGCTTCGCTCGCGGATCGGTACACCTCGCTGGGCCCGTGGCTCGCCGGCGTCGGCGCGATGGGCTGGCTGGGGGCGTGGATGGTGGTCTCGGCGATCGGCCTGTTGCACCAGTCCAAGAGGAAGAAATCGCCGCCGCCCGCGACCGCCGTCGTGGTAGCGCCCGCGAAATAACCCGCACCACAGGGATGTTGCACTTTCACGAGCGCCGCTTTGACATGGCGCGGGCGATATCGCGGTCGGATTCGCGCTTGGCGATCGACTGGCGTTTGTCGTGCTCGGCCTTGCCCTGGGCGACCCCCACGAGGACCTTGGCGAACCCGTTCTTGAAGTAGATCTTCAGCGGCACGAGGGTCATGCCCTTCTGCTCGATCTGGCGCTGGAGCTTGCGGATCTCGCGGCGATGGGCGAGCAGCCGGCGACCGCGGCCGCGGGCGTGCTGGAGGGCGCCGGCGGGCCCGTAGGGCTCGATGGTGGTCTGGTACATGAGCAGTTGCGGCGGCTCGCCTTCGACGCGGCAGAAGCCTTCGCCGATCGAGATCTTGCCCTCGCGGATGCTCTTGACCTCGCTGCCGTGCAGGGCGATTCCGCACTCGAGGGTGTCGAGGATGTGGTAGCTGAACCGGGCCTTGCGGTTCTCGATGGTGGGCTCGTGGGCTGTTTTCTTGGGTTTGGCCATGGGACGGGGAACGGTATTCACGGTGAGGGGGAAGAGACGAAGAGAGGCGGAGACAAAGAGACGGAGAGACGCGGCAATGGTCAGAGATCGCGCCCGCGGCCTGTGGCGACACGGTGAATAAACTCCAGGCATGGAACTCTCACTGGTCGGCACGCGGGCGCTGGTGTGTGGATCGACGGCGGGGATCGGCAAGGCGGCGGCGATCGAGCTGGCGAAGCTGGGGGCGGATGTCATCCTGGCCGCGCGGAACCCCGAAAAGCTTGCGGCGGTGATTGCCGAGCTTCCCAAGTCCGGTCCGCAGCAGCACGGACGGCTTGCGGTCGACATCGCCGATGCGGGAAGTGTGAAGGCCGCGGCCAAGGAGATCACCGATGATGGCCGGGCGGTCCACATCCTGGTGAATAACACCGGCGGGCCGCCCGGCGGGACGATGCTCGATGCCACCGAAGAGCAGCTGCTCGCCGCCTTCCAGTCGTTGCTGGTCTCCGCGCACACGCTGACGCGGGCGGTGGTCCCCGGCATGAAACGCGAGAAATACGGTCGGATCATCAACATCACCAGCACGAGCGTGAAGTCACCGATTCCGAACCTGGGGCTCTCCAACGCGGTGCGGGCGGGCGTTGCCAACTGGGCCAAGACGCTCTCGATGGAGCTGGCCCCCTTCGGCATCACCGTGAACAACGTGCTGCCGGGGTACACCGACACCGAGCGGCTGACGCAGTTGTTCACGGGCCGGGCAACAAAGAGCGGCAAGACGCTCGATCAGGTCCTCACCGATGTCGTGGGGACGATCCCCGCGGGTCGGCTGGGGCGTGCCGATGAGGTGGGCGCGGCCGTGGCCTTCCTGGCGAGCCCGGCGGCGGGGTATATCAACGGGATCAACCTGCCGGTGGATGGGGGAAGATTGGGGACCCTGTGAGTGGCCATGCGTGGGCCTGAGCGGCGATCCAACTCCCGTGGCATGTACACTTCCGCATGCTCACGCTCAGGAATCTCAGCAACGGGGAGATGGTCGATCCGTCTGGAGGCCAGTGGCTCGACTCGATGGAGCCGGCGACCGGCGCGCCGTGGGCTCGCGTCCCCGATTCGGGCACAGCGGATGTAGATGCGGCGGTCGCGGCGGCGTCTGCGGCATTCCCCGCGTGGTCGGCAACGCCCGCGAGCGAGCGATCCCGGCTGATGCTCAGGCTCGCGGACCTGATCGATGCGAACCTTGATCGGCTCGCGGAAGCCGAGAGCACCGACACCGCAAAGCCGGTGTCGGTGGCACGTTCGATCGACATCCCGCGGGCCGCCGCGAACCTGCGGTACTTCGCGACGGCGATTATGCACACCGCCAGCGAATCGCACGACTTTGACGGCGGCGGCGTGCCCCGGGGGATCCCGGCGATCAACTACACGCTCCGCCGGCCACGCGGGGTTGCCGGGTGTATCTCGCCCTGGAACCTGCCGCTGTACCTCTTCACGTGGAAGATCGCCCCCGCGCTGGCGACCGGCAACACGGTGGTCGCCAAGCCCAGCGAAGTCACACCGGTGACCGCGCACATGCTCGGGGAGCTCGCGATCGAGGCGGGACTGCCTCCGGGCGTGCTGAACATCGTGCACGGCACGGGCGCGAAGGCCGGCGCGGCGATCGTGCAGCACCCCGATGTGCCGGCGATCACGTTCACCGGCTCGACGGCGGTGGGCCGCTGGATCGGTGAGGTGTGCGGACGGATGCTCAAGCGGGTGAGCCTGGAGCTGGGCGGGAAGAACCCGTTTGTCATCTTTGAAGATGCCCGGCTGGACGGTCCCGATGGTGCGATCCAGACGGCAACACGGGCGGCGTTCAGCAACCAGGGCCAGATCTGCCTGTGCGGCTCGCGCCTGCTCGTGCACGACAAGGTCTACGACCGCGTGATCCAGGGCGTGGTCGAACGGGCCCGCTCGCTCAAGATCGGGGATCCCCGCGATCCCGCAACGCAGTTCGGCGGGATCACCAGCGCTGTGCAGCTTGCCAAGATCGAGTCCATGGTCGATGAAGCCCGCAAGCTCGGCGGCCGCGTGCTCTGTGGCGGCCGCCGCGTGCCACCGGGCCAACTCCCCCGCCGTTGCCGCGACGGCCTGTTCTACGAGCCGACGGTCATCGAGGGACTCGACCCCGCGTGCAGGGTCGAGCAGGAAGAGATCTTCGGGCCGGTGGTGACAGCGCAGCGATTCTCGACCGACGACCAGGCCCTCGCGCTCGCCAACGGCACCGCGTACGGCCTGGTGGCGAGCGTGTTCACAGAAAGTACGACGCGAGCGCACCGGTTCGCCGCGCAGCTTGCCGCCGGCATCGTCTGGGTGAACTGCTGGATGGTGCGGGACCTGCGGACACCGTTCGGGGGCGTGAAGCAGTCGGGCGTCGGCCGCGAGGGCGGGCTGGAGGCGATACGGTTCTTCACGGAAGCGAAGAATGTATGCGCCGCGGTGTGAGTGGTCCGGCGCGTTCCGTGGCCCCAAGGTTGCCCATCAGAGACTCTCGCATGAACCAGTACATCCAATCCAGCACCGCCGCAGAGCCTGTCGGCCCCTACCCGCACGCACGCCGCGTCGGCAACCTGCTCTTCCTCTCGGGCATCGGACCGCGGACGCGCGGGAGCAGGGTCATCCCCGGCGCGGTCCTTGACCAGACCGGCAAGCTCATCGACTACTCCATCGAGGCCGAGATCCGCTCGTGCTTTGAGAACATCAAGGCCGTGCTCGCCGACGCCGGATCCGGTTGGGACAAGATCGTCGACTGCCATTGCTTCCTCACCAACATGAAGCGCGACTGGCAGGAGTACAACCGCATCTACGCGGAGTACTTCCCCTCGGGGCCCAACCAGCCGACCCGCACCACGGTCGAGGTCGCTTCGCTCCCCACCGGGGGCAACACGCCGATCCACTTCGAGATCAAAGTGATCGCCACCATCTGACCCGCCATCCGCCGTGACCCCCGCCGGCGTCCCATTCAGCGGCCGGCCGACGGCAGCGCCCTCTCGAAGAACTCGCAGACGGCCTTCTGCTCACCCTGGTCGGTGAACATGACCCCGTTGTGGTCCGCCCCCGGCACGATCAGCTTCGTGACGGGTACGCCGCCGGATCTGGCGGCCGACTCAAGAATGCCCGCGTGGCGGACGTTGGCAATCTCGTCCTTGGCCCCGTGCACGATGAGGTACGGTTTGCCGCCCAGCGCCGCCACGGCATCCTCGGGGTCCAGCCCGCCGGGGAGCATCAGCGGCCCGATGACGGGCAGGTGGTCGGCGGCGATCCCCCGCCAGGATGAGAAGGTCGCCACCGTGCACAGGGCCTTGACGTCGGTCCGGTCGGCCGCGAGCCGGGCGGCGAACACACCGCCGATGCTGACGCCGTAGGCGCCCAGGCGTCCGTGATCGACATCACGGCGCGTGAGCAGGTAGTCCAGGGCCGCGGTCGAGTCGACCATCAGCTTGTCGCGGGTCAGGCCCGAGGCCGGAGACGACCGGCCGTACCCGCGATAATCGAAGATCAGTACGGCGAACCCGTCCTCGGCGAGGAACTCCGAGAAGTCGATGTGCGACGAGATGTTCCCGGCGTTGCCGTGGCAGTGCAGGATCGTCGGCCACGGTCCCGGGCCGGCCTTGGACCCGCGCGGGTGAACAAACCAGCCGTGCAGCAAAAGCCCGTCGGGCGTGGGGAACGAGACATCCTCGCAACCGGGCAGCGACTCGAACGGCTCCCGCGAGGGAACGTAGAACACCTGGGATTCGGCGAGCGAGGTCCATCTCACGGTCAGGAGCCCCAGCAGGGTGAACAGGGGGTAGGCGACCAACCTCCGTAGCCACGGCCGGCGCCGGTGCTTCGGTGAGGGATCGGATGGGGCCGGGTCCGGCACATGCACCAGCCTATCTGCTCGCATCGTCCGCGCCCAATGCCGCATCGCCCTGAACATCTGGACTTTGTGGAATTCGGCTACTCTTCCGGCATGGCGCGACTGTGCAGGGTGGGGAAGATCGAGATCGGGGAGGGCAGGCCGCTGGCGATCATCGCCGGCCCTTGCGTTCTGGAGTCCAGGGAGTTGGGGCTGGAGATCGGGCTTCGCGTGCAGCAGGCCTGCGAGGCCGCGGGACTTCCGTTCATCTTCAAGGCCAGCTACGACAAGGCCAACCGCTCGAGCATCCGCTCCCCGCGCGGGCCGGGCCTGGAGCGCGGCGTCGCGTGGCTGGTCGCCATCGGCCAGAAACTCGGCTGCCCCGTGACCACGGACATCCACGATCCGTCGCAGGCCGAGCCGGTCAGCGTGGGGGTCGACCTGCTCCAGATCCCCGCGTTCCTGTGCCGGCAGACCGACCTCCTGATCGCCGCCGGCGAAGCGGCCGCGCGGCACGGCCGGGGCGTCAACGTGAAGAAAGGCCAGTTCATGTCCCCCGGGGAGATGGGCGGCGCCGTGCGGAAGCTCGCCGAGGCCGGCTGCGCCAACGTCATGCTCACCGAGCGCGGCACGTTCTTCGGGTACGGGAGGCTTGTCAACGATTTCCTGGGCCTTGGCGATCTCATGGAACTCAAGGCCGACGGAGGTTCTCCCCCGGTGTGCTTTGATTGCACGCACTCGACCCAGCTCCCCGGCGCCGGCGAGCAGACGGGCGGAAGGCCCGAACGCGGCCCCCTGCTGGCGCGGGCGGCCACGGCCGCGGGCGTGCACGCCCTGTTCCTCGAGACGCACCCTGAGCCCGCCCGCGCCGTGAGCGACGCGAGCACGATGCTCCCGCTCGGCGAGGCGGTCGAACTGATCCGTTCGGTGGCGCGGATCCGCGCCGCCATGGGGGCTCGACCGTGATGGGCCTGGAGTGCATCATCGGCCCGGCGCTGCTCTCGAGCTTCCCGCTCTCGATCGCCAAGCGGCCGATGCAGGCGACGGAGATGTTCATCATCGGCGGGATTCTCGCGCTGGTGGCGGTCTTCGGGGTGCTCGCGTACAAGGCCGAGCAGGCCCGCAAGCGCAAGCTCGTCGAGAAATTCGCCCAGATGGGCTGGGCTCACTTCCCCGAGCCGGACGACCCGGCCAGGGCCGCCGCGTTCGCGAGCCTGGGGGGCGCCTGGTCGGATCTCGATACCAGGGCCACGGGTGTCAAGTCGGCGGCGAGCGGCGAGGCCGCGGGCAGGGCGTTCACGATCGTCGATCACGTCTACAAGACAGGCTCGGGCAAGAACCAGCAGACGCACACTCACACGATCGCCGCGACCCCGTGCCCCGCGGGGTGGCCCACGATCGAGCTGGCGGTCAACAACATCTTCACGCGTTCGATCGGGGAGCTGTTCTCCTCCAAGTCACTGAAGCTTGAGGACCCGGAGTTCAACAAGAGGTGGCGGGTGAAGACCAGCAGCGAGGACTTTGCGGTGCTGGCGCTGACGCCCGAACTCCAGCGATGGGCCAGCGAGCTGCCGTCCGACGCGGCGGTGCGGCTGGGCGGCGGGGCGATCACGCTCGCGCTGCGCAAGCGGATCAGCGCCGAGCTGGTCGACGGGCTTCTCGAACGCTGCGCGACGCTGGCCGCCATGCTCCCGCCGGAGCTGGAGGCGTGGGAGGCTGCGGCGCCGGTCGACAACGCCGCCGACACTCCGGAGGAGTAGCTCCGAGGGTCGGTTCCGGTTTCGGAGGAGATCGGCGGGTCAAGCCTCGGCGGTCTCGGCCATGAGTGCCGCGAACGTCCCCTGCCAGTGCGGGGAGCCACGGGACACCGAGCCGTCCGGCAGGCGCTGCGTGTAGGAGCCGTCGGGCCGAAGTTCCCACGAGTGGCGGTGGTCCAGCATCGCTACTTCCAGGATCCGGTTGAGCCTCCGGCAGGCCTCGGGGTGCTTGACGGGCACCGCGCACTCGACGCGGGTGTTGAGGTTGCGGTACATCCAGTCGGCGCTGCCCAGGAACCAGTCGCCGTCGAGCGGGTCCTCCTGGCCGGCGGCGAAATGAAAGATCCGCGAGTGCTCGAGGAACCGCCCCACCACGCTGAACACCGAGATGTTCTCCGACAGGCCCGGCACCCCGGGCCGCAGGCAGCAGAACCCCCGCACGATCAGTGTGATCCTCACGCCGGCCTGCGAAGCGGCGTACAGCTTCTCGACCAGCTCGGTGTCTTCCAGGCTGTTGAGCTTGGCGGTGATCCGCGCCGGCAGCCCGCGGCGGGCGAAGACCGTCTCGCGCTCGATCATCTCCACGAACCGCCGCCGCATGTTGAACGGCGCGACCAGGAGCTGCGCGTACGACTGGGTCGCCGACAGCCCCGTGAGGTAGTTGAAGAGGTTCACCAGGTCGGCGGTGATGATGGGGTCGCAGGTAAACAGGCCCACGTCCGTGTACAGCTTGGCCGTCTTGGGGTGGTAGTTGCCCGTGCCGATGTGGGCGTAGCAACGCAGGCCCTGGCGCTCCTTGCGGACCACCAGCGCTGTCTTGCAGTGCGTCTTGTAGCCCAGCACCCCGTACGCCACGTGCACCCCGGCCTTCTCGAGCTTGCGCGCGAAGTTCACGTTGCGGTCCTCGTCGAACCGGGCCCGCAGCTCCACCAGGCACGCCACCTGCTTGCCGTTCTCGGCGGCGCGGATCATCGATTCGATGAACGGCGAGTCCGGGCTCGTGCGGTAGAGCGTCTGCTTGATCGTCACGACATCCGGGTCGGCCGCCGCGCACGCGATGAACCGCTCCACCGACTCGGTGAAGCTCTCGTAAGGGTGGTGCACCAGCACGTCCTGCTTGCGGATCGCCGCGAAGAATGTCCCGGGCTTGGCGCTGGGGGCCATCGACAGCCTGGGCGGGGTCGCCGCGCGCCACTTCTGCTCCTTGAGGTCCGGCCGGTCGAGCTCGGCGATCTCGAACAGGCCGATGTAGTCCATCGGGCCGGCCCGCTCGTAGACGTCCTGCGAGTCGAGGCTCAGCTTGTCCATGAGCGTCCGCAGCAGCAGCGGGGAGGCATCCCGCTCGATCTCCAGCCGCACCGCCCGGGCGAACTTGCGCTGCTTGAGGTCCTGCTCGACCGACTCGATCAGCGTCGCCGCCTCCAGCTCGTCGCGCTGCACGCCCGCCGACCGCGTCACGCGGAAGTGCACCTGCTCGAGGATCTGTGTTCCGGGGAAGAGCCGCGACAGGTTGTGCCGGATGATGTCCGGCATCGGGACGAACCGCTCGCAGCGACGCCCGGCCTTGACCGGCAGCGCCACCAGCCGGCGCAGCGTCTGCGGGATCTTGAGCCGCGCGAAGCTCGGCGGTGTCTCGCCCTCGTCCTCGCCGCTCTCGGGCTGGCCGGACGAGCCCGGCAGACGCGCCAGCAGCGCCAGGTTGTCCGAGAGGTTCGAGATGAACGGGAACCGGTGCCCGGGGTCCACCGCCAGGGGCGTGAGGGCCGGGAACACGTTGGTCTCGAAGTACTCGTCGGCCCACCGCTGGTCGCGGAGCGTCAGGTCCCTGTAGTTGAGCACCGCGATGTCGTGGCTCGCCAGCGCCGGCATCACCAGATCCCTGGTGATCCGCACCTGCTCGGCCTGCAGGCCCGTCACCACGTCCCGGATCTCCGCCAGGAGCTGCCGCGGCGTGTACCCGGCCGACCAGCTGGTCTCGCTCCCCGTGCGGCTCTGGCGCTTGATCAGCCCCACCCGCTTCATGAAGAACTCGTCGAGATTGCTCGTGAAGATCGCCAGGAATTTCACGCGCTCGAGCAGGGGCGTGCGCTCATCGGCCGCCTGCGCGAGCACCCGGCGGTTGAACTCCAGCCACGACAGGTCCCGGTTGAACGTCCGCTGCTCGTCGGGAAGCGGTGACGGCCGGGCGGGAGTCGTACCGCCGCCGGCCGGCTCGACCGGTTCGCGGCCGAGTCCCGTCGGGTCGATCCGGGAGATGACAAGGGGGGACTGGTCCCCGGGAACGGGGACGGCACTGGATTCGGCGGGACGCGGGGTCATAGGAAAGAACCGTCGGCCCTGAGTCAGGCCTTCACCGGAAGCCGATACGTCGCGATGCAACCCGGAGCCTCGGTCACAGCGACCGAGGAGATCTGCGCGTGCGGTGCGAGCGCGTCTCCCAACTCAGATACCAGTATTTCGCCAATCTGACGCGCGACGTTCTCGGCCGAAGGGTTGATTTTCGTAAAAGGAGAGATGTCGTTCAGGTTATTGTTGTGATACTGTTTGGTAATTGATTGGAGAACTTCCTCCACCGTATGGAAATCGCAGAGCAGCCCGTCGGCATCGAGAGTCTTCCCTGAGACCACAACCGTGACGTTCCAGTCGTGGCCGTGCACCGGTTCCCGGGCGCCGGCGATCGACAGGGCGTGGGCGGCGGAAAAGCAGGAGCGGACCGAGATCTCGAACATGCACGGAGGGTAGGTGCGGGTCCGGTGGGTGAGCCTGAGCGGCGGGCGGGCGGCCGATACACTCCGCCCCGTATGATCGCCCCTCTCATGCTCTCGGTCTCCGGATGTCGCGGGATCGTCGGCGCCACGCTGACGCCCGAGGTCGTTGCACGGTTCGCCGGGGTGTACGGCTCGTGGCTGCGCGAGCGCGCCGGGGAGAAGCACGTGACCGTGGTGCTTGGTCGCGACGGCCGCGCGGGTTGCCAGATGGTCCACCGGGCCGCGCTGGCGGGGCTCACCGGCGCCGGTTGCGATGTGGTGGACCTGGGCGTGGCGATGACCCCCACCACCGCCGTGCTGACCGATGCGTACCGCGCGGAGACGGCCGGTGACGGCGTGGTCGCGGGCATGGTGCTCACGGCGAGCCACAATCCTCAGCAGTGGAACGGCCTGAAGTGCCTGCTGGCCGAGGGCGGCGAGTTCGGCAGCGCCGCGTGCGCGCCGCCGGCGGCGGTCGCGGCGCAGATCATCGAACGGTTCCGCGCGGGGCCTCTCCGCGCCGCGGAGTGGAACGACGTCGGCGAGATCACCGACGACGATTCCGGGGCCGACACCCACATCGAGCGGCTGACGACCGCGCTCGAGGAGGCCGGGCTGGCCGACGATGCTTCGACGCTGGGAGCCGGGCTGAACGTGGCCATCGATTCGGTGAACGCCGCCGGCGCTCCGGGCTCGCACCTGTGCCTCGAGACCCTGGGAGTGGAGGAGATCCTCCACATGGGCGCCGAGGACACCGGCATCTTTCCGCACCCGCCCGAGCCCACCGCCGAGAATCTCTCGCTCCCCGGCGGGCTGTGCGAGGCGGTCCGCGAGAGCGAGAGCGACCTGGGATTCGCGCAGGACCCCGACGCGGACCGGCTGGCGATCGTCGACGAGCGCGGCGTCTACATCGGAGAGGAATACACACTGTCCCTGTCGGCGCTGGCACTGCTGGAGGGCATGAAACGCAAGGGGATTGCCACCCAGGGCCACGTGCTGGTGACAAACCTGTCCACCAGCCGGATGCTCGACGACGTCGCGGCCCGGTTCGGCGCGCGGGTGCTCCGCACGGCGGTGGGCGAGGCCAACGTGGTGGAGGTCATGAAGCGCGACAAGGCCCTGCTGGGCGGCGAGGGCAACGGCGGCACGATCTGGCCCCGGATGACCTACGTGCGCGACTCGCTCACGGCGATGGCGCTCGTCATGTGGCTCATCGCCCCCGCGGGATTGGGCGCCGGGAAGAAGCGCCGGCTCAGCGAGGTGATCGCCTCCATGCCCGCCTACGCGATCCGCAAGCGGAAGTTCGATCTGGCGCGGCGTGAGGACGCCGACGCGGCCGTCGCCGGCATCGCCAAGGCCTTCGCGGAGCACCGGGTCGATCGCCAGGACGGCGCGTGGATCGACTTCGCCAAGGGCCCGCTTGCCGGCAAGGCCTGGCTGCACGTGAGGGCGAGCAACACCGAGCCGATCATGCGCCTGATCGCCGAGGCCCCCACCGCTTCGCAGGCCGAAGGGGTGCTCAACGAGGCGGCCCGGGTCCTCGGTCAGTGAACACCGGCCGGGAAACTCTCCGGCCGGTGCTGGGATGCCACGCGATGTTCTGCCCGCGTCAACGGCGACGGCGGCCCAACGCCGAGATGCCCGCGCACGCCATGACAACCGCCACCGATGGCGCGGGGATCGCCAGCCGTCCGGCGAGGCTCAGGACATTTCCCACCGAGTCGATATCCACCACGTTCAACTGCGGGGCCCACTGTGTGAAGATCGTGTGCGAAGCGTTGCCGTTCACGTCCGAGTCGGCCAGCCCCAGGCTTACGCCGAACGGCGTCACGGTGTAGCCGATTTCCGACTGGTTGAGCGAGGCGGAACTCGACACAATCGGCACGAACTTGTACCACCCGCCGTCGGGCGTAAGACCCGCGCCGTTGTTGTGCTCGGACATCGCGTACAAACCGCCGCCGCCGTTGACGAAGGTGAAGATGTCGTCCGCCCGGGCGTCCAGGATGTTCAGCTCGGCCTGCGTGAGCACGCCGCCGAAGTCCGACGCGACGACCAGGCCCGAGTAGGTCGTGCCCAGCTGGTCCAGCGCCGCGTTCAGCCCGGAGGCATCGACATGATCGAAATCGACGCCCAGCGTGTACCCGCTGGCGATGATCCCGTTCACGCCGTTGACGTGCCCCGAGGGAGGTGAGATCTTCGACTCGACGAACAGGAACTTGTTCACGCCGCCGGCCTTGTAGGTGTTGAAGGCCGGATCCATGATGAAATCGATCGCCCGCTGGTTGATGTGCCGGGCACCGTCCAGGTTACCCCCGACGAACGCGTGGAAATCCGGGTCGTGACCCGTCAGGAAGACCGAGCCCTGCCCCGCCGAAGCCATCGTTGAGGGAAGCAGATACCACCCCAGCGAACAAACAAGGACAACCTTGAACTCTCTCCGCATGTGCAGACTCCTCGTGTGACCTCCCGTCCGCCGACCAGACTGCTATCCGCCCCCGGGTCCGACCGGTTTCGTCCCCGCTGTCGGAGTGACCGAAATCCCCTGCATGTGAGGGAGGCGGTAGGCGAACGAACTGCGCATCGCGAACGACCGGGCCGCCTGAACCGACATATGATGCTCGCGATGTTTGACTCCTATTACCAGCCCGGCCAGCGAGTGCGCGTCACCCAGCAGGTCCCGCGCCTCAGCGGCGGCGGTTCGATCAGCGTCGAGGGACAGATCGTCCGATTCGGTCAGCAGAAAACCGGATCGTGGTTCGCCCACTCCAGGGACGACCGGCTGTGGCTCGACCGGCTCGAGCTGCGCAAGGACGACGGGGAGGTCGTGATCGTCAACCTCGACCAGTATTCAAACGTCGAACTTCTGACCGACGCGAGCCGGAACTGATCGCCCGTCGAGCCGCGCCGGTGCCCTTCGGCGTACATCCGGGTCCCGGGGGTTCCCCATGAGCGAGCGCTTCGTGTTCTCCGACGATCCGGCGCTGGTCGACGTGGAAAGGGTCCACGAGTACCTCTCGCACGCAAGCTACTGGGCCGGCGGGATCCCGCGGGAACTGGTCGAGCGTTCCATCGGCCATTCGGTGTGCATCGGCGTCTACGACACGCTGGTCCCGCGACCGGGGCGAGGCGACCGGTTTGCCCAGATCGGCTTTGCCCGCATCGTCACCGACCACGCGACCTACGCGTACCTCTGCGATGTCTACGTGCTCGATGGATACCGGGGCCAGGGCATCGGCAAGCGGCTCATGGCCGAGGTCATGAAGCACCGCTCGGTCGCCGGGACCGGCCGGCCGGGAGATCCCGGCGTGCGCAGGTTCATGCTGATGACCCGCGATGCGCACGGGCTGTATCGCCGGTACGGGTTCGAGGCCATGTCCCACCCCGATCGCGCGATGCAGAAGGTCCGGCCCAACGCGTACACCGCGCCCCCCGCCGGCGGCGCGGCGGTCTGACCGGAGCGCCGCGGCGGGGCGGGGCGCCGATTACCGGTGGATGACCAGGTCCACCCACACCAAGCGGTGCGTTCCGCAGCCGACGTTGAGGGTCTCATACCCCACCGCGTCGTACCGCGGATGGATGAAGATCTGATCGGAATGCCACAGGGGCCGGTGGCGCGGGTAGGTCGCGGTGTACCCGTACCCGGCCTCGTGCCACGCATCATTGAGCGCCGGCGTGTGCATCCCCGTGATCGCGCCCAGCGAATGCGAACCGCGCGGGATGTTGAAGTCGCCCACGAGAAAGTCCGGCGGGGGGAAGCCCCGCATGTCGACCGACTCCTGCTCCAGCCACCGGCCCGATGCGTCGGGCGTGATCACCGGGCCGTGATACGCCCGGATCGCCGCGGCCGCCTGCTCGGTCACCATCCCCCGCGGCAGGCTCAGGTCCGAGGGAAGATCCACCACCCACACGACGATCGATCTCCCGCCCCCGGCATCGCCCCCCGTCGGAGCACCGCCGTCCCCCGCGAACAGCGACGGCTCGATCTCGACAAACATCGCACGGCCCGGGTCGTAGTACCTGTTGGGCCCCTGCTCGCGCGGGTCCAGGCCTCCTCCCTTGGAGATGCTGAGCCGCGTGAACCCGGCCCGGAGAATGCGCGACCGGCTGAGCACGGTGAACCGGTCCTGAGAGAAGGTCCACGTCGGGAACTTCACCGGATCGGGCGACATCGCCTCGGCGAGCTGTGAGATCTCGCCCTCGTTCTTGAGGCTGGTGAACACGCAGATGTCCGGCCTGGCGGCGATGATGTTGGCGGTCCACGCCGGGAGGTCCTCCGCGCCGGAATTCCAGAACAACAGACGCGTCGCCGAAGCGCCCGCGGGCAGGTGCGGGCGAAGCCCTATCGCCCGGGTCGCGCCGAGCTCCGCCTGCACGAAGTAAACCAGGATCGCCGCCCAGAAGATCCCTCCGGCGATCATCAGTTTGCGCAGTCGCGGGAGTGTGCGCTCGGCGGGGCGAGTCCTGATCAACAGGCGCCGCCCCGCCTCACCCGCCAGCAGCAATAGGCCCGCCACCGGGAGGACGGCCACCGTGGGGGTCCACTCCAGGAACTGCGTCCACCACGTCCGGTCGCTGGCGATGTTCCCGAGCACCCAGAGGAACATGATGAGGACCGCGCCGATGGCCGGCACGGCCGACAGCATCCGCAGGATTCCCGCGGCGGCAACCTCGTGAACAGGGTCCCCGCGCAGGGCGCGTTCCTGCGCCTCCCAGGCGGCCTGGTCGGACTCATCCTGCCGGGCGATGTTGGGAGGCGGAAGGCTCATGCGTGCCGGGAGTCGGGTCGAATACAGTTTCGGCCCGCGGGGTGACTCAAGTGTACTTCGCGCCGCGGTTTGGTATCGGTCCGGGGCGGGCCGGTACGTGACGGACTTCTCGTGGCACACCACTTTCGGCGGAGTGTTGGAGCGATGACGACGACCACAGACAAGCCACTGGCCGGCAAGCGGATCATCCTCACCGGCGGCGCCGGGTTCCTGGGCAGACAGGTCCAGCGCGTGCTCAAAGAGCGTGGCGTGCGGGAGCAGGACCTGCTCGTTCCCCTCCAGGAGCATGTGGACCTGACCCGGGAGATGAGCGTCGCACGGCTCTACCGCCAGGCGTTCGGGACCAACAAGGTCGACATCGTGATCCACCTGGCCGCCGAGGTCGGCGGCATCGGCGCCAACCGCAAGAACCCGGGCCGGTACTTCTACGCGAACATGGCGATGGCCCTGCACCTCATCGAGCACGCCCGGCTCGACGGCATCATCGAGCGCGGCGGCAAGTTCGTGCAGGTCGGGACGATCTGCGCCTACCCCAAGTTCACCCCTGTCCCCTTCCGCGAGGAGGAACTCTGGAATGGGTATCCGGAGGAAACCAACGCGCCCTACGGGGTCGCCAAGAAGGCCGCGTGGCAGATGCTCGACGCGTACAAACTCCAGTACGCGATGAAGTCGACCTTTCTCCTGCCCGTCAATCTCTACGGCCCCGGTGACAACTTCGACCTGGAGTCCTCGCACGTCATCCCCGCGCTGATCCGCAAGTGTGTCGAGGCCCAGGCCCGCGGCGACAAGGAGATCGTCTGCTGGGGCACCGGCAGCGCCAGCCGGGAGTTCCTGTACGTCGAGGACGCCGCGGCGGGGATCGTCCGCGCCACCGAGGCGATGGACGAGCCCACGCCCATGAACCTGGGCGCGGGATTCGAAATCAAGATCAAGGACCTGGTCGAGCTGATCGTCCGCCTCACGGGGTTCACCGGCGGGATTACCTGGGACCCCACCAAGCCCGACGGCCAGCCCCGCCGCTGCCTGGACACCTCGCGCGCCCTCAAGCTCATGGGCTGGAAGGCCCAGGTCGGCTTCGAGGAAGGCCTCAAACGCACGATCGACTGGTACCGCGATTCGCTCAAGAAGTAGCCCTGCCCGTCATCGGCTCCGGGCGGTCGGTTCCCCGCGCCAGGCCCCGTTTCCTCGGGCGGTCTGCCCCCAGGCAATCCTTGTATTCGTCCCTGCACTGTGGTATCAATGCACCCCTGCTCGCGGGAGGGTGAGACCAACCCAGGAGTGAGGAAATGCTCGCATTCGTGCTGTCGTTGCTTCTGTCGCAGGGCCCCGAGAAACCTTCGGCGAGCATTCCCAAGCCGATCAAGTCGTGGATCTTCCTGCGCGACAAGGGGTTCTCGGACCCGGCTTCGGAGGCGCTGGCGATCCACGGCCTCGAAGGCTCGACCGACCCCCGCACCGTCGAGCGCCGCCGCCTGCGCCGGACCGCCCCCGGGATCTTCGACGCGCGGGACCTGCCGGTTTCTCCGCAGTATCTCGCGGCCGTCCAGACCACCGGCGCGCAGGTCCACGTCCAGAGCCGCTGGATCAACGCGATCAGCGTGACCGCCACGCCGGCGCAGCTCGCCCAGGTCGCGCGCCTGTCATTCGTCGACCACGTCGAGCCGGTACGCGGGGGTCGCCGGCACCCGATGCCGACGCCCACGCAGCTCGACCACGATTCGACGACCCGCTCGTTCTACGGCTGGGCCGACACCCAGCTCAACCAGATCACCATCCCCGCCCTGCACGCCATGGGCTACACCGGTCAGGGCGTCATCGTTGGGATCCTTGACACCGGCTTCCGCCGCGACCACGTGGCGTTCAACTACCCCGGCCACGGCGTGCAGGTGATCGCCGAGCACGACTTTGTCAACAACGACTCCAACGCCGGCCCCGAGGCCGGGGACGATCCCGACCAGCACACCCACGGCACGCTCATCCTGGGCTGCCTCGCCGGGTACCGGCCCGATGAGTACGTCGGCGGGGCGTACAACGCCCAGTTCATTCTCTGCAAGACCGAGGATGTCACCGGCGAGACTCCGATCGAGGAAGACAACTACGTCGCGGGGCTCGAGTTCATCGAGGCCCACGGCGGCGACATGGCAACTTCAAGCCTGGGGTACATCGACTGGTACTCGCAGTCGGACCTCGACGGCCAGACGGCGGTCACGACCATCAGCGTGAACGTGGCGACCGAGAACGGGCTGTACTGCTGCACGGCCGCGGGCAACGAGAGCAACGACGAGGATCCCCACACCAGCCACCTGATCGCCCCGGCCGACGCCCCGCGGATCATCACCTGCGGCGCGGTGACGAACATCGGCGAGACCGCGGGATTCAGCTCCGACGGACCGACCGCCGACGGCCGGCTCAAGCCCGAGGTCATGGCCTGCGGCGTCTACACGCTCTCCCTGTGGCCGTACGACACCACGAGCTACTGCTACGCCAGCGGCACGAGCCTCTCGACGCCCCTGGTCGCCTGCGCGGTGGCGTGCCTGATCCAGGCGCGGCCGCAGTGGACCGTCGACCAGATGCGCACGATGCTGTTCACGTCGGCGAGCGACCAGGTGGCCAGCGGGCACCCCGACCCGCTGTTCATCCGCGGGTACGGGATCGTCAACGCGGCGGCCGCGCTGGCGCTGGACTGCAACGGCAACGGCGTGCTCGACACGATCGACCTGTCGAGCGGCACAAGCCAGGACACCGACCATAACGGCGTGCTCAACGACTGCGAGCCGGACGGCTGCCCGGCCGACTTCGACGGCTCGGGCTTCGTCGACACAGACGATTTTGATGCGTTCGTGCGCGACTTCGAGGACGGCCTCGACAGCGCCGACGTCGACGGCACGGGTTTCGTCGACACCGAGGACTTCGACGCGTTCGTGCGAGCCTTCGAGGCCGGCTGCTGATCACACCAGACCCGTGACACCCCGTGCGGCGCCGTGCGCCAATGGTCGCGGCACGCCGATTATCGGCCCGAAGAATTGCCTGTCTTCGGCACGGCCGAAGCGGTACCCTGTTTCCGAGGGAGCCCATCATCGAGGCATCCCGAGGAGAACAACATGAAGATCCTTCCCCCCCAACACCGCGAGTCACTCGCCCTGGTGAGCGTGTCCATCGCCCTGTTCGCCGGCGCCGCCGACGCGCGCCCCGCGACCCACTTCGACGCCGGCCTGGAAGGCTGGCTCGCCGTCGATTATCACTACAGCCACGTCTCCAACCCGACGACCAGCGGCGGCGCCACGTTCGACGGCGCCAACGGCCAGTCTCCCGGCAGCCTCCGCATCGCCGACCTGTTCGGAGAGACCGGCATCGCGGCCCCGGCGGCGTTCCTGGGCGACCAGTCCGCCAACTACGGCCTCACCCTCGAGTACGACATCTACCTGCGCTACACCGACACCGCCACGTACCCCGCCGTGATCCTCAACGCTGGGTCGTTCTCGCTGTACTTCCCCGCCACCAATCCGCCGGTCAACGCCTGGCAGCACCGGGTGGTCCCGCTCACGGCCTCGGCCGGATGGAGGCTCAACTCCTCCACCGGCGCCGCGGCGACCGAGGCGCAGGTGCAGCAGGCGCTGTCGAATCTCCACGGTCTGTACATCTACACGGAGTGGCACACCGGCGCCGACGATACGAACGTCGACAACGTCGTCCTCGGGTCCGACGACGCCTGCCCTGCCGACTTCGACAAGTCCGGGTTTGTCGATACCGACGACTTCACCGCCTTCGTGCTCGCCTTCGAGGCCGGCACCGACGATGCGGACTTCGACAGGTCCGGCTTCGTCGATACCGACGACTTCACCGCCTTCGTGATCGCGTTCGAGGGCGGGTGCTGAGAAGGACGAGGGCTTCGGGCATCTGCTGCGGGCACACCCAGGCCATCGGCCGCGGCGTGAAGCCGCGCTGAGGTTGGCAACCGGCGCTCCCCACCGCCGCCTTTTCGCGGCCGGCTCTTGGCTGTTCAGCGTTCTCCCGGCCACACGATCGCATCCTGTGGACGCTCCTGCGAGGCGGCGGTCAGCCCGGCCCGCCACATCCACCGCTTGAGCGGAAGGTGGTGCAGGTAGATCATGCGGATCACGTCGCTCACCGCGGGGCCCGAGACCGCCTCACCCGGCATCGCGTCCAGCGACAGGTACGTCTCGCGCACCATCGCCGCGGTGTGCCGCTCGCGGTGCATGTACTGCCGGCAGTACTCGAGCTCTTCCTTGGAGCGGATATCCCGGCCGAAGACCGCCTCGCAGAACGCCGGTTCCCGGCCCGCGAAATGCCACGCGCAGTGCCCAAGCTTGAACTCCCGCGCGAGCACCTCGGGCGCTGTGTACCGGTGATCGTGCTCGGCGATCGCCTCGGGCCGGTAGAGCACCGGCATCCCGCAGCGGCGGTTGAGCCGGTAGGCGATCTCGATGTCGTCATACCCGTACGCGAGCGGGAACGCCAGGAAGCCCCCCGCCTCCCGCACCGGCGCCAGCGGCACCGAGAAGTTGAGCCCGAAGCAGTGCCGGAAGCCCCAGTCGTGCAGCGGCCCGGCGGCGGAGACCTTCTCGGGCAGCATCTGGTCGTAGAAGAAGATCATCGAGCTCTCGGCGACCACGCGGTCGAACATCGTGGGCCGCTCCCACCGCTTCCACGGCGAGTACCCGCTGATGATCGCCGGGCACTTGCGTTCGATCGCCGCGATCTGCTCGCGCAGGTGAGTCTGCACGAACGTCGCGCACGGGACCACGTCGTCGTTGAGCGAAAGCAGAAACTTCCCGCTCGCCCGTAGCAGGAGCACGTTCCGCACCGCGTTGAGCCCCGACCTCGGGCACTGCTCCACGATCAGGGGCGCTGTGCACGCCCCCCAGGCCCGGCGAGCTGCGGGTTCAGTCGCCTCGTCGGGGCCGTCGACGCCCACGAGCACCTCGTAACTCGAAGGGTCCGCGGTCTGGTGCGCCAGCGCCGACAGACACGCCGACAGCTTCCCCGGCCGCTGGTACGTCGGGATGATGATGGAGACTTCCATGCGGATCCGGCCTCCGGAGCCCTCTCGGACAGGATGTTATCGGCCGTTCCTCGCCCCGGGTTCGCTCCCGGCCCCGGGATTGTCGAAAGTCGTGGACAACTGGTTGATTGTCTGAGGATGGGCGGGTGAACGCCCGATATCAGGTTCAGGAGCGCGGCCGTTGCGCTCCCGGTTCCGTGCTGATCAGGGAGGATCAGATGTCAGCGACCCAGACTTCGATAGGGATCCCCGCGCCGGCAGGCACGGCCATCGACCACGAGGTCAAGCCGGGGCTCGAGCGCCGCCAGTTCGCCCGCCAGGCCGTCGGCAGGCCCTGCAAGATCTTCCATTGCCCGTCGCGGCGATACCTGGCGGCCCGCACGTGCGATCTCTCGGCCGGCGGCGCGCTGATCCACCTCGACGATGCCCGCACGCTCACGCCCGGCGAGGAAATCCTGCTCATCGTTGACTGGACCGGCCGCAGCGTCCTGCCCGCGGATCGCATGGTCCACGGGAAGGTCGTGCGGATCGCCGGCTCGATCGGGCGCAAGCAGTCCATCGGCGTGCAGTTCGCGCAGGTCAGCGAACTGGCCGCGGTGGCCTGAGACGCACGCTCTCAGGGCTCGAACACCAGCCAGCCCGACTCACCGCCGCGCAGCACACTGAGCCGAACTCCGTTCTCATCGTCCGACTCGCTCAGCAGTCGGAAGAACGTCTCGTCATCGGCCACCGGCTGGCGATCGACCTCGGTGATCACATCCTGCTCGAGCAGGCCCGACCGCTGCGCGCGACCGCCGGGAGTCACGGCCGTCACCGCCACCCCCTGCGCCCCGCGGTACCCGAGCCTGCGAGCCTCCGCGGGCGTCAGGGTCTGCACCTTCATGCCCAGCGAGTCGAGCCACATCTGGTCGCGGTCACCCACCCTGATCTGGAGCTTCTCGGGCTTGCCGTCCCGGATGACCTCGATGCTCACGTCGCTGTTGGGCGGGGTGAGCGCGATCGCCGTGCGCATCCGGTACACCTGGTCGACGGGGCGGCCCTGGTACTTCACCACCACGTCCCCGTTGCGCAGACCGGCTTTCTCGGCGGGGCTGTCGGGCACCACGGACTTGATCGCGATCCCGTCCGCCGGGCGGATCCCCGCCGCCGAGGCGATCTCGGGGGTCAGCGGCGTCATGTCGATCCCTATGTAGCCCCGTTCCACGCGACCCTGCTTCCGCAGCGTGTCGGCGACATAGCGGGCGATGTTGCTCGGGATCGCGAAGCCCAGCCCGACCGACCCGCCGTTGCGGGTGGCGATTGCCGAGTTGATGCCCACGACGTGGCCTTCCAGATCGAACAGGGGTCCGCCGGAGTTCCCCGGATTGATCGCCGCATCCGTCTGGATGAAGTCCTCGTTGGCGCGCTCGGATCCGGAGAGCGCGCGGCCCTTGGCGCTGACGATGCCCGCCGTGACGGTGTTGTCGAAGCCGAACGGGTTGCCGACCGCGACCACCCAGTCCCCGACCTCCAGCCCGTCGGAGTCCCCGAGCACCACGGGCTTGAGCCCGTCGGCTTCGATCTTCACGACCGCCAGGTCCGTCGCACGGTCCCGGCCCACGACCTTGGCGTCGTACTCGCGGCCGTCGTGCAGGTGCACGCGCAGCGCATCGGCCTCGGCGACCACGTGGTTGTTCGTCAGGATGTCGCCGTCGGCGGAGATGATCACCCCCGAGCCGACGCCCGCGGGCGCCATGCGCTCCCCGCGCTCGACGATGCGGCCGAAGAAATCTCTCCGGACGATGCGGTTCATCGCGGTGATGTGGACCACCGAGGGCTCGGCGGTCCGGGCGACCGCGCGGAAGGCCTTGGACATGTTCCGGGCCTCGGCGACCTCCGCGGGCGGGGCCGGCGATTCGAGGGACGGCGACCCTCCGGTGGCGCCCCGCGCGGGCGAGCGCGCGCTCACGGCCAGGCCCACGATCGAGCAGAGCACGACGGATAGGACGGTTCCGCGAACAAACCAACGAGTAGTCATGTGCGGTGAATCTCCATGGCGGCTTGGGCAGCGCCGGGCTCGGGCCCGGCGGCGATTCCTACCGACCATACTCGGCCCAGGAGGTGGATGTTTCGGTGACTCGCACCCGCTCAACGACAAGCCCGGCGGGGAATCGGTACGCGCGTCCGCCTCCCACGATCTCCCGGTTCGATGCGAGCAGTTCCACCAGGTAGTCATAGATGCACCTGGCCAGCACTTCCGTCGTAGGGTCTTGGCGCTCGAACACCACAACCCGGTCCCCAACAGCCTCCAAGTGCGGCCGCCGAGGGTCGGCGCTGTTGATCGCCATGGCGTGGTCGAGCCGGTCGATAAACCCGTGGATCGCGTGCTTGACCGCCGCAAAGTCGCAGACCATGTCGTTCTGGTCCAGTTCGGCCCGCGCCAGAACAACCTCCACGCGCCTGGAATGCCCGTGGGGGAAGCGGCATCGGTCGGGGTGCTTGGAAAGCATGTGACCCGACTCAACTTCGAACGACTTGCAGATCCGGTACATCATCGGTCGGCAATCGTATGGACCCGGGATGGCCGGCTTCCGGGCCGGCGCCGGACAGGGACTTCGGGGGATCGACGGACGTCCGATCCCGCGCCGATCCGCGAGCGTTCGTCGAATCAGATCCAAACGTCCATTCTGCAGATCCGAATGACCGGCGGACTGGAACCGAGCGGGCAGCGCTCGAACTCCAGGAACCCCAACAACCCCGCCCAGAAGACCTCGGCGGACTACCGCTTCAGCCAGCTGAACCCCGATTCGGCCAAGGGGGGCGCCACCAGGTAGCACGGGCCCGGAGAGCACAGGTTGCGCCGCGGCGCTGTCAGGTGCCGCGGCGGTTTCCGAACAGCTCGATGTGGAGCCGGCCGCAATAGCGCCAGCCGCGCGCGAGGCACTCGCGCACCATCCACTCTTTCTGTTCCGCCGGCGGCGGAGCGATGCCCTCGGGCATGAGCAGCACATCCTCCGGGGACCATCCACGCAGCCGCGAGAGCAGGGCGTCGATCTCGGCCAGGTCCTCCGGGCGGGCGACCACGAACTTGAGCTGGCGATCGGGCGCACGGCCCAGCAATCCCTGGATCGCCGGGATGTTGAGGCGGCGGCCCTCGTGCCGCTCTCGCCAGAGGCCGCCCGGGTCCCTGGGGTCTCCGGGCGCGGGCGTGGAATTGGAGAGCTTGGGGCTGATGCTCATCAGGTCGCAGTCCACATCCTCCCGGTCGATCGTGCCCGCGGTCTCGATGGTGATGTGGAAGCCCGCCCGCCCGAGCCGGCGGCTGAGCGCCGACATCTGGGGGAACATGAGCGGCTCCCCACCGGTGAGCACGACGTGCCGTGCCGCGGTCCGCTGCGCCTGCCCGACAAGATCGGACAAGGGGACGGCGCCGCCCTCGGGCTTCCAGCTCGCGTAGGGGGTATCGCACCAGGCGCAGCGCAGGTTGCAGCCGCTGGCGCGGATGAAGAACGACGGGATCCCCGAGAGTTTGCCCTCTCCCTGAACGCTGTAGAAGGTCTCGGCGACCGGGAGCGTTTCGGGGGCGGTGGCGGGGTTCATGGGCGCGGCCGATGGAGCGACGCTCCGCGACGTGAGAACGACAGTTCGGGGATCGGGGCCCGCGCCGGCCTGCGTGCCGAGCGTCGGAGAACTCGGAATCTCCGCGACGTCTCCGGGCCCCCCGCCGAGCTTGCGCAGCGTGATCGCGTGGAACGGGCGGGCCTCGCGCCGGTACTTGCGCTCGAAATTCGAGCCGACGAGTTCGCCCTCCCCCGCCGAGCTGGGGGGCTCGAACGCACGGCGCTCGAAGAGCGGCTCCCCGCCGGGCGCTGTGACCCTGGCGAAATGCTCCTGCATCCACTCCCAGTACTCGGAGTGGTCGGTGACGATACGCAGTTCTCCGCCGACCTCCAGAACTCGGTGGCACTCGCGCAGGAAGGGGTCCTGAACCACGCGCCGTTTGTGATGGCGCTTCTTGGGCCACGGGTCTGAGAAGTAGAGGTGGATGACGGCGGCGATCCGCGGCGGGCAGCGCCAGCGGAGAAACTCGACCGCGTCGGCATGGAGCATGCGCGCGTTGGTGACGCCCGAGCGGCGCAGGCGATCGGCCGCGTAGGCAAAGAACTCGAACTCCCACTCCATGCCCAGGAAATTGGACCCCGGTCGCTCCCTGGACTCGTTGAGTATGAACGTGCCCTTCCCGCTGCCGATCTCCAGCTCGAAAGGGGCCGACGGCCGGACGAACCAGCGTCGCGGGTCGATGCGCCCGGCTTCGGGATCTTCGGCGATCCGGTCCGGGAGGGGGGGCAGGTCCTGGCGCGTGACGGCGATCACACCGGGCGCGGTGTCGGCGCCGTGGGCCGGCGGCGTGGGAGGTGGGGGCGGGCTGGGCGGCATCGGGCAGAGTGTATGGACTCAGCTCGGGCCTTCGGCGCTTCACGCAGCCGTGCGGGAGGGGGCGCCCTGGTGTCCAAGGCTCGCCCAGTAGCCGCACGCCTGGACCAGCTTCGCGGGATCGATGGGCTTGGTCAGGTGGTCGTCGCACCCGGACTGGATGCAGCGTTCCCGGTCTCCCGACATCGCGTGAGCGGTCAGCGCGATGATCGGGCGGGCGTAGCCGCGCGCCCGCAGCTCGCTGGCGGCGGTGTAGCCGTCCATCTCGGGCATCTGCATGTCCATGAGCACAACGTCGTAGGGGGACCCGGAGGCCTGGGCCGCCGCGGCGCGTTCCACGGCGTCCTTGCCGTTGTCGACGACCTCGGCGGTGTGCCCGGCCCGCCGAAGGTGGAAGGCGATCAGACGCTGGTTGTCGGCGCTGTCCTCGGCGAGCAGGACTTTGAGCGGAACGGACGATGCGGGAGCGGTCGGGATCGCCGGCTCGGTCGCCGCGGCCGCGGGCCGGGAGTCCAGGCTCGACCGCATCACGGAGGGCTCGATGGGCCCGGTTTCGAGCTCGAGCGTGAACGTGGATCCGCGACCCTGTTCGCTGACGGCGTTGAGGTCCCCGCCCAGGATGTTCGCCAGCCGCTTGGAGATCGCCAGGCCCAGGCCGGTGCCCCCGAAGCGCCTGGTCATGGTGCCGTCGGCCTGCGTAAAGGGCTTGAACAGCTGGGCGAGCTGGTCGGGGTTCATCCCGATGCCCGAATCGACCACCTCGAAGCGGATCCGCCGGGCCGCGGCGTCGAAGGTGAGGCGCAGGATGACCGAGCCGCTGGCCGTGAACTTGACAGCGTTGCCCACGAGGTTGACCAGGATCTGGCGCAGGCGCACGGGATCGGAAGGGATGATCCCCGGCACGGGCCATGCGTACTCGGCCCGGAGCGTGAGGCTCTTCTGCGACGCGCGGACCCGCATGAGCGAGAGCACATCTTCGCAGGTCTGGATGGGATCCGTGGAGATGTGCTCCACGCACATCGCGCCGGCCTCGATCTTGGAGATGTCCAGGATGTCGTTGATGATGCCCAGCAGGTGCTCGCTCTGGCGGCGGATGGTCTGCACGTGCGCGGCCCGCTCGACCGGCGCCAGGGCCGGGTCCAGCAGCAGATCGGCGTACCCCATCACGGCGGTCATCGGGGTGCGGATCTCGTGGCTCATGTTCGCCAGGAAGTCGCTCTTGGCGCGGCACGCCCGATCGGCGGCGCTTAGGGCCTCCTGAAGCTCCGCCGTGCGCTCGGCGACCAGGCGCTCGAGTTCACTGGCTCGCCGCCGCGACTGGTCCAGGGTCCGGTGGGCGCCGCGGATGGTCAGGAGCAGGGTGCCCGCGATCGCGGCGATCCCGATGTACCCCGCGTAGGCCGAGGCCTCGGCGGCGCGCGCATCGGGGCCGAGTTCAAAGTCCAGGTTGGAGCGGCCGCACCAGAGCACCCAGCGGCCCAGGCCATCGAGGACGGGCAGGCGCAGGGCCTCGCTGTAGATCAATTCGTCGGTGGCCTGGCCGCCGGAGATGTCGTCGCCGTAGAGCGACGCGACCCCGAACGCGTGCGACCGGACGGTGTAATCCTCCCCGAGGTTGCGCAGGGCAAAGTCGCCCGAGGGGATCATGTCCCGCAGCCTGTGCGTGAGGATCACGGCGCTGATGCAGCCCCTGAGCCTGCCGTCCTGTCCGAAGAACGGGACCGAGTAGACCAGGCCGGAGCGGTCCTTGTCGTTCGGGTGGCCGGGGTCGAACCGCGTGTTGTCGCAGGTGACCACCTCGGGCCCGCAGACCGCGGGATATTCCAGGCCCTTGATCGCATCCTCGTTGGGGTAGTGCTGCGCCAGCCAGTCCAGCTGCCGGCGCATCAGCCGGTACTCGTAGATCTCGACCTCCTCGACCTCCGGCGGTTCGGACGAATCCCCGGCCTCGCGGCCGGCCTGGTCTTCCTTCTGCTGGTCGTGCGCGGACGATGTTCCTGCCGTCCGGCCGACGATCAGCTCGTCGAACGTTGTGATCGGCTCCTGGGTTTTTCCGGTCACCGGATCCGGCTCGTCGGGGTGCATGTCCAGCGGGACGATGTAGACCTCCGAGAGCGGCACGTTCGAGGCGAGGTTGTTGTAGATCTCCTGGGTGGCGCCCCGGGCGTTGGCATCAAAGTTGTGTGCGTACCGGTCGATCGCTCGCACGCCCGGGAGCCGGGCGATCGTGCGGATCCCTTCGTAGATGGAAGAGAAGGCCCTCGCGAGCGACTGGGCCTGCACCGCCGACCGGTCCCGAGATTCGCTCCGGAACTTCACGATCGCCGAGTGGATGTCGTTCTCGTGCCGGCCGTTCACCCACCAGGCCGCCGCCCCCGCGCCGAGCACGACAGCCACGGCGGCGATCATCAACTGGCCGAACGATCGGCGCACCACGGGTGCGGGAGATTGGTCTGCAAGAGGCATCAAGAGGTGTATTCCCCGGGTCGCGCCCGCGGACCGATAGCGCCGACGCTGAAACTATCGGCCGAAACGGCGATCGGTTTAAGGCGTGATATGGAGAACTCCCGGGTCGGTGGCTGTCAGGCCCGGGCACTGCTCGGGTGGGTCGCATCCGGTTTGTGGTGGGGCGACCTGGCTCGGCCACCGGGAGACCGGCCGGCCCGGGCGCGACCGGGAGGGATTCCCCCCGGCTCAAGACGCGGGATCGAACCGAACCGAAGGGGCGATCCGGCGGCCCGCGTGGGCGTATAACAATCAGGGAATCGATTGATCGGCCGGACTGTCGCCGGGCACGCGTCGGGCCGATAGCGATGGAGACGCGCAC
Organism: Phycisphaerales bacterium; assembly: GCA_044221545.1. Classification (GTDB taxonomy): domain Bacteria; phylum Planctomycetota; class Phycisphaerae; order Phycisphaerales; family UBA1924; genus JAEUJB01. The sequence goes on from JBGAOZ010000002.1 coordinate 139,274, forward strand.
GGATGCGCGCAGACCCAGGATCGGGTTGAGGCGGGGCGATGTGCATGCGCCCCGCCGGACCCGCGGATACGCCACGACCACCCCCACCGCACGACGCTTGGAGGGTTCGGACCCATGTCGGAAGAACTGATCAGCCTGATTGAATCCCGGCTCGACCGGCGGCGGTTTCAGGACCAGCACTGGACCGGCTCGTTCACCGACTACCTGGCGCTGTGCCAGCAGAACCCGGGGGTGCTGCGCAACGCGTACCAGCGGCTGTACGACGCGATCCTGTCGCACGGCTTCGAGCGGTACAAGCTCTTCAAGAAGGACTGCATCCGGTACCACTTCTTCAGCGACCCGTTCGACGCGGGGGCCGACGGGATCTACGGGCTGGACTTTGCGCTGATGCAGCTGGTGGACTTCCTGCGCTCGGCGTCGGAGGGCTACGGGACGGACAAGCGCATCCTGCTGCTGCACGGGCCGGTGGGGTCGAGCAAGTCCACGATCGCGCGGCTGCTCAAGAAGGGCATCGAGCACTACTCGCGCACCGCGGAGGGCGCCGTGTACTCGTTCTCGTGGCTGCTGGACGAGCACTGCTCCGTGTCGCCGATGTCGGCGGGCTCGAAGTTGGCGGCGATGACGCACGAGTTCCCCTGCCCCATGCACGAGGACCCGCTGGTGCTGGTGCCGCGCGAGGCCCGCGACGCGATCTTGGTCAAGCTCAATGAGGCGTGGCGTCCCAAGCACTACAACGGCAAGCTGCGGGTCTACAACGAGGCCGACCCGTTCTGCCGGCGGGTGGTCGAGGACCTGATGACGTTCTACGCCGGGGACTTCAAGGCGGTCCTGAACCACGTGAAGGTCCGCCGGATCATGATCAGCGAGAAGGACCGCATCGGGATCGGGACGTTCCAGCCCAAGGACGAGAAGAACCAGGACTCGACCGAGCTGACCGGCGACATCAACTACCGGAAGATCGCCCAGTACGGCTCGGACTCCGACCCGCGGGCGTTCAACTTCGACGGGGAGCTCAACATCGCCAACCGCGGCGTGTGCGAGTTCATCGAGCTTCTCAAGCTCGACGTGGCGTTCCTGTACGACCTGCTGGGCGCGACGCAGGAGCACACCATCAAGCCCAAGAAGTTCGCGCAGACCTACATCGACGAGGTGATCATCGGACACACCAACGAGCCCGAGTACAAGCGCCTGCAGAGCAACGAGATGATGGAGGCCTTCCGGGACCGCACCATCAAGATCGACGTGCCCTACAACATCCGGCTCGACGACGAGATCAAGATCTACCAGAAGGACTTCGGGGCCGAGCGGATCCGGAACATCCACATCGCCCCCCACACCCTGGAGGTCGCGGCGATGTGGGCGGTCCTGACGCGCCTGGAGGAGCCCAAGAAGTCGGGCCTGGCGCTGCTCCAGAAGCTCAAGCTCTACAACGGCAAGAGCATCCCGGGGTACACCGAGGACTCGGTCAAGGAGCTCAAGGAGGAGGCGGCCCGCGAGGGCATGAACGGGATCAGCCCGCGGTACATCCAGGACAAGATCTCCAACGCCCTGGTGAGCCGCCAGGCGATCGAGGAGAAGACGATCAACCCGTTCATGGTGCTCAACGAGCTGGAGAGCGGGCTCTCGCACCACTCGCTGATCAACGACGAGAACACCAAGAAGCGCTACAGGGAGCTGCTCGCGGTCGTCAAGGAAGAGTACGAGGACATCATCAAGGGCGAGGTGCAGCGGGCGATCTCGGCCGACGAGGACGCGATCCGCCGCACGTGCGCCAACTACATCGAGAACGTCCGGGCCTACACGCAGAAGGAGCGCGTCAAGAACCGCTACACCGGTCGGGACGACGAGCCGGATGAACGCCTGATGCGGGCGATCGAGGAGAAGATCGACATCCCCGAGAGCCGCAAGGACGACTTCCGCCAGGAGATCATGAACTACATCGGTGCGCTGGCGCTGGACGGCAAGAAGTTCGAGTACAACACCAACGCCAGGCTCTACCGGGCGCTGGAGCTCAAGCTCTTCGAGGACCAGCGCGACACGATCAAGCTCAAGAACCTGGTCTCCAGCGTCGTCGACGACGAGACCCAGGCCAAGATCGACGTCGTCAAGCAGCGGCTCATCAAGCAGTTCGGGTACAACGACGCCTCGGCGACCGACGTGCTCAACTACGTGGCGAGCATCTTCGCCCGCGGGGACAGCAAGAGCCGCTAGAGCCGGTCCGATTGCAGGCGGTAACTCCGACCCCCGGGCCAGCCCGGGGGTCTTTTCGTTGCGGGCAAGTCGTGAGGGCCAAGGGCGGCGACACCGCCGCGGTCTGGGATCGGTGCCGATGTGCGCATTGCCTGCGTGCCGAAACTGACTTTTCGAAATCCAGACGCAACCGCTCCGCTCGACCCGGCGAACGGTAAGGCAACCCCGGTTCTCGGGGGCCGTGCCGGCTCGTTCTGATCCGGCGGACTTCCAGCAACGCTCGTGGCGACAATCCGGGAGTAAGAGCATGATGACCGCGCGAGTGGTTGGGGTGGTGGCCGTGGTGTGCGCTGCGGGCGGGTTTGCAGCCGCGGGCGTTCTTTCCGATGGGAACTTCGATACGCTGGCCGTGGGAACAGCCCCGAACATCGGCACGCCCGCGGGAGTATGGGGATTCCCGCAGAACTACGTCCAGGTGGGTTTGGGCGAGAGCGAGGCCACGGAGATCCAGATCGTCCGGACCTCGTCCTTCAGCGCCGGTGCCAAGGGCAACTCGCTGCAGACCAAGGTCAACTCCGCGCAGAACGTCCACGTGGTCGCCAAGTTCGACCAGCCGATCACGCAGAAGGCCGGTGAGCTCATCGTCGTCAAGTTCAACGTCTGGTCCGAGTCGTTCAACACTTCGGGCGGCACGTGGGGCGCGGGAAGCGTCTACCTCTCGGGAGATCACGGCGGCGGCGGGTTCGACTCGCTCAAGGATCGCGGCCCGCAGATCACCTGGGACCAGGCCCGGCGCATCACGGTCAAGTCGACGCTGCCCTCGGGCGGCGCCGAGTCCTACATCCTCGAGAACAACTACCCCGTGGACGCGTGGCAGTCGGTCCGTCTGGAGGTGGACCTCAACACCGACACGTTCGATGTCTTCGTCGGTCCCAAGGACGGGCCGCTGAGCCTGATCGGGGACAACCTGTACTTCCGCTCCGGGCCCACCGACTCGTTCGACCGGATAAACATCGCCAAGTTCACGGACTTCAACAAGTTCACCGACGGCTATTTCGACGACATCTCAGTCGACGTCGTGCCCGGGCCCTCGGGGATCCTGACGATCGTCGGCGGCGCCCTGCCGAGCCTTGCCCGTCGCCGCCGCTGACCGGCACCCGGGAATGGCGCGACGCTCGCACATGCGGCCGGCTTGAATTAGACTGCAACGAGTGCCGGGGCGGACGCGGGTCCGCCCCGGCGCCGTTTCAAAGCGGTCACGTTCAAGCAAGGGGCCTTCATGTTCAACCTCCTTCCGTTGCTCGCGGCGATCCCGATGCCCGTCCACGCGCCGCCGGCGGGCACGACGCCCGGCCCGGTGACGACGGCCACGCTGATCGCGCAGGCCGGCGATCTCGCGCAGCTCACACGCCACCCCGGGGCCGGCGTGCGGGTGGTGCAGTTCTCGTCGTACGACCGGCGATCCGGCGTGCCGGGCGGACCGGAGTGGTTCGGCAACGACGATGGCTTCGGCGGTGAGCCGATCCCCAACTTCGAGGGTGTGATCAAGCAGCCGGGCCCCGACGGGATCGGGGAATACCTGATCTGCGACGTGCAGCAGCCCGGCGCGATCGTTCGCACGTGGACGGCGGCGATCGAGGGAACGATCCGCGTGTACCTCGACGGCGCGAGCACGCCGCTGTACGACGGACCGGCTCAGGACTTCTTGATGCACAAGACGTCCGCACTGGCCAAGGCGGCCGGGCTGGATCCCGAGGCAGCGCCAGACCTGCTCGCCGGGTTTGAGCAGCGGTACGCCGACTACTTCCCGATTGTCTTCGCCAGATCATGCCGGATCGTCTGGGCCGGCGGCCTGAACCAGGTGCACTTCTACCACGTGCAGGTCCGCCAGTACCCGCCGGGAACGGCGATGCAGACGTTCGAGGCCGGCGATCTCAAGAAATGGCACCGGACCGCCGCGGACATGGGAAAGCAGCTCAGGGAGCATCGCACCGGCGATGGCACTTGGGTGGACATGGCGCACAGTCAGGTCGGGAACACGACCGTCGAGCCGGGCCAGACCGCCCAGTGCGGCAAGCTGGATGGACCCGGCCAGATCAGCGAACTGCAGGTCAAGGTGACGGCGGCGGACCAGGTCGCCGCCCTTCGCGGCACGGTGCTGCGTGTGCACTTCGACGGCGCCCAGACGCCGCAGATCGCCTCCCCGATCGGAGATTTCTTCGGCGCTGCGCCCGGCATCGTTCCCTACGACACGCTGCCCATGTCCGTACACCCGGACGGCACGATGACGTGCCGATTCCCGATGCCCTACTCCAGGAGCGCCGTCATCACCGCTCAGAACACCACGGACGCGCCGGTAACGATCACCCTGAGCGCCACACACGACTCCTACACATGGGACGACCGCTCGATGCACTTCCACGCCCGCTGGCGCGCCGATCACGACCTGCTCGCCCGCGGCGGCAAGGACGCGATCGACCTGCCGTTCCTTTCCGCGCACGGCCGCGGCCTGTACGTCGGCACGGCCGTGTACATCACGAGCCCCTGCCCCGTGCCCACCGCGGGCGGGAACTGGTGGGGAGAGGGAGACGAGAAGGTCTTCGTGGACGATGAGCCGCGGCCCTCGATCTTCGGCACGGGGTCCGAGGACTACTTCAACTACGCCTGGAGCGAGAGCGACATCTTCCAGTACCCCTACTTCTCCCAGCCCATCTGCACCGGGCCGGAGACGCGCGGCTACATCACCAACAACCGCTGGCACATCCTGGACGCGATCCCGTTCGACCGGTCGATCTCGTTCTCGATGGAGTTGTTCGCCCACACGCCCACGCCGCACCTTTCCTACTGCCGGACGTCGTACTGGTACGCGACCCCGGGCTCCCACGACGATGCCCAGGCGATCGACGAATCCGATCTTCGCGTGCCCCCGCTGCCGTCGTGGACCGTGCGGGCCGCCGGGGGGGCCTCGGGCGCGGCGATCTTCGAGGCCGAGACGGCGCGGGATCCCACGTCCCTGGTGAACATCGTCCAGATGCCGCGGTACTCGTCGGGCGGGCTGGCCCGGTTCATCGGGCCGTCCGCGACCATCCACGTCAAGCTCGAGACGGCCGGCAGGTACATGGTCGTGCTGACGTGCGCGTCGGGGCCCGAGCCCGTCTTGTTCACCGCCGCGATCGACGGCACGCCGCTGAAGATCGGCGACCAGCCGGCGGTGGAGCTCCGGACACCGCACATCGAGCGACTGGTGAACCTGCGCTGCGCTCCGGTCGAGCTCACCGCCGGCGAGCACCTCATCCATTTGCAGGACATCGACGGTCCCTCGGGGCTGGGGGTCGATTTCGTCTGGCTGCGGCCGGTGAAGTGATGGCCCCCGATGCCGCGGCCATCCCCAGGCAGGTGTGCCGGCGCTGCGGCTACGAGCTGACGGATCCCCATCGTCGCTACGGCCCGGTCCGCTGCCCGGAGTGCGGGCACCTGGGGTACGCGGTCCCGTGGCGAGCGCCAAGATCGCCATGGCGGCTCCTGCGCTCCTGCTGTCTCCTGAGCTGGCTGTTCACCACCGTGGGGGTCGCGCTGGCGCTCGCGGGCGAGTTGAGCACGGTCGCCCAAGCGATTGTCCGGGTGCCGGCCGTGGCGTCGGCGCTCATGGCAATCACGCTCGGGCTCGTGCTCCCGATGGCGATCGCCAACGAGGAATACCGGGAGCTGCCCGGGACATCGAACCGGCGCGTTCGCAGCGCGTGCATCGTGCTGTCCGGGTGGTTTCTCAACGCCGCGGCGGGCGCTGCCGCGCTGTTCCTGAGCTCGCGCCTCGGCCCGTAGGCCGTTACTTGGCCCTGGTTCGCACCGTGATCGACCCGTTCGATGAATCGATCGCCGACACGCTCGCCTGCGACGGGTTGTCCCCGAACACCAGGACGCCGGAAGACTTGCGGTGCGACTGGATCCGGGACCGGTCGAGCCCCTCGAAGGTCACGCGGCCGTTGCTGGTGTCGGCCGTCAGCCGCCCGGCAAACACCGGCGAGAGCGTGACGTCGATCGACCCGTTCGAGGTCCCGAGGTTGATGGGCCCCACCGCCGTCGGGAGCATTACCAGGGTGATCTCTCCGTTGGACGACTCGGCCTTCACGGGGGAGGCCACGTCCTTGAGCGTGATGCCGCCGTTGCTCGTCTCGGCGTGGATCTCCCCGTCGCAGGAGGTGACCACGATGTCCCCGTTGCTCGTGTCGGCGTGGACGAGGCCCGAGTGTTCGGTCGCCTTGATCTCCCCGTTGCTCGTGCTCAGCACGGCCTCGCCGCCCAGGCCCCGGATCGCGAGGCTCCCGTTGGAACTGTCGAGCTTCACACCCACCGCGTCGGGGAGCGTGAGCTCGAACGAGCAGCCCTCGTTGCTCTTGCGCTTCTCGGGCCAGAGCACGCGCACGACCAGTGCGCCCTTGTCGTCCCGGCCGGCGTCGATCCGGGTCGCGGCGAGCCGCTCGGCGGTGGTCGCCTTGAGCTTGGCGACCAGCGTGACCTCGCTGGTCTGTCCCTTGGACACCGAGATCGCACCGTTCTCCGTCCGCACATCCACCGCGCGGCCGGCGACATGGGCGAGCGAGAGTGTGCGGGTCTCGGTGAACTTGGCATCCTCCCACCCGAGCATGATGCAGCCGGGCAGGAGCAGAAGGCCGGTTCCCAGGGCGGCGGCAAGAACGGTTCGGCGTGGCAGCAACCTGGTGCGGGCGGGTGACATGGCGTCTCTCCGGTGAGGAACCGGATGATTGTTGGCAGTCGGCGGTCCGCGGTTTCGGAGATGCTCCCCGAGGCCTCCGAGGTGCCCTTGCGCGGTTCCCGGTCATCGTCGGCACGCGCGCCGGCGGTCATCCCCCGCCCAGACCGGCGGCCGGGCTGCTCGGGCGCAGGTAACGCATGATGACGCGGTTGCCCTGCTTGTTGAACGAAACATCGCTCATGTAGGCGCGGATCAGCATGATGCCCCGGCCGCAGGGCCGCTCGAGGTTCTCGTCGAGCGTCGGATCGGGGACCACGCCCGGGTCGAAGCCCGGTCCCTGGTCCTGGATGATGATCTGCACCTCGTCGGGCGTCACGGTGTACTCGAGCCGGACCGGCACGCTGGGAGGCAGGTCCTTGTGCCCGTGGAACAGCGCGTTGGCGAGGCCTTCCTGGACCGAGAGCTTGATCGCGAAGCGCGAGGCCTTGTCGTACCCGAAACGCTCCAGGGACTGCGAGACCCGCTCGATGGCGCGGTCGATCTCGGCCCTGTCGTTGGCGACATCGAGCGCTGAGGAATCGGACTTCGGCGGCGTCTGGTGAGTCATCGAAGGTGCAGGGCCCGTCGGGCCCGTTGCTCCCTGGTTCTCCCGCCCCCACGGCGTTTGTCCGCGGTCGTTGCAGGCCGGGACCGCACACACGGGTCGTCCAACGGCGGTTCAGGCCTTGAAGCTCTTGAGCGCCTCCTCGGCGGTCTCGTGGATCTGGAAGATCTTGGTCAGACGCGTGATGACGAAGACCTCCTGGATCTGCGGGTCGATGTTCGAGAGCCGCAGCTGCCCGCCGCGATCCCGCACCTTATTGTTGATCGTGATCAGCGCGCCCAGCGCGGCAGACGAGAGGTGATCAACGTTCTGAAAGCTGATCAGCAGCCGCGGCTGCGGCTCGGCCTCGATCAGGCGCCCGATCTCCTCGGCGATCGCCTGGATGTTGCCCTCGTCCAGGATGTTGCGGTCGATGAACTCAACCTGGGTCACTTTGTCGATCCGGCGGACGCGCAGCCGTGAGTCCTTGCTTTGCATCGATCAGGTCTCCTACGCACCGGGGGGGCTCGGCCGCCGGCCGATCAACCGGGGAGTCGAAGGGACAATCAGGTCCCGAAGAAGTCGACAGGATAGGCCCGGCCGCAAGGAGCATATCGGCCCTCGGCGACCGGGAACGACCGCGCCGAAGGCGGGCGCGGGAAAAAAAAGGGCCCGGACCGCGGTCCGAGCCCTGGAATCACGTCGTCACCGCCGACCCGATCAGCCGCCCAGGCCGGTCCGGAGCGTGTCGGCCAGACCCGGGAAGTTGCGTTCCTCCTCCTCGTTCTGGATCAGGATCGTCGGCTTGATCAGGACGATGAGGGTCTGCTCTTCCTTGACCTGGACGCGGTTGGAGAAGAAGCGGTTGAGGATCGGGATCTTCGAGAGAACGGGCACGCCCGACTCGGACTCGACCTCGTTGATCAGCCGCTGTCCGCCGATCAGGACCGTGCCCTGGTCGGGGACGGTCACGGTGGTCTGGACCCGCGTCACGGTGGTGGTTGGGGCCTGGATGAACGCCTGCGTATCGGCCGAGTTCACCAGCTGACCGCCGGCAACCGCCGTCACCGCGCGGTTCTGGAAGCCTTCGAGCTTGGAGACCGCCACGTCCACGTTCATCGTCACGTACCGGCGATCCGAGGAGATCGTGCCCTCGACCAGCATGACCACGCCTTCGTTGAGCGTGGACAGCGTCGGGTCAAAGCCCACCGCCGAGTCCGACACGATCGGCTGGAGGTCCGAGACGAAGGCCGTCTGGGTCGCCACGTAGATGTTGGACACCTGACCGTTGGTGAACGTCAGACGCGGGGCGGTGAGGCGGACCGAGCGGCGGTCGGCCTGGGTCGCCTGGATCAGGAAGTCGACCTGGATGTCGTCGAGGAACTGGCCGGCGATCCCCAGCGCGGGGGCGGGGTTGCCCGACCGGATGTCCTGGACGAAGCCTTCGTTGGGGATCAAGGCCGCGGCGAGCGACGAGGAGTTCTGGGTCACGCCGATCGGGGACCACGGGCGGGGATTCACCACGCCCTGGGTGATGAACGTGTCGGCGACGCCGTCGCCATCGGTATCGGTGCCGGCGCCGGTCACCGAGCGCTTCAGGGCGCCGCTGCGGTTGTCAAAGAAGTCCGAAGACTGGATGGTCGGGTCGTTGGCCCGGGCGGTCCGCACCTGGTTGTTGTTCGAGTTGAAGTACACGTCGATATCGAAGCCGATCTGCTCGAAGAACTCGGTGTTCACCAGCAGGAACCTCGACTCGACGCTGATCTGCATCGCCCGCACCTCGCGGAGCTTCTTGAGCAGCCCGTCGATCGCCTGGTGGTTCTTGGGCGTGTTGGTGATGATCAGGTTGCCGTTGAGCGACTGGACCCGGCCGGTCGTGCCGCCGGCGTCCACCCAGCCGTTGGGGTCAACGTTCTGCTGCACGATGTCGAGCAGGTCCCGCGTGCGGTCCTCGAGCGTCCGGCGGTTCTGGTTGTTCCGACCCGACTGGGTGTCGCGGAAGGGGCTCTGGCTCGAACCGCCGCCGCCCTGGCCGCTGCTCTGGAGCACGCTCTGGAGGTCGAACTCCGGGGCGTTGGCGTAGTCGGGCACCTCCAGGAGCAGGTCCCGGATGTCGTACACCAGCGTCACCACGTTCTTGCGGAGCAACTCCTCGGAGGCGATCCGCAGCACGCCGTCGGAGATCTCCCATCCGGCCTTGTTGTTGTCGTCGCCGGCGGCGATCTTGGAGATCACGCGGTCCAGCACCGACCGCAGCGTGATGTTCTTGAGCTCCAGGTTGACCGTCGTATCGGGCGTGATGCCGATCGCCTCGAGCGAGGGCCAGTCGGTGTCGACGTCGAGGTTGGACACGTTCTGCACGAAGCCGATGACGTCCTTGAGCGTGTTGTCCTTGAACGTCACGGGGATGCGCTTGGTCTCGAGCACCGTTCGGACCCGCCGGTCCTCGGGCGTCTCGGCGAACTGCACGGGTTCGCCGCGCCGGGCGCTCACCGCGGGCCAGTCGGTCGGGAAGTTCACCAGCGCCGACGGGGCGATCATCGCCCGCTGGTCGTTGTTGGAAATCTCCGCGTACGACTGGCGCTGGGCCTCGCGCGAGGCGTGGTAGTCCTTGATCAGCGCCGAATCCTGCAGAATGTCGTGGAGGATCAGCCCCGCCGGGTTGATCGGATCCAGGAACAGGATCTGGTCCACGACCTGCAGGGCCTCGTGGTACTTCATTTCCTTCTGAAGGGCCCGCGCACGCTCGAGGTGCTCCCGGATTTTGTTTTCCTTGTCCTTCAGCCGCTGGGCCTGGGCGTCTTTGGCCTTCTTGGAGAGGTCCTGGGCCCGGGCCTCGGCCTCCGCCTGCGCCAGCCTGAGCTGGGCCCGCTCGATCTCGGCGATCCGCGAGGTCACCTGCTTGTTGAGCGTCTCAAGCTCGGCGTCGGAGAAGTAGCTGCGGCCGTTGTTGAGCGTGAACCTCGCCCCGGCGGCCAACTCCCGCGCCCGGGAGGTGTCCCCCGAGGTCAGGGCCGACTGCGACTGGGCCATCTGGTTGCTGAACTCCGCCAGGGTCGCCTGCTTGGCCAGGATTCGGATATCCACCACTCCCTTGAGCGGGTCCTGGGGGGTCACGTTCAGCTTGAGCTTGGCTTCCTGCATCCGCTGCTCGGCGTGGGTGATCTGATCGGGGCTCAGGTACTCGCGGTACCCCGCGAGCAGCTGCCCGTACTTGCTGTCGGCCTCGTTGAAGCTGCCGGAGTCGAAGGCCTTGTCGGCCTCGACGAGCAGCTTGGAAGCCTCGAAACGCCGGGCCTCGGCGACCGGATCGACCGGCTGAGTGGTCTGCGTCTCGGGATGGGCCTGGGGCTGGTTGTCAGGCTGGGCCGCGGGCGGCGCATCGGGCGGGCTCGCGGGCTGGTTCTCCGGCTGGGCGAGCACGGCCAACGCCGGCGTGTTCGCACCGAAGATCACGCCCTGGGACTGCTCGATTTCGACGATCTTCGTCCGATAAGCATCGGCGAGCTGCTGGGAGGTATCGGGAAGCTCAACACCGGACCGGAAGATGCTCTCGAGGGCCGACTTGGACTCGCCGTACCGGCCGGCGTTGAAGTCCTTGACCGCCTGGGAGACAATCGCGATCGACTGGGGCTGGATCTGGTCGCGACGGGTCTTGATGCCGGCGACCACCTGGTCGGCCCGGGCCCGCTGCTCGGCGGTCACCAGCTGCGACTGAAGCACCTTGGTGACCTGGCGCTCGGCGGCTCGCAGGTCCGAGCCGTCCATCGCCAGCTCGGCCTTCTGAAGACTGATCTCCAGGGGATCCATCGCGGAGAGCTTGGAGTTGGCCAGCCCCAGCAGCGACGCGGCGCGGGAACGCTCGGCGTCGGTCAGCGCCGCGGACTTGCCCGATTCGGTCAGTGCGAGAAGTTCCGCACGGCCCCGGACCACCTGGCCTTCACCAATGAGCTTGGAGGCTTTGTTCAGGTACTCCCCCGCCTGAGCGACCGCGGGGGTCGGGGCAGGGGCCACCGGGTCGGTCCCCCCGGCGTGCCGGGCCAGGACCGACGAAGGACTGGCCAGCATGACGCCGCCGATCGTGACTGCGAACGTGAGCATCGATCGGGCGGAACGGGCGTTGGTGCGGAACATGTGCTTCTCCAAACTTCATCGCCGACCGGCGACTTCGCGCCGGTCGAGACAGCCGTCATTTCCAACCCCTCGAGTTCCCCGAGAATTCCGACAGGATCCATGGACGCCGCGAACGCATGCGGCGCTGTCGTGGGGATCGGTGAGCCAACCGGGCCTCTGGACCCGTGAAGGGCTGCAAGCCTAGCCACCAAGACACTGCCCCACAACCCCCACCTGCAACCACCACACCCATCCCCGACGCGCAAACCTGACGCGTCGGCCGCCGAGCGAACTCCCGCGCGCCGGGCCGTCCCGCGAATCCCAGGTCCTTCGAAGCGAACCGGGATTCTCGATCTCCGTTCAACCGCGACGCCACCCACGGACCGGCCAAGCACCGTCAAGCTCGGTCATTCGCGGGGTCTTCACGGCCGTGCCGGGCCAGATCGACCTTCTTCATCCACATCGGTGTATACCGCGAGGACCTTGGGCCGTCTCTGGATCCCCGAAGATAATGTGGCGCGGTCGGAAATGCAAACCGATCCAGGCCGCGACCCGGCCGGCGGGGCGGTCACGCCCGGATCGCGGGTCCGCGTCCCGGTCCACGGCCGGGCGGCCACCACGCGGATACTGTTGCAACTACTTATCTAGATTGAATTTACGTCGCGGTTCCCTCGGGCTCCTTGAGCCACTTGGACCGGAAAATCGATCCCGATTCCCAGCCGGCCTTCTTCGAAGCCCGGCCCTTGCCCCCGATCAGCTCGTGAAGATGCTCGGGGCTGAGCCGGTCCGAGACGATCACATCGATCGCATCGTCGGCCGGGAGTTCCTCATCCTCTCCCATCAATTCCTCGGCAGCCTGCACCGCCGAATCCTCGGCGACCCTGAAGCTGTCGGCCGCCAGGTAGATCTCCGCAAACCTCGGCGGCTGGTCCGGAGAGGTGTCGATGCGTACGACGCACCTCCATGCCGTCACTCCCAAGTCGTTGCCCTCATCGTCGGCATTCCCGTCGGGATCGACGTTGAGCACGAGCCGCCATTCGTCGCGGAGGCGGCCGACGATCTCGTCGAAAGAAAGCGCCGCCGGGTCGGAATCGCTCGCGAGCAGCACGCTCCGGTGCTCATGGGCGGCCGAGTCGGCGCCGGCCGGATCCTCCACGGGCTCGAGGTCGTACGCGCGGAGCACGCGCTCGATCTTCTCCTTCAGCTCTGTCTGCGCCCGCACCGTGACGATCTTGTGCTCGTCCACGAAGACGTACAGGAACGGCTCCTCGGTCATCGCCCCAAAGCCGCACATGCCGTCCTCGAAGAAGAACCCCCTGTACCGCCGCAGGTTGTCCATCAGCCGGTCCAGGCCGATGAGGTCGTACGAGACGTACGGGTCGATCTCGCGGTAGTCGTCGTGGCCCAGCACATCCATGATCGGGTACACCCGGCCGGGGAACAGCGAGAACAGCATCCAGATGAGGCTCTCGAGCCGGTCGTGCGACACCACCGCATCAAACAGGTAGCGGTCCGGCCACTCCTCCCATTCCTGGTCCTCGCCGCCGTCGGCCGATTCAAACAGCAGCGTGTACCCCGGCTTGGGAGTCATGTTCTCGATCGGGTAGACCCCCAGCGGGAACTTGAATCCCTCCCGGGTAACTCGCTCGATCGATGGATCCACTTTGCAGACGAGCATCGGGACTCCGTGGGCCGGTCCGGCGCACAGCAAAACCCCCGGCCACCGGCCATCGCCAGTGTAGACGCGTGCGGGAACGGATCGGGTCCCGCCTGCGCCGCCTTGCCTGGGGCCGCCCCCGGCACATACTTCCACGATGAGTCAAGCCCCGGTCTCCATGATCGCCGTCAACGTCGGAAATACCCGCACCCGCTTCGGCGCGTTCGAGTCCGGCCAGTTCCTGCACACCCGCGCCGTGGTCAATACGGACCTCGAAGAGGCGATCCGCGAGATCAAAGACCTGGCATCCGTGGCCGGACGGGTCGTCATCATCGCATCCGTCAACGATCCGGTCGCCGATCGGCTCGCCAAGGCCCTCGCGGAGCACCTGCCCTCCGACCGGGTATTCCGCCTGGGCAAGGACCTGCCTATCCCCGTCCAGATCGCCCTCGACGACGCCTCCACGGTCGGGCACGATCGCCTGCTCGCCGCGCTGGGCGCGTACTCCAAGGCCAAGCAGGCCTGCGTCGTGATCGACGCCGGAACCGCGATCACCGTGGACTTCATCGACGGCGCCGGGGTCTTCCAGGGCGGCGCGATCGCCCCCGGGCTCAACCTGATGCTCACCTCACTCCACGAGCACACCGCCGCGCTGCCCGCGCTGGAGTTCCGCCCCCCCGACGCGGCCCGCGGCGTGATCGGCAAGGACACCGCGCACGCGATGACGCTCGGCGTCCGCGCCGCGCTCCTGGGAATGGTTCGCCTGCTCATCGATTCGTACGCGGAGTTTTACGGCGCGTACCCGCAGGTGGTCGCCACCGGCGGCGATGCCGGCCTCTTCGCCGACGACCCGCTCGTCGAGCACATCTCGCCCGACCTGGTGCTCCTGGGGATCGCCGAGGCGTGCCGGCGCTCCCTGATGGACGATCCCCAGGATGAGATCGACCGCGAACGGGCCGAACGCGACATGCGCGACGGCGGATTGGGCGCCCGGCTCACGGGCCGCGAGCGCCGCGGAACTCCGCCCGCGAGCGGGGAAGGGCTCTCGCTGCCGGACTCGGACAATGACTGACCCCGGCCCGCGTTGGCGGATCGCAACACCGACCTCGGCGCCCGGCGCACTGGCCGGGATCGAACTCGCCGGGGACCCGCAACAGATTGACGACGCTCTGCGGGCCCTCGGGATCTCTCCGGTCAAACCCGGGCACATCGTCCTGCGCAGCCTGGCCGGAATCGACACGGGGCTGCTGGCCTGCTGGACGCCCCGGTGCGTGCAGTTCATCCCGCACGGCGGAGAACTGGTCCTCCGTGAACTCGTCCGCGCACTCGCTGCCCTGGGTCTTGCCGAGGCGGAGAATCCGACAGCCGACCTGTTGCGTGCGCTCTACCCGGAGGCGGCCGACGAGCTCGAAAGCCGCATGCTCCATGCGCTGGCCCGCGCCCGAAGCCCGCTGGCGATCGAACTGCTGCTCGATCAGCCGCGCCGGTGGCGGCTGGCGGAATCAGGATCTGCCCCGGGTCCCGATGATGCGCACTCGCGGACCCTTAACCGCGTGATCGAACCGCCCCTGGTCGCGGCGATCGGCGCCAGCAACATCGGAAAGAGCTCGCTGGTCAACGCCCTGGCCGGCCGCCCGGTCTCCATCGTCGCCGACGAACCGGGCACCACCCGTGACCACGTCGGGGTGCAGATTGACCTGGCAGGACTTGTGGTGCGGTTCGTCGACATGCCCGGTCAGAGGCTTGGCGCAGGCCCGCTGGAAACCCAGGCCCAGCTCGCGGCCTCCGAGCTCATCCGCGTCGCCGACCTTGTGCTGCGGTGCGGCGACGGTTCGACGCCCCCGATCGAAACTCCAGTGCCGAACGGCGGCGATCGAACGATAACCGTGGCCCTGCGCTCGGACCTGGGCGTTCCGGTGTTATGGGACCCCGATGTCGTGACGTCGGCCCGGACCGGAACCGGCATCGACGAACTCGCTGGGCTGATCCGCTCCCGGCTGGTGCCCGATGCGGCGCTGCGCGACCCCCGGCCCTGGCGATTCTGGGCGGCGGAATAAAAAAAAAACACGCCCCCGTACAAGACGGGGGCGTGCGTCGATTCAGGGATCTCGAAAGATCAGGAACTCAGCGGCGACGACGGCCGGCCATCACGAGGCCGCCGATCATGGTCGCGGCGACGCCCGGGGCGGGGGTGATGTCCGACGCGTCGGTGCGGACGTTGTCGATCACCCAGAAGTTGCCCTGGTCGTGAACGACGACCCAGGCGATCTTGTCGGTGCCGTTCCACGTGACGTGGAGGAGGCCGGGGCCGGCGCCGTTGCCGTTGCTGAAGCGCAGGTTGGCCGGGCCGGTGTCCGAGTCGATCATGGTGCCGTCGGCGCGGTAGGCCTCAAGGAAGAACTGGTTGAACGAGCAGTACTGGATGTCGACGTAGGTCGCGTCCTGGTTGTTGAACGCGATCTTGCCGTCGTTGCCGGAGGCATCGAGGGCCGAGGTCACGCCCACGTCGCCGTGGATCCAGTACTCGCCCGAGCCGTAGGTGTTGCCGTTGGTCGAGGAGATGTTGTAGTTGCCGGTCGAGGCCCGGCGGGTCACCAGCGGAGAGCCGGTCGAGCTCGAACCGAAGGTCACGCCCGTGTAGAACGTGTTGACGGCCTGCACGTCACCGGGGATGCCCTCGAAGTCCATCAGGATGTCGGCCTGAGCCGCGCCACCAATGAGACCCAACGCAGCGATCGCAATCAGCTTCTTCATGTGCTTTGCCTCTCTCGAAAGAAACTCCCGCGGTGCACGGAGCAACCCACCGGTCGCCCTGTACGCACACCACCCCAAACCGCGTTCCTGCAAACGCGGACGGACAGGTCAAGCTGCTGGGTGTTGAGGTACCCTCTCCACGACACTCTCCCTGTCCGGTGGGCTATTCGCGGCTCCCCCGGGGCGGGTTCCTCAGGAATTCGGAATTTCTGACCACGATGCCGGGTCCGCACTCCCCGCTCGTTCCCTACACTTCCTTGCGGACGTCGGTTTGGGTGTTATTCGGTGGCCGCCGCCCGCACATGTAAGGATCACACGGCATGGAAGATCGCAGAGAAATCCGCGAGGGTGCAGGCCTTGAAGAGGCACGGCTCAATCAGGACTTCATCGAGTTCCTGCGCCGATGGAGCACCCCGATCCTCGTCGTGATCGCCGTGGTCGCCGTCGGCTACGCCCTCTACGCACGCTGGAAGGAACGCGTGCACGCCCAGCTCAACGACGCGTACGCCGAGTTCCAACGCGTCGCCGGCGTCCCCAACCCCAGCCCGGATTCGCTCCAGAACATCGCCGAGGAGTTCCAAGGCATCGGCGGCGTGAGCATCATGGCCAAGCTCCAGGCCGCGGATGTCTACCTGCGATCCGTCCGCATGGGCGTCAAGCCCGGCGCGCAGATCGACCCGCAGGGCAACGTCACCAACAAGGACGATCTGCTCACACCCGAGGCCCGCACCACCTACCTCGGCAAGGCCCGTGACCTGTACAACCAGGTCATCCAGCAGGCTCATCAGGACGACGCCCAGCGCATCATGGCAATCGGAGCAACCTACGGGCTCGCCGCCGTCGCCGAGTGCAGCGAAGACTTCGACACCGCTCGCAAGCAGTACGAGGCCCTGATCGCCCTGGCGAGCAACGGGCCCTACAAGCACCACGCCGCGATCGCCCAGCGTCGGATCGCCGACCTGGAGAAGCTCAAGCAATCTCCGAAGATCTACGAGACCGCCGCGCTACCCGCGTCGGCGATCCCGCCGCTGGCGCCATGGCAGCAGCCGCCGGCCGCAGCACCGGCCGCCGCCCCCGAGCCCGCCCCCGAGCCCGCCGCCGCGCCCGGCCCCGCCGGACCGCCCGCCGATGCCGGCGCCACGCCCCCGCCCGCGAACACGCCGCCCGCCGAACCCAAGACCGAACCCAAGACCGAACCTAAGACCGAGCCAACCCCGGAACCCAAGCCCGAGCCCGCGCCCGCGCCCGCGAATCCCAAGTAACCCCGCGGGCCGCTGCCACCGCGCCACGTTTGTGCGAGCATCCCGGCCGGCGAACCCCCGCACAGCCGCGGCATGTCGAAGCGCCCCATATCAACCACTTCACGCGCCCAGCCGCCCGACGACGGCGCCGATGAGTCCGTCTCGACTTCTTCGGCCGACGGGGGCGCGAGCCTCCTGCTCCCCGGCGGCAGGGTCGATCCGGACGCTCTGCGTCGCGCGGTAGAGGCCGCTCAGCGCGCCGAGCCCGCCGAAGGAGCCGACGCCGAGTCCGACGGAGTGCTCCCCCGCATTACTTTCTCCCTGCGCCGGGATCTGCAGAAGCGCCTCGACAAGTACCTGACCGACCGCATCACCTTCATGAGCCGCAACCAGCTCCAGAAGCTGATCGACCAGGGCGGCGTCACGGTCAACGGCCGGCTCCCCAAGGCCTCGACGGTCCTGCGGGCCGGAGATGTCGTCGAGGTCCTGGTCCCGCCGCCACCCTCGAGCGAGGTCCAGCCCGAGGACATCCCGCTCGCCGTTCTCTACGAGGACGAGCACCTCATCGTGCTCAACAAGGCGCCCGACATCATCGTCCACCCCGCCCGATCCCACAACAAGGGCACGCTCATCAACGCGCTCGCCTACCACTTCCAGCACCGCTCACCCTCGGGCGGCAAACTCTCGGCCGTCGGCAAGGAGTTCGCCCGCCCCGGCGTCGTCCATCGTCTCGACCGACACACCAGCGGCGTCATCGTGTTCGCCAAGCAGGATGAGGCCCACTGGAAACTCGGCCACCAGTTCGAGCATCGCCGCGTCGACAAGCGATACCTCGCCGTCGTCGAGGGCATCATCGAGACCGATGCCGATGTCATCGACCTGCCCATCGGCCCGCACCCATCCAAGGAAAAAGGCTACCGCGAGAAGTACGTCGTCCGCCACGACGAGCAGGGAAAGAACGCGGTGACGATCTGTCGGGTGCGGGAGAGGTACTTCAGAAAAGACCCGGAGACAGAGAGACAAAGAGACGAAGTGAAGGCACGCACTCCAACGGGCTGGCGAGCGGCGGACGAAGTCCCCCCGCACTCGGTTTCTTCCTCTCTCAAGAACTCCGTCTCATCCGGTTACACCCTCGTCGAGCTCGAACTCAAGACCGGTCGCACGCACCAGATCCGCGTGCACCTCTCGCACCTGGGCTGGCCGATCGTCGGGGACGATATGTACGGCGGCAAGCCCTATGTCGACGCCACCGGCCGCACCATCATCGCCCGCCAGGCGCTGCACGCGTGCATCCTGGGGATTCGCCATCCCATCACCGAACAGCCGATGCAGTTCACCGCGCCGCTGCGCGGAGACATGGCGGACCTGGTGCGCGAGTTACGGGCGACGTGCACGGTGGAGCGTCCGCCGACGCCTGGCGTGACGGTAGATCTGGCGCAGGCGATCCCCGATCGGGTTTGAAGACGCGTTGGCAGACTCACAAAGACCGGATAACTCGCAGCCTGTTCGGCTTGACACACGTACCTGCTGGAAGTAAATTCGGCATACTCGTCGGTGCCTGCACACACACCACCCCCCACCGCGGGCACCGAGAAAGGGATACATATGAAGCGCGGCGTTCAGGAGACGTCATTGGTTGCATTGCGCGCCCGCACGCCTTCGTGTGCGGTTGCTTCAATCGTGGCGGCGATGGCGTGCTCAGGGTCGGCACACGCGGGATCGATCATCGTGGTGGGAGCGCCCGGGGAGGATATGTACTCCGCCGGGCTCAGCGCGAACGGGTCGGTGGTGGTCGGCGAACGGTTGTTCGTCGGCAACACGCATCGCCACGCGTTCCGTTGGACGAAATCGGGAGGTTTCGTCGATCTCGGAGTGTTGCAGGGCGGAACGGAGTCGGCCGCAACCGGCATCAGCGGCGATGGATCCGTGGTCGTCGGCAGAAGCTACATCAACGGCAGCAGCGGCAAGCACTTCGGCTTCAGCGACGACGGATCGGGAATGTCGAGCCTGGGGGCGCTGGGCGGGCCGTGGCAGATGTCGTATGCGGGCGGAGCGAACTCCGACGGATCGGTCATCGTCGGCGCGTGTCAGGACGCTGGCGGAAACGGCGCCCGGGCGTTCCGCTGGACCAGTTCGGGCACGCAGGATCTTGGAACGCTCGGCGGAACGGTGTCCGCGGCCACGGCCGTCAGCGGGGGCGGATCAGTGGTCGCAGGATGGAGCACCAACCCCGCCACAGGCCTGAGCACGCGAGCGTTCCGTTGGACACAGGCCGGTGGAATGAAGGACCTGGGGGACCTTGGCGGCGGCAACTCGCAAGCGGCCGGCATCAGCTCCGACGGCTCGACGATCGTGGGCAACAGCCAGACGTTCCCGACGATGGGCTTCACCCGGGCCTTCCGCTGGACGGCCGTGCACGGCATGGAGAATCTGGGCACGCTCGGACTCGAGGCGTACGCCTTCGCAACCAACGCCGACGGGTCGGTCGTTGTGGGCAGATCCACGCTGGTCGGGGGCGGCTCCCACGCCTTCATGTGGACGCCTTCGCTGGGAATGGTGGACTTGAACACGTACCTCCCGACCATCGGGTTCGACCTGACGGGGTGGACCCTGGCGGGCGCGGCGGGTGTATCCGCGGATGGATCGACAATCATGGGTGGTGGAACGTTCAACGGGCAGCCCAGCACGTTCCTGATCTCGGGCGTGCCATCGCCCGGCGCGGGAACGCTGGTGATCGCGGGGGGTGTGTTTGCGATGCGGCGGCGTCGAGGCGGGTGAGCTCGGCGACGCGCCTGGCGACAGGCCGAGTGTAAGCGCAGCGGGCCAGGCCCAGATCGCCAGCCAAGCTGCACGCCGGCATCCTGATCCTGAAAGCCCGGGATCGGATCCTCGAAAAGGCGATGGCATTGCACAGTTCCGGGACATTCGGCGGATCGTACCGCATCGCTACCCTTGCCTGCCATGCTGGTCACGATCGGCAGCCCCCGCCCCACCACCATCGACGAGCTCCTCGGCCGCGATCTTGCCGCCCAGCTCGACCGCCTCGATGTCCTCACCACCAAAATGTTCGCCGGCAAGCTCCCCGGTGAACGCCGCTCCAAGCGCCGCGGACGCAGCGTCGAGTTTGATGATTTCCGCGACTACATCCCCGGGGATGACCTCCGCCACATCGACTGGAACGTGCTCGCACGGCTCGACAAGCTCTTCATCAAGCTCTTCCGCGAGGATGAGGACCTCTCCGTCCACCTCTTCGTCGACAGCTCCCTCTCCATGGACTCGGGCTCACCCGGCAAGCTCATCTTCGCCCACCGGCTCGCCATGGCGCTCGCGTACATCGGGCTGGTCAAGCAGAACAGGGTCGCCGTCACCGCCTACACCCCGCAGTCCCGGCCGGGCATCCGACAGCTCGCCGGCACCCGCGGCAGGCCCAGCGCCCAACGCGTCGGCCGCTTCCTCCTCGACACGCTCGCCCTCAAACCCGACCTGACGCCCGGCGCGAATGCTGTCGGCTTCAACACCGCCCTCAAGATCGCCGCGAGCACGCGAACCGGCCGCGGCGTCATGATCATCATCTCCGACTTCCTCGTCCCCGACGGCTACCTCCAGGGCCTCAACGCCCTCGCGGCCAGCGGCACCGCGGGCTTCGACACCTACTGCATCCAGGTGCTCGCCCCCGGGGAGCTCGACCCGCGCCGCGAGGGCCAGCAGATCGCCGGAGACATGCGCCTCACCGATGTCGAAACCGGCCGCGCCGTCGACCTCACCGTCTCGGCCGCGCTCCTCGCCAAGTACCGCATCCGGCTCACCGACTACAACGCCCGCCTCAAGTCCGAGTGCCGCGCCCGCGGGATCGCGTACATGCAGGTCCCCTCGGACACGCCCGTCGACCGCTTCGTGCTCGACACCCTCCGCCGCGGCGGGCTGCTGCGCTGAACGATCCGGGGCGACCCGCCGGCCCCGACTGCTACACTTCCGGCCCATGGAATCGAACGGACTCCTTACCGTCCAACTGCTCGTCAACCTGGTCGTCTGCGCGGCCATGATCAACCTCATCCTGGGCCTGGCCGGGCTGTACATCTACCTCGAGCGCAAGATCGCCGCCTACATCCAGGACCGCATCGGCCCCAACCGCGCCGGCTTCAACCTCGGACAGGAGTGGCTCCCCAAGTTCTCCTTCTGGGGCGTCGGCCAGTCGCTCGCCGACGGCATCAAGCTCTTCACCAAGGAAGACTTCGCCCCCGCCAACGTCGACAAGTTCCTCTTCAGCCTCGCCCCCCTTGTCGGCGCGATCCCCGCGCTCATCGGCTTCATCGTCATCCCCTGGGGCGGCATCTGGAACGCCCCGGACCTGGACATCCTCGGCCTGCACTTCACCGGCGGCCCGGTCGTGGTCGCCGGCGCCAATTTCAGCATCGGCGTCATCTACCTGCTCGCCGTCGGCGCCATGGGCGTCTACGGCGTCACCCTCGGCGGCTGGGCCGGCAACAACAAGTTCTCCTTCCTCGGCGGCCTGCGCTGCACCGCCCAGATGATCTCCTACGAGATCCCCCTGGGACTCTCCCTGCTCGCCGCACTCCTGCTCACCGGCTCGGTCGTCCCCCACGAGATCGTCCAGTACCAGACCGAGCACGGATGGCTCATCCTCTCCCAGCCGATCGCCTGCGCCATCTTCTTCATGGCCGCGCTCGCCGAGGCCAACCGCGCCCCCTTCGACAACGCCGAGTGCGAGCAGGAACTCGTCGGCGGCTTCCACACCGAGTACTCCTCCATGCGGTACGCCCTGTACCCGCTCGCCGAGTACTCACACATGACAGGCACCAGCGCCTTCTTCGTCCTCATCTTCCTCGGCGGGTACCACCTCCCCGTCATCCCCGGCTTCCAGCCCGAGCACACCCTCCTGCTCGCCGCACTCCTCAAGTTCGGCGTCTTCCTCGCCAAGACCCTCCTGGTCGTCTGCTTCATGATGCTCGTCCGCTGGACCATCCCCCGCCTGCGCTTCGACCAGGTCATGATGGTCGCCTGGCAGGCCGTCATCCCGATCGCCCTGCTCACCGTCGTCGGCACCTCACTCATGATCTACTGGGGACACACCGACCTGCTCTCCATGCTGCTGGCAAACGCCGCGATGGCGGTCATCGTGCTCGCCGCGATGCCCCTCATGCCCAAGTACACCGCCAACAAGCGCGTCCCGCTCTACGGCTCGCGCTTCAGCCCGATGCCCGATGAAGTGGTCTCCACCGCGCCAACCTCTGCCATGGCGATCCAGGACCATCCCCTGCACGGCTCCGTGCCGACGCATTGAGAAGACTCCAGGCGGAAACCAGCACACCATCAAGCCGGTGTGCTCGGGCTTCGGGGTGGATTGGGATCGAGTGACGATCGCCCGATGCCCAGCGCCCCGATCCGGAGGCATTCGATGAACCCCAGCGACATCGACCGCCTGGCCCTCGAAGCCGCGTACCAGCAGGCGATCAAGAGCAAGTCCGAGGGCGGCATCCCCATCGGCTCGGCGCTGCTCACTTCCGACGGCGTCGTGGTCGCCCTGGGCCACAACCTCCGGGTGCAGACGGGCGATTCCACCGCGCACGCCGAGACCGTCTGCATCCGCAACGCCGGCCGCCGCCGGGACTGGCACACCCTCACGCTCGCCTCCACACTCAGCCCCTGCGCCATGTGCAGCGGCACCGCCGTCCTCCACCGTATCCCCCGCGTGGTCATCGGCGAGAACACGACATTCCAGGGCCGCGAAGACTGGATGAAGTCCGCGGGGATCCAGGTGGTAAATCTCAACGACCCGCGCTGCATCAAGCTGATGCAGGACTTCATCGCCGCGCGGCAGGAGTTGTGGAACGAGGACATCGGGGTACCGCCGCAATCATAATTCAGAGCCCCCGGCTTCAGCCGGGGGTAGAAGCGCGTTCGATGCACCAAGTGCAGTCGGTCGCCCAACGACCAGCAGCCAAAGTACACCGGCCCGGACGAGCACGAACGGCCGGCCGTGCCAACCAGTGAGTGGCCAATAATCCCGGTGCATTGCGAGGCACGATGCACGTGCGCACCCGGCACATCTTGAAGCTGCTCTTTGCCGCAACGGTGGTGAATCTTTCGGTCGTTGTGCTGGTCTCCCAGCGCGTACCGTCGGCAGAGTTCATGGGAACGACGGTTCATCGGTTCCGCATCGCAAGCAATGCCCGCTCATTGAGTGAACTCCACGAAGCGCCGGTTGGGTCGTCTTCATCAGAATTCGAATGGGCTCAACATCTCGAACGCCAGCTCCGCCTTCCCGGCGAAGTTTTTGGGCCCAGATTCCAACGAACCTGGTTCGATGCCCGCGAATTCGTGTGCCCTTCGTTCGCATCCTCCTATTCCGAATCGTCGATGTCTATTGAGGATACTGAGACCAGCGACTCCATATGGAGGACTCGTCACATTTCGACCTACGACTGTGGTTGGCCGTTCCGAAGCGCGCGCGCGGCAGTAATGCCCATGTCGTATGTCGACGCTTGGGACTACGACCTCCGGTCAATCCTGCCGTTGGCAGTTCGACCGGCCAGACAAATGGCGTTCATGATCGACGGCGACAGAATGGTCAACGGGTTCACGCGCCCGATCCCCTTCGCACCTCTCTGGCCCGGCCTCATCGCCAACATCCTTTTCTACGCGCTAGTTCTTGCCGTACCCGGCCAGATCCGCCGCTTGCATCGCATCAGGAATAATCGGTGCGTCGCCTGCGCCTACAGCCTCGCGGGTCTTCCGAATACCGCTGCATGTCCCGAGTGCGGAAACACCCGGCGACTGAAGTCGCCGGCTCTGATACCGACTACTTCAACCCCCCCACAAACTCCGCCAACCGATCCATCCCCTTGTTGATCTGCTCGTTCGAGCACGCAAAGGAGATCCGCACGTGGTTCTTCCCGCACCCGCCGAAATCCTCGCCCGGCACAAACGCCAGCAGGTTCTCCGCCAAGAGCGCCTCGCAGAAATCCAGCGCTGAGCCGATCTTCTTCCCGCCCTTGCTCGTCTTGCCGAAATGCGCTGACACATCCGGGAACGCATAAAACGCCCCGGTCGCCTTCACGTTCCGCACGCCCGGGATCCGCCCCAGCCGCGCGTTGGTCAGTTCCGCACGCTCCGCGAACGCTATCCGCATCCGCTCCACATCCGCCGCGCACTTGGAGAGGGCCGTCGGAATCGACGCGTACACGAACGAAGTGATGTTCGTCGACATCTGCCCCTGCAGCGTCGACATCGCCTTCATGAACTCCAGCCCGAACGCCCCGCTCGTGCCCGTGTACCCGATCCGCCAGCCCGTCATCGAGTAGGCCTTCGAGAGCCCGTTGATCGTGACCACCCGCTCGGCGATCTCCGGCATCGACCCGATCGAGAAGTGCTCAATCCCACCGTACACGATCTTCTCGTAGATCTCATCCGACAACACCACCAGGTCCGGCGCGATCGTCCGGCTCGCCTCCGCAACCACCTTCCCCAGCGCCCGCAGATCGTCGGGCGTGTACATCGTCCCGCACGGGTTGCTCGGCGAATTCAGGATCAAAAGCCGTGACCGCGGCGTGATCGCCTTCTTCAGCTGCTCGGGCGTGATCCGGAACCCCGACTCCACCGTCGTCGGGATCTCCACCACCCTGCCGCCGGCCAATTCGGCAATCGGTGCATAGCTCACCCACGTCGGCACCGGCAGCAGCACCTCCTGCGCCGGCTCCCCGGGCGCGGGATGGTCCAGCAGGCAGTGGCACACCACGTACAGAGCATGCTTGCCGCCCGATGACACACCCACGTGGTCGGCCGTGCAGTCGGGGATCCCGTTCTCTTCGGTCAGTTTCCTGGCGATCGCCTTGCGCGAGGCCATATCCCCCAGCGTCGGCATGTACTTGGTATTGCCCGCCTTGAGCGAGTCGATCGCCGACTGCTTGATCACGTCCGGCGTGTCGAAATCCGGCTCACCGGCCGCGAACGCGAGCACGTCGAGCCCCTGCTCGCGCATTTTCTTCGCACGGTTTGTAAACGCGACCGTGACAGAGGGCGTCAGCATCGCCACGCGACGGGCGATCCGCAATCGGTTGGAGGTAGTCATGACGGGCGTGAGGGTAGGTCGATCCCCACCCGAATTCAGGCCGCAAGGTCGATATCGGGATCTTCACCCAGGCTGCCGGGCTTCAAACCCCACTTGTCCTTCGGCAGATGCCGGTGGTGGATGTGGATGATCCGCGAGAGCTGCTTGCCAAAATGCTCGGCGATCCCCGTGAGCTGCCGCGTGAACACCTCCGGGAACGGCGTCCGCACGCTGCGGTGGATGATCACCACCGCCAGGCACTCCCCCTGATCGTGGCACGCGAACGCGATCACGTGCGACTCGTCGATCCAGTCGGCCTCCGGCCCCAAATGCCGGAGCATGTCCTCCCGCCCGCTGATCTGCAGCACCTGCGTCTGGTTCTCCAGACGCGGCGCGATCGTGCACGCCACGTGCTCCAGCAGCGTCTCGGCCGAGTCCCGCGGGCCGTCGTAGTTGATGTACGCCCCCAGCGTGAAGTCCCCGCTGGTCGCTGGCAGGAAAATCGCCGCGTTCGTTGGCCCCGCCTTGGCCAGCACATACTCCAGCACCACCCGCAGCAGGCTCTCCAGGTCCAGCTCCTGACGCACCAGGCTGTTGAACTCCGCCGACGCCGCGGCGCTCGCCACCTTGTCCGTCAGGTCCTGGTACGCCGCCGCCAGATCATCGCACAGCGAGCCCACCTGGCTCGAGACGATCTCCCGCGCCTTGTTCAGTTCCTTGCACGCCTTGCGCAGCTTGCGGATCCGCTGCTCGCGGTTCTTGGCGATCCCCGACCGCCGCAGCGCATCGGCCATCCGGTCCACGAATTCCGACGAGCTCATCCCCACTCCAAGAAGGTCGGCCGCACCCGACCGCAGCGCCGCCGAAGCCTCCTCCAGCGTCGGCCGCGCCGAGACCAGCACCGTGCACATCGCCGGATGCGACTGGGCGATCCGCTGCACCAGTTCCGATCCCGGGCAGTCCTCCAGCCTCACCTGCACGATCACCGCATCGAACGCCGCCTGCCCCAGCCGCCGCTGCGCATCGGCCGCGGTGTCCGTCAGGCAGGCCTCGAACTCGCCCGCGCCCAGGTGGCTCGCCACCGCGTCACGCAGCTCCGGACACGTCACCACCACCAGCACCCTCGGACGGATCCCGACCGGCTGCACCGATCCGTCGTCTGCGGGCCCGGGTGCCGACCGGTCCGGGTCGTGCCCCTGCGCCGGCCGCGCCGTCGAAACGCCGTCGGCGGGATGGGAACTGTTGTTCTTGCGCTTCCGTGCCATGAGTTCTCACCGTCCACGACGCCCCGCACGGATACAACTCCACGTGGGCGCGTCCACATCCCCAAGTTCGGCGATCCGGAGATCGTGTTTGAGCGCAGCGCGGAAGGATGCTTCGGACTGTGCGTTTGCGTCCCCATCGACGCCCGACCCACCCCTGAATTGCGCTGTATTGGGGCTTTCGCCCGCCGCGCCGTCTCGTTCTCGGCCCGGCCCTCCCCCGGTCTCGAACCCCCGGGGACCGCCTCAGCCGCCGTTCTCGGACACGGCCGGCCGCACCAGCGCGCCCAGCACCGCCCCGATCGATTCCTTCCGCTCGCTCGCGGAGATCACGATCGCCGCCCCCGCCGCCCGCAGTGCGCTCGAAACCCCGTCCGAGACCGCTCCCACCGCGCAGATCAGCGTCGGGCTCGGGTCCAGGCCCGAGAGCAGCCGCAGGCCCGACTCCATATCCAGCCCGGGAACATCGTGCGAGAGCACGATCACCCCCGGACGAGTCAGCACCGCCTCCACCCCCGCCGCCAGCGCCGAGCCCACCACCGAGATCGACGCACGGTCCTTCAATCGCGGATCGTGCGCCACCACGTCGCGCAGCGTGCTCTGCAACCCCGCATCCGCGCTCACGAGCATCACACGCATCACCGGTGCGCTCTCGATCGCGTCGGTCGGGATGTTGTTGTTCCGCATGAAACGCAGCAGCTCGTCCCGCGGGATGCGCCGGAACCTCGAGCCCGGCACCTTGAACCCCGTCAGCCGGCCCGCATCAAAGCAGCGGATGATCGTCTGCTGGGAGACACGGCAGACCTCCGCCGCTTCACCGGTCGTGAAGACATCCTTGGTCGACCAGTCCGTTGGGGGGCCGTTGACGCCCATGCAATGAAGACCCTGTGATGGGCGGCCAATCGTCACCCGCGGGAGCGCGGGGCGGGCCCGTAAACCCGCACGCCGGCGGGTGGCGGCCGTCCGTGGCCGGCGCGGGGCGTTCATGCCCGCCGCCCGCGTGCACTCTGCGTATCGGCATGAAATTTGCCCAACTTGACACCACACCCTCGCAGATTCACCCACTTCCCCAGGCCGGCCGCTCTCCCACCATCCCTTCCACCCCATCCCCACCACGCCCCCGCCCCTCGGGGCCGCCACCCCCGCCTCTACACTGCCGGCCATGTCCAGGTTTGAGGCCAATCTCCAGCAGGCCCAGAAGCTGATCGCCCAGGGCAAGACCGAGCAGGCCCGCGCCTCCCTCACACGCATCCTCCAGAAAGACCCGCTCGAGCCCTGGCTCAATAACGCCGTCGCCATCACCTTCGTCGTCCAGGGACTCCACACCCAGGCCCACTACTACGCCTCCCGCGCCGTCAAGGCCGCCCCCCGCAACACCGAGTTCGCCTGCACGCTCGGCAGCATCCTCTCGGCCATGGGTCGCCACCAGGAGGCCGTCGATGTTCTCGGCCCCGCGATCGCCGCCGACCCCGCCGCGCCCAACCCGCGCCTCGCGATCGCCAACGCGCTCGCCGGGCTCGAACAGCACGCCGCCGCCGCCCAGCACTGCCGCGAAGCGCTCGCCTTCACGCCCGCCGACCGCGAGATCTCCGTCGCACTCATTCAGGCCCTCCAGAACATGGGCATGGTCGAAGAGGCTATGCACCTGGCTCGCCCCGTGATTGCCCAGAACCCCGACAGCCCCGAACTGGCCGCCTGGATCCCCTACGCACTCAACTACATCGCCGCAACCACCCCGCAGGAGTCGCTCGCCGCGCACCGCCGCTTCGGGCAGGTCCTCGAACGCTCCGCCGCATCCACCCTCGACCCGGTCCCCAAGCCGATCTCCGTCACGCTCCAGCCCGACCGCGCCCTGCGCATCGGACTGGTCTCACCAGACCTCCGCACCCACTCGGTCGCCTTCTTCACCGAGCCCCTCCTCGAGCACGCCGACCGCTCAAGGCTCCACCTCACTTGCTACAGCACCGCCGCCCGCGAGGACGACACCAGCCGACGCCTCGAAGCTCGCTCCGACCTCTGGCGCAGCGTTCCCAACACACCCGCCCCCGAACTGGCCCGCACCATCCGCGCCGACAAGATCGACATCCTCATCGACCTGGCGGGCAACACCGCCGGCGAGAAGCTCGCCGTGTTCGCCCACCGCCCCGCCCCGATCCAGATCACCTACCTCGGATACCCCAACACCACCGGACTCACCTGCTTCGACTACCGGATCGTCGACTCGCGCACCGACCCACCCGGCGCCGACGACTGGTGTACCGAGAAACTCCTCCGCCTCGATCCCGCCTTCCTCTGCTTCCGCCCCGGGCCCGACACCCCCGCGCCCCACCCGCTCATCCCCTCGGCCGCCGCGGGCTCCATCACCTTCGGCTCGTTCAACACCCTCATCAAGCTCAGCCAGGCCACCGTCGAACTCTGGTCCGACCTCCTGCTCGCCGAGCCCACCTCGCGGCTCCTCCTCAAGGCCCGCCAGCTCGCCGACCCCCGCACCCGCGAGCAGACGATCGCCCGCTTCTCCGCCCGCGGCATCGACCCCGCCCGCATCGAGGTCCTCCCCGCGACCAGGTCCACCGCCGACCACCTCGCCCTCTACTCACGCGTCGACGTCGGCGTCGATCCCATCCCCTACGCCGGAACCACCACCACCTGCGAGGCCATGTGGATGGGCGTCCCCGTCGTCACCCTCCAGGGCGTCATGCACGCCTCACGCGTCGGCGCCTCGCTCCTGGCCGTCACCGCCATGCACGACATGATCGCCGCGACCCGCGACGAGTACATCTCCGCCGCCCGCCGGATCGCCCGCGACACCCACCGCCGGCTCGAACTGCGTTCCGCCGCCCCCGCCGGCCTGCGCGCCCGCATGGCCGCAAGCCCCCTCTGCGACGGCCCCGGCTTCGCCCGCCGCTTCGAGTCCCTCCTTCGCGCCCCCTGGCGGGCCTGGTGCGCCCGCCAGGCCCCCGCCCCGCGCGCCTGATGCAATCCGCGACCGCTCCCTGCCGACATCCCCCCGATCACCCGGGCCGATGACCGTCGGCGCGCGCACAAAATGGCGCGCCGGGTCCCTCCCCGCGGCGTTTCTCGCAGATTATCCATAACCACTTGCATTGCAGATACTTGCGCAATGCTCCGCGGGCGCGCATCTACACGCTTTGTGCGCACAGGCGCGGGCGCGGGGGGGATGGGTAGAGGCCCGCACACCGTCGCACGGGCCGCCGAGCACTTCCACGGAAGGGGGCAACCCGATGACCTACCGGCTTGGAGCGTTTTCCGACGTCGGCCTCGATGAGGCACTGCTCAAGCTCATCATCGATGAGCACAAGGACGGCAAGCTGCCGCGCCTCCAGCGATTCTGGACGTACTACAGGAACCCGCTCCGGCCGGTGGGCGTCGGGGACCCGCGCGACAACACCTCGCGCGGCGCCGGCTCGTGGTACCGCCAGGCCCAGGAACTCGGACTCCCCTCCCGCATCGTCGGACGCGCCGGCGCCACCGACACCACACAGGGCGCCCGACGCGAGGTCGTCGTCGAGAACGACATCGCCTGGCGCATCCAGTCCATGGTCGACTTCATGTTCGCCAAGCCCGTCGCGATCCGCAGCACCGCCCCCGACCCCGACCTCCGATCGCAGATCGAATCGGCGCTCGACCAGGTCTGGCAGCGCTCCGGAGGGATCGCCCTCCTCCAGGACATGGCCCTGCTCGGCCACGTCTACGGGCACGTCGACCTGCTCGTGCGCGTCGAGACGCACCAGCCCGGCCTCGACGCCGTCCGCGTCGAGGTCGTCGAGCCCACCCGCGGACTGCCCCTGCTCGACCCCGCCGACTACCGCAGGATCGCCGCCTACATCATCCACTACGACCGCCAGGAAAACGCCCACGAGCAACAGGGCTGGCTCCGCTCGATCTCACGGTTCACCCGCACGCCACGCGATCCCGCTCCGACCACGCGCCGCCGCACCGGCGTCACCGAGATCGTCTCCGCCGCCGCACGCCAGCTCTACACCGACCAGCGCCTCACCCAGCAGGAATCCATCCTCTGGTCCGCCGGCCGCATCCCGATCGCCCACATCCAGAACATCTCCGAGCCCTTCCGCTACGAGGGCCTCGGCGAGGTCGAGCCCCTCATCCCCCTCCAGGACGAGCTCAACACCCGCCTCTCCGACCGCGCCAGCCGCGTCACCATGCAGAGCTTCAAGATGTACCTCGCCCGCGGCATCGAAGGGTTCGAGAAGTCCCCCGTCGGCCCCGGCATGGTCTGGTCCACCGACAATATGAACGCCTCCATCCAGGAGTTCGGCGGCGACGGACAGTCCCCCAGCGAGTCCGCCCACATCCAGGAGATCCGCGAGGCCATGGACAAGGTCTCCGGCGTCCCGCCCCTGGCCAGCGGCGTCGTCCGCGCCCGCATCGGGAACCTCACCAGCGCCAACGCCCTGCGCATCACCCTCATGGGACTGCTCAGCAAGACCGCTCGCAAACGCATCACCTACGGACGCGGCATCACCGACTGTTGCGAGCTCATCCTCGCCGCCCTCGATCACCTCGGCCTGCTCCGCACCACGCCCGCCGACCGCGGCATCACCCTCGCCTGGCCCGACCCCCTCCCCGTCGACGATCGCGAAGCCGCCCAGAGCGCCGAGTCCAAGCTGCGCCTCGGCGTCCCCCGCGATCGCGTCCTGAGTGAACTGGGCTACGCCCCCACCGACCCCGGCGTCGCCTGACCCGTCCCCCCACTCATCCCCCCCTCGCCCCTCACCCACCCACCCCTCACTGGCTCAAAAGGAGACCCACCATGTCCGACTCACCCGGCAACCCGCCCGGCGTTCCCAACGACCCGCACCAGCACGACCGCGGGAATCTCAACGACCCCGCGTCCGACCCCGGCCCGCTCGTCTCGGAGGAAACCGATTGGCGCACCCGCGCCCTGGCCGCCGAAGAGAAGGTCCGCCAGCTCGAGGCCCAGCTCGCCGACATCAAGTCCACCCTCGCCCGGGCCCGCGAGCAGCTCGACGACTCCGAACGACGCGCCGCCATCGACCGCCAGCTCGCCGCCGCCGGCGTCATCGACCCCGAGACCGCCACCCTCCTGGTCGAGCGCGCCCTGCAGACCATGGACACGCCCGATGTCCCCCTCGCGATCGCCGACCTCCAGCGCCGCAAGCCCTTCCTCTTCCGCGCCCCCTCCGCGCCCCGCGCCTCGTCCATGAGCCCCGTCACCGACCCCCCCGGCCCCACACTCGAATCGCTCGCCGACCAGGCCCGCCAGCGCGGCGACCGCAAGTCCCTGCTCACCTACCTCAGGGCCCGCCGCGCCTGACCGCGCCGTTCACACCACCGCCGCCACGCCGCCCCCTCCCGTCCCGTTCACCCACCGTTCCCGTTCACGCAAGCCATCACTTGCAAGGAGACCATCATGCCCTTCACCGGCAAAGCAACGTACGACGCGGGCGACACCCTCCCGGAGATCATGGAGGATGTCTCGGACATCATCGGCATCGTCAGCCCCTACGAGACCCCACTGCTCGACTGGCTCGGCGACTCCAAGCGCCCCGCGACCAGCACCATCCACGAATGGCTCGAGGACACCCTCCTGCCCAACACCGATCAGATCAACCAGACCACCTTCGTCCCCGATCCCCAGAACGCCACCTCCATCACCGTCGACAACGGCAACCGCTTCCAGGTCGGCGACCAGGTCCGCCCCGGCGATTCCCGCGAGGTCATGTTCGTCACCGCCATCGCCACCAACACCCTCACCGTCATCCGCGGCTACGGCGGCACCACCAAGCACACGCTCGCCAACGACATGAAGCTCACGATCCTCGGCAACGCCGCGCTCGAGGGCGGCGATGCGCCCGCCGCCCGCTCCACCACCCGCTCGCGCCGCCAGAACTACACCCAGATCTTCACCGCCACCGTCAACATCAGCGGCAGCAACCAGGCCGCCCGCCACTTCGGCCACCAGGACGAGCTCGACTACCAGAAGCAAGAACGCATGCGCGAGCTCCTCCGCGACCTGGAGAACTGCGTCATCAACGGCACCGCCCCCGCCGCCAACCAGCCCGGCTCCTCCACCGTCAGACGCACCATGAACGGCATCGTCCGCCAGATCGCCACCAACCAGTTCACCCCCGGCCAGAACGGCTTCCCCGCCGGCGGCGGCTCCGGCTCGGACCTCAACGAGAACGTCCTCAACACCGCCATGCGCCTGGTCTGGGAGCAGTCCAGCGGCCAGGTCGACACCATCCTCTGCGGCGGGTTCCAGAAGCGCCGCATCAACTCCTTCATCACCGCCCAGCGCGCCTTCACCCCCGAGGACACCCGCTTCCGCGACCTCGTCGGCGCCTACGAGAGCGACTTTGGCGTCTGCCGCGTCATCGTCTCGCGCTGGGTCCCCGCCGACTGCGTCGTCCTGCTCGACAGCTCGCGCGTCGATGTCCTCCCCCTCAAGGGACGCAGCTTCCACTTCAGGCCGCTCGCCGCCACCGGCGACGCCGTCAGCGGCATGCTCGTCGGCGAGTACACCAGCGAGTTCCGCAACGAGAACGCCCACGGACTGGTCAAGGGCCTCTCGGTCACCTGACCCGCTCTCTCCACCGCCCGCGATCCCTCGCCGCGCCCACCAACCACACCCGGGCGGCGATTCCGGGATCGCGACCGCCCGCCCGCGCCGGGATACCCGCGCGGGCGGGATTGACCCCCCACCCCCACCCCACCCACCGGAGCCGCCCCATGTTCGCCACCGACCGCGACCTGCTCGTCGTCGAGCCCAACCTCTTCCGCGATGTCGTCTGGATCGGCCAGCGGCTCTGCAAGGCCACCGGCTCGACCCTCAACACCACACTCACCGTCTCCGACGCCGATGTCGATTTCGTCGACGCCGCGATCGCCCCCGGCCACGTCGTCACCGTCGACGGCGCCGCCTGCGAGGTCATCGAACGCATCTCCGCCACCGAACTCACTGTCTCCCGCCTCCGCGCCGACCCCGCCGACCTCCCCATCCCCGTCACCCCCGCCACCGACAAGCCCGTCCTCATCGTCACCTTCGCCCCCCAGCTGCGCCTCATCCACCATCAGATCCTCCGCATGCTCGCCGTCGAGCCCTCCGGCCCCTCCACCCCCACCTCCCCCACCTCCCCCACCGAATCCAGCATCACCAACCCCGCCGACCTCATCCCCGTCGAGGTCTTCGGCACGCTCTTCCTCATCCTCAGCGCCGCCTCCGCAACCACCGGCCCGCAGTCGCCCCTGGGAATCCGCGCCGCCTTCTATCGCGCCCTGTTCTCCCAGGAACGCGCCAGCACCCACGCCCAGCTCGACCTCGACGGCGATGGAAACCCCGACACCATCCGCCGCATGAACGTCGCCGCACTCCAGCGCCAGTAATCGCACCCCCACCCCGCACCCCCCACCCCTCTCCGCCTTCATTGGATGCTCCGAGCCTCCCATCCCCTCACTCGCCGTCCCCTCTCACCCGCCCACCCACCATGCTCACCCTCCACCCCCAATCCGTCACCTTCGGCGCCCTCCGATGGGAGAACATCCAGCTCATCGCCATCGACCGCGCCTGCGATCAACCGCTCGCCGAACGCTCCGACGGCGGCCCGCACATCACCTTCGCCGACTGCCCCCGGCAGCTGGTCACCATCCGCATCCTCCAGCAGCCCGCCGACCTCGATCTCCTCCCCCCGGCCTGCGCCGACCAGGACACCCTCACCTTTTACATCGCCGCGTCCGCGAGCCAGGCCCAGCGCACCAAAGTCACCGCGCTGGCCGTCATCCAGCGCATCAAGCACGAACTCTCCAACCCGCGCAACCCCGCACGCGAACTCACCCTGCTCGCCATCTCCCCCGACGGCCACTCCGACCCCATCACCATCACGCCCGCCGATGCCGAAACCTGAGATCTCTGCTCCCCGACTTCCCGACCACCCGCCGAAGGAACCCCGCCATGACAGCATCCTTCAAGTCCAAGCCCCTCTTCTCCTCCGGCCCTCACCGCTTCGCCATCGGCAAGCAGGGCCAGCTGCTCATCCCCGACGTCCAGCTCGGCAGCTACACCCCCAAGACCAACCCCTTCGGCCTGCTCGAGCTCGAAGTCGTCGTCACCGGCCGCCTGGTCGCCAACTCCGACTCGGCCCTCTGGACCCTCCGCGACGCCATGGTCGCCGAGCTCCTCGACCCGCCCACCCCCGGCACTCTCATCGATCCCACCGGCCGCTCCTACAGCGGCATGTCCTTCGTCATCTACCAGGAAGCGCCCACCACCGATCGCGGCCGCTCCACCTCGATCGCCTACACCGCCCACTTCCGCCGCCTGCTCACGTGACCGACCTCCCCACCGACGCATCCCCACCCCACACCCGCCCCACACCCGCCCGACCCATTTCCCACCCGACTTCATGAACTGCCCCTCCCACGAGCCTGGCCCATGCCCGCTCCTCCGAACAAAACACCCCTTGCATCTCTCCCCGATTCCGCGAAACTCGCGGGTTCAAGGACCAACCGTCCAGGGAGAATCCGATGCGTCACAACACTCCGGCGTGGGGCCTGATCGCCCTCGCCTCGCTGTCTTCCCTCTGCTTCGCCGGCGCCCACCCGCCCGCCCACCCCCACCCCCACCCCCACCCCCACCCCCACCCCCACCCCCGCTCCCGCCGCAAACTCCATCGCCCCCTACGACGGCGGCGGAAAATCACCGACCCCGCACTTTGTCGAGCGCCCCGGCCTGCTCGAGTTCTCGGGCCAGTTGATCGCCCGCCCGCGCCAGGACCTCGCCCCCGCCGCCCGCCAGCAGATGGCGGCCGCGGTGAACGCGATGGTCATGAAGTACTACCCCGAGGTCGACGAGTACGTGCTCGATGCTCGCAGCGCCCAGGCCGCCCCCGCCGACATCCACACCGGCGACGCCGAGAACGCCGCCGCCGCCACGCTCATGCGCACCGGCCTGTTCGAGTACATCCACCCCAACTGGATCTGCCACCCGCTCGACACCACGCCCAACGACCCGCTCTTCAGCCAGCAGTGGCACCACACCGTCATGCAGGCCAAGAAGGCCTGGGACATCACCACCGGCTCTCCCACGGTCATCTGCGCCTTCACCGACACCGGCATCGACCTCACCCACCCCGACCTGGCCGCCCACCGCGTCTTGGGCTTCAACGCCGTCACCGACCTGGCCGAGGTCGACGGCGGCGATGTCTCCGAGACCGCCGGCCACGGCACCCACGTCGCCGGATGCGCCGCCGCGATCGGCAACAACTTCGCCGGGGTCGCCGGCGTCGGCTGGAACATGGGCATCATGATGTGCCGCGTCCAGGAGCCCGGCTGGGGCGGGGCCTACCTCGACGACATCCTCCAGGCCGCCCGCTGGGCCATCGAGCACGGCGCCAAGGTCGCCAGCAGCAGCTACAGCGGCGTCGATTACTGGGCGATCGGCACCACCGGCACCTACATCAAGTCCATCGGCGGGCTCTACTGCTACGCCGCGGGCAACGACGGCCGGGACCTCAGCTCCTTCGACTACCCCGACACCATCGTCGTCGGCGCCTCGCACTCGGGCGAGGACCGCACCGGCTGGTCGGCCTACGGCCACGCCGTCGATGTCTTCGCCCCCGGCGATTCCATCCTCAGCTCCTGCTGGGGCGGCGGATGGTGCTGGGCCTCGGGCACCAGCATGGCCACGCCCGTCTGCAACGGCGTCTGCGCCATGATCTGGTCCGCCAACCCCTCCCTCACGCCCCAGCAGGTCGAGAACATCCTCTTTGCCAACTGCCAGGACTGGGGCGCCCCCGGCGACGACGATGTCTACGGCTGGGGACGCGTCAACACCTTCCGCTCCGTCAAGGCCGCCGTCAGCTTCGGCAGCAACAAGCCCGTCGCCGTCGATGACCACGCCCTCCACCAGCTCGCCGGCACCTCCGCCCGCATCGACGTGCTCGAGAACGACTTCGACCCCGAGACCCAGCCCCTGGCCATCTCCAACTACAACCCCGTCACCACCCTGGGCGGCTCGGTCTCGGTCTCGGTCGGCACCGGCCCCGGCGGCCGCGACGAACTCCTCTACACCGCCCCCGCCAACGCCTCCGGCACCGACGGCTTCACCTACACCATCAAGGACCCCACCAACCTCACCGACGTCGCCGCCGTCAGCATCCCCGTCGCCGGCCTCGACTCGTTCCGCAACCCCGAGAACCCCGTCTGGACCAAGCCCGGCATCGAGGGCAGGTACTACCAGCTCGAGGCGCCCACCGTCCTGCCCGACTTCTCCACCCTCACCCCCGTCGCCACCTCCGTCCGCGCCGACATCAACATCAACCCCGGCAACGGCAACTTCGGCGACTCGGGCCTGGCCGACAACGTCGGCGCCGTCTTCGAGGGATGGATCAGCGTCCCCGCCACCGACTGGTACACCTTCTACACCAACTCCGACGACGGCTCGCGCCTGCTCATCGGCGACACCGTCGTCGTCAACAACGACGGCCTGCACGGCGCCCAGGAGATCGGCGGCGAGATCGCCCTCAAGGCCGGCGTCCACCGCATCCGCGTCGAGTTCTTCGAGTCCGGCGGCGCCTGCAACCTCATCGTCAGCCTCGCCGGCGGCGGACTGCCCAAGCAGGTCATCCCCGCCTCCATGTGGCGCTACGGCAACTTCACCGACGCCGACTTCCGGGACCCCGACGGCCCCTTCACCACCCTCCCCGAGCTCGACGCCGCCTACTACAGCACCGGCATCTTCCTCACCGGCCTGCCCAACTTCGCCTCCCTCACCCCCTACCTCCTCACCGCCGTCCCGCAGCTCGCCTACGCCTCCGGCACGGGCCAGTTCGCCAACTCCGGCCGCACCGACGGCCTCTCGGCCGCCTTCACCGGCTACGTCGATGTCCCCGCCATGGACTTCTACACCTTCTACACCAACTCCGACGAGGGCTCACGCCTCTGGATCGGCGGCACGCTGGTCGTCGAGAACAACGGCCTGCACACCATGAAGGAGACCTCCGGCATCATCGGCCTCAAGCCCGGCAGGCACGCCCTGCGCGTCGAGTACTTCGAACGCACCGGCGCCGCCGGCCTCATCGCCAGCTACGAGTCCTCCGCCCTCCCCAAGCAGGTCATCCCCGCCTCGGCCCTCCGCCGCGACAACCCCTGCCCCACCGACTTCGACGGCTCGGGCTTCTCGGATATCGAGGACTACACCACCTTCGTCGCCGCCTTCGAGGCCGGCGACGACTCGGCCGACTTCGACGGCTCGGGCTTCGTCGACCTCGAGGACTTCAACGGATTCGTGCAGGCCTTCCTGGTCGGATGCTGATACGCAGGCCCGCCCCCCTCACGGGCCCGACAACACCCGGGCCACGTCCCTGGCGAACTCCACCGCCGCGTCGTGCATGCGCGTCCGCCAGTCCGGCTCCCCCGCGCCCGCGTAGATCACCGACCGCGAGGCGTTCACGATCACGCCCGACTCGCCCGCCGTCCGCGCCCCCGGCCGCACCAGCGCCCGCACGTCCTGGGCCGTCCCCCCCTGCGCCCCGTACCCCGGCACCAGGAACACCTGCTCGGGCATCAGGCCCCGCAGCGCCCGCCCGTCCGACGACTTGGTCGCCCCCACCACCGCCCCAACCTGGCTCAGCCCCCGCGCGCCCAGCCGCGGCGCCCCCAGCGCCCGCACCTGCCCCGCCAGCGTCTCGGCGACCGTCCGGCCGTCGGCCAGGCGCGCGCCCTGCAGCAGGTCGCTGTCGGGGTTGCTGGTCCGCACCAGCACGAACACGCCCAGGCCCGCGTCCACGAACGGCTGCACGCCGCTGGGCCCCAGGTACCCGTTCACCGTGATCGCGTGCGCCCCCGTCCGCGCCGCCGCCGCCGCGTAGTGCGCGCTGGTCGAGCCGATGTCCCCGCGCTTGGCGTCCAGGATCACCACCAGCCCCAGCCGCACCGCCTCGGCGATCGCCTGCTCGAGCGCCGTCCACCCCTCGTGCCCGTAACGCTCGAAGCACGCCGACTGGAACTTCACCGCCGGGACAGCGCCCGCCGCCGCCGCCAGCACGCTGTGCGTGAACTCCACGATCGCCGCCACCGGCGTCGAGTGCGCCGACCGCAGCGCCGCCGGCAGGCTCTCCAGCACCGGGTCGACCCCCACGCACACCGGGGACCCGATCCGGTCGATCGCCTCCACCAGCGCGTCCGTGCGGTGCGCAGCACCGCCCGCGCCCCCCGGGGCGCTCCGAGATGTTGAAAGCGTGTCGGCCGTCATGGTGGGACAGGGCTCCCGCGGGGCCGCCGGCCCGGTCGCGGTACGCGCCGCACGGGTCCGGCCCCTTGCTCAGGATACCCGCCCGATCACTTCGGGGCCGGGGCGGGCTGCCCGGCCGGCGGCGGGCCCTTGGGCTCGGGGCCGCCCTGCGGGGCCGGGGCCTCGGACTCCAGCCGCGGCTGCATCGCCGGCCCCCCCTCGTCGGGGGCCACGAACTTCTCCAGCGCCGAGCTGTACTTGTTGCGGCCCGGGATGTGCAGCCCGTGCGCGAGGGCGTACACCGCACGGTCCAGCTCCGACGGCGCCCACTCGGTGATCAGCGGCCCGGACTTCTCGAAGTACACCAGGTCGTAGTTCTTCTTGGCCGCCTGCGACCACTTCTTCCACCGGTCCTTGAGCGACTTGTTCGGGCTGATCGCCGCGTTGTTCTCGTCGGGCACGGGGACCATCATCGCGAAGGGCTTCTTCAGGTCGGCGATCCCCGGCCACAGGTCCGCCGAGTAGAACTCGCCCATGTACTGCAGGAACGTCGCCTTGGCCGAGCCGTCGATCATCCCGGCGAGCACCTGCCCGCGCGCCGCGTCGGGCGAGAGCGCCGCGAGCGCTTCCTTCTGGCGCTGGATGAACTCGTCCTCGGCCACCTTCTCCCCCGCGTGCACGCTCGCCGCGACGAACGACTCGCGCGACTCGCGCGGGAAGCGCGGCGAGGTCTGCTTGGGCAGCTCGATGGTCGCCGGGCCGTCCAGCGACGCCGCGCCCGAGACCGCCTCGGGGTGCTCGATCAGGATCCGCAGCGCCACGTGGCCCCCGTAGCCCTGACCGATCAGGTACGGGTGGTCGATCTTGCGCTCCTCGATCAGCCTGAGGATCGCCCGCTCCAGGTTGACCGTCCACACCCCGTCCCCGTAGAACGAGCCGCTGGCCATCGCCGCCGGCGCCGTGGTGCCGCCGAAGCCCGGCACGTTGATCGCGTACATCGTGTACCGGGACCCGTTGCGCTCCATGAACGAATCCCACATCCGCCATGACATCCCGTGCGGCGGGATCAGGATCAGCGCCACCGGGCCGGTGCCGCGCACCTCCACCTTCTCCAGCGGCACGAACGGCACCTCCACCAGCGGCGCCTCACCGGGCTTGCGGGTCACCAGCCCCGCGCCGCCGGGCCCGTCCTGCGTGCCGGCCGGGTCGCGCACCTTGTCCGGCGGCGGGGCCAATTGCGCCGAGGCCAGCGCGGGCGCCACGCACGCCGCCAGCCACACCCCCACGCCACGCCAGGCCCGCCCCGAACGATCGTTCTGAACTTTCATCGCCAAACCTCCGCGCCGGCCGTGCCGCCGGCGGTGCCGGTGTCTTCTCCAGCCACCAAGGATACCGTTAATCGCCGCGCCGCCGCCGCCTTCGTCCGTCCCCGCACGGCCGCGCCGCCCAGCCCGGGGTGAGCTCCATGGAAAGCCCGGTCCATCTCGACGTCAAGAAAGACCAGGGCCTCACCGTCCACTGGCCCGACGGGGCCGTCTCCCGTTACACGATCGCCCACCTCCGCCGCATGTCCCCCTCGGCCGACATGCGCCAGCTCCGCGAGCAGATGCGGAGCAACCCCCTGACCGTCCTGCCCTCGAGCGCGACGCGGTCGGCGGGGCCGCTGGTCATCACATCGGCCGAACTGGTGGGTAACTACGCGATCAGTTTCGAGTTTTCGGACGGGCATTCGTCGGGGATCTACTCCTGGGAGTACCTCCGTCAGATCGACCCCGGCGCGGCGCAGGACCGTCCTCCGGCCGCCCCGTAGGGCGCACGGACCCCCGCCGGGGGTTTCCCACCCCTGCTCACGCGTCAAATCGCGCCGGATCCCATCAGCCGTCAGAGGCCCGGGGCCTGGGGGACCATCTTGCGGGCCAGCAGGAAAGCCAGCTCCAGCGACTGCTGGTAGTTGAGCCTCGGGTCGCACAGGGTGGCGTAGTTGGTCGAGAGGCTCTGCTCGGTCACGCCCGCCGCGCCGCCCACGCACTCGGTGACATCCTCGCCCGTGAGCTCGAAGTGCACCCCGCCCAGGATGCTCCCCAGCGCGCGGTGCACATCGTGGCACAGCTCCAGCTCCTGCAGGATCGCGTCGAACGACCGGGTCTTGATCCCCGCGCCGGTCTTGATCCCGTTGCCGTGCATCGGGTCGCAGATCCACAGCACGCGCTTGGCCGAGCGGTTGACCGTCTCGACCAGCGGGGGCAGCGTCTCGGCGACCTGCCCCGCGCCCATGCGGGTGATGAGCACGATCTTGCCCGCCTCGTTGTCGGGGTTGAGCCGGTCCAGCAGCGCCAGCACCTCGTGCGGGCGGACCGAGGGGCCCAGCTTGATCCCCACGGGGTTCTGGATCCCGCGGAAGTACTCCACGTGCGCGCCGTCGATGGCGCGGGTGCGCTCCCCGATCCAGGGCAGGTGGGTCGTCAGGTCGTACCAGCCGGTGCGCCGGGGCACGCGGCGGGTCTGCGCCGATTCCCAGTGCAGGTTCAGCCCCTCGTGGCTGGTGAAGAACTCCATCCGCGTCAGGTCCCCGACGGCGCGCTCCCCCAGGGCCTCCATGAACCGCAGGCCGTCGGACAGGTGCGAGCGCATGCGCTCGTACTCGGCGCGGCGGGCCGCCGAGAGGCTGGCGTGGCTGAAGAACGACAGGTCCCAGTACTCGGGGTGGTGCATGTCGGCAAAGCCGCCGTCCACCAGGGAGCGGATGAAGTTGAGCGTCATCGCCGCGTGCTCGTAGGCGCTGATGAGCAGCTCCGGGTCCGGGCGGCGGCTGGCCGGGTCGAACGGGGAGCGGTTGACCAGGTCCCCGAAGTAGCTGGGCAGCGAGACCTCCTGCCCGTCCACCTGCCGCGACTCGACCGCGCTCGAGCGGGGCTTGGCGTACTGGCCGGCGAAGCGCCCGACGCGGACGACCGGGAGCTTGAGGCCCTGCACCAGCACCATGGACATCTGCAGGAGGATCTTGAGCTTGTTGGCGATCGACTCGCTCTTGCAGTCCTCGAACGTCTCGGCGCAGTCGCCGCCCTGGAGGAGGAACCGCCGGCCCTGCTGGGCGTCGGCGATCAGCTTCTTGAGACGCTCGATCTCCCAGCTGGTGACCAGGGGCGGGAGCGCGGCGAGCCGGAGCAGCGCCCTGTCGAGCGCGGCGGGGTCGGGGTAGTCGATCCCCTGGGCCAGGCGGCGGGCCTTCCAGGAGTCGGGGGTCCAGGGGGCGGAGGAGGTGTGGTTCGCCAGCGCGTGTGGGGGGGGCATGGTGGTGACAGACCGGACCAGGGACGGGCGGACCGGCGCCGATAGTCCAGCATCGGCCGACGGGAGGGGTGATTCCATGGATTCTTCGCAGCAAACCTCAACCGGGCGCTGCGATGCACCGATGGCTGGCCCATTGAGGATGGTCGCACCACGGACGGTCCGCCTCCTCTTCCCTCCCGCGTTCGTTGGGGTGGGTTCAGAAACACGCGGCCGGGCCGGGCCTTCGGGCCGCCGGCACGCAGGAGCCTCCGGGTATGCCGACAACCACAAAGCGCCGCAATTCCAGCACCAAACGCCGGGCGAGCAACCGCAACCGCCGCCGCACCCGGACCGCCAAGGGCACGACGTTCGGCGGGTTCTTCAAGACCAAAGCCCGCAGCGCCAAGGCCAAGGCCGCGCGCAAGACCACCAAGCGGTCGACCAAGCGCCGCGTCCGCAAGACGACGACCAAGGCGACCCGCAAGACCATCCGCAAGGGCGTGCGCAAGACCACCAAGGCCTTCGGCGGCACGAACTTCTCGACCTCGCACAAGACGACCTACTACCGCAAGGCCGCCTGATCGGCCGATTCCACTCCCGCCCACGGGGGCGCTGGGCGCCTCATCGAGTGATGGTGGGAACCAGGACAAGACGCAAGGCCCCCCGGTCCGGGAGGCCTTGTCGTTTTTGGGCTCGGCGAGCGGGCCCGCCGCTTTGTGCTCGCGCCGGCCCGCGCCGGCCGATAGCCACCTGCGCCCCCATGCTCCCGTCCCGCACCCACGGAGGCGCCGGTGAACTCCCGATCCGCGGTAGATACCACGCCGGCCCGCCCGGCCGCCCGTCCGCTCCACGCAGCGCTGGCGGCGCTGACACTCGCGGCGAGTATCGCGCGGGCCCAGTCGGTCACCTTCCACGTCGACCAGAACGCCCCGCCCTACGGCGACGGCTCTTCGTGGGACCGGGCCTTCAACGACCTGGCGGTGGCCCTCAACGAACTGTCGTTCTCTTCCTACGGCTGGAACCAGCGCGCCCAGGTCGAGCTGCGGATCGCCCAGGGCATCTACCACCCCCGCAGCGACTGGTCCGGCAGGTACGAGGGCTTCGAGCTTCGCCGTGCCACCGGGGCCAGCGGGTTCACGCTCAGCATGCTCGGGGGGTTCGCGGGTCTTGCCGGGCTGCACCCGGACCTGCGGGATCCGACGCGGTTCGTGACCGTGCTCTCGGCGGACATGAACGGGGATGATGGCCCGGGCTTCACCAACCGCTCGGACAACGCCGAGCGGGTGCTCTCCTGCGGCGGCGCCGATTCGCTCACCATTGACGGCCTGGTGATCGAGGGCGCCGAGGCCGGGAGCAATTCGCTCTCCGGGGGCGGCGGGGTCATGCTCTGCCAGTACGGCGGCGCGCGGAGCACCGGCGTGTTCATCCGCAACACGATCTTCCGCAACAACCGCGCGTGGTACTTCCCGGCCCTGTTCTCGGGCGAGTGCTGGCAGGGCGCCGCGCGCACGCTGGTCGAGGACTGCCTGTTCTCCAACAACTCGTGCGCCGATGCCGGCGGGGCGATCCGCGCCGGCGGCGAGGTGACGATCAACCGCTGCCGCTTTTTCGGCAACTCCTCGGCGTACCAGGGCGGCGCGGTCTTCATCGACAGCGGCCGCGCGGTCGTCCAGGACTCCCTGTTCGCCGCCAACTCCGCGCCCCTGGGCGGGGCGCTGGCGTCCACCGACCGGCCGGTCATCACCATGCGGTCCTGCACGCTCGCGGGCAACGCCGCCCCGCGGGGCAGCGCGATCGCGGCGGTCGACCTGTGGATCCAGGATTCCATCATCGAGGCCTCGCCGCTGGCAACCACCGACTCGGTGATCCACATCCTCCCCTGGACCGACCACTTGAGCTTCCTGCAGATCACCAGCACGATCCTGCGGGGCGGAACCGAGGGCATCACCGGGGCCAAGGAGATGCTCCAGGACGAGGGGGCGGTGTACGACCAGGACCCCGGGTTTACCGATCCCTCGGGCCCGGACCAGGACTTTGGCGCCTGGCAGGACAACGACTTTTCGCTGCGCCCCGGTTCGCCGGGGATCGATGCGGGCCGGGACATCACGCCGACGCGGGGCGCCACCGACCTTGCGGGCCGCGCGCGGTACTTCGATGGCGACGGGGACGGCCGGCCGACCATCGACATGGGGGCCTACGAGCGGTCCGTAGCGCCCTGCCCGGCGGACCTGGACGGCTCCGGGTTCGTCGACACCGACGACTTCGATGCGTTCATCCGGGCGTTCGAGGCCGGGTGCTGAAGTTCCGGGCCGCGGGGGGTCCCTGGCCGGTTGCGTGCAGGCCCGCGCGGCCACCGGAGGTTATCGATCCTGGAGATACCCTGAAGCCCGCCGGGGGCCGGTCCGATGACTCGGGTCGGATGCGGTCCGTGCGCGGAACCCCGTGCCGCGGGCCCGCGCCCGAACCCCGCCGGCGAACCACCATGTCCCGCCAAAGGCCGATCGCATATCCTCCCGCCATGGCCGCCGGACACCGACTCCCCACCGACACCGACGACGGGCTCTTGCTGATCATCAGCGGGCCCTCGGGCGTGGGCAAGACCACGATCACGCGCGGGGTTGAGCGGTCGATCCCCGATGCGGTCTTCTCGGTGTCGTGGACGACGCGGCCGCCCACACCGGTGGATGTCGAGGGCGTGGACTACCGGTTCGTGAGCGACGAGCAGTTCGAGGAGAACAAGGCCCGCGGGGGGTTCCTGGAGACGGCGGGGATCTACGGCAAGAAGTACGGGACGCCGCGTGAGTGGGTCGCCGAGCAGCTGGCCCGCGGCCGGCTGGTGATCCTGGAGATCGACGTCGAGGGGGCCAAGCAGGTCAAGGGGCGGATGCCGGAGGCGTTCTCGGTGTTCATCCTGCCGC
Organism: Phycisphaerales bacterium; assembly: GCA_044221545.1. Taxonomy (GTDB): domain Bacteria; phylum Planctomycetota; class Phycisphaerae; order Phycisphaerales; family UBA1924; genus JAEUJB01. The sequence continues at coordinate 184,273 of JBGAOZ010000002.1, forward strand.
CCAGCGAGGAGACGCTGCTGGAGCGCCTGCGGGCGCGGCGGCGGGAGGACGAGGCGGCGATCCAGAAGCGCTACGGGGCTGCGCAGCGCGAGATCGCCGAGGGCAAGTCGTGCGGGGTGTACGACCTGTTCATCGTGAACGAGAACATCGACGAGTCGATCCGCCGGGCGGTGGAGGCGGTGGAGCGCGAGCGGGCGCGGCGGCGGGCGGCCCGGGCGCGGTAATTTCGTTGGACCGGGCGGGGCGGACGGCGTGCGGGGCGGACGGCGTGCGGGGAGGTCAGTCCGACCGCTCGGCCGCTCTGGTGTTCATTCCCTCGGCCATTTCCTTGAGCCAGCGCCGGCGAGCATCGGTTTCGAGCTCGCCGTTGCGGGTGATGAGCTTGAGGTAGAAGTCGCCGGCGCCGTACTGCTGCTGCCACGCGGCGACCATGGAGGAGACGTGGTCGAGGGCGTGGTTGGCCTCGGCGAGCCAGGCGCGGCGCTGGGCGGGCGTGGCGGCGCTGAGGAAGCGGGCGCGGGAGCGCAGGGGGTCGTAGGTGACCGAGATGGCCTCGGCGGGCAGGGGCGGGCCGATCCAGCGGCGGAGCAGGGCGAGGCCGGCGGGGGTGATGCCGTACTCGCGCCGCGCGCGGCGGCCGGTGCGTGCCGCCCTGGACTCGACCAGGCGCATCTTCTCCAGGCGTTGCATCAGGGGGTATATCGCCCCGGCGCTGCCGCTCCACTGCGAGCTGGGGGAGGCACCCATGTGCCGGCGGATCTCGTAGGGGCTGCTGGGGCCCAGCTGCCAGATCAGCCCGAGCGTGAAGGATTCGAGCTCGCTGAGCTCTCTTCCACCGCCCCCACGACTCCCACCACCCCCACGACCACCACCACCCCCACGACCACCACCACCCCCACGACCACCACCATGACCACGGCCGGCGTTGGCACCGGCCGGCTCATCGGCGCTCTTGGGGCTTGGTCTTGGGGTGCGGGGGCCGGCCTTGCGGGGGGAGGTCCTGGGGGTCCGTCGGGCTCTGGTCGCGGGGGATTGGGCCATGGCGGACAGATCCTACCCGCAACCGCGTCCGGCCGGGTCACGGATCGGTGACGGAAAACGCTGGAGCCGGAATCCCAGAGATAGTACGATTCGCACTATCTCGGCGGTCCGCTCCCCGATCCGGGGGTCGGGCCCGGACCGGGACCGCACACCTGGACCAGGAGACATCGATGCACACCCGAACGCCCGCCTTCTGCCGCTCCCGCCGCTGGCACCGCCTCGCCGCGGCGGGGATCCTGCTGGTGCTCGCCGGAGCGCCGGGGTGGGGCCGCGCCTCGTCGTACCCGGCGGTGGAGCCTCCGGCGGGCAAGCTGCCGGAGGCCGCCAGGCCCGCGCCCGGGAGCAAGGCGGCCGCCAAGCTCCGGATCGCCGAGGGGTTCATCGCGATGATCAACGACGGCTCGGCGGGGGCGGTCGAGAAGTTCGAATCGGCGCACCGTGCGCCCAGGATGCTCGAGGCGGTGGGCATCCCCGAGCGGGTGACACGGGTGGCGCGGATGCACGAGGAGTTCGGGGAGCTGGCGATCACGGGCGTGACGTCGGCGGACGACACGGGGGTGTCGCTGGTGGCGGTGGCCAAGAACGGCCAGACGGTGGCGATGACGTTCGAGTTCGACGAGGCGTCGGGGGGCAAGCTCACCGGGGTGACGCTGGAGATCGGGGGGCACGAGGTGGTCCCGCGGGCGCTGACGCCCGAGGCCCGCGCGGCGACCATCGAGGCGGCGTGCAGGGCGCTGGAGGAGAACTACGTGTTCCCCGAGAAGGCGGCGGAGATGGCCGCCAGGGTGCTGGGCAAGCTCAAGGCGGGGGAGTACGACGGGATCGGTTCGGAGGCGGCGCTGGCGCAGCGCATCACCGACGATTTCCGCTCGATCGCCGACGACCGGCACATGCGGCTGGCGCTGGCGCCGGCGGGGCCCGAGCAGTCGCAGGGCGGGGCGCACAGCGGGGACGGGGAGGGCCCGCTGGGGAACGAAGAGAAGATGGCCCGGGAGAACTACGCGTTCCGCAAGGTGGAGATGCTGCCGGGCAATATCGGGTACATCAAGTTCGACCTGTTCCTGCCGAGCGAGGGGGCCAAGAAGGCGGCGTCGGCGGCGATGGCGTTCGTGTCGCACGCCGACGCGATCATCTTTGACATGCGCGGCAACGGGGGCGGCTCGCCGGAGATGATCCGGTACATCTCGAGCTACCTGTTCGATTCCCGGACGCACCTGAACGACATGGTGGACCGGACGGGCAAGACGGTGGAGGAGTACTGGACGCTCGACGAGGTGCCGGGCGGGCGGGTGGGGTCGAAGGTGCCGGTGTACGTGCTGACCAGTTCGTACACGTTCTCGGGGGCCGAGGAGTTCACGTACAACCTCAAGAACCTCAAGCGGGCGACCATCATCGGCCAGACGACCGGGGCGCGCACCCGGTGGCGGGGCACCGCGTGTCGGACCGGTTCGTGATGATGGTGCCGTTCATGCGCGCACAACCCGATCACCGGGACCAACTGGGAGGGGACGGGGGTGGAGCCGGACATCAAGACCACATCGGACGCGGCGCTGGACCGCGCGGTGGCCGAGGCGCGGCGGGCGATCGAGGCCGGGCCTTCGAAGTAATCCTCACGGAGTTGATCGGGGCGTTGAAGAGAGAGCCACGATCAGGGCCGGGGGTCCGCCCGAGGCGGATCCCCGGCTCGCTCTGTTTTTGGGGGAAGGGGGGCGGGGGTTACGCGCGGGCCTCGAAGAGCCTGGCGAGCGAGGCGAGGTCGGGGAGTTCGAGGTGGGGGCGGATGGCGGGGTCGGTGGGGGGCGTGGCGCCGGGGCCGGGCCTGTTGTGCCGGCGGTTGATCCACACGGTGGAGAGGCCGAGTTCGCGGGCCGGGGCGATGTCGTGGTAGAGGCTCTGGGCGACGTGGAGGACCTGATCGCGGGGGACATCGAGCAGGGCGAGCGCGACGTTGAAGTTGCGGCGTGAGGGCTTGTAGGAGCGGCAGAGCTGGGCGCTGATGAGCCGGTCGACGCGGGCGCCGGCGGATTCCAGGCGGGGGCGGACCTCCTCGAAGAGGTCGTCGTCGACGTTGGAGAGGATGTTGAGGGTGAGGTGCTCGCCCAGGCGGGCGAGCGCTGCGGGGGTGTCGGGGAAGGCGGGCCAGTGGGCGAGCGAGCCGGGGAGCCGCTCGATTTCGCGTTCCTCGAAGTTGATGTTGTAGTGGCGGCCGACGGCGAGCATGACCGACCGGAGCACATCGCGGTAGGTGAGGTACGGGCCGGACTCCAGTTCGGCTTCGAGGGAGCCGTAGAGGGCGAGGACCTGTTCGTCGCTCTCGCGGATGCCGTGGACGCTGAGCACGGGCCGGATGGCCTTGAGGATGCCGGCCTCCCAGTCGATGAGGGTGCCGAAGCAGTCGAAGGTGAGGTGGGTGAAGGGGCGGAGGTCGAGCATCGGGGATGGTACTGGCGCGGCGGGGCGTGCGGGCGGTTGGGCAGCGCATGGGGCTCGGCGGCGCTGCGTTCGGGCCGGGATAAAAATCGCGATTTCGGTTCGGATGGGTGCAAGATCCGGCCGGGGGGTGCCAATCCACATATCGGCCCGTACGCCGATCGGCGGGCGAGCACCGGTGGTCGTGGTGGCGGCCGTGCGTTGGCCGGGATGTGCAAGGCGAGGATCAACAACCGAGCCAGGGACTTCGGCGCGTCGCCGGGCATCCCCGCGCTTCATCGCGTCCATGCCGCATGGACGTCCGGGGCCCGAGCGGCCCGAAGGAGTTTGCCATGAGGTCTCGTGACATCGCGATCGTGGTTGCCGCGCTGGCCGGTGCTTGCGCGGCAGCGCGGGCCCAGCCGATCCCGCTCCATCCGACGCCGGTTTCCACGGGGGTATTCAAGGGCAACCCGCTGACCGGGAGCATGTACACGACTCGGGATCTGCGCGCCAGCGCCTACGACAACATGGGCGCGTTCGCGGATTCGACCCCGGGCGTGGTCGAGACCCAGTGCACCGGGGGCAGCCCCCCCGTGGCGGCTGATTACTACTTCCTGGGCAACGTGGCCGACGCGGGGGACTACGTGACGCTGGACCGGAACGTCGGGGGCCGGGGCAAGTACGGGGACAAGGTCATCAGCTACGTCGACTGGCTGTACTGGGGCATCGCGTACAACGGTGACGGGTCCAACCCGGAGGTTCTGGTGGACGACTATCACCTGTTCTACGACGACCTGGTGACGTGGGATACCGGCGGCAGCCTCACGGACATCACCCGCGGCTGCTACCTGGGCGGCTTCTACCTCGCCTGCCTGGCGGTGCCGGACTTCAACAACTCGGGCCTCTTCTACGCCTACGTCATCGACCAACTGCTCGACTCGGGGATCACGATCGTGGTGGACGACAACTTCCTGGTGTACCGCCACATCATCTCGCTGACGGGTTCGGGAGGCTCGCCGGTGGTCGATTCCAACGGCTTGACGGTCTACAACGGCGACGGCACGGTGACCGGCACCGATGGAGAGAACTACCTGGGTGCATCGATAGACCTGTTCCTGGCGGATACGGATGCCTCGGGCGAGTTCAACGCCAACGAGTGGCTGTACTACTACGGGGGCACGCCGTTTGTCGCCAACCTGATGATCAACATCGGCATGAGCAGCTGCATCGCCGATGTCGATGGCTCGGGGTTTGTCGACCTGGACGACTTTGATTTCTTCGTGCTCAACTTCCAGAACGGGTGTTGAAGGGCCGATGCGCCGCCCCGCCGCCCGGGACCCACGGGCGGCGGGGTGGTGCCTTGCGCGATGGTTGCGCGGGACGACCTCGATGGCGGGGCGCCCCGCGTGCCCGGCATGTTGCGGCGCAGCCTCAGGGAGTGGCGCGGCGCGTGCCACGGGAGCTATTGCAACGGGAGCAGCTCCCAGAATTCTTGAGGTTCAGATTTGCAATGACCTGAATGTTAGTGTACACTAAATTCAGGTGGGACCATGTTCGAGCTGGCCAAGTGGTACATGGACTGCACGACTCCGAGGGGGGACTTGTGCATCGCGTACTGGGGAAGGCTGCGGATCGGGCCGGTGGGGTTGAGCTACGCGAGCGTGCTGGAGATGGCCGGCGAAGGGCCGGCGGTGGAGCGGCACGCGATCGGTGGTTGCGGGGAGCCGTTGGTCCGCGGCGATGCGGTGGGGATTGCGTGGGAGAAGCTCCGGCTGCGGGCGCGGTGGGAGGCGGAAGCGGATCCGATCGCGGGAACGCTGCTGGATGGTGCGGAGGGCCGGGTCGCGTGGAGGTGTCTGGCGCCGCGGGCGGAGGTGGAGCTGATCTCCGGCGGCGGCGAGGCGGGCGGGGAGCGGAGGTACGTGGGGGAGGGGTACGTCGAGAAGCTGGAGATGACGGCGTTGCCGTGGCGGCTGCCGATCCGGGTGCTGCGCTGGGGGCGGGCGATCGCGGGGAGGTGGTGCGCGGTGTGGATCGAGTGGGAGGGACCGCGTCCGCGGCGTGACCTGTGGGTGAACGGTGAGCACGCGGACGGAGCGCAGATCGGGGACCGTGCGCTGGGGGGCGTGGTGCGCGGGGAGCGGGTGCGCATCGAGCTGGGCGGTTCGCGTGTAATCCGGGAGGGGCCGATCGGGTCGACAGCGCTCGCGGGGGTGCTCGCGGCGCCGGGGGTGCGGTCGGTGGTGCCCGGCTCGATCCTGGAGATGCGGGAGAGCAAGTGGGTGAGCCGCGCGACGGTGGCGGCGGGGAGCGGGGATGCGCACGGAGGGTGGGCGATCCACGAGCGGGTGGAGTTCGGAGGCGTGACGTGAAGGCCGGGAAGATCGGCTACGGCGTCGTGTTCTGCCTCGTGCTGCCGGCGCTGCTGTGGGTGTGGGCGGGGCATGCGCGCGTGGGGCCGGCGGTGCCGGTGGTGCACTGGCCGGTGATGGGATGGGCGCTGACGGTGGGGAGCGTGGGGTGGATTCTGAGGGCGATGTGGGAGCTGTGGCGCATCGGCGGGGGTCTGCCGATGAACGCGTATCCGCCGGAGAGGCTGGTGATCTCGGGGCCGTTCGCGGTGGTTCGCGATCCGATCTACCTGGGATTCGTGGGCGTGTGCGCGGGGGTCTCGATCGCGGTGGGGTCGGTCGGGGGTGTGTGGGTGGTGACGCCGGCGGCGGCGCTTGGATGCGCTGCGCTGGTGTGGGGGTACGAGCGGGAGGCGCTGCGGAAGCGGGTGGGGAATGCGGCAGGAGAAGTGGAAGAAGAAGAGGCAAGCAGATACAGGCGGGATGCCTGTGCCACGAGATTGGGCAGGTGGCGGCCCTGGCTGAGCTTTGCAACCGATGAGAACGCCGCGCCGGGCTGGGGTGAGCGCTGGGCGGGGGCGGTGATGGTGCTGGGGCCGTGGTTGGTGTTGTACGAGGGGATCGGGCACGTGCGGTCGCAGCGCGTGGTGAGCACGTGGATGGGGCTTGATGCATCGTGGCCGGTGGTCGGGTGGACCGAGGCGGTGTATGCGCTGGCGTACGTGATGGCGATCGCGGCACCGTTGCTTGCGGCGCGGCGGGCGGATCTGCGGCGGTGGGAGATCTCGGGCGTGGTGGCGATGGCGGTGGGGTTCTGGATGTACCTGTCGCTGCCGGGAATCACGCCGCCGAAGGGGGCGGTGGGCGGGGGCGTGCTGCGGTGGATGCAGGAGTTCGAGCGTGCCGACGGGCTGGAGGGACGGGCGGCGATGCCGTCGTTCCATGTGTGCTGGGTGATGCTCGCGGCGGCGGGGATCGGGACGCGGGGGCGGGCGTGGCGGATCGGGGCGTGGGCGCTGGCGGCGGGGATCGCGGCGTCGTGCCTCACGACGGGGATGCACGGGATCGCGGATGTGGTCGCGGGGGCGGGGTTGTTCCTCGCAGCGCACTTTCATGGGGCGATCTGGCGGTGGCTGCGGCGCGGGAGCGAGGTGATCGCCAACGCGTGGCACGAGAGGCGGTTCGGGCCGGTGCGGGTGCTGGTGGCGCACGCGCTGTACGCGGGCGGGTCGGCGCTGGTGGGGATGCTGCTGTGCGGGGTGCTGCTGGGGGAGGAGTGGACGGGGGCGCTGGCGGCGGTGGCGATCGCGGGGCTGGTGGGCGGGGGAGTGTGGGGGCAGGTGTTCGAGGCGTCGGGGAAGTTGTCGCGTCCGTTCGGGTACTACGGGAACGTGCTGGGCGTGTGGATCGGGATCACGGCGGTGTGGTGGGGTCGCGGGGGTGCGTGGCCGCTGGTGGCGGCGCTGGCGACCGCAGCGCCGTGGGTGCAGGGGATCGGGCGGCTGCGGTGTCTGGTGCAGGGGTGCTGCCACGGGCGCGGGTGCGCGGAGGGTGTGGGGATCAGGTACGTGGAGCCGCGCTCGCGGGTGTGCGCGCTGAGCGACCTGGGCGGGAGGCCGGTGCACGCAACGCAGCTGTACTCGGTGCTGATCAACGTGTGGATCGGAGGTCCGTTGCTGCGGCTGTGGTCGGCGGGGGCGGAGGCGTCGGTGATCGTCGGGCTGTACCTGCTGCTGTCGGGGCTGGGGAGGTTCGTGGAGGAGAGTTACCGGGGAGAGCCGCAGACGGCGATCATCGGGGGGATGCGGGCGTACCAGTGGCTGGCGGTGGTGTTCGTGGTGGCGGGGGCGGTGGTGATGTGCGTGCCCTCGCAGGGGGTGGAGGTTTGCGGAGGGATCGAGTGGGGCGGGGTGATGATGGGGATCGCGGTGGCGATCGTGTACGGGGCGGCGATGGGGGTGGATTTCCCGGGTGTGCAGAGGCGGCTGGCGCGGCTGGCGGGGTGAGAAGAGGGCAGGGCGGCGAGGTTCCTCAGCCGGGGCCGGAGTGGGTGTCGTTCGGTGCGGGTCGCGAGGCGATGATGCGGGCGCAGGCGACCGCGACCAGGACCCAGCCTGTGGAATACGCGACGGAGGAGAGGAAGCTGAGGACCGCGTGGGGCTGGAAGATGTAGATGAAGCGTCCGACGATGGTGTCCTCGGCGGGCTGGGTGCGCGGGCCGATGGCGTAGTAGATCTGGGTGCAGAGGATCGAGACGATCAGGACGATGAGGCCATCGACGGCGAGCCGGGCCGGATTGCGGAGCATGAGGAAGACGGAGAGCATGCGGGCGGGGCCGCGCGGTTGGTTCACGAGTCCCTCCGATGGTGCGCCGATCAGGCCTTGGTGACTGTGCGCTGCTCGATGCGGCGCTGGCTCGTGGTCTTGATCACACGGTCGATGTAGCTTCCGGGGGTGTGGACGGAGTCGGGGTCGAGGTCGCCGATGCCGACGAGCCGGTCGACCTCGGCGAGCACGAAGGAGGCGGCGGTGGCCATCATGGGGTTGAAGTTGCGGGCGGTCTTGTTGTAGGTGAGGTTGCCGAAGGGGTCGGCGGAGTGGGCCTTGATGAGCGCAAGGTCGGCGTAGAGGCCGGTTTCCATGATGTACTGGCGGGGGGTGGGGGAAAGCGATCCAGGAGAAGTAGAAGAGGAGGTAGTCACAGGCGGGACGCCTGTGCCACTGGATTGAGTAGCGGCGGCGAGGTGGCGGTTGTGGAAGCGGGTGTCCTCGGAGGGGCGGAAGAAGGAGCGCGATTCCTTGCCTTCGGCGACGATGGTGCCGGCGCCGGTGGCGGTGTAGAAGGCGGGGATGCCCGCGCCGCCGGCGCGGATGCGTTCGGCGAGCGTGCCCTGGGGGTTGAACTCGATCTGTAGTTCTCCGCCGAGGTACTGCTTCTCGAAGGTGGCGTTCTCGCCGACGTAGCTGGAGATCATCTTGGCGATCTGGCGGGTCTGGAGGAGCAGGCCCAGGCCGAAGTCATCGATGCCGGCGTTGTTGCTGATGCAGGTGAGGTTCTTCACGCCGCTGTCGCGGAGGGCGAGGATGAGGTTCTCGGGGATCCCGCAGAGGCCGAACCCCCCCACCATCACGGTCATGCCGTCGCGGAGGATGCCTTTGTCCTTGAGGTCGGCGAAAGCGGAGGGAACCGTAGGGAAGACTTTGGTGGACATGGACTGAGCGTATGCGCCCGGGTTGCGGGTTCGGAGGTCGCTCGGGGCAGGGTGTCCCGTGGGCGCGGGAGCGAGCCGACCCGGGTCCGAAAGGCGGTTCGGCCGATGGCTGGACGATCGCGGGCTGGGGCCCGAACCCGTCGAACGTGGTGCAGGGGTGGATGCTGACGCTTGGTTTCTGCGATGCGGACTTCGACCGCTCGGGGTTCGTGGACACCGAGGACCATGACGCGTTCGTGGCGGCGTTCGAGTCGGGGTGCCAGGCCCAGCGGCGGCGGATCGTGCGTGGAACGAGCGGATCGAGAGCGACCCCGGCAGCGCCGGGGTCGCTCTCTTACTTGGGGGTGCGAGGCTCCTGGCCTCATGTCACGTTCTGGCCCCGTTTCAGGTCGTGGCACCATCTCACGTCGTCTCGCGGGAGGGAGAGCCGGAGATGCAGCGCGGGACGTTGCGATCGGGCGTAACGGTCTTCTCGGTGACGGCGCGGCCGGCGGAGAGTCGCGGGATGAGCCCGCCGACCCGGCGGCGGTAGTCTTCGTAGCGGCCGCCGAAGTGGGCGACCAGGTCGCGTTCTTCGAGCGGGATCGCGGCGAGGATGTAGAGGGTGAGCAGCGCGGCGAAGACCATGTGCGTGACGGTCATGGTGGGCGTCGCCCAGAAGGCGATCATCCAGCCAACGTACAGCGGGTGCCGAACGACCCGGTAGGGTCCTGGCGTCCGGAACGCCAGTTCCGTGTAAGGCTTGCGGCGAAGATTGAGCCATACCTGGCGGGTTCCGAGGAGATCGAAGTGGCTGATGGCGAGGCTGACGGCCGGGACCATGATCCATCCGATGGCAAAGAGGATCTGGAGGAGCGTTCGACCGGTCGGGTCGGCGACCTGCCAGACGACGCCGCCGAGCGGCTGCCAGAGAACCATGAGGAGGGCGACGGCGACGCACGAGGCCAGGACGTAGGTGCTCCGCTCCAGGTGCGTGGGGACCAGCCGCGTCCACCAGCGCTTGAAGCCGGGCCGGGCCATGACCGAGTGCTGCAGGGCGAAGACGACGACCAGCAGGAGGTCGACGGCGAACGCGGCGCCGGTGGGGATCCGGGGCGGGGCGTCGATGGTGGGGATGAACCCGAAGCCCAGGTTTCCGACGAAGGCCGCCATCCAGCCGTAGACGGCCAGGAAGAGGGCGTGGCAGGCAAGACCATACGCGAAAGCAAGATATCGGCGCATGAGATCACTCCTTGCCGGTCGATGTGCTTCGAACCGGACGTTGAGATACGGAAAGGGCCGCGTGGTGCGGTGTTCCCCTCGAGGCCGAGCAGTATTCGCAGCCGGACGCATCGTGTCGGTTGGCGCGAGGTACTCTTGTGGTTGACTGATCGTCAACCCGCACGGCGCGGGCGGAGGAGGAGCAGGCTTTGGTGACCGGAACTCGCCAGAAGCTGATCGATGCGGCCAAGCAGCGGTTCTACCGCGATGGTTTTCGCAACGTGGGGGTGGACGCGATCATCGGGGATGTGGGGATCAGCAAGACGGCGTTCTACAAGCACTTTGAAAGCAAGGACGACCTGATGGTGGGCGTGCTGCACGACATCGATGCGTTCCTGCAGCAGCACTTCCGGCAGATGGTCCGGGAGAAGGGGGGCCCTTCGGCGCTGGGGCAGCTGCGCGCGGTGATGGGCGTGGTGGATGAACTCATGGGGAGCAAGGAGTTCCACGGCTGCATCTTTGTGACGGCGGCGATGGAGTTCCCGCTGCCGCACGACCCGGCGCACCAGGCGGCCGCGAAGCACAAGAAGGAACTCGAGCTGTACTTCTACGAGCTGGCCGAGCGTGCGGGCGCGACGCGGCCGGGGGACCTTGCCTCGGAGCTGTGCATGATCATCGAGGGCGCGTACGTGACGCGGGCGCTGACGCAGGACCGGGGGACGATCGGGATCGCGCAGCGCCTGGCGGAAGAAGTGATCCGGCGGCACGTGCCGGGCCGCGCGGGGACGTCCGGGCGCGGTAGGCGGCCCCACCCCCACCCCCAACCCCCACCCCCACCCCAACGTGGGCCGGAGGCCGGGGGCCGCGTGCGATCGAGCGGCTGGGCTGCGTTTTCGGGTGTTGTGTCCCCGTTCGGATTGATGAGCGCAAGAAAAAGGGCGGCCGCGTGGCCGCCCGGGTTGATCATCGGTGGTTGGCGGCGGCTTTAGACGCCGAGCATGTCCATGGCGGCCTTCTTGATGTCGTCGGCCGAGAGCTTGCAGGACTTGAGGAGTTCCTCGGGGGTGCGGGCGCTCTTGGGGATGTGGCGGACGTGCATCTGGTGGAGCTTGAAGGCGTCGCCGGACTCGGTGAGGGCGTCGGAGAGGGCCGAGCCGATGCCGCCGCCGTAGTTGTCCTCGATGGTGATGATGTTGCCGTTGTTGGCGTTGATGAGGTCGAGGACGCCCTCGGTATCGAAGGGGAGGGAGTAGAGGTCGACCAGGGAGGCCGAGACGCCGGCCTTGTCGAGCATGTCGATGGCGCGGTTGGCCTCGTGGACCATGTAGCCGGTGGCGGCGAGCAGGATGTCGCGGCCCTCGTGGAGGACCTCGAAGCCGCCGAGGTTGAAGACGACCTCGTCGGAGTAGATGAACTCGGTGTCGGGGCGGAGGGTGCGCATGTAGCAGACGCCCTCGTACTCGGCCATGACGCTGGCCAGGCCGTAGGCGGCGTAGGCGTCGGCGGGCTGGAGGATGTAGCAGCCGGGGTTGCCGCGGTGGTCCTTGATGGTGGTGAAGGCGCGGAACCAGGCGACATCGGGGAGGGACATCTGGCTGGGGCCGTCGGAGGCGAGGGTGATGCCGGCGTGGCTGCCGACGATCTTGAGGTTGGCGCCGGAGTTGATCGCCATCTCGATCTGGTCGTAGCCGCGGGTGACGAACTTGGCGAAGGTGGAGCAGAAAGGGACCTTGCCGGCGGCCGAGAGGCCGACGCCGGTGGAGAACATGTTCTGCTCGGCGATCTTGCACTCGAGGAAGCGGGGCGCGAGGGCGGCGTCCTTCTTGAACATGTCGGCGAAGGTGGAGTTGGAGACGTCGGCGTCGAGGACGACGACGCGTTCGTTGATTTTTCCCAGGGCGCGGAGGGCGATCCCGTAGGCGCGGCGGGTGGCGATCGTGCCGGACTGCAGGAGGGACTCCATGTCCATGCGCTTCATGGTCTCGGTGAAGCTGGGGAGCTCGCCGGCCTCGGGGGCCTGGCGGGTCATCTCGGCGGGGGGCTGGATCATGAACGAATCGCCCGAGCCCAGGGAGCTGGTGAGCTCGAGGCGTTTCTCGTCGAGCTCCTGGTAGGCGCGCTTGAGGGCGTCGCCGGTGGCGGGCTTGCCGTGCCAGCCGTTGCCCTGGAGGGAGGCGGCGCCCCAGCCCTTGACGGTCTTGGCGATCACGGCCATGGGCCTGGCGCCGGGCCTGGCGGCCTGGGCGGCGAAGGCCTCGAAGGCGGACTTGAGCTGGTTGGGGCTGTGGCCGTCGATGACCTTGACGTCGTACCCGGCGGCGGCGAGCTTGGCGGCGAGCGTGTCGGCGGACTGCTGGTTGCTGACGCGGTCGGCCTGTCCGTACTCGTTGCAGTTGAAGATGGGCAGGACGTTGAGGAGCTTGCGGTCGACGATGAAGTCGAGGGCCTCGGCGATCTGGCCCTCGCGGGACTCGCCGTCGCCGATGATGCAGTAGATCTTTCGGTCGGTCTCGTCGAGACGGGCACCCTCTCCCAGTCCGGCGGCGACGGAGAGTCCCTGCCCGAGCGAGCCGGTGGCGGCGTCGAAGAAGGGGAAGCCCTCCATGGGGTTGGGGTGTCCGTCGAGCTCGCTGGACATGGCGCGGAGGTGCTTGAGATCGTCGATGGTGAGCTTGCGGCGTTTCTCGGGGTCCTTGCCGATGAGCACGCCGAGCTTGGCGCAGGCGGCGTAGACGGCGGGGACGGCGTGGCCTTCGGAGAGCACGAGGCGGTCGGACGTGGGGTAGGTGGGGTAGTCGGGGCTCCAGCGCATGGTGTGGAACATGAGGACGGTGACGATGTGGGCGATGCTCATGGAGCTGGTCGGGTGCCCGCTCCCGGCGGCGGCGCACATCTCCAGCGAGAGGCGGTCGATCTCGATGGCTTGAGCATGAACGGCGGCTTCGAATGACATCAGCAGGTTCCCCTATCTGTCGGGTGGCCGACAGGCCACCGCGTCGCCAAGGCGCAAAGACTGGACCGGCACGCGTTGCGGGAGTGCTCCGGCGCAGCGACCGCGCCCGCGGAGGCCAATGGCGCGCACCGTGCGGAGCGATTTCACGACGCCGGCCGCCCGAAACGCGGCCGCCCGACCCGACTCTCCTCCCTGCCCTCCCGGGGCACCCGACCGAACGGCGACGGGAAGCCCGAGAACCGTGCAGTATGAAGGATTCCGGCCGGTTTGACAACCCACGTCGTCCGATCGTATACCGAACATACACCCGGTGGGTTCCCGATCGGTCTCTGCCACGGGCGGCCCGGGGGCCGACAGGTCGTGGACAGCCTCCCGAACGCGTCGCATCGGATGCGGGGCCGGTACACTGCTGGACGAATCGAAGGGAGCATAGGTCGATGAAAGTCATTTGCGATCGCGGCGCTCTGCTGGACGCCATCAATTTGGTCTCTGGGGCGGTCGCGGGGCGTACGCCTCGGGTTCAGCTGACGTGCATCAAGCTGACGGCCGAGAAGCGGGACGGGGTGGGCGAGCTTGCGTTGTCGGCGACCGACGCGGAGATTTCGATGCGCGTGCGGTTGAGCCAGGTGGATGTGCAGCAGGAGGGCCAGGCGCTGATCCCGGCGGACAAGCTGCGGGCGATCGTGAGCGCAGAAGATGCCGAGCCGACGCTGACGCTGGACGCCGAGGGGGAGGTGTGCCACATCCGGGGTGCCGATGCGCACTTCAAGGTGTACGGGTTCAAGCCCGAGGATTTCCCGCCGATCCCGGAGTTCACGGACGTGGTGGCCGGGTCGGCCGAGCTTGCGAAGGCCAAGAGCGTGTTCGCGTACAAGGCGGGGTCGCTGGACACGCTGGTGGGGAGGACGCTGTTCGCGACCGCGCGGGAGAACAGCCGGTACGCGATCAACGGGGTGCTGCTCAAGCGCGAGGGCAAGAAGCTGGAGATGGTGGCGACCGACGGGCGTCGGATGGCGCTGTGCCGGTCGAGCGTGTCGGGGTCGGCGGACAAGGACTCCAAGCCGGTGAGCTGCATCATCCCGACCAAGGCGCTTTCGCAGCTGCAGAAGCTGTTCCGGGACCCGGACGAGCAGGTGCAGGTGGCGATCACGGAGAACCAGGTCTTCTTCAGCCTGGGTACGGAGAAGGACCCGCACCGGGCGGTGTTGTCGAGCAACCTGGTGGAGGGGACGTTCCCGCCGTACGAGGATGTGATCCCGCGTGATCAGGACAAGAAGGTGACGTTCGACCGGGACGCGATGAGCAGCGCGGTGCGGCGGGCGGCGCTCTTGACCAACGAGGAATCGCGCGGGGTGCGGCTGCGTTTCACGGCCAAGAGCAAGAAGCTGGAGCTGACGAGCCGGGCGCCGGAGATGGGCGAGGCGCAGGTGTCGGTGGACCTGAACGGCTACGAGGGGGAGGACATCGAGATCGGGTTCAACCCGGCGTTCATCATGGACGTGCTGAAGGTGGTGTCGGAGCCGGATGTCATCCTGGAGCTCAAGGCGCCGAACAAGCCCGGTGTGATCAAGGTGGGGCCGGATTTCCTGTACGTGGTGATGCCGGTGAACCTGCAGTAGAGAGCGATCAGGAAACAGTGAAAAGAGAACAGCGGCCGAGGCCTGGGACCGGTGCGGACCGCCGTGAAGAACGGCCGGTTGTCGCGCGACGGTGCGGTGTGTTTCCTGGAACTCTCGTGATGGCCCGGCTGTCTGGTGTGCGTGCCCCGGCATGAGTCCTTTCTGGCAATTCGCACGGCGGATGCTCCGCTACCGGCTGCAGGTGGTGGGTGCTGTGGCCATGGCGTTCCTGGCGGCGGGGTCGCTGGGGGCGGGCCTCTTGGCGATGGGTCCGATCCTCGAGCGGATCATGGGCAAGGACCCGGTGGGGCTGGCGACGCAGGTGCGGGAGTGGGACGCGGCGGGGAAGTTCCACGTGGGCGCGCGGGTGTACCACCTGCCGGCGGGGTGGATCGACGGGCTGCCGGACAGCCCGTCGGCGTCGGTGGCGGCGATCATGGGGGCGCTGTTCGTGCTGACGGTGTTCGGGGCGTTCACGACGTTCATGCACCAGTACCTGTCGTTGAACATCGTGAACCGGACGATGACGAACATCCGGCGAGACGCGTACCACCGGGTGCTGCGGCGGCCGCTGAAGGAGATCGTGGTCGGGGGCCCGAGCGACGCGATCAGCCGGATCATGCAGGACTCGGCGGCGCTGACCAGCGGCTTTAGCGCGCTGCTCTCGCGGTTCCTGGCGCAGATGACCAAGGGGCTGGGGGCGCTGGCGGCGGCGTTCGTGAGCGACTGGCGCCTGGCGGGGGTCTCGCTGGTGCTGGGGCCGGTGCTGTACTTCATCATCCGCAAGCTGGGCAAGCGGATCCGGCGGGCGTCGAAGGCCTCGCAGGTCTCGCAGTCGGCGCTGTACCACGCGGCGGCCGAGGCGCTCCAGGGTCTGCGTGTGGTGAAGGTGCACTCGGCCGAGCGTTACGAGGCGGGGCGGTTCCACCGGATCAACAAGGAAGTGCTGCGGGAGAACAACCGGGTGAGGACGGCTCGGGCGCTGGCGAGCCCGGTGGTGGAGATGCTGACGGTGTTCGCGGTGGGCGTGATCGCGCTGATCGCGATCAACAACATCCGGGTGGGGGCGATCGAGCCCGAGTCGGTGATCCAGGTGCTGATCGCGCTGGGGGCGGCGGGGGCGAGCTTCAAGACGCTGACGGGGTTTGCCAACGACATCCAGCAGTCGTCGGGGGCGGCCGACCGGCTGGCGGAATTGATGGGGGGCAAGGCCGAGCCGGGGCACGACCACAAGCTGCCCAAGCTGCCGCGGCACGAGAGATCGGTGGAGTTCCGGGGGGTGACGCTGACGTACCCGGGGGCGGACAGGCCGGCGCTGGACGGGGTGAGCTTCACGGTGCCGCACGGGAAATCGGTGGCGTTCGTGGGTCCCAACGGGTGCGGGAAGACGACGCTCCTGTCGCTGATCCCGCGGCTGTTCGAGCCGGACGGGGGGGGCGGGTCGGTGCTCATCGACGGGCACGACATCGCGGGCTACTCGGTGCGGAGCCTGCGGCGGCAGATCGGCGTGGTGACGCAGGAGACGGTGCTGTTCAAGGGGACGATCCGCTCGAACATCGCGTACGGGGCGGAGCTAGCGACCGAGGAGACGATCGTGGCCGCGGCGCGGCAGTCGCGGGCGCACGATTTCATCGAGAAGCTGCCCCTGGGGTACGGGACGGTGGTCGGGGAGCAGGGGCTGACGCTCTCGGGTGGGCAGCGCCAGCGGATCGCGATCGCGCGGGCGATCCTGAGGGACCCGGCGATCCTGATCCTCGACGAGGCGACGAGCATGGTGGATGCGGACTCGGAGGCGGCGATCAACGAGGCGATCACGAAGTTCGGGAAGGGCCGGACGTGCCTGATCGTGGCGCACCGGCTGAGCACGGTGCTCAACGCGGACCTTATCGTGGTGATGGACCAGGGCCGGATCGTGGACAGCGGGACGCACGCGGAGCTGCTGGAGCGGTGCGGGACGTACCGCCTGATCGCGCAGAGGCAGATGCACGGGGCGCAGGGGATGTGAGCAGAGAACAGGCAGCAGAGAGCGGGCGGGCGGGGCAACGGGCAAACCGGGCGGGACGATGCACGACACCGATGCGGCGGGGAACGAGTATTTCAAGTGCGATTTCTGCGGATCGCCGTGGGCCGAGGACCGGCCGATGGTCGAGGGGCACCGCGGGAGCCTGATCTGCGCGCCGTGCCTGACGCTGGCGTACGACGCGGTGGTGAACCGTGGCCATGCGGCCAGCCCGCCGGCGGGCGTGACGTGCACGATGTGCCTGGAGGTCCGCAAGGACCCGCAGTGGATCAGCCCTTCGCGGGGGAGCCTGGTGTGCCTGCGGTGCATCAAGCAGTCGGCCCGGATGCTGGAGAAGGACGCCGACAGCGGGTGGAAGCGGCCCTGACGGAGCATGCTCCACGCTGGGAATCCGCGGATCGCAGCGGGCCGGAGGATGGGGGAAACGTCCCCGTTGGCATCGGCACGGCGCGGGCTTACGGTCGATTCTCGATGCTCGGGTGGAGCGCGAACCACCCGCGGAACGATCGTTGGTTCCGCGTGGCCGCTCGTCCTGAAAGGAGAGTCGGCATGAACGTTTCAGCTTTCTGTGCTGCACTTGTGATGGCCCTGGCGCCCTCCCGTGCGGCAACGGCCGGTCTGATGCCGGTTTCCGGGACGCAATCAAGCACCGGCAAGGTCAGCCTGTGGATGTTCCCGGATGTTACGGCCGAGGATTCGTACTCGATCGAGGCGGCCGACCCGCTGGCATCGTGGGCTCCGCCCGACCAGCACATCAAGGTAGAGGCGACCAGTGGGTGGCGGCAGGCCGAGGCGTCGATCGGATCATCGTTCGCGAGCACCATCCTGTCCGGTCGCGTCACGCTTGCAACCGATGCCGTGGGCTACCCGGAGTCCCACGACGACCTGGAGGGGCACGGCTACTACGAGTACCGGCAGACGTTCCACCTGACGTTCGAGCTCGATGCACCGATGGGCGTCATGCTGTCCGCGGAGATCAGCCGCTGGTCTGTCTGGCATCAGCCCAACGCGGTCACGCTGAGCTTCGGCCGCACCGGCGATGCGCCGATCATCGACCTGCTGATCCCGCCGAACAAGGAGATGTACGACCAGCAGTTCGCCCTGACCTACGTGATCCTGGTTCCGGGAACATACACCGTGCTTCTCGACGACACGTCCGCCAACGGCTACGACGGGCGCTACATCGACTTCTCGCGGTTCGACCTCCGGGCCGTTCCGGCCCCGGGATGCGTGCTGGGGATTGGCATCGGGCTCATCACCGCGACATCCAGGCGACGTTTCGAACGGTGAGAACTTCGCGGGAGCAACGGATCCCGGGCGGTCGCGGCCGCCCGAGCCCGGGCCCGGATTCTTACCCCAAAATACCCCCAACAGATCCGCCCCGTTCAAACCTGCGCTGCGGAGCGCCGTAGTATCAGCATCCGCGCTCGGCGTGAGCGCGATCCGAGTTTTCGGACGCCGCCCACCGGCGGGGTCCATCCAGAGCCGGGGTGCACCCTCTTTGCGGGGGTGATCCATGGAGGTGCGTATGACAACCGCTCCCACCGCCACGCGAGCTTCGCATCTGGTCGGGGCCCTGGACCAGCAGGATCGGCCGTTCATCTACGTGAACGGGGAACTGCTGCCCAAGAGCAAGGCCGTGGTGAGCGTGTACGACCATGGGCTGCTGTACGGGGACGGGGTGTTCGAGGGGATCCGCATCTACGGCCGCAAGATCTTCAAGTGCAAGCAGCACATGGACCGGCTGTACCGCTGCGCGGAGGCGATCCGGCTGAAGATCCCGGTTCCGGTCGAGGAGATGGTGGACATCCAGCGGCGCTGCATCGAGGCCAACGAATTGGCCGAGGGTTACATCCGGCTGGTGATCACGCGCGGCTTCGGGACGCTGGGGCTGGACCCGCGGCGGTGCCCCAAGCCCGGGGTCATCTGCATCGCCGACCAGATCCGGCTGTTCCCGCCGGAGGCGTACGAGGCGGGGATGCGGGTGGTCGTGGCGAACCGCCCGAAGACGCCGGTGGCGTGCCTGGACCCGCGCATCAAGAGCCTGAACTACCTGAACAACATCATGGCCAAGTGCGAGGCGATCGACTTTGACTGCGACGAGGTCATCATGCTGAACCTCGACGGGTTCGTGACCGAGGGCTCGGGCGACAACGTGTTTATTGTCAAGGACGGCGTGCTGTACACGCCGCCGGGGGAGGCCGGGATCCTCGAGGGCGTGACGCGGGGCTTCGTGGCACGCGAGCTGGCCCCGCCGATGGGGCTCAAATGCATCGAGAAGAACCTGCGGCTGGAGGATGTCCTCGGGGCCGACGAGGTGTTCCTGACGGGCACCGCGGCGGAGATCATCGGGGTGACGCAAGTCGACCAGCACGACGGCAAGGGGAACATCACCAGGTCGACCAGGATCTCGGCCGGCGAGGGGCCGATCACCAAGAAGCTGCGGACGAAGTTCCGCGAGATCGCCACGGGCCCGAACGTGCCAGAGAACTGAGCGCACGGACGGACGGCAAGGACTCCAGAACCCCCGGCGACGGGGGTCTTTTTCTTGCGCGGGGCGGACGGTTTCAGCAGCCCAGTTCGAAGGCCTGCACGAAGCTGTTGAAGTCCTCGACGTCCACGAAACCCGAGAGGTCGAAGTCGGAGCTGCCGGCCCCGGCCATGAAGGCCGTGACGAAGGCGTCGTAGTCCTCGACATCGACGAAGCCCGAGCCGTCGAAGTCGGCGCGGCAGGCCAGGGAGATGGACCATGCGCCGCGGCCCTGCGTGGCGGCGACCAGGCGGTCGCGGCCCGGCTCGAGGACCAGGTCGATGACGCAGGCGTTGGGGAGGCCCGATCCGAACCTGTTCCAGGTGAGCCCGTCGTCGATGGAGCGGTAGATCCCGGCGTCGGTGCCGGCGAACAGGGTGGGGGGATCGAAGCGCGTGTCGATGGCGAGCACGTTGACGGGGAGGTCGGGAAGGTTGCCGTCGAGGGCCTGCCAGGATGCGCCGCCGTTGGTGGTGCGGAGGACCTGATCGATGCCGAAGGAGGCGCCGGCGAGGTACACGGTGCTGGAATCCAGGGGGCTGATGAGGAGTTCCCGCGTGACACGGGGCCAGCCGGGCCAGTTGGACTTGATGAGCGTGAACGTGGAGCCGCCGCTGGTGGAGCGCTGGACGTTGCCGTCGTTGGTGACGGCCCAGACAACCGAGGGGTTGGAGGGTGCGATCGCCAGGGCGCGGATCGCCCCGGCGCCCTTGGTGAGGTCGGCGCTCTTGGAGTTCCAGACGGTGCCGCCCTGGGTGCTCTCCCAGATGCGCTCGGTGCCGTAGAGCAGGTGGTCGGGGTTGGAGGGGTCGATGACGTAGGGCGGGAAGAAGCAGTTGCGGCCGGAGATGCTGCCGCCGGCGGAGTTGAAGGTGGATCCGCTGTTGGTGGACCGGAAGATGCCGGCGGTGCCCTGGTACTCGACGAACATGCGGTTGGGACGGGCCTGGTCGATCTGGGACCAGCCGCCGTCGCCGCCGAGGACGCTGTCCCACCCGCCGGTGAAGTGCAGCGTGCTGCCGTTGTCCTGGAGGCCTCCGAGCAGCGTGTCGGAGCTGGCGGGCGAGGTGGAGAAGCCGGCGTAGAACTGCATCGAGCCCAGGCCGTTGTTGAGCGTGGTCCAGCTGGAGCCGTTGTTGGAGGTGCGGTGGACGCCGCCGTCGTCCCCGGCGAGCAGCCGGCCCGCGGCGTCCCATTCCAGGGCGTGCAGGTCGACGTGCGGGGGCGTGACGGTGGACCATGAGCCGTTGGTCCAGCGCCCCAGGGTGTACCCGGCGAAGAAGGCGGTGGTCGCGGAGGTGGGCTGGACGGAGACGGCCGAGAGGTACCAGCCGTAGGTTGCCTGGTCGGCGCCGGCGCTGATGGACGACCACGTGGTCCCGGAATTGGTGGAGCGGTAGCAGCCGCCGACCGTGGCATCATCGCCGGACGACGTTGCGGGGTTGGTGATCAGGGTGTAGAGCTGGGACGGGCTGGAGGGCGCCAGAGCAAGACTGACGCGGCCGCAGGTCCCGGAGGGAAGGCCTGAAGTGAGCTTGGTCCAGGTATCGCCGCCGTTGGTGGACTTGTAGATGCCGTTGGAGGAACTGCCAAAGATGTAGCCGATCGCGGCGTAGAGCGTCGTGGGCGTGACGGGATCGACGGCCAGGTCGGTGGCGTCGACCGAGGGCAGGCCGCCGGCCAGGTGCGTCCACGTGACGCCGGCGTCGAGGGAACGGAAGATGCCGGTGAGGCCGGAACGGCCTGGGTGGCCCTTGGCGGCGGCGAGAGTGGGGAAGCCGCCGGCCCGCGTGACCGCGGCGTACACGCGGTTGTTGTTCTGCGGATCGATGGCGATCTTGGTGAAGCAGCGGCCGGCGAAGGTGGCCTCGGCGAGCTGGGTCCAGGAGTTGCCGCCGTCGGTGGTCTTGAAGATGCCCAGGCCGTAGCGGCTGTGGTTGGCGTGGTTGCCCTCGCCGGTCCCGGCGTAGACGAGCTGGTCGTTGGTCGGGCCGATCGCCAATGCGCCGATGGCGGTGGTGGGCATGAAGTCGGTGAGGGGTGTCCAGCTGGCGCCGGCGTTGGTGGACTTCCAGACCCCCGCATCGGCGCCGCCCACGTAGTAGAGGGAGGAGTTCGTGCGGCTGGCGGCGATCGCGCTGATGCGGCCCGTGTACTGGCCGTCGGAGAGGGGCGCGGGGCCGAGTTCCTGCCAGATCTGGGCGCTGGCGTGGGCCGCGGCGAGCGCCAGGAGGGCCGGCGCGATGAGTGCGTGGATGGGTCTCATGGCGCGGGCACCTCGAACGAAAGGGTTGCCTGGTACCAGCCTGGAGCGGCCTGGGCTTCGTCTTCGCCTTCTTCCTCGTCGGGATTGGCTTCATCGCCGATGTAGAGCTCGAACGAGAGGACCCAGGGGCCGGGCCTGGTCACATGGAACACGGCGATCCCGGAGGCGTTGGCGGTGATGGTCTGGGTGTCATCGGGCTCGGGGGCCGCGTGGGCGAGGGAGAGGTGCCGGGCGATCAGCGCGGCGCCGGGGCGCGAGCCTTCCCCGGCGAGCACGCGCAGGGGGATGTCCGAGCCGACGGGGGCGGCGGTGGGGTCGACGAGCGGGCGGATCTCGGCGGGCTGGCCGGTCTTGTTGGGCGCGAGCGATGAGCGGTGCAGCGGAGCCCCGTACTCGGCGGCGCGGAGGAGGATCTTTGAGCAGGTGATCAACGGAACGGCCTGATCGGTTTCGGCGGCCTGGCGCGGATCGGACAGGCGGGCGAGATCGGCCCTGTTCGGGGCGATCCGACGCTCGCGGAGCGTGACCCCGAGCATGACTAGGCCGGGTCCGTCGGAACGGATCTCGACCGTCTGATCGGCGGCGGCCTCGAGGGTGTCGAAGTTGGACTGCGAGCCGCCCTGGCGGGTGAAGGCGTGCGAGATCTGTGAGGCGGGCCAGGCGGCGGTGTCGGGGGAGCCGGCGGCGCGCCACGAGATGTGGAATGGCTGGTCGGGAGTGGCGGTGAAGCGGTCGGACCAGAGGCATGCGGGCGGCGCGATCGCGGGGTCGTCGGGGGCGGGTGATGGCGCGGGCGGCGGGGCGGCGTGCGTGCCCAGCGCCAGCAGGATCATCGAGAGGATGTGCATGGGAACAGTTTACATGCCAGCCCTGGGTGCTGGAAGAGTTCTGTTCAAAGAGGCACGGCGGATTCAGGCGTCGGGAGCGCTCGCGGCGCGTTCCCGGGAGGCCTGGGAATCGATGCGCCAGCCGACCTCGCGGAGCACCGGCGTCCAGCGGTCGTGCTGAGCGCGGAATTCGGTGGATGAACCCCGGGCCATCTCGGCGTGCCACCACCAGCAGAGTCGGACGGGCAGGTCCATGTCGATAACCAGGTCCGCGAGCTGGCGATCGGAAAAATCTATGTATGGCGCGTCGATGCGGAACGCAGGGTTGCCG
Organism: Phycisphaerales bacterium; assembly: GCA_044221545.1. GTDB lineage: Bacteria > Planctomycetota > Phycisphaerae > Phycisphaerales > UBA1924 > JAEUJB01. The sequence continues at coordinate 207,035 of JBGAOZ010000002.1, forward strand.
TGCAGATCGGCATCGAGGGCGATCAGCCGGGAGATGAGCATCGCACGATCGATGGCCCGGGCGACCTGGTCGATGTCGGGGCCCTCCGAGCGGGTTGAGTGTATGGGCCAGAGGACTGTCGAGCAGCGGCGAGCGATCGCGGTCATGGAGGCGTGAAGCAGGTCGCGTGAATGGGAGGGCCATTCCGACGCGACGGCCTCGCTGGGAAGATCGGCAATCTGGGCGCCAAGGTGGGCGGCGATCGAGGCGGCCTGGGCCCGCGATTCGGACGGGCGGCCGGTGGGTGGGGATTCAACCAATTCCATTTCGAAGAGCTCGGCCTGGCGGCGGGTGGCCCACTGGCGGGCCGGGGCGGTCGGGCCTTCGAAGGGCGGGGCCCACAGGATGGGCCGGATCTCGCGACGCTTGGCGGGGTCGGGCTGGGCGAGCAGGGCGGCATCGGAGGCCGCAGCGCAGCCGAGGATGGAGGCCAGGTCCCCATCGCCAACAACCAAGGTGCGGGTGAAATCGGTCATCGGCATCAGTGTAATCCGTGACGGGACATCGTGCGTGCCTCGGATGTGCCGGCGGGGGCAGAGGCCCGGCGCGGGCTCGGGACCCGGCGGCGGGCGGGGCGGGTCCAGGACTCGTGCAGGGCGCCGGGTTCAGATGCCCGAGGGTGTGCTATCTTCGTGGGATGGTCAGCGAATCGGTGATTGAGGAGATCGGCCGAGCGTTGCGCGAAGCGCGGCGGGTGGTGGTGTTGACGGGCGCGGGAGTGTCGGCCGAGAGCGGGACCCCCACTTTCCGGGATGCGATGACGGGGCTGTGGGCGAGCTTCAACCCGGAGGAACTGGCGACTCCCGAGGCGTTTGAGCGCAATCCTGAACTGGTCACGAGGTGGTACGACGAGCGACGGCTTGGGTGCCTGGCGTGCCTGCCGAATCCGGGGCACCTGGCGCTGGCCCGCGTGGAGAGAGAACTCCTGGCCCGTGGTGGTCGTTTCAGGTTGCTCACCCAGAACGTCGACCGGCTGCACCAACGGGCCGGGAGCGAGGATGTCGTGGAGTTGCACGGGACGCTGATGGTCTGGCGGTGCACCAGGACGGGGGAAGAGACGGTTCCCGAGGCGACGGCGATGCGGGAGTTCCCGCCGCGTTCGCGCCACGGTGGGCTGCTCCGGCCGTGCGTCGTGTGGTTCGGGGAGGCGTTGCCGGGGGCGGCGCTGGCGGCATCGTTCGCGGCGCTGTCCGAGTGCGATCTCTTCATTTCGGTAGGGACCAGCTCGGTGGTGCAGCCGGCGGGGAGCTTCGTGTTCGAGGCCAAGAAGGCGGGGGCGACCACGTGCGAGGTCAACCCCCAGGACACGGGGATCACCAGATGGGTGGATCTGGCAGCGCGGGGGAAGTCGGGAGCGATACTCCCACGGATCGCGGATGCGGCGTTCGGGGCTGAGCGGAACGGCGCGGCGATCGAGTGACCGGAATGGGGCTCCGGGAGCCGGACCGCGGTTGGCAACCGGACCGCCATGCTGTACCGTTGATACATGCGCGGATCGCTCCACGGGCGAACACAGATCGGCTCTGCGCTGAAGGCGCTTGCGGGGGCACTGCTGGCGGCGCTGGCGCTCTCGGGCCTGGGAGGCTGCGATTCGGTCGGCGATCGCGTCGGTCGGCGCGGGACCGAGATCATGGTGTGCGGGCAGCTCTACGACATCGGGGCGCCGGTGGTGCTCTGGATCGATCCGGGCGGCTACGACGGCTACCGCGTCGAGCGGCGGTTTGTGCCGTGGGATGAGGCGGGGTGGGACAAGAGCCATGCCGCGGGGATCGCCGAACCCCAACGCTACGGCCTGCGCTTCGGCAAGGGTGCGGCGCGGGAATTCACGCCGGAGCAGTTCGAGCGTGTGCGCGGGGGCGGGTGGGATCTGGGGCTGCTCCAGAAGAAGGTCGACCAGTTCGTGCTGCACTACGACGTGTGCGGGACCAGCCGGGAGTGCTTCCACATCCTCCACGATGTGCGCGGGCTCTCGGTGCACTTCATGCTCGACCTGGACGGGACGATCTACCAGACGCTGGATGTGAAGGAGCGTGCGTTCCACGCGACCGTGAGCAACGACCGGTCGGTGGGGGTTGAGATCGCGAACATCGGGGCGTACGGGACCTCGCGGGACAAGACGCCGCTCTCGGAGTGGTATGTCAGGGACGAGAAGGGGCGGACGCGGATCGCGATCCCGCCGCGTCTCGGGGACGGGGGTCTCCGCACGGGCGGGTTTGTGGGCCGGCCGATGGCCGATGGGCCGGTGGAGGGGGAGATCAACGGCTCGGTGGTGCGCATGTACGACTTCACGCCCCAGCAGTACGACTCGCTGGTGAAGCTGGCCAGCGCGCTGTGCACCCTGTTGCCGGGGATCCGGCCGGAAGTGCCCAGGGACGGCAACGGTCGGCCGCGAACCGGGGCGTTGACCGGCGCGGAACTCGAGAAGTTCCAGGGGATCCTGGGCCACTATCACGTGCAGCAGAACAAGATCGATCCGGGTCCGGCGATGCGGTGGGACTGGCTCGTCGACCGGGTTCAGGTTCGGATGGGACGGCAGAAGCCCGACGGGTTGTCGAGGATGTCTGCGAGCACGGGGTTGTCATCGACCGACGATCCGGAGCGCCGCCTCTTTCGGAACCAGAGTCGCCGCGCCGGGGCGCTCGCGGGACGGTAGAAGCAGCTCACCGTGACGTTTCAGCCAAGCCCGGTCGATCCAAACCCGCCCGCGCCGCGGGCGGTATCGTCAAGCGATTCCACTTCGCTCACACCGGCGCGGGAGACCGGGGCGATCACCATCTGGGCGATCCGCATGCCGTGGGTGACGCTGAAGGGTTCCTTTCCGTGGTTGATGAGCGGGACGATGACCTGTCCGCGGTAGTCGCTGTCGATGGTGCCGGGCGCGTTGGGGAGCGTGACGCCATGCCTGGTGGACAGGCCCGACCTTGGTCTGACCTGGGCCTCGAATCCCGGAGGGATCGCCATCGAAAACCCGCAGGGGATCGGCATGATCTGCCCCGGGGCGAGCACGACCTGCCCGCCCGGGAGGCACGCGGCCAGGTCCAGGCCGGCGGCCTGATCGGATTGATATGCGGGGATGGTCGCGGCGGGGTCGAGCTTCTTGATGCGGAGGAATGGCTGGTTCACGCACGAGCGTACGCCGGGGCTTCAACCCGGGCGGGCTCAGAGCGTCCGGGTTGATGTGCTCGAGCCGTGATCGACGGCGGCAGCGGGTCCCCGCGAGGGGGGGGCGTCGAGGTGCTCGCGCCATACCTCTTCGTGGACACTCCAGAAGTGATCGAACGAGGCGGAGATGGACCGGCGATCCATGGCCTCGGCGGCAGCGCGGCCCATCTGCTCTCGGCGGCCGGCGTCGGCGCAGAGCGCGACGATCGCGTCAGCCCATGCTCCGGGCAGGTCCGCTCGCAGGATGTGGCCGGTGACGCTCTCGTGGACGATCTCCTTGGGGCCTCCCTGGTCGGTCACGAGCGCGGGCAGTCCACTGGCCTGCGATTCCATCACCACCTGCCCGAGCGTGTCGGTCACGGAGGGGAAGACGAACAGGTCGCTCGAGGCATAGATCGCGGAGAGCTCGGCGCCGTGGCGGAAGCCCAGGAACCGGGCGGCCTGACCCTTGAGTTCCTGCTCCATCGTGGCGCGGTAGGGACCATCGCCGACGATGATCAGTTCGGCGCTCAGTCGGTCCGCGAGCAGGCGCTGACGGGCGAGCTTCCAGATCCTCGCGAGCAGGGGGAGGTTCTTCTCGACGCTGACGCGCCCGCAGTACAGCACACGCAGCGGCGATGCGGGGCCGGGATGACAGGTGCGGCCGGGGAGCGCCTCCCAGATGCCCGTATCCCGGAACCGGGGCCCGAACGCGTGGAGGTCGATGCCGGGCAAGAGGCGGCTGAGCCGGCCGGGGTTGACCCCCATGGCCCGGAGGTTCTGCGCGTAATCTTCGCTGCGGGTGAAGATCGCCTGGAATGACGAGTAGAACAGCCGCATGGCGTGGCGGCTGGTGGATGTAAGCACGTGGTCCTCGAAGAGGCGGTCGATGTAGGCGGGGAAATCCGTGTGGTAGACGCCGATCGCGGGGCACCGGAGCATGCGGGATGCCAGCAGGCCGACCAGGCCCACCGGTCCGGGGGTGGAGATGTGGACGACGTCGGGCTGGATGGCGTCGGCGGCGCGGAGCATGGGGAGCAGGGGCGGGAGCGTGAGGTCGAGGTTCTCGTACTTGGGCATCTTCATCGCCAGGATGGGCTCGAAGTTGGTGACGTTGGCGCGGTGGGCGTGAGGGATCCTGGTGCTCGCGAAGATGCGCAGGTCCCGTCCGGCGAGCAACGCCTGGTCGGCGATGTTCTGGACGAAACGGCTGGGTCCGTTGATGTCGGCGAGCGTGTCGGTGAACAGGAGGACTTTCATGGGGCGGGACTGTCCTGCCGGGTCGCCGGCGTGCGAGGCCGAGGGAGCGCCGGGACTGCCGCCGCGGCGCGATGGTCCGGCCAGGAGCTCTCGCTCGAGCCGCTGAACGAAGAGGCGGTCCTTGTTCTGGTGGAAGAGGCTGAAGAGGTAGGGGGCCTGGGAGATCTCGAGCGCGAGGTAGCAGACGAGGTGGTCGAGCATCCCGGACTTGTCGCGGCGACGGGCGGCCGAGAGCGCCGACGAGGCCATGACGCGGTGCACCGCCGCATAGAGTGTATCGGAGAATGATGCCATCTCGCCGTGACTCGCCAAGGCAGGTTCGAGCGTGCCGGCGGGCCGTGAGACACGGCGGGCGATCTCGGGGAATTCGGCGAGCACCGGACCGATCGACTCACGGATCGCGGCGAGCAGAGGCCCGTACCGGGGTCCTTTGGACCGGCGGAGCCTGGCGCGGATCGTGTCCCACGCGAGGGCGGGCAGGCTCGGGCGGGGGATGTGGACGCCCGCGAATCTCAGGAGGGCTGCGGCCGCGTACCTGGCGCGGGGGCGGGCGCGGGGCACGAGCACGTCGGCGGCGTAGTGCGCGGCGACCGCCGAGAGCTGGTGCGCGAGCAGGCCGGCGTGGCCGCCGGCACCCCCCGTGCGTGCCTGGCCGTTCATGACGGCCCGCAGGAACTCACGCGGGTCGATGGCGTTGCGGTCGGGGGGGCGCGGGATCGCGGTCCAGGTGCGGCCGACGTTCAGCAGGCCATGGTCGTCGGATCCCGCGGTGCGGACCTTCTCCCAGATCCTGGGCCACAGCGGTTCGATGCCGTGCTCGCCCACGAGCCGGTGCATGACCGAGGGAGTCAGGCTGCGGACGTAGCGGTCCAGGGCGTCGTGGTGGCCACCGGCGTGGGCGCCGTTGAGGAGCTCGAAGGCCCTGAACAGCAGGGCGCAGCGCTCCAGGTGGCGGCGGGTGAGCCGGCCGTTCTGCGAGTAGAGCGGGTGCGCCAGCGAGTGCGGGAGGTTGTGCTCGCGCAGCCAGCGGGCAAACGCGTAGACATCGTCGCGGAGTCGCATCGAATCGATCTGGCCGGCAAGCTCCGGGGAGAGGCCCCAGACCAGGACGTGCAGCCTGCAGCGATCCTCAGGGAACTGCACGGTGACTTCCTGGCCGACGATCACGCCGGGGAACCCGCGGTCCTGGAGTTCCATCGCGCCGGCGATCGTGTCGTGATCGGTGATCGCGACCAGGTCCATGCCCCGCCGGCGGGCCAGGTCGTAGACCTGCTCGGGTTCGGAGTAGCACTCGGGGCAGCTGGTCCATCCCAGGGCCCGGATCGCCGGTCCGCTGGAGGCCCGGGAGTGCACGTGCAGGTCGCAGCGGAGGACCTCGGTGGCGTGGGCTTTAGCGGGCCCGGCCTGGAGATCGACGGGCGCGGACATGCCGGTCGACGGCGCGCCGCCGCTCCCGCGCGCCGGAGGCCACGTCGAGAGGTCCGGCTGCTGGCTAGGGCTCTTCCTCAGAGCGGCTGGTCGCATCGGTCGCCTCCGATCGCTCCCGTGCGTGGAGCGCTCAGTGCGGGTGTGTGAGTGTGCGGAGCAACATTACTGGTCAGTATCGTGCCACAGCGGTCGGGAACCACAGCGTCGGCGGCAGTCTTCAACCGGTCTTGACAGTCCCTGAGGCGACCCTTGACCCGGCCCACGCCGCTTCCTGACGATCGGCGGAAGGCGGGGGGGGGGGGGGGTTGGGGCTTTCACCCGACGCCAACTTCTGGGAAGGGCGAGGAACGTCCGGGGAGAAGTGGGGCTCTCATGGGATGAACCACTACCAGCCGCCGGCGATCTCGGACCGATGCGCCCGCGGTGTGTCTGTCGCTTTGAAAGACTGTTTCAGAACCAGCGAGTAGGAGATGTAGAAGACAGGCGGGACGCCTGTCCCACCAGACCGGTGGGGTTCTGAAGCCGTCTCTCAGGAAAGGACCCGAACATGCCACGCCTGAACACCGTCAATCCCGCCTCGGCGACCGGACGGGTCAAGGAACTCCTGGATGGGCCGCTCGCGGGCAAGCACTTCAACATCTTCAAAGCGATGGCGAACTCACCGGCCGCGCTGGAGTGCTACACGGCGATGTCGGGCGCGCTCAACGGGGCGTCGCTCTCGTTCAAGGAGCGCGAGGTGATCCAGCTGGCGATCGGGGCGGCGAACAACTGCGCGTACTGCGAGGCCGCGCACACGGCGATCGGGAAGATGGCCGGGCTGACCGATTCGCAGACGCTCGAGTCGCGGCGCGGCGCGCTGTCGGATCCCAAGCTCGATGCGCTGGCCAAGTTCGTGCTGGCGGTCCACGAAAAGAAGGGATTCGTGAGCGATCAGGATGTGCAGCGCTTCCGGGCGGCCGGCTACAACGATGCGCACATCGCCGAGGCGGTCGCGGCGTACTCCCTGGCGGTGTACACCAACGTCTTCAACCACGTCAACGACACGGCCACTGACTTCCCGCCGGCGCCGAAGCTCTGACGCTCCCCCGGGGGCCCGCCCGCCGCGCAGGCTCCGAAGTTCCATGCCCGGACCGGCAATTCCCGAGCAATCTGGGCATCGAAGGGCAGCCCCGCCCCTTCTGGTTGTTCGGTGCCGGTGTGGGCGTGACCCGTCCAGGGGGCGGATAACCACTCTCCGCATCGCAAGAACCGGTCGTTGACGGATGGGCCTTGGCCGTCAAAGATCACCTTCCGGCCGAGCGTCAGCACGGAGAGGTGCCAGAGCGGCTGAATGGGCTGGTTTCGAAAACCAGAATGCGGCATTGTCGCATCGGGAGTTCGAATCTCCCCCTCTCCGCTTATTCCGGAGACTCTGCGGCGGCAGGGTCTCCGGCTTTCGCTTCGAGACGGATTCCCGTTGCAATCCGGGGGGTTTTCGGATCGTCCAGATCTTTACGTCAGAACTGAACGCACTGACGTCCGAGTCTTGCGACGGGCTCTCCGGACGGCGATTTCCGAGTGCCGTTTCGGACCCCGGCTTTGGTGACGATCTTGCGTGCCTCAGGGTTGCTTGGCAAGCCCCAGGAGCGTTTCCTGCTGCGACCATTGCAGGCGCTGAGCAGACTCGATCAGATCGTTGACGGTCAATCGCGGCGGGAGCCCGGCGGTCAGCGCGGCGCGGAGGATGCGTGGCGACAGTTGTGTGAGAACCAGGATCTGCTTCACCCTCGTCGCCGACTGGTGACTGCGGGCGGCAAGCGATTCAAGGGTGTCTCCGGTGCGGAGGAGGTCCGCACGCCACGCAAACGCCTGACCGATGGCCCTGACGAGCTGTGGGTGGGGGCAGGCGCGACCTCCGGGATCCGCCGAGAGCAGGAGGTCCTGGCCGTCGGGCGAGAGCAGCATACGCCGTCCATCCAAGCGCTTGATCAGGATGGCAAGGGTTATGACGGTACGGCCATCCTGTACGGCGACCGAGGGCGTGAAGGGGCACGTCGGTACGGTGGGGTTCGGAATGGAGTTGCTCGCAGGCTTGGGCGGCTTTTCCGTCTTGATGGCTTCCGCACACGCACCCACCCGTTCATCTACCGCTTCGATGACGATGCGATCGGGCGCGACGACGACCCGACCGATGACCTCGCGGATCCAGTGGTCCCGCAGCGATGGGGCGTGCGGACGAAGGTCGATCGAATGGGCCCGCGCGAGGTGGTCGAGCACCAGCGCGCGGACGAGGTCGTCGATCATGCCCGCGTTGAGCATCTTGATCGGGCAGGTCGCGAAGCCCCGCTTGATCGCCTTCTGGCTGACATAGTAACGGGCAGCCCTGCGATCCTGCACGGCCGCATCCTCGAGCGTGGAGCGCTGCGTGGAGCCTGGGGACATCGCATGCCCCTCGAACGTCCGCAGTTTGCCCTTGAGCAGGTGGGTATGTGTCCAGCGGTGGGTGACACCGCGGCTGGCCTTGGCCATCGCCGCGTGGACGCCTTCCCACAGCTCGCGCGTGATGATCGGTTCGTGAAGACCGTCGTGAAGCTCCGTCACCGGTTCGGGATGCCGAGCACCGGGCGCGGTCGAGGCGATCCTCCGGGTGTGGGCGATCTTGCCGATGTAGATCGGATTGGTCAGGATGCGATGCACGAGCCCGGATGTGAACGGCTTGCCGCCGAACGCGCGATCGCGGCTGCTGGTCCAGCGCTTGGTACGATGACCTTCGGCGTTGAGCCCAGCCGCGAGCTTGACCAACGAGCGCACGTCGAGGTAGCCGGTGTAGATCGACCGGACCAGAGCGGCTTCCTCCGGAACGATCAGCAGCCTGCGTTCGACGAAGCCCGGCTCATCTTGGCGTGGTCGCCGGTACCCGATGGGCGGCTGCCCGGTGACGAAGACGCCCCGACGGAAGGTCGCGGCGAGCTTGTCACGGATCCGCTCCCCTGCCACCTCGCGCTCGAACTGGGCGAACGAGAGCAGCATGTTGAGCGTCAGCCTGCCCATCGACGTGGTCGTGTTGAACTGCTGAGTGACCGAGACGAAGCTGACCCGCTGTTCGTCAAAGAGCTGCATGAGCCGGGCAAAGTCGGCGAGCGAGCGGCTGAGGCGGTCGACCTTGTACACAACGACCACATCCACGCGTCCGGCCCCGATGGCCGTGAGGAGCCGCTGGAGGCCCGGGCGAGCGGTCGACCCACCGGAGTATCCACCGTCGTCGAACGAACCGGGGATCGCGATCCAGCCCTGGTGCCGCTGGCTCTTGATGTAGTCCTCGCACGCCTCCCGCTGGGCGTCGAGCGAGTTGAAGGCCTGATCGAGGCCCTCCTCGCTGGACTTGCGGGTGTAGATAGCGCAGCGGAGGGTGGTTGAGGTCTGTCCGGTCATTGCGGGCGTGAACTCCGTTTGGCCCGGGTGACGAGCCCGAAGAATCGGGGGCCTGACCAATGAATCCCCGTGATGACCCGTGCGACTTCCGTCAGGCTGCGATACGTCTGATCCAGGTACCGGAAGGACCGTCCATCATCGAGCACGATGACCTCGTGGGAGCGACCGCGCCAGAGTCGGATCAAGCGCGTGCCGGGCTGGAGGTCGGCGGCGGCGCGCGGGGGCCGGGGAGCAATCGCCTGTGATCCTCGTCGCTTGCGCCCCGTGTTGTCGCCGACACCCGCATCCGCAGCTGCTTCTCGCTGTACGCTGCGGATGGTGGACCTGAGAAGCCCAGCGGTCTGGACATCTAGGCCGCCGTGGGCCCGTTCCTGAATCCGCCAGGCAATTTCGCGGATGAGCAGCCGCTTCTGTGCCGGTGGTGGCGATCGCGCGAAGTGCTGGCTCCAGAGCCGACGCAGGTCCTCAAGCGCAAGCCGCGGCAGCGCGGCCAAGTCGATGGGTGCGTTCACCGACCGGCCTCCGGGTCTGGCGCGGCGGTCTTCGGTTTCGCCGCAGCCCGGGCCTTCGCGCCCTTGGCGGTTGGAGCCGAATTCAGCGAGAATCGTCCGGGGCCCTGCTTGCGAAAGCGCGAGGCCGCTCCCTTGGCCGCGATCTCGCGCGTCATGGCGGCGTACAGCGTCGCGGCGGGCGTCTTGCCGCCGGGGCTGATCCACAGCCTTGCCGCCGCCATCCGTTCGATCAGTTCCGGAGCCGACAACCCCTCGGTGGCAGCGCTGCCCGAAAGCGCAGCGAGGACCTGGGCCGCGGCATCAAGCGCGCTCGGCCGCTTGTCCGATGCGGCGCGGCTTCGAGTGATCGGCTTGGGTTCAGGCGAGCTCGGGGGCGCAGCGTCCGACGCGGGCAACCGCCGGGATTTCTTGGTCGCGGGGACCTCGAGTCGCGCACGCCTTCGTGGGCGCGCTGCAATCGCCGTCGGCTGTTCGGAACTGGATACGGCTTTGACGCTGGTCATGATCGCGCTCCTCGGCACTCGCGCCCCTTGGGCACGCCCAGCGCGGGCGGCTGCGGGGAGCGCGAGGCCACGACCATGAGGCCCGGAGCATGGGCGAGAGGCAAGGCCGATTCGCGGGAATCTGGGCGGAATCAGAGCGGCGACGGCACTGCCGGGGCGTCCAATTCGGGACTCGGAGGCTGTTCGCAAGAGGTCAACGTTTCCGCAGGAGGCCCATCATGTGGACACGCTGGGTGTCGGTCGTGGTGGACTTGATCAAGTTCGGGGAGTCGCGCACCGTCAAATCCGCGGCCGGCCCCCGCTCGACTGTCATGGCGGCCGTCTCGCAAGCATTCCGGAGAAGGCACGCGGTCAAGCCTCAGCGTTCTGGCTTCTGGTTCGGGTGCCCGAGAGGTGTGCCCCCATCTCGTAGCCTCGCCACAGCAGTGGGCGGTGTTCATTTCGTGGCGGAAGCGTGAGAAGCTGAGGAGTTGCCCATCACCACCACCGGTTCCTCGAGCGTCGGGCGAATAACGCCAGCGACAATACCCCTCGCGTCTTCGGTGACGTTGCGGTCGGACATCCATTGGTCGAGTACGGCTGCCGACGAGCGCGCGACGCCGTGTCCCTTGCCGCGTGGCATCCGGGTCATCGTTCCTTCGGCGGTCTTCACCAGGAACGTCTCCGCGGCCGCGAAGAGCGTGAGCAGCTCATTCGACGATCGGTAGAGCACCGGTTCGCCCAGACTTGCCGCCGCTCGGAAGCTCTCCCACGCCTTGCGGTCGCACCGCACCGACAGGTCCTGCTCGGCGCCCCACGGGCGTCGGAACCTGGCACGCAGTTGACGGTCGAGGTCCCCGTGCGTGGGCCCGTCGACAAACAGAGCGCTGCGATGGTCATGGAATGCCTCATCGAAGTAGCCGCACAACCCGCTGGCCTCGTCGCCGCCCACCGTCACACCAACCTCGATACCGCTCGTGATGCCGTGTTCGGCGTCCAGGTTGGCCGAGAACATGGCCCCGCGCCTGCGGTCGGCGATGATGAACTTGGCGTGGTTCGTGCTGTCGCCACGGATCTCCACGCCGATGGCGGCCAACCGACGCAGTGACTCACGGGTTGAGCGGCGTGGGTTGCGGATGCGGGTGAGGAGACGCACACGCACGCCCCGCTGCACCGCCCGCTCCAGCGGGGCGATCACCTGGTCCGCGAGTTTGTCCAGGCCACGCACGTCGTAGGTGCAGACGACCAGACCTCGCTGGGCCGCATCCGCCGTCTCCTTCACCGCGTCCGCAATCAGGTGCTCGCGTCCGTCGGTCCAGATGAGGCGTTCGGCGGAGGAGGGCTCCCCGATGGGCACCGCCGGCGACTGGGGCGGGGCCTTGGTCTTGCGGACGGTGAACCTCTCCGACGGGTCGTGCGGCATTTCCAACTCGCAGCGGCTCAGCCAGAGCCGCGAGAAGAAGCGACAGAGCCGGAGCACCTCGTCGGGCGAGGAGAGTCGGACACCGACCTCGCCGGTCTCCATGAGCCCGCGCTGGTCGAAGTTGGCGGTGGAGATAATCGCTTCACGGCCATCGGCGATGGCAAACTTCGCGTGGGCGTTCTCGCAGCCACGGACCTGCACGCCCGCCGCGACCAGCGGTTCGACCAGGTGCTTGGTGGCCGTGGGATGCTCCCCATCCGGCTCGGCGAAGGCGCTGGCGAGCCACTCATCCTTGAGGGCGGTGACGACGTACACCCCGCCGCGGAGTTCGTCGGCCTTGCGGCGGAGCCGGTCGATGAGCCCCGGGTCGTCGAGCAGGAAGCTGCACACGAACAGCGTGCGCGTCGCCGAGTCCACAAGGTCGAACAACGCATCGCGGAGCGAGGCGTCGCGACCCGGCCGCGTGAAGACCGTCCTCCCGTGCGGGCCGCGGAGGGGCATGGGCGTCGGGCTTTCGGTCCCGCCGAGGAAGAAGCCGTCGGCGACGCGGAGCCCGCCGATGTCGATGGGGTCAAGCATGGAAGAGGTCCTCCTGAACTCGGATGGCATGGACGCACGCGTACTGACGGCAATGCCAGAGGCGGTCGGTGACTTCGTTGCGATGGACGTCCCGTCCCGTTCCCGTCACCGCCTCTTCCAGCGTCTTGGGTGTTGGCGGCGTTGCCGCGGTGAGCAGGGCTTGTGCGGCCTCGTCCACCGCGAACAGCCGGTCGGCGCCCTCATCCGCCGACAGGAAGGACACGGCGGCCCGGGTCGTCATCGCGAGCGAAGGCTGATGGACTCTCACCGGGTGCTTCTGGGTGAGCCACACCTGGGCGGCGACCTGCTGGGCGTTCCACGAATCGAGCGGCACGGTCGCCCGCACGGGCGACTCGAAGTGCAACTCGGCCCCGGACCCGTGGGGCATCCCCAAGTCGGTGAGGGCCGGAACAGAGGATGTCGGCAGGGACGACACGGTGGCGCGTTCGGTGGCGATCGCGGCCATGCCCTGAGCGGCGGAGAGGTCCACGTCCACCGGCTTGCGTGGTGCGAGCAACTTCAGTCGGCAGCGGGTTCGGTCCTTCTCGGCGGTCACCGTGAACGCCACGCGGAACACCGGCACGGCCTTCGGCATGGGCGAGACGACGCCGTCGGACAATGGAGCGGGTTCGATGCCGGGTTGCTCGGTGCGGATGAAGTCGGACGGAAGTCCGCCGACCGCGGAGCGTTCGAGGTGCGATTGCAGGAACTCCGGGAGCCCGCGGCCTTCAAGGCTCGGCGTCGGGAAGCCCGCGTCGGGCACGCAGGCTTGGAGGGCCGTGACGAACTTGCGGGTCTGGCCGTCCATGTGGAGCGCCACGACTTCGTCGGACTCCGGGAGGAACAGGAAGTGGAGGCGACCCGGCTTCTCCAGTTCGACACGGTCGGCGGCCAGTGAACGGCGGCACAACTCGTCACGGGCTGAGAAGCAGTCTGGTTGTTCGTCGGCCACGAACAGCCCGGCCCGGGCGAACTCCCCCGCGACGCGACGGAGGGCGACGATGGGAATGGCCGTGGCCTGGTGAGCCTCGCGGAGGTCGAGCGGCCCGGCGTCCACCGCGGCCTGCAGCAGGAACCGCTGGAGGATGGAGATGGGCTCGCGCACGTCTTTCAGCACCACCGGCACGTCCGGCATGAGAAGCATCGGGAGGACGGTCTCCTCCACGACCAGGACGTCCCGCGGGCCGGGCCCGTCCTCATTCAGCAGCGTCACGATGGGTGGCATGGTGGTGTTCATGGGGTGCTCCCAGACTGGCGGCCCGACCGAAAGCCGCGGATGAGCGAGTAGCCTGCGGAATCGCGGCTCACGAGGTCGAAGAGGTGGTCGTAGAACCGGCGCGCCGGAGAATCAGCCGTTCCCAACTGACTCAATGTGGGCCGGTGGCCGATGAGGACGAGCGCTCGCCGGGCACGCGTGACCGCGACGTTGAGTCGGCGGAGGTCCTGCAGCCACAGTCCGTACTCCGGCGAGGGGCGTTGCCCCTTCGCCCGGCAGAAGGAGAGGATGACCAGGTCGCTCTCGCGCCCCTGTACCCGGTCGATCGCCCCGAACGTCTCGAACTTCAGTGCGGACGACACGGGCAGTGTCTTGGTGGGGTGGATGAACTGGTCATCCTGCAGGCGGGCGAGCACCGCCTCCACCTGCGCCTTGTACGTCGACAGCACGCTCACCGAGGCGGTGCGCCCAGTCTGACGGAGGGCGTGCGCAAAGGCCTTGAGCACCTCGCACGCGATGACCTGTTCGCATTCGTTCACGAACCCCGTGCCCTGCCGCGAATCGAACGCCCGTGCTCCGTACGACGCGGTGTCGATGAACGTCACAGGTGCGTTGAAAGGCCCTGCGAGCAACGGCTGTACGTCGCTGTCCTCGGGCGTGCTGTACCGTCCCGAGTACACGGGGAGGTTCACCAGTTCCGCGATGGGCTTGACCGAACGCCGCTGACGGGTGAGGGGCTTGACGAACCGTTCATCGCCGGCGAGCGCCGCCGTCGCTCGCGCGAACAGGCTGCGCTGCATGGCGTCAATCATCAGGCGGAGCACGCCACGCCGCCCGTCCATCACCTCGGACGCACTCCGCTGCACGAGGCGTTCGGCGTATTGCCGGCACGGGTGGGGCCAATGCTCCGCGCGGAGCAGCCGCGTGGCCAGTTGGAAGACGCTGTCGGCCCGGAAGCGGCGGTCGGTGTCCTCCTCCTCCCAGACGAGAGCGAGACTCTCCACGCTCGCCCAAAGCTGGGCCTCGTCCGGAGCGTCTCCCGCGTTCAGCAACGCGAGCAGGGCATGGATGTAATGCTCGTCGAGTTGGTTGACGTGCGGCGGCAGCTGGTTCCCATCGCCCACGAGAATCCACCGTCGGGCCCGCACCGCGCCAATCAGGAACTCGACGTCCGTGACGCGGCTGGCCTCGTCGAGGATGAGGGTGTCGAACTGCTGCTCCCGCCACTTCGGGCTTCCGCCAATGCCCGTGGTCGTGGAGCAGATGAGGTTCGTGCAGTCGAGGATGGCCTCGCCGATCTTCTCGACCACGCCGTCGCGGCCGCGCGGGTCCTCGGCATCGGCACGCCGCACCGTCGTGAACCACGCGTCGCGGAGAGCACGGACGCGGCGCTGACAGTCCACAGGCTGCAACTCGTTGATGAACCCCGCCAGTCGCTTCTCGGGGAAGAGGACCTCTCGTCCGTACCGCTCGGGGTCGGCCGAGAGCTTGTCGACATGGTCCTTGTGAACCTTGCTCCGGGTCTCCTTGGACGCCAGGCGGAGGGAGAGAACACCGTCGGCGCCGGATCGCTTGAGGTGGTCGAGCACGTTGTCGACGGCCGAGTGCTGCTGAGCCACCAGCAGCACACGCTCACCGCGAGCGATGCACTGACGGATGATC
The DNA here is from genome assembly GCA_044221545.1 of Phycisphaerales bacterium. GTDB lineage: Bacteria > Planctomycetota > Phycisphaerae > Phycisphaerales > UBA1924 > JAEUJB01. The sequence continues at coordinate 222,188 of JBGAOZ010000002.1, forward strand.
TCGGCGATGACCGTCGTCTTCCCGGTCCCCGGCGGTCCCTGGATGAAGAAGGCGTGCGGAGCGTTGACCGCCCCTTCGACCGCGGCCCGCTGGTCGGGGTCGAGCCCCCGACCGATGTTCAAGTCGAGATTCCGAGCGTGGTAGTGGAGTTTCAGCTGCTCGGGGTCAACGAGCAGGGCCGTGAGGGCGGACCAGCTTCCGGCGACATCGCCGCCGAGGAACTTGTTCAAAGCGAACTGGTGGTACTTCTTGTCGAAGTCGACCATGGCCTTGAGCCGCACGGCGGCGTGCGCTTCCAGGCCCGCGATGCTCCGACACCGAACCCACACACGGTCGCGGGTCACCTGGTGCAACTCCGCGATGAGCCGCGGCGAAGCCGGCTTGCCGTCGTCGTCGACGGGATGAACCTCGATCTTCACCCCCTGCACGAACGCGTCGAGGTCGTCCGCGTTGGTGTCGCTCGCCAGGTCGATGACCACCAGCGCGGAGGCAGGCTCGTCGTCACGCTCCTCCGGGGTCCCGATGTCGAAGACCCTCCCTGAGACGGCGTCGGCCTGACCGAGCCCATTGCGGTCGCGCAACGTCTGCAACAGCATCTTCACCGGCCCGTAGTCCTTTTCGAGCTTCGCGGCAAGGGAGCTCCGGTCGGTCAGCCACGCGGGGAGGGTCGGTGGGCCGAACGACTCCGCAGTCGTGGCGGTCCGGTGGTCCTGATACGCGAAGAGGTGGGCGGCATCGCAGGGCCGCTCGCTCCACGGCGGGCACGTCTCGACCTCGCTGGCACGCCAGACGGGCGCCGGGTTATTCTCTCCCCGCGGGTCGATGGCCCGAATGAAGAGCGTCGGTTGCCCTGTGAGTTTCGAGGGAGACTGGGCGACAATCAGCTTGTGGCTTGCGGAGAAGATGTCGATCACATCGGCGGACCTTTTCCGGACCACGATGCCTCGCCGGAGGTCCGCGACCACGTCGGTCATCGACAGGCCATCCTCCCGGAGTCGAGTGGCGGCCCTTCCTCGGTCGGAGTGGATGAGCACGAGCCGGGGCGGCGTGATGTCCGGGGTGCTGGGAGTGGGGGTGAGGGCCCGCCACGATTCGGGTACGACGATGGGTTGGGTCGGTGTGGTGGTCATGGTGTGGTTGGTTGGGGAGGTTGGGACGGACTCACGCGGCGGAATCGAGGCACGTCGGCGGGAGGTGGAGCCGCCCGCGGCCGGGGAAGACGACGCTCAACAGTCCGACGTGGAACTCGTCGTCCATGCCGACGCGGACCACGTGCGGAGCGATCTCGGCCGCGGCCCGGAGCGCGGACTGCTTCAGCCTGCTCAAGGTCCTCGCGGACTTCCGCTGCGAACGGGCGGCGGCGTCGTGCCGCAGGTCCAAGGCGAGCTTCCCCCGGGTGAACGCCCGAGCGGCATTCTCCTCCCGGAGGGCCTCCAAGTGCGCCCGGAAGGTCGGGCGATGAGTCGGGTGGGTCGGTGGCACGCGGTCCTGGTCCATGGGTGGGTCTCCGTATCTCTACCAGTCCATATTCAACCAGCATGCCAAGCTGAAAAAGCCGATTTTGACGCCAAAAACCAACGCAAAAGACCAGATATGACCATCATGCGTCCATTTTTGGACGCCTGGTCGCCATCCCGCCTACCCTTCGGCGAAGGGACTGGCACATGGGCACACTCATCTCATGGCTGGGGGGAACCGACTTCCGCGCCCGAAAGCAGGACGAGCAAGGGTGCGCCCTGGTCTCGATCGCCGTCCGGGAGAAGCCGCGTCGCATCCTGCTCCTCTGGGGCGATGGACCGCGAACGCCATTGGCCGAGCGGGAGGACTTTCTCCGGTGGCTGCACGGGCAACTGCAATCCAGTGAGTGCGATGCGGAAGTGGAGGTCTGTGAGGTCCCCGACGCGGACGACCACGTGATGGACTTCGCGTGGGTCTGGGGTCACGTCGACGCGGCGCTGAAGTCCGAACCGGAGGACGAGAGCGATTGCATCAACGCGAGCAGCGGGACGCCCGTCATGACCGCGGTGTGGATCGTGCGGAAGAAGGCCCTCGGCGGCCGGGCCCGCCTGCTCATCAGTAGCAAGGAGCAGGGTGTTCAGACCCTCGCTCTCCCGCCCGCGCTGAGCATCTCCGTGACAGACCTGATGAGCGTGCAGCCCTCGCACCTGCTCAAGCGGGTGCTCTCCGGGGAGACGCGTCTCATCGCGCCCGGGTTCGACCACCTGGTCGGAGACTCTTCCGCGATCAAGGAAATCAAGCTCCGGGCCCAACAGTCCGCACGCTATCCGTTCCCGCTTCTGCTGACGGGTCCTGCCGGCTCCGGTAAGAGCGCCCTCGCGGAAGCCATCCACGCCGCGTCACCGCGCAATGCCACCGGACGTCTGGTGGCAGTCGATTGTGGCACACTCGTGGGCGAGCGAGCGGTCGGCGAGTTGTTTGGCTGGAAGCCGGGCGCGTTCACCGGCGCGGACAAGAGTTTCCCGGGCCGCTACCAGCAAGCCAACGGGGGCACGCTCTTCCTCGACGAGGTAGGCAACCTGCCGCCAGCGGCGCAGCAGCTCCTGCTCCGGGCGTTGCAGTCCAGTCGGGTGCAGCCGCTCGGGGGCGTGGAGGAGGAGAAGGTGGACGCCAGGGTCATTGCGGCGACCAACACCGACCTTCGGCTGGCGGTACAGCGCGGCCAGTTCCGGCAGGACCTCCTGGACCGCCTGAGCCGGCTCACCATCCGCGTGCCGGGCCTGACCGAGCGTCGCGAGGACATCATGCCCATCGCCGAACGCTTCCTGGAGACGTTCAACCGCGAGCACCGGCAGGCGATGGAGAGCGACGGGGTGGTATGGCCCAAGCGGTTCGCCAAGGGCGTCGATCGCGTGCTGCGGGCCCATGCGTGGCCCGGGAACGTCCGCGAGCTTGAGCATGTGGTCACGCGGTCGGTGCTTCAAACTTCCGGCGCCCAGACGGAGGAGGTCTCCGTGCCGGACGTGCAGGACGCCATCGCACGCTCCGAACTCGCGGGAGCGACGCCCGACGCGTTCGCATCCGTGCCTCTCGGGTCCGGCTTCGACATCGAGTCAGCGCTCGCCGCCCTCCGCCAGCGGTTCATGCAGCGGGCGCTGGAGGAGTCCGGCGGGAACCAGTCCAACGCCGCGAAACTCCTCGGGCTTTCTCGACCGACGTTTGTGCGGCAGGCCAGGCAGCTTGGCATCGTCCACTGACGGCACGACGCGGAGTTCCGGCTCTTCGGGGCGCGGGCCATTCGCTCGCGCGACACGACGCTTGATTAGCCTATGACACCGTGGCACCCAACGCCGTGAACTACACGTAGGTTGATGGTACCGCAAGTGCCTTGGCTGCGGCGACTTGCTCGGGCGTGGCGGTGGCGATGCGCGGCGCGGGGTTCTTCTTGTGCGGCCATCGGCACGCCTTCTTCGACCCGCGCCGGCGGTAGTCATCGATCACGCACCGCCGCAGTCGCCTGTGCAGCGTGCCCGCCGAGTACCGGCCGCGGGCCGCGTGGCGCACCTCCCCCAGCGCCCCCGTGTAGCTCAGCCGCCGCGGGCATACCCGCGCAGCGCGCCCGCGCCCAGCACCGACCAGTCCAGCTCCGCCAGCGCCCGCCGCGGCGTGCACGACCGCAGCCGGCACCGCTCGAGCGTCTGCTTGAGCGTGCCGAAACAGGCACTCCACGAATGACCGCCGAAAGCGAGGTAGAGGGCGCTTACGGACCACGACGAGATTCGCGTGTTCGCCGCCGCGAAGCACGCCCTCAGGGTCGGGCGGACGAATCCGTGCGGGCTCTTCGCCAGCATGCTTCGGCGAGAAGAGTGGGGGTACATCTCGTTAGCGGATGAGGACGCGGGCCGCGCAATCCATCGCCGATTGCGCATGACCGTCGCCGCCGTGTCCGAACGCGATCACGTGCGGCGAATTGAGGAGCTTGTGCGGACCGCTGCAGAGGCTCGGTCAATGAAGGGCTTTGAGCCGAAAGTTTCCGTGGCGACTCCACGGCGAGCGTTATCGGGTGCGCCGGCTCCCCTAGGGGCAGTTCTCAGCCTCAAGGATTTCTTGTGAGCCGCGCTTGACCCGTGATCCCTACCCCCAGATCATGCTGCCGACGGATTGGTTCCTCGTCCTGGGTTGACCGTTATGGCGGCTCAGGCAAGGCGGGTCGAGCCGGAGTTCCGCTCCTTCTCCACCCAGACAACTGAATAGCTGAAGCCAGAGTTCCACCCTCGCCGACCTCACGCGCACGGGCGGACGAGGTTTTCTGGTCGAGTGCGCACATCCTCCTCTCGGTCATTGTGCCGGGCAAAAAGGAGCTGTGTCATGGCTGTTTCGGAACGGACGGTTGGTACGGGTACGGAGCGTGTCGAGCTGATCGCGGCGGACAAGGCGCTCCTGTCGCTCAGGTCTTCTGGGCACGACTACTGCAGTGCGGTCGGTGAGGTCATCGACAACAGTCTGCAGGCGAACGCGGATCATGTGCGGGTTCACGTGTTCACGACGAAGAAGAAGATCGGAAGCAACTCGAAGGCCACGGAGGTCGTGGAGCGGCTCGCGGTCGGTGACGACGGTGACGGGATGGACGAGCGGACGCTCCACAACGCGTTGAAGCTCGGCTTTTCGTCCCGGTACAACGACCGCAAGGGCATGGGCCGCTTCGGCGTCGGCGCGAAGCTGGGCGGGATCTCACAGGCCAAGCGCATCGAGATCTACAGCCGAACCTCTTCTTCAGACCGGTGGCTCTACACCTACATCGATCTCGATGAGATCGAGGCTAGGCAGATGGAGGCGATTCCGGCGCCCGAGCCCGCGCAGCTCCCTGAGGACTGTGAGGCCTTGGTGGGCGACAAGGGAACGCTCGTCGTCTGGTCCAAGACGGACAAGCTTGAAGAGAACGAGTCCGGCGGAGGGCGCCGGGCCGACACCGTGCGCACCGACCTAGTCCGGTACATCGGCCGCACGTTCCGGAAGTTCCTCGACAAGGCGGTCGTGATCGAGTTCGATGGTGCCCCCGTCTTCCCGCACGACCCCCTTTACCTCATGGCCTCAACGCGATTCCACCAAGGGAAGGAACAGGACGCCCTCGCGCAGATCAAGGTGTCGGAAGTGATCGAATTCCCGCTTCCGAGTGACCCGTCCCGAACGTCAAAGGTGCATGTGACCCTCTCGCTCTTGCCAAAGGAGTGGCGTCGCTCCCTCCCCGGCGACGGCAGGAAGCCCTTCGCCAAGGAGCGGAGGGTCGATGAGAACGAGGGGTTCTCCATCCTGCGGGCGGATCGCGAGATCTTCAGTGGCTACTTGGCTGGCGTGCAGCCGTCGCAGGAGGGCCGCCAGATCGACCGGTTCATCGGGAAGGAGATCCGGTTTGAGCCCGAGCTTGACGAGTGCTTCCATGTCCGAAACGTGAAGAAGGGCGCTGAACCCATCGAGGGACTCAGGGACCGTCTCAAGGAGAAGATTTTCCAGACTGTCCAGACGCTTCGGAAGCAGATCAGTGACGACGCCAAGGACTACGAAAAGCAGACTCTGCAGGAAAAGGGCGTGCACGCCGAGGCTGAGGAGATCGTGGCCGAAGCGCAGCGCACGGCCCGAAAGCCCAAGGCGGGCAAGAACACCCCGGCCGAAGTGGTGGAAGAGAAGGTCGACCAAGCCGCAGAGTCGATGGTGAAGGAAGTCCCCGAGGAACTGAAGCCCCAGAAGAAGAAGCTCCTCAAGGAGCGCATCAAGTCTCAACCCTACACGGTCGTACCCGAGAGCTGGCCCGGGCGCGAGCTCTTCGTAATCGAGCACTTGGGGTCCACCACGATCGTGAAGATGAACATGCAACACCCCTTTTACACCGAGGTGTACGCGAAGCTCCTCGCGGTGGGTGAACAGGACGAAGATGTGGCCGCGCGAGAGCTCGCTCGAACCACTCGGCTTGGCATCGATCTGCTGATCGCCGGCTATGCCAGGGCCGAAGGTCAGTTCGAGGACACGTCCGTGTTTGATGACCTCCGCACCAATTGGGGTCTGGAACTTCGGAGCCTGATCCAGCACTGGCGGAAGACCGCCCGCTAGTCACAAACTCCCGACCCGTGGGCCCGAAAGGGCCCGCGGGTGTTTCTTAAGCGAGGTCAGCCATGCCAACAGACTACTCCGGTGTCACCGCCGAAAAGCTCCTTGAGCGGCGTCTCGACTATGCTTGGAAGTACTTCGATTCTGCTGCTCAGAAACGGATGCAGTATGTGAACTACTTCGTCCTACTTGTCGGCATCCTCGCAAACGCCTATGTACTCGCGATCAAGGACGGGAAGCACGGAGTCGCACTGCCAGTGTGTCTATTTGGCGCGGCGTGCGCGCTCACCTTTATGATGCTCGATAACCGTATGCTGCAGTACGTAGAGCGTGCGAACGCGGTGCTTGAGAGTCTTGAGCGCGAGGTTCTCTTTCCCGACGGGGAGACCAAGGTATCAAGCACGGGCCGGACGACGGAACAGCTTGGTCTCGCCCGGGGTGAGCTCGACGACGGCGCCGCCGAGTGGAGGAAGTAAGGTGTGGGTGCGGTTCGTTGTGGAAGGCGGTGCAGGAATCGCGTTCCTTGTGGGCGCCGTGCATGCGGTCGCGAAGCTACTCGCGTAACGCTGCAGCACGCGCCTAGTCTCGTTGGCCGCGATGTAACGCCGCTGTTCGCCTGCGAAAGCGAGGCAGCCGGACCTCGGAGGGGTCGCGGTTCAGCAGGCCAGCCCACTCCTCGCGTAACTCTTCATCTGTTGTCCTGTATTCGGAAAGGTCTCCGCCGAGGCCGCGAAACAGTAACCGTTCAGCGACTTTCTGATTCTCGGGCGCGGTAATCATGCGCTCATTCACCGCATCCCAAAGGAGACCAGTCCACGGGTGGCCTTCTAACTGCATGGGCGCCGCCGAGATTAGGTGAATCGCGTTTGAAACGGACCTGCCGCCACGGACGAAGCGCCGCAGAACGCGATGAATCATGAGAAAACCAATCGGGCGGAAGAGAAGGTGACCTCCAGTACGTCCACGGTACTTGGCTGCGACCTCATCCTCCGGATTCGACCGTTGCATTTCAGCGAGCGGTGGGAAAGCTCGCCCAAGTGCGGCGTAAAGACGCATGGCGCGCTGCTGGAACCGCTTGAGATTGAGTTCGGTTGGACGGCGCCGTTTCTGGCCGGGCAGTGCCTTCACCTGGTCGGCGAAGAACGCGTCCAAGGCATCGTAGAGCGTGATGATCGTCGTGAGCACAACCCGGTTACCAGGGTGAATGCTTCGCGAACCCCGCGAATCCACCTTGTCCTTGAAAAGGGGATGGTCTTCAACAAGAGCGCGAGTCACAACGGCTACGACGTCGTCCTCGTCAAGAGCGATGATGTCTCTCTTACCTACTGGCGTTCCGCGACTGTTGAGGGTGGTGAACAAACGGCGCGTGCGTTCAAAGCCCTGAGGATCAATCTCACGCTTGCTTTGAGTGACACCCTTGACGAAGATCGCCGCTAGTTCTTCGTCGGCGAGTGATGGCTGCTCCTCGATTGCCTTTGCAATGCCCGCGATTCTGTGCTGACCATCGATAGCGAAGAGAGTTTCTGAACCATCCAGAATCAGAAAGCCGAGTGCCCCGTCGAGATGCTGGGGCAGTTGAAGGTGAGTCTTAGCAGGAATTCGCACTTCAAGTTCGCGCCACTGCGGATGACCACCGTAAGTACCGACCACGATTGCGTTGAAGAATCGTTGAGGCTGATGGCAGAGGTAGTCGGCAATCTCGGGAGCCCGGTTCCGAAGGCCGCGCTGAAGGAGGTCCCGAAGGGAGGCTGCCGTGTGAATGTCCTGTGCTGCTCGCACGCGGGTGACGACGTCCCCGAAACGAATGAAGGCGATGTAGAAATTCCAGTCCCCCATGTGCGCCTTCAGAGCGGGTAATAGGAGCAGCTCTGGTGCTGAGGTCATCGGAATGCTCCTACGGCGCGGCGAACAGTGGCTGGAAACATGTCGTTGCAGGGCGGCAGAAAAGCCTCAAGAAGCGCATCCTCACAATCGTCCAGAGTGCTGCGTGGCACCTCGGCGAAATAGAACCAGAGGTGCTCCGGGTACTTGTAGATGACGCGCCGGAGTTTGGGACGACCGGACGGCTTTGCCTCGCGAGTCAGGTACTTTCCGAAGCGATCCTTGAGCGATACCGACTGTCCGACGTAGACCAAGTACCCGCAAGCTGTGTGAGACGCGATCCCGGGTCGGATGACGAGCGAGTAGATACCGGAACGGTCCGGCACCCGAACGCGCTTGCTGTCATGTAAGCGAACTCGCTTCCACGAGAGAGACCGCGCATAGTTGTAGCCAGCCCACCGTCTCGGAACGAGCCAGAAAGTGTGCTCAAAGGACGCGAGCTCGTCCTGCTCAGCAATGTCAACGGGGAGCTTTGGCATAGAGCCGTCATCATGCGAAAAAACGCTTAGACGTGGCAGAAAGAGCAGGGTAGGGGATCATCATCGTCGTCATCTTGGCCGAGAATGTGAAGAAGCTTGTTGCTGGCAGGCGACTTCGCCGGTGCGAGCTTCTCATGCTTCGCCCGGATCTCGGCCAGACGTTCCGGCGTTCCAAGCTCGGTGAGCGATTCGCGCTCGCTCCAGGTATAGCGCTGACCTGTTTCGGCATCGATCTTCTCGTACTTCTTCGCTTCTTCGTAGAGCTCTGGGTGATTTTCCTTCAGGCCAGCCCACTCGTGCTTTCTCTGATAGAAGCAAAAAAAGCACCCAGACCTGGTGCGCCATGAGTAGTACGACGGAAACCCAACTCCACTCTCCTCCAGGATCCTGTGCACGTCCGGTAGGCGGATGCCTGCATCGATAAAGGGGTAGACCGGATGGATGTTTGGTTTGGTGGGCTTGTATCCGCCACGGTTCTCGTCTGCCCTGATGCCCACGTACATCATGACTTGGTCATTCCCGACGTATTGCTCGAAGGGCCGAATTTTCAGCATCTTCGTACACCAGCGCATTCGCGGCGAGGGGAGGTACCCCCCATAAACGTCGAGCCAGTGATCGAACCCGCGGTCAGCTCTTAGGCGCACGATCTGACGCCCTAAATGAGCCTCGATGCGAGCGAGGTACTCGTACGTTTCCGGAAGCTCCTTGTCGGTGTCGGAGAAGACGTACTCCAAGTCCGGGATCTTGTCTCGAAGGTGAATGGCAAGGGCCGAACTGTCCTTTCCCCCAGAGAGCGACACGATGTGGCGAACGGGCGTGCTCATGTGCGGGTCTCCGCTGGAGTATCCATTGAGAGAAGTTGGTGTGTAACTCGCGCGAGCGCCGCCACGGCGAGATTGCGTGTGCCGTTCTGTGCGTGCTTCTTTATCGTCGCGAAGCATGCTCGCTCAAGAGCAATGACCGTCTTGAGCTCGTCCTTATCGAGGTGTACGACGTGCTCGGCCTGCGTGATCGCGGTTCCCGCGATCGCCACTCTGATGGACTCAAAGCCTGGCAGATCTGTCTCGGAACCCTTTCGTCCGATGACTAGGGCCTCTAGCGCATGGAAGGCGGACGCCCTCTGCTTCAGTCGGACGTGGAACCGAGCTCTGTCATCATCGCTCCAGAGAGTCGGGTGCTTCCCTGCGAGGAAGGATGCCACTGACTCTGCCCAAGCACGAACGTCCGCTTTGCTGTCCGCGAGTCTTGAGACAAATACCTTGATGTCGGGATCAAGTGCGACCTCGGCCACCAGGGCGGCTCGCGCCTCAAGTCTATTTCGGATGCGAGCGTGGTCACCAGCAAGGTCGAAGACACTACCCACAGATTCTGTAATGTGGGCGAGGAGATTCTCGTATGCCTTTTGGAGCTCTGCGAGCGACTGGCGTAGCAAACTCGGGAAGCGATGGGCGTCGTCTTCCCGCCCCTTGTCTCGGCTTCCGAATGGTTGAAGTCCGCATGCAAGGGGGAGGTCTGTGAAAAGGAGCAGGTCGGGTTCGGAGGCGTTACATATCGCGTCCCGGATCGCAACAGTGGTGGGCGAGAGACTCTTGGTGTTGCGGCTAAAGTCGTCAAGCTTTCGAACAAAACGCATGAGCGGCTTTACCACATCAAGCACATCGCGCTGCTCGATATGCTCGCCGACGTGTTCCTGATTGAGCACGCCGGCAAGATGGCGGAACACCTCTGCCCGGACCCCTGAAACCCGCCACCGTCTGACAGTGTATCGTGACGGCTCCTTCATGAGTCGCTCGAAGACGGTCACAGTCAGTTGTGGAATGAAGGCGCCATCCTCGTAGAGGGCGACATCGGCTTCGTTCCCGAGAAGAGTCGCGCAGAGGAGGATCGGGAGAACCCCATCCCGAAGACCGAAGGGAGGCGCCTTGAGTAGCGTGAAGAGCTCCTCGATAGACTTCGGCGTTGTGTGGGCATTGTCAAAGAAATCGCGAACAGCCTTGTAAAAAGGCTTTGCGTCTACGCGAAGCCTTGTGGGCACGGGGACGAACGTCCAACTGTCTCCGTCTAGGCGATGTAGTCCCAAGGCCCGGAGCACCGAAAGGTAGATGCTCTTCTCCGGAGGGTTGCCTGTCAGACCGAGACACTCTTCTCGTCCGGACTCGATCATCCGCTGGATGAGCGTGCGTCTCGCCGCAGCAGCGGAGGAGGACAGGTCCGTGCGGTTGATGATCTCGTTCGAGATTCGCGGGCACTTGTCATAGACGCGGTCGCAGATGCGAGAGAGGTGACCGTTGAGCTCCCGAAGGTTCGCGACAGGTAGCTCCTCGCCGCAGTGAAACCAAACCGGGCGTTCGTGGCGAGTGGGGTAGGGGACAAGTATTGCCGTGAGCTCATCATCGAGCCGGCGCTTCACTTCCGCTTCTCGCCCATCGAGCTCCCGACGAGCCGCAGAGTCATTTGCAAGCTCTGGTGTCCGCTGCCGAACCCAGGAAATGGCGGCGAGTTCCCTGGCCATCGAATCAATCTCTCGCACGTTACCCGGCAGGACCAAGAGCACACCTTCTCGGGTCGCATGTGCCTGTACGGCCTGGTTCAACGGCAGACTCGACGTCGAACCTCCACGTCCGGGGAGCACGACCACAATCCGGCCGTCGGATCTGGGTGTTGGGTCGTCAGACAGATGGTCCGGTAGTGTCGCGAGTGACGCGTACGTCACCTCGAAGTAGCGAACGGTGCCGGTTTCGAACGAGTGGTGCCTGGCGACCAGTGGCCGCGGGGCGTAATGGGATTGGAGCAGCGCGTCAGTCGGGGTATCCGCCGGCAAGTCTGATCTCGCGGCCGAGAGCTTGGCCTCGATGTCGATGTCGCTTCCTTCCCAAAGCGCATAGGTGTGGTTGAAGCGCCGATGGACAATAACCGAGGCGCCTTCGAGTGATCGAAGCGAGGCCTCGATCTCCTCCGTGCTGACCTGAGGCGAAAGCGCGAACCGGATCACGTCCTTGGTCGGGGTGATCCCGTTCCACCGCCCCACAATTCCGAAGAACGCAATTGTCCGGAGTACCGCGGCCTCGACGCCCGAGAGGCTTGGAAACCGCCGCTCAAGGTCCAGCACTTCGGCCCATCTCTTGCCGTCTCGCGTGGCGAGCAGTGAATCTCCAAACGTGGCCACCAGGTAGTCGTAAAGGTGCACGACCGAGTAAAGCTGATTTCCATGACTCCGGCGAACGAAGTCGGGAAGCCCGCCGGGCTCATGCCCAGCGAGGAACGAAAAGGCGGAACGCTCGTTCTGCCCGAAGCGTTTGAACACGGGAGCAAGAAGGAGCGTCGTGGCAGGGTGAAGTGGGAGGCATTCAAGCAACAGCTTGGCGCCGCGTTCCTTGCCGAGGGAAGAGGGCGCGAGGCCTAGGTCCCAAGGTCTCGCAGCAAGCTCACGGACGGTGCCGTCGATCCGCGCTTTTGGAAACGAGGTATCTGCCCGGACTTCAGGCCAAGCTCTCGCGAGGAGTCGAAGGAGATCGTCCGCCGATTCCTCGAACGCAATGTCCTCGAAGCGGCCACGAACCTTCTCCCACTCTCGGCGCTCCTCCAGAGACAGATCTCGCGCGTATCCCGAAAAGTCTTGGTGGAGGACTCCCAGAACAAGAAGCCGGTGCTCGGTCCGTGCCGCATACTCCGCGAGGAGCTGGAGCAGATATACATCTGATCGCCCGGGATTCGCGGCCGCGAACTCGAGTAGTTTTCCAAGCTCGTCGATGACGAGTAGGACACCCTTGAATCCGCCTTGCTCCGTCGCGAAGGTCTCAAGACACTTTTGCACCCACTCAATGGACACGGATGCCGAAGGTGCGGTCTCCTTCTGAAGCTGCGTGTTGAGACGGCGAGCGCGCGGCGTGTCGATCGCCGTGAGGGCATTTGAAAGGCCCCTAGCAAGCGCAGTCCAAATGGGCTCACGGGCGCCAGTAACAACGACCGGGACCACAGAGCCGCGACCAAGAGTCGATTCGAGCTCCTTTTGTAGCGAGGCGTCAGTTTGACGGAGGAGGTCCGCCGCCTGCTTTCCAGCTGGTCCACGGTTGGCAAGAAGGTGGGTGAGGAAGACGCCAAACGCCGACTTTCCACTGCCATACGGGCCAGTGAGCGTCCAACCCCGGGCGGAACTCTCACCACGAAGGGCTTCGAGAATCCGGGATAGTGTCCGGCGAGCGCAACCGGTCGGAAGGTACCCGTCCAGCGGCGTCAACGCTTGCCGGTCGAACTCGATATTGACGGATCGTCTGAATCGCGATCCCCTAGAGACGTGTTCATTAGCGTTTCTTGCCACGAACGACCTCCTTTCAAGAAGAGCTCGAGTAGTGGTCGTGTAGCAAGCTTTCGGCCTTGAGCTTGCGCGTGCGATAGAGCTGCCGAAGGCCGGCGGTGTCTCCGAACCGAATGGCCCCGCCGGTAACCGTCTCAAGCCGGACGAGTGCTTCTACAAGTGCGTTCTCCGAGATCTTGAACACCTGTCCTGGACCCGCAGCGGTGTAGGACAAATGTTCAAACGAGAGCGTCTCGGATCGGGGCGCGACACGCTCCCAGAACTCGACAATCGCAAATGCGAGTATCCGATCGGGGAGCGAGTCGCGACGGCTGCGAGGGATGCCGTACCCATCTGCGACTCCACCGCGTCTCACAAGCCCAAGCTCCGTGAGCGGGCAGTCGAGAAGTTCTTCGCGCGAGAGACGCTTGTCGGGGTCTGACTGGACGTATGCCCGAAGAAGGCAATCGACATCGCGGCCGATGGTGTCTTCTGAAAGTTCGCCATCACCACTGGCTTGGCAGAATCGGAGAAGTTCTTGCACAAGCTGTCGTTTGTCGAACTCGACTCCACGGAACTGATTGAATAGCCAGTACCAGCTACCGAGTCGAGGATTCGCGGCTAGTCGCCAATGGATGAGCCACACCGTCGCCGGGTCCTCCATGTACTGGTCCCAGCCCTTGGTTGAGAACAAGGCTCGTCCGAAATCCGTGGGATGATGGTGTGGCGTGCGACTCTTGTTGGGCGAGGGCACTTGGGTGATGACACCCGCGGATAGTGCCCAATGCCGCATAGCGCGGACCATGTTCTTGCCGACACCGAGTGTGACCATGGCTTCTTCCGCGGCGAAGACGGCGGGATCGCGGGCCACAGCTTGTACGGCTTTTGTCAACCAAGTGAATCGAAGGGGAAAACTCTCGTGTCCCGAGAAAACCGGGGTCGAACGAGATTCCGCCGCGAGTTCCTGGATGGGTGCAGTGACGGTCATCCAGGAAGTGTAGCCAAGGGAGGCCAACTGTGCCCAATGCTCCCTGGGTTTCCGCAGAGTACCACAAGATCTAGGGCTGGACGAGCAGAAGGGGACATCAGACGGTGGGTAACGAAAGTCGGGTGGATGACCCTGACAAAAGCCTAGTATTCTACGCGAAACGGCGGCAGACGCGCACACAGGTCGTTCACCCGGCGGTCATTGGCTTGGGCGGGGAGGCATGCCGATCGGTCGTGTTCCTGGTTGCTCGAAGACGGGTCGGATTGAGCGAGTGATGGTGTCGCCGGGAAGTCCCAAGGTTCCGGCCAAGTCGTCAAGGATTGCGCGCTCGATTCGAAGCCACTCAGACCACGATGGCTCCGAACCCACGACCTCATCAAGCGTCAGACTTTCCTGCCGGACTGTGGGCGACAGTTCGCCAAGACGTGTCTCGACGGTGGCATCAAAGATCTTCTCCTTCTCGCGGTCGTTCGTGAGTCTGACATGGAACATCCGCCGAAGCCGCGCGACAACCCCGGCCTCGACGCTCGGTGCGTCAGAGTGCTCCAAAGCCATTAGTCGGGCCATCTCGGCAATGTTGTTGGCCACATAGTCGTCAGCGGCACGTTCGACAAGGTCAACCGCGACTCTAAAGGCCGTCTGCTGATGCTTGGCGACCATCTCCATTGCGCGAACCATGTGTGTAGCCGCTTCTTCTTGAGTCATTGAAAGGCTTGGATGGGACCGCAGGTCTGTATACGGCAGCAATAGGCCAGGACCATTCGACCAGAACGGGCCTTGGGCAGTCGTCCCCTTGAGAGTTCCCACGGTAACGACACAAGTGAAATCGAACTCCCGCCAATCCGAGCATAGTCGAAACCCATACGGGTCGGTGTCCGCCACAAGCCACACCGCATCGAGTGTGCGAGTCGCGACATTTCCAGAGGCGATCAAGGCGTGCTCGAAACGCGACGATTGCAAACCGGCGCTTGTCCGCAGAGCACGGATTGTCGCAAGCCGATCGTACTGAAGCCCAAGCACGTAGCGATTCATGTCCTCGTAGGAAGGCGGCACTCCATCCATGATGGCGCGCCGCAGTACGTCCCGGACCGGTTTCAAACAGGCACTTCGTGTGAACCGCCGGGTCGGCTCTGCTTGGAGCATGTGATCGAACGTGAGGAGGAGTCCCTTCATCACTGCTAGCTCGATTTCGCGTGCGATAGGAATGGTGTCCGCATACACCATTGCCTCTTCGGTGGCGCGAGCTTCGGTAAAGACCAGCGATGACAAGTCTGCCCCGAGTTGCTTCGCAAGACCTACAAGGGCGGCCTTGTCTGACGCGGCGATGATCTTCGGTCGACCTGAAGCGTCCCTCTCGACAATTCGGATGTTCTTAAGCGAGAGAATCCCGCCAGGCTCGAATGCAAACCGGTCAGAGGAGTCGGGCACCCTGACGACAAAGGCGCCAGGCTGGCTCTGGGAAGGGAGCAGCGGTGCCAATCGGTTGAACAGCGGCGAGTACAGCTGTGCCAGGACAGGGTCAACTGTGCGCCCTGAGGCCTCGTTGAAGGCCGTCGAAGATACAGCTTTACTCTTGATGCGTCCGCCAAGAGACTCCGGGATCGTGTGTTCATCTTTTGTGTCGGGTCCGAGGGCAACACCGGTGAAGAGACACGTTGGTGGACCGCTAACTACAGACGGGTTCAAGTGCTGCTCCGATGACGTCGGACCGGATTACTGGATGTGCCCTGTGCGACGTCGTGCGTCGCCGGCTGGTGCTCGGCTTCACTGAGCGGCATCGGCTCTCCCAAGTTGTCGAGCAATATCTTGGAGCTTCTTGATGTCGTGCTCGACTATGCTGAGAGCACACGCTCGGCAGTAGTGGTCGGCGGAGCGGTCGTTGTGCACCTTGAGGCGAGTGTCTCCTTGTTGAAGGCGGTGCTTCTGATTGGCCTGGCAGTTGTGGGCCCTCTGGGCTTGTTCGACCTCGACTCTCTGGACGAGTGTTTTTCTAGGCATTGAAGAGCTCCTTCTCGGCGGCCTGTACGAGCTCAGCGAAGCGAGCGTCGATAGTGTTGAGCTCGGGGCGGGTGAATACGTGACGTTCACCCGGCTTCTTACCCACGGCGGCGTTTATCAAGTTGTCGACGGCGGCTTTGACGATGACGAAGTTGGTGCGGTTGAGCCTCTTCTTGTCGAGGTCGTGGCCCTGCGGGTTGAGCTTGCGGCTGCCCAAGATGCGACCGACCTCGTTGCGGATTCGGATGTCGAGGCCAGCTCGGGCGGCTTTCCGCTCATCGGCCTTGGTGGTGGGTACAGCCTGGAGTTCCATGGCCTGGCGGACGGCTTCGGGTGAGAAGCCCTTTGCCCGGAGCGTTTCGATGGCCTGCATGGCCTCTTCGTCGCCCTGGATGAGGGGAATCTCTTCGAGGAGGACGGAGGATTGAGCTTTCACCTCCATCGTGCTGGCCTTCCGCGGTTTGGGCGCCACGACCAGCTCGGCGGCGTCCTTGAACTCAAGCCCCTCCATCGGGAGGAGTTGGTCGAAGAACTCCTGGTCGGCCTCGCTGTACTCTTGGAAGTCCTTCCAGCGGCTTGCGATGTTGGCCCCGGCGTGGAAGACGACGCTTCCTTGATTCTGGATGTGGCCGGGGCTGTTCTGTTCGATGACCCGCATGATGCGGCCCACGAATTGCACGAACGGCGAGAGGTTGGCAAAGATGCTGAACACGGCCGCGACTGAGAGATAGCGATGGTCGAACCCCTCGCCGAGCTTGCGGACCTGGACGATGGCATCGAGCTCGTGGGTTTCGAGCTTCTTCAACACACGGTCGTTCGCGGCACTCTCCTCCCTGCTGTGGACGTAGTCCACGCGGAGGTTGCGGGCTTTGTAGGCCTCGACAATCTGGCGGCAGTGGTCGAAGTTGAGGGCCGACGCGATGATCTTGTGCCGCTCGTCCCCCGTCGCCGTGCGAATGCGTTGGAGTTCGCGGATGGAGGCATCAACGATCGTGGTGAGCGTCTCCTCGGACGTGACAATGCTGCGTCTGAACTCCGCGTCCTCTTCTCCGAGCCGGCGAACCTCATCGAGAGACACCTCAATCTCATCGCCGTTCTGGCGGCGTACGTATTTGAGGGTCTTGGGGTTGAGAACTACAGCCTTGAGTTGCTTGACGTAGCCCTCCTGGATGGCACGGAAGACGGGGTAGGAGTAGAGAATGCGGCCGGCCATTCGCTGACCGTCCGCTCGGAGAGGCGTTGCGCTGAAGTTGATGATGCGAGCTGCCGGGAACCGGCTTTTCAGGTTCTCCCACGTGGCAGCGACGCTGTGATGTCCCTCGTCGAAGAGGATGAGGTCGAAGTAGTCGGCGGGAAGGTCGGCGAGCCATCGGTTCTCGTTCCCCTGGAGTTGCTGGATGTTGGTAATGACGACGTCGGCCTCGTCAAGGTCTCCGCGGTTGGTGGTGGTGCCGCGGATTTCGACGGGCTCGGGGAACGGCGCGCCATTGAGCACTGAACACTTCGTGTAGAAGTGCTTCTCGGGGTCGGATGGATGGAAGTCCTTGTAAAGCTGCTCGGCAATCTTGAGACCCGGTGCGACTACGAGCGTTCGCATCGAACGAAATGCGAAGGGGGCGAGCGTGATGCAGCCCGACTTTCCGCAACCGACAGGCAGGACGACGCCGACTTCTCGCTCGTCGCCGGCAGACTCGGCAAACTCGACGAGCTTTGCGTAGGTCTCTTGCTGCGGCGTACGGATACGAGGATTCCCGCTGATGCTCGGCTGCCGCGTCGTGAACGGGTTGTTCTGAGCCATATGGGGCGACCTCCGAGGATCAAGATCCGTGAATGTTCATGAGCACAGTTAGAGGGGAATGCAAGAGCAGCTCTTATCATGCACAGCCGGGGGACTGTCTAGTCCCGCGCGACGCTCTTGGCCTTCCCGCAGATGACGCACCGGAGCTCTTGCGACCGACCGTCGTGCTTGATGCTCTCTTGGCAGCACTCGAACTCGATCACCGGCATCGGCGCCTCGGTCTCGGCCGGCGCCACCGGCGTCGGCCGATGGCTGACCTTGGTGTCGAACTTGATGAAGCTCCCCGGCTTGTTGAGCCGCTTCATGTCGCGGGCGAAGTCGTTGAGCATGGGCTCGACGAACTGCTTGGCGGCGACGGCCTGGAGAAACTCGACTTGCTCGGTCGTCCACCAGCACTGCTCTCCATCGTGCCGGCAGTACGGGCAGTGGGAGAGGGTCTTGCCGGTGCCCTGTTCGACGCGGACTTTGAAGCGGCGGCGGCAGCCGGGACACTCCTGGCTCACGTAGCCGTCGGCGTCGGTCGGGATGGAGACGCTGATGGTGCTCATCCGCCCCTCCCCGACTTGATCTTCGTGCGGTCGGTAATGCGGTAGGTCGTGCCGGCATTCGGAGCCGGCGGGAGCGGCTCACCCTTCGTGACCGTGACTTCCTTGCCCTTCCCGCCCCGCGGCCCAATCTGCTGGTACTGGCCGGAGGCGGGTGCCTTCTGTCCTGGTTTGAGCGGTTCCTTTGCCATGTGCTGACTCCTTGGCCGTCTAGGCCTGCTTGAACTTCTTGGCGACAACCTGGATGTCGGAGAACGGGGTGGCCTCGGCGGCGGTCTCCTGGCCCTCGCGGATACACGCCCACTCTCCCCGCTTCCGCTTCTGGAAGATGGCGGCGACGAGCGTGTGACCGGGAACGATGCGGCCGGCCTTCTTCGCGAAGATGTCGGCCAGTGCCCTGGCGGTCTTGGGCGAGAAGAGCAGCTCGTCGGAAGTCTTGTTGACCTCGACGTAGAGCGATTCGAGGAGGACGAGTTCGTCCTCCGTGAAGTCGTCGAGCACGCTCGCGAACTTACGGGCGCGCGTGCCCAGGCACGGCCAGTCCTTGTTCTTGCGGCGGTTCACCATGTACCGATGGAGCGTGGCCGAGTCGAAGTCGCGGCCCGTCATCCGGGTGAAGGCGGCGGTAATGCTGTTGAGCACCACGGGCACGCGCCGGAGCTGGTCCGTCGCGATTCCGTGGTGCAAATAGAGCTCTTCGAGGCAGTGCTTTTCTTCTGCTGCGAGTCTCATCTTTGCCCCCGTTCTGCCGGCCTTCGGGGTGGGGCTGGCGAGTCGGTGTTCGGCTCGTCGAATGAACCACCGCCCATGGCCGTGAGCCAACGCTGGCGAACGGCCGCGTCGCTCACACCGGCGAACCGGGCGATATCAGTGAAGGAGACGAGCTTTCGGTCCTTCACGGCGGTATCCATCAACTCTTCGAGTCTGGTGGGTCGGTCGGGCGGCACGTAGCCGGGCTCCTGTTTCCTCCAGCCGAGCCGGGAGAACTCCTTCCAGAGCCGCTCATAGAGCGACTGCGGGATGAGTTCGGCCCTGCGTGCCCGAAAAATCATGGCGGCGAGCGAGATGCCGTACCGCTCCTTGAACTGCACCAGGCGGACCATGCTGTTGCCGTGGAAGGCCTGCTTGAGAGCATCGTCGGTGAGGAGCAGGTGCGAGGCGAACTCGTGGGCCGGCCCATCGAGCTCCTTGTCGTCAAGGCCGATGTCCTCGTCGCACTCGCCGGCGAGTACGTGCCAGAGCTCGTGACCGGCGTCGAACCGCACGCGGTCATTCGAGAGTGTGGCGTTGAGGACGACGACGGGCACCTCGCCGAAGTTGGCAGCAAGAGCGTCGATGCGGGCCTCGGACCAGACTTGAATGGAGCGGACGCCGAAGAGTTCGAGAACCTGAATGACGCTGGCGACCGGCTGCATCGGCTCTAGCTCAAGCTCCTTCCGCACCATGGCGGCGAGCTCCGCCCCGCTGGTGGCCTTCTTGGTGATGCGGAGGCGGGGAGCGAGCACGTCGTCGAGGAGGTTCTCAAGCTCGATGTAAGCCTGGAGCCACCCGGAGGACTCTCCCTCGAAGGCACGCTTCTCCGAGACCTTCACGGCCTTGAGGCAGCGGTAGCGGACGCCGTTGAGCACGGGGCCGGAGCCCAGGAACCAATCGGCCGGCTTCCCGTAGAACGCGGCGAGAGCCTGGATGGTCGGCATGCCGGGGATGGTCCGGCCGCTCTCGTAGTTGGCGACGGTCGCGTGGGAGACGGGCAGTCCGCGGCGGGAGAGCTCGCGGGAAACAATGCGGGTGGAGTAGCCAAGGGCTTCGCGTGTGGCACGTAGCCTGTCGCCGACCTGTCGGATTGAGAGAGCGGGTTCGCCCATCCATGGGTCTCCAGTTCGGGTGGTGGATTTTACAAATCATATCGGCCACGTCAAACCGTTTGACAGAATTTTCCTTGTGGGGTCGCCGGGACTGGCTCGGAGTGGTGGTGGCAAAACAGGCCGGCGGGCAGGTACCAGCAGGCTGGGAAAATGCGTCTCAAAATGCGTCCCGACTGACCCTGGACCCACCCCCGACTCACCTCCGACTGGCTCCGGTGATACTGCCTGGCGCCCGCAGGAAGGCCGTTTCCGCTACGTGGGAGGGGGCGTTTCGTCGTCGGTAAAGTCCTGTCGATCCGGTGGTCACCGGATAGCTTGCTGCTTCAAATCTGGATTGGTGCTGATGGCGATCAGGTCGTCGATCGCCGTGTCCCCGTCCCCCACCGCGAGGTCGATCCCCCGCGCCAGGAGTCCGAACTGCCTCGAATTTCGATTGTCACGCCCCCTGTCGGGGCGAAATGGGTCGTCGTTCTTGCAAAGCATTGTCATACAAATACTTGCGCGACCCGCTTGAGCGGGAGACTCTACTTGTTAGGGTCTCCCGCTTTTCGTTTTTGGCGCAATGTGCCCCACGATCCCGCGGAATTTTGATCCTTTTCGAGGGCTCGAATCCGAGCGTTTCGCTTGGAGACCGGCGGGGTGGCGAAGTGCCGCCAAGAGTCTCCGGCGCGCGAATTCCGTGGTGTGGAAACAGAATCGATGACGCACCAGAGGTCTGCGACTTTGGGGGCGACAGCCGGGCACCTTGGGAATCGTCGCACACTTCAAGAACCCGGTCCAGATCGTCCATCAGATCCCACACGCCGGCAGGGCCTCCATGCATATCTCGGCTCGCGCGCCGCCTGAGGAACTCGAACTGCTCAAGGAGAGCGTCCAGCCGATCGAACCATCGCGTGCGACTCATCTGGTAGACGACCTCGCATAGGGCGTGGTGATTGCCCATCGGCCACTGCGCGTCGAAATAGCTGGCCAGTCGTGCGAGCACATCGGGCGCAGATGCCTCGGACAAGAACCGCCGCTTGGCTGCGTCGGCGGCGCGCATTGACTCCTTTCGATCGAGCCCGCCTGCCGATCAGACACCGCAGGACTCATGTGTCCGTATTCGCACCGATGCGCGGCGCACGGACGCACGTCCTGCACGCAATTCCGGCCATACATGTCCCATCAGTTTGCGCGGGGCGGAAGGGGTGGTCGTAGGATTCAACAGCGGTGACACACGCGACTTGACAAGGGGGACGTGCGATGTCGGAACCGGGGAATCGCGACGGCTCGCCCCCGCGCCCCCCCCCCCACGGCAAGCTCTCTCCTTACCGGACGCAGCGCGGGCGGGTACCTCAACGCCGGGCCGCACGGCACTCGTCGGCCCGCGCCGAAAGGTCGTGCGCGCGGCCTACGCGCTCGTGACCGTGGTGGCGATTGGCGGGGCGCTCTGGGTGTACATCGGCTCGATGGGAATCGAATCGACGGACGATGCGTACGTGAACGGACGGGCGACGTTTGTGGCGCCGCGGGTCGGCGGGCAGGTGAGCCGCGTCCTGGTCGATGACAACAACCGGGTGCACCGCGGCGACCTGCTGGTCGAGCTGGACAGCGAACCCTACCGGCTGGCGGTGAGCATCGCACGCGCGGCGGTGTCGTCGGCCGAGGCCGACGTCAACCAGGCCCTGGCGCAGGCGCGGGCGATCGAGGGCCGGATACGCAGCGCCCGCTTTGCGCTGCAGCGGGCGGTTGAGGATTTGGAGAACCAGGTCGCGCTGCTGCGGTCCAGGATCGCGGCTCTCGAACTTCGGAGGGCGACCCTCAACCAGGCCAAGGCCGATTACGAGCGGGTCCTGCCGCTGGCCGACCGCGGGAGCGTTTCTGCCGAGGAGGTGGACCACAGAAAGCAGGCCGTGAAGGTGACGGAAGCGGAAGTCGAGCAGGCGCTCCAGCAGGTCTACCAGGTACGCGTCTCGCTGGGGCTCCCCCTCAAGCCCGAGAATGGGGACCTGGGCCAGGTACCGCCGGACCTTGGGGAGACGTTTTCGGCGATCCGTCAGGCTCAGGCAAACCTCATCGAGGCCGCGGCGGCGATCGGGGTGGTGCAGCCGTTCTCGCAGACCCCCCGCGAGATGATCGCCGAGTTCTACAAGCGCGATCCGGAAGGCAACCTCGACCGGATCTACGACACGCTGCTCCAGCAGGCGCCGACCGTGACCCAGGCCCGTGCCAAGATGGCGCAGGCACAGCGGAACCTCGACCAGGCGGAGCTGGACCTGCGATATTGCGAGGTGGTGTCGGAGATTGACGGGGCGGTGGTGCGGCGCAACGTCAACCCGGGCAACAACGTGGTCGCCGGCCAGGAGCTGATGGTCGTGCGATCGCTGACGGAAGTCTGGGTGGACGCGAATTTCAAGGAGACGCAGCTGGCGCGGATGCGGATCGGCCAGCCCGTCGACCTGGACGTCGACATGTACGGCGGTTCGCAGAGATTCCGCGGGCGCGTGGCGGGCTTTGCGATGGGGACGGGCTCGACGCTGGCTCTGCTGCCGGCGGAGAACGCCACGGGCAATTTCGTGAAGGTGGTGCAGCGTCTGCCGGTGAGGATCGACCTGCTGGACTACAACCCCGACACGCGGCCGCTGTTTGTCGGCCTTTCGGTCACGCCGCGCGTGCACGTCGACGCGGAGGGGACCGGGCCGGACGCGGGATCGGTGCTGCAGGGCAGTAGATCGGGCGCGGCGACCCCGTCGGCGGGCGGCACGACGGACCGCGCGCACGGAGCATCCGGGCCTGACAATCCGGGGGCGGGGAGCGGGGGCGAGCCGTGAGCGCGATCGCCGCGGGTCCGGGCGTTCTGGCGGGCGAGCGCCCGACGGTGAGCCCGTGGCTGGTGGCGCTGGCGGTGGTGATCCCGACGTTCATGGAGGTGCTCGACACCACGATCGCGAACGTGGCGCTGCGGTACATCGCGGGAGGCCTCTCGGCACCCAGGACCGACAGCGAGTGGGTCATAACGAGCTACCTCGCCGCCAACGCGGTCGTGCTGCCGATCTCGGGATGGATCAGCGCGCGGCTGGGCATGCGGCGCTACTTCCTGCTCTCGATCCTGGTCTTCACACTGGCGTCAGCCCTGTGCGGCATGTCGAGCACTCTGGGAATGCTGATCGGGGCGCGAGTGCTGCAGGGACTTGCCGGCGGCGGATTGCAGCCCTCGAGCCAGGGCATACTGCTGGACGCGTTCCCGCCGCAGCATCACGGGCGCGCGATGACCATGTTCGCGATCGCGGCCCTGCTGGCGCCGGTGGTCGGCCCGACGCTCGGGGGGTATATCACCGATACGTACGGGTGGAGGTGGATCTTCTACCTGAACATCCCGGTGGGGCTCGGAGCGCTGGTCGTTTGCCGGGCGGTGGT
The DNA here is from genome assembly GCA_044221545.1 of Phycisphaerales bacterium. Taxonomy (GTDB): domain Bacteria; phylum Planctomycetota; class Phycisphaerae; order Phycisphaerales; family UBA1924; genus JAEUJB01. The sequence continues at coordinate 245,492 of JBGAOZ010000002.1, forward strand.
GCGGGATCCCGACTACCTGATCGAGCAGCGCCGCGCGATGCAGCGCGAGGCTCGCCCGTTCGACCTGGCCGGTCTTGCGCTGCTGGTCGTGGCGATCAGTTCCTGGGAGGTCCTGCTCAGCAAGGGACAGGAATGGGACTGGTTCGGTGATCCCTTCGGCCGGATCCACGCGCTGGCGGTGCTGCTGGTGGCGAGTCTCGGTGGCCTGATCGTGCGCGAGACGCGGATCCGCGCGCCGCTCTTGAACTTCCGGACGCTGCTGGACCGGAACTTCCGAGCCTCGTGCATCATCATCGCGTGCGCGTTTGCGCTGTTGTACGCGAACACGACGTCGCTGCCCGGGCTGCTCCAATCGCTGTTCGGCTACGACGCGACCACCTCGGGGCTGGTGCTCTCGCCGGCGGGGGTCTTCGCGGTGATGGTGCTGCTGGTGGTCGGGACCCTGCTTTCGCGCGGAGTGGACGCCCGGCTCTTGATCGGCGCGGGCCTAGTGACGATCGCGGCGGGCAACCTGTGGATGTCACGCCTGAACCTGCAGATCAGCCCGTGGCAGGTGGTCTGGCCGCGCGTGGTCGTGATCGCCGGGGTCTCGATGATCTTCGCGCCCCTCAACGTGGCGGCGTTCCGGACGATCCCGACGGAGCTGCGGGGGGCCGCCGTCGGCCTGTTGGCGCTGCTGCGCAACGAGGGGGGCAGCGTGGGCACTTCGGTGGCGCAGACGATCCACGAGCGTCGGGAGCAGTTCCACGCGCTGCGGCTCAACGAGAGGCTCGATCCGTTCAACCCGCTGCTGTCGTCGGCGATCGAGCACGGCCAGCGCGTGCTGGCCCGGCACAGCGCCGACGTCGTCATGGCGCGGAAACTGGCGCTGGGTGCGATCGAGCGGGTGCGGGATGCGCAGGCCTCGGCGCTGGCGTATTTCGATATCTTCTGGCTGTCGGCCGTGCTTTCGGCGTGCCTGGTGGCCATGGTCCTGCTGATGCGGTCGTCGAAGGCGGCTCAGGGTGAGCACCTCGCGGCGGAATAGGGCCGGTCAGCGAGGCCTGTAGCGGTAGTAGACCTCGAGGCTCAGCGTGCAGACGGCGGTCTGGTAGATCCTGCCGCCCATGCGGGACCATGCATCCTGCGGGTCCCAGCTCCCCGCCGCCCCACCGTCCGTGCGCTGGTGCTCGATCAGCTGGGGCATGATCGCCTGGTTCCAGCGGCTCCAGGCATCACCCTGCTGCTGGAAGAGGGCGAGGGTCGCGTAGTACCAGCAGTACGTCGGGGCGCCGTTCTCCCACCGGGGCGGTGTCTGGAGAATGAACTGGGCGGACTGGACCATCCTCGGCTCGCTCCGCGCATGGCCGATGAGCTGCTGCACGAACATGGACTCGGCGGTCATCGCCAGGCTGGGCGGTTCACCCTTGCGGTAGGAGTAGCGGCCCGGCGCCTGCGGGGAGCTCACGTAGTCCAGCCACTTGCCGGCCGCATCGAACGTGTCGCGCGGGACCGGGATCCCGGCACGCCGGGCGCTCTCCATGGTCATGACCAGCCATCCGAGCACGGAAGTGTCCTCGTCGGCCGATCGGCGGTCGCGGGGCTTGGCGGCGATCCGTGCGACAAAGCCGACCGCGCGGCGTGCCGGATCGGCGAGCCTGGGATCCCTGGTCATCGAGTAGGCCTCGCACAGCGCCACGGTGGCGACGGTCTGCCCGTACATGGTCTCCCCGTGGCGCAGATCGCCGCCGGGCGCCTGTCGGCTCGTGAGCCATTCCAGGGCTCGGCTAACGACATCGCGGTAGGGTCCTTCGGTTTGTTGGGTGTGCCCGGCTCCCAGGTAGCAGAGCAGCGCCATGCCCGTCATCGCCGCGTCGGCATCGAACGCCGCCTGCCCGTCGCAGCCGTGGCAATGTTCATCGAACTGGCGGCCCGTCCAGCGGCCGTCGGATTCCTGGTGGCGCCGGAACCACTCGAGAGCCAGTCCAACGGCTTTCTCCGTCTGCGCGCTGCCTCCCATCTTCTCCAGGACCTGGTCCCGGATCTCCGGAGCTCGCTGGGAGAACGTCTCGACGGGGGTCGGCGGCGCGGAGGGCAGTTCGGGGAGGCGCGACTCACCGAACCCCGCGGGCACCTGTACGCGGCCCGGACCGGCAGAGCCAACGGCACTGGGCTCGTGACGGATGGGATCTCGCTCGAGGCTGCCCGTCAGAGCGGCGGGCGACCCGCGATCGGGTAGCGGGCGCCCCGGCGCGGGGTTGAGGATCGTGGAGGCCGTGGCCGTGCGCGCGGAGGGCCCGGCCGGGATCGGTGCGGCGCTGCCAATCGCTTCCCGCGGCGTTTGGGCGGCGGAGGCCTCCGGGGCGGATGAGGCCTCCCCCGGCTTGATGGACGGGATTGCCGGCCGAGCAGTCCCCGCTCCGGCGACGCCGGATGAGGGCATCGGGATCGCCGCGATTCCGAGCGCCGTTGCGGTGCGCTGAGCGGACACGTCGAACTGCATCGGTACGGTGGGAAGGCGATCGTGGTCGACTTGCCCGGTGCCACCCGGAGGTATCTGTACCTGCTCGAAACGGCCATTCGTCGGCGGGGGTGCGGGCAAGGCAGCGGCAGGAGTAAGCCCGGCGGTGCCGGTAACCGTCCGAGGCTCATCACCCGCCGCCTGGCTGTCCACAGCCGTTGGGAGTGCCGGTTGAGGTCGATCCGAGTGCCCCTGCAGAGGCCCAGCCAACACTGTCGGCGCCGCGAGCGGAATCGAACGATCGATGTCCGGGTCGGGCACGGGCGTGCTGTGTGAGTCTCGATCGGCGATGGAAAGCGGCGGCGGCGCCATCGTGGCAGTGGGAGCATCGCCGGAAGACACTCCCGACACCGCGATCGGCGCCGGCGTGGAAACCGACGGGGTCGCTGGGGAGACGGTCGCCTCGGTCGTGGTCGAGGTCGCCCGTGGAGACTCAGGCGCCGCGGGCGAAGCGCCGGCGATCGCCACGGGCCGGGGTGCTGCGGCGTCACCGGAGACCGGGCTGGCTTCGGACAGCTTCGCCTCCGGCGAAGTAATCGACATCGGGACAGGCTCGACGCTCGGGGGCGCGGGGACACCGAGTTTCTCGATCGGGGCCTGCGAAAGCCCGCCGTTGGGCAAGGCCCGAGGCATCTCCGGCGCGAGCTGCACGGTGGGAAGGCTCGGCTCGCCGCTGGCGGGCGCCGCGGAGCTCGGAGCGGGGACCGCACGGACGTCGGGCCCGCTCGGCGCGGGTGCCCTCTCCAATTCCAGCGGGACCGAGAGAGACTGCCCGGCTTCGACGGCCACCTGGTTCGCCATGGGCGCAGCGCGAACCGACATCACGGCGGGAACCGGCGCCGATTCAACCGGCGCCTCGAGCCGCAGTTCGGGGACCTCCGCCGAGATGGAGGCGAGCGCGGGAAACGCGATGGACGAGTCGCTCGCCGGACCCGCGATCTGCGCGGCGAGCTGATCTGATCCGGCCGAGGAGGCGAGGATGACTTTGGTGCCCCCGCCGCGCTGCACCAGGTCGATGATCCCCGAGCCCACCTTCCACGCGGCCAGCACGCTGGCCAGCATCGCGTGGATCGCCAGCGAAACCAGCAGGCACTGCGCCAGGAGGCTCAACCGGCTGAACCTCCGGCGCCAGACCGGGCTGCGAAGGAACTGGTACACCCACACCGCCAGCCCCGACAGAACGATGAGCAGCACGAGCCAAGGCCACAGGTCGCGCCAGAGCGCCCCGAGGCGGTTCTCCGGCGGGCGCTCGAATTCCTGGAAGACCTCGCGGGAGCCCGAGCACCAAAGGCGGTATACAGCGCTGTTCAGGACTCCCCCGCCGGGAACCGGCGCGCTGGGTGAAGCGATCAGGAGAGACGGTCGGTCGGAACTGAAGTAGATGCGGAACCCGTCGGTGCTCAGGCCGGGATCCAGATCGTTGGCGGCGGAATTCACGGCAACACCGAGGTTCTCCGGGGCGGCGAGTTGTCCGCGGACGATGCGCGAACGGTAGATGTCGTAGCCGCCCGCGCCGCCCGGGCGATCGGAGGCAAAGTACAGGAAATCTCCGACCGGGCTGATCGCCGGCGCGCCCTCATCAAACGTGGTGTTGAGCGCCGCCAGCGCAATGGCCTGCCCGGGCTCTCCCGAGGAGAGGTCGCAGACATAAAGGTCGTAGTCGTGGCGCGATGGCCGCTCGCGGAGGGTCGCGCTCCAGGCCTCACGCTGGGGCGCGGGCTCGCCGTCACGCGGCCGATTGGACGAGAAGTAGATGCGGGAGCCGTCGTCTGTGAGGGCCGGGCCGTATTCATTCCAGGGCGAATTGATCGCCGGGCCCAGGTTGGTCGGCGTACCCCACTGCGAATCGACCAGGCGAGAGACCCAGACATCGAACCCGCCCAGCCCACCAGGGCGATCGGAATAGAAGTAGAGGGACCGGCCGTCCTGCGAAAGCTCGGGCCCAAGCTCATCGCGCTCGGTGTCAACGGCTTCGATCGGCGCGGGCTCGGTCCAACCGCCGGGTGTCCACAGTGAGCTGAACAGGTCGGCATTCTGGCCGGGTCGGCGGCGAACCAAGACCATGCGCGTGCCGTCGGCGCTCAGACGCGGTTCGTACTCGTCGGCGGATGGCGCTGAACTGGCGACCGCGCTCCCGCCGGCGGCTGATCCCCGGGAATCTGCGGAAACCTCCTCCGGATCGGGAGGTGCTCCGGGGACCGCACGCGGAACCGGGCGAGCGGGTTGCCAGAGGATGTGCCGGACCGGCGCCCCCGAAGCAGCGACACGGATCGACGAGGCGTCCGTCCACAGGCCCGTCGGGCCGTTCCCCATGCGGATCGCGACGACCGCGAGGGTCGCGAGCCCCAGGATTACCAGGCCGGAGAGGATTGCCGTCTTAAGGCTGCGGTTCATGGGCATGCCCCGGGTCGGGGAGTCACTTGAGCGGAATGGTCTCGAGGTAGGGCTGCTGGATGCCCGATGCCTTGCACAGATCCAGGACGCGCGCCACGTTGGCGTACGCGGTGTTCCGGTCCCCGCGGACGCTGACCTTCTGCTCGGGGTTCGCGGCGACCGCCGTGCGGAGCATGGCGCCCAGGCTCTCGTCGGTGACAGGTTTGGCGGCGACGATCACGCCGCCCTGTTCGTCGATGTTGATGACGATCTCGCGCAGCGCGGCGCTGATCGGCCCGGAGGCCGAGGCGTGCGGGAGCGCGATGTGCATCTCGCGCTCGGTCTGCGCCATGCTGGTCGCCAGCAGGAAAAAGATGAGGAGGTTGAAGAGCACGTCGACCATCGGGACGAAATCCACGTGCAGGTCCGACTGGTGCTCGGCGTTGCGGATGAGCATGGTTGGGCACTCAGCGGTTGGCCAGCGCCAGCTCGGGGCTCGCGGCGGCGGGTTCCTGGTCCGCGACGCCGGGCTGGATCGCCGGCTCAATCTCCGATGACGTGACAGGCTGCAGTTCCGATCGCGCATGGGTCTCGCCGGCGAGCCAGTCAACGGCGGCCTGGTCGAGCGCCGCCGCAGCGGCGTCGATGCGGCCCATGACCAGGTGGTACATGATCAGGGCGGGGATCGCGATGACCAGGCCCGCGGCCGTGGCGGTCCATGCCTCGTAGATCCCCTGCGCGAGCCGCTCGGTCTTGCCCAGCGACTCGCCGGAGGCGGCCACAACGGTAAAGGTCCGGATCATGCCCAGCACGGTGCCGAGCAGACCGAGCATGGTGGCCGACTGGGGGAGCGCGGAGAGCAGCCGCATGCGGTGCCGGAGCCTGCGGACCTGGCGCTCCCCGGCTTCGGCGATCGCCTTTTCTTGGGCGTCTCTTGGCAATCCCCGGGTCTGGATCGCCGCGGCGAGCACGGCGGCAACCGGCGATCGGTCGGCCTTGCAGCGCGCGTGGGCCTGGCGGGGCGTTCGTCGCAGCGCGGCCAGCGCGGCCATGAACCCGGGCGGAACAACCCGGGACGTGCGGGTCGTGATGAAGCGTTCGACGATGATCGTCATCGCGACCAGGGAGCACAGCCCCAAGGGGACCATGATCCAGCCGCCCTTGAGGACCATGTCCCAGACGGTGCCGACCAGCGAGTGGCTCGCGGCGGCGGCGGTTCCATCCTGCGCGACCGTACAAAGCACAAGGTCGTGTGGCATTCCGTGGCGCTCCTCTAGCGGGGCTTGACCGAGCCCTGAGCCTGGCCGCTCAGGGAAGAGGTCTGCTGGACATCGCGTCGCTGACGGGCGAGCTGGGCCCATTGGGTGTCGGGGAACCGCCGGACCAGGTCGTCGAACTGATGGGCCGAATCGGCGGCACGGCCCATCTCGGCCAGGCACCGGCCTGCTTCGTAGAGCGCGGCGGCGCTCCACTGCGGGTACGCGTACAGGACGTCCACCTTGAGTAGCTCCCCAACGGCCTGGTCGTGCCTCTTCAAGGCATAGAGGCACTCGCCGATCTGGAATTGCGCGCGGGCCGCGGTGGGTCCCTGGTGGCGAGCAACCACATCGCGGTAAGCCTCTACCGCCGCGTCCTGGCGGCCCTGATTCTCGCGAGCCCAGCCCTGCCCGAAGCGCGCCTGGAACCACATCTGGTGATCGGCGAATCGGTCGAGGAACGCGGTGAAGGCCTCCTCGCTCTGCGACCACTGCTGCGCGGCCGCCAGAGCATCGCCCTGGAGAAGCATCGCGGATACGGTCGTCTCCCGCGGCGGTCCGGATTCGATGAGCCGCCGGAGCTCAGAGGCCGCCTCGGCGGCATGGCCGGAGTTGAGCAGCGCCTCTCCGAGCACCAGGTCCGCGGATGCAACCAGATCGCTCTTGGGGAACTTCGATTCGTAGCTCTGCAGCGCCTCCGCGGCCTCGACGTGCTTCCCGAGCTTCATTAGACACACCCCGCGGCTGTAAGTCTCGCGGTCCAGTATTCGCGCGGCATCCGTGCCGCCCGCCTTGGTCGCGGCTGCGCGGCAGCGGTCCAGCAACGCGATCGCCTGGTCGTAGCGACCCCGCCTGCACTCCAACTGGGCGAGGTCCAATGCCGCGTAGGCCTCCAAGCGAACGGGGATCGCCGAATTGAGCAGCTCGAGGTACGCCTCGGAGGCTTCATCGCCCCGGTCCAGCGAGCACAGTGCCAGGGCCCTCTCGTATCGGATGTTCCCGACCAGCTCGGGATCGAGTCCGGCCGCCTGGGAGGTGATCGAGTCAAGCTCCTTGAGGGCATCCGAGCTCCGTCCCTGTCGATTGATAGCGATCGCCCGCCTGGCCCGGGCCTCGGCCGTCTGGCCGCTGTCCCGACCCTTGAGCCGATCGATGAAGGTCGAGTAGACCCTCTCGGCAAGGTCGTACCGGCCCGCGCTCAGCCACGCCGAGCCCTGCTGGAGCAGCGCCGCCTGATCCCCCGAATCCGAGAGGGTCGCCAGAATGGTCGCGGCCTCTTCCGGCCTGCCCTGCCTCGACGCGATCGCGGCAAGGTGCCGCAAGGCCGGGGCCGTGAAAACCGGCTTCGCCGCGGTCTCTTCCGCGGACACCACCTCATCGAAGCACTTCCGGGCGTCATCGAACTCGCCGGTCTGGACCAGGGCCTGGCCCTTTTCAAACCGGGCGTGCAGGGCCTGGGTCGAATCGGGCGCCAGGCTGATGACGCGCTCGAACATCGGCACGGACTCGGCCGGCCGGGCCTGGCGCTGGATGCTCAGGCCCAGGCGCAGGAGCACATCGGGCTCCTCGGGTTGGCCCTTGGCGGACCGGGAAAGCTCGAGGAACCAGTGTTCAGCGCTGTTCCAATCCCCCGCGGAGAAGAAATGATCCCCCAGGGCCGAGATCGCCGCGGCGCGGAGCGCCGGATCCTGATCGCTCTGGTTCGTGATTGCCTGCTCCAGCGCTCGGCTCCCGTCGGCGTCGCGTCCCAGGCGCAGCATGCACAGACCCCGGCGGATCTGGGCGCGGTTGATCGAGGGATCGCCGGGGTGACGCTTGATGAACTCGCCGTACGCCCCCTCGGCCTGTTCGAAGCGGTCGGCGAGGTAGTGATTCTCGGCCGCGAGCAGCTCCGCAACGGGGGCGCGGGGGTGGTCCGGGAACCGCTTCAGGAACTGCTCGCACAACTCCAGGCTCTGGTCGTACTTCGCCAGACGGTGCGCGCACCCGGCCTGGGCGACCAGCGCTTCGGGCAGCAGTTCGTGCCGCGGGAATCGCGTCTGCCATGCGGACCACGCCGGGAGCGCTGCGGCGTCATCGCCCCCACGGGTCAGGGCCACGGCGCGGTCAAAGAGCATGTCGGGGAGCAGCTCGCTGCCGGGCCACTTCTCGGCGGCGGCCGAAAGATGCTCGGCGGCCTGCCCGAACTTGCCCAGCTTGATCTCGCACTTCGCGGACCAGTACGCGGCATCATCGGCGAGCGCGGTCGGCGCCGATTCGGCGATGTCGGCGAGCGCCCGGCCCGCGGCCGGGGCGTCCCCACCGTCGAGCAGGAGCCGCCCCTGTTCGAGCCGCGCCGAGACGGCGAGCACCTCCGGCGGATTGGTCGCCAGCAGGTCGGAGAGGAGGTGCTGGGCCTGCTCGAGATTGCCCTGGGCCCGTTCGACCTGTGCTCTTCCGAGCAGCGCTTCGGACTTCATGCCCTGGTCCGTGGCCTCCGCGGCAATCCCGTAGACCCTGGAGGCCTCTTTGAGGTCCCCGAGCCGATGCCGGCACTGCGCCTCGGCCAGCGCCGAGTTGAAGGCGTACGGGCCGGCGGCGTTTCCGGACCGCAGCGCGGCGAGATGATCCGCCGCGGCCCGGTAGTCTCCGGCCGCGATCTCCGCAAGGCCGAGGAAGAGTTGGGCTCGCTCTGCGCTGGCGCTCCCGGGCCATCGCCGACCGACGGATCCGAGCGCTCCGATGGACTGATCGATGCGCCCGGCCCGGTAGAGTGACTCTCCGTAGAGGGCCGTGGCGCGGTCGGTCTGCGCGAAGTCCGGGTGTGCATTGAGCAGCCGCTCGAGCATCTTCGCAGCGGCGGTGTCGTCCCCGGCGGCGACGCTGCACTGCGCTCGCAGGAGCATCGCATCGGGGGCGAATTCGAAACCCTCCAGGTCGACCACACGATCGAGCTCCCCGGCCGCCTCCTCGTACTTTTCGAGCTTCACGAGGCAGACGGCCAGCGCATACCGCGCACTGGCGACCTGGCGTCCATCGGGCCGCTGCTGAAGGTAATTACGCAGCTCGGTCGCGGCCAGATCGTGCACGCCCTTGCTGAGCAGCCCGATCCCCGCGCGGTAACTCTTGTCATCCTCGGGCCCGGCCCGCGCGGCCGGGCCGGAGAGTCCCACGGCGGCCACGGCGAGCACGGTCGCGAGTGCGGTCGGGAAGGTTCGATGCATCGGGAACTCCGCGCTGACGATCGTCGCGCGCCGCCACCGCCCGGGCTCGGTGTTGCACCGCCCGTGAGGCCGCTCGAGCGCGCGACTTCGATCAATCCCGCACCGAGGCGTCGGCCCGGGCGCGAGGGAAGGACTGCTCGAACGCCACTATCTCGCCGCCGGAGGCGCGCCGGGCGCGGGCGATGAGGGAACCGGCGGCAGCGCCGCGGGAGGCGCCGGCGGAGCACTCGCCGGTGCCGGCGGCGGTTCGGCGGGCGGCGCCGGAGGAACTTCCGTGGCTTCGGGTGCTTCCGTGGCCTCCGGCGGTTCCGGAGCCTCCGGAGCGGCGGGAGGTTCCACGGCCTCGGGAGTCTCCTCCGGTTCGGCCGACGGCGCCGTCGCCCCCATCGCCTGCTCCCCGTCGTTCACATCTTCGTCATCGAGCGCCGAGAGCTGCTCTTCCAGCTCCTCGGCCCGCTTCTCGAGCTCCTCGATGCGCCGCTGGATCTGCTCCACGCGATCGTTCATGCTCCGTGACTGGTTGTGCAGCACGTCGGAGCGGCTGCGCAGTTGCGAGTACGCCTGCTCGAGCGCCTGACGGGACTGATCCTCGCCCAGGTCCTTGGCCCTCTCACGCAGTTCATCGGACAGTTCGCGGAGCTGCTCGGCCCGCTCGCGCGAGGCCTCGGCATCCTCGCGGGCCTTGTCGGCATCGTTCTCCATGGCGTTGCGGCTGGCCTCGAGATTGCGGAGGGCTTCCGTGTAGCGCTTCACCTCGTCCTTGTCGAGCTTCTTGATCTTGTACCTGCCGTCGGCGCCGGGGACAAGCGCCATGGCGGTCGCCATCTCCCGTGATAGCGGGTCGGCCGACGAACGCGGCTTGGAGCGCTGTTTGCTCTCCGGATCGATCATCCGGATGAACGACTCGAAGACCGGGTGCTGATCTTCCTTGGCCCAGATGGCGATCCGATCGCCGCGCATCTCGACGAGCACCGGGATGTCGTTGCGGCTCATGAGCTCGTAGAACGCCTCGAGTTTGCCCCCCGACAGCTTGTACTCACGCGCGGTGCGCCCGACCTTGAGCTGCTCGAGATCGAGCGGCTGGGTTGCCTGCACCTTGGCGCGCGACGCCGAACCGCCGTCACGCCGGATGGTGATCGCCGGCGTCGGCGGTTGAGGTGTGCCGGGCATGACGAGCACCCGCGGCGTGCCCGGCTCTCCCGGGCGACCGGCCTTCATGGCTTCCAGCGCCGGTGCCTCGCCGAGGAATGGAACGCTCGGTGCGTCCGCCGCACTCCCGGCCTTCTTCGCACGCCCCACGACCACAACGCCCGCGGCGGTCTTCGCCGCCTGCTTGCCCGACTCCTCGGGAGGGCACGCCAGGCCCGGCGTCACGAACATGCCGGCGGCGATCACGATCGTCGCTGCGCACGCCCCGATCAACGAGAGTCTCGGGGCTGATTTCTGCGTCATCACCATGGTGATTCTCCTTGCCAATCTCTTGGCCGAACCGGACATGATCCCCAGGCAAGCACCCGCGTTCGGTTCACGGGCGCTCAAGAAAGACTTCGTGGTCACCAGCGCGGCGGCGTAGGCGCGTCGGCTCGCCGGGAGCAGGCTTGTCACCCAGGCATCGCAGCTGGCCTCGGCCTCGTCGTGCAGCCGGCGCCGCGCCCACCAGGCAACCGGGTGCCACCAGTACAGCACGCCGATCGCGTACACGAGCCAGCAGAAGATGTGATCACGGCGGTGAAGGTGGGCCAGTTCATGGGCGATTACCGCGCGACGCGAATGCACATCCAGGGCCTTCCAGAGCGCCTTGGGCAGGATCAGCCTCGGCCGCAGGCCGCACCAGATCATCGGTGAAACGGCCGCGTCGACGACCACCGCCTCGGGGGCCCGGGGCAGACCCATCCGCGATGCGATCGCATGCACCTCGGCCTGCACGCCCGGTTCGGCGGGACGGGCACGCGACACCCACCGGGCCGTCCGCATCGTCCGCGAGAGCCCCACCAGCACCAGGATCGCGGCGACGCCCAACCAGATCTCCGCGGACACCGGCGGGAGCGCGGCGATCGAATCGCGGACATCCAGCACGCGCGCAATCCACGGACGCAGGCTCTTGGCGGCCGACATCGGCCGCGAGATGGGCGGAGCTTCGAGGGGCCGGGCTGCGGCCGCGGGCTCTGCGTTGACCGTCCCCGCGTAACCGGACGAAGTCGGCCGACTGTCGGGCGCCTCTCTCGGCATCGGCGGCAGCGCCGAGAGGATGCCGGACGTCACCCCGACGACGTCGGTACGCGACAGGGCAGAGACTGGCGCATGCACCGGCGTTCGATCAACCAGGCCCGAGGCCGGGTGATCTTCCGGAGCGGTCTCCATGAAGCCGGCGTCGCACGGAGCATCCCTCTCCGCAGGGGCGCACCGCGTGAAGTCGGAACTGGCAGGGCTTGCGTTGCCGGAGTGCGGAGCGCTCGCGATCGCCGGCTCGAGGGAAGCACCTCTCGACATACCGCCCTGCGGGGCGCCCGCGGTCCGCGCGGGTTCGATGTACAGGAGGTTCGAGGCGGGCGGCATCACCGGTCGACGGGCATCGATCCCCGGGGCGGCGCGCGCTGCGCCGGACTCGCGGTTTGCTTCGATGGAAGGGCGCGGCGCCGGAACAGCACCGCGATCGGTCCGCGGAGTGGTTGCCTCGGATCCCTTCCCCGCCGGACTCGCAGCGCCGGCCGTCGCCGGGGGAAGGACGCGATCGGCGACGGCGATGATCCGGTCGGTCCGGAACCAGCTGGGCCGCCAGATCATGGTCCCGATCGCGGGAGAAACAAACGACGCCAGGGCCGCCAGCCAGAGCAGGTGCCGGGTCGCGGGGCGGAGCGACCGCAGGCGGCAGAGCGTCCCGACCACCAGCGCGATGGGCACCGCGGCCAGGCCGCCGATCCACAGAAGTTGCAGAACCCCGGATGAGAATTCCATCGTCGCACCCCGCGTAGGCGCTCAGGCCTGACCCCGTGTATCCAGATCATCGATGAGCTTGCGCAGCTTGGCGATCTCGTCGGGAGTGAAGTGTTCGTGCTCGATCAGGTGCTGGAGCACGGGAGCCGCCGCCCCGTCGTAGAGCTGATCCACCAGCGCCCTGATGCGCGAGGTGGTGACGCTCTGTCGTGAAATCCTCGGTTTGTAGACGTACGCGGTGTCGCGCTTGTCGCTGGCGACCACGCCCTTTTGCTCGAGCCTGGTCAGGAAGGTCAGGACCGTCGTGTACGCGACGTTGCGGCCGCGTTCGTGAAGCCGGTTCATGACGTCCCGGACGGTCATGGGTCCGTCCTCCCACAGAACCCGCATGACCGCGAGCTCGGCCTCTCCAAGTTCCACGGTTTTCTTTGCCATGGTCGATCCTCGGCCAACACTACTACCGATGTCGTAGACAGATTACTACAACCGTCGTAGGCTGTCAACCCCTGTTTGGGGAAATCGCCCGTCAGATTGCAGGCGCGGGCAAAGCCCGCGCCTGCTGGATCATGGGCAATCGCGTCCGCAATTACAACCCATTCCGAAGATTGGACTTATGCTCGGACGCTTCCGCCGGGACACCCGCCGAGCCCGGACTATCTATATCCGTCAGGACCGGGGTGCTGGGTGCCGGGGCTCTCGCAGCCGGCCCCGGGGATCCCGCATCCGGCGCACCCCCCCGTGATCATCATCCGGCCCGTGGCCCCCTGCATGTCGGCGAAGAAGAACACCGGCGCCTTATCGGGATGGTTGCCCAGCTGGGCCATGGTCCCCGAGTCGAAGATCCGTCCGTTCAGGACCGTGTAGCGGATCGATGCGGAGTTGCGGATGTCCTCCAGCGGGTTCTTGTCCAGCACGATCAGGTCCGCGAGCTTACCCGCCTCGATCGACCCGATGTCCTTGTCGAGCCCGAGGTAGAACGCACCATCGATGGTCCCCGCGCGGATCGCCTGCATCGGGGTCAACCCACCCTGGTTGAGCATCCACAGCTCCCAGTGCGCCCCCAGCCCGGGGAGCTGCCCGTGCGCGCCCAGCTGCACCCTGGCCCCCGCGTCCACGAGCGACTTGCAGATGCCCGCGCAGCGCAGGTGGTTGTAGTCCTCGTCGGGCGCGGTTACGCGGCGGCGGGACCTGGGGTCGATGATGAAGCGCGGCACGAACGCCAGCAGATGCTGGTCCTCGAAGACGTTGGTGCGGTCGTACCAGTAGTTCTCCCCCATGATGCCGCCGTAGGCGACGATCAGCGTGGGGGTGTACCCGGTTCGGCTGGCGCCCCAGAGCTGCTGAACATCCGAGTAGATCCGCTCGACCGGGAGCGAGTGCTCCACGCCCGTGTGCCCGTCGACGACCATGGTCATGTTGTGCTCGAAGAGCGAGCCCCCCTCCGGCACGACCATCATGCCCAGTTCCTGGGCGGCGGCGATCACCTGCTGGCGCTGCTCACGGCGCGGCTGGTTGTAGCTCTTCACGCTGAACGCGCCCACCGCCTTGAGGCGCTTGAGGTGGAATCGGGCGTCCTCGAGGCTCTCGATCTCTGCCTTGTACGAGCCGGCGGCTCCGTAGAGAATGGTCCCGGTCGAGAATGTCCGCGGCTGGACGACCAGCCCGGCCTTCTGCATCTCGCTGGCGGCGAAGATCGTGTCGGTGTCGTTGGAAGGGTCGTGGATCGTGGTCACTCCGAAGGCCAGGTCCGCGTACCGGCCCCAGTTGCGCTGCGGGATGATCCCGTTGATGCCCTGGGCGCCGTGCGCGTGAACATCAATCAGCCCGGGCATGATCGTCCTGCCCGCGCAGTCGATGACCGTGGCGCCCGAGGGGACCGCAACCTCGCCCTTCTCACCGACGGCGGTAATCCGGTTGCGGTCGATGAGCACCACGCCGTTCTCGATGACCAGGTCCCCGTTCATCGTCACGACGCGGGCACCCACGAGCGCCAGCTGCCCGGCCGGAACATCCGCCTGGCACTTGAAACCGATGTTGAGGCCCCGCTCGGGCGCCTCGGGGAGCTTCTCGGGCGCGCCCGGAACGAACTTGAACGATTCGGAAACGCGGCGTGAATAGAGCTCGGGTCCCAGGGACCAGAACAGCGTGGTGCTGTCCCCTGACCAGTGGAGATTCTCCCCCGACAGCTTGGAGACCCTGGCGATCGGCTCGGCCGTCGTCTTGGGGCCCACGCTCACCTCGCGCCCCGTGGGCACGAAGGGGGCGATGTAGGTGTTGTACCGCTCGGAGAACGCGACCCACCGGCCGTCGGGCGAGACCGCGAACTCGGTGGCGTTCTCGCTGACCAGGTGCGACCGTTCCTCGGCGCCCGAGAGGCTGATGCTCAGCAGGGTGTGCTTGTCGACGTCCTTGAGCGATTCGGTGGTCTGCAGGAAGACGCGGTCCGGATCGGCACCGAACTGCGGGCGCCGGCCCTTGCGGGTGACCCGGTGCGGCGTGCCGCCGGCCGCATCGACCACGTACACCCCCGGGTCGTTCGACCAGATCGGGCTGGTCATGTAACCGCCCGAGACCTTCCCGTACACGATCTTCGAACCGTCGGGCGTGAACACGGGGTCCACGTAGTGGCCCGGCTCGGAGGTGACGGCCCGGCCATCACCCCCGGCGCTGCTCGCCACGCGGACCGCGCCGAGCGTCTGGTCGTTCCAGCTCGTATAGGTGATCCACTTCCCGTCCCGGGACCAGCTCGGGCACTGCTCAAAGTCCTCGCTCTGAGAGGTCAGCCGCCGCGGTTCCCCCTCCGGCAGCGGGCGGATGTACAGATGACCCAGAGCCTGGAACACCACCGCGTCGCCCTTGGGGGACACCTCGACCCAGCGGAGCATCCTGACGTCGAACGACTCGGGAGCCACCTGCACCGGGAACCGGACCGCCTCGGCCACCTGGCGCTCGCTCTTGACGTGGAACGGGATGTCCGAGACCTTGCGCGACGCCACGTCCAGCCGGTGAAAGCCCCCGTGTCCATAGAACACGACCGATGTGCTGTCGGGCGTCCATGCCATCGTGGGGTAGACCCCGTGGATCGCCCACGTCTCCTGCATGTCGCGCTCGAGGTTTGCATAGACCTCCTCGATCCGGCCGGAGGCTACATCACGGACGAACATGCACGTCTTGAAGCGGTCACGACGAACAAACGCGAGCCACTTGCCGTCCGGAGACGGTGTGGGCCGGCACGCGCCACCGGGGCCGGATACGAACGCCTCCGTCTCGCCCGTCTGCCGATCGAGCCGGTTGATCGCGTAGATGCCCTTGGCCGAATCCTTGTCGTACTCGAACGACTCGCCGGGAGTGGCATCGAGGCTGTAGTAGAGATACCGACCGTCGGGTGAAAAGACCGGCTCACCCACATCCTTCTGCTCGGTGGGCCGCGTGGTCATCTGGAGGCCGTCCGACCATCCGCCCTCCACCCCGGTCCGGTGATACAGCCACATCTCCCCCGAGCCGAGCGATCTACGGCCGGTGAAGTGCTTGTGGGCGACGATGTACTGCCCGTCGGGCGTCCATGCCGGGCTGTTCAGGAGCCGGAAACTCTCCTTGGTGATCTGCCGAGGGCCCGAGCCGTCCCGGTTCATGACCCAGATGTTGTCTCCCCCGCCGCGGTCACTCGTGAAGGCGATCTGGGTGCCATCGGGGCTGAAACGTGGCTGCATATCCCATGCGATCCCGCTGGTGAGAGCCTTGGCCTCCCCGCCGGCGATCGGGATCAGGTAGATATCCCCGAGCAGGTCGAACGCGATCTGTGTGCCATCGGGACTGACATCCAGGCTCATCCATGTGCCCTCGGTGGTCTCGATGGGCACTTCCTTGAAGGCCGGGCCCGCAGCCGCGTAGGGGTTGTTCACCTCCCATTTGGGAGCCGCCGGCTTGGAGGGGTCTTTGGCGCGCTCCGCCTGGGCCTCGATTCCCGCCGGGGGCGGCGGAGTCTCCGGCTGGACCTGGCCGACCGCCTTCAAGGGCACGCACGCGACGAGAACACACCCGGCCCAACGGGCCCAAGGAGCAGACGACAGGCATCGCATTGGAAATCCTCGATTTCAGATCACGACCGAGCACCACACCCGCTCAGCCCGCGGCGTCATTATTCGCCGCTCGGAACGTCGACGGTTGGCCCCGCGCGCTTCCGGAACTTGAGCCCGTACAGCACGGCCGCCGCCGCGATCCAGGCCATGCCGATCCACGCGGCCTGACGTGTGACGGGGTTGAAATACGAACCCGTCAGCAGCGCCAGTTCCCCGCACACGAACACCAGAGGCACGACCGGATAGCCGGGCACGCGGAAAGTGCCGACAACGGCCCCGCCCTGCACCACCGAAGCCCTCTCCCTGGCCCGCAGCACGAACAGCGCTGCCGCCGTCAGCGCGAAGAACACCCCGTCGATGAAGACCGCGCCGGTCAGCAACCGATCAATCCCTGACCGTCCCGCCGCCGCCAGCAGCACGATGGCCATCAATCCGATGAGGAGGATCGCCGCGACCGGAGTCCCGCGCCGGGGATGGAGCAGCGCAAACGCCTGGAAGAACCTCCCGTCGCGCGCCATCCCGTAGACCAGCCGCGGGCCCGACAGCAGCTGCGCGTTGAGCACCCCGAACGCGGAGATCGCCACCGCCGCGGCGATCCCCTGCCGTCCGTACCTCGGCCACACCGCGCCCACCGCATCGGCCGCCAGCGCCTCACTGGCGGCGACCCCGCTCGCCCCCAGCAGCGTCAGGTACGCCCAATTGGCAAGCAAGTACACCGCGATCACCACCGCGACCCCTGCCACGATCGCCCGCGGAAGCGTCCGCGCCGGATCACGCACCTCGCCCGAGATCCACAGGGCGTGCTGCCAGCCTCCGAATGCAAAGAACGCGGGCACCAACGCTGCCATCACGCCCCGCACCGGACCCAGCCCGCTCGCAGCGGCGGGTGCAACCCCGGCCGGAGCCGAAGGGGCCGCGAAGATCGCCAGTCCGGTCACCACCAGCAGCGCGAGCACCTTCGCGAACACCGTGACGTTCTGGATCCCAGAACCGGCCTTCACTCCCGCGATGTTCGCGGCCATGATCGACGCGATCAGGCCGCTGGCGGCCGCGACCAGCCGCCAGCCCTCCGGCTGGCCGACCCCCGCCGCCGTGGCGATGTTCTCCACGCAGATCACCGCGATGATCCCCGTCGCCCCGGCCTGGATCGCCGTCGCGTTGCAGAACACGAACATGAACGCCGGCAGGTGCCCGTAGCTGTCCCGCAGGATCTCGTACTGCGCCCCGCTGGCGTGGTACCGGGATCCCAGCTCGGCAAAGACCAGGGCCCCGCACATCGCGATCAGCCCCGCGACCGCCCACGCGGTCAGCGCCAGCCCGCCGTCGCCCGTGATCCGCACCACGTTGCTCGGGGTAAAGAAGATCCCGACGCCGATGATCGCGCCGACGACGATGCACCCCGCGTCGACCATGCCCAGCACTCGACGCGGCGCTGCCGATGTGGATGGCACGGCCTGCTCGGTCATCCCTCCACGATACAGGATCGGGCCGGCCCGTGCCGGTCGCGGATCACATCGCCGGCGGCGTCAGGGCCTTGGGACCCAGCGTCTGGATCGTCATCCTTCCGGGCCGACGCTTCGCGAGATACTCGTTGACCTGATCGAGCGTCACGCGATCGATCTTCTCGGCGATCTCTCCCAGCGTCCGGGGCCGACCGTAGACGTGCATGTCGGCCGCCAGCGCGCTGGCCCGCGCGGCCGTGGATTCCCCGCTGAACACCAGCCGGCTCTTCATGCCGGCCACCGCCCGCTGGAATTCCTCGTGGGTGATCCGGTCGGCCGGAGACGACGAGTTGATGCGGGCCATCTCGGCCAGCAGCACGTCCAGCGACTCCTGCGCCCGCTCCGGAGTCGTGCCGACGTAGGCCGTCACCGAGCCGAAGTCCCTGTCCCCGCGGTAGCCCGCGCTGACCGAGTAGCACAGGCCCCGCTTCTCGCGAACCTCCGTGAACAGCCGCCCCGACATGCCCCCCGAGAGCACGTTCAGGACGATCTTCTCGAGGATGGACTCGTCCGCGAGTTCCGTCGGGGCGTCGTGGCAGACGATGATCTGCGCCTGGTTGGTCTCGTCGTCCTCGTGCTCGTAGCCCCGGGGGGGAACCGGGCCGTTCTTCGGCAGCGCCGTGGCCCCAGACCAGCCCTTGAGCTGCCCCTCCAACGCCTCGAAAACCTCATCCGCACCGATCGCCCCGGCCATCGCGATGATCGCCCCCCCCGGCCTGGCCGTCGCGTGCCAGTCGTCGGAGAGATTCTCGCGGGTGACGGCCGCGATCCCCTCGGCGGTGCCCAGGCCCGAGCGATTGATCGGCTCGGGAAGGTGCCGACGCCGGGCGGCGATCATCGCCCGCTCCTGGGGATCGTCCTTGAGCGACGCCAGGGCCTGCAGGGCCAGGTCCCGGGCCGGCTCGATGTCGTCCCCGTGCATCGCCGGCCGCAGGACCATGTCGGCCAGCAACGGCAGGGCCTCGACAACCCTCGCCCCCATCATGGTCGCCCCCACTCGCATGTAGTAAGTCCCCACATCGACCGATCGCCCGACTCCCAGGCGGTCGACGGCGTCGGCCTGGGACCGGCTGTCCCGGTCGCCCACGCCGCGCATGAGCAGTTCCTCCCACATCGCGCTGCGTCCGCATCGCTCAGGAGGGTCGAAGGCCGATCCTCCCGGGACCATCCAGCAGACCGCCGCGCTGCGGACCGCCTCGATGTGCTCAACCACCAGCGGCGTCCCGCACTCAAGTGTCCGACGGGTGATCCCTGGCATCGTGTCTCTCCGAGGAACGGTCAACGCCCTCTGAAGTGTGACCGCGCGGACGCTCTGCGTCAACGACTCCCTCTCCTCACCGGCCTGTCGGTTGCGCAGGGGTGCCCCCTTGCGTGCAAGACACGCAAACACTCTGTATGCTGGAGCCATGGTCGAAGGAGTCGCCAACGTCGTCGGGATCCGCCCGACGCAAAACATGCGCGTTGCATTCAAGTACGGCGCGCTGTTGCACCGATAATCATTCCCGCCCGGATGCTCTGCACGTTGGAGTGCAGAGTCAGACCCGGGCATGTCTCGTTACGAGGAGTTCCCGTAATGGCCAAGAAAGCGTCCAAGAAGGCCTCGAAGAAGTCTTCCAAGAAGGCCGGCAAGAAGAAGTCCCGCAAGTAACGCACGGGCGGGGAGCCATGTGCTCTCCAAGCCCCGCGCCCGTCCATTCGAAAGACGGGCGTCAACGAAGACAACACAATCTGGATGATCGCGGGGCCGGCGGGCCCCGCGATCGTTTTTGGGCCATTTCAGGCCCGATTTCGTCCACTCCCGGGCCCCCCGCTTGCTTGCGACGCGCCCCCGGCGACAATCACATCCATGGTCTCCGCGCCCGAGGAGTTCGGACCCTTCGCCGCCGGCCCCCTCTCCCCGGCCAGGCTCCTGCGCGGCAACTACAGGTGCGTCGCCCGCTTCTCCGAGCAGGTCCTCAAGCGCACCTACGTCATCGACCCCTCCACCGGCTCGCTGGTCATGCCCGTGCCCGCCGACGGTCCCGATGCGCCCAGCAACGATGAACTCGATGCGCTCGTCGTCTTCATCCCCGACGAGGGCGAGGGCTCCCTCCAGCTCCTCTGCGAGGCCTCCGACATCGACCCCAACACCCATGAGGCCCCCGACCGCCACCTCATCTACCACGGACCGGCGAGGGAACGCCGATGGCTCAGGCTCGCCATCCAGTCCGCCCGGCGCGAGAACCAGGTCTTCGAAGCCGCGCTGGTCACCGCCCCCAACCCCCTCCGCTCCGCCGAACCCGCCCTCTGCAAGAAGGCCAACGCCCGGCCCGACGACCTGCTCGCCGCCTGCCGCAAACGCTTGAGGCCCGGCCTCGACCGGGCCGTCATGGTCGGCATCGACCCTCTCGGAGTCGACATCCGCGCTCGCTTCGGACCCGAGCGCGTCGACTTCCAGCATCCCGCAACCACCCAACAGCTCGCCGAACAGGCGCTCATCGAGCTCTTGAGCCCATCCCCCGACACCCCCGCCGGTAGCACCCCGTGAACACCATGCGGCGCGAAGCCCATGCCCACATCGCCGCCCACGGAAGGTCCCTGGCCATGGTCTCGCTCGCCGGGTGCTCAGGAGCCGACGACTGCCTGGCGATCATGAAAGACGCCTCACGCCGGCTGTCCGCAGCCCAGGACCCGGGCTGGCTGCTGGCCATCGGCGCTCGCGTCGAAGGCTGGAAACAGCGCGGGGCGGGTCCGAGCGGATGGCCCACCCTTCGCGAACTCGACGAAGCCACCGGCGATCGGCCGTGCGCGGCCATGTCGTTCGATCACCACATGGTCATGGCCAACTCCGCCGCCCTCAGGGCCGCCGGGATCACTCGCGATAGCCCAGATCCCCCCGGCGGCATCATCGGCCGCGACCTCCACTCAAACCCCGACGGCCTGGCCCTGGAATCCGCCGCCTGGGCGTTGTGGCACGCCGCCCCCGAACCCACGGCCGCGCAGCGGCGTGATCACGTCATCTCCGCGCTCAAGGACCTGGCCCGCCACGGCTTCGATGAAGTCCACGACATGCTCAGCGAGCCCTGGCTCGGCCCTCTGCTCGCCGAACTGCACGATTCGGGTGAACTCCCCATCCGCGCCTGGCTCTACGCGCCCCTCCACGACATCGAATCTCGCGTGCGCGAAGCGCCGGCCTGGTCACGCCCGACCATCACGCTCGCCGGCGCCAAGATCTTCACCGACGGCACCCTCAACAGCCGCACCGCGTGGATGCTCTGCCCCTACCAAGAGCCGCAGCACGGCCTGCCCACCGGCAAAGTCGTCACCGATCCCGCCGGCATCGAAGCCGCGATCCGTGCCACCGCTCGCTTTGGGATCGGCCTGGCCGCGCACGCGATCGGCGATGCCGCCGTCCGCGCGGTCCTCGATGCCACCGATCGCGTCCATGGCTCATGGAGCGCCGATCGCCACACCCGCACGACGCCCTTCCGGCCCGCCCGCGACCGCATCGAGGCCGGTGTACCCGCCGTCCGCATCGAGCACGCCGAGATTGTGGATAACTCCGACACCCCGCGCTTCGCCGAACTCGGTGTGGTCGCCAGCGTCCAGCCCTGCCACCTGCTCGCCGACATCGAAGCCCTGCACCGCTACCTCCCCCACCGTCTCGACCGCGTCTTACCTCTCCGCGAGCTCATCGACCGCGGGTGCTCGCCCGGAGAGCTCCTCTGGTTCGGTTCTGATACTCCCATCGTCAGGCCCGATCCTCAGGACAGCATCCAGGCCGCGGTGCATCGGAGGCGTAACGGCACGCCCCGGACCGATGCGATCGCGTACCCGCAGGCCATCCTCCCGAACGAGGCTTGGGCGGCGTTTGAAATACCCGCTCCACGGCGGTGATCGCTCGGCAGCCTCCGCTTCCGCGCCGCATCAATCCGCCGCGTCCGCCGCCGCGGATTTGTACTTCTCGACATCAAACTCCCCCTCCATCCGGCTCACCGCGATCGCCGCGACCCCGTTGCCGATCAGGTTCGTGATCGACCTCGCCTCGCTCATGAACCGGTCGACGCCCAGCAGCAGCGTCAGCCCTTCCACCGGCAGCACGTGCGTCGAGCTCAGGGTCGCCGCCAACGTCACGAACCCCGCCCCCGTCACCGCCGCCGCCCCCTTGCTCGTGAGCATCAACACTCCCAGCACCGCCAGCTGCTCTGCGATACCCATCTGGACCCCGTACGCCTGCGCGATGAACAGCACCGCCATGGACAGGTAGATGCTCGTGCCGTCCAGGTTGAACGAGTACCCGGCCGGGATTACCAGGCCCGAAACCTCTCTCCCGCACCCGGCCCGCCGCATCTTCTCGATCATCCTCGGCAGCGCCGATTCGGAAGAACTCGTCCCCAGCACCAGCACGATCTCATTCTTGATGTAGACCAGGTAGCTCCACAGCCCCACGCCGCAGCCGCGAAGGACCGCGCCCAGCACCACGAACACGAACACCACCATCGTCAGGTATACGCACGCCATCAGCCCCAGCAGCGGCACCAGAGTCTTGAGCCCGTGGGCGCCCACCGTGTACGCCATCGCCCCAAGCGCCCCCAGCGGTGCCACCCGCATGATGATCCCGATGATCTTGAACAGCAGTTCGGTCAGGTGGTGGGCTCGCTGGGTGATCCAGTGACCGCGCTCGCCCATCAGCGCCACCGCCGACCCCGTCAGTACCGAGAGGAACAGCACCTGCAGCGTGTCCCCGCTCACGAACGGCCCCACCATGCTGTCGGGGATGATGTGGAGCACGAACTCCGTGAAGCCCTGCGCCTTGTCGGTGTACTGCGAGACCTTGGACGCATCGACGCCCTGGGTCGCCACCCCCGCCCCCGGCCGCAGTACGTTGGCGACCACCAGGCCGATTCCCAGGGCGATCGTGGTGATCAGCTCGAAATAGACCAGCGCCTTGATCCCCACCCGCCCGACCCGCTTGAGGTCTCCCATCCCCGCGATCCCGCCCACGATCGTCAGGAAGATCACCGGCCCGACGATCAGCTTCACCAGCCGAACGAACCCATCCCCCACCGGCTTGAGCGCCACGCCCCAGTCGGGCCGCAGCGCGCCGATCGCGATCCCGATCCCCACGGCCGTGAGCACCTGCGCCGTCAAGTTCTTGTACAGCGGTCGCGCCAAGGGAGGTCAGTCTACCTGTACAACTGCCTGCTGTGCCACTGGCAGCTCGCTGCCAGTGCCCCCACGCGCACACCCTCCCGACGCGGGCCCCACCCCCACTCCCGCACTCACCCCGCGGCACTGCCCTTGACTACCTGCAGGATCGCCTGGAACACGATCTGCACCGCCAGCGCCGAGAGCAGCAGCCCCATCACCCGCGACAGCACACTCGTCCCCGCGATCCCCAGCACCTTCTGGATCCTCGTCGCCAGCACCAGCAGCGCCCACTGGATCCCCAGCACCCCCAGCAGCACCGCCCCCGTCGACACCTGCTGGCCCACGCTGTAGCGGTTGTTGTCGGTCAGAACGACGCACGCGAGCATCGTCCCCGGCCCCGCGATCGCCGGGATCGCCAGCGGGAACACCGCCGGGTCCTGCGCCCGCGCCGTGGCCGCCTCCGGCCCATCCGGGTTGCGCGGGTCCTCGAAGATCATCGACAACGCGATCAGGAAAAGCACGATCCCGCCGGCGATCTGGAACGACTGGATCGAGATCCCCAGCGCCTCGGTGATCGCCTGCCCCGCCGCCATGAACACCACCAGGATGATCGCCGAGATCACGATCGCCCGCGTCGCGATCCTCCGCGCTTCGGCCGCCGGGCGCGTACCCACCACCGAAAGGAAGATCGGCACCGTCCCGATCGGGTCCACGGTCGTCCACAGTGTCACAAAGTCCGAGAGGATCCGGTGCGACATGGCCGGGAGTCTACCCGCCGGCCTCCCGACTGACATCACGCTCGCCGCGCGGTCACCGCCCGCTCTTGAAGAACGTCCGCAGCGACTCGAGCAGGTCGTCCCGCCCGTTCACCTTGCTGGTCACCAGCCTCGGGCCGAGCTCATCGGCCCGGCCGTCGGGGAAGGCCTCGTGCAGCACGTTGATGAACGACCCGCTGCCGTAGCTGCTGGCGACCTGGCAGTAGCCGAACATGTTGCACCGCGGCAGCAGCTGCTCGTCGATGATCTTCACGCACAGCCGGTTGTCCGCGTCCGAGGAGTTGTCCCCGTCGGAGAAATGGAACAGGTAGAGGTTCCACTCCGACGGGTCGTAGTGCTGCTGGATCAGCTCCAGGCACGCCTGGTAGGCGCTGCTGATCCGCGTTCCCCCGTCCTCGCGCACCGAGAAAAACGTCTTCTTGTCGACCTCCTGCGCCCGCACATCATGCACGATGTACCGGCTCTCGATCCCCTCGTAGTTGCGCCGCAGCCACGTGTCGATCCAGAAGGCCTCCAGCCGCACCAGCTCCTTCTGCTCGTCCCCCATCGAACCGGAAACGTCCATCATGTAGACGATCACCGCGTTGCTCTGGGGCTTCTTGACCTCGTTCCACGAGCGGAACCGCAGGTCGTTCTTGATCGGAACCACGATCGGGTTCTCGGGGTCGTACAGCCCCATCGAGACCTGCCGCTTGAGCGCCTCGCGGTACGTGCGCTTGAAATGCCGCAGCGCCGCCGGACCGATCGGACGGATGCCCGTGTACTTGTCCCGGATCGTCGTGATCTTGTGCTGGCCGCGCGGCTGGATCCGCGGGAGCTTGAGCTCGTCGGCAAGGATGTCCGCCAGCTCGTCGAGCGTCACATCCACTTCCAGCGCGTGACGACCTTCGGCCTCCCCCCCCTGCCCCTGCCCTTGCCCCTGACCGACGCTCTGGCCCTCGTCCCCCTCGCCCATCCCAACGCCCCCGGAGTTATCCCCGTACCGGAACGTGGGGATATCGATATCGTGAATCGGCACCGAAACCACACGCCGGCCCTCGCGCGCCAGGATGTCCCCGCGCGAGATGAACCGCCGCAGATCCTTGCGGATCTTGCCCCGCACGATCTGCCGGAAACGCTGATGGTCTTGTTCGATCTTGTTGACCATGGGACCCGATCGTCCGTGAAGCCGGGCAGGCCGCGACGGCGCGACCCCGACACATCCTTCCGCTATTCCCACGCGCGGGTTCCGCTCGCTCACCGCACACGGATCGCGGCGTCAAACGGCCGACGCGGGGCAGATCGCGAATCCGTTCGCGATCCTGGGACCACTGGATTCCATAGCAACACCGGCCCGTCCCTGTGGGGGCTCGGGCCGGCTCTCCTGAAAGTCCAGTCCCACAGGTTCTATACGGATTCGACGATCCGAAGATTCCGCTTAACGGGGGCAGGAAAGAACCCGGGGTAACCCTCAGCCGTTAGCCGGCCCGCGAGCCCTGACCAAAACCGGTGTCTCCGATAATGATACAGACGCGGCGGGTTCGTGATTTGTTCCCTATCGTGAGGCGCTATTCACCCCGATTCACATGGCGCGCCAGCCACGCAGCACTCGACAATCCGATCGGAATCGCCAGTACGACCTCCGCAATCCTGTTGAGGATGTCCGCCATCAACCCGACCGACAAGGCCGCGCTGGCTCCGCTCCCGATCACTTTCTGCGCTCCGGGCGGCAGTACCGTCGAGAGCACCCCGACCGACCACTCGCGGATCCCAGGGGCCGATCCCACGATCGGAAGCGAGGCGACCGCCTGGCTGACCGCGGCGACCGCCGCCGCCTGAACGAGTGGAATCGGCGAACCCACCACCTCAAATACCAACAGGTACCGCACAACCCAGACGCTCGAATCCAGAATCCGGACGCCAAACGCTGCAAACAGGCTCGAACGCACGCCCGGTGGAGGCGTTGTGGCGTCCGAATCGGCCCGCCTCAGTCGGATGGAATGCACCGCGGCCCAGGCGATCGTTCCAAGGGCCGCGAGCGCTGTGCACACGATCGTCGGCATGCTCCAGGCCGCCGAGGGGTGCCCTGCGGCCAGCGCGAACGCGACCAGCAACCCCGCGCTGGCCGCGCTGAGCAGCACGGCGTGCACCAGCGCCCGGGCTCCGTCACGCACGGGGATCTTGTTGAACCTGGCGTGGTATGCGAGCCGGCCGACCAGGCCGGGCTTGAGGGGCAGGTAGTTGGCGAGCCACGACACACCCATCAGGGCCCACATCTCCGCGAGCCCGACCCGTCCGAAGGGCCGGGTCAGCAGCCAGAACGAGATCGTGGTGAGGATCCAGTTGGCCAGCGGCAGCGCCAGCACCGCGGCCAACAGCCACACCGGCGCGTGCCGCGCCGACTGCACAGCGCGGGAGAAATCGGCCCGGTTGGAATCGGAGCTCAGCACCCACGCGGCCGCACCGATGCAGACCACCGCGACCACGACACTGGTCACGCCCCGCGCCGTGCGCGAGTGACCGCCGCGCGGGCTTGCCGTTACGGGCGGAGCGGCCGCGGACGTTCCGGGCCTCGTCGTCACCGCCCGCCGCCCTGGTCGGCGCCCAGATCGCTCGCGGTCTTCTCGCTCGCCGAACGGATGATCTCGGCCACGTCAGGACCGCCGTGGAGGGCAAACCCGGTCCCGCCATCGGCCAGCCGCTGCGCCACCAGCGCCGCCGCTCCGGCGAGCCGCGCATCGCTCGACTTTCCGCACGCCTCGAGGAAGGGGTCCTTGGCGTCGGTCACGCGCGTCACCATCACCAGCAGCGCGACCTCCGGATCGGTCTCGCCCGCCGCCGCGTCATCGAACGGCTTCATCGCCGGATAGACCGCCGCCTGCGGGAGGACCGCCACCAGCATCATCCGCGCCTCGCGGCTCATCGACGCGTACCGGCCGGCGGCGGCCGAGGCGATCGCCTGCGCATCGCCCGCGGAGATCTTCACGGCCTGTCCCGTGGTGTCCGTGACCGGGTTGAGCATCCTGGCCCGGAGCACCGCCGCGATCTCCGGGAGTTCGGACTCCGGCGCCGAGGCGAGCCTGCGCGCCAGGTCCGCCGGGGAGAGGGCCGCGAGCGCGCTCGAGGCGCGGACCTGCGAATTGGAATCGCGCGAGAGGCACAGGGGCCCGACGTTGAGCGTGCCGTCGTCGTCCTGCACGAAGCCCTGCATCGCCCGCCACCGTTGCCGGAGCGACCGATCGCAGCACTCCTCGATGACCCACCCCGCCGAGCCCGCATCGGGCCAGTACACCAGCTCCACCACCTCGTTGGGCATCAGGCGGAACCGCCGCGCGACCGACGTCACCTCGGGCTTGAGGTACGCCCGCACGCTCGAGAGCCCGACCTCCATGCTCGAGCCGACCAGGATCTGCGAGTTGAGCGACCGGTCCGACCCCAGCCCGAGCGGGACCGGCGCGGTGTTCCGCAGACGCACGCGCAGCGCGGTCCGGTCCAGCGGACCGGCCGACCGGGGCACCGCCTCGAACTCGATGTTCATGAAACTGTCCCCGCCGTTGGAGACCGAGTCGATCCACTTGGGAACGCCGGCGGAGAACCGTCGGGCTCTCTGGGCCAGCTCCGCCTCGATGTCCGCGAGGCCCAGCATCTTGCGGAGCGTCGAGTACGCGACCATCGCCTCGAGCGACTGGGGGACCGATCTCCACACCAGCCGGTACGAGGCGATCGCCTTGTTGGTGTCACCCTTGGCCCGGTAGGACTCGGCCAGCCCCAGCTCGGCGTCGACCTTCTTGTCCGAGGCGGTCGAGAAACTCTCGATCGCCTCGTCGATGCGCCCGCCCCGGAGCAGCGCCCAGCCGCGCGCCGTCATGAGATCGGCGTCGTCGGCGTCGACCCGCCCGCTGGCGGCGATCTTCTCAACCTCGGCCATCAGGTCGTCGGGCCCGGGAGGACCCGCGATCGGCCGCGGCGGAGGCTTGGCGGCCGCGCCCGCATCCGGGGGCTGGCTCGTCGGGTCCGCCAGCGCCGGCGTCGCGGGCGCGGGATGGATCGGGGTCGCCCCGGGACCGGCGGCCGGCGCTGCGCGATCGGGCTTGGGGGGCGCCGGGGAAGCCGGAGGCGAGCCCGGGCTCTTCGGAGCCGGTGTCGTGCCCAAGGAAGGAGCGGGCGGCGTGCTCGCCGCCGCGGGCTCGTCCGTCGGAGGGGGCGCTGGAACGTACACGTTCGCCCACCCGTACGTCTGGATGAGGCCCAGCTCCAGGCCCACGGCCAGGTCCGACGCCTTCTTGTCGTCCATCTCCGGAGGACGCCGCTTGGGATCTCCCAGCTCCTGCAGTCTTGAACTCACCGTCGCGCGCAGGTCGTACGCCGAATCGCTGACCGTCTGGCGGTCATCGGCGACCGCCGCCGAAAACAGGCGCAGCCGCTCGATCAGCGGCTCGAGCCGGACATCCTCCGGCCTGGGCACGCCGACGGTCGACACCAGCGCCTTCTCCATCGCCTCGATGCGGCGCTGGGCCTGCAGCCGGTAGGTCTGGATCTGCCTGTTGAGCTCCTCGATCACCACCTGCGGGCCCTCGATGCCCCAGCGGCTGAACAGCCGCTCGCGCGCGAGCAGCGGCGGGAGCTGCACGCTCTCGCGGTCGAACATCTTGGCCACGTTGTCCTGGAAGCGCTTGGACTCGGCGAACGCTCCGACCGCGGCCAGCTCGCGCGAGATCGCGATCTGCGTCTCCGGGTCCGTCGGCTCGGCCAGCAGCAGGTTCCCCAGCAGTTCGAGCCGCCCGATCGGGTCGTCGACACGATCGGAGAAGTACGCCGCCGCGGTCGCCGCCGCGTCGCGGTTGGTCGAGTCCAGCGCCGTGGCCTGCTTCAGGAACGTGACGAACCCCTTCTCGTCCCCGAGCTGCTCGCACAACGCCGCCGCGTCCATCGCCAGCCTGCTCCGAACCGACGGGTCGATCCTGTCCCCTTCGGCCCCCAGCAGCTTGCGCAAGCGCTTGAGGCGCTCCTCGGCCGTGCCCGCATCCTCCAGCCGCAGCGTGATCAGCCGCAGCTGCACCACCGCGTCCTTGGGATCGGACTTGAGGATCTCGCGGCAGATCGCAACCGCGGTCTCCCGGTCGTCGCCGGCGGTCGCCGCGCCCAGCCTCCACCGCTGCACGTTGTCGTCCGGCGAGAACTCCTGCGCGACGCCGAGCAGAATCCCCGCGAGCCGGTGATCCCTGGGCAGCGGATCCCGCTGCAGCCCCAGGTCCGCGAACGCGATCCGGATCACGTTGCGCGCGGCGAACTCCTTCACTCCGACGGTCGACGTCGCGCGGCTCGAGGGGGTCGCGGGGGCCCGCTCGCCCGAATCCGCCGGCTGGCCCGAATCCGCCGGCTGGCCCGATGCCGGCGCTGCCCATGCACACGCCACGGTCATCACGGTGATCGCCAACGCGGGGGTGAGAGTCCTGGCACGGCGAGGGTGTGTTTGGAGCATGTTCGGATCAGCCGCCAGTTTGGAATAACGCGACCAGGACCGTGACCAGGGGAGCGCCCGCGAAAGCCGCGAAGCAGACGACCTCGGCGGACCAGATCATCGGCTTGCTGGCGCGGCGGAACCACCGATCCGCGACCAGCACCATGAACACGAACAGCCCGCCGGCGGCCAGCGCGATGCCGACGCTCCAGCGGACGGTCGTCACGCGGCCGAGGAATCCCCTCTGCGACGACAGCACCACCAGGCCGGCGATCGTCATCGCCCCGGCCCACGCCGTTCCGGCCGCGGTACGGACCGTCTTTCCAACCTTCTGAGTCAGTCGCACGTGGATCTCCGGATCGGCAAGGCAGTCAGTTCCTACGTCGAGGCGGGCTCCTGGAGTTCGAAGAATCCTCCCCGCAGTTCACCGGCCAGGAACCGGTCCAGCGCCGCGTGCACCTGCGCCGGCTCGGTCGCGTGACGCACGGCTTCCTTGAACGGCTTGATGCCGATCGGCCTGCCGGAGGGATCGTGCTCCATGAGCCGCCTGGCAAACCAGCTGATGCGTCGGGTGATCTGGAACATCGCGTAGCGGTCGTCCCGGTTGGCCCTCATGAGTTCAAAGTACCGGCGGATGATCCCGATCTTCTCGGCGGTCCCGGGCTCGGGCCCCGCCGCGCCGCCGGCCTGCAGTTCCCAGCAGCGCCGGAAGATCCACGGCGCGCTGAGGGCGCCGCGGCCGATCATCACGCCCCGGCAGCCCGTGCGCCTCATCATATCGACGCAGTCCTCCGGCTCGCGCACGTCACCGTTGCCGATCACCGGGATCGCGCCGCCCACCGACTCCACCACCCGCGCGATCCCGTCGTGGCGGACCTGGCCGGAGAATTTCATCTCCGTCGTCCGGCCGTGCACCGTGACCGCCGCCACGCCGGCGTCGGCCAGCCGCCGCGCGAGCAAGGGCGAGCACGCAGCGCCCGAGTCAAGCTCGGAGGTGTGCCAGCACAGGCGCATCTTGCACGTCACCGGGATCGGGCACGGCCCGGCCCGCCGGAGCACCGCATCCCCGAGCCGCTCCTGCCACTGCTCGTGGGAGAGCGCGACGCGCTCCATCTCGCGGACCACACGCGCGGCGATCCCGACCGCGCGGTCCAGGTCGGTCAGCAGCTTGGAACCCCCGTCCTTCTTTGTCACCTTGTCGACCGGGCACCCCATGTTGATGTCGATGAGCGTCGCGCCGTGCTCGGCGGCCCACCGCGCTCCCTGGGCCATGATTTCCGGATCGCTCCCGTACAACTGCATCCCCACCGGCTTGTCGAACCGGTCGGTTCTGGCCAGGTCCAGGCTTGTCGCCGTCCCCCGCAGGAGCCCCTGCGGGCTGAGAAGGTCCGTGCACGCCAGGCCCAGTCCGCCCTGCTCCCGGCACACGGTCCGGAACGCAAGATCGCAGTACCCCGCGATCGGCGCCAGCAGCAGGTTGCTCGCCAGCCCAAGCCCGCCGATCTCAAGTGGAGGGTGGATCACGCATGCAGTCTATTCGGCCCGGGCCACGGACCGCCGGGCAAGGGAGGTCCCTGGGTCCTGAGGGAACGGACGCCGATCGCCGATGATGGGCGGGCTGGGTCTTTCCCGCGTTACGGTCGGTACCGGTCCATGCCCCCTGGGGGGTCGGGACTCGATGTCGGGGCGGCTCGCTAAGATTGCGTCGGCCCGCGGCGAGGCGGGTTTCGGTCTGGCGTGGATTATCAACTCAAGCCGCTCGCCGCAGCGGTAACGAAGAAAACACGGGGCGTTCTCGAGAGGTGTGCCCGGGGTCGTGGTCGGGGTGGGTGGGTCAGATCGAGCACTCTTACGTCGGATCAATCGGAGATCTTGCCATGGCAGTCGCGCGTTTTGCTCGTCGTTCTGGTTGGTGGATGGCCGGGTGTCTTTTGACGATCGCCGGGGCCGTGTTCGCCCAGCCGGTCGAGCCGGGGTCTGAAGACGCTCAGAAGGAAGCCGAACCGCCGGCCGGGTCGTCCCTGCTGGTCGGCAAGCCGGTGCTGACGGTCGCCAAGAGCGAGACCGACCTGGGAACGATCCTCGACACCGAAAAGACCAAGTTCAAGATCGATTTCACGAACACGGGCGACGGCGTGCTTCAGATCAGCCGCGTGCAGCCCTCCTGCGGGTGCACGGCCGCCAAGCCCAACAAGACCGAGTACATGCCCGGGGAGAAGGGCCAGATCGAGGGCGAGTTCGACCCGCGCGCCAAAGAGGGCATCGTCACCAAGACCATCACCATCTTCAGCAACGATGCGGACCACCCCACGACGGTGGTCACCTTCAAGTCCACGATCGAAGCGCTGGTGAAGGTCGAGCCCAAGGTGCTCAACTTCGCCAAGGTCGACAAGACGCAGGGCAAGAGCATGTTCGTCACGCTCACCTGCGGGACCACCGGCTTCGAGGCGACCCTGGCGACGGTCAGCGACGAGCGTTTCCAGGCCAGCGTCACCAAGACCGAGGACCTGGACATCAATGGCAAGAAGCTCCGCCGCTCCACCATCGAGGTCAAGCTCGCCCCCGGCGCCAAGGTCGGGCGCGGCACCTCCACCGTCGCGATCCGCACCAACGAGCCCCGCGCCGATCTGATGAACGTGCAGGTGGTCGCCGAGGTCACCGGCGAGCTCGAGGTTGCCCCCTCGCCCGCGACCCTCGGGAATCTCCCCGCGGGCCAGCCGTTCGAGGCCAAGATCACCCTCAAGAGCCGCAACGGCAAGGCGATCAAGGTCAAGGGCGTCGAGCTGCGCCGTCCCACCAACCTGGGCCTGGAGACGAGCGTCCAGAGCAACGAAACCAACACGATGCACACGGTGCTCGTGAAGGGCAACGCCCCGCAGCGCGCCGGGGCTCTGCAGGGTGAGATCGCCGTGCTCACCGAGGAGCCGGGAGAAGAGGAAATCAAGGTCCCCTTCTACGGCTTCGTCAGGCTCGCCAACGGGCAGGCCGCGCCCGGCGCAGCGCCGGTGGTTTCTCCCTCCACCGGCCAGAGCCCGCCCGCTCAACCGCCCCAGCCGGTCTCCGCTCCCCCGGCGCCCGCATCACCCAAGTAGTCCCGCGCGGAAAGGACCGGCCCACGTGACGATCGTCACCAGAATGCTCGCTTTGGCCGGCCTGGGACTGCTGCTGGGCGCCGCCGATTCCTGGATCCGGCCCGTGCAGCTGCGCCTGACTCCTCCGAGCGCCCAGCCGGCCCCTGCGACCCACGCGGCAACGACGACCGGCCCGGCGACCGCCCCCGCCCCCGGACAACCGACGCGGGCCGCGGTCGACGAGGGCATAGAGCAGGAGATCACGGTCGCGCAGGCCAAGCGCCTGCACGATGCCGGCGTGATGTTCATCGATGCCCGGCTGGATGAGGACTTCGCGGCCGGACACATCCAGGGGGCCCTGCACCTGACGGCGACGATGTTCTCCGAGGCCGTCCCGCCCAAGGCACTCCAACTGCTCGACCCCGCCGCGGCCGTGGTGATCTACTGCTCGGGCGGTGACTGCGAGGCCTCGCACGACGTCGGCATCCGTCTTCAGCAGGCCGGCTTCCAGCGGCTCCACATCATGGTCGATGGCTTCCCGGCCTGGAAGGGCGCTGGGTACGCGATCGAGACCGGGACCGACCCCCTGACCGCGAGCGGTGGATGACCGGCGAACGGAGCAACCCACGCCTGGATGGCAATCCCCAGCGCGGCAGCGCTGCCGGCGCGAGCCTGCTGGTTCTCCGTGTCGCTCTTGGTGGGCTCTTCATCTTCGCCGCGTTCGTCAAGCTGCTCGGCCCGGCGGACTTTGCCGACTCGGTGAAGGCCTTCAAGATCCTCCCGGACCACCTGAACCAGTTGGCGGTGTTCGCCGTGCCCTGGACCGAGTTGATCTGCGGACTGGCGATGGTCCTGGGCTGGTGGACCCATGCCGCCGCGGGCCTGGCATCGCTCACGCTCGCGGTCTTCATCGGCGGGATAGCCTCGGTGCTCTGGCGCGACCTGACCGTGAACTGCGGCTGCTTCGGCAAGCTCCAGCCCTTCTGCACCGGCCCGCTGGGCACGTGCCACATCGTCCAGGACTCCATCATGCTCACCGCCGGCGTTCTGGTCATGTTCGGTGGCGGCGGCCTGCTCTCGGTCGATCGTTGCCTGATGGTCGGTCGTAGCCCGCAGGATCCGCCGCTCGACCGCACCTCTGTCCGGACCTAGCATCTCGACCCCGCCCGCGCGTTGCGCCGGGGACCCACCGTCGTCCGGCCGAGCTTCTGAAGGCCCCGCCGGGCCACAAGTCCATGACGGAGTCCCGCCGCTGGCGGGAGTGTCGGCCATGTCGAAGTTCAACCGTTTCCAGAACGTCCAGAAGATCAAGGTCGGTCGCGTCTCTGCCAAGGGGAAGGTCTACGTCGACTGGAAGGACATCGAGACGCTCCGGCGCCTGATGAGCCCCAACGGCAAGATCTACGGTCGCAAGCGCGCGGGCACCAGCGCCGGCGAGCAGCGCATGGTTTCCCAGGCGATCAAGCGCGCCCGGTACATGGGCCTCCTGCCCTACACCAGCGCCACGCTCTGATCCCGCTCCGGCCGGTTCATCGCACGCACACGCCCGCTGTTCGATCTTCACGCGCTGAAGAAAGGGATGGCCATGCGCCGGTACGACCAACTGCTCGCCTTGCTGCCATCCACGCCCGCGGGCGATCGGCTCGCCCGCATGAAGCTCGCCTGCGACCTGGTCTGGGACCACTTCGGGCTGGGAATGCCCGCGCGCCCGGCGTACTCCTGGATCGGCTTCTACGAAAAGACCGCGAGCGGCGACGAGATGATCCTGGTCGCCCGCCGCGACAAGCCCGCGTGCTCTCCCATCGGCCTGCACGGCATGTGCGGGCGCGGCTGGAAGGATCGCCGCCCGATCCTGATCCCCGATGTGGCCACGCTGGGGGCCAACTACATCGCCTGCGATCCCAAGGACCGCTCGGAGATCGTTATCCCGATCATGAACGCCGATGGCACGTGCTGGGGCGTGCTGGATGGGGACAGCTATGAACTCAACGGCTTTGATGAGAGCGATGTGGCGGGCCTGACGGCCCTGGTCGAGAAGCTGGGCCTGTCAACACCCCTCCGATCGTCTGCTACGCCATTGGTCCTTTGATAGGCCACCGACCTTCAGCCACACACTCCGCCGCATTCCGGGCACACGGACCCGGGGGGCAGGCTTGCCACGTCGTAGCCGCAGTTCGGGCACAGGCCGCGGCGACGCCGCAGACTCGCACGGAGAATCTCGGTTCCCCGCCACGCGCAGCCCACGATCGCGCCCCAGAACAGTGAATCCGCAGCGATCCCGGGCCAATCAGGAATCCAGGCTAGAACGCGCTGCCCTCCCAGCGAGTCCTCGTTGCTCTCGACACTGGAATCCCAACCCCCGTCCGTGTGTCGTCGATTCGCGGCAGCCGATAGCTTTGAATAAAACGACAACTCGCACACGCAAGTGCTAGGACAGCCGAGTCCGACATCAACTCGGGAGCACTTCT
The DNA here is from genome assembly GCA_044221545.1 of Phycisphaerales bacterium. GTDB lineage: Bacteria > Planctomycetota > Phycisphaerae > Phycisphaerales > UBA1924 > JAEUJB01. The sequence continues at coordinate 280,224 of JBGAOZ010000002.1, forward strand.
GGTGCCCGTGGTCGCCGTGTGCATTCCAGATACGAATGAATTCCTGTCGTTGATCCCCGTTCCACACTCCGCACCAGCGCGGTACTTCATCCGGCACACCCACGCTCGGGACACTTTCGGAGTATCTCCAATCGACGACCGCCCACAGGAACGACTCCTTCCCTAGAGCTGACCTTGCGGTAACGAACGCCGTAAGGTGATCTTCAAGTGCCCATGCAGAGCGCCGCTCGTCGGCCGACCGCACCGGCAGCCTGCTCCACCACCCGGTCGCCTCCGCGACGCCGATGCTCGCGAGCACGCCGAGGAGAAGGCAACTCACGACGCGTCGAATTACCTTCCTGGTATGCACACTGCGAGTGTAGAGGAGACCGTAGTCCCAACATGGCCTCACGCTGGTCACGCCGGGCAAGTGCACCCACGCATCCCCGCTCCCTTACCATTCCCCGTGATCAACCTCGACAACAATGCCACGACCAGACCCACGCCCGCGGTGGTCGAGGCCGTGCGCATCGCGCTCGATGAATCATGGCAGAACCCCTCGAGCATCCACCGCGGCGGCCAGGAGGCCCGGCGGCAGGTTGAACTTGCCCGCCAGGATTTTGCCGATCTCATCGGCGCCAAGGCCCGCGATGTCCTGTTCACCTCCGGCGGCACCGAATCGATCGACCTGGCGATCCGCGGCGTGCTCGCCGCCACATTCAGGCCCAGCGCCGAGCCCCCGCTGCTCATCACCACCAGGGTCGAGCACAACGCCGTGCGCGACCTGGTCGAGGACCTCCACAAGCGCGGGGCCTGCCGGGTCGCGTGGGCCCCCACCGATCGCCACGGCATCGTGATCCTGGATGAATTCACCCGCCTGCTCGCCGACGGCGCAGCGCTGGCGATCATCCAGTGGGCCAACAACGAGACCGGCGCCGTTCAACCCGTCGCCAAGATCGCCGCCGAATGCCGCAAAGGCAGCACTGTCTTTGTCTGCGATGGCACGCAATGGGTCGGAAAGATGCCGGCGAGCATCGCCGATGATGCCCCCGCCGGGTTCGGCTGCCCTTGCGATGTCCTCATCTTCAGCCCGCACAAGTTCCACGGCCCCAAGGGCGTGGGTGTGCTCTGGGCCCGCCGCGGCGTTCGCCTGCGTCCGCAGATCCACGGCACGCAGGAACTCGGCCGCCGCGGCGGTACCGAGAACGTCCCGGGGATCATGGGCGCGGGCGCTGCGGCCCGCGAAGCGATCTCCTGGCTCGCCGATCCCGCCCCGCGCGACCGCCAGCGACACCTCCGTGACCGGTTCGAATCTCTCGTGCTCTCGGGCTTCCCCGGCGCGGTGGTCAACGGCCCCACATCCCACGACCTGCGCCTCTGGAACACCACCAACATCGGCTTCCCGACCCTCGAGGCCGAAACCCTGCTGCTGTACCTCAGCGAGCGCGGCCTGGCCGCCTCCGCGGGGGCTGCATGCTCCTCGGGATCTCTCGACCCCTCGCCGGTGTTGTTGGCGATGGGAGTCCCCGAACCGATCGCCCACGGTTCCCTGCGCTTCAGCCTGTCGCGATTCACCACCGCCGACGAGATAGAGCCCGCCGCCCGGCTCGTCGTCGAAGCCGCCCGCGCGTTGAAAGGGAACTGAACGACCTCAGGCCGCGTTGCTGTCCGAGGAGGACTGCGCCGGGGGCTCGGCGGCCTGTGCCGGCCCCGTCACGCTCGCCAGCGCCCGCTTGCCGATCGCCCCGACGATCGCCAGAGCGATCACCACCGCCGCGATCCCCCCGAAGATCATCCACCTGGGCTGGTCGAGCACCAGTTCCTTGAGGTTCGCCGCCCCGGTCGAGGCCCCGGCCGCGGCGATCCACACCGCGATCGCCGTCCGCGGCGCCATCCCGATCGCCGTGCCCAGGACATACGGGCCGAGCTTGGCCCCCGACGAGGCCAGCACCAGGTTCGTCAGCGCAAACGGGGAATTCGGCGGAAGCCGGATCACGCCGATGATCAGCGCCGCCCGCCAGAACCCGTGCCGCAGCAGCGCATCACGCACCGCCTGCCCGCGCGGATGCTCCCGCAGCGCCGTTTCGATCCGTTCCTTGGAGACAAACCGCGAGATCACGTACCCAACGACGCTCCCGCCCACGAAGCCCACCATCGCCCCCGCGAACCCGAACCAGAATCCGAAGGTCCAGCCACCCAGGAACGACTGCCCGTACGTGGGCAGGAAGCCGATGCCCGCCGAGACGATGAAGACCGCCGCGTACGCCGCCCAGCCCCAGCCGCCCAGGCTCTGGAGCCAGTCCGACACCGGGCCCAGGTAGCCCAGGAGCGTCAACCCCAGTGCCGCGGGGAAGATCGTCCACAGCGCCCCCAGGATCGCCGTCGGCCCGAGCATCTTCATCAGCGGGTGCTGGATCGACTCGGCGACCGGCTTGCCGCACGCCGGGCACGGCCCGCTGGCCGGCAGGCCGGCCAGGTCACGGCCGCACCGCCGACACGCAGTGCCGGCTCCCGCGAGCTCAACCTCCGCGGGACCGGAATCGGCCCCGGCACCGGCAGCCGAGTTCTTCTGACCATGTGCTTGCATCGCGGCCGGAGAGTACGCCGGGATCGCCGGGTCGGAAGGTCTTTTCCACCCCGGATCCGCCGGAAGCACCCCGCGCCCCTCCGGGCCGCAGCCGTGATACCCTTGTCGTCATGACTTCAGCCACGTTCGACCCGCGGGGATTCGATGCCGAGCCGGAAATCCTCGAACCCGAGCGCGTCAGCATCCTGGCGATCCTGGGCCTTGTGTTCGGCCTCATCTGCTTCATACCCATCCTGCCGTTGCTGGGAGTGATCTGCGCTATATCGGGCCTGATCGCGATCAACCGCTCCCGCGGGCGGCTCGCCGGCACGGGGATGGCCTTTGCCGGGCTGATACTGGGGCTGGCGTTCACCGCCCTGCAGGGCGCCCTGGCCCTGGGCGCTGTGAAGATGCTGTCGATGTTCAGCTCGAAAATGATCGAGCCGGCCGGCGCCTTGGTCGCCGCGATCGACGCCGAGGACTACGCCAAGGTCCGCCAGGAGATGGTCCCGACCTCGCAGCCGCTGGCAACCGACGACGCCTTCAAGGCCTTCAGGGACGGCTATCGCGGAGAACTGGGCGCCTTTAAGGGCGTCCCCAAGTCGTACGCGGACATCTTCATGGCCTACCAGGAGCTGGGCCCGCAGTTCCAGGCGATGAGCGGCATGCAGGGCCGCAACGACATCCTCCCGGTCCCCGCCGTGTTCGAGAAGGGGGCCGGGCTGCTGATCATGGCCTTCGATCCGGCGGCGACCAAGGCCAAGAACGATATCAAGTTCCAGTACAAGAACATCTCCCTGATCCTGCCCTCCAAGAAGGTCATCAACCTCATCGACGAGAAGCAGTTCCCGCCACCGATCGTCACCTCGATCCCCTCGCCCGGTGCTGCGCCTACCTCGCCCGACACGCAGGCGCCCGAACCCCCCAAGCCCCCGGACGCCAAGCCGGGTGGTGAAGGCCAGTCCGACAAGAGCGGCGGCTGAACCGTCGCGGGCCAGTGAACCGTTCCGCGGAGGCGGGCCATGGGACAAGCGCAAGCACTCGAGACCGGCACGGGCACGGGTGACCGGTCGGCGCCACGCCAGCCCGTCATCTCCTGCCGCGGCGTCGTCAAGCGCTTCGACGGCCGCACCGTCCTGGACGGCATTGATCTTGATGTGTTTGCCGGCGAGACCATGGTCATCATGGGCGGCTCGGGGTGCGGCAAGAGCACGCTCCTTCGCCTGCTCATCGGCTCGCTCAAGCCCGACGAGGGAAACATCCTGCTCTTCGGCCAGGACATCGCCACGCTCGACGAGGGCCAGCTCAACGAGGTCCGTAAGAAGTTCGGCATCCTGTTCCAGTCGGGCGCGCTGTTCAACTCGATGACCCTCGAGGAGAACGTCGCCCTCCTCCTCCACGAGCACACCGAGCTGGCCGGCGAGACCATCGACACCGTCGTCAAGATCAAGCTCGAGCTGGTCGGCCTCCGCCAGCACGCCGCCAAGTACCCGGCCCAGATCTCCGGCGGCATGAAGAAACGCGCCGGGCTCGCCCGCGCGCTGGCCCTGGACCCCCGCCTGCTCTTCTACGACGAACCCTCCGCCGGCCTGGACCCGGTCACCAGCGCCCAGATCGACCAGCTCATCGTCGACCTCTCCAAGAAGCTGGGCGTCACCAGCGTCGTGGTCACCCACGAGATGGACTCGGCCTTCACGATCGCCGACCGCATGGCGATGCTCGACAAGGGCCGCATGCTCAAGTCCGAGTCCCGCGAGTGGTTCGACAAGATCCGCAAGACCCCCGCGGACCAGGCCACCCATTGGCCCGAGAGCGAGCGGCTGATCCGCCAGTTCCTCCGCGGGGACGCCGAGGGCCCCATCACCGAACGCAGGTCCCTGTCGGAGTTCCACGAGGAGCTCCTGGGCGGCCCGATCTCCGAGGTCGAGGTCCAGGCCCTGCCCAGCGTGCAGCCGACGCGCGGCGGATAAGCCCGCTATGCCCACCAATTCTCAATCCAGCGTCCTTGCAGTCATGCTGTCGGCGACCGGCGTGATCGCGCCGGCCACTCTTGACGGAGCCGGACTGTAGTTCCAAGATCGGCCGGGCACATGGCTCATGTTTGGCGTGCTCGCTGCCGCCGCCACTGCCTGTTGCCTGGCGTGGGGATTGCTGCGCAACCGAGTTGAGGGCTGGACTGGCCGTGCGCTGCTTGCAACGTGCGCCCTGATCGCTCATGGGGCCTTGATCGCCACCGCCATCTTCGTGGCAACGGCAATCCACTTTGCTCGCCACGGGTTTGACGGCATTCACTGAACTCCGTCGGCAATCCCATCGGCCTCGTCCCAGCCCCATGACGCCGGAATCGTCACGCCGAGGAGCTCGCCGCCCCCCCGCTCAGGTGCTTCTGCATCTTCTCCCGGTACATCAAGAGCGTCATGTACTCGTACGTCGACATCAGGCTCGCCAGGTGCCACCCGGCGCGCCCGTCGAGGAAGCCCAGCTTCAGGATGAACATGTCGAGGAACCGCATGATCGGCCGCCAGGGCACCTTGGGCAGCGCATCCCCCGGGCCCGGCCCCCGCGAGGCCAGCGGCCGCAATCGCTCGGGCGTCCCCTCGCCCAGCTGGGCGCGGATGAGCTGATCGCTTTCCAGGTCGGCGAACTTGATGTGCTTGGTGATGAACTCGTGCACCGTCTCGCGCCGCACGTGCAGCATCGGCGCGTGGCAGCGGCCGACCTTGCCCTGGCACACCACGCCCTCGTGGACGGTGCGGTCCTCGAAGCGGGCCTGGCCGCGGCGGAAGAACATGAGCTTGCGCTTGGGGAAGATCCCGCCGAAGCGGATCCGCCGGCCCATGAAGATCACGATCTGGTCCAGGAGATAGCCCGACGGCGCGCTGGGGTCGGCGGCGATCCGGTTGAGCTCCTCGGCCAGCGCCGGCGTCACGCGCTCGTCGGCGTCCATCACCAGGATCCACTTGCCCTTGAACGGCAGGTTCTCCAGGCCCCAGTTCTTCTGGCGCGAGAAGTTCTCGAAGGCGTGCTCGTGCACCTGCGCGCCGCACTCCCGGGCGATCTCCCGCGTCCGGTCCTTGCTGAGCGAGTCGAGCACGAAGACCGGCCCGACCTGCCGGGCGTTCTCGACCGCCTCGCGGATCTGCGCCTCCTCGTTGAACGTGGGGATCATCACCTCGATCAGCGGGCTTTCGGAGTTCATGCTGCGCTCTCCCGTGCCTGGCCTGCCTTCTCACCCCCCGGGCAGGTCGGCGGGGACACCGGCGGAACCGATGGGGGCGGGGGGGGCGGACCCCGGTCGACTCCCGCGGCGGCCGGCGCCACGGCCCGGCGGCCCAGCAGCCGCGCGGTCAGCGCCTCGCCCGCCCCGCGCCAGTCGCCGGATGTTTCCTTGAGTTTCACCTCGATCCAGTACTCGTACACCGACATCATCAGCGAGTAGTGGAACCCCTGCGGTCCGTCGAGGATGCCCAGCCGGAAGAAATACAGGTAGATGAACCGCGCCGCGTGCCGCAGCGGCAGGCGGTTGAAGATCTGCTTGAGCACCACGCGCCGCGCGATCGGGTCGGCGCTGAAGATGTCCAGGAGCCGCATCGCCGGACCGGCCTTGCGTGCCTTGAGGATCTCGGCCGTCTCGAAGGTCGAGTAGCTGTTGTGCCGGTCGAACCAGTGCACCGTCCCCTTGCTGAAGGGGTAGTGGATCAGGTGCTCCTGCAGCTCCCCCACCACCCCGTCCACCACGGCGACCGGGTTGACCAGCCGCTCGTAGCGGATCTTCGCCGGGCGGAACATCCGCACGATCCAGGTGGGGTAGAGCTGGGCGTGCTTGAGCCACCGCCCGTTGAACATGTCCTTGCGCCGCAGGCGCAGCGCCGACTCGGACCTCCCCGCGTCGGCCATCTTCATGACCTCCTCGGCAAGCTCCGGCGGCACCCGCTCGTCGGCGTCCACGTACAGCACCCAGGGGTGCCTGAACGGGATGTTCTGCACGCCCCAGTTCTGGTGGCTCGACCAGTTGTCGAACTTCCGCTGCACCACCCGCACGTTGGGGTACGCGCGGGCGATCTCCACCGTCCGGTCGCTCGAGAACGAGTCGTACACCACCACGTCGTCGGACCAGCGCAGGCAGTCCAGGCACGGCGCGATGTTGATCTCCTCGTCCTTGGTCAGGATGAGGATCGACACCGGGTGCGCCGTCCCGGCCCCGCGCGGGCCCGGCCGCGGGTACGCCGTCGTGGGCATCATCGCCCCGCCCGTCGACGGGTGCGCCGCCATGTACCGCCGCTCCAGCTGCCCGGTGCGGCTGGCCCAGCACCGCTTGATCTCCTTGATCTTGACCTCGATCCAGTACTCGTACATCGAGATCATCAGCGCGTACTGGAACCCCGCGTCCTTGTCCATGAACCCGCGCCGCAGGAGGTACATGTAGATGAACCGCACCAGCCCGCGCAGCGGGAGGTAGAACGTGATGTTCTTCAGCGCCCGCCGCTTGACCACGGGGTTCTCGTTCCGCAGGTTGCGGAAGTGCGAGAACAGGCTCGTCCGCACCACCTTGGCCGCCTCGGTCCCCTCCATCGTCGAGTACGAGTTGTGCTTGGTGAACCAGGGGATCAGCCCCTTGTTGAAGCTGTAGTGGATGAAGTCGTGCTCCATGTCCCCCATCGGGCCCCGCGGCACCGGGTGCGGGTTCACGTCGCGCATCTCGTAGCGGATCTGGTTGGGGCGGAACAGCCGGATGATCCACACGGGGTAGATCCCCCCGTGCTTGAGCCACCGCTCCATGAACATGTTCTTGTACTTGAGCCGGTACGCAACCTCGGGAAGGTCCGGCTCGTTGCACCGGCGGATGATCTCCTCGCGCAGCTCCGGGGGCACCCGCTCGTCGGCGTCGCTGTAGTACACCCACCGGTGCTTCCAGGTGATGTGCTCGAGCGCCCAGTTGCTGTGCTTGCTCCAGGTGTCGAACCGCCGCTGGATCACCCGCACGTTGGGGTACCGCCGCGCCAGCTCCAGCGTCCGATCGCCCGAGTAGCTGTCGAAGACCACGATGTCGTCGGAGAACGTCAGCGTGTCCAGGCACGCCTCGATGTTGATCTCCTCGTCCTTGGTCAGGATGAGGATGCTCGGCGGCTCTCTCCCGGGCTCGAAGACCCGCGTCGACGCCGGCAGCGGCAGCGGGATCGGCGACACCGTCGCCATCGGGTCGACGGGCAACGCCCCCGCGGGCGCGGCCACGCCATTCCCCGGCGCCTCACGCGGCGGGATCGGCACGCCGGCCGCCGAAGGAATATTCCCCGGCGAGTCCCCCATCAGGCGGCGCTCCCCTTCACCGCACCCGCCCCCACGCCTCCCCCCACGCCCGCCCCCCGCGCCCACTCGAGCGTCCGCCGGATCCCCTCGCCAAAGTCCGTCACCGGGGCGTACCCCAGCCCCTGGCTCGCCCGTGAAATGTCCGCGACCGAGTGCCGCACATCCCCGGCCCGCGGCGGCGCAAACAGCGGCTTGGAGTCCACCCCCAGCGCCTCGCCCATGTGCCGCAGCACGTCCAGCAGGCTGATCCTCCTGCCCGTCCCGATGTTGAACACCTCGCCCGACAGCGGCCGCGGGCAGGTGGACGCCAGCAGGTTCGCGTACACGACGTTGTCGATGTACGTGAAGTCCCGCGTCTGCTCCCCGTCCCCCATCACCGTCGGCGTCCGCCCCGACAGCAGCATCTTCGTGAACGCCGAGATCACCGCCGCGTACGGCGACGCCGGGTCCTGCCGCGGACCGAAGATGTTGAAGTACCGCAGGCTCACCGTCGACAGCCCCGAGCACCGCGCCTGCGACTGGAGCAGGAACTCCCCCGCGACCTTGCTCGCCGCGTACGGCGACCAGCAGTCCGGCACGTGGTCCTCGCGGCTGGGCAGCGAGGGGTTGTTCCCGTACGCCGCCGCCGAGGCCGCGAACACCAGCCGCCTGACCCCCGCCGCGCTCGCCGCCGTCAGCACGCGCTGCGTGCCGACCATGTTGGTCTGGGCGCACTTCTCCGGCTCTGCCACGCTCTGCGGCACGCTCACCATCGCCGCCTCGTGAAAGACCCACGCGCACCCCGCGACCGCCTCTGCCAGCGCCCCCTCATCGAGGATCGACGCCCTGCGGAACTCGGCCTGCGGCGGGATGTTCGCGGCATACCCACCCGACAGATCGTCCAGGACCACGACCCGCGCCCCCAGCCCCGCCAGCGCGTGCGCCAGGTGCGAGCCAATGAAGCCGGCCCCGCCGGTGATCAGCACCCGCTTGCCTCCAAAGTCCGAGAACGCCGGATTGTTGAGCCACGGCGGCGTGGCGATTGCTCCACTCATCGTCATGCCCCTTCGATCGGCCCTTCCGGCGACCCTCTGCGGCGGACTGATCATCCGCACGCACGAACGGCTCGGGACCGGCACGATACCCTAACACGAATAGAATCAACACGCTCGCGGGCCGGTCCGCCCAACGCCGATTCTACTCGATGAACTGGGGGGCCCGATGGGAAGCCACCGGCCGGGGACCCGAGCCGACCCCAGACGGCGGCGCGATGCCCGGACCGCGCGCCGCCGTGCCGACGGGGGCGGTACGAGGGCTCAGTGGATGAAGTTCGCCGAGGGGACTGCGCCGCCGCTCAGGGCGCCGACGTTGCCAGCCTGGTACGCATCCACCAGCGGTCCCCAGGAGTTTTTGAGGTCCAGCACGTACGGATTTGCGAAGAGCTTGGACACGCGGTTGGACCCGATGAACGAGTGCTCCCCCATGACGTGAATCCCCCGGCCGCCGGCCGGCCCGATGGGCCGCGTCAGCGAGTTGTGCTCGATCGTGCACCCATCGCCGTCGATCCCGATACCGTCGCCCGTGCTCGAGGAGCCCGCGGCGATCGTGTTGCCGATGATCCGGCACTGCCCGGTCGCCAGGACCTGATTCAGGCCGTTCTCCCCGACGTTGCACGACTGGACCTGGCATTCCAGCGCCAGCAGGGCGCCGTTGAGCGTGTTGCGCGAGAACGTGCACCCCTCGGCGAGCACACGGTACATCCCCACCAGCCCGCTCGACGCGTTCTGGATCCCCGAGCAGTTCCGCAGCGTGCACGAATCGGAGGCCTCGAACCCCGAGCCGGTATTCGCGCGGCTCGTGCAGTCCGAGAGCGTCGACGCGGCGCCGACGACGATGCCGCTCCCACCGTTGGCGCTGGCGACGCACCCGGTGATCACCGCGTTGCTCGTGCGGATCCCCGCCCCGCCGTTGGCCTGCGCGTGCACGGATTCGATGATCACCGAGCCGGTCGCGGGGTCGGTGAGGATCCCGTCGGACCCGCACCCGCGCACCGCGCCGCTGCGGATCGTGACGGCGCCGACCGCCGCGCTCACGACGATCCCGGAGTCCGAGCCCGTCACCGTGAAGCCGTTGAGGTCGAGCACCACCGGACCGGCCTCGATCGAGATCGCGTCCTTTCCCGCCGTGCCGGCGAGGCTGGAAGTGAGGTAGTAGGATCCCGGCGCGGAGATGACGTGCATCGCCTTCTTGCTGGAAGCAAGCGTGGCCACGTCGATGCGGGGCTCGACCTGAGAGAGCGTCGGGTACGAGGGCGCGATGGGCCCGGCGGGAGGGTCCAGAGGGCCGGCCGAGGCGACAAGGACGCACGCGCCGCCGGCGATGATCGCAGCGCACCAGACGGTCGATCGGCGATCTGCCATGGCGGGCCTCCCTTGGTCGGGGTACGGTCGGCCTCGCGCCGGCCGCCCCGCCCCCAGGAGAGCCGACAGGGGCCCTCCAAATCCGCCACCGTTTCCCAGGAATCACCGGCCAACTGCCCCTACCTCGCCCCACCCCTTTCGGCCTGTTTGCCCAGCTCGAGCATCCGCTTATCCTTCTCGCTGATCCCCGAGCCGAACACCTGCAGGAAGAACCGGCTGGTCGACTCGAAGGGCACGCTTTCGACCTCCGGCTTGCCCGGCGTGCCCGTCACCCTGGTCGTCACCAGCTCGTCGCGGATCCCCTCGATCAGCCAGTTGATGATCGGGATCCGCTTGACCGCGCGGGAGTTGAACCGCAGGTCCAGGGCCATCTCGGGCCACGACATCGTGCCGAAGCCCAGGATGTGGACGTTCCTGGAGAAGACCGACAGATCCTCGAACGCCATCACCGGCCCGTCGATGTAGAACGACGCCCGGGCCAGCTCCAACGGCTCGTCGGTGGGGATCTGCAGGTTGCTGAAGCGGATGAGCGGCATCACCAGAGGCATGCGCATCACCGACGGGCCGGCGATGGTCGCCGAGCCGCTGCCGCGCCGGGTCGCCGGGCTGTCGATCCGCCCTCCCAGCGACAGCTTGGCGTCGATCAGCCCGCGCGTGGCGTCGGTGTCGTCGACGGGCTTCTCGTCGATCGGCTGGCCCGCCGCGGTGGTCAGGTCCCGGAGCGTGGGGGCAAACCGCACGTCGGTCAGCTGGAACGAAGCCTCGAACGCCCGGTTGGAGACCGCCGGCGCTCCGATCACCACGTCCCCCGTGAACCGTCCCCCGTAGCACTCGGCCATGATGTCGCGGACCAGGACCTCGCCGCTGCCGGCCTTGCCCTCGACCAGCACCCTGCCGTGCTGCATCTTCAGCCCGCCCAGGCGGAACCCGTCGAGCGACGAGTTGATGGTGAACGCCGGCGGTGTCGAGAAGTCCGTGTTCTCCACCTTGAAGTCGAACTTGCCGTCGCACTCGGTGACGGGCAGGCCCAGCGTCATCTTCCCGCCCGCGAGCCCGATCTTGCCCCCCGCCAGAAGGTGCTGGCGCTGCGGCTCGCTCGACTGCGTCAGCCGCAGCTGCATGACCTCGAGGTCGACCCGGCCGTCAACATCGAACTCGATGGTGCGGAGCACGCCGTCGACCGACTGGGGCATCATCGCCCGCAGCGCGGGAGGCAGCTTCTGGCTCTTGCCCGCGAGCGTCAGGTCGATGTCCACATCCCCCGATTCGGCCCCGGCCCACGAGCCGTCGGCGCGGATCGAGAAATCCGGGCCCGTCCCCTCCACGGCCCGCAGCTGGCCCCCCGAGGGCGTGAACGTCACCTGCCCGCCCATCGTTTCGAAGGGCACCTCGGTGTCGCGCAGGCGCACGGTCAGGGAATGCGGCTGGACGATCCCCACCAACCCCGGCCCCCCGGCGACACCCTCGCCCGTCCGGACCTCGAACCGGGCGTCGAATTCCCCGCGCGGGTTGAGCGAGCGCAGGAGCTCGGCATTCTCCTTGGAGAGTCTCTTGCACGCCAGCGCCCGCAGCACGCCCGACTCGGCCCGGGCGCGCGTGAGGCTCGCCTTGAAATCCGCGGCCGCCACCAGGGCCTCGTCCGGCCCCGCGGGCTCGAGCGTGCCCGACGCCGCGAACCGGCCCGCCGGCCCGGCACCGCAGTCGGTGTCGGCCGCGAAGTCCTCGAAGCGCACGCCCCCGTCGGGCAGGCCCACCAGCGCGCCGGTGACGCCCGAGAGGATCGTCGAGCTCCCGTCCACATCGAACCGCAGCCCGTCGAACGAATCCAGCCGCACGGTCGCCACCGAGCCGTCGGCCGAGGGCTCGACCGCGATCCGGCCGCCCGCTCGCCCCGAGGGGTGGTACGCCTGCGCCATCGTCGACCACTTGGTCGCCGCCCGCGGCGAGAAGACGCCCAGGATCTGCTCGATCGGCGCCGAGAGCTCGACTCCGCTGGCCACCACGCTGGCCCGCAGGCTCGCCTCGTCCTTCTCGTCGGGCGCCACCCGCCCCAGCACGCGGATCGCGCCGGCGTCCGCCGGGGGCGGAGCTTCCACGCCCGCGATCTGCGCGCCCGCACGGCTGACCGCGCGGCCCGAGAAATCGAACTCGACCACCCGATCGGTGACCTTGACCTGCCCGGTCGCCCCCGTGATCTCCAGCTGACGCTGGGCCGGCCCGGCATCCATGGAGCTGGTCCAGTCCTCGGGCCAGGGACGCAGGAGCGTGGGCGCCACCTGGATGTTCGCGGCGACCCTTCCCTCCCCCTTGTCGTCGTTGAACAACCTCACCTCGCCGGTGATCAACCCCACGGCGTTGAGGTCGTCGAGGATCCCGCGCAGCCGCGGGCCCGACGAACCCCCCGGCTTGTTCCGCGCAGCGCGGTCCAGCGTCGCGCCGATCGCGTAGTTGAGCAGCCGGCCCGAGGGCACATCGGCCGCCTTCACCGTCACCTCCGGCATGCCGTCGCGGGCCGGGTCGATGACGGTCCGGTAGTCGACATCCGCGGTCGCCGACGCGAGCCCGCCCGTGATCGGCCGGTACTCCCCGCCCCGCACGGTCATGCTGTCGCCGTCGATCACGACCTTGACGCCCGTGGCGATCATCGGCAGCGGGAACCACTCCGGGAGGATCGAGAGCGACTGGAAATCGATGGAGGTCTGCTCGAGCCACTCGGTGTCGGCCCCCAGCGGGCGCGTGACCTTCGTGTGCACCTGCGCCAGCCCCGAGAGGCCGAAGCGCGGGACGGCGGGATCCACGGTCGTGTCGCCGGGACGGGCCAGCAGCCCCGCGGCGAGCAGGCGCGTGTAGTGGTCCCGGTTGAACAGCACGGGCACCACGCCCCCGCGCCGCGCTGTCAGCGCCCGCAGCACATCCTCGTCGATCGGCATGTCGCTCACGTGCACGTCGATCACGCAGTAGGCGTCGGAGGTCGGCGGCTCGATGAACCCGCTGGCGCGGATGGTCGCCCCCGCCGGGGACTTGCCGGTGATGTCGAGGATGTCGATCCGCGAGTCGTTGAACGTGACCCGGCCCGACAGACCGCGGAACTCGTACGGGAACCGCTTGAACGCCGAGACGGCGTCCTTGACCTCCAGCTCCCCCACCACCGAGAGGTCCGCGGGCCTGCCGCCGACCGCGGCCCCGCGCGAGAGCGTCACGTGCGAGCTCACCGAGCCCGTGGGCCACGAGAAATCGGCGAGCCGCTCGCGCACCAGCGGCGGCACGAACCGCAGGATCCGCAGGTCCTTCTCCATGCGGAAGTTCTCGGTCCGGACCTCGCAGCGGAACGGGCTGTCGTGGTCCGACCCCATGAACTGCAGGTCGACCGTGTACGGGACCTCCTCGATGCTGCCCACCAGCCGGGCGTTGGCGCCCGAGCCCGACAGATCGATCGAACCGTTGACGTGCGTCATGCGCAGCAGCGGCGCGCCGGGGCCCTGCGCAACCTCGGCGTTGTCGGTCACCGGCAGGTTCACCGCCACATCGATCAACTCCGCCGACGCGCGGATGTCCCCCTGCCTGCCCGCCGACGCCGGCGAATACGAGAACGTCGTGCGGCCGATCGAGCCCTGCAGGTTCAGCATCTCGGCCACTTCCCGGATCCTGGCCGGCATGGTCCCGGCCGGCCAGTCCTTGAGCGAGAGCCCCGAGACGCTCAGCGCCAGGTCCGGGCCCTTCACCGACCCGGTGATCCGCACCGGCTCGGGGGCCGGGAGCGTGCCCGTCTGCCTGGCCCCGGGCGTCAGCACCAGCTCGACCGAGCCGTTGCTCGCCGAGGTCGACGGGCTCAGGTGCCCGTGCAGATCGATGTGCTTGAGCAGCGTGTAAGGGTCCGAAACGCCGTTGCCGGCGTGCTCCCCGAGCTCCACCTCACCCTCGTCGATCTGGATCCTGGGCAGCGCATCGGACGGCTGCGCGGAAGTGTCCGGCAGCCGGAGGGCCGAGATGTTCAGCGTGCCATCGGCGCTGTTCTGGCTCACCCGCAGGCGCGGGTGTATCAGGTAGATCTCGCTCAGCGCCGGCTTGCCGTCGCTCGTGAACCCCAGCAGGCGCGACCACGACACGCTCGCGTCCAGCCGGTCGACGCGCAGGATCTCCCCGGCCGGCCCCTCGATCCCCGGCGCCCGGAGCACCGCGCCCGTCAGCGCGATGTGCCCGCCCAGGCCCACCGACACACGGCCCTGGGCCAGCTGGGCGCCGGTCATCGATCGAAGGCGGGAAGAAACGACCCACCGCGGCAGCGGCGATCGCGTAAGCCCCCACCACAGCCCGCCGACCACCAGCACGACCGCGAGCCACTTCTTCCAGCCTCGACGGCGCGGCGAGCGCTTGGCGGGCGGCGCGGGAGGGGGCTGCGTGGAGGAGGGTCTCTGTGCCATGCCGGTCAGGTAGCGGCGGATCTTCGCCCAGGCCGGCGCGCCGGCCGGACGCCCGGGCGCCGGCGAGCATCCCCATGCGCCGCCCGCCCCGCATCCATCCCCCGGCGGATGGTACGGGCCGGGCGCTCCGGGCGTCGCCGTGCCCGCCGACGGGGAACCGATCGGAATCCGAGCATCGCGGCCGCCACGCGCGTACGCTCCGACCAATGGCCAAACCGCGCAATGTCTTCGTCTGCCGCTCGTGCGGCGCGGTGCAGAGCCGGTGGATGGGCAAGTGCCCCGACTGCGGCACGTGGGAGTCCCTCGAGCCCCAGACCTTCGACCCCGCCGCGCAGAAGGACCCGCAGAGGCCCGCGATCGCCTGGACGAGCGAGGACCTCGAGGCCGGCGGCCCGGCCAACCCCGCGCGCCGCCTCGAAGAGATCGGAAGCCAGGGCGCCCCGCGGCGGCGGCTTTCCTGCGGGATCGACGAGTTCGACCGCGTGCTCGGCGGCGGGCCCGGCGAGGGGATCGGGGAGCGCGGGCTGGTGCCCGGCTCGGCCGTGCTCATCGGGGGCGAACCGGGGATCGGCAAGTCGACCCTCCTGCTCCAGGCCGCCCGCGCGTGGGCCGATCGCCAGGTACGCGTGCTGTACGTCTCCAGCGAGGAATCCGCCGAGCAGATCAAGCGCCGCGCGGCGCGGCTCGACGCGGGCCCTCCCGGCCAGCCCGAGGCGGCGCCGGGCCAGGACGAACTGTTCGTGCTCGCCGACACCAATCTCTCACGCATCGTCGAGCAGACCCGACGCACCCAGCCGGCCGTGCTCATCGTCGATTCCATCCAGATGGTGTACAAGTCCGACATCCCCGCCGGCCCCGGCTCGGTCACGCAGCTGCGCCGCTGCTGCACCGACCTGGTCGGACTGGCCAAGCTCTCCAACACCGCGGTCATCCTCGTCGGCCACGTCACCAAGGACGGAACGCTCGCCGGCCCGCGACTGCTCGAGCACCTGGTCGACGCGGTCGTCTCGTTCGAAGGGGACCGCTACCACGCCCACCGCGTGGTCCGCGCCGTCAAGAACCGCTTCGGCACCACGCTGGAGATCGGGCTGTTCGAGATGACCTCCGAGGGCCTGCGCCAGTCCCCCGAGGGCGCCGGGATCGCCGCCGTCGCCGTCTCCGACAAGCCACGCCCCGGTTCGGTCGTGTGCCCGGTGGTCACCGGCACCCGCTGCGTGCTGATCGAGATCCAGGCCCTGACCGCCACCGGCTTCCTCGGCGCTGCCAAACGCAAGTGCTCCGGACTGGACCCCAACCGCCTGGCGATGCTGATCGCCGTCCTCGAGCAGCACGCCGGGCTGCGGCTCGCGGACCGCGATGTCTTCGCGTCCAGCGTGGGCGGGCTGCGGGTCGCCGAGCCCGGGGCGGACCTGGCCCTGCTCCTGGCGATCGCCGGCTCGCACCACAAGCGGGCGCTGGCGCCGGCGACCTGCGCGGCCGGCGAGGTTGGCCTGGGGGGCGAGATCAGGCCCGTGGCCCACATGGACCAGCGGCTCGCGGAAGCGGGACGGCTGGGGTACAAGCGAATCCTGGTCCCCGCGGCGAGCGTCAAGGGCCTCAGGAAATCCGAACGCACCGAGATCGTCGGCGTGGGGAACATCGATCGTGCCATCGAAGAACTGGGCTGACCGTACACCGACTGCAGAGGAATCGAATTGAGAAGAGGACAAGTCCCACGCGCCACGTACGCCTACGGCCAGAGCTTCACCAAGCAGGAGCTCCTGGACGCCAGCGGGCTGTCGTCCAAGACCTTCGACATGATCCGCAAAGCCGCCCGCGTAAAAGGACCGCCGCACGGCGGCCTCAACTGGCTCTTCCCGCGCGCCGATGTCGAGACCCTCATCAAGGTCGCCGCCGGCGGGAGGTTCACCGAACGAGGAAAGCCCGCCGCCGACGGCTGGCGAAAACTCCTGGATGAACCGATCGGGCCCTAGCGCCGGTTGAGGCGCCCCACGCGGGGGATTCCCGTTCGGACTCCCGGCTCGCATGCGCGGGCTCCGAACGGTACCCAACCCTCGTTCCCGTATTCGTCACCGCCGCGCACGGACCCAACCCCCGAATCGCTCGCCGCAGCGCTCGGCCGGTTCGATGTCACGATCTGTGCGCACAAAGCGTTACATCGCGTGTTTTTGCGGCGATTCTTGCGATCTTGCGCTTGGAGCATCGGCCCGCCGGGCGTTAGTCTGGTCATCACTCGTGGAGTCTCACATGACCAGGAAGAAGTCCGCGGTGTGCGGCCGCCCCGGAGGGCCGGACACCCCAATTGCTCCCTGCCCGCGTTCGGCTCACCGCCGGCCGCGTATAGAGGGGCACACCTTTGTGGAGCCTGGGATGCACTGTCAATCACCGTCGCCGGAGAAGGTCGTGGCGCCGCCGCGGAGTCGGCTCGGGATCGCCGCAAGGGCGGGGATGATCGGTTTGGCCCTGGGCGGCCTTGCGGACCGGGCCCGGGCGGACCTGCCGCAGGGATTCGAAAAGAGCGAGGTGACCTGCTGCTTCTCGCAGCCGCTGGCCTTCGAGTTCCTGCCCGGGATCAACGGGGGGCCGGAGCGGATCCTGATCGCCGAGCGGTGCGGGAGGCTGGTGGTGTTCGATGGACCCGAGCTGCCGACGATGCTCCAGATCGAGAACACCTCGTGCGATGAGGAGTGGGGACTGCTGGGCCTGGCGATCGACCCGTCGTTCGAGACCAACGGCTACATCTACACCTACTACACGACGGCGGACCTGCGCGCGCGGGTGAGCCGGTTCACGGCGATCGGCGACTTCTCGAGCCTGGGAACCGAGGTGATCCTGTGGGAGAACCCCCAGCCGGCCGACGCGACCTCGCACCACGGCGGCAATCTGGCCTTCGGGCCCGACGGGATGCTGTACATCGCCACGGGTGAGGAACTGCAGTCGCAGTGGGCGCAGGACATGTCGAGCCAGCGCGGGAAGATCCTGCGGCTGAACCCCGACGGTTCGGTGCCCGCGGACAACCCGTACGTCGGCGTGGCGGGCGTCGACCCATTCATCTGGGCCTCGGGCTTCCGCAACCCCTTCCGCTTCACGTTCGATCCGCCGACCGGGCGGATGTACGTCGGGGATGTCGGCTTCTCGTCCTGGGAGGAGATCGACCGGGTCGCTCCGACCAACAACCTGGGCTGGGCCGACATGGAAGGCCCGCAGTGTTACACCGGGGACTGCTCGAAGTACACAGCGCCGATCTGGTGGTACGACCACATGGACCACGCGTACTCGGTGCACGGGGACGCGTCCATCACGTGCGGCCCGGTGTACCGCGGGGCCAACTTCCCGGCCGGGTACGACGGCAACATCTTCGTGGGCGACTACGTCAACGGCTGGATCCGGAGGCTGATCCTCGACGACGACGGCGTGGTGGTGGGCGAGGAGGTCTTCGAGTCCGCGCCCGACGCCGGAACGGTCGTGGACCTCAAGGTCGGACCCGACGGGGCGCTGTACTACACCGCGATCTTCGGCGGCTCCACGGTGAACGAGGGGATCTACCGGATCGCGTACACGGGCACGACGAACATCGCGCCGGTGGCGGTCGTGGCGCCGATCATCGATCCGGTGCCCGTCTCGGCGCCCCGGACGGTCGAGTTCCGCGGATCGCTGTCGCGCGACCCGGACCACGGTCCGGCGCCGCTGCGCTTCTCGTGGGACTTCGGGGACGGCGGGGATTCCAAGCTCGCCAACCCCTCGCACACCTACGCAACCCGCGGGGAGTTTCTGGCCCAGCTGACGGTCAGCGACGGCACCTCGTCGGACCGCGCCCTTCCGCTGCGGGTCCGGACCGGGCGACCACCGGAAGGGAACATCGCCACGCCGACCGAGGGCACCAGGTACCGCGCCGGGGACACGATCAACTTCAGCGGAACGGCGTACAGCCCCGATCTCGGCCCGCTGGACGCGTCGAGCATGACCTGGAACGTGGTCATCGCGCACGACACCCACCAGCACCCGTTCTACGGCCCGATCACCGGCGTGTCCGAGGGATCGTTCACGATCCCGTCCTCCGGGCACCCGCCCGAGGACATCCACTTCCTCATCTCGCGCGTGATCACCGACCCTGACGGGATCACATCGTACCAGCAGCGGGAGATCTTCCCGGACGAGTCGTTCCTGCAGCTGGATTCATCGCCGACGGGAATCCCGGTGTTCCTCGACGAGAACCCGCTCTCCACGCCCCGGACCTACCAGAGCGTGGCGGGGTTCCATCACGCAGCGCGGGCGCAGGTTGCGTACATCCTCGACGGGCAGGCGTACCACTTTGTGGGCTGGCAGAGCGGCACCGGGACGGCCACCGGGAAGACGCTGGACTTCGTATCCCCCGAGGGCGGCACCTGGCTGACGGCCGTGTACGCGCCGGGGTGCGCGGCGGACTTTGATACCAGCGGCTTTGTCGACACCGAGGACTTCTCGGCGTTCACGGTGGCGTTCGAGGCCGGGGAGCCATCGGCCGATTTCGATCTCTCCGGGTTCGTCGACACCGACGACTTCGATGCGTTCGTGGTCGCGTTCATCCAGGGCTGCTAGGGCCGGCCGTCGCGGCGCCGGTCGGGAATCGGCCGGCGATCCGGGAACGCAGGCCCGCGAGCATCGCGTCGGGGTAGAGGCAGAACGCCCAGTCCCGGGCCCGCACCACCTGCGCGCTGGAGAGAGATGCCATCGCCCTCTGCGCGATGGACCGCAGCTCCGCGAGCTGGGAGCCGTGCTCGGCCCGGCTGCGATCGAGGACCCCGTGAAGTTCCGTGAAGGCGTCGCGGCGGGCGGTGGACCTGCGGGGCAGGCCCGCGAGCCGGGCAACGGCCCGGGACTTGGCGTGCTGGGCCGCGGGATCCCCGACGCTCCCGGGGTTGTGCATCGCGTGGTGGACGGCCCACCGCGCGCGGGCGACCTCCGCGGTGCTCGCCGGCGGCTCGGCCGCGAGCGGCAGGTGCAGGGTCGCCGACACCACGGCGGTCGGCGCGAGGGGGAGATCGGGCCTCCAGCCGGTGATCCACGCCTCGCACGCGCGGTCGTAGATCCCGCCCCCCAGGCCGTGGATGAACAGGTCGCACGCAAAGGCACGCAGGGTCGCCGTCAGGAGGATCGCTCTGGGAGCCAGCTGCCCCGGGGGCGTCGAGTCCAGGTCCTCGGCAAACACGCGGACCCGCGGCCTGCCCGGCTCGATCCTCCAGAGGGGGAGTTCCCAGCGGTCGTTGATGTCATCGGCGAGCAGCAGACGCAGGCCGGCCTCCGGATGCGCTCGGACCGCGCGGTTGTACGCCAGCACGCACGCCTCAGGATCTCGGCGCATCGATTGAATGAGTTCGGCAAAGCCCGCCGACGAGCACAGGCCACCGCGGTACACGATCGCCGACCGCGATGCATGGGAGCCCAGCAGTGCGACGGTCGCCTCGGTGACCTGGGCCGCGAGCGAGCGCACGCCCGGCAGGGCGTGGGCGGCGCTCAGCGCGGCGTGGGCCCGGCGCAGGCCGGCCGCGACGCACTCGGGTGCTTCGCCCAAGTCCGGCAGCGCCAGGGGCTCAAACGAGTCCGCGGCACCCACGGGCACCTCGTGACCCAGCGGGGGCGCCCATCGCCACGCGGATCGCCGCCAGATACCGCCCTGGTTCACCGGGATCGCCACGGCGGTCGGATCCTCCGTGTCGTGATCGACGGCGACCCACGCGCGGACCGACCCCGGGATGCGCTGGACGGCGGCGTCCATGGCAAACCACTTGGCCAGGATGCCGGGGTGCCACAGCTGGGGCTGGTGACCGCTGGCGATCACGGGGCGATCGCCAGGCAATCCCAGTTGAGCGCGGGTCTGTGCGGCGATGCCCGGGGCACGCTGGATCTCCCCGGCGCGCTGGAGAAGGCCGTCCCAGTCCGCGGCGGGCGGGTCGATGAGGATCGCGCCGTCCGTTGAAGGATCCCAGCGCGAAGTTGCCGGTCCGTCCATTGAAGCCCCGCCCGTCACTGGCAGTCGCACCCGCAGCACGTGCCCCGCACCGCCGATGCGGGCAGGCGGTCGGCGTGCGAGTCGATCTCGCGCTGCATGACCTCACGGTAGTGCCGCAGGCGCACCTCGGGATTGTCCAGCGCCCCGCCGAAGGAACGGTTGGGATCGTTGTAGATCAGTTCGACGGGGATCTCGGCGACCCGCAGGCCCGCGGCGGCGGCCTGCACCCACAGCTGCATCGGGAAGGCGTACCCGTCCTCGGTGAGGTCAAGCTCCTCGATCGCCGCGACCCGGTGGGACTTAAAGCCGCAGAATGCATCGGTCAACCGGACGCCCAGCCGAGACGAGAAGCGGGTGTTAAGTTCGGCGGTGATCGCCTGGTTGATCCTCCGCCGGTCCGGCGGCACGGCCAGGGGCCCGTCGCCCGTGATCGCGGCGCGGAGCGTCCCGTTGGATGAGCCGCCGGGCGCGCCCACGGCGCTGCAGAGGTACCGGGACCCGCTGATGATGTCGGCCCGGCCCACCTCCTGGGCCTGCAGGAAATCCGGGATGCGATCGGGCTCGTGCTGCTCGTCGCAGTCCATCGTGATGATCCAGTCGTAGCCGTCGGCGGCGGCCCAGCGGAAGGCATCGGCGACGCTGCGACCGTACCCGCGGTTGATCGCGTGGCGGATGACATCGACGGGGAATTCGCGCACGAGATCCGGCGTCGCGTCGGTCGAGCCGTCGTCGACGATCAGCACGTTCCCGACAAAGTCCAGGACGCGCGACACCACCTTGCGGACGTGCGCGGCCTCGTTGAAGACCGGGATTGCCACCAGTGTGCGCATACCAACCTCCGCTGCCCCCCCACACACACCCACGCCCCCACACCCACCGCCGGCCGGGGCACCCACCCGCTGCAATCAGCATACCCGACGGGGCCGGCAGGCGGACCGGAGATCGATCGCTCCGAACGCCGACCGATCGCGGCCCGGGGTCCCGCCCGGGTCCGTTGTGCGCCTCCCCGGGCGCCGCGGCGGCCCGCTCACCATCCCGACGGCGGTTCCGGATACTTCGATGCTCATCAATCTATCACGTGACGGCCGCCGCCCGCAATACCAATCCTGCCGAAGCGGCAGCCTGACCGCAAGGCCCGCCCGCCCCTACTCGAGTGTGTGCCACTGCACCTCCACGCGGCGGTTCTGGTCGGAGACCTTGCCCAGGGGCTCTTCCCAGCCGCGCCCGACGACCTCGATTCGGGACTGATCGATCTTGTGGAGTTCCATGAGCAGGCGCTTGATCTCGTTGGCGCGCTGCGTCGAGAGCTCCATCGCCTCGAGTGCCTTCTTGCGGACCAGCGCCTCGCCCCCCTGCTGGCGGAACTCGGCGATCTTGCCGTTGTCGACGTGCCCGCGCAGCAGCACGAACGAGCCGGGGCTGACCTGCACGAGCTTCTTGATCCGGGTCAGGTCCTCCATGTTGGCCTGGCTGGTCATGTCGAGCTTGGCGGAGTTGGGCTCGAACAGGAAGCGGATGTCGCGCGAGAGCAGCGGATCGCTCTCGAGCTGGCTCTTTCCCTCGGTGCGGATCGGCGCGATGACGATCTTCTGGTCGGCGAACGCGCCGGCGGCCTTGAGGGCTTCGAGGTGGGAGGTGTCGACGAACCGCTCGGGCCCGACGGGGTTCTTGATGACCTGCGAGCCGTACGCGAGCACGCTGGACTGAAAGATCCCCCCGAAGCTGCCGGCCATGTCGATGGCGCCGGAGAAGAAGGCCAGGTTCTCGGGGAGATTGGAGAGATGGACCTTGGCCAGTTCGGCCCTGGTCTTGGCGGGGTCCCACTTGAGGGCGGCGGCGACCGCGTCCAGGTGGGTGTCGGGCTCGTCGCGCATCATGCGGTTGCCCTCGAGCAGGCCCTCGACGAGCCCGGCGACCATCTTGGGGTTCTGCTCGGCGAATCCGCGGTTGACGATGAGCACGTCGGCGATGATGAGGAGGTTCTTGTTGCTGGCCAGCACCCTGGCCTTGGCGCCGCTGGCCTTGGCAACCTCGCTGGGGGTGGGCTCCCAGGTGACCGCGCCGGCGAGCCTCCCGCCGTCGGCGGCCAGGTCGGCCGCGAAGACCTCGCCGGCCTTCTCGCCGTCCTGGGCGAACACGAGGTTGATCGCATCGGCGTTGGGCGCGTTCAGATCGTCGAGGATGGAGACGGGCGTGCCCGATTCCTGGGCGAGGAAGCGGATGAAGAACTCGGCCTCGGTGTGCTGGATGGTGACGAGCGTCCGGCCCTTGAGGTCGTTGATGCGGTGGATGTCGGAGGCGACCACGATCGCATCGGCGCCGCGCGAGAAGCCGATCTGGGCGGGCACGACGACATTGAACTGGCGGCCGAAGACGGCGAGCACGTCGGCGGTGGTGGCGCTGGCGGCGAGCTGACCGCCCTGGAGCCGGTCCCAGGCCTCCTCCTCGCTGAGCTTGATCCGGACCTTGAAGCCGTGTTTCTTCGCGAAGAACGAGCTGTTCGAGGGCTCGAGGCCGCCGTTGGCGGCGATCAGCCCCGCGTACCCGGCGTACTGGGAGAGCTCGATATCGATCGTGTTGTCCTTGGGGACATACGGCGCGGGAGGGGGGAGCGTCGGCGCGGGCTCGGGGCTGGCCAGGGCTAGGTCCGGCTTGGCGCCGGCGTGGTGCGCCGACCCGCCCGCCGGGGCGGCGCCGTTGGGGCCGGCGGGAGCGCGCTGCGTGGCCGGGGCGGGGGGCGTGGCGGCGGTCCCGCGGCCGTTGATGATCCACACGCCCAGCCCGATCAGGCCGGCGATCAGCAGCAGAGAGACGACGATGCCCAGGGGCCGGAGGGTCGGGCCCGAACTGAGATTGTCGTCTGCACGGCGATCGGTCATCTGTGGGCTCCTGGTCGATCGTTGGAACGGTGGGGCCGGCGGTGCCGCGGACCCCGGTCCGCGGCGCTGGATCAAGGAGCGCTCAGCCGGCGCGCGCGTCGATGGGCGGGGCCTCGTCGAGCACCCCGTCGACGCCCTCGTAGAGCGTCCTGTGTTCCTGGATCCACCGGGTCGTCCCGGCCAGGCTCTCGGACACCGAGTCGATGCGCGCGGAGGCGGCGTCCGGATCCGCGGACATGAGCGCCTGCTCGCGGAGCAGCTCGACCTGGGCCTCGATGCGGCCCAGCTCGGCGTCGATCTGCTCCATGCGGTCCAGGGCCTCGCGCTGCACGCCGCTGCGGGCGGCGAGCACATCGCGCTGGGATTGCAGGCTCTTGCGGAGGTCGGCGCTGAGCTGGTCGTCCCTGAGGCGGGCGTCCAGCTCGGCGAGCCTGCGCGTGACACTCTTGGAATCCGAGACGCCCATGCCGTCGTTCTCCAGAACGCGCACGACCGCCTGGCGCATCGCCAGAAGCTGGATGTACGCCCAGCGGAGCTTGGCGAGACTCTCGGCCTGCACGGTCCTCCAGGCGTTGCCCGCGGTGGTGCCGGTCTGCTCCCCCAGCGCCAGGCGGCAGCGTTCTTCGAGCGCGAGGAATCGCCCGGACTCCTGGTGATCAAGCCGGGCGATCGCCTCCTGGAGGCGCTGGCGTGCATCCCGGCCCTGGCGTGCGAGCCCGGAGGCGTCGACGACCCTGCGGAATCGTCCGCTGGTCACGCACGCGAGCAGGTAGGCGAGCTCCACTCCGGCGCCCAGGGCCCAGAACCCGGGATTGATGAGCCCGAGCAGGCCGAACGCGGCGATCCCGATCCAGTTGGGCGGGACCGGCGTTCCCAGCGGGCGTGCGTTGAACGCCCCCCAGAGATAGTCCTTCAGGGATGCCATCAGCGGAATGATAAGGATTCCGGTCCGCCTCCGCGCTCAGTCGCCGCCCCCACCTCCACCACCCCCGCCACCATCACCCCCGCCGCCGCCATCTCCACCACCTCCGCTGTCGCCACCACCGTCGTAGCCACCGACATCATGGCCGCCTGAATCGCCATGCCCGGCATCGTGCGAATGGTGGTGGACATGCGAGCCACCCCCACCCTCACCGCCACCCCCACCGCCATCCCCGCTCCGATCGACTTCGACGTCGTACTTCTCGCCCTGCTGGTGATGCGAGTGCCCCTTGCCGTGCGAATGACCGTGCCCCTGCAGCGTGTGTATCCCCGCCGCCTGCGCCCCGATGTGGCTCATCTGCACATTCTCATCTACCCCGTCCATCACCGCATCACCGCCATCGCCCTGGACTCGCCGTCCGCGACCCGATGGTGGATTTCCCCCGACAGACCTGCGGATGATCGGAATCGCGATCGCCCCGACCAGGGCTCCCACCACGAACAGGACCATGCTGTTCATGCCACCCTCCACTTGCTTGACGAACACCCGATCCCGGAATCCTACAGCTCCGCCAATCGCCGGGCAGTCTCCTGCTCGATCAGGGCCCTGAAGAGGTCCTGCAGGTCGCCGGTGACGATGCTGCGCAGGTTGAACTCGCCGGGCAGGCGCTCGTCGGCGACGATGCCGTCCTTGAACCGGTAGGTGCGGATCTTCTCGGATCGGTCCCCGGTCCCGATCTGTGATTTGCGGGCGGCCGACCGCTCGGCGAGCTTCTTCTGGCGCTCGGCCTCGTAGAGCTTGGCGACCAGCAGGCGGCGGGCCCGCTCGCGGTTCTGCTGCTGGCTCTTGGCCTCCATCATCTTGATGATGATGCCGGTGGGCTTGTGGTGGATCTGCCAGGCGGTCTCGACCTTGTTGACGTTCTGCCCGCCGGGCCCCTGGGCGCGGGTGGCGAACTCCTCGACGTCGTTGGTCCAGTCGATCTTGAGGTCGACGGCCTCGGGCTCGGGCAGCGCGGCCACCGTCGCGGTGGAGGTGTGGATGCGGCCCTGGGTCTCGGTCGCGGGCACGCGCTTGACGCTGTGCACTCCCGCCTCGAAGGCCAGCTCGCTCCAGGCCCCATCGCCCTTGATGTTGACCACCGCGCTTCGGATTCCTCCGGCGTCGGTCTCGGTGACCAGGTCCAGCAGCTCGAACGCCCACCCCCGCCGGGTCGCGTACTTCTGGTACATCTCCAACAGGTCCCGCGTCCACAGCGCTGCCTCATCCCCGCCCGTGCCCGCCCGCAGCTCCAGGATCACCGAACCGATTTGCTGGTCATCGCTGCTCACCAGCCGCGACAGGCACTCCTTGAGCACGGACTGGAACTGCGCGGCAAGGCCCGGAAGCTCCTCCTTGGCGAGTTCGGCCATCTCGGGGTCGGTTCGCGAATCGACCACCTGCTGGAGATCGGCCTGCTCCCGTTCGAGCTTGCGGAGCCTGCGGTACCCCGCAACTACCGGATCAAGGGCGGCCTTCTTGATCGAGATCTCCCGGACCTTGCGGTGGTCGGCGAGAATCCCGGGGTCTTCGAGCTGCGCGGCGAGCGCGGCGTGCTGCTTCTCGATCTGCTCGAGCTTGGCGGTGACGTTCTGGGGGATGACGCTGATGACTTCGGGCATTGCGGGGTAGGGTATGTGAGGGATTCCGGGCGGGTTGTCCGCTCGCCGACACCCGAACCGCCGCGATCCTTGCCGGCCAGATCCGAGGCCGCGTTCGATGGCCTGCTCGCAACAGTTTCCCCGGCCGGTATCTCAGGATTTCAGGGCGATCCCCCCGCCGCATTCCGGGCACCTGGCCCCGGCCTGTTCGGAGAGGCCGATCGTGGAGTACCCGCAGCGCGGGCACGAGCGTTCCCAGAGCCTTTGGAGGCGCCGGCGCTCCTCACGGAGGCGGTACCACCGGACGGTCCAACTGGGAACATCCCGCACCCACCCGGCCGAGAGCACTCCCAGCAGCAGCACCGCCAGCGTCACCGCGTTCTGCACGTAGCCGGAGACAAGCGTTTCCCGGGTGGCGGGGATGCAATCCCGGATGCGATCCAAGACATCGCGCGCCCTGGGCTCATCGGAACTCTGGAGATACGCGAGCAGTGCATCCTCCGCGAGGCGCTCTTGCGCGGGAGGGAGTTCGGGGTACACCGCGAACCGCACGGAGCGCATCTGGGCCGTGAGGCCGAACCAGCCCTCGGCGTGAATCGACCGTTGGAACGCCATGCGCGATGCGAAGAACGTCCCCGCGGCCATGGCGCTGGCGAGGTTCGCATCAACGTACTCCTCCTGCACCTGCCAGGGCGGGATGATGCGTGTCTTGCCCTGCTCGATGATCACCTCGTAGCCCATCAGTTCGGAGGGCCAGCAGCCGTGCCGCCACTTCCCCGGCCCGAAGATCGCCGAGCGGATGATCGAGTTGTTCCCATCGCTGTTTGGGATGATCGACACGCTCAGAAGGACAAACACCGCACACGCGACCGTCACCATGGGTTGCTGCAGACCGCGCAGCATCTCGCGGCATCGGGAGAGGAACCCAGGCGCAGTAACTCCATCGCTGGGCATCGGCGGATCCTGACCCCACCCCCACCCCCCACCGCTGCTTGGCCGAGCCCCTCACCACATTCCGGGCAGGTCATCTGTTCCGGCCGAAGCCCGACCAGTGAGTACCCGCACCGCGGGCAGCGGCCCGCCGCCAGCGATCGGTGTCGCCCTCGCTTGCGGAGCCACCCAGGCACCTCCTCAACCCAACCCAGGGACCAGAAACCGATGATCGCAGCGGAGACAATGATCGCGTTGTACACGTACCCCAGCCAGAGGCGCTCCGTCCGCTCCCCCAGAAACTCACGGAACTTCGCGGCGGCCTCCGGCACTCCCGGTCGCTTGCTCTGCTCATAGTGCTGCACAATGGCCTCGACGACCATCGGGCGGACTGGCTCGGAAACAAGATCGGACTCAATCGGGCGGCCAGAATGATGCGAAATCGAACGCTTGTGTATCACGGATGTGAAGCCAAGCCATCCGTGGTACTCATCACGCAACGCGCCGCCGTAGGTTGTGACCGCGATCTCGCCCCCGGCTGCCTTTGACCAGAAATCTCCCTGACTGCCAGATCTATCAAGCTGTTCGGCCAGTTCGTCGTAGTAGTCGGCAATCAGAACGCGACCCTCATGCACCGCGATCGCAACGTCCAACGGGCCCGGACCTTCGGGAATGTACCTCCAAGGCACATTGCACACATTGACGGACCGTCGACCTCGCAGGCCGTTGGGAATCACTCCGATGCCGACGATCAGTAGCGCGAGGCTCACCACCGTCACCCACGGCCGCTGCAGGACAGCCGCCGCCGCGCTGAGCGCCTGGAGCAGCGCACTCGGCTTCCTCCCGCCCGGTATGGAGCCATCGCGAGCCATGCTGACAAACATCGTATCGAACCCGGACCCGCCCCCCGACCGAAATACACTCCTGCATGCCCACCGCCCGCGCCAACCAGCCGCGAACTGCCGCATCCATCCAGGCCAGTCCTTCCGATGATGCCCTCACTTCTCTGATCGCCTCCCACGGTCCCAAGCTCTACGCCCTGGCCCTGCGGCTGACCGGCAACACCTCCGATGCCCAGGACCTGGTCCAGGAGACGCTCCTCAAGGCCCTCTCCAAGAGATCCCAGTTCCGCGGGGATGCGATGCTCTCAACCTGGCTCTACACGATCGCCGTCCGCACCTCGCAGCGCATGAAACGCCGCAGGTCAGGCCAGCCCGCCCGCGTGGCCTCCCTCGACTCGCTCATGCCCACCTCCGCCGGCATGCTCGCCGACCCGCGGGCCGCCTCCAACGAACAGCGGCTCAAGGAGCACGCGACCGAGGCCGTGGAACGGGCGATCCCGCAGCTCCCGGACCTGTTCCGGCTGCCGCTCCTGCTCAAGGACATCGCGGGCCTCTCGCTCGCCGACGTCTCGCGCGTGCTGGGAATCAAGGAGCAGACCGTCAAGACCCGCCTGCACCGCGGACGGCTTGTCCTGCGCAAGCTCATCGAGAACAAGCTCCCCAAGCGCCGGATCCCCGAGGTCGCCTACGAGCGCCAGGTCTGCATGGACCTGCTCTCGGCCAAGCAGGCCGCCCTGGATCGCGGGCAGGATTTCCCCGCCGACGATGTCATCTGCGACCGCTGCCGTGCGGTGTTCGCGACCCTGGACCTGGGCCTGGATGCGTGCCGACGCTTGGGGGACCAGATGCTCCCGGCGAAGATCCGGGATCAGATCCTGCACAAGGTGCGCGGAGATTCGGGCGGGCGGGCCGGCTGAGAGCATCAATGAAAAAGCGGCCGCCCGTCCACGATGGAGGCGGCCGCCAGGGCCTCAGTCCGCGTCGGTCTCTGCTCCTGCATCGACCACCGCGCCGAGGTGCGAGGACACACTGAGCGTCGGAGCTCGCCTGCTCCGGACGCCAATTTCACTCACTGAACGCCTTCAGGATGTCACGACACGAAAACCCCTGCACGAGCCCCATGTCCACCAGGAAACGGTGTGGGACACTCCCTCTCTCGTTCGGTCAGCCCCCCCCGAACACCCAAAGTGTACGGGATGTCACGGAGATTGCAAGCGATTTGGATCCCGCGACTTACGTCCGATCACTGTCGGCTGGCGGGGCCCGGGCGGTCCAAAAATCCGGGGATTCTCCGGGCGATCACGTCCCGGGAGGCCGGCTTGCATTGAATCCCGCCGCCGGGGATGCTCGGAACGTGGGCCATCCAGACCCGGGTGAGGCACGCACGTGAACATGAACAGAATCCGGTCTTTTTCGGCCGTACTCGCGGGCTCGCTCTTCCATTTGTTCGGGCTCGGGATGGGGACGCCGGGGTGCCTGGCTCAGGCGCCTGCCGCGCCGGCGCCAGCCCCGCCGGCACCCACCCCACCGGCGCCCACCCCACCGGCGCCAACAGAGCCGGCCGCCCAGGCCCCCGAGCCCACCGGCGTGGACCTGTTCGCGAGGCAGGCGGCAGCTCTGGCTCCGAAGGTCCAGACGGGGCTCGCCAAGGCCATGCTCGCCGCCGCTGCCGAGCTCCCACGCATCCAGGCCCGATCGATCTTCCGTCACCGTGCCACGCGGGCCTGGTACACCAAGGCCCAGGCCGATGCGCTCCCCCAGGCCGATCGCGCTCAACTCGAAGAGCGCCCCGTCGATGAGAGCTTCTACTACAACACCAAGTACGGGACGCCCGTGGCCTACACCCGGCCCATCGAGATCCTGGCGAGCCTCGGGTTCCCCTCGCAGGACCCGGCGACCGCCTCGCCGTCGCCGCTGGCGCAGCGCCGCGTGCTGGACTTCGGCTACGGGGGCATCGGCGCGGCGCGCCTGCTGGCGATCCTGGGCGCCGACGCCGTGGGGGTGGATGTCGATCCGCTGCTGCCGGTCCTCTACAGCCAGCCGGAGGACCAGGGCCCGATCGCCCCGCTCCTGAGCCCCGACGACCGCACGCCGCGGCGCTTCGCCGGCCGCGTCAGGCTGGTCAACGGCCGCTGGCCCTCCGAGGAGGCGGCCAGGTCGGCCGTCGGAGGCGGGTTCGACCTGATCATCTCCAAGAACACGCTCAAGAGCGGGTACCTCCATCCCGCCGAGAAGGTCGACCCGCGCATGCTCGTGAACCTGGGCGTGCCGGACGATGAGTTCGTCGCGGCGCTGCACGCGGCGCTGAATCCCGGCGGGTGGCTGATGATCTACAACCTCGGCCCGGCCCCCGCAGCGCCCGGCAAGCCGTACATCCCGTGGGCCGACGGCCGTTGCCCGTTCACGAGGGAGCAGTTCGAGCGCGCGGGCTTCGAGGTGCTCGCGCTGGACGTGGTCGACGACGGGCCGGCGCGGGAGATGGCCCGATCGCTCGGGTGGGACACCCAGGGCATGGACATCGAGCACGACCTGTTCTGCTGGTACACCGTGGTGCGCCGCCGCTGAGCCGCGTCAGTGAACCGCGGCGCCCGGCGACACGAGCCTGATGGTCTTCCACCGGCCCGTCAGGAACCGGCCCAGTCCCACGACGCTGAGGCAGACGATGTACGCCGAGGCCGCGATCCACGGGCCCAGGCTCCCCAGGCCGGGGAAGAACCTCACCATGAACTCCCCGCCGCCGACGATGACGGCCCAGGCCAGCACGACCGTCACGATGCCGACCCAGACCGTGTCGCCCGCCCCGCGCAGGGCGCCGCTCATCGACATCGCGACCGCATCGAACAGCTGAAAGGTCGCCGCGGCGATCAGGAACCGCGTGCCCAGGTGCAGGATCTGCTCCCGGGCCTCCGGGGGCGTGCCGCCGTCGATAAAGAGCCTGACCATCGGCTCGCGCAGGAGCACGAACAGCAGGCCCATGGTGCCCATGTAGGCCACCGAGAGCCCCAGCCCCAGCCACGCCCGCCGCGCGGCCAGGTCGTGACGGCCGGCGCCGATGCACTTGCCCACGGTCGCGGTGATCGCCATGGAGATGCCCACCGCGGGCATGAACGACAGGCTCATCCACTGGTGGGCGATCCAGCCGGCGTTGGAGTGGAAAGGCCCGAACCCCCCCACCAGGTACACCATGAAGAACCCCCAGCAGATCATCTCGTTGCCGAACATCGCGCCGCCCGGCCAGCCGATCCGGAAGATGTCCTTGATGTGCCGGAGCGAGGGCTTCCAGGCCGACCGCGTCCCGTAGAGCCGGTGGATCCTCGGCGACAGGAACACCCCCATCGTGATCGCCAGCTCCACCAGCGTCCCGGCCACCGTCCCGATCGCCGCCCCCGGCACGCCCAGCCGAGGCACCCCGCACCAGCCCGCCACCGAGGCCGTGAAGCCGTACCAGCCGTCCAGCAGCCCGTGCCCCGAGCTCGCCGGCGCCTGCGGGCCGTAGATGAGCACGCTGTTGACCAGGAAGTTCGTGATGTTCGCCGAGACCTCCGCGACCAGCACCACGTACGGCCGGTGCATCCCGTAGAAGAACTGCGAGAACGCGCGGGCCGAGATCGTGAGGATCGACCCCACCACGAGGATCCGCCCGTGCCCGGCCTCCATCGCGACCTGCGCGGGGCCGTGCTCCATCGCCCGAAACATCGCCGGCATCAGGATCGCGTAGGGGATCAGCGCCAGCCACGCCGCGACCCCCAGCCACACGCCGGCCCAGGCGTACGCCGGGGCGCGGTCGGGGGTCCTGTTCCCGAGGTTCTGCGAGACGTACGTGTTGATGACGCTCATGCACCCGACGACGATCGAGATCGGCACCCACGAGGCCAGGCCGGCGTTCCCCTGCGCGCCCACGTAGATGGGGTCGGGCCCGATCCGGGACACCATCATCTTGTCGACGAACTGCATGACCGTGTAGCTGGCCATCGCCACCACCACCGGCGCGGCGATCCTGAGCATCTCGCGCACCGGGTGCGAATCGATCGGCGCGGACTCCCCGGCCGCCGCGCCCGCGGCGAGCGCGTCTCCCATGACCTCCGAATCGGGCATCTCTCCGCCCGGGCCCGGGTCCAGCCCGGGCGCGTTGTGCGCTTGCTCTTCCATCGCTCGATTCCCCGGCGTCACGCCCACGCCCCGGCCTCCCCGACGACCGCTCCGACCGACGCGGGCCCCGCGATCCTCACCCCAGCGACCAGTAGTTGGTCCCCGTGCCCCGCTCGATCATGTGGTCCAGCCACCGCTGGATCTCCTCGGGCTTCATGTGCGGGACGCGGTCGCGCAGGGCGCGGATCTCGTTCGACGAGCCGACCAGCGGCGAGAATGCCCGCGCGGGCGCCACGCCCTTGCCGCCGTCCTTGCGCAGGATCATGCACAGCACGCTCCGGCAGAACGCCGGGGACACATCCAGCTTCTGGAACGCGAAGTACGCCTGCAGCAGCCGCTCGTCGTAGGTCACCGGGAACAGGTCGGACATCTCCTGCTCGTACCCGTCGGCGATCACCGTGTACTGCTCGCGCGCGATCGCCAGGTCGAAGTCGTGGTAGCTGATGCCCCGGCCCCAGCGGACCAGGTCCAGCTCCAGCGCCTCGCGCGGGGCATCCTTGTTGGCGTCCATCGCCAGGCGGAACGCCTCGCCCCTGGACTGGTGGGCCAGGCGGACCGCCATCTCCGGCGGCAGCACGCCGTAGAACGGCAGCTGGGTGGTGTGGTTCTCCAGGTAGCACAGCCGGTTGGGTGTCTCGATCACCACCAGGACGCCGCCGGGCTCGAGCACCGACCAGGACTGCCGCAGCGTCTCGATCCGCTCGTCGAGCGTCTGGTGCTCGAGGACCGCGAACAGAAGGACCATGTCGTACGCGGCGCCGTACCTGCTCCGCGCCACATCAAAGAACGCCGGCGCTCCCACCGCATCGATCGTGACGTTCTCGATCCCCAGCAGCTTGAAACGCTCGCCCGCCGCCGGCAGCCCGCGGGGGTTGACATCGCACGTGTGCACCGACCGGGCAACCTGCGCGAACGCCGCCGTGCTCGACCCGGTCCCGCACCCGACCTCCAGGATCGACTTGCCCGCCAGCGGGAAGACCCGTGAAACCCACGGCAGCGCCACGCGGACGCTCTGGTTGTACCGCGTGAACGTGTTGAAATCCAGATCCCATTTTCCGGCATCAGAGGCCAGGAACGGCGCATCCTCCGGCCGGTAATACGTGCTCGCGTACGCGTGTCGGATCTTGGCGAGCAGCTCCGGATCCCGAACGATCAGCCGCTCGAAGTTCAACGCCTCCGCGGACGGCGGCGATGTCTGGACCGTGCTCATGATTTTGGCCTCCGCGTGCACCCACCCCCGGAGGGCGGCAGTTCCGCAGCCTCCGGCGGCATGATACACCCCCTGCGAGCATCGACCTCGGGATCGGAGAGATCGCCGGCGGCCGACCGGCCTGCCCCCGGGCCCCCGTGAACGTCGTGCGGAGCACCCCCTGCCAAAAAGTCCGGCGGCCCGCGCAGGCGGGCCGCCGCGTTCGTTCATGGTTCGTCGCGGTTACTGATCGTGCCCGGCGAATTCCGGCAGCTTGTGCCCCGCATCCCGCAGTGTCTTCTCGCGGCTGGCCATCTCGATGTCGGTGTCGACCATCATCTTGGCCAACTCCTCCACGGTCGTGGTGGGAACCCAGCCCAGCTTGGCCTTGGCCTTGGAGGGGTCCCCCAGCAGCAGCTCGACCTCGGCCGGGCGCAGGTAGCGCTGGTCGAAGGCGACGAAGTCCTTGAAATCCAGCCCGGCGAACTGGAAGGCCATCTCGGCGAACTCCCGGACCGTGATGGTCCGGCCGGTGGCGATCACGTAGTCGTCGGGCTTGTCCTGCTGGAGCATCATCCACATCATCTTGACGTAGTCGCCGGCGAAGCCCCAGTCGCGCTTGGACTCGAGGTTGCCCAGGAAGATCTTGTCCTGCAGGCCCATCTTGATGCGGCCGACGGCCCGCGTGATCTTGCGGGTGACGAAGGTCTCGCCGCGGCGCGGGCTCTCGTGGTTGAAGAGGATGCCGCACGAGGCGTGCATGTTGTACGACTCGCGGTAGTTGACCGTGATCCAGTGCGCCGCGACCTTGGCGACCGCGTACGGGGAGCGCGGGTAGAACGGCGTGGTCTCCTTCTGGGGAGTCTCGACGACCTTGCCGTACTGCTCCGAGGAACTGGCCTGGTAGTACCGCACCTGCTGGCCGGATTCCTGCTGGAACTCGCGCACGGCTTCGAGCAGCTTGTACGCGCCCATCGCCACCGTCTCGGCGGTGTAGATCGGCATGTCGAAGCTCACCCGCACGTGCGACTGGGCCCCGAGGTTGTACACCTCGTGCGGGCGGACCATCTGCACGATCTTCGAGAGGTTGTTGGCGTCGCACAGGTCCCCGTAGTGGAGCTTGAGCTTGCCGCCCGTGACGTGCGGGTCGAGGTAGATGTGGTCCAGCCGGCCCGTGTTGAACGAGCTGGACCGGCGGATGATCCCGTGGACCTCGTATCCCTTCTCGATCAGGAACTCGGCGAGGTAGGAACCGTCCTGGCCGGTGATACCGGTGATGAGCGCGCGCTTGGGAGTTGCCATGGGTACGTCTACTTCGGTTGGACGGCGGGGGGTGTTCAGGACCACCGCAAATATAGGTCCGAAAAGACGCGTTCGGGCGTCGGTCGGTACCCGCTACCGCCTGGTCGACGGGGGGTGACCGATCTCGCCGGGGGCCATCACCTTGACCTCGCCCCCGCCGCGCAGGTTCTGCACCGTGAGGGCCGCGAGGATCAGCGCCAGCGCCGCCACCCCGCCCACCCGCAGCAGGCCCGCCAGAGGGACCTCGGAGCCCGTGTCCTCCCCGTCCCCGGGCCCTTCGGCTCGGCGACCCTCCCCACCGTGCCAGGCGCTCCGGCCCAGCGTGCCCTGGATCGCCGCCGCCGACAGCGTCATCAGCATCAGCAACAGCGGTTCGGCGTACCGCTGGTACAGCCACGGGTTCTTGATCTGCGTCGCCCCGAACGCCGCGAGCGCCGCCAGCAGGATCCACCGGCGCCGGAAGCCCAGCG
The DNA here is from genome assembly GCA_044221545.1 of Phycisphaerales bacterium. Taxonomy (GTDB): domain Bacteria; phylum Planctomycetota; class Phycisphaerae; order Phycisphaerales; family UBA1924; genus JAEUJB01. Next base: position 315,208 of record JBGAOZ010000002.1, read on the forward strand.
CCGCTGCCCAGCACACCAGCGCCATCCCGCCCGCCCCCGCCAGCGCGATCAGCAGCAGCGAACGACCCATCGGGCACGGGAACCGGTCGGCGATGCTCCAGATCGCCCCGTAGCGGCCCTGCGACATGTCGTAATCGCTCCGCGGGATCGCCGATACCGCCGCCGCCAGCAGGCCCCAGATCAGCAGCGCCCTCGGTCTCCAGCGTATCAACCGCCACGCCGTCGGCAGCAGGAAACCCACGTAGAACACGCTGAACAGACCGACCAGCGCCAGCACGAACGGGATGCCCGAGAAATTCCACTTGCGCGCGTACCACTCGTCCCACATCGGCGGCTGCAGGCGGCCGCCCCAGGTCACGTAGAAATACCCCAGCAGCGCAAAGGCGGGCAGCGTCGCCGCGATCGCCGCGAGCGTCGGCCTCGCACGCGATCGCCAGCCCCGCAACGCCGCGAGCATCGACCGATCCGCCCGGTCGTCTCCCACGAACGCCCACGCCCACACCACCGCCGCCAGCCAGATGTTCGACTGCCGGGTGGCCACCAGCACGGCCAGCAGCGCGCCCATGATCGCCAGCTTGCGCGGGCCGCCCGACGACCTCGCAAAGCACAACGCCAGGATCCCCGCCACCATCGTCCACGCCATGTTGTCGGGCAGGATCCACACCGTCGAGTCGACGATGTAAGGGCTCAGCGCCAGCGGCATCAGCAGCAGCGCCGTCCAAGCCGGACGCGTCCACTTCCCCACCGCGACCCACATCACCCCGAGCATGAGCGGCCCGAAGACCGCCCCGACCAGCCGCAGCAGCGTCACATGGTCCGCCGCGACCGCCCCGGCGCCCCCCACCACCCGCAGCACCACCGCCTGCCCCAGGTGGTACAGCGGAGTCATGACGCCCGCGTAGTCCCGGATCCCCGGCGACGGAAGCTCCGAGGCGAACCGCTCGATCACACGCTGGTGGTAGTTCACCTGGTCCGAGTAGCCCCGGCCGTGATCGCCACCCCACAGGATCGCCGGCACCGCGATCGCCAGGAGCGCCGCCACGGGCATCAGCAGGGACCAGTACCTTCGACGCATCGACGCAGTGTACGAAATAACGCCACCCCGCGCTGAACCCCCCGCCCACCGTTCAATCCGCGTAGTAGAACTCGGTCATCTTCTCCCCGCGGACGGTCACCGTCCTCGTGTGCACACGCGGGTCGTACTTGCTCTCGTCCCCGATGTAGTTGTTCGACATCAGCACCGCCCGGATGAACCCGGGTCCGGCCGGCACCCACGCCGCGTGCCCGTCGCAGAAGCCCATGTTCGTCCCCGTCGGACCGTGGTTGGCATCGTCGTCCGGGTAGTTCGGCCGCCCCGTGTCGTCCGCATCCGTCGTCAGGATCGCCGAGGACGGCAGCGACACCGTCTTGTGCGTCTTGAGCACGTGCTCGTACGGCGCCGGGTTGGTCGTGTAGTCCGGCTCGCCCTTTCGGATCCCCCGCTGCTGGTTGATGTCACCGCGCCAAGGGCCGTAGATCGCATCGCCCGTCGGGTACAGGCACGGGCCCTCCATCCACCCCCAGACCTCGAAGCTGTGCCCGCCCTTGCTGTCGTACCGCCCGTTGGCGTTGTTGGTCAGGTCCTTGAGCATCGGCCGCCCGTACTTCTTGATCGCCGCCGATTCGCTCACCCACACATCCATCCGCACCACGTGCCTGGTCGATGGGCACACCGTCATCTTCGCCGCGTCCAGGAAGTTCGGGTACAGATACCCCAGGTCGTCCTCGGCGTCGTCCTTGGCCGGGATGAACGCCCCCGCGCGGTTGGTCTCGGCATGCACGAAGCCCGCCATCACCGTCTGCCCGTGCCCCGCCACGCACTTGATCCGCCGCGATGTCTCCCGGGCGATGCCCAGCGCCGGGAGCAGCAGCGAAATAAGCACCGCGATGATCGCGATGACCACCAGCAGTTCGATGAGCGTGAACCCCCGCCCCGGATCGGATCGGCCCCACCGCATCATCCACCCAGCATACCGCGCCGACCCCGCCCGGTGCACCCCAACCTGCCCGGATTCCGCCCGTCCGGCGCTCCCCGCCCGGCGTCCCCCGGGCAAGTACCATCCACCGGACACGATCCTCCCGCGAGAACCACCATGCTCAACACTCCCCCTTCGGCGTCGCTCACCGCCATCCTGTGGATCGCCCTCCCGGCGCTGGGCGCCCTCGCCCAGCCCTTCCGCATCACCGTCACCGACTCGCGCACCGGCCGCGGCGTCCCCCTCGTCGAACTCACCACCACCAACGGCATCGTCAGCATCACCGACAGCGCCGGCGTGATCGCCTTCGACGAGCCCGGGCTGATGGACCGCGACGTCTTCTTCAGCGTCAGGAGCCACGGCTACTCGTTCCCCAAGGACGGGCTGGGATTCGCCGGCACCCGCCTCCACCCCGCCCGCGGCGGCGCCGCTCGCCTCACGATCGACCGGATCAACATCGCCGAGCGCCTTTACCGGGTCACCGGCCAGGGCATCTACCGCGACAGCATCCTGCTCGGCGACGCGCCGCCGATCACCCAGCCGCTCCTCAACGCCGAGGTCCTCGGGCAGGACAGCGTGCAGAACATCGTCTACGGCGGGAAGCTCTGGTGGTTCTGGGGAGACACCAGCCGCGCCTCCTACGCCCTGGGCAACTTCGCCATGCCCGGCGCCACCTCCGAACTGCCCGGGCAGGGCGGGCTCGACCCCTCGGTCGGCGTCAACCTTACCTACTTCACCGGACCCGACGGCTTCGCCCGCCCGATGTGCCCGATCCTCGGTCAGCCAGGACCCGTGTGGATCGACGGCCTGGTCACCTGCCCCGGCCCCGACGGCCGCGAGCAGATGCTCTGCCACTTCGTGCGTGTCAAGACCCTCTCGGAGTTCTACGAGCAGGGATTCGCACGCTACAACGACGACAAGCAGCTCTTCGAGCCCATCACCCGCTTCCCCCTCGCCGCCCCCCTCTGCATGCGCGGCCACCCCGTCCGAGTCAACGATTCCGACGGCGACTACTGGTACTTCCCGTTCCCCTTCCCGCTCACGCGCTGCCACGCCGATGAGCACAGCCTCCTCGATCCCGCCCGCTACGAGGCCTTCACGTGCCTCAAGGCCGGCTCCGTGTACGACCCCGACCATCCCCAGCTGGACCGCGATCCCGACGGCAAACTCCTCTACGCCTGGAAGGCAAACACAGCGCCAGTCTTCCAGAAAGAGCAGGACGAGCTGATCGCCAAGGGCCTGATCACGCCCGACGAGGCGCTCATCCGCCTGAGCGATGCCCGGACCGGCAAGCCCGTTCTCGCCCACGCCGGCACGGTCTACTGGAACGACTACCGCAAAGCATGGGTCATGATCGCACAGGAATCCTGGGGATCGTCCATGTGCGGCGAGATCTGGTTCAGCCAGGCCCCCGCGCTCACCGGCCCGTGGCGCAGCGCCCGCAAGATCATCACCCACGACGACTACTCGTTCTACAACATCGCCCACCACCCGCAGTTCGACCAGGACGGCGGCCGGACCATCTACCTCGAGGGCACGTACACCATGGCCTTCTCGGGGACCAAGGTCCCCACACCCCGCTACGACTACAACCAGATCATGTACCGGCTCGACCTTGCCGACCCCCGCCTGACGCTTGATCCCAAGGGCCGTTGAACGATCACGCCGTCGTGCGATCTCACCCGCGCGGGGTCGACCAGCGCCATCGGAGGTCCCCCGATCCTTGAGGCGCGCCCTACACGGCATCACACCGCGCACCGGCGATCAGCAAGACCACCGCCGCGCCGACCGCGGGCACCGCACCCCCGCGGAAGAACACGCGGCCGTTCATCAGCCCGACCTGGACAACCGGGGAGCCCGCCCACACCCGCACGGTCCTGCCCGAAGGCTCCGCCACGGAATCTCAGCGGGGCTTTCAGGAACGGCGCATCTGCCGGCCCCCGCCCGCCGCCATTCCCAGGCCCGCCGCGACGCACCCGACCCCGCCGATCAGCAGCCAGACCGATCGGTCCGTGGGGTTGCCGGTGAAGAACCTCGAGATGTCCGATGCGATCGAATCGGCCGCCAGGATCCCCAGCACCAGCAGCACGACCCCCGCGGCAGCGAGCGCAAAGCCGATGGTCCGTTGCATGAATGCCATCCTTCCGGTTCTCGGGAGCGATCCGGGCCCCCGCGCTCCGCCACGCGCCCGCAAGCACACCAGGAAAGTGAACTCGCCGTGAATCGGCCTTCACCCTCGATCTCGCGCAGCCCCATCGTCGCGTGAGCACGCGTTGACCGCCGCCTCATCCGGCTCTCATCGCCGCGGTCCGTTCCAGTCCGGGCACGCCCGGGTGCCGCAACCCGGGGCCGGAGCATCCGCCATGAGCACGATACCAGTCTCCTCAATCCGAGCCGCCCCGCGATCCGCCGCCCGAGACCGGCGCGATCGAATCCGCGCCGGCGTGGTCATCTGGCTGCTCGCCGCCGCCGCCACGATCCCGCTCTGCGCGATCCCCGGGTGCAGCGTGCTCGCCGGCGGCGCCGCGGGCGCTGCCACCGGCTACGTCGCCGGCCACGAAGCGGGGAAGGACGCGGCCAACAAGTAGCGCTCGCATCGCCGAATCCAAAAAGAAGACCGCCCCTCCCGGCGAAGGGAAGGGCGGGGGTGAGATGAAGCCCGGTTCGTGGCGCCGGGCGTCACCTTGTGCGCCGGACTCCCGGCAGCAGACGATCGGGCGACAATCCTTGCCACCCGGGATAGACCGACTTTCAGCGGCGGCGACGCTTGATCGCCAGGCCCGCGAGCCCCGCCAGCCCCAGCGACGCGGGCGCCGGCACCAGCTCGATCTCGTACGTCAGCCGGATCATGTTCATGCCCTGCCCCACCAGCGTCTGGGTCTGCCCGTCGTCCACGCCGTTCCAGTTCGTCGGAAGGTCCGTGATCGACTTGTTCGCCAGCGTGGTCTGGCTGCTGTTGGGCTCGACGCGGATCATCTGGATCCTCGCCGAGAACAGGTGCACCGTCGAGTTGTTCGTGAAGCTGATCGGGTTGGACGTCCCGACGTTCCACGTCCAGAAAAAGAAGTTCTCGTTGTTCTTGACGATGCCGAAGGGCATCAGGTCGTCCTTGCCCGCCGTCCACAGCTCCGCGACCACCAGGTGCGTCGCCGGGTTGTTCGGATTGTCGATCTCGTCCCACTTGCCCATGACCAGGCTCGTGCCGTTCACGTTCGTGCCCATCGACACGCCGGCGCCGCCGCGCGTGATGTTCACGTTGCCGGTCTGGTTGATGTTGACCGTGGAGCCAAGGTCCCCGAACATCACGAGCTTGAACGACGCGGTGTCCCCGGTCATCACCGAGCCGTTCCCCGCGTACGCCCGGCCCGCGATGCAGGCAGCCATGCCCGCCGCGGCAACCAGACACGTGATTCTTGCAGTTGAACTCTTCATGACACTTCCTCGCTTCATGGGCGCACGTACGTACCGCCGCAGAACGCGCAGCCTGTAATCCACCACCTACCCATAGACTCCCAGCATGTGACGGGCCGCGCAGGCGCTGCACCCGTCACCATCAACCTACACCACAAACACGGAAAAGCCACCCCCGCTTGCGGAATCCCCCCGGATTGGCCAGCCCGCACGGATCTCCCGTGCCCGCAGACGGTTATAACACCGGCCACCCTCCCTAGGATTGGACCTCCATGCCGCGGAATTACACAAGGACCTCCACCATGACATCCAGGATCTGGCTCACCGTCTTCCTGCTTACTCCCGCCGTCATGGTCGCCGCGATCCTCTACTCGATCGGCTCCCCGCAGGCCATGCACGCGCCGGCCGTCGGCGCCGGCGCCGGCGCTACCGGCGGAGCCAACGCCATCGGCGAGCTGCTCGCCGGCCACAAGGCGACCCACAACGCCGACAACGATCAGCTCACCCCCACCCCCACCCCCACACCCACACCCACACCCACACCCACCGCCCCCAGCACCCCCGCCGCCGCGCCGCCCTCGGGACCGAACCTCGTCCAGCCCGAGGAACTCCCGCAGGGCTTCATCGTCATCGTCGAGGACAAGGCCCGCAAGGCCAACGAGGCATCCCCCATCTACTTCGCCAGCAGCATCAACGGCTGGAACCCGCACGACGAGAAATTCCGGCTCACCCCGCAGTCCGATGGCAAGTGGCGCCTCTCGCTCCCGCAGAAGCCCGGCGGCGGCCTGATCGAGTTCAAGCTCACCCGCGGATCCTGGGCCCTCGAAGAGCTCGACGCCAACCTCAACACCATCTCCAACCGCTACTTCCCCAAGGTCGATGTGTCCGGGCTCAAGCCCGGCGAGCAGCCGCGTGTCGAGCTGGTCGTGCCCGCGTGGGGGGACCAGCGCGGCGCCGATCCGGCCCTCCAGGCCAAGGACCCCTACCGCACGCTCAAGGTGACCGGCACCGTCAAGCGCGTCCAGGTCCGCGGCGGCGCCGGCGGCGCCGAGCGCTCCACCCGCGACGTGCTCGTGTGGCTCCCACCCGGCTACGACACCGCGGCCGCCGCCGAACGCGCGTACCCCGTCCTCTACCTTCAGGACGGGCAGAACCTCTTCGAGAAGATGCCCGGCACCCCCGCCGAGTGGTCCGTCGATGAGACGGCCGCCCGCCTGATCGCCGCCGGCGAAGTCCAGCCCGTCATCATCGTCGCTGTCACCAACTCCGAAGCCTCGCGCAACGCTGAGTACATGCCCGTCGATGCCGTCGAGAGCATCCCCGCCGGCGGCTCGCGCTACATCGAGTTCCTCACCTCGGAAGTCATTCCCCGCATCAACCGGCTCTTCCGCGTGCAGACCGGACCGGAACACACCGCCGTCGGCGGCTCGTCGCTGGGCGCTGCGATCGCCCTGCACGCGGTCAACACACGCCCGGATCTCTTCGGCATCCTGCTCGCCGAGAGCCTCCCGCTCACCGCGGGAAACGCATCGGCCTGGGAGAAGTACACCTCCGGGCTCAAGGCTTTCCCCAAGCGCGCGTACATCGGCATCGGCGGGCACGAACTTGGCAAGGACCCTGCCAACGCCGACAAGAACCGCGCCCTGGTCGACGCCTCCAGGAACCTCGACCAGCAGTTCGCCAAGGCCGGCCTCGACCGCTCCCGCCGCCTCCTGGTGGTTGGTGAGGACGATGAACATAACGAGTCGGCCTGGGCCCGCCGCTTCCCCGAAGCGCTCAAGTTCCTCTTCCCGCCCAGCATGCAGGACAGCGCCAAATGAAAAACCGGCGCTGCTCGCCGCAGCGCCGGTCGTCGTGTTGCCCTCGAATCAGCCGGCGATCACTTCCCGCCGGCCTGGCGGTACAGCTCGTCGACCTTGCCCCAGTTCACCACGTTCCACCATGCCGCCAGGTAGTCCGGCCGCCGGTTCTGGTACTTCAGGTAGTACGCGTGCTCCCAGACATCCACGCCCAGCACCGGCGTGCCCTCGCACCCCGCGATCGCCTTGCCCATCAGCGGGTTGTCCTGGTTCGCCGTCGAACAGATCTCGAGCTTTCCGGCGTTCACAACCAGCCAGGCCCACCCCGAACCGAACCGGCCGACACCCGCAGCGGCGAACTTCTCTTTGAACGCATCAAAGGACCCAAAGGTCATTTGAATCGCGGGTCCGACCACCCCCGCCGGCGTTCCACCCCCGCCCTTCCCGGCCGGCGCCATGAGCGTCCAGAACAATGAATGGTTCACATGCCCGCCGGCGTTGTTCCTGATGGGGTTCTTTTTGTCATCCGGGAGTTCTCCGAGCCGCCGGATCACATCGATCGGTTCAGCGCTCGCCAGCGCGGTCCCTTCCAGGAACTTGTTCGCGTTGGTGATGTACGCCTGATGGTGTTTGCCGTGGTGGATCTCCATGGTCATCGCATCGATGTGCGGCTCCAAGGCCGCGTGGGCGTACGGAAGCTGGGGAAGGGTGAAGGGCATTTTCACGCTCCTGATGGGTTGAAACGAGGTTATGGGACGGTCCAGATCTCAACCCCGGAAGTCGAGAGATTATCCGACCGTCGTGCAAACAGAATCGCCGTTGAGAACCTGTGCGGACCTTGCGGAGCAGGCCGTAATCTGTAGACTGGCCTCCGCCCGTCAACGGGTCCGAGGTCGGCTCTCCGAAGCAGGCTAGGGTCCGAGAATCGTGCGGTCAATCCGTGGATCACCAAGGGAAACCACGGTGAGTCGGTGATGGTAGGAATGCAGGCTGTTCGCGTTCGGTAGGGTACTCAACGGATTCTTAGCCCAGGGATGCTCGAAGTCGAAACACGCGCGGCAGAATGTCGTATGATGGGGGGCGATCGCATGCGGACAGCTGGGAGGCTGCCCGCCAAACGGGTTGGTGTGGGCCAGCCAAGTTTGTTGTGGGACGAAGGTGCGATCTCTCCCGGTGGGAAGCAGATGGTTGAAGGCCTCGGGACTGCAAACCGAGTGGTCGTTTGTTCTTTGTAAGGTATTTCGGACGGGGCTGACGGAAGTCTATCCCAAATACGTCTTCACGTTGGTGAATCAGGAACACTCTGAGCCTCCGTGAGGATCAAAGGAATGTGGGCTCCGCACGGGTGGGAGCGCAGGCAGGTAGATGCGGACGGGCGGGAAGGTTTTCGGGGGGAAAAAGTGGGTTGGGGGGCCAAGGGGACCGGTATCCGGTTATCGTGGCCCCGGGTTGGAAACTGGTGATCTCATTCCACGAACTCCGATGGAGTGTGAAGGCAGGTAGGACGCGATGAGGCAGGTTACAGGCAAACGAGCTCTCAGCCCGGTAGACCAGGTGCACAGGCGGCACCGGGTGGGTGTTCCCGCCGACGCGAACATCAGCGCCGCGGGGGCACGGACGGCGCGCACGGGCGGCAAGTCGGCCGTGCGCAAGCGCCTCAGCCAGGAGGACGAGAAGCTGCTCGCGCAGATCATGGCGCAGGAGCAGGACTTCATCGACAGCCCGGCCTTCTACGAGGACAGCGCCGAGAATAAGATCTACGTGGAAGTCCCCGATGTCGCCAAGCCCGACACGTCGTGGTACCACCCGGTGATGGACGACCTGTCCAGCAGCCGCAACCGGACCGTCAAGAGCACGCAGCAGGTCATCCTGACCGGCGCCGAAGAGAAGATCCTCTTCCACCAGTTCAACTTCGCCCGCTGCACCGTCAACCGCATCCAGAAGGATGTGTGGGAGTCGTCCTCCAAGCAGCCGACGCCCGACCAGGCCCAGGAAATTCTCAAGTGGCACCGGATCGCCGAGCGCATCCGGGAGCAGATCGCCGAGACGAACCTGGCGCTGGTGCTGGCGATGGCCAAGCGGACCCGCATGAGCGAGGTTGATTTCGCCGACCTGGTCAGCGAGGGCAATATGGCCCTGCTGCGTGCCGTCGACAAGTTCGACGCCGGCCGTGGCTACAAGTTCTCGACCTACGCCTGCCGGGCGATCCTCAAGGCCTTCAGCCGCCAGGGCATGAAGCTGAGCAAGTATCGCCAGCGGTTCCCGACGGATTTCGATCCCAAGCTCGAGCGCTCCAACTACCTGGAGACCAAGCGCTCGGGGTTCGAGAAGGACGCCGCGGAAGAGGTCAAGCGGATCGTGCTCGAGAACCGGGCCGACCTGACCGACGTCGAGCGGACCGTGATCGAGCACCGCTTCGGGCTTGAGTCGGGTGACAACGAGAAGCCCATGACGCTCGAGCAGGTGGGCCAGATCATCGGCGTGACCAAGGAACGCGTGCGGCAGATCCAGAACAAGGCGATGGAGAAGATCCGCGTCGAGCTGGAGGCCAACTTCCTCGGGAACCGCCAGATGCTCGAGGAGGCCGAGGCCCGCGCCGCGGCCGAGGCCGCCGCCCAGGGCAAGTCGAGCACCGGCACCCCGTCGGGCCCGGCGATCCATCCTGTCAGCGGGCCGGTCGTCAGCACGGTCTCCCCCGTGGTGACCGCCCTGACGGGCATGCTCTCGGCCCCGGCGTTCAACTGAGTTCCACCGGTCCGGTGGCTCGCAAGTTCCCCACAACCCCCGCGAACGCGGGGGTTTTTCATTCCGGCCCGATCCCGCCCGGGGCGGGCAGGTTGCCGCGGACGGCAGCAGCTGGCCCCGCTGCGCCCGGCTCAGGTGCCCAGGCGAGCCTCGGCGTCGCGGAGCGGTTCGCTGGAGATCTGGATGATGCCGGTGAACGGGTGGTCCAGTTCCAGGATCAGGAAGATCGCCCCCGAGACCGAGACCGCGCAGACGAGCAGGGTGATCATCACCGTTGGGTTCTTCGGTGAGAAGAGCCCGAAGCTGATGAAGCTGAGCGTGAGCCACGAGACCACCACCACCAGGAACGGGAGAGGAACGGAACTGCCGGTCTGTTCGTACAGGAGCCACCGCATCTGGCGGATCTCGCCGGCGAGCGACAGGGCGCTTTCCTTGAGGGTGCGCTGCGAGTCGTTCTGCGGCGCAAGCTGCAGGAGCTGGACGAAGAGGGACTCTGAATTGGTGGCCAGGGGGTCCAGCTGAGGGCCCGCGGACTTGCCCTGGGGCCACGTGAGGTCGATCGCGAGGACCACGGAACGGTGCAGGCCTTCCCGGACGGGGCCGGCTTCGGGCCCGTACCCGGCGAGCACGCGGTCGAGGAAGAGGGTTTTGGCCGCCATCTGGGTGACTGTGGCCTTCTCGTTGTCGTAGGAGCTCTTGGCCGAGGCGATCAGCAGGCCCAGGAGCAGCGCGGTCATCGTTCCGATCAGCCCCATCCCCAGGCGGACGACGTCCTTGGAGTCGCTGTTGAGGTGGTGTTGCGGCAGGATCGACCGGAGGAACAGGCCCAGCAGGGAACCGCCAAAGACGCACGCGAACACAACGGTACTGACGGCGAGTGAGTTCACGTTCGGGCACTCCTGGCAAGGCGGGCGCGGCTAGGGTAGCGGGAAGGGCGGACGGTAATGGGCGGGGCGCGGGCTCGCCGATACAGTCCGGACGATGTCGACGGCGCCGATGCACCAGCCGGTCGGTTCCGCGGACCGCGAACAGGTCGCGCGGGACTTTTCCAACGCGATCGCGGGGGAGGTGAGGTTCGGGCTGCACGACCGGATGCTGTACGCCACCGATGCGTCGCTGTACCAGGTCGAGCCGATCGGGGTGGTGATCCCGGCGAGCACGGAGGATGCGGTTGCGGCGGTGGAGTTCTGTGCAAGGCGGGGGCTGGCGATCCTGCCGCGCGGGGGCGGGACCAGCCTGGCGGGCCAGTGCACGAACCACGCGGTGGTAATCGACTTCTCGGCGCGGTGCCACCGGCTGTTGGGGGTGGATGAGTCCGCGGGCACGTGCGAGGCCGAGCCCGGTCTCACGGTGGACGACCTGAACGACCGGCTCGCGGGCTCGCGGTGGTTCTTCGCGCCCGACCCGGCGACCAGCCGGCACTGCAACATCGGCGGGTGCATCGGCAACAACGCGGCCGGGGCGCGGTCGATCCTGTACGGGCGGACGAGCGAGAACCTCCAGGGCATTTCCGCGTGCCTTGCGGATGGATCCCGAGCGTCGTTCTTCGCCGGCTCGGCGACCGGCGGCTCACGTATCCGGGACATCACGATCGGTGTGTGCGATGTCGTCGCCCGCCACGCATCGCTCATTCGGGAGCGGTTCCCGGAGACCATCCGACGAAACGCCGGGTACGGCCTTGACATGATCCTCCAGCAGATGGACGGCTTGGGCTGGAAGGAAGCGCCAACGCCCGGATCCTCCGCGAAGCCCTCGCTCGCCGATGCTCTGATCGACAAGATCAACCTGGCGCCGCTGCTGTGCGGGAGCGAGGGGACGCTCGCGGTCACGCTCGGGGCGGTGCTGCGGCTGCGGGAGAAGCCCAGGGCCAAGGGCCTGGCGGTCGTCGGGTTCTCGTCGCTTGATGAGGCGATGGACGCGGTGAACCCCATACTGACGACGGGGCCGTCGGCGGTCGAATTGCTGGACGACACCGTCATCGACCTGGCCCGCGCCAACACCGAGTGCCGCGGGTACGTGGAGCTGATGCCCCAGCCCCGGGAGGGCTCTCTCAAGGCGGTGCTCTACGTTGAATACTTCTCGACGGTCGGGGCCGGAGAGATCCAGGCCAAGTTCGCCGAGCTGCGTGCGCTCGCGGTCGTGGAGGGGCAGGTTGCGCAGTACCACACCGATTCGGGGGCGATGCTCAACGCCTGGAAGCTGCGCAAGGCCGGGGAGCCCCTGCTGCACGGGATACCGGGGAAACGCAAGCCCATCACGTTCGTGGAGGACAACGCCGTTCCCGTCGAGCGGCTGCCGCAGTTCGTCCGGGAGTTCGGCAGGATCGTCGAGGAGCACGGCACGCGGGCGGCGTTCTACGCGCACGCATCGGTGGGGGTGCTGCACGTGCGGCCGCTGATCGACATCCACGATGCGGCGGACCGGGAGCGGATGCGATCGATCGCGGTCCAGGTCGCCGACCTTGCCCGCAGCCTGGGCGGGGTCATGTCCGGGGAGCACGGGGACGGGCGGATCCGCGGCCCGCTGCTGGAGCGGTTCTACGGGCGCGAGCTGATGGGGGCGTTCCGCGAGGTCAAGGGGATCTTCGACCCCCAGAACCTGCTGAACCCGGGGATGGTGGTACCGGAGGCCGGGAGTTCCCGGCCGATTTCGGCGATCACGAGCAACCTGCGGGTGATGCCGGCGGCGGTGGATGAGCCGTACCGGCCCGTGCGTCCTGAGACGCCGCTGGCGAAGGTGCCCGGAGTCGAGACTTATTTCAGCTACGACGACCAGCACGGGTTCGATGGCGCGGTGGAGATGTGCAACGGGGCCGGGGTGTGCCGGAAGAAACAGGGCGGGACGATGTGCCCGTCATACCAGGCCACGCTGGATGAGCGCCACGCGACGCGGGGGCGGGGCAACGCGCTGCGGCTGGCGATCACGGGGCAGCTTGCCGAAGGAGCGGCTCGCGGGGCGGGGTTTGCCGGTCCGTCGTGGGATGATGCCCAGACGATCAAGACGCTGGACTGGTGCCTGTCGTGCAAGGCCTGCAAGACCGAGTGCCCGAGCAACGTGGACATCGCGCGGCTGAAGGCCGAGTACACCGCGCAGCGGTACCGGGCGGCGGGCGGTGCGCCGCTCAAGGCGCAGGTCTTCGGGCATGTGCGGTGGCTGAACCGGCTGGGATCGATGGCGCCGGCGATCGGCAACTGGCTGGGCGGGACCCGGCTGGGCAAGGCGGGGGCGAGAGCGGTGCTGGGGATCGATCCGCGCAGGTCGCTGCCGCCGTTTGCGCGGCCGCTGGCGAGGTGGTTCGAGGGCTCGGCGGCCGCAGCGCCGGCAGACCGGAGCGCGATGGCGGGGGATCCGCGGCCGGTGGTGGCGATCTTCGGGGACTGCTTCTCGATGTACAGCGAGCCGGGGATCGGCATCGCGACGCGGCGGCTGTACGAAGCGCTGGGGTATCGGGTGGAGCTGGTGGATGCGGGGTGTTGCGCGCGGGCGATGATCTCGGGAGGGATGCTGGAGGATGCGATCCGGACGGCGGATGCCACCCTGGCTCGGCTGCGTCCGTGGATTGAAGATGCGCGGGTGCGGGCGATCCTGGTGCTGGAGCCATCTTGCTTGTCGGCGTTCAAGGATGACTGGAAGCAGCTCAAGCTCGGGTCGCCGATGGCGCTGCGGGAAGGGCTGGCGAGCAAGAGCTTTCTGGCCGAGGATTTTGCGGACAGGGCGTGGGAAGTGCATCCCCAGAGACCATCGACGGAGGAGATTGCATTGCGGGCTGCTCGGATCGCGCCTGGGCGCGTGCTGCTGCACGGGCATTGTCATCAGAAGGCGCTGTGGGGAGCGCAGACGAGCGGGAATCTGCTGCGGAGGCTGCTTGGGGGCCGTGTGGAGATGCTCGACACTGGTTGCTGCGGGATGGCGGGGAGCTTTGGTTTCATGGCGAGCAATTACGAGCTGTCGATGAAGATCGGTGAGCTGTCGCTGCTGCCGGCGGTGCGGGGCGCGGGTGTGGACGCCGTGGTGTGCGCGCCGGGGACTTCGTGCCGGCATCAGATTCATGACGGTGCGGGGCGAGCGGCGGTGCATCCGGTGGAATTGGCGGCGAGGTTGGCGGCGGGGTGATGGTGCGCCGACGCGGGCGGGCGTTGTGCCCATGAAAGGCGGGAAGAAGGCACGACCCGGGCTTGCGCTCGGGGTTCTCTCGTGCAACAGCACGACAGGCCGGCTTCGATGCCGGCCTATCGCGTGTGTTCGCAGGAGAGAGATGAAGAGTGGTTCGTCCGGCCAGGACGGCAATCAGCGCCGGCGGCGGCTGGTGATCGTCAGGGCGCCCAGGCCGGCGAGCGTGGCAGCGCCGGGGGCGGGGACGAGGTTGCTGAGCTTGACCGTGCCGACCATCCCGAGATTGGAGTCGTAGTGTCCGCCGCCGGGTGTCACGCCCCACATGTAACCTTGGTTGATGTCGAGCGTGATCGAGCCGGTGGCGCTGAACCCGCCGCTGGCCTCGGAGTTGGTGTACCACTGGGCCCAGGCGCGGCCGTCGGGACCGTCGACGAACGTCCAGAGCTGCGCATAGGCCAAGTACCAGGAGTGGAAGCCGCTGTAGTCGTAGTCGAACGAGATGGTCGCGCTCGAGCCGGCGACCACGCCGAAGTTCGTGTAGATGGAGGCGTACCACGCGTCGGAGTTACCGTTGAAGTCGTAGTTGAAGTTGATGGAGTCGAGGGTGTCCTGCGTGACGCTGGGAGAGCCCCAGCTTGTGCTCTCGAACGACGTCGACCACTGACTGGGCGCCAGACTGCCTGTGAAGTCGATGGCCTGAGCGAGGCCGGCGGCGGAAGCAACGAGTACGGTGGCGATCATCAGACGATTCATGGCAAGCTCCTCTGTGTGGATGGACCGATGCCCTGCGGGAAGCGCGTGTGCTTCCGGGAAGACAGGGCGGGCGGGCGTTGTCGTAGGCCCACATACGCTGCGGGCCTGCATTTCCTGGCCGTCCTTTGCGTTGGTCGCGTGGGCGGCTTCACAAGGAAACACGCAAAGGCCGGGACGGAGGCGCAGCGATTTGTTCATAATTCCGCGGCGAGCCCGGTGTGCAGGATCTGGTAAACTGGCGGCCGCATGCGTGGAAGCCTGTTGCACGAGGGTGGCACTTCGGCAGGAGGGAGGGCAACGTGGAAACCAGCAATGAGGTAACGGTGCTGCTTACGCGGTCGGCGGCGGGGGACCCCTCGGTCGCGGCCGAGCTGATGCCGCTGGTCTACGCGGAGCTCAAGCAGCTTGCGACCCGGTTCTTGGGCTCGCGGCGGCCGGGGCAGACGCTCCAGCCCACCGCGCTGGTGCACGAGGCGTACATCAAGCTCGTGGGCGATCCCGAGCGGCGCTGGGACGGACGGCGGCACTTCTACGAGGTGGCGGCCAAGGCGATGCGGCAGGTCTTCACCGACCACGTGCGGGCATCGGCGTCCCAGAAGCGCGGAGGGGGGTGGAAGCGGGTGGAAGCCGAGCCGGCAGCGCCCGGGGATGGAATTGGCGACGGCGAGATGAACGGGCTGGACATGGAGAAGCTCGACGGCGCGCTGGGGGAATTGGAGACGCTCAACGAGCGGTACGCGCGGGTGGTGGAGCTGCGATTCTTCGCGGGGCTGGGGGTCGAGGACGTTGCCGAGATCCTGGGTGTGTCTCCGCGGACGGTGGAGCAGGACTGGAACCTATCGAAGGCGTTTCTGCGCCGCGCGCTGTCGCGTTCCGTGGAATAAGGGTCGGAGGACGTCACATGCTCACACCGGAACGGTTCGCGCGGGCGGCCGAGATCTTCCACGGGGCGATCGATCTCGCGGAGACGGCCCGTCCCGGGTTCCTGGACTCCACATGCGGCGGAGACTACGAGCTGCGCCTGGAGGTCGAGGAGCTGCTCGCCAACGCGCACGATTCCGCGGACGATTTCTCGGAGAGCCGGCTGGGGATCGGCGCGGGGGCGATTTCGGGGGC
Organism: Phycisphaerales bacterium; assembly: GCA_044221545.1. GTDB lineage: Bacteria > Planctomycetota > Phycisphaerae > Phycisphaerales > UBA1924 > JAEUJB01. The sequence goes on from JBGAOZ010000002.1 coordinate 331,160, forward strand.
GATCGAGGAAACGACCGGTTTGCTGCCCAACGCGATCGGGAGGTACCGCGTGACCGGGCTGGTGGGTGAAGGCGGGATGGGGCGGGTGTACGAGGCGTGGCAGGAGCGGCCGCGGCGGCGTGTGGCGATCAAGGTCATCCGTCCGGAGTTCGATTCCCCGCAGGTATCGAGGCGATTCGAGCAGGAGGCCGAGATCCTGGGCTCCCTGCGGCATCCGGCCATTGCGCAGGTGATCGAGGGAGGGGAGTTCGAGCAGTACGGAGGCCTGCGGCGATTCTTTGCGATGGAGTTCGTCGAGGGCGAGCCCCTGGTCGCGTGCGCCGGGTCGCACCGGCTGGGCACTCGGGAGCGGATGGCGCTTATCGTGCAGGTGTGCGAGGGCGCGGACCACGCCCACCGGCAGGGGGTGGTGCACCGGGACCTCAAGCCCGGCAACATCCTTGTCGATGCGGCGGGCCGGGTGAAGATCCTGGATTTCGGGATCGCCCGGCTCGCGGGAGAATCGGGACAGGCGGCGACCCTGCAGACGCTCACCGGGCAGGTGATGGGCACCGTGGCGTACATGAGCCCGGAGCAGATCGAAGGGCGGGTCTCGGAGATCGATGCCCGCGCGGATGTCTACGCGATCGGCGTGATCGCGTATGAATTGCTGACGGGTCGGCTGCCGCACGATGTCGCGGGGGTGCCCGTCGCCGAGGCGGCAAGGCGGATCGCGGACAAGGTGCCCCCGCGGCTGAGCACCATCCGACGCGAGCTGGCGGGGGATCTCGATGCGATCGTGGGCAAGTGCCTGGAGAAGGAGCCCGCGCGGCGGTACGCCAGCGCCGAGGAGATCGCGGCGGACATCCGCCGGTTCCTCGCGGATATCCCCGTGCTCGCCCGGCGTCCCTCGTCGGTGGACCAGTTCCGGAAGTTCGCGCGGCGCAACCCCGGGCTGGTGACGGCGATCGGCGCGGCGGTGGTGGCCATGGCGGCGGGAACGGGGTTCTCGACCTGGGCCGCGGTGAACGCCACAGCGGCGCGGGACGAGGCGCACAAGGAGGTCGAGCGGGCGAGCAGCGTCACCGAAATCCTGTACGACACGGTCACCTCGTCGCATTCATCGTACACGAGCGGCAAGGAGATCACGCTCTCCGAAGCGCTCGAAGCGACCCGTGCGCGCATCGCGGCCGGTACGCTCAAGGCGACGCCCGAGGCCGAAGCGCTGCTCTGGTACTCGCTGGGGATCGTCTCCATCGACCGCGCGAAGTTCGATGAGGCGCGGGAGCAGCTGACCAGGTCGCTGGAGATCCGCAGGCGGGTGCTGCCGGCGGATCACATCGACATCGTGCGTTCGCTGACGGCGATGGGGCGGCTACACGTGATGCAGGGGCAGTTCCGCGAGGGTGCGGGATTCTACCGGGATCAGCTTGCCATCCTGCGGAGAACGGGGCCGGAGGGTGATGAGGCGCTGTGCATGTACAACCTGGCCCAGGCTCTCTCGAATCTGGTGATGAAGGACCAGGCGACGACCGAAGAAATCGCGGAGTTTGAATCAGTCCTGAACGGATCGATCGAACTGCACCGGCGCATCCGCCCGGAGGATCACGTCTCGCAGGGCTTCCACCGGCTTCTGCAAGGGCGGGTTGCGGCCCACATGGGCAAGGTCCCGGAGGCGATGGACTATCTTCAGCAGTCCCTGGAGCGCATGCATCGCGAGTTCAAACCACCGAACCCTCGCCTGGCGTCGGTGCTGAACGAGATGGGCGCGGTGCAGATGAAGGTGGCCAAGGATGCCACGGCCGCCGAGCCGTTTTTTCGAGACGCCTACGAGCAGGTGAGGGAGGTCTTCAAGGACAACCCGCAGCATCCGATGCTGGATGTCATTCGGAGCAATTATGCGGACTGCCTGCGAGCGCTGGGCAAGACGGCGGAGGCCGATCAGATCAGCCCCGCTGCCGCCGGCTCCTCCGGTCCCCCCGCGACGGGTGGCGGCGGGTGAGAGGCAGGGCCGTCACGATGATGCCGGCGGCTCGGGCTGCTTGTCGATGATCTCGCGTGTGCGGGGGTCGTAGCGGTAGAGGTAGCCGGGCTCTTCGAGCCGGCAGGTCTTGTGGGAGCCATCGCAGAACGGGAACGTGGCGCTGATGCCGCAGGCGCAGATGGAGATGCGTTTGAGGTTGCCCTGCTCATCACGCGGCCAGGCGGTGGGATCGCCGGGGGGCGCGTTGGGATCGATCTTGATCGATTCGGTGCGGTGATGGCGGACGAGGCGGGCCATAGGTGAGTGACCAGTGAACGGCAAGGAGTGAACAGAGGTCAGGCGGGGCTGGGGACAGTCTGGGCGGCCGAGCGGATGGCGGAGATCGCCGCGTCACCGCGGCCGGGGGTGGCGGTGCGCAGGACGATGCGGTGGGCGCAGACGGCCTCGAGGTTGGAGGTGATGTCCTCGGGGATGACAAAGTCCCGACCGTGGAGCACGGCGGTGGCGCGGGCGGCCTGGGCGAGGGCGAGCGAGCCGCGCGGGGAGACACCGATCTCGATCTGCTCGTCGCGGCGGGTGGCGTTGGCGAGCGCGACGATGTAGTCCAGGAGCACGGGCTCCATGCGGACCGAGTCGGTGAGGGCCTGGAGTTCGAGCAGGGCGTGCTTGTCGAGGACGGCCGAGAGGCCGTGGAGGGTCTTGCCGGCGGGCCTGAGGTCCAGGACGCGGGCCTCGTCGGCGGGGGTGGGGTAGCCGAGGTTGATCTTCATGAGGAAACGGTCGAGCTGGTTCTCGGGGAGCGCGTAGGTGCCCTCGAAGTCGTGGGGGTTCTGGGTGGCGACCACCATGAAGGGCTGGTCGAGCTGGTAGGTCATGCCGTCGACCGAGACGGTGGCCTCGCTCATGGCCTCGAGCAGGGCGGTCTGGGTGCGCGGGGGGGTGCGGTTGATCTCGTCGGCGAGCACGATGTTGGCGAAGATGGGGCCCGGCTTGAAGACGAAGTTCTCGGTGTCGCGTTTGTAGACCGAGACGCCCAGGACGTCGCTGGGGAGCAGGTCGGGGGTGAGCTGGATGCGGGAGAAGGAGCAGTCGAGGCTCTTGGCCAGGGCGGTGGCGAGCACGGTTTTGCCGACGCCGGGGACATCCTCGATGAGGACGTGGCCCCGGGCGAGCAGCGAGACGATGAGCAGATCGACGGCGCGCGGGCTGCCGAGGAAGACCTTGGTGATGTTCTGGCGGAGCTGTTCGATCCTCGCGGTCATGCGTTGGCCGGGGCGGGTCGGGGCTGTGGGCCGGGGGTGGTTCTCGGGCGGGCAGTATACGGCGACGCGGTGATGGGCTTCCCTATTATCCGGCGGAGGGTGGCGCGGGGGCGTCCCGCGCCGGTCGGAGGAGCAAGGACAGGCCGGTCACATCGAACGCCAGAAGCGTCCAATGGAGGCGGCGGGGGACCCCGTCGCCCTCGGCACGGAACTGACAGGGGACTTGTGCTGCGCGCGTTGCCGGTACAACCTGCGGGGGCTATCGGTGCGCGGTGTATGCCCCGAGTGCGGCACTCCGGTGGCGGTGACGCTGCTGCGCGTGGTCGATCCGCAGGCGGCCGAACTTCAGCCGATGATCAGGCCGAGGTTGACGGCGATCGGGCTGGCGGTGTGGTCGGGGGGCGCCCTGGGGGGGGCGGTCCTTGGGTGGGTGGTACGGGGCGCCGAGGCGGCCGGGCGGTTTCATCCCGGGCCGTGGGTGTCCGCGGCGATGACCGTGTGCATCGCGGCGGCGGCGATCGGCGGGCTGGTGATGGTGTTCCCTCACCGGGGGATCCGGCGCGCGCACATGGCGGCGGCGGCGGGCTCGGCGGTCGCCGGGCTGGCGCTGGCGTGGCTGAACTGGTGGATCCTGCGTGAGATCGATGGGGTGGGGGGCCGGCCGTACCTGTCATCGGGCGTGGAGTGGTCGGTGCGGTGGTTGTGGAAGGTGCTGGAGACGGTGGTGCTGGGGCTGGCGGTGCTGGGCGCCCAGCCGGTGTTCCGGACGCTGCAGTCCCGCTCGTACCTGCTGCGGACCGGCCGGCTGGAGCGCCAGACGCTCAAGGCGCTGGTGGCGAGCGTCGGGGTCATGCTCGCGGGGGATGTGCTGCAGGTGGGGGCGCGCGTGCTGTTGCAGCCTTCGTTTGCGGATATCCCGGCGCTGGTGGCGATGTGCCTGACGGGGGTGGGATCGCTGCTATTCACGGCGGGGCTGGTGGGCGTGGCGATCGACGTGAAGCGGCTGCTGCCCGTGGTGGTCTCGCCCCCGCTGGGCCTGACCGACGTACTGGCCGCGGCGCCGGCGGCGGGGGGTCCCGGCGCCGGACCGGACCGCGCGGGGGCGCGTGTCGGGGGGACGCTGTCGTGACCCGGCGCGAGCGCGAGCGGTTCGACGAGATCCTGGACGGCGTGGTCCGGTGCCTGCCGGCGGGGATCCGCCGTCTCATGGACGAGGTGCCGGTGATCGTGCTGGACCGCCCGACGCGGGAGATGCTCGACGAACTGGCCAGGGACCTGGGAGAGGATGTCTACGACGACGTGCTCGCCGGGCTGCACACGGGCGTCTCGATCACCGAGCGGAGCATCGAGCACAGCGGGCACCTGCCCGAGGAGATCCACCTTTTCCGCGAGGGCATCATCGACATGGCGGGGGGGTGGGAGCAGGAGGACGCCGTGGCGGCGATCCGCGAGGAGATCCGGGTCACGCTGCTGCACGAGATCGGCCACCACTTCGGGCTCGAGGAGGACGACCTGGAGGACCTGGGGTACGGCTGATCGGGGTGCGCGTGGCGGGGGATCGACCGCTAGCATTAGCGGGAGCGGTGTGGGCCGGGAAACCGACGAGTCTGGCAAGGAGCCGAGCATGGAACGAGTGCTGTCGCGTGTGATTTCTCTGTTGGGCGCGGTGGGGATCGCGGCGGGTGGTGCGTTGGGGGCCGCGACCGGACGGTCGCCCGAGAGCCGCGACACCGCGCTGGTGCGGATGCTCGAGCTCGAGGGCACGCTGGGGGAAAAGCCCTCGGAGTTCGGCTGGCTCCTGGGGGACGCGCACGAGCCGACGGTGCGGACGATCGTGGCGTCGCTGCTGGAGTCGTGCTCGGACGAGCAGCTCAAGGGCGTGGTGGTGCGGGTGAAGGACGCGGAGCTGGAGACGACGCAGGTCGAGGAGATCGGCAAGGCCCTCACGGCCTTGCGCGAGGCGGGCAAGCGCGTGTGGGTGTTCTCGGAGTCCTACGGGCCGGCGGAGCTGATGCTCGGCTCGTACGCCGATGATGTCATCATCCAGGCGGGCGGTCCGGTGATGCTCTCGGGCCTGCACATGGAGGAGTACTTCCTGGCCGACACGCTGGCGTGGGTCGGGATCAAGGCCGACATGGTGCAGATCGGCGACTACAAGGGCGCGAGCGAGCAGATGGCCCGCAACGGCCCGAGCCCGCAGTGGGAGCAGAACATCTCGGGGCTGCTGGACGGCCTGTACGGGAACATGCGGGCCAAGCTGACGCACGGCCGGAGGCTCTCGGAGTCACAGCTGGACGAGGCGATGGGCAAGCTCTGGATGGGCGAGGCGGAGGAGGCGCGGGCGTCGGGGCTGGTCGACAGCGTGATCGACCTCCCGAACCTCGAGTCGCACCTGCAGGAGAAGCTCCCGGCGCCGATCTCCTGGGGGGAGACCTTCGGTGAGCACCACCACAAGGACCTGATGAGCCAGGGCGGTCCGCTGGGATTCCTGAGCATGCTCTCGGCCAAGCCCGACACGACGCCCAAGGGCCCGACGATCGCCGTGGTGCACATCGACGGGCCGATCGTGGACGGGGATTCGAAGCTGGGCGGGCTGATGGGCGGTGAGCCGAGCGTGGGCTCCCGGACGATCCGCAACGCGCTGGAGGACATCCTCGCCGAGGACCTGGTCAAGGGCGTGGTGGTGCGGATCAACTCCCCGGGCGGGTCGGCGACCGCGAGCGAGGTGATCTGGCAGGGCCTGCGGCGGGTGGCGGCCAAGAAGCCGGTGTGGGTGAGCGTGGGGTCGATGGCGGCCTCGGGCGGGTACTACTGCGCGGTGGGCGGGGACCGGATCTACGTGGACCCGTCGAGCATCGTGGGCTCGATCGGCGTGGTGGGCGGGCGGATGTCCCTCGAGGGCGTGTACGAGAAGCTCAAGGTCAAGGTCACGTCGCGCTCGCGCGGGCCGCGGGCGGACATGTTCCGCTCGACGGGTCCCTGGACGCCCGAGGAGCTGGCGCTGGTGCGCGCGAAGATGACCCAGACGTACGACCTGTTCACCACGCGCGTCACGGCCGGTCGCCAGGGGATCGACCTCTCCAGGACGGCCGAGGGCCGGCTGTTCACCGGGAACAAGGCGATCGAGATGAAGATGGCCGACCAGATCGGCGGCATCGACGACGCGATCAAGGGCCTGGCCGAGAGCCTCAAGCTCGACGGGTACGACGTGATGGACTACCCCGGTCCCAAGGGGCTCGACGAACTGCTGAGCAACACGCTGGGAGGATTCGTGCGGGCCCCGGGCGCTGCGCGCGGCGCGGGGGTGAGCGAGCTGGGCGCGATGGCCAGGGCGGTGATCGGGGACCGGGCTTGGCGGCAGCTCGGCGGGCCCATGGACGCCTTTGTGCAACTGCGTGACGAGCCGGTGCTGCTGGTGATGCCCAGGGCGCTGGTCTTCAGGTGATCCCCGGGATCACGGGCCGCCTCAGCCGCCGATCATGACCGTGAAGCACCCGAGGACGATGGTGCCGCCGTGGGCCATGGAATCGCCCATGCGCGCCGCCGGCGCCCCGCCGATCATGACGGTCGCGGAGCCCTTGGCGACCGTGTCGGGCGGACCCACGCACACGGCCATGTCTCCCGCCCGCGCCGCGGGCATCATGCCGATCATGACCGTGGGGCACCCCGGCGGCAGGATCGGGCCCCCGACGTGGGGAACCACGCCGGTGACCATCGGGCAGACGTGCATGTCGGCGACTCGAGCGGCGGGGGGCATGGCGGAGGTCCTTGGGCTGGCGGCCGGGGCGGGTTCGGGGACAGGGCGTCAGGGACTGAGGGTCAGGGGCTGAGGGTCAGGGGCTGAGGGTCAGGGCATACTGGATGAAATCGCTCACGAGGGCCTGCACGCGGCCCTCCCGGAAGGCCGGCTCGTGCTCGACATCGGGGGCGCGGAACTGGCGCGTCGAGGCCCAGTTGATCGGGCGGGCGGTGATCTCGGCGGTCTGGCCGGGAGAAAAGAGCGCCCGGCCGCTGAACGCCGGGACGGTCGTGTCCCCGGTGTAGGAGTGCCCGCTCAGGGGCGCGGGAGCCGCCCCCGCGTGCCGGCTCTTCTGGGCGTTCCAACCGCGGTTCTGGATGTCGGCGACTTCGTCGAGGTAGGCGCGCGTGCCGTCCGGACGCACACCGTAGTAGAGGATCACCGGCATGGAATCTCCGTACGAGGGCAGGACCTCCATCCGGATGTTGTCGGGCGGGGATGCATCCTCGGGAGGCAGGTCGTAGAACTCGGTCGTGTCGGTGGGCATGCCGTCGCCGTAGACAGCCCAGGTCTTGGGCTCGAGCTTCCAATCCCCGAGCCACTGGTGGAACGACTCGACCTCGTTGATCCGGCGGGCAAGGTCCGCCTGCACGCTCGCGGAGACATCGGCGCGCATGATGCCCGGCGGGGCGGCCGTGGGAGGCTGGCGGAGGACCGAGTACACGGAGACCGTCGAGCGGTGCGGCGTCGCGTGGTTCTCCCTGAACCTTGAGTGGGACACCCACGCCGAATTGGCGGCGGCGCACGCATCGCGGTAGATGTTCGAGGGCATGAGCTGGTTGGGGCCGGCGCAGGCACTCACGACCGTGGCAAAGTCGGGCCCGGACTGGCCCAGGATACGGGTGAACGGCCAGCCGCCGTCGTGCTCGGAGATGGCGCCGGTCACGAACCGGCGGTAGAGCACCGGCGCGCCCGTGGCGGGCTGGACGACGTGGAGCACCGCGAGCACCTTGCTCTGAAGGGCCGTGCTGGCCTTGAGCGCTGCGCGCGCCACCAGCCCGCCCATGCTGTGGGTGAGGAGGATGCACCGATCCGCGTTGCCGGCGTGGGCGAGCAGGCCGGAGGACCCGAACCGGCTGGTCGGGGAGGCGGTGCCGAGCCCGCCGGGGATGGTCACCGACTGACCGAGCAGGTCGGCGGCCAGCTGGGCTCCGAGCCGCCGGATGTCCTGGCGCCAGTCGTACCCGTAGGCGTACACGGGCGTGCGGTTGGAGCCGAAGGTCCGCGCCTCGAGATCGACCAGGAACGCGCCGTAGCTGTCGCCCGAGACGCCGGCCCAGCCCCGCTGCCTCTGCGAAGGGGTGATCGCCGGCGTTCGGCTCTCGTTGACGGTGCGCACCTGGCACTCCCGGGTCATGTCCAGGAGCGAGCGCTTGAGCCCGGCCGAGAGCGCGAGCCACTGGGCCATGATGTCCGTGCGCTCGGGGTCCCAGTGCCAGTTGGGGAGGTAGTCGACCGTGAGCTCCAGCCGTGATCCCATGACGCCCGGGACGAAGACAACCGGGGCGAGCACCCCGTTGAGGAGGTTGTCCCCTTCGCGGCACATGTCGTTCGAGCTGGTCATCCCGGTCGGGCTCCTGGTGTTCCTGGTTCACAGCGGCGAAACGGTGTCGACGGCGGCTTGGACTTCCTTCTCCAGTTCCGCCTTCTGCAGCTCCGCGGCATCACCCGAGGGCCGGCGCAGCTCCACGTCGACGCGAAGGCGGCCGGGAACCACGACCTCCGCCCGCACCACCGTCTCGGGCTTCACGTCGGTGGAGCCCGCGGGCGGGTCGAGGGTGTAGGCGGTCAGGGTCGCCGGGCCGGCCTTGGTCTCGATGGCCCGTTTGCGGGCATCGCGGATCCGCATCATCAATCCGGGGCGGTCGGACTCCTGCGGGAGCGTGGCGCCCCGCACGGGCGGCGTCAGGCGCATCGCGGCGAGCATCATGCGCGCGCCCGGCGCCTCGCCGGCCAGGACGTACACGCCGTGCCAGCCCCACGCCGACGGCGCCTGGATCGAGGAATCGACCGTGTACCGGCGGATGTACCCGGGCTCGGCCGGGCCCAGGTCGGCGAGCTTCGAGGCTCTGAACGACTCGAGGATCCGGGCGCGGCGTGACTCGGAGCCGGCGGCGGCCTTGCTCTGCGGGTCAGGGCCGCAGTACTTGAGTTCCTTGTACGCGGCGCCCTGGGGGCTCAACCGGACCGCGGTGATCGAGAGGCGGCGGGCGGGCCCCTTGGCCGGGCCGGAGAGCTCGTAGACCAGGTCGAACGCCGCGCAGCCGTCGAGCGTGAGTTCCTTTTCGGTGATCACGTTGGCGCGATCACCGAAGAACCCTTTGACATCGTCGAACCGCTTGCGCACGACCTGGGCCGGGGACTTGGCGGCCGGCTCGCCGGTCGTCTCGATGATCAGGTTCTCTTCCGAATCGTCGGCGGCGAACCGGTACATCGTCGCGTCGCGGTAGGTCTCCCGCACGGCGATCCGCAGGTCGTCCAGGTAGAGCACCTTGGTGCTGTCTTGCGTGCTGGTCATAAAGGTCAGCTCGTGTGGGTCTTTTTCAGCGCATCGATGGTCGGCGCATCGGCCTGGCCGGTCGGGTCGAGCCCCTGGCTGGTCTGGAACGCCGAGAGGGCCGATGTCAGTTCATCGCAGGGCGATCCATCGACTTCGCCGGCGAAGAACCCCAGGTTCTTGAGCCGCGATTTCTGGCCCGTGATGGTGTCGGCCGGGTCCAGCCCGCCCAGGCTGATCTCGTAGCTCTCGGGATCGGCGCCCTCGGGGAACAGGGTCAGCACGGCACGCCGGGCCGAAGGGTTGATGCCCTGGCGCACCCAGCCGTCGCCGTCGGTGGTGCCCTCGATCGGGACGCCGTCGACCTCCAGCGCGTAGCGGATGTTCGCCCGCGGCTGGCCGTTGCGCAGAAGCCGCGTGTTGAGCCTGGCGGGCACGCCCTTGCGCCGGAAGCGGTGGAGCTTCTCAACGGCGCAGGTCTCGGTCCGCTCCTGGAGCTCCGGGATCGCCACGCGATCCCCGCCCAGAAGGACGTTGGGGTCCTTGCGGAGAGACTTGAGCTCGCCGTTCTCGGGATGATCCCAGAGCGTGTCGGGGAAGAACCCGTGCTGGAACGCGATGCTCGCGATGCACTCGCCGGGCTGAACGATGTGGTCGGTGCTTGGCATGCGTTTGACCGTGCGGCGGTTTCAGATCTTCTCCCAGGCCTCCTTGTCGAGGTCGGGGAACGTGACCTTGCACTGGCCGGAGCCCTTGATGAACTGTTCGACGCGGGCCTGGCCCTTGTCGTCGAGCGTGCCCTCGGCGACGCTCCCGTCGGGGAGTTCGATGCTGTACGCCACGCCCGGGACCGGGGCGTCGCTCTCGTCGACCATCTCGATCTCGATCCAGGTCAATTCCTCCTGGGTCTGCTCTGCCCCGTCCTGCCCGGACGCGGCGCCGCCGGCAGGCGTGGTGAGGGGCTTGTGGGCTTTCTTTTCGGCGGGCTGGGCCTGGACGGTGACTTCTTCGCCGCGCGTACCCTTGACCGCCTCCTCGGCCGCGTCGGGCACGACGGGCGATACGGCTGTTCCTGCTTTTCCGCTCTTTGGACTCATGGCCTTCTCTCGTGGGCGCTGGGGTGGGGTTGCGTGCCGGGCGGTTCTTAGTTGATCATCACCATGCCGCCCTTGAGGGTGAGCGTGCCGTCGCCCTTGACCGTGGTTAGGGGGCTCTTGGCCTCGAGCGACACCTTCCCGGTGACGGTGACGGCGGACCCGGCGATCTCGGTGCTCGCCGACGACTCGACCTTCATCCCCGCGGTGCCCTTCATCTCGGCGGTGGAGGAGGCCTCGAGCTTGTACTGCGTGCACTTGATGCCGACGCCGCTGGAATCGATGGCGATCGAATTGCCGCCGACCTTGAGGGTGATGTTGGTCATGCCCTCGATGCAGATGTTGTCGGCCTTGAGGTAGTAGTCCTTGGTCACCGTTTCGGAGTGGTTCTTCTTGAAGACATCGATCACGTCGTCCTCGACGGTCGTCGACTTGCTCTTGGTGATCTTGACCGCCTGGAGGCCCACGACCGTGAGGTGGCTGTCCTTGCCGATCTTGACTTTCACGTCGTTGGTCACTTCCTCGTGGCGGTTGTTCTCGATCTTCGTGAAGTGGTCCTTCTTGACGACGACGTGCTGGTTGTTGCCGATGTAGGTCTTCTGGTCGTGGAGGATGCACAGGTCCTGGTCCTTCTGTGCATGGATGTACATCTTCTCGCTGCCCTTCTCGTCGCTGAAGCCGATCTCGTTGAACCCCCCGCTCCCCGGCGTCGTGTTGCTGGTCCACGTCGAGATGAAGGCCTTGTCGGGGAGCTGGAAGGGCGTGACGGTCTCGGCGTTGTACACGCTCCCGGTGATCAGCGGACGGTCGGGGTCGCCCTCGAGGAACTCCACCACCACCTCGTGGCCGACGCGCGGGATCATGATCGAGCCCCAGGCCTTGCCGGCCCAGCGCTGGCTGACGCGGATCCAGCAGGAGCTGTTCTCGTCGCCCTTGCTCTGGCGGTCCCAGTGGAACATGACCTTGACGCGCCCGAACTTGTCGGTGTAAATCTCCTCGCCCTTGGTGCCGCAGACGATCGCCGTCTGCGGTCCGGGGATCGTGGGCTTGGGCGTGGAGCGCGCCGGACGCCAGAGGGTCTGCGATTCGACGACGGTGAACCGGGTGGAGAACTCGTCGGGGCGGCCGCCGCGGTGCGTGAAGAAGGGATCCCCGACGGCGCGGTGCACGGCCTCTGTCACCAGCCACTTCTTGCCCTTCCAGTCGGGCCGGGGTGGGCTGGTGAGCTCGAACGTGTGGCCCACGGCGATCCCGCGGGCGTTGCCCGAGCCCGTGGCCAGCTCCTGGGAGCTCTGGAGCTCCTGGAGGCGGATCTTGGCGATCTCGTCGCCGTCGGCTTTCTTCTCGTACTCGCCAGGGGCGTCGAAGACCTCGAAGTCCTTGGCGGCGTGCCCGGGCGGGTTCTCGGCCGGGGCCAGCAGCGGCGTGCTGGGGGTCTTGAAATTGAAGTCCGTGGTCGCGTACTTGGCGGGCTGGACGGATTTCTCGTAGGTCCAGTCGGAGATCACCTGCTTGTCCAGCGCGCTGCCCGCGGTGCCCGCCCAGTCGATCTGCTCGTAGCCGGCGAACGGGTCGTACGAGCTGGGCGCATCGACGAACACGAGCGTGTGCTTGCCCTTCTCGTCGTGCTCGAAGTAGTAGGCGATCCCCTCCTGCTCGAGCAGGCGGCTGACGAAGTTGAAGTCGGTCTCGCGGTACTGGACCTGGTACTCCTTGGGCTGGTAGTCGCCGGTCGCGTTGTTCTTGAAGTCGGCGAAGGGGTAGAGCGAAAAGACCGCCTTGACGATGTCGGGGATCGACTGGTTCTGGAAGATCCGGCAGTCGGCCGTCCGCGTGAGCAGCCAGAGCCAGGGCACGATCCGCAGCTCGTAGCGGGCCAGCTCCCCCGCCCCGCCGGTCTGGACGAAGCGCGAAACGACGCCGGAGAGGTGCCTGAACTTGCCGTTGCCCAGCGCCACCTTGATCGTGACGGCGGTGCCGAGGATCTTGTCGAAGTCGACGCCGAAATCCTCGCTGGCGACCTCGGCGTCGATCTCGTAGAGGCGCGAGAGCGTCTCCCGGCAGGTGAAGCGGACGAGCAGGAGCTTGTCCTTGCCGAGCGCGGTGTCGATCGCGATGAAGCGGTTGTCTTGGGTCAGCTTGGCGGGCATGGGCACCTCCGACTCCTGATCGCCTCCGACCGGGTCACATCTTCAACTTGGCCGCCTGCGCCGCGGGAGGCGCCGTTCCGCCCGCGCCTGCCGCCCACCAAAAGTAAGGGAGCCATCGCTCCAACGGGGGGTCCTTCCTCGCGGCGCTCGTCGGGGCGGCCTTTCCCGCGGCCTTGGAAGGGTCCCCGGCGGGCGATGGCGCGGCCGCCGGCGGGGGCGACGCGGTCTCGATCGCCCATGCCTTGACCTTGGTCAGCAGCGCACCGCCCGCGCCCCCGGACCAGTTGGGATGGTACTCGAAGTGATCCGAATCCCCGCTGCCGAAGCTCTCGCCCCAGACAAAGCCCGCGGCGATCATGAACTTGGCGAGCCGCTTGTACAGCTTGTACCAGCCCTTCACCTTGTTGTCGATGTAGCGGCCCTTGGCGTCGTAGAGGTAGACATCGATCCCCAGCCCGTAGTTGTGGCACGACGACCACCCCGGGGCCGCCTGGGGCCCGCCGGCCTTGGTCCTGGCGGCGAGCGAATCCGAGCGGGCGGGGTCCCTGAACGCCTCGTGCACGCGCGGCGACAGGCCGTCGGCCACGGCGTTGTCCAGGGCGGCCAGGGCGGCGCGCGCCATGACCGGGTTCACGTTCGGATCGCCGAGCAGGTCGCCGGGATCGGCGTTCACCGATGCCCGGGCGGGCGCCGATGTCGCGATGATGAGGGACACCAGCTCGTCGGGGAAGTACAGGTACGGGCGCTGTGGATCGGCGCCGTCGCCGATTCCCAGCGCGCCGGGCGTATCACCCAGCACGGCGTCGCAGCTCGGATCGGCCGCGTCGATGAGCCCGAGGATCCCGCGCGTCCTGGGAGGGAAGAGCACGTCCAGGTACGGGATATGCAGCGGGTTGACACATCGCGATGATGCCATGCGCTGGATCTTCCTTGCCCCCGCGGAGCGCTTCCCGCGCCGCCGGGGGCCGGTCATTCGAACGAATACTCGAACTCCGAGTCCTTGACTCCCACGTGCACCCTCGCGATCGGCCTGGCCTCCATCAGGCGCTCCAGGATCTCCCGGCCGATCCTCGGCAGCATCTGCCGCGTGATGATCGCGTCGATCGCCCGGGCGCCCGATTCGAGCTCCGTGCACCGGGACGCGATCGTGTCCACCACGGACTTGTCGTACGAGAAGGGCACGCGGTGCCCCTCCTGGACTCTTTTTCCGACCCGGGACAGCTGCAGCGCGATGATCGCCCGCATCATGTCGTCGGAGATCGGGTAGTACGGCACCACGTTGATGCGGCCCAGCAGGGCCGGCGGGAACACCTTCAGCAGGGGCTCCCGGAGGGCTTTCTGGAGGGCGTCGGGGTCGGGCTTGAGCTCCGGGTCCTTGCACATGTTCATGATCAGCTCGGTGCCGGCGTTGGATGTAAGGAGGATGATCGTGTTCTTGAAATCGATGTCCACGCCCTCGGAGTCCTTCATCATCCCCTTGTCGAACACCTGGAAGAAGATCTCGTGGACATCCCCGTGGGCCTTCTCGACCTCGTCCAGAAGCACGACCGAGTAGGGCCGGCGGCGGACGGCCTCGGTCAGCACTCCGCCCTGGCCGAACCCGACGTAGCCGGGGGGCGACCCCATGAGCGTCGAGACCTTGTGGGCCTCCTGGTACTCGCTCATATTGATGGTGATCAGGGCGTGGGTGCCGCCGTAGAGGGTCTCGGCCAGCGAGATCGCCGTCTCGGTCTTGCCGACGCCCGACGGTCCCACGAGCATGAACACCCCGATGGGCCGCTGCGGGTTGTCGAGCTTGGCGCGGGAGAGCTGGATGCGCTTGGCGATCTCATTTAGGCCGTGGCGCTGGCCGATGACGCGCTTCTCCATCGTGTCGGCGAGCTTGAGGACGCTCTCGATCTCGTTGCGGACCATGCGGCCGACGGGGATGCCGGTCCAGTCCGCCACGACCGCGGAGACGGCCTGCGCATCGACGCTGGGCAGGATGAGCGGGTGCTCTCCCTGCATCGCCGCCAGCTCGGCCTGGAGCTTCTTGAGGTCCTCGAGCAGCGCGAGCCGCTGGTCCTCGGTCAGGGGCCGGGCGATCACCGACGCGGGCTGCCCGGCGGGAGCGGCGGGCGTCGGGCCGGCCGGGGTCACGGGCGCAACGGCCGCGCCGCTGTCGGGGGAGACGCCGCCGGCGCGGAGCTTGCCCCGGATGTCGAGGATCTTCTCGACCAGCGCCTTTTCCCTGGAGAAATGCTCCTCGAGTTCCTTGAGGCGGGCGCCCTCGGACTCCAGCGCGGCCAGCACCTCGCTGCGGTGGTCGGCGTGCTCGACGCCGATGGCCGTCTCGCGGTCGATGATCCCGCGCTCGGTCATGAGCCCCTCGATGCGGCGGCGGGAGTCGTCGATCTCGGCCGGGACGGCGTGCAGGCTGACGGCGACCCGCGCGCAGGCGGTGTCGAGCAGGCTGACGGCCTTGTCGGGGAGCTGGCGGCCCTGGATGTACCGCTTGGAGAGCTTGACCGCGCTCTCGAGAGCCTCGTCGAGGACCTGGATCTTGAAGTGCTTCTCCATCACGCCCGCGAGCCCGCGGATCATGAGCAGGGCCTTCTTCTCGTCGGGCTCATCGACCTTGACGACCTGGAAGCGCCGGGTCAGAGCGGGGTCCTTCTCGAAGTACTTCTTGTACTCGGACTGCGTGGTCGCCGCGATGGTCCGGAGCGTCCCCCGGGCCAGGGCGGGCTTGAGCAGGTTGGCGGCATCCCCCGTGCCGGCGGCCCCGCCGGCGCCGATGAGCGTGTGGGCCTCGTCGATGAACAGGATGATCGGCCTGGTGGTCGCCGCCTGGACCTCGTCGATGACCTGGCGGAGCCGGTTCTCGAACTCTCCCTTCATGCTCGCGCCGGCCTGGAGCAGGCCGATGTCCAGGGCTAGAAGCCGCACGTCCTTGAGCTGCGGCGGCACGTCGCCCGCGATGATGCGCTGCGCGAACCCCTCGACCACGGCGGTCTTGCCCACTCCGGCCTCGCCGGTGAGGATCGGGTTGTTCTGGCGGCGACGCATCAGGATGTCGACGCACTGGCGGATCTCCTCGTCGCGCCCGACGATCGGGTCCATCTTGCCCGCGCGGGCGTTCTCGGTCAGGTCGATGCAGTACTTCTTGAGGGCCTCCTCCTTGCCCAGCTGGGCCGGGGCGACCGCGCCGCTGGCCTCCCCCGGGGCGGCGCCGGCGCCCGCGCCCATGGCGCTGCCGTCGCTGGCGATCATCGACTCCTCGGGAGAGCCCGAGACGATCCCGGGCAGGTCGTCGGAGAGCGCCTCGGGCTTGACCTTCTCGAACTCGCGGCTCATGTTGAAGAGCACGCCGCGCAGCGCGTCGGTCTTGAGCATGGCGACGATCAGGTGCCCGGAGCGGACCTGGCTCTCGCCGTACATCAGGGTCGCGTAGGTCCAGGCCTCCTTGGTGACGGCGTCGAGGTGCCCGGAGAGATCGGAGATGGACGTCGAGCCGCGGGGCAGCCTGTCCAGGGCCGCGGTGAAGTCGGCGACCAGCTTGCTCGGATTGAGCTGGAAGTGCCGGGTGATGCGGTGGAGGTCCGAATCCTGGTTCTGCAGGATCTGGTGGATCCAGTGCACGACCTCGACGTAGGGGTTGCCCCGCAGCTTGCAGAAGACGGTCGAGCCGTCGAGCGCCTTGTAGCAGAGGCTGTTGAGCTTCCCGAAGAGTCTGACTCGGCTGATGTCGGCCATGGACTGATCTCCCTCCCAGCGTTCTCACGCGCCCGTGGAGCGGTGCGCCACCGTCACAAGTTCGTTCCCGTCCCTGCCCAAGGGCGCCGTGCGCAGCCACGTGGTCCAGCCGACGCGCGATCCGCCGGCGCGGTCCCCGCCCAACCGGACCTTGGGCACTTCCTGCTGCCGGAGCACGAGCTGGACCTCAAAGTCCAGCTCCGTCCCGGTGTAGTTGCGGACCCACGCGACCAGCCGCCCGTACCCCGCGCCGCCCGGGAGCATGCGGCAGTAGTCCCGCAGCCCCATGGGGCCCAGCCGGATGCGCACGCAGCTCTGGACATCCCAGACCCGGCCGCCCGCGATCGCCCCCGTCCCCAGCCTCGACGACTCGGACCGCGACCCCAGCCGGCACCAGAACCGCTCGGGCAGGTCGAGCCATCGGCCGATGAACTCGATCACGTGGGCCTGGACCCCGAAGTACCCGCGGACGACGGCCTCGAGCCCCTCGGCGTTGCGGGTGGGGTGCGAGAGCCGGCCCGCGTAGTGGAGCTTGGCCGCGTCGGGGACCGCATCGCGGTGGCGCAGCGACGGCATGCCCAGCCCGAACAGGCTCCCGACGTACGTGGTGTACCGGTCCTCGGAGGGCCGGTCGCCGCTGGCGGTCATCTGGTTGACCGCCCACGCGCGGTAGAACAGCGAGATCATGCGGTGGTTGAAGACGTCGAAGAACCGCGCGATCGTCGAGTCACCGGCGTTGCGCTCCCGGTCGCGCGCGTAGTCGGTCATGTGCAGGGGCAGGGCGCCGTGGGGGCCCAGCAGGCCCATGAAGTTCACGAACACCCGGCCTCCGCGCGCCTCGCCCCGCGCCATGAACCGCGGGATCGTCACCGGCGCGAAGGCCAGCGAGGGTTCCTGCGAGAAACGGACCACGTCCTCCGAGGGCAGCACCGAGGCGCCCACCCGCGGCAGCTGCGGGTACGCCGATTCCAGGAGCCGGCAGAGGTGAAAGAAGTCGGGCGCGTAGAGCTGATCGGTCAGCGCGCTCTGCTTCCCCACCGCCGCCGCCGGCTCGGGCGCGGGCATCTCGCGCTGCGGCGGCACGGGCACGGGCGCGGCCAACTCTGCGGGCGGGGGAGCCGGACGGTTCACCGGGGCGGCCGGACGCGCCGGCGAACCGGGCGGCGAGGGGGCCGGAGGCCGCCCGGGGACGATCGGCCCGGGAGGACCGCCCGCCGGCCGCGTCGGCACGACCGGGCGAGGGACGACCCCCGGACGCGGAACCTGCGGCACCGCCGGTCCGGGCTTGAGCGGCGTTCCCGGCGGGACCGGGGGGGGTGAGCCCGAGGGCCTTCCTTGAGTCTGTGGCCCGGTCGCCGGAGGAACGGCCCCGGGCGGGCGCATGGGCTGGCGCGGGACCTGGCTCACAGCAGCGGCCTCCGGCCGATGCGGGCCGGCCACCTCATGATCGTGCCGCGATCCGAGCTGTGAACAACCGTTTCGGTGAACGAGTTGAGCGAGACGTAGCGGGCAAAGAAGTGCTCGAGCACCGCCCCCAGGAGGAACGGACCAGTCCCTTCGAAGCTCGACTCATCGACCCGCACGCCGACCTCGAGGCCGCGCCCGAACACGATCGGGCCGGGCGTCTGGATGCGGCGCGTGATCGGCGTGACGCCGATGGACCGGATGCCGTCGACCTGCTTGCGGACCACCGGATCCCCGCGGTCCCCGTAGAGGCGGAGGATGTCGCGCAGCGCCGCCGAGCCCTGCGCGGATTCGACGGGCCCCTGGCCGTCGGCGGAGGCGTCGGACAGCGACAGGTAGTTCAGCGAAAGATGGCTGATGAGCCTCCAGGAAAGATCCCCTTCCGGCTGGCCGGGCTTGGGCTCGATGTGCGAGGCCCGGGGCGCGGTGGGCCCGGCGACCACCCGGGTGCCCGAGACCGGGGCGCCGACGTCGAGTGTGAAGTCCGTGTCGGCCCGGCCCACGGCCATCTGCAGGGGCAGGTCGCGGTTGGTGCAGAGCGTCTCGATCGAGAGCTGACGGATCTCCTGCGCGTAGGGCGCGTTGGACGAGTCCACCAGCGAGATGTAGACGTCGCTCCCGGCGTAGCTGCTGCGCCGGCCGGCCCTCTGCTCGCGCTCCGAAAGGGCGCGCGGCACCCGGCCCGCCGCGAAGTACGCGCCCGTGGCGCTCGAGTCCGCGTCGGTGTCCCGCGCCGCGTAGAACGGGCGGAACAGCGTCTGGTCCTCGGCCTGGGCGCCGATGCCCGTCACCGACTGCACCGAGTAGACCTCAAAGTCCAGCGGCCGCGTCCGGTCCGGCAGCACGTGGAACTCGTTGAACCGCTCGGTCACGAAGATCCGGTCGGCCCGCTTGGGGAACAGGTTGATCGCCGGCGTCGAGTGCAGCCCGACGTTCTCGGCGTCCACCACGTTCTCGAGCTGGGGCGACTCCTCGTCGAACAGCAGGACGATATCGGCCTCGGGGAACGGGCACCGCGCAAGGCACTCGCGCAGCCCGTTGATCCCGGCGAACAGGAACCGCTGCGGGAACGAGAAGTACTCGTGCAGGAGCCTGTAGCCCTGGAAGCTCCTGGAGTCGTAGGGCAGCAGGGCCTCGTCCTCCTCGAACCCGACGCGCTGCACGCTCGAGGGCGCCAGCAGGTCGGTCGACCGTGCCACCCTGCTCCCCGGCGGGACCACCGGCCGGACCACCACGCCCTTGCAGTGCCCGTGGATCTGCTCGTAGAGCCGCATGGGCGTCATGCCCCCGCCGCGGATGTTCAGGACGAGCCGGTCGAGCGAGAGCTTCGAGAGCGTCAGGCCCGCGGTCGCCGCGATCCGCACCCGCAGGGCCCCGCGGACCGGCGCCACCGGCGCGACCGCCTGCGTCAATTCCAGCACGCCGAAGTCGCGCGTGTAGTACTGGGCCTGCGTGAGCCGCAGCGGGTAGATCGTGACGTCCTGGGCGGTCCGGTACTCGCAGCTGGTGCGGTCCCCCTTGCCCAGCAGGCTGCGCAGGCTCGCCCCCCGCGCCAGCGTGTACCCGCCGGCCAGCTCCGAGTCCCCGTAGTCGGGCGTGAACTCCACGACGCACATCGACGGCGTGGGCGCCAGGTAGTGCGGGTAGACGGCCTGGAGGAGGTTCTGCGTGAAGCGGGGGAACTCGGCGTCGAGCTTGAGCTGCACCCGCGCGGCCAGGAACGCGAAGCCCTCCAGCAGACGCTCGACGTACGGGTCGACGCAGGTGTCCTGGAGGTCGTCGATCGCCAGCCGCGCGGCGATCTTGGGGTACTCGCGCGCGAATTCCCGCGCCATCCCCTGGATGTGGCGGAGCTCCTGTTCGTAGTACCTCAGCAGACGCCGGTCCATGCGGGTTCAGTCCGGCGCGATCAGATGCGCCGCTCCTTGATGTCGCAGCGACCCGTCTCCAGGTCGATCTCCGTTCGCACGTACAGGGCCTCGGGCATCGGCAGCGGGCAGAGCTGGCCGCTGATCTCGAACTCAAAGCCGTTGCGGCCGCTGCCGTGCGTGTCGGTCTCCAGCACCCGCACGTCCAGCGACTGGCCGACGATCCTCGGCTCGTAGGTCCGGATCGCCTCCCGCACCATCGCCACGACCTTCTCCGGCGGCGTCCCGCTCACCGTCAGGCCCGTCAGGTCGGGCATGCCGTAGTTCAGCACGCTGCGCGAGGCCAGCGGGAACTCGTAGATCTCGTCGGGCAGCGGCTTGCACGGGCAGTTGAGCAGCCACGCCAGGTCCCGGAGCACGGCGCGGCGCAGCATCCGCATCGACATCACGCGGCGGTCCCGGCTCTCGACCCGGACGCCCGGCTCGTCGTCGGTCAGCCGGTCCAGCAGCGACGGCTGGAGCCTCTCGGATACGGTCAGTTCAGCCACCGGCCCCTCCCTCGGACGCCGTGCCCGGCCCGGGCCCGTCCAGCGCCACGTCCAGCGCGATCCGCCGGACCGTCAGCAGCGGGACGTCGTCGGTGTCGGTCGCGAACACGCGCTGGCCCAGCGCCAGGCACGTGCCGGGCATGGGCTCGGAAAAATCGGTGCGGCGGGACATGCGCACGGCGCCCTCGTCGGACCGCTCGCTCCCCGGGTACCGCACCGGCAGCAACGCGGGCTTGGCGGCGTCGGTCGCCAGCGTCACGATCGCGGGGATCCAAACGGTGTCGCGCAGGTCGGTGGGGGCCTCGATGGCGATCTCGCGGACCCGGGACCACGGCACCCAGTAGTACTTGCCGTCGAGGATCACCTCCAGGCACGGCCCCAGACGCGAATCGGCGTCCATGATCCATGCGAACGGGCGATCGTCGATCGTCCCCGAGACCGCCGGCGCATCCTCGAGAGCGCGGGAGCGCAGCTCGTCCGCCGCCGCGTGACTGCCCCGGGCCGTCAGCGCGCAGGCCTGGACCATCCACCCGATCCACGGCTCGGGCTCCCCCAGGATCATCGGGGACCGCTTGCCCTCGAAGACCTCGGCCCGCAGCAGCTCGCACATGATCGCCGGCCGGTACACCTGGGCCATCAGCAGGTTCTTGGCGTCGATCTGCGAGGCGACCCCGAGCTGGTCGTGGGCCCGCTTCCAGTCGCCCATCACGCACAGGAGCTGGAACAGGAACACCCGCAGCTTGGCGTTGGCCGCGTCCTTGCGGACGGCCTCCTGCAGCGCCGCGAGCGCCTCGGGCAGCAGGGCTTGTTTGACCAGATCCTCGGCGAGCATGCGTCCACTCCCTGCCGACCGGTCGCCGGGCCCGCAAGCGGCCTTCGGCCAGGTCAGATCGAACGGCCCGCCCACACGGGCCCCGCGGCCGCGACACGCCCCACGGCCCGGTCCCGGCGGCGCCTCCGTCGGTTCAGGCATGAACGCGGGCGGTCGTACAAAAGGCCATCGGCGTCCTTCGACGCCGACGGCACACGACGTTCAAGAGCTGATCACGGACGATCAACCGCCCTTGTTTTCCTTCACGTCCCACCAGGACTTCGAGGACGGCAGCTTGCCGCCCTTCTCGTTGAGCGGGGTGTACTCCCACTCGATCTTCGAGAACCGGAAGGCCAGGCTCTCCATCGGGAAGTCCCCGCTCGCCGAGGCGCTGGGCTGCAGCGACGAGAGCACGATGTCCTCGAAGGAGTACTTCATGAACACGTGCTTTTCCTTGGTCGACTGGCAGAACTCGATGATCGCCGACTTCACGTGGGAGCCCGAGGCCAGCGTCCACGCGAGCTTGGGCGTCGAGTTGTCGACCCGTTTCATCACCGACACATCGGTCATGTCGACCCGCCCGTGCGTCGACTGCCCGCCGCCGGAGTACATGCTGCCGGACATCGAAAGCCCGTGGCTGAACGACAGGACCTGGATCCAGTCCTTGTGCTTGCTGTCGTGGCATTCGCCCGGGATGCCATCAAGTTTCATATAGATATCGCATGCCATGAGTCGCTCCCTTTGTCGTGAGACCCTTTGTTCCGAGTCGCCGGACGTACAACGCCCGTCCTAGATGGTTCTCGGCGGACTGAGGTCCAGGTTGCGGTATTCCCCCCACGACCGGAGGAAAACCCCCCGCACAGTACCCTTCCCGATCGACCGCCGCGCGGCCGGATCTGCCGGCCGACGCCGTAAAAACCGCTTGTAAGAACCCACTAACATCCAACGCCTACTTCTTGCCCGAGGGCAGCTTGGAGACCAGCCGCAGCGAGACGGTCAGGCCCTCGAGCTGGTAGTGCGGACGCAGGAAGAACTTCGACGAGTAGTACCCGGGGTTGCCCGGCACCTCGGCGACCTGCACCTCCGCGGCCGCCAGCGGGCGGCGGGCCTTGGCATCCTCGCTCGCGCCCGGGTCGGGCTCGACGTACTGCATGATCCAGTCGTTGAGCCAGCGCTCCATGTCGGCGCGCTCCTTGAACGACCCGATCTTGTCCCGGACCATGCACTTGAGGTAGTGCGCAAACCGGCACGTCGAGAACAGGTACGGCAGCCGCGCGCCCAGGTTGGCGTTGGCGGTCGCGTCCGGATCCGAATACTCCGCCGGCTTGTGCAGGCTCTGGGCGCCCACGAACACGGCGTAGTCGGTGTTCTTCCAGTGCGAGAGCGGCATGAACCCGTTGCGGGCGAGCTCGGACTCGCGGCGATCGGTGATCCCGATCTCCGTGGGGCACTTCATGTCCACGCCGCCGTCGTCGGTCGGGAACGTGTGGCAGGGCAGGCCCTCGACCATGCCGCCCGACTCGACGCCGCGGATGCGGGCGCACCAGCCGTAGAGCTTGAACGCGCGGTTGATGTTGACGCCCATCGCGTACGCCGAGTTGGCCCACACGTACTTGCTCGTGTCGGCGCCGGCGGTGTCCTCCTCGAAGGCAAAGTCCTCCACCGGGTTGGTCTTGGCCCCGTAGGGCTGGCGGGCCAGGAACCGGGGCATCGTCAGGCCCACGTACCGGGCATCGTCGCTCTCGCGCAGGCTCCGCCAGGCCGCGTACTCGGGGGACTGGAAGATCTTGGTCAGGTCGCGCGGGTTGCCCAGCTCCGCCCACGACTCCATGTTCATCACGTTCGGGTTGGTCGCCGAGATGAACGGGGCGTGCGCCGCCGAGGCGATCTGCGCGATCCCCGACAGCAGCTCGACGTCCGGGGGGGTGTGGTCGAAGTGGTAGTCCCCCACCAGGCACCCGTAGGGCTGACCGCCGGGCATGCCGAACTCGGCCTCGTAGACCGCCTTGAAGATCGGGCTCTGGTCCCAGGCCGTCCCCTTGAACTTGCCCAGCGTCTTGGCCAGCTCCTTCTTGGAGATGTTCAGGACGCGGATCTTGAGCGTCTCGTCGGTCTCGGTGTTGCTCACCAGGTGCGACAGGCCGCGCCAGGCCGACTCGATCTGCTGGAAATCGGCGTGGTGCATGACCAGGTTGATCTGGTCGCTGAGCTTTTTGTCGATCGCGGCGATCAGCGCCTCGATCGTCTTGACCGCGTCGTCGGAGATCAGCGACGTGGTCGACAGCGCCTGCTCGGCGAGCGTGCGCACCGCGCCCTCGATCGCCTGCTTGGCGCCGCTGGTCTTGGGCTTGAATTCCTTGTTGAGCAGGTCCGACAACCCGCCCGACTCGATCACGCCGACGTCGAGTTGGCCCTGAGATTGTGCCTCAGCCATTGGAGCCTCCCTCCTGCTTGGGCTGCGACGCCAGCGCCTTGAGGAGCGTGGGGTCGTTGAGCAGCTTGGCGACCAGGTCGCCCGCGCCCGACTTTCCGTCCATGTACGTCAGAAGATTGGAGAGCTGCGTCCGCGCCTCGAGCAGTTGGCGCAGCGGCTCGACCTTGCGCGCCACGGCGGCGGGCGAAAAATCGGCCATGCTCTCGAACGTGATGTCCACCGCGATGTTGCCCTCGCCCGTCAGGGCGTTGGGCACCTGGAAGGCCACCCGCGGCTTCATGCTCTTGAGCCGGTCGTCGAAGTTGTCGACATCGATCTCGAGGAACTTGCGCTCGGCCACCGGGGCCAGCGGGTCGGCGGGCTTGCCGGACAGGTCCGCCATGACGCCCATCACGAACGGCAGGTTGATCTTCTTCTCCGCCCCGTACAGCTCCAGGTCGTACTCGATCTGGACCCGGGGCGCACGGTTGCGCTGGATGAACTTCTGACTGCTGGCCTTTGCCATTACCCGCTCCTTGTTCAGCGCCGGGCTCCCCCTCCCGGGGGGGCTCGGCAACGCCCGCGGCGACCCGGAGGTCCCCGCGCGGTGCGACCATTCCCACGCGCCGCCGCGAGCCGGCGTCGCGTCGTTCACAGTTCCTACCCTTGAATCACGCTGTCAGGCGTAGAAATCCCTCCCCTCGGACAGAATCGACCGGCCCGCCAACCGATCCCCCCGCCACCGACCCGCGACGACGCGTGGGTCACCGTCAACCCGCCGCCTCGGCCGCCGGCGGGCTGCTGATGCTCACGAGCATTCCAACGGCGTCGGGCGTGAGGACTCGGACGATTTCCGCGAAAGACTTGCCCACCATCTGCTCCGCACATTTTACAAACAATGGCACGGGGCTCGACGGCTCCACCCGTTCATAGTAACTGACGATCTTTCCAAAAGCGAGCAGGACATCATCCCGCGAACGGACCTCGCCGGCGATCCGCACCCCCGGCTCGGTGGGCGACCCTTCCTTCGAGGCCTCCTCGCCCGCGGCCGAGGGGAGCCGCTTGCGAACCTGCTTGACGATGTCCGTGAGGAGCGTCCGCAGGGGCGAAAAATCCACGGACCTCCCGTGCCCGACCTTCTCCGTCAGGACCGTCTCGATGGCCTTGGCGTGCTCCAGGCAGGCCTCGACCTCGTGGGCCCGCTCCTGAACCTGTTCGGGCTCGACATCCCGGAACACGGCCTCGATCCCGGCCGCGTCCGGGTTGAACGCACCCTCCCCCTCCAGGGGCGGGAGCTCCCCCATCGCCACCAGGATCTCCCGGTAGGAGATCCGCCCGGCCATGCGCGATTCGGCCAGCGGCTGCTCCCGGATGCCCTCGATGAACCGGATCGAATCCCCCATGGTGCCCGGGGGGGCGAGCATGGAGGCCAGGATGTTCACCCGCTCGGTGGGATCGTTCCCGTCCTCGGGATCCAGCTGCGGGAACATGTTGTCCCAGTACTGCTCGAGCAGGCCGCGGAGCACCGCAAGCCCGTCCCGCAGCCCCGGGAACCCCGACATCCGCAGCTCTGAGCAGGCCAGCAGCAGCCCCACCCGCAGGTCCTTGGACCTGGCGAGCAGCTCCAGCCCCCCGTCCCGGACCGCCCTCCAGTCCGGCGGCGCCGCGGGCGTGTTGGTGTAGGAATCCTCGGGCGTGCCCTCGGCGGCGCGCATGACCTCCATGTACCGGCGGTCGTAGCGCAGGTCCTCCCCCGCCGGCGACTCGACGGAGACAGGGCTCAGCAGACTGGCGACATCGATCGCTCCCAAGACCCGGACCTCCGATCACTTCGCGTTGCCGGCGCGGACCAGCGACACCACTTCCGCCAGCTGCTCGGGCGTCACGTCGACGCCCTCGGGCAGGAGCAGGCGCAGGACCGACTCCTTCGGGTAGCTCGCCTCGCCGGGCGTCAGGCCCAGGTCGTCGATCTTGTTCATGAAGTCGGCGACCGCCTCCAGCAGTTCCTTGGACTTGGCCTGGGACGGATCGGACTGCACGAACGCCCACACCTCCGCCGCCGTCAGCGAGCCGACCGGCTTGCCGAGCTTGGCCGCGCACGCGGCCCAGGAATCCGCCACCGCACCGGCGGTCGCGGCCTCGGGCGCGCCCGGCCCGCCCATCCCGGTGAGGTCCTTCACCCGGTTGTAGGAGGCCAGCAGCTCGCGCACCCGGTCCACGGCCAGGCGGTTGGGCGTGACCTTGAAGTCCGGGCCCGTCGGGTTGACGCCCCGCACCTGGTCGTTGTAGATCGCCCGGCCCGCCAGGAACTCGACCTGCTCGTCGAAGTTCAGGTCCCTGACGAAGATGCCGACCTCCTCCAGCTGCTTCTTCAGGCCCGCCGAGATCGTCACGCCCTGGCTCACCAGCTCCTCGACGTGCGGCGTCGCCCCGGCCAGCGCCGAGGCCACGTTCGTCGAGGTGTGGCCGTCGGCCCGCACGTCCAGCGGCGAGAGGAACGTCCCGTCGGAGCCCGCGGGGATGAAGCTCTCCTTGCGGAGCGAGCCCTCGAAGGCCCTGAACGTGATTGATCCCCCGCTGGCCTGCGGCGTCGTCCCGATCGCGTCGGCGCCGAAATTGACCTGCTGCGACTCGGGCACGCCGGCGATCGGATCGATCGTCACCGGCCCGTCCATCGTGATGCCGAACTTGGCGACAAAGTCAAGCCCCAGGTCGTCCTCGACCGACGTGACCAGCTTCCCGGCCCGGCGGCCCGACAGGCGGATGTCGTTGGCACGCACGATCAGCCTGCCCGTCGACGTCACGTCCCCGAGCTTCACCTGCGCGGCCTTGTCCGTCGCGTTCTTCGCGAACGTGATGTCGCCGAACACCGTCATCTTCTCGCCGTAGCCCATCGCGAACTGGTCGGCGTACACCTTGGCTTTGTAGCTGGCGTCCGAGCCGAAGTTGACGCTGTCGGCCGGCACCTTGTCGTTGCTGTCGAACGGGCCGAACACGATCGTCGACACCGGCGGCAGGCTGTCCGACGGCACATCCTGCTCACCCGACGCGAACTTCGTGCCGATCCGCACCTGCGCCAGCGGATGCGTCTCGCCGATCGAACCCCAGATCGCGATCCGCGGGACCTGGTCGGTCGCCGTCACCGCCGCGCCCGATCCCACGTCCAGCGACGCCGGCGTCGCCGAGGCGCTGTCGATCGCACCGCGGATCGAGACCCTGCCGTTCAGGGCGTTGATCGACGACGACCCGATGACCTTGATCGCCGACGACTGGAACCGCCCGTTGTCCAGCAGCACCGCCGCGCCCGTCGAGCCGTTGCCCAGCGTCAGTGCACCGAAGTACGACTGGTCCCCGACCGTGTGGGCGCCGACGCCCAGCGCGATCTGGGCGCCCGACACCTGGAACCCGCTGGGCTGCTTGTCGGCCGCCTGCCCCACGCCGCCCAGGAGCGAAACCGTGCCCGTCGAGCCGTTGAGCACCGAGATCCCGGTCTTCCCGTTGAGCGAGCCGCCGATGGTGATCAACGTCCCGGCCGTCGGCCCCTGGATCTGGATGTTGCGGTTGTCCGTCGACACACCCGAGAACTCCACCGACTGATCGGCCGTGAAGTTCCCCGACTGCGTGATGATCAGGTCCGCCGAACTCACCAGCGGGCCGGTGTAGTGCTGGTTCCCGACGGTCTTCACCCCCGCCGTCGTCACCAGCCCGCCGCCGGCCGTCAGCGAGGACAGCGCCGTGCCCGACCCGATCGCCCCCGCCGTCACGGCGCCGCCGCCGGCGTTGATCGTGAGGTCGCTGGCCCCGTCCACCGTGCCCAGCCCGATCGCGCCGCCCCCGGTCGTGATCGCGTGCGATCCGCTCGAAAGCGTCGTTGCGCCGGTGACCGTGATCGCCCCCGATCCGCCGGCCGTCACGTCCCCGCCCAGCGCCACACCCTGGGCGAACGAAATGTTCCCCGAGGTCGAAACCACGTTCCCGTTCACCGTGGCAGCGCCGCTGAACGCGATGTTCCCCGCGCCCGACGTCGCGTTCCCGGTCAGGGTCGCGGGGCCGAAGTAGCTCTGATCCCCGCTGGTCGTCACCGCGGCGGTCTGGATCGAAGCACCCGCCAGCGCCACCGAGCCGGCCGTGGTCGCCCCGCCGATCTGGACACCCGACGACACCGCGTCGACCGTCAGCGCGTTCGCAGCACTCACGCCGCCGGCCACGCTGAACGCCCCGCTCCCGGAGGCGATCCCGCCGCCGGTGCTGGTCAGGTTGCCCGTGCTCGCCAGGCCGCCCGAGTACGCCTGGTCCCCGGCGGTTGTAATGTCGCCCGCGCTGGTCACGCCCGTCACGGCGAGGAACTCAAGCGCCGTCGTGCCCACCGCCCCCTGGAACGCCACCGCCGAAGTGCCGGCCCCGACCGTGAGACCCTGGACGCCGGCGGACTGCGCATCCACCGTGCCCGCGAACGTCACCGCGCCGCCCGAAGTCACCTGCGCATCGCGCAGCAGGGTCAACGCCCCGCTGAACGTCGTGGCCCCGCCCGCGCCCGTGGTCGTGTCGCCGTCGAGGGACGTCGGGCCCGTGTAGCTCTGCGCCCCGGTGGTCGAGACCGACCGGATCGCGATCGTCCCGCCCGTCACGGTCAGCGATGCCAGCCGGTGATCCGCAAGCGTCCCGACGTTCCCGCCGAACGTCGCCGCACCGGCGCCCGCGTCGACGACCAGGTTGCTGACCCCGTCGGTGTTCCCGTCCACATCGCCCGCGAACGTGATCCCGCCGCCGCCGGTCCTGGCCGTCACCGTGCCCGCCGTCACCGTGGTCGGTCCGGCGACCGTGATCGTGCCCGCGCCTGCGGTCCGCAGATCGCCGCCCACCCGGACCTCCGTCGCCCCGGTCAGCCCGAGGTTGCTGGCCCCCAGGGCACGCAGCTGGCTTGAGGTCGTGAGCCGTCCCGACGCGTTGTACGTCTGGGCCCCGTTGGTCGTCGTCGAGCCCAGCAGGATGTCCCCGCCCGTGATGCTGATCGCGTCGAGCCCCGCCGTGTTCCCGTCGTGCGCCATCCCGCTCACGTCGACGTCGCCGCCGCCGGCGTTCACCGTCAGCGTGGTCGAGGCGCCCGTCAGGTTGCCCGACACCGAGACCCCGCCGCCGCCGGTCGCGATGCTCATGCTCGCCGGGCTCACCGTCGCGTCGCCAGTCACCGTGATGTCGCCGCCGGCCGTCGTGAGGTCACCGGCAAACGCCGCGGCGCCCACGTACGACTGCCCGCCGGTGGTGGTCACCGGCCCGGTCATGTTGATCACCGCGCCGGTCGCCGAGAACGACTGCAGCGCTGTGGCGCCCACCGTCCCCGCCTGCACCGTGCCCGCGCCCGCGTTGACCGTCAGGTTCGCCGGCCCGTTCACGGCCTGGAGCGTGATGTCGCCCCCCGCCGTCGTCTGGAAGTTCTGCGAAGCGCCCGTCAGCGTCGTCGTGCCCTGCACCTCGATCTCGCCGGCCCCCGCCGTCAGGTTGCCCGCCAGGGTCGCGTTGTTGCCGAACGTGATGTCCCCGCCCGTGGTGCCCACGTTCCCGCCCACCGCCGCGTCGCCGTCGAACGTGATGTCGCCGTCGACCGTGGTGGCGATGTTCCCCGTGGCCGTCGTGGTGCCCGAGTAGATCTGCGATCCGGAGGAACTCACCGATGCCAGCCCGATCGTGCTCGCCGTCACCGCCATCGTGCCGAGGTTGGTCGCGTCCCCGGTGATGGCAACGTCGCCCGACCCCGCGTTGATCGCCAGGGCCCTGCCGCCGCCGGCGATCGTGCCGTTGAAGGTCACGTCGTCGCCGGCCGCGCCCGGCGTGTTGATCGACACCGCCGCGCCCAGCGTCGTGGCGCCGGTCACCGTCACCGAGCCGGCCGTGCTGACATCAAGGCCCCCGTTGAGCGTCGTCGCGCCCGTGTAGCTCTGGTTGCCCGCGGTGGTCACCGCCCGCACCGCGATCGTCGCCCCGGTCGCCGACAGGCTGGCGAGGCTGCCCGCATCCCCGCCCACCGCGATGTCGCCGGTGCCGGAGTTCAGCACCAGGGCGTTGCCGCCGCCCGAGATCCCGCCGGTGGTGATGTCCCCGTCCGAACTGCCGTCGGTGGAGATCGTGACCGGCGCCCCCAGCGCGGTCGCGCCCGTCACCGTCACGTTGCCGCCCGCGGTCGTCGTCAGGTTGCCGCCGAGCGTCGTGGCGCCCGTGAACGACTGGTTCCCCGTCGTCGTGACCGTGCCGCCCGTGGCGATCGTGCCGCCCGTCACCGTGAACGAACTCAGCGGCGTCGCGCCCACCTGCCCGACCGACACGCCGCCCGCGCCCGCGTTGATCGTGAGGTTGGAGCCGCCCGTGACCGCGCCGAGGCTGACGAGCTGGCCGGAGGTCTGGAACGCCTGCGTGGAACCCGTCAGCGTCGTCGTGCCCAGCGCCTTGATCTGCCCGCCGCCGCCCGCGGTCAGGTTGCCGCTCACCGAGGCGTTGTTGTTGAACTGGATCGTCCCGCCCGTGGCCAGCGCGTTGCCCGTCACCGTGGTCGTGCCCGTGTACGTCTGGCCGCCCGAGGTTGTCACGCTCCGGACACCGACCGTCCCGCCCGTGGCCGTCAGGCCGCTCAGGCCCGCCGAGTCGCCCGTAACGCTCACGTCGCCCGCCGCCCCCGCGTCCAGCGTCAACGCGTTGCCCGCCCCCGTGACCGCGCCCGCGAGCGTGATGTCGTCGCTCGCCGCGCCGCCGGCGGTCGTAATGCTCACGCCGCTCGAGAGGCTCGTCGTCCCGTTCACCGTGATCGCCCCCGCGGTGAGGCTCGAGAGATTCCCGCCCAGGGAGGCGTCGCCGTTGTAGGTCTGGGAGCCGGTCGTGGTCACCGCCGGCAGCGTCATCGAGGCGCCCGTCGCCGTCAGCGACGCCAGGTGCACCCCCGTCCCCCCTACCGCGCTGGTGAACAGCAGCGTC
>JBGAOZ010000055.1:0-9312 GCA_044221545.1 Phycisphaerales bacterium
CTCTCGCCGCCGCCTCGGATTCCCAGATGTATATGTTCATCGCCTCGCGCTTGACCGCGTTGACCGTGAAAGCCTTGGAACGCAGCCCCGGTACGCTCGCGAACTTGCCGCGTGCCTCGTTCGCGATCTTCCGGAGAGAGTGCTCATCGAAACTGTCTGCATAGCGGAACGTCACCAAGGCGCCGATCATGTCATGCTCCTTTCGAGGTTGCCCTCACGCCATCGCGGGAACGTAGATCGCACCGCCGCCGCGGGGAGTGGACTCCCGGTCTAAGTCCCCTTGACTCGTGGTCTACCACGAACACAATTCGTGCCCGGGGAGGCCGACCCGCGCCCGGGCGCGAGGAGCCCACGATGAACCAGACCCGTGAAAGACTGCTCGGGGTGGCGCTGGAGCTGTTCGCCCGGAACGGGTTCCATGCGGTCGGCCTGGACGCGGTCATCGGGGCGGCCGGGGTGTCAAAGCAGACGTTCTACAACCACTTCGAGTCCAAGGATGATCTGGTGCTCGCGACCCTCCGGCTGCGGCGCGAGACCGAACAACGGCTCTTCGCCCGGCTCTTTCATGACTTGGCCGGCGGTGACCCGCGTGCACAGCTCTACGCCCATATCGACGTGATCCAGGCTTGGTTCCGGCGGGCCGAGTGGCGCGGCTGCATCTGCATCAGGGCCGCGTCGGAGTTCCCCCTTCCCAACGACCCCGTCCACCGGTTTGCCGCGGCGTGGTACGAGGAGAATCGCAGGCAGCAGGAATACCTGGCAACCCTGGCCGGCGCTCGCGATCCGCGGAAGCTCTCGACCCAGATCATGACGATCGTCGAAGGAGTCATCAACGTACGGCACATCACCGGGAGCGAATCGGGCGTGGCCGGCGCGCGGGAGATGCTGCACGAGCTGCTCGATCGCGAGCTGCCCGGCCGAGCGGTCCATCGGCAAGACGCCGGTGGTGGAGCAGCCAGCGCGGAAGCGGTCGGTCATACCGGTATGTAGAGATCGACTCGGCCAGTCTCTCCGGGCGTCGATGGCCCGGGCATTCGCTCAGGCCATCAGACGTGCTGAATCGGGGTGACAGGATTTGAACCGCCGGCTTACCCCCCCACCGCCGTGCCCTGCTTGGCGGCGCGCCGGCCGAGGTAGGAGTCGACGGTGCGGAAGACATCCTCGGCGAGCTCGAAGACGTTGCCGTGGACTTCGCCGGGGATGTCGTTGGCGATGAAGCTGATGGCGATCCGTTCGCCGGTGTCGCGGTGGGTGACGTAGCCCGAGAGGCTGCGGACCTGGTTGATGTATCCGCTCTTGGCGCGGATGTCGCACTTGAGGCGGGCGCCCAGGAAGCGGCGCTTGAGGGTGCCCTCGCCGGGTTTGGCGAGCGAGCCGATGAAGGTGTCGGCGATCGTGCGGTCGCGGCTGATGACGGTGAGCCATCGGGTGATGGTCTCGGGGGCGACGGCGTTGTCGCGGCTCATGCCCGAGCCGTCGACGACGTGGGTGCTGGCGGCGTAGGCGGGGCCGAGCTTCTCGGACAGGAGCATGAGCAGGACCTGTCCGCCGTTCTCCCAGGAGCCGGGCAGGCCGGTGGCGCGGTGGCCGATGGTCTTGAGGAGGCACTCGGCGTAGAGGTTGTACGAGTCGGTGTTGCAGCGCTTGAGGATGTCGGCGATCGGGGTGGTGATGACGGCGAGCGTGCGGCCCTGGGCGAGTTCCTCGTCGGGTCGGACGAGACGGACCTTTCCGCCGTCGGCGATGCTGACGCCGGCGCGCTTGAGGTGGTCGGCGATCAGGCGGCCGAAGAGCTCGGTGGGCTCGTTGATCGCGACCTCGACGGGGACGACGGAGGGGACGGCGACCTCGCCGGTGAAGCGGAAGCGCATGGGCTCGGCGGTGCGGAGGACCGAGACGGTGTTGCGTTCTCCGCCGACGGTCTTGGCGCGGTTCTCGATGTCGATCCAGGGGACCTCGGGCTGGACGCGGATGGTGGGCGAGCCCTTGGAGCCGTCGCGCGAGGGGCGGGGGTAGAAGGCCAGCAGGTTGGTGTGGAAGTTGATGCCGCTGACCGAGGCGCAGTACCACTTGTCGAGCTGGTTGTCGGGCCAGGAGGGGTGGACGTAGTGGCGATCAAAGACGCGGTCGTCCAGGACGATCTCGGAGACGTCGCTGACGCCGGCCTTGTGGGCGGATTCGGCGAGCAGGTTGAGGACATCCTCGACGGTGAGCTTGGGCTCCCCGCGGTTGAGCAGCTCGGGGTCGGCCAGGCCGGGGTCACCGCTGCCCAGGACGACGAGCCTGCCATCGACCTCCCGGAGTTCGGTGCGGTAGACCCAGTCGGGCCCGAGGGTCCAGAGGGCGGCGGCGGAGGTGAGGATCTTCATGTTGGAGGCCGGGGCCAGGGGCTCGGAGGCCTTCTGGGCGAACAAGACCTCGCCGGTCTGGGTGTCGACGATGCTCACGCCGATCTTGGAGCTGCCGACCTTGACGCCGGACATGAGCCGGCGCATGTCGGCGGTGAGGTCCTGGGCGAGCGCAGCGGCGCAGGCCAGTCCCAGCGCCAGGAAGGCGGCCAGGCGGGGCGCCGCACGGCCGCGAGAACCCGACCACCCACCGTCCACGAGGCTCCGTGGGTCCGAAATGCGAACCGTCGCCATGCTCACAGACTCCGCCGAACGATCCCCGCCCGCCCGGACGGACCGACACCGAGTCCATCAACGGGGCGTCGACTCTGCATCGGACAATGCGCGGAGCCCGCTTCAGCATTCGACGGTAGCGGGGGATCGACGCGGGATCACGCGCCGGCCGGCGCGGCCTGCGCACCGCGGAGCATCGCGGCGGCGACCGAGTCGAGCGCTTCGGTCCAGGCCCGCTGGAACTGGATCGTCCAGGCAGGGCCGGCGATATCGGCCATGGCCGCGAGCATCTGATCGCGGACGACGCCGTAGTGCGCGGGCTGGGCGCCGTACCGGACGTGGCGGGCTCCCATCTCCTGGAGGGGCCGCTCGAGGGCGGTCAGGTCATCGACGTTCTTGACGACCAGTCCGACGGCGGCGGCCAGGTGGGTTTTCTGCCTGGTCAGGTCCTGAGGGAAGAGCGGGCGGACCTGCGGGGCGTGCTCGAAGAGTCGGGTGTAGAACCGTTCCATGAGATCGGTGAGGCGCGGGGAGATCAGCTCGAACGAGGAGAGGATGTGATCGGCGGCCGACGGGCTCTGCATGCGGGGGCTCCTTCGCGGTTCAATGCGTCGCGGAGGGGACCGGCGGCGTGTCCGGGTGCTCTGGAAATGGCGGGGCGCTGGGCGGCCCAATTCATGACTTCAGTATCTATTGACGCGGCTGGGGTTATTTCGATGGGGGGCCGGGATGTGAGGGCTCGGGGTATCCTTGGCCGTGCCACACAATCCGGACGACGTTCCAACTCAAGAGCCCAAGCGGCCACAGGGGGTCGACATTCACGCCGCGCCGACCGCGGCGGGGATTTCCCTTCCGGACGGGCCATCGCCCAAGTCCGAGTCGCCGGAAATCGGCCCGTATCGTCTGCTGGAGCCGCTGGGAGAGGGCGGGTTCGGGGTGGTGTACCTGGCCGAGCAGATGCACCCGGTGCGTCGGCACGTGGCGCTGAAGATCCTCAAGCCGGGGATGGACTCGGCGGCGGTGCTGGCGCGGTTCGAGGCCGAGCGTCAGGCGCTGGCGCTGATGGAACACCCGGGGATCGCCAAGGTGCTGGACGCGGGCCAGACGCCGCAGGGCCGGCCGTACTTTGCGATGGAGCTGGTGCGCGGGATCCCGATCACGGAGTACTGCGACTTGCACCGGCTGAGCACGCCCGAGCGGCTGGGGCTGTTCATCGAGGTGTGCCAGGCGGTCCACCATGCGCACCAGAAGGGGATCATCCACCGGGACCTCAAGCCGACGAACATCCTGGTGGCGCTGCAGGACAACACGCCGATGCCCAAGGTGATCGACTTTGGGATCGCCAAGGCGACCACGGGGACGCTGGCGGGGCTGACGGCGCACACAGCGCACGGTCAGTTCATCGGGACGCCCGAGTACATGAGCCCCGAGCAGGCGCAGTCGGCGGGGGTGGACATCGACACGCGGACGGATGTGTACTCGCTGGGCGTGGTGCTCTACGAGCTGCTGACGGGCGTGCTGCCGATCGATTCGGAGCGCCTGCGCCGGGCGGCGACCGTGGACATCCAGCGGATCCTGCGCGAGACCGACCCGCCCAAGCCCAGCACGCGGATCGGGGCGCTGCCGGCGTCGGGCGGGGAGATGCCGACGGCGGGGGGCCGGGGCGAGGCGGCGCCGCGGTCGGTGCACGCGATCGCCCGGCAGCGGGGCACGGACCACTCGTCGCTGGTGCGTCAGGTGCGTGGAGACCTTGACTGGATCACGATGAAGGCGATGGACAAGGACCGCCAGCGGCGGTACGAGTCGGCGGGGGCGCTGGCGGCGGACATCGGGCGCCACCTGAGCGACGAGCCGGTGCTCGCGGGCCCGCCGACGGCCGGGTACCGGGTCTCGAAGTTCGTGCGGCGGCACCGCGGGGGCGTTGCGGCGTCGGTGCTGGTCGGGGTGAGCATCGTCGCGGGGCTGGTGATCTCGGTGGTGCTGTACCGCCAGGCCGATGCGCAGCGGCGGATCGCCGAGCAGCAGCGGACGCTGGCCGACGAGCAGCGGACCCTGGCCGACCAGGCCAAGGGCCAGGCCGAGCGCGAGAGCAAGAAGCTCCAGGCCGCGCTGGGGTTCGTGACGGGCATGTTCGGGTCGGTGAACCCCGAGGCGGCGCGCGGGCGCGAGGTCACGGTCAAGGACGTGCTGGACAAGGCGGCGGGCCAGGCGGGCACGGAGCTTGCGAGCCAGCCGGAGGTCCGGGCCGAGGTGCTGGAGATGCTGGCCGAGGCGTACCACACGCTGGGGAAGTTCGACGAGGCGATCACGCTGATGAACGGGGCGCTGGAGGCTCGGAAGGCGGCGGGGCTGGTGGACGATGTGCGGTACTACCAGGTGCACGCGAAGCTCTCGGCGTCGCTGATGTCGGCCGACAAGCTGGACGAGGCGGACGCGGCGATCCGCACGGCGCTGGAGGGCCGGACGCGGCTGCTGGGCAAGGACCACCCCGACACGCTGTACACGCGGAGCCTGTCGGCGATGCTGGCGCAGCTGCAGAACCACAACGACGAGGCGGAGAAGATCCTGCGCGAGGTGATCGCCGACCAGACGCGGGTGGTGGGGCCCGGGGCGTCGGCGACCTTGGAATCGCGGTCGCAGCTGGCGGACCTTCTGCAGGAGGCGGGCAAGTTCGAGGAGGCGCGGGCCGAGGCGCAGGGGATCGTGGAGGTGTCGACGGCGAGCCTGGGGGCCGACAGCACGTTCACGCTGGAGGCCCAGAGCATCCTGGGATCGATCCTGTACGACATGGGGCGGGATGCGGAGGCCGAGGCGGTGCTGCGCGGGACGCTGGCGGGCAAGCAGAAGGTGTTCGGCAACTCGCACGACCAGACGCTGACGACGACCGATGCGCTGGTGCGGCTGCTGACGCGCGAGGGGAAGCTGGACGAGGCGGTGGAGCTGGGCCGCGACCTGGTGGCCAAGTCACGGCTGGTGCTGGGTCCGGAGCACCGCAGCACGCTGACGTACATGAACAACTGGGCCGGGGCGCTGGTGCAGAAGAAGGAGTTCGACAAGGCGGAGAAGATCTACCGGGAGATCCTGGGCGTGAAGCAGCAGTCGATGGGTGCGACCGCGCGGTCGACGCTGGCGACCAAGAACAGCCTGGGGAACCTGCTGTGCGATTCGGGGCGGGTCGAGGAGGGGTACAAGATCCTTGAGGAGGTGCGCCAGGCGCTGGACGCCACGCTGCCGGCGGACCACTGGCTGCTGGGGCTCTCGCGGATGCACGTGGGGCTGGCGCTGCGGGACCTCAAGAAGTACGGTGAGTCGAAGGCGATGCTGCTGGACGGGTACGAGCGGCTGGTCAAGGGCCTGGGGCCGGAGCATCCCAACTCGCTCGAGTGCGCCAGGGGCGTGGCGGATGTGTGCAAGGCGATGGGGGATGGCGAGGGTGAGGCGGCGTGGCGCGCGAAGGGGACGGCCGCGCGGCCGGAGAAGAAGTAGGGATCCGGCGGCGGATCGCGGCGGGGGTCGGGCTCGAGATTGGCTTGGACTCAGGCGGACCACGGCGGGGTGATGGCGGGGCGCGGGGGGCCGGCGAACCACCAGAGGAACTGGGCGGCGGCGGCGAGCAGGCACGCGGCGGCGATGGTCCAGAGTTCCCAGCCACCGACGGCGAGCGCCACGACGGTGGTGCGGCAGAGCCAGAAGAGGATCCAGGCGCCCAGGACGGTGTGTCCGGCGTGGCGGAGCGCGCGGGGCGCCCAAACGGCAGCGCAGAGGGCCAGGAGGATGGAGAAGGCTTCGCCGGCGGTCGCGGCGGAGCCCCAGAACCCGCCGGCGGGGGACCGCCAGGCGGTGGCATCGCCCGAAGGGGTGTTGAAGTGCAGGATGGTGGTGCGTCCGCCCAGGAAGTTGAGCCAGGCGGCGATCGTCAGCGCGGAGATCTGGGAGAGCGCGGCGATCATGGCGAGCACGGGCGCAGCGCTCCTGATCGCCTCGGCGGGGCGGAGCGGCGTGGGAGCGCGCGTGGCGTTTTGGGCGGTCATGAACAGGCCCGATCGGCTGCCGGCGTGCATGGAGACTTGTTGGGCTTCGGGGCGATGATGTTTCGATCCGCGAGCCGGGCGGCGGTTCCCGGACCGGGGCGGGCGCGGGGCCCGGCGGGGAGCCGAAGCGGGGTGAAAACCGCATGGAATCTTGCTATTTTCAATGTTTTTTGAAAATTTACGGAGCCACCACTACCATCGGTGCATGACCCTTCAGGCCAGCGGCCTTTCAACGGTTTCCCGGCGGGATTCCCGCCTCGATGCGATCGCGGAGAAGCTCGGGCGCGGGGAGCGGCTCTCGCTGGCCGATGGGGATCTGCTGTATACGACGCCGGACATCTGGACGGTGTGCGCGCTGGCGGACGGTGTGCGGAGGCGGCTGCACGGGGGAGTGGCGTACTACAACATCAACCGGCACCTGAACTACTCGAACATCTGCGCGCTGTCGTGCAAATTCTGCGAGTTCTACCGCAAGCAGGGAGAAGAGGGCTCGTACACGCGGGACCTTGAGTACATCCGCGGGGAGGCGCGCAAGGCGGTGGAATCGGGGGCCACGGAGATTCACTCGGTGGGCGGGCTGCACCCGTACCTGCCGTTCTCGTACTACACGGACATGATCGCGGCGATCCGCGAGGAAGCGGCGCAGCTGGACAGCGACCTGCACGTGAAGGCGTTCACGGCGGTGGAGATCGTGCACCTGGCGAGGATCGGCAAGGCGTACAAGGGGGCGAACCTGCCGGGCGAGGAGGGGCGGACCGCGCGGCGGGAGGGGATCCGCTGGGTGCTGACGGAGCTCAAGAAGGCTGGGCTGGGCTCGCTGCCGGGGGGCGGGGCCGAGGTGTTCGATGATCGCGTGCACGATGAGGCGTACAAGGGGAAGATCCGGTCGGATGTGTGGCTGGATGTGCACAGGATCGCCCACGAGATCGGGCTGAATACCAACGCGACGATTTTGTACGGGCATATCGAGGACCGCCGGGACCGGCTGGTGCACATGGACATGCTGCGGCGAGCGCAGGATGAAGCGCTGGTGCGGATGGGGTATGCGGCGGGCGGTGGTGCGGCGGGTGAGGCGCGCGAGCTGGAGACGGGAGTCGATGATGAGCACTCAGGGCACCTGGGGTATCGCGGGGAGACTTCGAGTGCGCCGGCGATCACGCTGACGCGGGCGGGTGTACCGCTGCCGGAGCATGTGGCGTTCGCGGGCGCTGGGAGCGTCGGTGCGGGCACATCGCCGCACGGCTACTACCAGACGATCATCCCGCTGCCGTTTTTCCCGGATGGGAGCGACCTTGAGCACCTGGCGGGGCCGTCGGGGCTGGAGAACCTGCGGACACTGGCGATCGCGAGGCTGATGCTGGACAACTTCCCGCACGTGAAGGCGTTCTGGATCATGCAGACGCTACCGATGGCGCAGCTGATGCTGCAGAACGGGGCCGATGACATCGATGGGACGGTGGTTTGGTACGACATCACGAAGATAAACCACGCGGCGTCGCAGGGGGTGGCGACGCACCAGGAAGTGAGCACGTGGACGCTGCAGAAGGCGATCCGGGAGGCGGGGTTCGAGCCGGTGGAGCGTGACACGGTGTACCGGCGGGTGGTGAGGGATGGCAATCGGTGGCGGGTGTAGGGGTTCGTGGGCGTGGTACCCTTGCTGCGTGGCCGATACGGAACTGGTGACACTTCCGGCGAAGGCGGGCTCCCGCGGGAAACAGCGGAGGCCCGTTCGATGGCTCGCGGCCGGGTGTGCGGCGATGATCGCGGCCGGGACGTGTGTGCCGTTCACGCGGCTGGTGTACTGGGAGTGGCCGATTCTGTACGGCACGGTGGCGATCTGCCTGGTGCTGTGCTTCGCGGCGGCGCGGGCCCGGCGGCTGCGGCCGAGCTTCCCGGGCGAGTGCCTGTCGGTGATCGCGTGGCTCTCGATGCCGCTGTGGCTGGATTCGGCGGCGATCTGGTGTTACGACCCGCTCAACTCGGTGCTCCCGGATCTGCTCTTTGATGGCCTGCCGGGGATGTTCGGGGACCTGGGGCTGCGGCTGTCGTTGACGTTCACGGTCGTGGTGACCGTGATCGTTGCCCCGTTGTACGGGCTGGCGGCGCGGTCGGGGCGCTTGGCCGGGATCACCCTGGTCTCGTGCGTGGTGTGCATGGGCACCTCGGCGGTGATGACGCACTCGCTGAACGAGACGGGCCCGAGTATCTACGGGTCGTATCTCCTATGCGCGGTGGGGCCGGTGGCGTGGTGGGCGTTCTGGTCGATGCCACGGCGGGTGCCGGGGCGGTGCGTTGCGTGCGGGTACGACCTGACGGGACTGCCGGGGAGCAGGTGCCCGGAGTGCGGGGAGGACATCGAGGACGTGGCGCTCCGACTCCCGGACTAAGAGACGGGCCCCGAACAGCTACCCTCGGTCCGTGAGCTCTCCGCCCACCACCCCCACCAGCACCCCCAGCACCCCCAGCACCCCCAATACGCCCACCACTCCACACGATCCCTACGCCGCGCTCAAGAACGCGAACTACCGGCGGTACGCGGTGGGGTTTGTGGCGGCGGCGACGGGGTTGCAGGCGCTGGGGACGGCGATCGGGTGGGAGGTCTACGACCGGACGCACGATGCGTTGTCGCTGGGGTTGACGGGGCTGGCGCGGGCGCTGCC
>JBGAOZ010000026.1:0-62883 GCA_044221545.1 Phycisphaerales bacterium
CACCCCTTCCCCCACCGTGCGAACCGCCGCGACCGTCGGCGAGCGCGGAGGTTGCGCCACAGGCCGCGACGATCGCGGTCAGGGTGAGCACACGCCTGATTGCACCGAACGCTCCCACGGCCCCCATCTGCACGCCGAACATGGCTGCTCCTTCAATCCGCGAGGTGCGGTGAGCTGGAACACGCGATCCGGACGGCGACGTGCGGCCCGGCGATCAGGCTCTTGCTGGCCCGGATCTGCCCGCGAACTTCGGCTCTCGAACCTGCGAACAGTTCCATTGTTAGGACGCACAAGCTCGACGAATGTTGCACGCGAAAACTCCCTCACGAGCGGGCTCCGTACTCTTTCCGAATGAACGCCGGGATCGGGACGTGGCATCTGGTTCCGTTCGGTGCTCGGATGGTCGGCTATCGGTGGATTTCGGAGGTTGGGCACCGGTGAGTTGGCAGTACCATCCGCCGGTTTGGTGGCGTGTGGTGGGTGTGGAACCGGAGGGTGTGCTCGATGCAAGGGCGTGGACGGCTGATGCGGGGGATCACGCGCGCGGTTTCGGAGTCGCTGGCGCGGTGCGAGCTGACGTTCGTGGATCGCGGGCCGATTGATGTGGAGGTAGCGGGCCGGCAGCATGCCGAGTACATCGGGGCACTGGCGTGGATGGGGATCGACGTGATCGAGCTGGGCGCGCTTGGGGGGTGTCCGGATGCGTGCTTCGTGGAGGATGGGGCGGTGGTGGTGCCGGAGCTGGCGGTGCTGACGAGGATGGGGGCGGAGAGCCGCCGGGCCGAGTCGGCGACGCTGGAGGCGGCGCTGGTCGAGCACCGGGCGGTGCGGCGGATGTCGCCGCCGGGGAGCCTGGACGGCGGGGATGTGATGCGGGTGGGCGCCACGGTGTTCGTGGGCCGGTCTTCGCGCACGAACGACGAGGGGATCGCGGCGCTGGCGGGGATTCTCGAGCCGCTGGGGTATCGCATCGTGCCCGTGGGCGTGCGCGGCTGCCTGCACCTTAAGACCGGGTGCACGATGCTGAACGGGCGGAGGGTGCTGATCAACCCGGAATGGGTGGATGCCGGAGCGTTCGAAGGATTCGAGGTGGTCGAAACACCGACCGATGAGCCGTGGTCGGGGAACGTGCTGATCGCCAACGGGAGGGCGCTGGTGAATCGAGGACATCCCCGTGCCGCTGGGCTGGTCGGTGAGGCGGGGTTGGAGGTGCGTACGGTGGACATCTCCGAGTTTCAGAAGGCCGAGGCGGGTTTGACGTGCCTGAGCATCCTGTGGTGAGGCGTCGATTCCGGCTTGCTGGATGAAGGCGGATCGAGGCGCGGATGGGCGCGGGGCGCAGCGCGGGAACGCGGTCGGGGGGATCGCGATACCATGCCGACCTTCGCGGAGGGCCCGGATGTGCTGATCCTGGATGGATTTTCCAAGGCGTACAAGGGGACCCCGGCCGTGCAGGGGTTGTCCTGCGAGGTCAGGGCGGGGGACATCCTCGCGCTGGTGGGGCCCAACGGCGCCGGCAAGACGACGACGATGCGGTGCATCACGGGGATCATCCCGATGAGCGCCGGGACGATCTCGATCGCGGGGTTCGATGTGCAGGCCCAGCCGGTGGAGGCCAAGAAGCGGCTGGCGTACGTGCCGGACGATCCCAAGCTGTTTGATGCGCTCACGGTGGATGAGCACCTTGAATTCGCGGCGACCGCGTACCGGGTGGAGGACTGGAGGCCCAAGGCCGAGGCGTTAATCGCGCGGATGGAGCTGGCGGAGCACCGGCGCAAGGCGGCGATCGATCTGTCGCGGGGCATGCGTCAGAAGGTGGCGATCTGCTGCGCGTACCTGCACGACCCGCTGCTGCTGATGCTGGACGAACCGCTGACGGGGCTGGACCCGCGTGGGATCCGGACGATGAAGGACATGATCATCGAGCGGGCGCGGCAGGGCTCGGCGGTGATCGTGAGCTCGCACCTGCTGCAGCTGGTCGAGGACCTGTGCACGCGGCTGCTGATCCTGCACCAGGGCCGGCAGGTGTTCTTCGGGGACCTGGCGCAGGCGCGGGAGGCGTTCGCGCGCGGGGGAACGGACGCCTCGCTCGAGGAGGTGTTCTTCCGCGCCACCGAGAGCGCCGGGGAAGCGGGCCTGCCTCCGCCCGCCCCTGCCCCGGGCGCGGGGGAGCGCTAAGCCATGAACCGCTCGCTGCTCATGCTGGTGCGGATGCAGATCCGTGGCTGGGTCCGACGGCAGTTCGCGGGCGGGTCGATCCGGCGGACGATCTTCGGCATCCTGGGCGGGGTGATGTTCCTGCTGTGGCTGGCGGCGGTCGGGGTGGGCGTGATCTTCAACAAGCCGGTGGACCCGGCGGAGACGCTGGCGCGGCTGCCGATCTACATCACACTGTTTGCCATGCTGCCGATCATCATGGGCACGGACGACCGGGCGATCTCGTTCACCCCGGCGGAGATCGATTTCCTGTTCGCGGGTCCGTACAGCCGCCGGGAACTGGTGCTGTTCAAGATCTTCAAGCTGGTGCTGGGGTCGGTCGCCGGGGGCGTGATCTTCGCGATCTGGCTGGGTCGGTTTGCCGTCGGTCCGCTGCAGTCGCTGGCGGGGGCGACGCTGGGGCTGGTGTTCATCAACCTGCTCACGACCATCATCGCGCTGGTGCGGGACACGCTCGAGGAGCGGATGTACACGATCGCCCGGCGGATCGTGCTGGTGCTGTTCTTCGGGGGGATCGGGGCGGTGGTGTACACGGTCACGCGGTCGGGCACGCCGTCGTTTGAAGAGTTCAAGAGCGTGGCCTCGTCGACGCCCGCTCGCGTGATCCTCGCGCCCGCGAGCGTCTTTGCGCACGTGTTCGCTTCGCGGGGCCTGGCGGAGGCGGCGGCGTGGTCTTCGGGGTGCCTGGGCATGTGCGTGGCGGCGGTGCTGGTGATCCTGCGGCTGGACCGGGGCTACATGGAGGCGGCGCTGGCGGCGAGCCAGAGGCGTCAGCAGCGGATCGCCCGGATGACGCGGGGCGTGGCGATCGACGCGGGGAAGCAGGTCAGGGCGGTGCGTCTGCCGGAGCTGGGCATCTCCGGCCCGGCGGGGGCGATCATCAAGCGGCAGCTGCTCACGCTGGTGCGGACGGCGCGGGGGCTGGTGATCTTCTTCGTGATCGCGCTGGGGTACGGCTATTTCATGTCCCGGGTCGCCGGGAACACGATGCAGGCCAAGCCCGACAAGCCGCAGGGTGAGATCGTGGCGCTGCTGCCGGGGCTGGTCGTGATCCTGATGATGCTCCCGCAGATGCTGCGGTTTGATTTCAGGGGGGACATCGATCACATCGACGAGCTCAAGTCGCTCCCCGCGCCGTCGCGGACGATCACGCTCGCGGAGCTGTGCGTTCCCAGCGCGGTGCTGACGGTCATGGGATGGCTGATCACGGCGGGGACGGCGATCTTCGTGGGGCTGCCGCCCAACACGGGGTGGATCGTCGCCCTGGCGGTGATGCCGGTGGCGGCGCTGTCGATCGGCATGGAGAACTTTGCGTTCCTGATCCTCCCGACGCGGAACTTCGTGCCCGGGCAGGCCTCGATGGCGTTCGGGGGCCGGCGGATCGTGATGCTCCTGACGCGGCTGGGGCTGATGGTGGTCACGGGCGGGCTGGTGGCCGCGCTGGGCTCTCTGGCGTGGTTCCTGACGGGGTCGGTGCCGATCACGTCGCTGGCGTGCCTGCTGGCGATGTGGATCATCGTCGGGCTGGTGGTCGGGGCGGTTTCGTGGGCGTTCTCGCGGTTTGATGTCAGCGTGGACATGCCGACGTGAGAGTCGGGGAACCTGGGGGATCAGAACCTGGGCAGCGCCAGCTTTTTGATGATGCTCGCCGCATCGGGCGCGGGGTCATCGGCGAAGTGCCAGCGGGTGGGGCAGCCGACCAGCGAGCGCAGGTGGCCCAGGGGGGCTGCATCGGCGGCGAAGAACTGGATCGCGAG
The DNA here is from genome assembly GCA_044221545.1 of Phycisphaerales bacterium. GTDB lineage: Bacteria > Planctomycetota > Phycisphaerae > Phycisphaerales > UBA1924 > JAEUJB01. The sequence continues at coordinate 3,975 of JBGAOZ010000026.1, forward strand.
GGGATCCACGGGCCGCTTGAGGATGTCGACGTAGTCGCGCAGGCCGTCGAGCCCGGCGACGAACGAGACGGGGGCGGGGTCGATGAGCGCAGCGAACATCGCGGCCTGGGCGCTGCAAGCGCCGCGTCCGGCGATCCCGGTGGGCAGCTGCGCGGGGATTCCCAGCGCGGTGGAGAGCTCGCGGGCTGCGTGGACAGCGCGGGCGGTGTCCCAGCCCATCGCGAACACCGGGGAGGTGCCGAGGTAGGCCATGAGGCGTTCGTCGAGGCCGGCCATCTCGCCCAGGCCGCGCGGATCGATGCAGAAGCAGGCGATCCCGGCGGAGGTGAGGGCTTCGACATTGAAGCGCCGCAGCGCCTGGGCCTTGCCCTCATCGCAGACCAGCACGGCGGCGGCGCGGATCGTGCCCTTGGGGATGACAGCCAGGCCGGGAATGGTCAGTCCCATCTCGGAATCAAAGGCGAAGAACCGCGTTTGAGGATCGGAAGTTGGTCCCTCGATGACTCGGGCGTTGAGCGGGCAGGCCTCGGGCAGGCCGCCGTTGAGGCGGGCGACTTCTTCGAACGGCTTGCGGACTGCTTTCTCGAGCCGCTCGGTGACCAGGTCGCGCATGGTCCGCAGGTCGGCCGGGGGGGAGGGCAGGCAGACGAGTTCGGGAGAATCGGCCGGCTCGGGCGTGATGTTCGGCTCGGGCACGGGCTCGGCGCTGGCAGCGCCCTTGAGGTGGCGGTCGAAGAAGCCCAGCGCGGCCTCGCGCATCGGCTTGTTGTAGTCGTGGCCCGATTTAAAGAGCTGCCAGGCGGTGTTGTCGGCGGCGTTGAGGACCGCGTAGAGGGCCTTGAGCTTCTCGCCGGTCAGGCGGGTGCCCTCGGGCGGGAACTCCACATCGTCGGTGGCGCCGATGACCATGACCGGCGCGGGGGCGCGGATCGCCAGGATGTCGGCGCGGTCCCCGATGCGCAGGGAACCGGGAACGTGGTTGCATAGGCAACCGTTGCTGGGGTTGACCTCCATGCTGGTCGCGTAGCAGACCGGCACCGCCGCGGTGAAGCGTTCGTCGGCGGCGAACGCGAACACGGTGGCCAGGCCGCCGCCCGAGGCGCCGGTGATGCCGATGCGCGAGGTATCGGCGTCGGGCCGGGTCTGGAGGTAATCGACGGCGCGCATGAGGTCCCAGACGTACACGCCGGTGGTGTTGCCGACACCCATCGTCAGAGCAAAGTCATCGTGCGTGCCCGCCCAGCGTCGCTCGATCGGGGTGTCGCCCTCGAAGCTGTGGCCGGGGGTATCGATGACGATCGCCAGGTAGCCGTGCAGGGCCTGGGAGATCGCCCGCATCTGCACGACGGGCTCGGACTTCTTGTGCGGCCAGTGCCCGTGCGGGTTCACGATGACCGGGAACTTCGTTCCGGCGGGGGCGTCGGGCACATACACCAGGGCGGTGACGGGGAAGTTGGGCCTGCTCTCGAAGACGAGCTTCTCGACGCGGTAACCGTCACGCTGGAGGGTGCCGGTGGTGCGGGCGTTGAGGGGGGTGCGTTCGGGGAGCGGGTCCAGGCCCAGGCCGCGCATGAGGTCCTTGCGCTGGCGGTCTTTTCTCCGGTCGAAATCGGGGATCGATGGCGGGACGGCCAGGTGGGCGGCGGCCTTGACCTTGGACTTGACCAGCGCGCTCACCATGGCTCCGCCGCGACCCTCCAGCACACCGTCGGGCTGGATCGGGCCTGGGATGGGGGTAAGGCAGTCGGCCCCTTGCTCGGCGGCGATCACCTCGCCGAGGGTGAGGAACGGGATGCCGATGGCGTTGAGCAGATCGGGGAAGACCGAGGTGGCCATGTCGGCGCCCTCGGTTCCGGCGTCGATGATGACGACGGGCTTGGACTTGTCGCCCATCGACAGGAGCGTGCGGATCGCCTGGGCCGACTCCGGGACGGACATGGTCTGCATCAGCCGCGCCTGGACCATCCAGATCCCGCCCTTGCCGCGGTTGGCGTGCGCGATGCCCCCGTTTCCGAAGACATCCCAGCCCGGGGCCGCGGCGAACGGTTGCCAGAGGATCCCTTCGGCGTGGAACTTGGGCAGTCCCAGCGTGCCGAGGGGATCGAAGTCGTCGGTGGGCTCGCCGCGAACCACGGGCGAATCGGGCCCGAGCCAGCGCAGCGGGTAGCGGCCGCTGGCGTAGTCCTGCTGGAGGACCAGCAACTGGAGGCCGTGCTCGACGGCGGTAAGGAGTTTGCGCTGCGTGGGGACGTTGAACGAGCGGTGTGAACTCCAGGCTCGTGTGCACATGAGCAGCATGGAGTAGCGGTCCGGTGAGAGGACTTCGGGCCGCAGGTAGGTGAGCGCCTCTTCGCTGCTGTAGTAGGTCGGAGTCGGGCCGGGCCGGCTGGGGACGATGAGGTACGGCGGGCCGGGGTCCCAGGAGGGGATGCGACGGATGTGATCCCCGAACTTGATCTCGGCGGCGATCGCGTGGCCGGCGGGGAGGCGATCGATGGAAGCTTGGTACGTTACGATCCCGAAGTCCTCGTGGCGCTTCATGGGGATCTTGTGAAAGAACGTAGAGCTGGGGAGGGGCTTGTAGAGGAGCCACGCCAGGTCGACCTGGTTGCCCGTGACCGTGCAGACGACCTGGTCGCCGTTGCTGGTCCACGAGAGCAAGGGCTCGGCGAGCGCGGGGTGGTCGTGCATGAACCGGGTGGGCTCGAAGCCCGGGGTAGCCGGGAAGCGCTTGGCTTCCTCTTCCATCTTGGGAAGCTCGTTCTTCCAGTGGAAGTCGTTGGTGCCCATGCGCAGGCGATCGGTGAATGGGCGGTAGAAACGGGCTTCTGGCGAATCGCTGAGGCCGCGCCAGGCTTCGAGGGCGGCGGAGGTGTAGTAACCGGTCTCCTTGAGCGCCTCATCGTGCGGGGCGAGCGGGTTTGCGGAGCGGGAGAGCGCCTCGGCAGCGAGGAAGCGTGAGGCGTAGTACTCGGCAAGGTGGGCGAGCATCGCGGTTGATTGGCGCAGCTCGTGGAATTGCCCGCGCGATGGCAGCGGGATGTCCTCGACGGGTACTTTCGACAGATCGCACTGGTTCGCGAGTCCGTGGAGGAGTTCCGCGGCGTCCAGCGGCGTCAGGCGGCCGTCCTGTCCTTCCATGGAGCGCAGAGCGGTCATCTCCTTGACGGACATGAAGACGTGCGAGTCGAAGGGCTCGCGGTCGATGAACGCCGACGTATCGCCACCCCATTCGAGCTCGGGGGCGTGGTTGCGGTGATCGGGGCCGAGGGAGTAGGCGGAGAACGCGGTGGGGATCACGCGGCTGGCGGCCTGCCAGGCGGCGGCGATCTGGTCCGCGTGGGAACCGAAGCGGGCTTTCAGGGGAGCGCGGAAGACCTCGGCGGGAGTCTGCGGGTCGTAGCCCAGGCGTCCCCACGACATGATGAACAGGTCGTCGCGCTGGTGCATCCAGTCGCACCAGCGGTCCTTGGGGTCGGCGAGGTAGTAGCCGGGGGAAGCGGGAAAGTAGGCGTTGATAGGCTCGACGGTGTAGCCGCTGGCGGTCCCCTGCCGCATGCACTGGATGGAGCGGCGGACCCACTCGGGGTCGTTGAAGGGGAAGATGCGGTGGGTGCCGTTGAGCCGGACCTGCCAGACGATCTTGTAGGGCTCGGAGGGCCAGGCGGCGGTGCCGGAGCTGGTGGAGACCTCGTTCCCCGGCCAGAGCCTGGCGAAGGGGCCCCGGCCGGGGTCACTGAAGTAATCCTCGAACGAGTAGCTGTACCAGCCGGCGACGCGGCCGCCGGCGATCTGGTAGGGGGGGCCCCACTGCTCGCCGTTGTACTTGATCTCGACGGTGAAATCCTGCGAAGCGGCGGCGAGCGGGAGGACCTTGGCGCGGCGGGTGACCCACGAGCGTGTGTACAGAGGGATCTGGCGGCCGGAGTTCTTGACGGCCTCGGTGTAGCAGTTGAAGAACTCGCCGCCGAAACCGCTCTCGCCGATCCGAAAGCCGATCGCGTCCAGGCCGGGCGCGCCGCGGATCATGCCCTCGACGGCCTCGTGGGTGTAGGCATACGCGGTCTTCTCGTCGCGCGGGTAGGGAGGGGAGGGATTCTGCGGGATGCGGAGCTTGGCCTCGTAGGCCATCAGGCTCACGCGGATGCCGCGGGCGTGGGCCATGTCGATGATCTTGTTGAGGCGCGCGAGGTTGGCGGCCTTGATCTGTGGCTTGACGCCCACCTCCGGGAAGCTCGGGCACTGGATGAAATAGGCGTAGAGGTTGGGCGCATCGGTGACGCTGATGTCCCACGTGCCGTGCATGTCGAGCCAGTTCAGGCGCGAGCGGGCCATGAGGTCCAGGAGGGTGCGCCAATAGTCATCGCTGGCGAACCACCAGCGCTGCGGGTCGGTGAGCGCGGCGGGGTCGTAGTCGGTGCTGTTCTTCTCGTAGTCCCAGGGAAGCGTGAGGAAGACGTTCAGCCCGCGATCTCGGAGGAACGGGGAGCCGGTGATGTCGAGTGAGGCCAGGCCGGAGGCTCCCTGCATCCGCACCCGCTCGCCCAGCTCGAGCGCGCCGTACATCGCGCCGGCGGGATCCGCACCCTGGACGAGGATGCGGCGGCCCTCGGGGTGGATCCGGTAGCTCTCGGGCGCCCCTCCCGGGGATACCCGCACATCCACGTCCGCGGCCGGGGACTGGAGGCCCGCGGCCTGGAACTCCCGGTCCAGTTCGGACCTGCCGAACTCCACGGGGGTGTCCGCGAGAACCGTGCACGCCGCCAGCGCCAGAGCGATGAACATCATCCCACACCTGCTTCCGGTTGATCCGGGGCTGTTCGAGATTCGATCGGACCCAGACCGCGCACCTTACCATCTCCGCCGGCTCCCCGCCCGACACCCTGTGCAAAGACGGGATGATCGTTTATGCTGGGACGCTCCGGGCCGGGCATCCATGCGACGCCATCACGCTCCAGCACTCACGACCGCCCTCGCGGCGACGGTACTTGTCGCCGGATTTGCGCGCGCGCAGGCGCCACCGCCGCCCGCTCCCCCGGCCCCTGACAGCCGCCGGATCGACTACCAGCACGATGTTCGCCCCATCCTCTCCAAGGCCTGCTACGAGTGCCACGCCGGACGAACCCGTAAGGGGGGCCTGAGGCTCGACAACCGTGCCGATGCCATGCGGGGTGGCAAGACCGGGGCGGTGATCTTGCCCGGTGACGCCGAAGCTAGCCTCCTGCTGCAGCGGATCAAGGGACTGGGAGACGATGACCGGATGCCGTTGGAACGGGATCCCCTGCCGGACGAGCAGGTGCGGATTCTCGAGCGGTGGATCGCGCAGGGGGCGGAGTGGCCGGATTCGCACGCGGGCGAGGGCGCCGGCGGCCACTGGGCGTACACCGCGCCGACCCTCCCGGCGCTGCGGGCGGTCAAGGATGAGGCGTGGTGCCGCAATCCGATCGATCGGTTCGTGCTCTCGAAGCTGGAGGCCAGCGGGCTGCACGGGGCCCCCGAGGCCGATCGGGCGCGGCTGCTGCGGCGGGTATCGCTGGATCTCATCGGGCTTCCGCCGACGGTTGCGGAAGTGGACGAGTTCGTCTCGGACGTGCGGCCCGACGCCTACGAGCGGGTCGTCGAGCGCCTGCTCGCCTCGCCGCGGTACGGGGAGCGCTGGGCCCGGCCGTGGCTGGACCTGGCCCGGTACGCCGATACCAACGGGTACGAGAAGGACCTGGCCCGTTCGCTGTGGCCGTGGCGCGACTGGGTCATCAACGCCCTGAACGCGGACATGCCTTTCGACCGGTTCACCGTCGAGCAGATCGCCGGGGACCTGCTCCCCAACGCCGACCGGTCCCAGCAGATCGCCACCGGGTTCCACCGCAACACAATGCTCAACGACGAGGGGGGCATCGACCCGGAGGAGTTCAGGGTCGCGGCGGTCGTGGATCGGACGAATACCACGGCGACCATCTGGCTGGGGACCACGATGGGGTGCTGCCAGTGCCACGACCACAAGTACGACCCGTTCACGCAGCGCGAGTACTACAGCCTGCTGGCGTTCTTCAACCAGACCGAGGATGTCGGCGTGGGGAACGGGCCGGAGATCCAGGTTCCGACGCCCGAGCAGGAGTCGCGGATCGCGGGGATGCGGGCGCGGATCGCCGAGTTGGAGAGCGTGACCGGACCCGGCGCGCGGGATGCGGCGCAGGAGGCCTGGGAATCGAGCGCCGGCCTGGAGCTGTCGCACGCCGGGATCGATGCGGGCCTGCGTCACCAGTACACGTTCGATGGCCCGCCGGCGATGGGCAGCGCGGGGGCGGGCGAGGGCGGGGATGCGGTCGTCGATCGCGGCGCCGATCCGCACCACGGACGGATCGTGGGCGGCGCGGACACGCGGCGCGTGCCGGGGATCGGCGGCAACGGGATCCACCTGGACGGGGGCGCGTTCGTCGACTGCGGCGCGGCGGGCGGGTTTGACCGCACGGATGCGTTCTCGTACGGGGCGTGGGTGAAGCTGGAGGGCTCGGGGGCGATCCTGGGGAAGATTGACGACACGCACGCGTACCGCGGGTTTGACCTGTTCAACAACAACGGCAAGCTCGAAGCGCATTTCGTGCACGAATGGCCCGCCGACGGGCTGAAGGTCGAGACGGGCGGCGCGGTGGATCTGGCGCGCTGGCGGCACGTGCTGGTGACGTACGACGGCACGGGGACGCCGGGGGGCGTGAAGATCTATGTCGACGGGGAGCCGCAGGAGACCAGGACCGCCAACGACACGCTCAAGAGCAGCATCAGGAATGATGTGCCCCTGAAGATCGGCTCCCGGCACGCCAGCGGGATGGTGAGCGGGACGATCGACGACGTCCGCATCTACGACCGGGTGCTGTCGGCGGCGGAGATCCGTGTGCTGATGCGGGCGCCGCTGGCCTCGATCCTGGCCGCGGCGCCCGACAAGCGGGACGAGTCCCAGCGGCGCGCGGTCCGCGACGCGTACATCCGGGAAACACCGGCGCTGCTGGCCAAGACCGCGGAGATCGCGGAGCTGCAGAAGAACATCGCCGCGATGCCGATCGCGACCACGATGGTCCTCAAGGAACTCGCCCAGCGACGGCCGGACTACATCATGCTCCGCGGAGACTTCCGCAACCACGGGGAGGCCGTCACGCCCGATGTCCCCGGGACGCTCCACCCGTTCCCCGAGGGTCAACCGCGCAACCGGCTCGGGCTGGCGCGTTGGCTGGTGAGCCCGGAGAACCCGCTGGTTGCCCGCGTCACGGTCAACCGCGCGTGGGAGGCCTTCTTCGGCGACGGGCTGGTGCTTACCAGCGAAGATTTCGGGTCCCAGGGGGATCCGCCGACCAACCCGGAGCTGCTGGACTGGCTCGCGGGCCAGTTCGTCGAGCGCGGCTGGAGCTTCAAGGCCCTGCACCGGCTGATCGTGACATCGGCGACCTACCGGCAGTCGGCGCGGGTGGATGAGGCGCTGCTGGAGCGCGACCCGTACAACCGTCTGTACGGACGCGGGCCGAGGATCCGGTTCGATGCGGAGCTGGTGCGGGACAACGCGCTGGCGATCGCCGGGCTGCTCAGCGACAAGCTGGGCGGCCCGAGCGTGATGCCGCCGCAGCCGGCGGGGATCTGGGTGGACAGCTTTGCGAACTTCGACACGCCCAACGAGAAGTGGATCGACGCGGTGGGGGCGGACCGGTACCGCCGGGGGATCTATACGTACTGGCGGCGGTCGGCGTCGTACCCCAGCGGCCTGACGTTCGATGCGGCGCGGCGTGATGTGTGCGTGGTGAAGCGGTCGCGGACCAACACGCCGCTGCAGGCGCTGACGACGCTCAACGACCCTGTGTACATCGAGGCGGCGCTGGGCCTGGCGCGGCGGATGATGCGGGAGAGCCCCGGGCCCGATCCGGCGGCCCGCGCGGCGTACGGATTCCGCATCTGCCTGGCGCGGGCGCCCTCGGAGGGCGAGGTCTCCGACCTGGCGGCGCTGCAGGCGCGGTGCCTCGAGAAATTCCGCGGCGATCCGGGGGCCGCGGGCCGGCTGACCCACCGCGGGGAGCTGGACGTCGCGGGCCTGGACGGGGCGGAATTGGCGGCGTGGACCGTGGTCGCCAACGTGCTGCTCAACCTGGACGAGACCATCAACCGGAGCTGATCCGCGAGAGAACGCGGCCGCGATGGCCGCCCAACGCCATGCGAGACGATGCCATGAATCCCTTGCTCGAGCACCGGCGGCTGATCACGCGGCGGCACTTCTTCAACCGGGCGGGGATCGGGCTGGGATCGATCGCGCTGGCGTCGATGCTCAACGAGCGCTTGCTCGCCGGTCCCCCGGCCGCGCCCGACCCGCTGGCACCGCGGCCGCCCCACTTTCCGCCCCGGGCCAGGTCGATCATCTACCTCAACCAGACCGGCGCGCCGTCGCAGTTCGATACGTTCGAGGTCAAGCCGCTGCTGGACCGGCTCAACGGCCAGCCGGTGCCCGATGAGTACATGAAGGGGCAGCGGTTCGCGTTCATCGCCGAGGGCAAGCGGCCCAACCTGCTGGCGAGCCTGTGGAAGTTCGAGAAGCGCGGGCAGAGCGGGGCACCGGTGTGCGAGCTGCTGCCCAACATCTCGCAGATCGTCGACGATGTGACGTTCATCCGGGGCATGCAGACCGACGAGATCAACCACGTGCCGGCGGAGCTGCTCATGCAGACGGGCTCACCGCGGATGGGCCGGCCGGTGATGGGCTCGTGGGTGACGTACGGGCTGGGGAGCGAGTGCTCGGACCTGCCGGGGTTCATCGTGCTCACCTCGGGCAAGGCCGGCCGCTGCGGGACCAGCTGCTGGAGCAACGGGTTTCTTCCTTCGGTGTACCAGGGCGTGCAGTTCCGGTCCGGCGGCGACGCGGTGCTGTACCTCTCCAACCCCGAGGGGATGGACGAGCCGCTGCGGCGCGACTCGCTGGACACGATCGGTTCGCTCAACCGCCGGCAGCTCGCGGACGTCGGGGACCCCGAGATCGCCAGCCGGATCTCGGCCTTCGAGCTGGCCTACCGCATGCAGACCAGCGTGCCGGGGCTGATGGACCTCTCGACCGAGCCGAAGGAGATCCACGAGCTGTACGGCACGGAGCCGGGGAAGGTCTCGTTCTCCAACAACTGCCTGCTGGCGCGGCGCCTGGTCGAGCGGGGCGTGCGGTTTGTCGAGGTCCACCACGGCGGGTGGGACCACCACGGTGGCGGGGACCAGAACCTGGTGACCGGGATGCCCCAGCGGTGCAGGGAGGTCGACCGGGGCACGATGGCGCTGATCATGGACCTCAAGCAGCGCGGCATGCTCGACCAGACGCTGGTGATCTGGGGCGGGGAGTTCGGGCGCACCCCGATGATCCAGGGTGCGTACAACAAGGAGGACCTGGGCCGGGATCACCTGCGCTCGGCGTTCACGATCTTCATGGCCGGCGGCGGGGTCAAGCGCGGGTTCTCGTTCGGACAGACCGACGACCTGGGCATGTCGGTGGTCAAGGACCCCGTGCACGTGCACGACTTCCAGGCGACGGTGCTGCACCTCTTGGGCCTGGACCACACGCGGCTCACGTACAAGTTCCAGGGACGCCAGTTCCGGCTGACGGATGTTTCGGGAAACGTGGTGAGCGACATCATCGCGTGAGCGCCTCAACCACGGATGATCCCGGTCGAGCGTGCGCGCACGGGCCGTGCGAGGACAAGGGCAAATACCCGGGGTCGCGTGATCCTCGTACGCCGGACAGCGGTGGACACCCCAGGCGCAGGGCGGCTCGGGAGGGGCGAACACCCTTGACCGCAGCGTGCGGGCGTGCGGGCCTGCCGGAACGCGCCGGATGCGCGAGCGCTTCGCACGCGGCAGGCGCGGGATGAGCAGATCGACGCATGGCCGGGGCCGCGCGGTGACCGATCTTGAATCCGGCGGGGTCGCCAGTCGCGGAGGTCCTCATGTACGAGCTGTTCACCATCGAGACGGTCACACCGAGCCGCGGGACCGGCGCGGACTACGAGCGGATCGACCGGGCGCACGGCCTGGACGAAGCTCCGGCCCGTTCGCTCCGGGGCCGCTTCATGCGGGATGCAGAGTGCGAGTTCTTTGAGCGGGGGTTTGTCCTCCAGAGCCGCACCTGTCTCGACGACCGGATCCGGTACACGTTCGTGAGGCCCCCGGCGGATGCCGAAGCCGCGCGGGCCCGGGCGGCGTGAAGGGAACCCGAGCGCGGACCGTCCGCTCGTGGTCGATGACATCCATGGGGTAGCTCTCACCGAACCACACGGAGCCTCCCCGTTCGGCGCACCGGTCGGGCCTTGCACGAGGGCCCGACCGGCAGCGCCCCGGCGATCGCGGTCGCGGCCAATGGTCCAACTTGATGTTGCGGGATCAAGTGCCCGCCGATCCCGCGCTCGGACGGGCCCGAGGTCACCGGTGTGCATGTTGTTTACGAGCCCCGCCCGGCGACCAGGTCGTGCTCGGCCTGCGCCGCGGCCTGGGCCCTCCCCTGGGAGCGTTCAGGGCCGTGGGTTTCGAGCTGGCGCGGCCTGATCCACTGCTGGAACCGGTCGAGGTAGATGTAGAAGACCGGTGTCGCGTACAGGGTGACAAGCTGCGAGAAGAGCAGGCCACCCACGACGGCCAGGCCTAGGGGCCGGCGCGATTCCGAGCCCGCCCCGACGCCCATGGCGATCGGGAGCGTTCCCATCAGCGCGGCCATGGTGGTCATCATGATGGGGCGGAAGCGGACGATGCAGGCGTTGTAGATCGCCGCCTCGGCGGAGACGGCGCGGTCGCGCCGCTGCTCGATGGCAAAGTCGACCATCATGATGCCGTTCTTCTTCACGAGTCCGATCAGCAGGATCACACCGACGAAGGCGTAGAGCGAGAGCTCGACGTGGAAGAGCCAGAGCGTCCCCAGCGCCCCGAAGCCGGCGAACGGCAGCGCGGTGAGGATCGTCACGGGGTGGATGAACGACTCGTAGAGCATCCCCAGGATGATGTACATGACCAGCAGTGCCATGACCAGCAGGAGCCCCAGGCCCGCCAGGGAGGACTCGAAGGCCTGCGCGGTGCCCTGGAAGCTCGTCGAGATGCTCGGGGGCAGGGTCTGGCGTGCGAGGGCGTTGACCTGCTCGACGGCCGGGCCCAGCGAGGCCCCGGGGGTGAGGTTGAACGAGATCGTGACCGACGGCAGCTGGCCGGTGTGGTTGACCGAGAGCGGCCCCACGCCCCTGGACAGCCTGGCCAGCGACGTGAGCTTGACGAGCTGGCCGCCCGAAGCGCCGATATACAAGGTGTCGAGCCACGAGGGGTCGGCCTGGAACTGCGGCAGCAGCTCCAGGATGACCTGGTAGTCGTTGGTGGGCGCGTAGATCGTCGAGATCTGCCGGGTCCCGAAGGCGCTGGAGAGCGCCAGCTCGATCCGCTCGGGAGAAACGCCCAGCGCCGCGGCCTTGTCCCGGTCGATGTCCACCATCAGCTGCGGGTTGGCCAGCTGCAGATCGGTCGTGACGTCCTGCACGCCCGGGATCCCCCGCATCTTCTCGGCCAGCAGCGGCGCGGTGCGGAACATTTCCTGCGTGTCGGGTCCCTGGAGCGTGTACTGATAGAGGCTCTTGGTGAGCTGGCCGCCGATGCGGATCGTCGGCGGGTTCTGCAGGAACACGCGCACCCCCGGCACGACCGAGAGCTGCCCGCGCAGCTCCTGGATCACCTGGTCGACGCTCCGGGTCCGCGCCGGGCGGTCGTGGAGCTTGAGGAAGAGCGTCCCGGTGTTGGAGCCGACGGCCTGGCCGCCGCGCGAGCCGATGCTCGACATGAACGAGTCCACGTCGGGGTTCTGCGCGACGATGTCCGAGAGCGCCCGGTGGTAGACGGCCATCTGCGTGAACGAGGTGCCCTCGGCCGACTCGGTCGAGACCAGGATCCGGCCCTGGTCGTCGGTCGGGAGGAATCCCTTGGGGATGATCTGGAACAGGTAGACGGTCGCGGCGAGCACCGCCAGCGAGACCAGCACGGTGACGGGCCTGGCCCGCAGCACCGGCCGCAGTGACCACGCGTACAGGCCCACCCAGGCGTCGAAGACCCGCTCGGAGAAGTTGTACAGCGGCCCGTGCGCGGCGCGGTCGTGGGCGCCGGCCTTGAGGAACCGGCTGCACAGCATCGGGGTCAGCGAGAGCGACACGACGCACGACACCAGGATCGATACCGCGATCGTCACGGCGAACTCGTTGAGCAGCCGGCCGACCAGCCCCCCCATGAACAGGACCGGGATGAACACCGCGACCAGCGAGAGCGTCATCGACAGGATCGTGAAACCGATCTCCGACGAGCCGTCGAAGGCCGCCTTCATCGCCGGCTTGCCCATTTCCATGTGGCGGACGATGTTCTCCAGCACCACGATCGCGTCGTCGACCACGAACCCCACCGACAGCGTCAGCGCCATCAGCGAGAGGTTGTCCAGCGAGAATCCCAGCAGCTTCATCACCGCGAACGTGCCCACGATCGAGATCGGCATCGCCAGGCTGGGGATGATGGTCGCCCGCAGGTTGCGCAGGAACAGGAAGATCACCAGCACCACCAGGCCCAGCGTCAGGCCCAGCGTGAACTTCACGTCGTTCACCGAGTCGCGGATCGAGACCGACCGGTCGTACAGCGTCGCGATCCCCACCGACGGGGGCAGCTGCTCCCGGAACGTTGGCAGCAGCCGGTGGATCGCCTGCACCACCTCGACGGTGTTGGTGCCCGGCTGGCGCTGGATCGCCAGGATGATCGCCCGCTCCCCGGGCCTGCCCACTTCCCGGAACCACGCCGCCGTCCGGTCGTTCTCGACGCTGTCGATGACCCGTCCCAGCTGGTCCAGCTGCACCGGACGCCCGTTGCGGTAGGCCACGATCGCGCCGCCGTATTTCGAGGCCGATGTGAGCTGGCCCGTGGCCTGGATCGTGACCTCCTGCCGCGGTCCGCTGATCACACCGACGGGCAGGTTGACGTTGCGCTCCTGAATCGCACGGGCAACCTCGTCGATGCCGATCCCCTTGGATGCGAGCTTCTGGGGATCGACCTGCACCCGCACGGCGTACTTCTGCGAGCCGTAGACCACGACCTGCGCGACGCCCGGGAGCTGGCTGATCCGCTGGCTCATCAGCGTCTCGGCGTACTCGTCCACCACGTACAGCGGGAGCGTCGGGCTCGTGACCGCCAGGAAGAGCACCGGCTGGTCCGCCGGATTGACCTTCTTGTACGAAGGGGGACTGGGCATCTCCGGCGGCAGGCGGCTGGCCGTGCGGGCGATCGCCGCCTGGACATCCTGCGCCGCGGCGTCGATCGAGCGGTCGAGCGTGAACACCAGCGTCACCTGCGAGCTGCCCTGGATGCTCACCGAGCTCATCGAATCGATCCCGGCGATCGTCGAGAACTCACGCTCCAGCGGCGTGGCGACCGAGGAGGCCATCGTCTCGGGGCTCGAGCCCGGGAGGCTCGCGGAGACCAGGATCGTCGGGAAATCCACGTTCGGGAGGTCGCTCACCGGCAGGCGCTGGTAGGCGAAGACTCCGAAGACGCAGAACGCCAGCATGACCAGCGTGGTCATGACCGGGCGACGGATGAACGGGGCGGAGAGCTTCATGAGGGCGATTTCTGACCACCCGCGGCGGCGGTCTGCGGAGGTTTGACCTGCACGGTCGAACCGTTCTTCAGCCGCAGCTGGCCCTCGGTCACGACCATGTCCCCCTCCACAAGACCCTGCTCGATGACGCTCCGGCCTTCCACCGTGCGACCCACCGTGACCTGCCGAAGTTCGGCGGTCTGGTCGGGCTTGATCACGAAGACCGCCGCGCCCGACTGGGTCGTCTGGACAGCGCTCTCCGGAACCACCACCCGGCCCTTCTCGAGCCCCAGCAGCAGGCTCACGTTGGCGAACTGGCCGGGCCAGAGCCGGCGGGACGAGTTCGCGTACGTCGCCTTAAGACGGATCGTTCCGGTCGCCGCATCCACGCGGTTGTCCACAAACGTCAGCAGCCCGACCGCCGGCGGGGCGGGGTCACCGCTGGGCAAGGCCTCGGCCTTGAGCTGGCCCTTGTCCATCGCGTCGTGGATCGCCGGGATGTTCTCCTCCGGCACCGCGAACGAAACCTCGATCGGATCGATCTGGGCCAGTTCGACCAGATCCGCCTCGTTCTCCTTGACGATCGAGCCCGGCTTGACAAGGAACGAACCCAGCCGACCGGAGAACGGGGCGGCTATCGTGCAGTAGGCGAGATTCAATTCCGCGGTCTGGACTTCCGCCTTGCTCGCGAGGGTCTGCGCATCGGCCGCGGCGGCCTGGGCACGCGCCGATTCGGACTCGTGCTGTGAGATCGCCGCCGAATACGCGGCGTTGCTGGTCCGCTCGGCGAGCCGGTGCGCATCGTCGGCCAGGGCGATGCTCCGCGCGACGTTGGCCTGGGCCTGGGCCAGTGCCGCCTCGTACGGGCGCGGATCCAGCCGGACCAGCACCTGCCCCTGCGTCACATTGGTCCCCTCCTCCACGGGCAGTTCAATGATCCGACCGGCGACCTGGGGCCTGAGCATGACCCGAGCCTTGGGCTCGACCGACCCGATCGCGCGGATCACGATCGGCACGTCGGCGTTGCTCGCCGCGGCTGCCGAAACCGGAACCGGCGCAGCCGCACCGACGTTCGGAGCGGCCGGAGGCTTGCTGCAGGCGACGACGGCGGTCATCGTCACCGCCGCGAGCAGGATCAAGAACGTCAGTCCACCCCGCCGTACCGATCGCAACCCCTTCGGGTTGACCACGGCTCCCAACCGGGCGGGCCCCGTCCAACCCGAAGATTCAATCGCAGATCTCAACAGTTCGATTCGCGGGCAGCCTCGCGATCCCTGAGGGAACGGTTCCACGGCTTTGTTCATCCCGACGGTCCCTGCCTTGCACCCCCGTCAACGCGACTGGCACGCCCACCGGCCGAACGTACCTGCGCCCCGCGCGGTTGCCGCACGGGACGTCCCAACGCCCGGAATTCAAACCTCATCTCATCATATGAGCGCCGGAAATGCCACGCCATTATCCGTTGAAACAGAGATCGGCGCGGCAGAAAGCACGGGCGATCACGCGGCGTTGGCCGCGCGAGACCATCACGTCCGGTTTCTACTGGACAATCGAGACTTGGCATCTCAGTCGGTCGTCGATCCACCGACCCATCGAAGCGACAACCCGGGCGCGCGATGCGAGTTGCTGCGCGCCCCGGAGTGCACCTCGCGCCGCATGATCACCCGCGCGGGCGCCGTGCGGATCACGGTGTTGCGCTTCGAACTCGCGCAAGGACACTCCCGACGACACCATCGCGCTCAACCCGCGGTGTAGATACCCCGCTCGACGCGCTTGAACTTGTTCTTCTTGTTGGAAAGCGCGATGTTCACCATCGTGCGGAAGTTCGCGGCTCCGGTTTTGTAGCCGGCCTTCTGCACCGCCGCCGCGGCATCGGTCACGGACATCGACTTGCCGGTGAGGATGCCCCGCAGAGCTTCCACCAGAGACGACTTGTTCTTGGGGCGAGTCCGACCGCCCGACTGCACGCCGGCCTCGGCGATCTGGGCGTCGAGCGCGGCGAGCTTGCTCAGCAGGCTCCGCCGGCGTCGAATCAAGCGCGACGCGGACCGCTCCCGGCGGCGGATCTCGCGCTGAAGTTCAGTAACCGACAGGTTCGAAAGGCGAGAGCTTCGTGCCATGGAAACCTCCGTTAGGGTCTTGATACTAGTGTGTGTACGAGAAATATCCAGTTCCCGATGTCGGGCAAGTCGTCAAGTCAACTTTATGAAGCTCCACGGCGATTCAAATGCCGGCATCACGCGGAAGCGGGCGGATATGCGTCGACTCCGGTGCCGGACTCACACGCTCGACTAACATCGAAGCACTCAGCACTGGATCCGCGTTCGCGCGTAGGTGCAGAACAAGTGTCGATCGAAGTCGGCGAGCACGTGTCCATAACGGACGCAATTTCGCGGCGCAGCATGGGAACCACCGGCACTTGGCTTCGCTCGAAGGACAGGAGAAGCTGCATCCAACGGATGTTCCATCGACCCGGCCTTGATCTGGCCCCGGGGATCGTTCAGGGCGAGAGCTGCACGATCCGGTCAACGGTGATCGAAACGCATCTTCCGCACGAACGGCTTCGCGCCCGTCTTGGATCGGGCATACCGGATGGGACGGACGATTGGTCCTATCGCACACCACGAGCGCGTTCGGTTCGCTCTCGTCCCGGCCATCGTCCCCGGCGCGCTCATCCTGGAGCCAAGCGGCGTGCACGGTCCTGGTGAGCGCATCGGGCTCCGATACATCTGGTCGCCGATGATGCATCTGGTCGTCGAAATCGCGAACCTCGGGCCAACTCGTTTGCGATCCAAGCGTGCCGCGTGCCGAGCCTCTCGCGCAATCCGCGGCCCGAACGGTCCCTCGGCCACAGCAGTGGTTTCCCGCGACCCCACGCGGGCATCCCGCACCGGGGCCGCTCGCAGGGCGTGCCGGGATCGCCTGAATCTACACGAGTAATGGAGCGGAGGAGAGTCGAACTCCCGACCTCATCATTGCGAACGATGCGCTCTACCAACTGAGCTACCGCCCCTTGGGATGCGAGTATATGCCGCGCCGCGCTGGCTTTCCGCCCCGGGGGCCTCGGGCCGGCGGGGCCGGAGATTCCCCGAAAACCCGGCCCGGATGGTCACTCCCGCCAGCGGAAGGACGCCGACCCGATCGCGTACCCCGCGACCCCGATCCCCAGCATGATTCCCCCCGGTAGGACCATGTCCGCGAACGTGAACTCCCTCCACAGACTCCCCTCGATCAGCAGGGTCGCCCAGCGGAACGGGCTCACGCCGCTCATCATCTGCACCGTCTTGGGCAGGATGAACAGCGGCACGCTCCCGCCGCCGATCAGGGCGAGCACGAGCATGACGGCCCGGCCCACACCCTGCGCGGCGGCCTCGGTCTTGCTCAGGCCGGCCAGCAGCATCATGACGCCCGTGAAACCCACCGAGCACAGCACCACGGACGCCGCCATCGCCGGCAGGCTGGTGATCTGCACCCGGAACGGGGGCAGGACCGCCATGACCAGCAGCACCGTCTGCACAAGGGCGCAGGAGATGAAGCAGCCCACCGCCTTGCCCATGAGAATGTGCGATCGTGAGAGCGGCGAGGTGGTCAGCCGCATCAGCGTCCCGCGCGTGCGTTCCTCGGCGAGCGAGATGCCGAAGGCCAGCGTGCAGCCCATCAGCCCCCAGACAACACCCTGCGGGAAGGAGATCTCGAACGAACTGCGCGGCGCCTGGCCGTTGCGCTTGATCTCCGAGAAACTGACATCGATGGGCTTCCAGTTGGCCAAAGGAGAATCGTCCTTCTCTTCCGCCGGCACACCGTCGGCGATCTTCTTCTGTCCGCCATCGGAGCCCTTCTCCTGGGCATCGATGGTGTGGGAGAACGTATCGAGGCTCCCGAAGAAGCTGAGGAAGGTCGCCTTGCGTTCCGGGGAAAGCTCGGATGACTCGGCGACCGATCGCCGCGCCCGGTCGAGCTGCGCGGTCATCTTCTCGGGCTTGCCGAACGTACCGATCATCTGGCGGAATCCCAGTTCCATCAGCTTGCCCGTGAGCAGGCCGGTCTGCGGCCCGGAGCCGGGGGCCGCGAACCCCTCGATCTTCATCCCCTCGCCGCCGAACATGCCGCCGGCTCCCTGCCCGAAGCCCTTGGGGAGCACGATGGTCGCCGAGAGCTCCCCGCGCCGCACCTTCTCCGTTCCCTGGTCCCGCGCGCCAAGCTCGACCACCTTGAGGCCATCGGCTTTCTTCAGGTCCGCGACGAAGCTCGCGGACTCGGCGCTGCGATCCTCGTCCACCACGCCCAGGTCAAGCTCCCCGCCACCCCCGCCACCCTGGAACACAAACCCGAAGAACACGGCCAGGAGCATCGGAAAGACGAAGGTAAAGAACGCCGCGGCCCTGTCCCGGGCGATCATCTTCAGATCCTTCACGGCGATGGCGAGGATGGGCATCATCAGTCGCGGAGCCTCCGGCCGGTCATCGACAGGAACACCGCCTCCAGGTCCGGTCGGTCGACGCGCACGCTCGAGGCGCCCCCCGCCTGCACCACCTGCGACAGCGTCCGCATGGGATCGGTCGTCTCGATGCGCTCGTCCTGTTCCCCGCGCCGCACCGTGACCACGCTCGCCCCGCCGTGCCGGGAGATGAGCTCATCGACCGTGCCCACGTCCAGCAGGCGCCCCCGGTCGATGATCCCGATCCGGTCGCAGACCTTCTGGGCCTCCTCCATGTAATGGGTCGTGTAGATGACCGTCTTGCCCTGCGATTTGAGCCGCCGCACCATGTCCACGATCCCCGCGCGGGACTGCGGATCCACGCCCGCCGTGGGCTCGTCCAGCAGCAGCAGCGGCGGGTCGTGCACCAGCGCCGCGGCGAGGTTGAGCCGGCGCTTCATGCCCCCCGAGTACACCGCCGCGCGGTCGTGCCCGCGGTCCGACAGCGCCACCTCCTCCAGCACCACGCCCACGCGCTGCGCAAGCCGCGCCCCACCCAGGCCGTACAGCGTCCCGAAGAACCGCAGGTTCTCCTCCGCCGTCAGGTGGTCGTACAGCGCCAGCGCCTGGGGCGCCACCCCGATCGACGACCGCGCCCGCGACCCCGTGCACGCCCCCACGCCATCGATCTCGGCCGTCCCGCCGTCGGGCGCCAGCACCCCCACCACCATCGAGATGGTCGTTGTCTTCCCCGCCCCGTTGGGACCCAGCAGCCCGAACACCTCGCCGGGATTGACCCGCAGCGAGAGCCCATCCACAGCGCGGATGTCGCCGAAGCTCTTTCGCAGGTCCTTCAGCGT
Organism: Phycisphaerales bacterium; assembly: GCA_044221545.1. Classification (GTDB taxonomy): domain Bacteria; phylum Planctomycetota; class Phycisphaerae; order Phycisphaerales; family UBA1924; genus JAEUJB01. The sequence goes on from JBGAOZ010000026.1 coordinate 22,861, forward strand.
CAGCATGCGAGCGGCATCCTACCGGCGATTTTTGCCGTGTGCGCGGCCATCCGCGCCGTCTCGCTTGGATGATTCGCCGAATCCGTCCGCGGGTTTCACGGATCGTCCGCCGCTCGATCAGCCCCTGCGCCGGCGACCCAGCCCCAGCACAAGGGCGGCCGCGGCACCGATGCCCAGCCCCGCCGGCCCGGGCACCACGACCAGCCGCAGCGCCGTCGGGTCGTCCCAGTCCAGCCTCAGGTACAACCCGTTGCCGAGCTCCGTCCCGTGCACATCCGCCGGGCTGAAATGACCGACGATCAGGCCCGCATCGATCACCCGGAACACCTGCCCGATCACGAAGTGGAAGTCCTGCGATTCGACCGGCACGATCGTCAGCTCCGCCCCGCCGGCGATCTGCACCACGTTCCCGACATCCACGCGGTCGAAGCCCAGGCCCGCGCCGTAGCCCCGGATGTCCAGCGTCATCCCGCTCGAACTTCCCATGAGCAGCCCGCCCATGATCGCCATGCGCCCCACCGAGTCGCCCGGCCCGAACTGACCGTTGACCACCGCGTTACCGGCAATCGTGCCGTCGCCCGTCAGCGACCCGTTGAGCATGAACGACGACTGGACCGCCACCACGCCCCCGTGCATGTTGAGCGTCGCGCCCGTGTCCACGGTGTAGTTGCCCGTGCCGCTGCCGACGCTCTGGATGTCGAGGATCCCGCCCTCGTAGATGTCCACCACGCTGCCGGGGTTCTGAAGGAAGTTCCCGTGCACGGTGACCACCGAGTCGTTCCCCGAGACGCCCGGCCCGACGGCGACCCGCCCGTCGACCTGCAGCGTGTTGGGCGGGCCGACGCTCGGCAGCGGCGTGATGTCGAGGTCCTTGCCGCCGCTGACCGTGAAGTCCCCGCGCGCCGTCACGTACTCCAGCGCCCCGAAGGCCTCCAGCCCCGTCGTCTTGTTGATGATGCTCCCCGTCCCCTTGAGCAGCACCGTGTTGTTCACCCGCCGGATCGCCGCGCCCGGGAACGACAGCGTGCCGTCGATGTCGAAATCCCCGTTGGCGATCTCGCCGGTGCCCGTGTTGAAGTTGATCAGCGTGAACGTGTCCTGGATCTCCAGCAGGCTGGTCTGGCCGATGACGACCTTGCCGTGGTTGGGACCGGTCTCCTGCACCTCCAGGTCGCCGGTGGGACGGAACTCGCGGCCGGCGAGGATCTCGAAGCTGCCGACGTCGGCGATCGTGTCCAGGTCCGCCAGCGCCGACTCGGTGTCGCGCGTGCCGTTGTCCATCTTCGAGTCCGCGCCGCTGAGCACCACCCGCGCGGCGAGCTTCTTGACCTTGAAAGCCGGATCCACCCAGCGGAAGACCGCCGGCTGCCCCGCGGCGCTGTTGAGCACGATCTCACCGCTCGAAAGCGTCTGGTCCCCCGTCGTGAAGTTCGTGAACGACGAGCCCGAGTCGACCTCGAACACCGAGGACGAACCGACGACCACCTTCCCGCCGTTGGTGAAATTCCCCGCCGTCGTCAGCGTCTTGCCGTTGTCCAGCGAGAGCACGCCCCCGGCCGCGTTGTTGTTCAGGTTGGATTCCAGCGACGCAAAGCTCGCCGTCGCCCCGTCGAGCGTCACGTCCGAGGCGTTGGTGTTGATCACCGACCCCGAAAAGTCCAGCGTCGCGCCCTTCACCACCCACCTGCCGCCCGCGAGCGTGTTGGCGGACACCGGCGGCTGGTCGGACTTGAGCGTCCCGGCCTCGACCCGCACCGTCCCCGTGTTCTGAAGGCTCACCCCGCTCAGGAACGTCGTCCCGGTCCCGGTCTTCTTGGTGAACGTCCCCGCCACCGAGAACGTCGGACGCACCCCCGTGCTGTCCCACACCACGTTCTGGTTGTTCGTCGCCTCCAGCAGCCCGCCCGCGGCGATCGAGACCGACGAGCCATCCCCCATCGAGATCGCCCCGCCCGTCCACGAGCCCGAAGCGCCCGAGTGCTGGATCGAGCCGCCCGTGTCCAGCCGCAGGCCGCTGGCGCCGGAGATCGCCAGCCCCGCCTGGGTCTTCACGGTCGTCCCGCCGTCGATCACCGGCGCCGTCGTCGGGCCGCTGAAGGTCGCGTCCCCGTTGACCTGCACCGTCCCGCCGCCGGTGATCGTGCTCGACCCCTGCGCCAGCGTCGAGCTGGCCGTGAAGTTGGTCGCCGGACCCACGCTCAAGGTCCCGTTGTTGGTGAACCCCGCCGCCGTCGTGAAGTTGCGGCCGTTGGAGAGCTGGAACGTGGCGCCCGTGCTGTTGGTCGCCAGGCCGTTGATCGCCGCGAAGCCCGAGCCCGCGTCCCGCAGCTGGATGTTCGCCGCGTTGGTCGTGATCGTGTTGCCCACCAGGTCCAGCGTCGACCCGTTGAACACCTTCCACGTCCCGCCCGTGAGCGTGTTGCCCGGCGTCGAGATGCCGTTGGACTTGATCGTCCCAGAGTCGACCTCGAGCGTCCCCGCGTTGGTCGTCGGGACGTTGAAGAACTCCGTCGTTCCCGACCCCGTGTTCTTGACGATCGTGCCGTTGTTGATCAGCGTCGGCTGGGCGCCGATCCCGTTGTGCCGGAACCGCTTGTCGTTGGTGATCGTGAACGTCGTCGACGAACCGATCGTGTACTGCGAGCCCATCCCGCCGCCCAGCTCGCCGTTGCCCTGCCAGGTGATCGCCGAGCCGTTGTAGTCCACGTCGGTGTCGCAAATGTCCACGTCGTCGGCGCAGTCAAACAGCACGTCCGCGTTAAACGTCAGCGTACCGGCGCTCAGAACATCACGGTCGCTGCTCACGCCCGTGAAGCGCGCGTTGCCGCCCACCGTCATCCCGCCCCCGTTGGTCCCCCGCAACAACCCCGACTGCTGCTCGTACGCGCCCACGATGTTGATCGTGTTGTTCCCCAGCCGGATGGTCGCGTCCGCCGAGTTGAGCGTGAGCGAATGCACCGTCGGACTGATGTCCAGGTTCACGTCATAGAGCGAACCGACGGCGTCGATCGTCACGTCGAAGGTCGGGCCGTCCGGAACCACCGCCGGATTCCACTTGGAAGAATCGCTCCAGACCCCCGTCACCGCCGATGCCCACGTCGCGGGCTGGGCCCGCGCCACCCCGCACATCGCCAGCAGCGCCGCCGCTGAGACAGCGGCCCCGCGCCGGGCACGAACGGTCGCAACGCCACTGTGAGGCTTCATTGAAGCTCTCCCTATCCGAACAACATACGAACAAATGACCGCCGACCGGCGGCGGCTCTCTTCTCCGTTCGCCGAGACTACCAGATCAGTTCCGGCCGACAAACATAACTTCTCACGCGTCTTCACGATTACTTGGGCTCCTTCAGTTCGCGGAGCGTGGCCTCGCAGTCCTGGATCGCCGCCTCGGTCTGCGGGACCACGTTCCAGTCCGCCGGCCGGACGCTCTGGCTGATAAGCTCGCGCGCCAAGGGAAGGGCTTCTTGATATCGGGCGATCGAGCGCTCCAGGTGGTCTTTGGCCGCTCCAGGCCGCGCGCGCGCGGCGAGTTCCTTCTCGATATTCCCCACCTTCATGAGCCCGACTATCAGGTCCGCCGTGTACCGCGTCAGCGGGTCCGAGAGCTTCAATTCCCGGCGGATCGCCAGCGACCGCTCGAAGTGCCCCACCGCCGTCTCGATCTTCCCGGGCGCGCCGGACTTGCCCAGTTCGTACTCGATGTTCCCGAGCTTGTTGCAGATGGTCCCCAGGTCGCGCTTGCTCTCCAGATCGTCAAGGTCGCTCGAGGCCAGCCCCGACGCGATCTCGTAGGCCTCGGTAAGCGGCACCAGCGCCCGCTCCAGTACCGCGCGGTGCTCGGTCGGGACCTCGGCCTTGGCCTCCTTGGCCCGCTGCTGGATCGAGTCGGCACGCTCCTGCAGCGACCAGCCGGCGTAGTGCAGGCTCACCTCCAGGTCCCGCTTGAGAATCCGATCTTCCGGGTGGGCCGCGCCCAGCGCCCGCTGACGCTCGACCGACACGGGCATGAGCCGGTCGACCCGGTCCAGCACGGCGATCGCCTGGTCGAACTTCTTTTCCGCGCGCAGCCGTGCCGCGATCGAACTCACCAGGAACTGCGCCTGCGCGCTCCGCACCCGCACCGCCTCCCGCGCCGCGCGGGCGTCGGACGGGTCCGACTCGCTCCTGGCATTCCAGTACGCCTCCGCGAGCCCGTACTGCCGCTCGGAATCCTCCTGCAGCTCGGCCGCCTCCGCCGCGTCCCCGGCGAGCACCGTCATCCGCGCCAACGACGACGCGAGCCCGACGATGCAATCGACCCTCCCTTCCTCGATATCCCGGCGTTCCTTGGCGTCCGGCGCGAGCCGCGCCAGCGCCGCATCAAACAACTCGATCGCCCGCTGGTACTGCGCCCGGGCCTCGGCCGGCTTCTGCTCCATCCGCACCAGCGACGCGTTGGAACGCACCGACCTCGCCAGGTCCGCACGGGCGATCGGATCCTCCGGGCTCGCCGCCGCCAGCTTCTCGCGGATGCCCTGCGCCTGCGCGAAGTGCTCCGCCCCCTGCTCGAGCCCCGCGATCCGCTTCTCGAACATCGCCGCCATCATCTCGCCCAACCGCTGGTGGGTCGCCGCGACCTCCCTGAGAACCGAAGGGTCGCTCCCGACCTTCGACTCCAGGTGCGCCAGGTACCCCTCCCCGGCCTTGAGGAAGCCCAGCCGCAGCCGCGTGGCCCCCACCAGGTTCTTCATCGCCGGGTCGAACTCGAAGATCATCTGGCGCACCGGGATCAGCGCCGCCTCGGTCGCCGCCGCCGCCTTCTCGCGCTGCACCCGCTCGGCCTCCCGGGCCTTCCTGATCTCGTCCAGATCGTCCTGCGTCTGCTTCTGCAGACGCTGCGTCTGCGCCAGCGACGAGGCCAGCCCCGCCTCCGCGACAGACTTCTGCCGGTACAGCACCGACATCACCACCGCGAACACCGCGATCCCCGCGATCCCCGCCCCCATCGCGGTCGCGGGGATCCAGAACCTCCGCGCCGTCTTGGTGAACACGTACAGGATGCTGTCGCGCTTGGCCTCGATCGGTTGGCCCGCCAGGTACCGCTCGATGTCCCGCGCCAGCTCGCCCGCCGACTGGTACCGCCGGTCTCGCTCCTTGGCCAGGCACTTGAGCACGATCGTCTCGACCTCGTCGTTGATCTGCCGCCGCACCGTGCTCGGCCGCGCCGGCTCGGCCCGCAGGATCCGGTCCAGCACGTCCCGCATGTTCCCGATCACGTCGTACGGGAACTTCCCCGTCAGCAGCTGGTACAGCACCACCCCCAGCGAGTACACGTCGGTGCGCACATCCACGTTGTCGTGCACGCCCTCGGCCTGCTCCGGGCTCGCCCACGGCAGCGAGCCGATGAACTGCCCCGTCATCGACATGATCGCCGGCGTCTGGTCGCTCGAGCCCCCCGGCAACGCCACCTTGGCCAGCCCGAAGTCCACGACGATCGGGTCCCCCGCGTTGCCGATCCGGATGTTCGACGGCTTGATGTCCCGGTGGATGATCCCCTTGAGGTGCGCCGCGTTGATCCCCTCGCAGATCTTCAGGAACAGCTTGAGCGTCTCCTCCACCGTCGGACGCTTGTCGGCCGAGATCACCTCGTCGAGCGAGCGGCCCGAGACGTAGTCCATCACGTAGAAGTGGCTGCCGTCGGTCGTCGTCCCGCTGTCGTGGATGCGCACGATGTTCGGGTGGTTCAGCTGCCCGAGGATCTGCACCTCGCGCTCGAAGCGCGCCCGGCCCGACGAGCCCCGGAACGGCCCGCCGTGCATCAGCTTGATCGCCACGCGCCGCTTGGTCGCCAGCTGCACCGCCAGGAACACCGCGCCCTGCCCGCCCCGATGGATCTCCCGAATCAGCTCGTACCCCGGGAACGTCCCCGGCGCCGGAAGGTCACCCGGGAAGCTGAACCCGTCCGTGCGCGGGCTGTGGGCCTGGTCGAGCGCTTGCTCGATCAGCTCACGCTCCGTGCGGGGAGTCTTGCTCGAGGGCTTCTGCCCCGATGGGCTCGGATGGTCTGTCATACGGACCGACTCTCTTACCCCTGATCGCGCCCGACCTCACCCGGCGGGGGAAGACAACCCCGGCCGGGTTTGCGCACGCTGCCACACCCCCGAACCCGCAAGACCCGTGGCCATGGAACGACAAGGAACCGATTCACTCACGCCGGCGAAGAAAAGAATCTCTCCTCGCCCCCCAGACCCTCGCGGAGCCGGTCGTGCGCCCGGGCCCGAAGCATCCAGGTCGCCCCCTCCGACCGCCCCAGGGCCGCCGCGACCTCGGTGATCGACTTTCCCTCCAGATCGTACATCCGGACCACCTTCTCATAATCGGGAGGAAGCGCCCGCAACGCCGCCTCCAGGTACCGCCCGGCCTCGTCCGTGGCCGCGTCACGGCTAGGGGTAGCACTGGTGATACCGATCAACTGAAGAAACATGTCCGAAGAATCTTCGGGAGATACGGGCGTAATGCGCTTGCTAGGCCCGGGACGCCGGGAGGATTCCAGCGCCCTGACCGCATCAATCAGGTTGTTTTCCGCCATTCTGGTCAACCACGCCAGGAATCCGCTCGCGCCACCCGCACGGAAGGTTGACAAGCGGGTCACAACCTCCATGTACGTCACTTGCATGACGTCATCGGCATCCAGCATGGCGTTCCAGGGGGGCGTTATCTTGTGCTCGATGCGGGCCCGAGTGATAGGGCCGAGCTGTTCGAGCAGCTTCACCAGGGCCGGTCGGTCGCCCTTGATTGCCTGCGCAAGAAGTTGTTCGTGCTCCGGAGTGATCGCCGGGGCCACGTCCCCCTCCTTTCGGGATACCAGATTGTACAGGGTTCGCACGCGCTGCGCACGAGGTTCGGCTCAGCGATCCTGGAGCGCTACCGGAATGGGCGTTGAAGGTTTTATAGGGATCTTTGTATCCTCATTGGCCGCTTCCGTGCTCTGCGCGTGCGCCGGGGCCGCGGCGGGTGCCGCGGGGGTGCCGTCCACGGGCTCGTATTGCATCGCCCGGCTCGCGGCGGCCATCAGGTTGTTCCCGATGACTGGGAGGGCCAGCACGCCGATCGCCGACAGCACACCGGCGAGCCGTCGGGAGGGGAAGGGCGACTCGACCATGGGGGTCGCCGCCGCATCCGCATCCTCGAGCATGACGGCCCGCACCAGCCGCAGATAGTAGAACGCCGCGATCGCCGAGTTCAGGCCCAGCACGATCACGAGGAGCATCTCGCCGGCCGAGATCGCGCTGGTGAACAGCGGCATCTTGCCGAAGAAGCCCAGCAGCGGCGGCAGGCCGAGCAGGCTCAGCGCCGAGATCGCCATGGTCCAGCCCAGGATGGGGTGCGTCTTGCACAGCCCGCGCAGTTCATCGACGGTCTCAATTTCGTGCGGCTCGGCATCCGAGTTGGCGCCGGTGCGGCGCTCGACCATCGCAACCACCGCGAACGCGCCCAGGTTCATCACGCCGTAGGCGAGCAGGTAGAAGAGCACGGCGGCCAGGCCATTCTTGCTGAACGATCCGTCGCCGGGCCCGGCGATCAGGCCGACGAGCATGTACCCCGAGTGAGCAATCGACGAGTACGCCAGCAGGCGCTTGATCGAATTCTGCTGCACGGCCAGGACGTTTCCGATCGTCATGGTGAGCGCGGCAATCACCCACAGGCAGAGCCTCACCGGCTCGGGGAGCGATGTGCCCGAGGCATCGATGGCCCAGAGGCCCTGGTGGGAGCCGCCCGGCAGGTACTGCCAGCCCATCGTCGAGCACAGCAGCATGATGCCCAGGAAGCCGGCGGTCTTGGGGGTGAAGGCCAGGAACGCCGAGACGGGCGCAGCAGCGCCCTCGTACACATCTGCCGTGTAGAAGTGCATGGGCACGGCGGCGATCTTGAAGCACATGCCCACGATTGCCAGGATGATCCCCGCCATCGAGAGCGTGTTGATCCCGTGCGCCTGGAAGTGGTCCCGGATCAGGTTGAGATTGGTCGTCCCGGTTCCCCCGTAGATGAGCGCAAAGCCGTACAGGAACACAGCCGCGCCCAGGGCGCCGAGGAAGAAGTACTTGACGCCGGCCTCCTGGCTCTTGCTCCGCCAGGGCATCCACGCCCCCGCGGCCCCACCCGACATCGTGACCATGATGTACGTGGGCAGGCTGGTGAGCTCCAGGGCCAGGAAGAGCCAGATCAGGTCGTCGGCGCTGGCGCAGAGCATCAGGCCGGTGAGCGAGAACAGGAAGAACGAGTAGAACTCGGCCCGGTTGCTCGAGAGCGGATCGAACCGGACGCGCCGGGCGGCGATGTGCGCTTCATCCGTGCGGTCGACGGTGCCGGCTACCAGCAGCAGCAGCAGCAGCCCCACGACCGCGATCATGACCTTCGCGAACGCGACCATGCCCGGCAGGAGGACCTGCCCGGTGGACTCATCGAACTCCCCGGCGCCCGGCGTGGTGCGCCAGGCGACCAGGGCGGCGATCAGGAGACCCACGCCCGAGACCGGCCCGCACAGCTGGCGGGTGGAGCGGTGCCTGGACAGGCCGAGCATCATCACCCAGCACGTGAATGCAAAGAGCACGATCTCGGGCCACAGGAAGGAGATGCGGTCGGCCAGTGACATCAGCGACCTTCTCCCTTCTCAACGTGACCGGCCGGCTCGGGAGCCTCGGCCGGGGCCGGCGGCGATTCCTGCCACGGCAGCGGCTTGAACACGCCCGCCTCGCGCACCGTGTGGGCTGTCTGCGCCACCGAACCACCGATCGCCTGCAGCGCGGGCTTGGGGTACAGGCCCAGGAACAGGCACAGGATCGCCAGCGGGATCAGGATCCCGATCTCGCGCGGCGAGAGGTCGGTCGGGAGACTCGCGTGCGCGGACCCGTGGTCCTTGCCGTGGCCTTCGGAGCCGTGGCCGGCGTCGTGCGCGGGAGCGGCGTGGCTCGCCGCGTGGCCGGCGTCATGTCCGGCCCCATGACCACCTTTATGACCGGCTTCATGACCGGCTTCATGACCGGCTCCATGTCCGGCTCCATGTCCGGCTCCATGTCCGGCCGGCTCGACCAGCGGGCCCCACACGACCTTCCCGGTCAGCTGAAGCAGGTAGATCGCCGCGACAATCATGCCCGTGCCGGCGATCGCGGCGTACCAGGGCCCCAGCAGGCCCGGGGTGGCGCCCGGCAGCTGGTCGACGGTCCCGGCGAGCGTGCCCCACTCCCCGCGGCCCCACTGGTCGCTGGACTGAAAGGCGCCCAGCAGGCACATGACCTCGCTGATGAAGCCGTTGAGTCCCGGCAGCCCGACCGAGGACATCACGAAGAAGACCATGAACGTCGACCACACTGGCATCCGCGCCGCCAGGCCGCCCAGCTGCGCCATGTCGCGCGTGTGGTAGCGCTCGTAGACCATGCCGATCATCAGGAACAGCGCGCCGGTCGACAGGCCGTGGTTGATCATGTACAGGACGCTGCCCGAGAGGCCGACCTCGTTGCACGCCGTCAGCCCCAGCACGCAGAAGCCCAGGTGCGCCACCGAGGAATAGGCGACCAGCTTCTTGATGTCCGTCTGCACCCAGCAGATCAGCCCGCCGTAGATGATCCCGACGATCGACAGGCACGCCAGCGCCGGGGCGTACTGCGCGAAGGCCGCCGGCGCCAGCGGGATCGCGATCCGGTAGATGCCGTAGGTGCCCAGCTTCAGCAGCACGCCCGCGAGGATCACCGAGCCGGCGGTCGGGGCCTCGGTGTGCGCCAGGGGCAGCCACGTGTGGAACGGGAAGAGCGGGACCTTGACCGCAAAGCCCAGCAGCAGGGCCCCCAGCACCCAGGCCTGCGTCGTCGGCGGCAGCTGCCGCGCCGAGCGGATCAGCGTCTCGAGGTCGAAGGACCACTCCCCGCTGCGCGAGACCGTGCTGGCGTGCCACGCCACGTACACCAGGCCCGCCAGCGCGATCACCGACCCCGTGAACGTGTACAGGAAGAACTTGATCGCCGCGCGGCGGCGGTTGGTCGACCCGTACAGGCTGATCAGGATGAACATCGGGATCAGCGTGAACTCGAAGCAGATGTAGAACAGGATCAGGTCGCGCGAGACGAACACGCCCGTCATCGCCGCCTGCAGGATCAGCAGCCACCCGTAGTACGTCTTGATCCGGTCCTGGATCGCCGTGAACGAGCACAGCACGCAGATCGGCCCCAGCAGCAGCGTCAGCGCCACCAGCAGCATCGAGACCCCGTCGGCCCCGACCTCCAGCCGCACGCCCAGCCGCGGCAGCCATTCCACGCTGTTCTCGAACTGGAAGCGGCCCGGGATGTCCCAGTCGAAGACCAGCATCGAGTACGCGCCCAGCACCAGCGGGACCAGCGTCCCGACCAGCGCGATCGACTTGGCGTTGCGCCGGGGCATCCACGCCAGGAACGCCGCGAACGCCAGCGGGAGCACCATCAGCAGGATGAGGATCGACTGGGTCAAACGATCACTCCGAAACCGCGGCGGGCACGCCGCGCCACACTCTCCAGGACAACACTCACGAGGCCACCAGCAGGACAATCAGCAGGATCACGGTCAGGCCGCCGGCCATCCCGATCGCGTAGCCGTGCAGGACACCGCTCTGGGCCGGACGGATCGTCTTGCCCAGCAGCCGCGGCACCCAGCCGGTCAGGTCCACCAGCCCGTCGACCAGCAGCTTGTCGATGAGATGGAAGATGTGCGAGATGACCCACAGCGGCCTGCGGATCAGGAAGTCGTAGATCTCGTCCACGTACCACTTATGCTGCGCCGCGACCGCGATCGGGCCGAGCCGGATCGCCAAGGCATCGGCGCGGCTGTGGGCGGCGGTGGTCCGGCCGATGTAGTGCAGGAACAGCGCCGCGCCGATCCCCACGAACCCGACCAGCCCCGAGACGTAGTACATCACCGCGTGCGGGTTCATCCCCAGGAACGTGCCGTGGGCCTCTTCCCCGTGCGCTTCGGGCAGCGCCGCCGACGAGTGGTGGATCATCCCGGCCGCCCAGCCCCCGTGGTCCCCCACGAAGTACAGGCCCGCCGCGGCGATCGAGCTGACCGCCAGGATCGAGAGCACCGCGTTGATCGCCCAGCCCGGTGCGTGCGGGTGGAAGTGCGCGCCGTGACCGTGCTCGTGATGGGAGTGGTCGTCGTGCTTGACGACGCCCGCGTGCGCATGGTCCCCGCCGTGCTCGTGGCCGTGCCCGCCGTGGTGCTCGTGCCCCTGGCCGTGGCCGCTGGCATCGTGCGCGTGCAGCTCCTCGCCCGGCTCGTAGTGCACGGGGCCGACGAACACCCGGAAGAACACCCGGAACGTGTAGTACGCCGTCAGGCCCGCCGTGAGCAGCAGGATCCACCCGATCGCCGCCATGCCCGGCGTCTCGAACGCCTGCGCCAGGATCATGTCCTTGCTGAAGAAGCCCGCCGTGAGCGGGAAGCCCGACAGGTTCAGGCACCCCACCAGCATGCCGACGCTGACGATCTTCCAGCCGGGGATCTTCCACACGCCCGAGAGCTTGCGCAGGTCCAATTGGCCCGCAAAGCCGTGCATCACCGCGCCGCAGCACAGGAACAGCAGCGCCTTGAAGAACGCGTGCGTCAGCACGTGGAACCCCGCGCCCACGCTCGAAAGCACCCCCAGGCCCGCGAACATGTACCCCAGCTGGGACACCGTCGAGTAGGCCATGATGCGCTTGATGTCGAACTGCGCCATGCCGATGGTCGCCGAGAGCAGCGCCGTCAGCGTGCCGATCCACGCGACCGCCGGCAGCGCGTGCTCCGAGCACAGGAACAGCGGGTAGCTGCGGGCGATCAGGTACACCCCCGCCGTCACCATGGTCGCGGCATGGATGAGCGCCGAGACGGGCGTCGGACCCTCCATCGCGTCGGGCAGCCACACGTACAGGGGGAGTTGGGCCGACTTGCCGATCGCCCCCACCATCAGGAGCATGGGGATCAGCTGGATCGAGGCCGGGACCGCCGACCAGTGGCCCGCCTGGGCCGCCTCGATGAACGGCCGGGCCTTCTCGAAGACCACGGCGTACTCGACGCTCCCGAACTGCACGTAGATCAGGAAGATGCCCAGCGCCAGCCCCAGGTCGCCGATGCGGTTGACGATGAAGGCCTTCTTGGCCGCCGCGACCGCGGAGGGCTTCTTGTAGAAGTACCCGATCAGGAGGTACGAGCAGAGCCCCACGCCCTCCCACCCCAGGTACAGCAGGATGAGATTGTCGGCCATCACCAGGCACGACATGCTGAACACGAACAGGTTGAACGCCGCAAAGAACCGGCAGTAGCCCGGCCCGACGTCGTGGCTCATGTACTCGCTGGCGTACAGCCCGATCAGCGTCGCCAGGCCGGTGACAAACAGCATCCACAGCAGCGTAAGCGAGTCGATGTAGAACGAAAAGTCGGCGACGATCCCGTGGCCCATGTGCCCCGCGCCGAAACCCGTCCACGAGATGTTGATCCAATCAAAGCCGTGGGCGATGCACGCCCGCTCGACGCCCTCGCCCCCCGCGAACGTGACGACGATCGCCACGAACGACGCCGCCAGCAGCAGCACGCTGGTCCACGCGGGGAGCTTCGACCGGACCCCCATCGCGGCGTACACGCCGCAGAGGATCGTGCCCAGCAGCGTGAGCGCCGGCACCAGCAGCGTGAGCATGCCCTCGCCGGCGATCGCCACGCCCGCCGTGCCGGCGTGCCCGCCCTCCTGCGCGGCCGTCGCGAGCACCAGCGTCGAGTTCACCAGGTCCATCGCTCCCACAGGGACTCCCTCATGCCGCCGGGGTCCCGGCGGCGTGCAATAGGTTCAGCCGCTCATCTCGTCCCACTGCTCGGCGTCCAGCGATTCGCGCCGGCGGAACAGCAGGACGACCAGGGCAAGGGCCATCGCGGCCTCGGCGGCGGCGACGGTCAGGATGAAGATCACGAACGTCTCGCCCGTGTGGTTGAGATGGAACCGGCTGAACGCGATCAACGCGATCCCCGCCGCCTGGAACATCATCTCCGTGCACAGGAACATGACGATCAGGTTGCGGCGGGTAAGGAACCCGATCAACCCCAGCGCGAACATCGCCACCGAAACGAACATGTAGTGCGCCAGCGTCGGGCCGGCCATCGCGGCCGGCGCCCCGGCCTGCGCGAGCACCGCGGGCATGTGGGCGATCAGGCTCACGCCGCACCTCCCCGGCCGATCGCCCGGGAGACCTCGCCGCCCTGGGCCAGGCTCTGGGCCAGCGTGCGGGCCGCCGAACGCTTCTCTGCCTCGTCCAACTGCACCTGCTTGCGGCTGAGCACGACCGCCCCGAGCATCGCCATCAGCAGGATCACGCCCGCGATCTCGATCGTGCCGGGGTGCCGGCCGATCATCGCCACGCCCACGCCCTCGATGTTCCGCGTCGAGAGGTCCGCCGGCCAGGGGACGATCCGCTGCGACCGCGTCCCGCTCTCGAGCGTCACCGTCCGGGCCCTGGGGTCGATCTTGGGCTGGTGGGTCTGGGCGTCGACCGCGATCCGCTCCCCGGGCAGCTGCGTGCCCGCCCGACGCAGCACCGTCTCGACCCGGCCGGGCATGATCGCCACCGCTTCCTCGGGGTCGTGACGGGTTTCGGTCGCGGAGATCTGTCCCACGCCGCGGAAGATCATCGTCGAGAGCACCGCGAGCATGACGAAGCCCACCACGGTCGCCGCCAGCGGCTCGCGGCCCTGCAGGTCGTAGGGCGCCAGGCCTTCCAGGTCGTCCTCGGTGGGCGCCTGGGTGGCGAGCATGATCACGAAGAGATAGGTAATCAGGATCGCGCCCGCGTACACGATGATCAGCGCGAAAGCCATGAACTCGGCCGATAGGATCAGGAAGAGCCCGGCCGTCGCCAGAATGGTCAGGATGAAGAACAGAGCCGCGTACACCGGGCGCGGATGGGTCACCACCCGCAGGCACCCGCCCAGCGCCACCGCACCGAAGATGTAGAAATAGATCGTCGGATGGTCGGCGATGTTCGTGAGCGTCAGGCCCAGGATCGCGATCCCGCCCGCGATCGCCGCGATCAACCCGCCGATGACCTGCAGGTTCTTGTTCCGCCGCGGGAGCGCGACGAAAACCCCGAGCGCACCGACAGCACACGCGGTATACAGGACAAAGGGGTGTATGAACTGTTCCAAGTCACTTCCCCGAAGGGCCAAGGGCCGACCCATGAGGACCGTTCGATTCCGGACCGAACCGGCCCGTCGAACCCCGCTCACCGGCGCTCGCTGGGCAGAAAAACGCGCCCGGACCGCCGGAGGCGGCACGGGCCCAGAGGATAGAGTGTTGACTAACGAGGTTCAACCAACCGGCGCGGGAGCCGCCCAACACCGCCCGAAGCGAGATTCGAACTTCCGCACGCCGCCCGGCCCCAGCCCCCACCCCACCGCCGCTACCATGTCGCCTCTACCTCCGTGAGTTCGATTCCCGGCGCCATCTCCCAACCTCAGGCTGCCGCCGGCCCGTTCCGGCGCGCGCTGCCGAACGCGCTCACCCTGCTGCGCCTCCTGATCGCCGGGGCTTTCTTCGTCTTCCTGGGAATCGGATCGGTCCGGATCGCCGCCGGAACCGACCACTTCGTCATCGTCCCGCTCACGACCCGATCGCTCCTCATCCTCACCGGCGGACTCTTCATCATCGCCTCGATCACCGATGCCCTCGACGGGTATCTCGCCCGCCGATGGAACTCCATCACCATCTTCGGCCGCATCATGGACCCGTTCGCGGACAAGGTGCTCGTCGTCGGGGCGTTCATCTGCCTCTGCGGACCACGATTCCAGCAGACACTGCCCGACGGAACCCACGATCAGTTGACCGGAGTCGCCCCGTGGATGGCCGTGGCGATCCTCGCCCGGGAACTGCTCGTGACCTCCATCCGGGGATGGCTGGAATCCCAGAATGTCGATTTTTCGGCCTCGCGATCGGGCAAACTGAAGATGGTCTTCCAGAGCGCTTCGGTCCCCACCGTCCTGATCCTGCTCGCCATCACCGACGCCGCCCCCGGCAAGGCCGTGCGAGTCCTCATCGATGTGATCGCATGGTCCACCGTGCTCGTCACGATCGCATCGGCCGTTCCCTACATCTTCCGAGCGATCTCGGTGGTGCGCCAGCAAGGCCCGGGGCTCGCCAAGCCCCCTCGTTCGGGTGAGGATTCATGACATTTCCAGCCCGCCCGTCCTTCCCCTGGCTGACCGTCGGCGGACTCGGCCGTCTGCGGCCTGCGCCGGGCACGTGGGGTTCAATTCCACCCGTTGCGGTCGCTTGGGCTCTCGTCCTCGCCGGTCACGGCCCCGGCCAGTCACCATGGGTCTACAACGGCGTGCTCGTTCTCTTGGGCTTGGCTTTCACGATCGCCTGCGTTGTGCAGGGAGATCACGCTGAGGCGGTTCTGGGCAAGGACCCATCCAACGTGGTCGCCGATGAGGTCGCCGGCCAGAGCCTCACACTGTTGGCGCTCCCCACGGCAACCCTGGGCACCCCCCTGAGCACGATGATGACGCTCGCCGCGGCGTTCCTGGTCTTCAGACTCATGGACATCGTGAAGCCATGGCCAGCCAGACAGATCCAGAACATCCCCGGCGGTTGGGGGATTGTTCTCGACGATCTGTTTGCCGGGCTGTACGCCCTCGCTGTCGTTCAAGTCGCCTGCCGCACGCTGGGGTAAGCCGAGGTTATCGGACTCGTAGCTGGCTATAACCGCTTGGCTACGTGGTACTTGCGGAACCGCGAAACGCGACCATTCTTGAGCTTGCATGAAACCCCTTGGCAGGAGCGCGGCGCATAGTGCGCTAGACGTGCGGCCGCTCGTTGGCTTTCCCATCGTGCGGTGGCGTGACGAGACGGTGCAGTCTCAGGGGACTCTTGAGGCGGCGTCCGGAATTCTCCGGGGGCCGGGCTTGGGGTCAGTTCAGACAGGAGAGAGAAATATGAAGATGCGAGTTTTGGCGGGCGGTATCGCTCTCGCGCTGGCCGGCACGGCGGGCGCGGCGATCAACAACACGGGTAACTACTACGGCAACGTGGGCGCCCAGCTCACGGCCGTGGCGTTCCCTTCCGTTGCCACCGGCAGCGGCAACTTCTTCGTCGGCGGCATGCCGGCCGGGTCGAGCATCGTGGCTGCCTATGTCAATACCAACTCGTGGTTTGACCCGGGTGCGTCCCAGACGCTGATCTTCAACGGCAACGGCATGGGCTCGACGACGGCGTACGAGACCTCGACGTCGCCGTTCGGCGACGTCTTCGACTACCGCTGGGACGTGACCTCCCAGATCTCCGGCAACGGCTTCTACAGCTTCGACGTGAGCAACTGCTCGCAGCTGTACATGGCCTCCCTGTACGTGGTGTACAGCGACCCGAGCCTCCCGGCCGGTTCGGTCCACACGTACGAGGGCGCCGAGCACGTGGGCGAGGGCCACACGACCGACAGCTACTCGTTCAACCTCACCGGCGCCGCGGCGGGCCCGGCCTATTTCCAGATCGTGACGCAGGCCGATGACACCGCCACGACCGGCGAGAAGATCTTCTACAACGGCAACCTGGTCGGCGGCCCGATCGACAACAACCTCGGACCGAACGCTTCGATGATCAGCTCCCCCGTCGTCAACAACGGCGTGAGCGAGACGATCTCGATCGACACCTTCGGCGACTGGTTCGGGCTGCACGTGGCCCTGGTCACCACGACCATCCCGGCCCCCGGCTCGCTCGCCCTCCTGGGCATGGGCGGCCTGGTCGCCCTCCGCCGCCGTCGCTAAGTCAACCGATCGCCTGATCCAACGAACCCCGGCCCCGAGGCCGGGGTTTTTTCGTTGCGGGATTCGCCGCCATAGTCGCGCCGCCGATCGTGGCCTTGGCTCGCTTCAGTCATTTGGTCGCGGGAACCGGCCTGTTCGCGCGGGCGGGCGCGGGGCCCGCCGCGGGCGCTGCTTTGAGCTCGGCGGGCAGGCTCATGACCCGCACGACCGGGAAGTCTTTGCCGGCCTGGACGCCCTCATCGAAGAAGTTCCAGGTGCTCAGCCCGTCCTCGCTCTGAGGCTCGAGAAGATACACGGTCAGGGCGGCCAGCGGCCCTCCGGTGCGGACCAGGAACGAGCCGGGCGCGGGCTTGAACTTCTCACCGCGGGCCGTGACTTCGAGCTTCTCGAGCGCGTGACCCTGGAACTGTCGCGAAGCGGGCACCGTCGAGTCAACCCGGTAGATCTCGGCATCGACCTGCGGGGGGCTCTCGAGCCGCTGCGTCATCACGCCGTGCAGGCGCAGGTTCTCGACCGCGGCGGTGTACCGCGGCGGGATGATGTACCCCTCCGGGCGCGCCACCGAGAGGGCCGGCTCGAACTTGTCCCACAGCTCGACCTGGTAGTCCTTGGTCTGCGGCGTCAGCACGCGGTGGCCGTCGCGGGTCTCCTCGACATACCCGGCGATCGTGACCTTCTCGGGCCACGGAGATTCGCGGGCGCGGATGGGCAGCTGCTGAGGGGCCGGGCCGCGGGGAGGGCTGGTCGCATCGGCATCGGCGTCGGCGAGCAGCTTGTGGATCGCCTCCGTGTGCGAGGCGGCGAAGTTGAGCGTGTGGCGGACGAACTCGACGGTGGCGCGCACGCGATCCTTGAACGGCGCGTAGGTGTAGGTTTCGACCAGCACGCTGAGGCGGTTGCGAAGCCCGAAGTAGTTGGTGCCGTACCGCGCCTCGGCGGGAAAGGTCTCCCAGCGGGAGTGCAGCACGGACTGGTCCCCCCACTCCCCGTTGAAGTTGCCGTACCAGTACGAGCGGTAGGGCGTGCGGGCGGCAAAGTCGGCGGAGATCGCCGGGAACATGGTGCCGCGCGTGAAGTCGACGATGCGCGGGTCCCCGGTGGGGAGCTTGGCGCCGGCGTACGTCACGATGTAGCGGTGGTACGAGCCGTTGGTGATATGGCAATCGATCAGGATCGCCGGGTCCCATTCGTTGATGGTCTTGACCAGCGCGCGGGTCTCCGGGGCTTCGAGCTTCACAAAGTCGCGGTTGAGATCGAAGCCCTGGGCGTTCTCGCGGATGCCGGTCTCCTCCGGGCCGTTCTGGCCGCCGCGGATCCCCTTGGCGAACCGCTCGTTGCCGTCGGAGTTGTAGATGGGCGCGAAGATGATGATGAGGTTCTCGAGCAGCCGGCGGTTCTCCGGGGCGTCCGGGTTGGCCAGGATCTCACGGGCCAGGATCGGGAGCGCCTCCTTGCCATCGACCTCGCCGGCGTGGATGTTCCCGATGGCGAGCACGACCAGGCGGGGCGACTTGCGCTGATCGGTCAGTCCGTCGTGCAGCGTTCCTTCAAGGGGGCTGGACACGGGTGGGTTCGAGATGATGAGCATGGGGATGGACCGGCCCTCGACGGTTTTGCCCATCTCGGCGCGTCGGGCGAGCGGGTACTTGGCCGCGAGCGAATCCAGGAGCGTCACAACGTCGGCGTACCTCGCGGTGCGGGTGTAGTTGGACGCTTCGGCCACGGTGGCGAGCTCGGCCGATGGTGCCGCCGCGGCGCTGGCCTGGGCGGACGCGGCGTCGGTCGGGGGCGCCTGCCCGGTCATCGCGAGCAACAGCGTGCAGAATGCCAGGTGGGCGGGCGGCATCATCCGAAAGCTCCGTTGGGAAGACGGACGGGGGCGGATCGGGCGGACCTGTGCTCGGGAAGCCTACCACACGGCCACAATCGCATGATCTTCCGGCATCGGGCACATTCGAGACTTGCGGAGAGAGAGCACTCGGGGCCGGGCTTCGCGCCCGGCCCAGGGTTTCTGGGTGCACCAGGGCCCGGGGTCGGTGTTTCGAACCGGACACATCAACATCCGGCGTCAGATCGGGCGGCGTGCAGTCGGGGAATCGTCATTCATCGGAGGAAAGAGTCATGAAATGCGCTAGCGCCATCGCGGCCATCTTGTGCGCGACGGGTTCGTGCCTTGGTCACGACATGATGTTCGTTGGTCAGGATGCATCGGGACGGCTGCACGTGTTCATTGAGGATGAACTCCTCCCGAACATGATGCCTCAATCGATCTTCCCGGAGATTTCCGGGTGGGTGCAGACGGAATTCGGGTTCGAGAGCCAGGACTTTGCCGACCCGGACAACGGGATCTTCCCGATCTCGGATCTGGCGGACATCGAGTTCGTTCTGATCTCGACCGACGAGGGGATCGAGGTGCTCAAGGACAATTTCGCGGGGCCGCTGGCGATCGGGGAGGGGTACCCGCTGGGGCATCCGTTCTTTCATCAGCATCCGTTGTGGCACATCTTCGATGTGGATTTCGACAAGCTCTACGCGATGAGTTTCGTGCTGCACGACAAGTCAGGGCTGTACCCCGACAGCGAGCCGTTCACGCTGACGTTCGGGGCGATCCCCTGCCCGGCGGACTTCGACCGCTCGGCGTTTGTGGATCTCGACGACTTCGGTTCGTTCGTTGTGGCGTTCGAGGAGGGTGTCGATGCGGCGGACTTCGATCAGTCCGGCTTCGTGGATACCGACGACTTCGACGGCTTTGTAAGAGCATTCGAGGCGGGGTGTTGACGGAGAAGAAGCGGTGAGCGCAGGGGTGACTCTCCGACCTGGAGCCGACCGAAGTCAGCCCACATCTCCCAGGCCGAGTGATGTGCCGTAGGACTTGAGCAGACGGCGGCGGATCAGGGCCTCGTCGGGCTTGTCCAGCAGCGGTGATCGCTTGATCCACTCGGCGGCATCGCGGCGCGCCATGGCGAGCAGTTCACGGTCGCGCATCAGGTCGGCGACCTTGAACGGGGGCAGGCCCGACTGGCGGGTGCCGAACAGCTCGCCCGGCCCGCGGAGCTCCAGGTCTTTCTCGGCGAGCGCAAAGCCGTCGGCGGTGGTCTGCATCACGGCCAGGCGCTGGGCGCCCTGGTCGGTCGCCGGGTCGGCGAGCAGGAAGCAGGCCGAGTCCTTGTGGCCGCGGCCGATGCGTCCGCGCAGCTGGTGGAGCTGGGCAAGGCCGAAGCGGTCGGCGTTCTCGACGACCATGATGGTCGCGTTGGGAACATCGACGCCGACCTCGATCACCGTGGTGGCGATCAGCGCATCGATCTCCCCGGCGCGGAAGCGCTCCATGATCGAATCGCGGGTGCGGCGCTGGAGGCGGCCGTGCAGGGCCGCCATTCGAAGGCCCTTCCAGGCTCCTTTCTGGAGTTCGTCCAGGACGGTGCGGACGTCGGCGATCTCCTCGTCGGCGGCGCCCGCGGGCGCCTCGGATTCAAGGGATGGATCGATCGCCGGCACGACGACGTAGGCCTGTTCGCCGGCGGCGAGCCGGGGAACGAGGGATTCGTACGTCTGGAGACGCCGGTCGGGCGTGACGACGGCGGTGGTCACCGGCCTGCGCCCGGGCGGCAGGCCCTTGATCGTGGAGATATCCAGGTCCCCGAAGAGCGTGATCGCGAGGGTGCGCGGGATGGGGGTCGCGGTCATGACGATCACGTGGGGCGTGGAGTCCTTGTCGTCGGCCTTGGCACGCAGGGCGGCACGCTGGTGGACGCCGAAGCGGTGCTGCTCGTCGACGATCGCGACCGCCAGCGAGGGGAACTTCACGGTGTGCGTGAGCAGGGCGTGGGTGCCGATGAGGATGTCGACCTTGCCCTCGGCAAGGCGGACGAGCATGCCGGTGCGCTGGGCCTTGGGCGTCGAGCCGGTGAGCAGGTCGACGGTCACGCTGGACCCTTCGAGCGCCCGGGAGATCGAGGCAAAGTGCTGTTCGGCGAGGATCTCGGTGGGCGCCATCAGGGCGGCCTGGTATTTCGAGGCGACCGCCAGGAGCATCGCGTAGAGGGCAACCACGGTCTTGCCGGCGCCCACATCGCCCTGGATGAGCCGGTTGGTGGGCGTGCTGGTCTTAAGATCGGCGACGATCTCCCCGAGCACGTGGTCCTGCGCGGCGGTGAGGGCGAAGGCGAATCGCGTGCGGATGTGGGCATCGATCTGCTCGGACCAGCGCAGCGCCGGGGCCTTGAGACCCTGGCGCAGGTGGGCGCGCTTCATGTGCACGCCCAGCTGGAGCAGGAGCAGCTCGTCGTAGGCGAGCCGGCGGCGGGCCGAGAGCACCTGGGCGTCGGTCTGCGGCGCGTGGAAGAGGCGGTAGGCCTCGGGGAGCGGGGGCAGGTCGCGCTGGGCGCGGAATCGCTCGTCCAGATGGTCCTCGATGAGCGGGATCGCCTCGGGGAGGATCTTCGCGACCGCCCGTTCGATCGCCCGCGAGTTGCACAACTCGCTCGCGGGGTAGACCGGGCGCAGGCGTTCTTCGTGCGGGAGCGGCTCGGCGGGCGAGGGCGCTGCGTTTCCGGTCTGCGGATTCTCGTCGCCGGGCAGGGGGAGAACCTCGAAGCGGGGGTTGACCATCTGCACGCCGGGCCCGAACTTCTGGCACTTGCCCTGGAGGCGGATGCGCATGCCGGGGCGGATCCGCTCGCTGAGGTACATCTGGTTGAACCAGACGGCGTCGAGCCGGTCGGAATCGTCGACGATGACGGCCTCGAAGCGCGGCCGGCCGCGCCGGACGATCCGGGTGTTGGCAACCTCCCCGCGCGCCGAGCCGATCTGGCCGATCTGGAGCTGGTCGATGGGCGTTTCGGCCTCGAGATGCTCGTGGCGCATGGGCAGGTGGGCGATGAGTTTGCCGACGTTGGTCAGGCCGAGGGTCTGGAGCTTTCCGGCCAGGGCTTGGCCGATACCGCGGACCTCCGCCAGGGGGGTTGTGAGGCGCACGGGGCTCTGCGATCTGGAGGGGGTTCGGTCGGGCACCGGGCAAGAGCGTACCGGGGTCGGGGCAGGGGTGAATGCCGTTGTGGAGACCCGCGGGGGGGTCTGGCGGCCCGGGAGGCCGGCCGCGGGCGGGATCTTCCAGGACACATGTCAAGACCGGTTCCCGGACCGCCGATGCTGGCGATATGGGTAAGTGTTGCGACGATGGTGGATTCGGTGATGCGGTGGCCCCCCTGAACACGCCGGGGACGGCAAGCGGGGGCACGGCTCCTCGTACCGGCGAACCGGGGGCCCCGGGGACCGGCGGTACCACGCCGACGGGCGGGGTAGAGCGCCGGAAGTGCCGCCGAACGCGGGTGCACGGGGAAGCGCTGGCCCATTTCGTCTCCGGCGAGGGCGAGGGCGGGGAACAGACCCAGCGGGTGGTGCTGGTGGATGCCAGCATCGGCGGGATCGGCGTGCGGGCCGAGGCGCCGGTGCAGGTCGGGGCGACGTTTTCGCTGTTCCCGGACAAGGTCCGGCGCTCGTCGTGGGAAGGGGCGGTCGTCCGCTGCGTCCGGGATGGCGATGGGTACACACTCGGGCTTGAGTTGTTGGTCGCGGCGGCGTGAGGCTCGTCCGCCGGGGTGTCGATCGGGGGATTGGGCTCGGCGGGTGCAGCGCCGGGGCCGGAGATACCATCTGAGCCGTGATGACCGGGGAATCACCTCAAAGTGGCGTGCAGCCGCCGGGGGATGAAGCCGCATTCATCGCCCGGCTCAAGACCGGGGATGCGGTGGCCTTCGAGCGGCTGGTCCGTGAGACCTCGGGGCGCATGCTCGCGGTCGCCAAGCGGATCCTCCAGAACGATGAAGATGCCCAGGACGCCGTTCAGCAGTCGTTCCTGCTGGCGTTCCGGGCGCTGCGGAACTTCGAGGGTCAGGCGAAGCTCTCGACGTGGCTGCACCGGATCACGGTCAACACCTGCCTGATGAAGCTCCGCAGCCGGCGGAAGTGGCCCGAATCGCGGATCGACGACCTGATGCCGCGGTTCCGGGGCAACGGGCATCACGAGAGCATGCCGGAGCTGTGGAACCCACCCCCTTCGGCGGGCATCGAACGACAGGAGATCCTCCGGGAGGTCCGCGAGGCAATCCTGGAGTTGCCGGAGGACTACCGGGATGTCATTCTTTTGAGGGACCTTGGGCAAGTGGATACGCGGGCCGCCGCGGAGATGCTCAAGATCTCCGAGAGCGCTGTCAAGACCCGGCTGCACCGGGCCCGGATGGCGCTGCGTGCGATGCTGGATGCGAAGATGGCCCGGCAGGGAAAGATCACGACCGTTCTCAAGACGATGTGGATGCGCCACGGGCCGGCGCAGGGAAGTGAGCCGCCGGCCCGGAGCGGCGAGGGCGGGGCCGGTCCGGTCGGGCCGGGCGCGAGCCACGGAGGTGGGTCATGACCTGCAGGGAACTGACCGACTTCATCATGGCCTACCTCGACAACGAGCTGGAGGCAGACCTGCGCCGACGCTTTGAGTTCCACCTGGGGACGTGCCCGGCGTGCGTCGCGTTCCTGGAGACGTACAGGAAGACCGTTGAACTCGGGAAAGAGGCCTTCGAATGCCCGGAGCAGGAGATGGCCCGGGAGCGTGTCCCCGAGCAGTTGATCGAGGCGATCCTCAAGTCCATCAAGAAGCCCGGCTGACCGGACCCATGCGTCCCGTCCGAATCCGATAGACCGGCTGCAATCGCGCCGATGCACGGGCGTTTCTCATGCGCTCGCGGGCGGTAGGGCCATCCCGGCGGATCCGGGATGGAGAGCGGGCGGAGCGGAATCGGCCAGGGCGGCACGCGGAGGGCCACGAACCTCCGACGGTCCGGGCCGATGGATCCAGAGTTGCAGGATGTGCAAGCGCCCGGCGAGCCATCGCCGGGGTGCTCGCGGTGCGCTCGGACCACAACGCATGTGACGGAGCCGGGAGGAGAGAGACCCAACCGGGCGAGCGGCCGGCCCGTGACCGTGCCCGCTCGCCTATCCCGGGCGCTGCGGGCTGTGTGCCCCGCGGCGTCTGTTCGCCGCGCCGATGCTTCCAGCCCCCGACCACGCCGGACCGATACACTCCGGCCCGTGTACCAGGCACTCCTGACCCGCCGCTACCTCACAAGCAAGGTGATGCCGCTCCTGGCATCGCTGGCGGTGGTGCTCTGCGTGGCGATGGTCCTCATCGTCTGGTCGGTCATGGGCGGGTTCCTGGTCCGGCTCATGAGCCAGGGCCGGACGCTCGTGGGCGACGTGGTGATCTCATGGCCCAACACGGGCTTCCCGCACTACGAGGAATTGACCAAGGACCTCGAATCGGACCCTGATGTCGCCGCGGCGACCCCTGTCATCGAAACCTTCGGCCTCCTGAGTCTCCCCAGCGGCCGGACCGAGTACGTGGTGGTCAAGGGGATTGACCCCGTCGGGTACGCCAAGGTCACCGAGTACGAGGAGAGTCTCTGGTGGCGGCCGCTGGACAAGCCGCTCCCCAAGGACACGGGAGGGCGCGACTGGCGCACGCAGGCCCAGTTCCGGGCTCTGATGACCCAGGCCTACCAGAACGGCCTTTCGATGACGCGACGCGATCCCGGCTCTGCCGAGGAGAAGCCGGCGATCGTGATGGGCATCGAGATCGGGGACAACTACCGGGACCCCGCGGGGTTCTACGTCCCGTGGCGGACCCAGCACGTGGGCTCCGACGGCCGCATCCAGTCCGAGGACATCCTGCCGATCCGCGACGGCGTGGTCAAGCTGTTCGTGCTGGCGATGGACTCACACGGGCGGGTGATCGAGGGAGACTCCCTGACCCTCCCGATCGCCAACGAGTTCCACACCGGGATGTTCGAAGTCGACAACCGCACGGTCTTGGTGCCGATCAGGTCGCTCCAGGCCCGCCTGAAGATGGGCGAGGCCCTCAAGGCCGACGCCTCGCGGCCGGTCGGGGAGACGGAGATCGGGCCCGACGGCCAGGAGCGGATCAAGCGGCCCAGGACCATCGGGACCGAGCCGGCCCGCACCACCGCGGTGTTCGTCCGCGCCAAGCCGGGAGTCGAGGCCTCCGACCTGCGGTTCAAGGTGGCGCAGGTCTACGACCGGTTCGCAAAAAAGCACGCCACGGAGGTGCCCGAGGCCCCGCTGATCAGCACCCGCGCCGACGGCACACGGGAGCTGGTGCCGTTCTCCGGATCGATGCAGATCCGCACGTGGGAGGACCTCAACGCGACCTTCATCAACGCGGTGAAGAAGGAAACGGGCCTGGTGCTGTTCATCTTCAGCTTCATCTCGCTCACGGCGGTCTTCCTGGTGCTGGCGATCTTCTGGTCGATGATCAGCGAGAAGACCAAGGACGTGGGAGTGCTGCGGTCCATGGGCGCTTCGCGCACCGGCGTGGTCACGCTCTGGCTGGGGTACGGGCTGGCGATCGGGATCGTGGGCTCGCTCCTGGGCGGCCTGCTCGCCTACACCATCGTCTCCAACATCAACCCCATCCACGACTGGATGGGCTCGGCGCTGGGCATCAAGATCTGGGACCCGCGGATC
The DNA here is from genome assembly GCA_044221545.1 of Phycisphaerales bacterium. GTDB lineage: Bacteria > Planctomycetota > Phycisphaerae > Phycisphaerales > UBA1924 > JAEUJB01. Next base: position 48,181 of record JBGAOZ010000026.1, read on the forward strand.
TACTACTTCACCGAGATCCCCAGCAGGGTCGAGCCGGGCAAGGCGATCATGGTGATGGCCGGCGGGGCCCTGAGCAGCGTGCTGGGCGCGGTGATCCCGGCGCTGCGCGCCGGGCTGCTGCACCCGGTCAAGGCGTTGAGGTTTGAATAAAGCGAGAAGGCACTAGGCATCAGGCATCAGGCATCAGGCATCAGGCACTCGTGAACGAACCATGACGGCGATCGTCGAAGTCTCCAACCTCTACAAGACCTACCGCCTGGGGCGCGTGGATGTGCCCGTGCTGCGCGGCACCACGCTCTCCCTGGCCGAGAGCGAGACGCTCGCCGTGCTGGGCGCTTCGGGCTCGGGCAAGTCAACATTGCTGCACCTGATCGGCGGCCTGGACCGCCCCGACCGACCCGGCCACGGCAAACGCGGCCGCACCAAGTGCCCCGAGTGCGGCTTTGAAGTCCGCGGCGTGACCGCCGTGGAGTGCCCCAAGTGCCGGGCGAACCTCCCCAGCCGCGGCGCACCGGACGATGCGGGCGGCATCACCTTCCGCGGCCGCGATCTGGCCCGCATGGGCGCTGGGGAACTCGACCGCTACCGCGGCCGCGAGGTGGGCTTCGTCTTCCAGTTCTACCACCTCCTGCCGGAACTGAACGTCCTCCAGAACGTGCTCGTGGGCGCGATGGCCGGCCTGGGACCCCTGGGCTACTGGCGGGCTCGCCGCCAATCCCGCGACCGCGCCCGGGAACTGCTCGAAGCCGTCGGCCTGGGCCACCGCCTCTCGCACCGCCCCGCAGAACTCTCCGGCGGTGAACGCCAGCGCGTCGCGATCGCCCGCGGCCTGGTCAACCGCCCCGCCGTCCTGCTCGCCGACGAGCCCACCGGCAACCTCGACCGCAAGACCGGCGCGAAGATCCTCGACCTGATCGACGACATCCGGCGGAAGACCCGCCAGTCGATGATCATCGTCACCCACGACCAGGACACCGCCGCGCGGGCCGACCGTGTGATCTCGCTCCTGGACGGCCGGGTCCGGCTCGAGAACGGGGCCGACCCGGCGAACTGAACCCAACCCCGCTTCACCTGAACTTCATGGACCAAAGGCTCCTGTTCGGGTGCTTCCGGCGGCTCCCAGGGACGCCGCTGGAAGTTAGCGTCTACACTCGACATGGAGCATGAAAGGACCCACAACAGTGCCCGAAGCGGGGTCGGTCGGAGCGACCGAGCACGTGGACACTCCGATCGTGCTCCAGGGCCTGAGCGGCAGGCCGATCGCCGCCAGATTCACGAGGGTCGGCAAGGGCCGCCGGGTGGTCTTCCTGCACGGCATGCTCGCCCTCAATTCCCACTGGAAGCCGCTGCTCGAACATATCTCGGACCAGTGGCAGGCTTCCATGCTCGAACTGCCCTTGCTGGACCTGCGCGGGGATGACTGCTCGATGGACGGGGTCACCCACCTGACCCACCAGTTCCTCGACCGCTACGCGAGCGAGCCGGCGGTGTTCCTGGGCAGCTCGTTCGGCGGGCACGTGGCGCTGCGGATCGCGCTCGAGCGTCCCGAGATCGTCCGCGGGCTGGTGCTCGCCGGGGCCGCGGGCGTTTCCGAAAAACCGATCTCCGGCGATGTGTCGCTGCACCCGACCCGCGAGTGGGTGCGCGAACGCATCGGCGCCATGTTCTACGACAAGGAACGGCACATCACCGAGCCCGAGCTGGACCGCGCCTTCCGGGACCTTTCGGAGCGTGACCGGGCGCGGGCGATCGTGCGGCTGACACGCAGCAGCCGCAAGGAATACATGGGCGAGCAGATACACCGCATCAAGGCCCCGACGCTGGTGGCCTGGGGCAAGCAGGATGTCATCACGCCCCCGGAGGCCGCGATCGAGTTTGCCTCCCGCATGCCCGATGCCCGCCTGGTGTGGTTCGACAAGTGCAGCCACGCGCCGATGGTCGAGCACCCCGAGCAGTTCGCCGCGGCAATGAACGCCTTCGGCGAGGATCTGGATCGCCGCGACGGCAAGTAGCTCCAGCCGCGCCCCCGGCCACCGGGTTTGATGTGCCATTGAGCTTTGATGTGCCACCGAGGCTGGCTTTGCAGCCTCGGTGTGTCTTTTTGCCCAGCGCCTTTGGCCGTTAGACTCCATGGATGACAGATCCTCCATCTGTCCCTAGCGCCATCCCCATCCGCAAGCGGATGAAGCGATGGGAAGTCCCCGGGGGCGTTCGATTCATCACGTTCTCGTGCCGGCGGCGGCTGCCGCTGTTCTCCAATCCCGGGATCGCCGCCGTTTTCGTTGATTCCATGGTCCGCGCTCGCCGGAAGTTCGGCCTCGAGCTGTTCGCGTGGGTCATCATGCCCGAGCACGTCCACCTGCTGGTGCGACCGAAGGATGGCTCACCACTGGCCCGCGCTCTGGCGAGCTTGAAGCTCAGTGTCTCTCTCAAGGTCATCCCCCGCTGGGAGAAGATGGGGGCCCGCATCCTCGACCGCATCGATGATGGGCACGGCCGGCCGCGCTTCTGGCAGAAAGGTGGTGGATTCGATCGCAACGTCAGGAATGATGATGAATTCTGCCGGGAGGTTCGGTACATTCATAGAAACCCGGTGGAGCGCGGGCTGGTCGATCGGCCGGAGGAGTGGAGGTGGTCGAGTATCCGCTGGTGGATGGGGATGAGAGATGGCGAAGTCGAGTGCGATCCGCCGCCGGGGAGGCCCGGGTCGTGGGTGAACTGGAAGGGGTACATGTGAATGTGCCGGGCCCGGATGGAGAGCCAGGACACCGAGGCTGCAAAGCCAGCCTCGGTGGCACGGTTGGGAACCCCCACGATGAGTGGAGGCGAGTCTCGGTGCCACCAGCCGGTTGACGGCTCGCGGTGTCAAAGCACACGGTTTGGTTCAGAGCAACCAAACCGGGGCACGACGTGAGGGACAAGCCGTGCCACCAGCCGCACACGCCGAATTGACGTAGGTGACAATCACAAGACACCCCCTCGTGACTTCAAGGAACTTGCAATGTTTCCCAATCCCAATTTATATGCAAGTGCAAGCGGCGTCAGTTCACGACTGTTGCGCGCATTGATGAGCGCGCCGTTCGACAATAGGAGATCTATCATGCTGCTCTCAGAACATGCGACCGCCACATGTAGCGCAGTTTCCTTTGTGAAAGTTGTTTTAGCGCCAATATCTATCCCATATCTAATGGTAGTCTCGGCCACATTGCAATGGGAATTTCGAACAGCCAAGTGAAGAGCTGTTCGGCCATCTTCGTCGATGGCATTTACGTTTGTTCCATTCTCCAATAACAAGTTGACAAAGTCGACGCACCCCTTCGCGGCTGCAAAGTGAAAAATCGTTCCTCCGAGCGAGTGTCTTGGTATCATTGCGCTATCCCGTGAGATTACACCTGCAAGGAAAACCCTAAGCAATGGCCAAAACAACACTGCCTGTGCGATCCGCACCAAGAAATAATGTGAAAGAAAATATTGAACCAGCGATCTGACAAAAGAAATGCCAAGAAACTGTTCCAAAAAGACGACCCCAATCACGAACGCAAGTAGCGTTGGCACAACAAATGTAAGGAATAATCGTTCTCCAAAGGTAACAACTTGCCATGAGCCACGGAATCCCAGTAATAAAAGTAGTTTCTTGCATATGCGGTTAAGAATAGAGGGGGCGAGCATGGTTGTTATGATCATCAACAGCATCAATATGATTGTGTATCCAAGTGGAGAAAAGATCAACTGAAATATGCACTCCGCTCCATGCGAAATTGCACGGGAGCCGACTCCGTAGACTCGACTATTTGGACCACCAAGTTGACCCGCATCGCTGGAAAAAGATATGTTTCCATTATCGCCAAATTTGTCATTCCAGTGAACTACAAGAAAGGCAAGCATGCACACATACAACGGGAAAACTGCGCAATAATACATAATCAGTGCAAAATAAGTACACAGCTTCGACCGGCCAGAAACGCATGTTGTGAACAGGGTATCGAATTGTGCAGGTCGCGATGTAATTAGTTCTTGCAAAGCCCGTGTGGCTGCTTCCCAACGCTCAGAATAGACGAGCTGTTCGACTGCCGTGAACCTCGCTTGAAATTCAGGTTCAGCAGAACTTGCCGAGCCAGTCGCCTTTGCGCTTGGATGGATTTCCTTTGCTGACACGCTGGCCTCTCCCACGTATTCGTGTCCGTGGCTTCGAACGGGCCTTTAGCGATGGGCCCCGTCGGTCGTCATCTATCCTACTGAATGCGCAAGTGCTTGTCGATCCAATTCACTCATTCGGGTCTACCCTCCCGAGTCTTCGCATTTGCCGTCTCCTGGAGCTGCCTCCATGCCCGCACCCGCCCCCTATTCCGACCTCTGCAACGGCAGGTGGCACAAGTTGGCCGATTCGGTGTGCCAGCAGCGCACCTACCGCTGGTTCAGGTATTCCTCGATCTTCTCGGCCTTGCGGAGCAGGAAGGGGATGTGCCGGTCGGCGGCATCGGTGTAGCGGGTCATCACCTTGATGGTCTGCTCGAACTCCTCGGCGAACTTGGCGTGCTCCTGGTCGCGCCAGGTCTGGCTGAGTTCGTTGAAGCGCGTGTGCAGCGCTGCCATCTGCGTGAGCAGCTGGGTGTTGAAGCGCTTGAGGTCCATCGCGAATCGGCGCAGTTCTCCGGGGTCTACAACGGCCTTTGACATTCGGTGCTCCGTCGGGAGTGGTTCATGGTATCAGGCGGGCGGGCGGGGGCACGCCGGGCGGCGCGGGGGGCTTAGAATCGCGCATGGCCGGACGGGATTACTACCAGGTTCTCGGGGTCTCGCGCAGCGCAAGCCCCGACGAGATCCGCAAGGCGTACCGCAAGCTGGCGCGCGAGCTGCACCCGGATGTCAACAAGTCGGGCGATGCGCAGAAGAAGTTCACGGAGGTCCAGCACGCCTACGACGTGCTCGGCGATGAACAGAAACGCAAGATGTACGACCAGTTCGGGGAGGCGTACGTCTCGGGGGCTCGCGGCGGCGAGGGGGCGGCGCCCCAGGGATCCCGGACGCAGTGGTCCAGCGCCGGGGCCCGGCCGGGCGGCGCGAACGTGGACTTTGACATGGACGACCTTTCGTCGATGTTCGAGGCGATGTTCGGGGGGCGCGAGGCCGGGGCGCCGACGGGCCGGCCGGGCGGGCGGGCGGGGCGTTCGCGCAAGGCTCAACCCGAGCCCGAGGCCGAGCCGGTGCGCCACGACCTGCACGTGTCGTTCATGACCGCGGCCAGGGGGGGGACCGAAACGCTCCAGCTTCAGTCCGACGGGGCCAAGAAGACCGTGGAGGTCAACATCCCCGCGGGCATCCACGACGGCGCCACGCTGAGGGTGCGCCACGCGTTTGCCAAGTCGGGCGGACCGGAGCTCCTGCTCACCGTGAGGGTCGGGGGCCACGCGGTGTTCCAGCGTGGCGAGGGGCTCCAGACCGGCCGGGGCAACGACCTGTTCGTGGACCTGCCCCTGACGATCGCCGAGGCGACCCTGGGCGCGGGCGTGACGGTCCCGACGCTGGACGGGAAGGTGGAGGTCCGAGTGCCGCCGGGGACCGCGAGCGGAAAGCGTCTCAGACTCAAAGGAAAAGGCATCCGTTCGGCTGGCGGAGAGTCCGGAGATCTGTATGCTGTCGTGAAGATTGTTCCGCCCCGACCGGAGGACCTGAGCGAGGAGGACCGGGCGCTGCTGAAGCGCATTTCCTCGCGGGGACCGGATCCGAGGGCAACGCTGGGGGCGGCGTAGGGCGTGGCTTGTGAAGGCCACGGACCCGCCGGGACGATGATCCGAGGGAACGAAAGAGGCCCCGCCGCACCGCAAGTGCATGGCACTGTCCGGTTGCGGGAGATCCGGCGGTGTTGACACCGGGGTTCGGGGGCGAAAGTATCCGCCTCGGCGGATCGGGATCCTGGCTCGGGGGGACGCGGGGAGCGGGTGGTCGAGGGAAGAACCTGGCTCGCGGCCGGGCAGAAGCAGGGGCGCCGCGGGTGGAGGCAGGGCGGAGACCACGACGTGCTCAAGCAGAGACACCAACTTTTTGTCGCGCTCCTGTGCGCCACGGACGCCGTGGTCATCGTGATCGCCTGCTACGGCGCCTGGGCGCTGCGGCGGCTCATGGTCGAGACCTTCTGGCCGGTGAGTTGGGAGAACTGCGTCAAGGAACCGCTGGTGCTTTTCACGGTGCCCATCGGTCTGGCGGCGCTTTGGGTCGCCGGGCTGTACCACGCTCGCCGAGATCGCTCGCTGCTGTCGGAGCAGGGCCAGATCCTGCGGGCGAGCTTCGCCGCGCTGGTGGCGCTGGTCGTGCTCCTGTGGGTGGTGGGCAACGGGGTGATCGGCGGCCAGCCCGGGTACGGCCCGGCGCGGATCTTCGGCCACGAGCTCGACGCCGGAAGGCTCCAGATCGGCGCGGTGGCCTTCCTGCTGCCGCTGCTGCTGGGGCTGGAGCGCCTGTGCTTCCGGCTGGGGCTGCGGTCGATCCGGCGGCGGGGCTGGAACCTGCGGCACGTCGCGGTACTGGGCGTGGGCCGGCTGGGGCAGATCACCTGCCGCACGCTGGAGCGCAACCTCTGGACGGGCATCAAGGTCTCGTACTTCATCTCCCATTTCGACCACACGAAGCGCTCCCAGTGGCTCGGGCACCCGATCAAGGGCGGCCTGGCGGAGCTGGAGGCGATCCTGGAGCACCACCGCGTCGACGCGGTGTACATCGCCCTGCCCAACGCCCGCGCGGCGATGCTGTCCTCGGTGCTGGAGCGGCTGGAGCGCTTCGCGATCGACGTGAGGATCGTGCCCGACGTGCAGCTGCGGTTCACCCCGGCGCACATGAGCGTGAGCGAGCTGGACGGGATGCCGATCCTCAGCTACCGCGAGAACACCCAGTACGGGCTGGGCGGGCTGAGCAAGCGTGGGCTGGACATCCTGGGATCGCTGCTGGGGATTGTCCTGTTCTCGCCGGTCATGCTCGCCTGCGCGGCGGCGGTGGCGCTCACGAGCCCCGGGCCGGTGATCTTCCGCCAGCGGCGCGTCAGCCTGGGGGGCGAGCAGTTCGACATCTTCAAGTTCCGCACGATGGAATCGGTCGAGGACGAGCAGCCGCTGGTCGCCGGGGCCGAGGGCCCGCCGGGGGACCGGGCGACGGCGCGCATCGACGGCTGGACCGAGCGCGACGACCCGCGGATCACGCCCCTGGGCCGGTTCATGCGGCGCACCAGCCTCGACGAACTCCCGCAGCTGTTCAACGTCCTCTCGGGGCGGATGTCGCTGGTGGGCCCGCGGCCCGAGCGGCCCGAGCTGATCGCACGGTTCCGGGAAGACTGGCGCGGGTACATGCTCCGCCAGCACGTCAAGGCGGGCATCACCGGCTGGGCCCAGGTCAACGGCCTGCGGGGACAGACCAGCCTGCGCAAGCGGCTGCAGTACGACCTGTTCTACATCCGCCACTGGAGCCTGTGGTTCGACATGCGCATCCTCGTGATGACGCTCTTCCGCGGCTTTGTGAACCCCAACGCCCACTGATCACACCCGCACGGACGCCCGGCGGGGACCGGGGATCCCGCCCTGCCGCCGGCCCACGGGCGTGGTACCCTGATCCTGCCCGATCGCCCGCACTCCGGCGCGCGGCGGGCAACGGCGGATCCCATGGCCCAGGTCACACTCAGCGGCGTTCGCAAGGTCTACACCAACGGCTTCGAGGCGGTCAAGAGCGTCTCGCTCCAGATCACCGACGGCGAGTTCGTCGTGCTGGTCGGACCGTCAGGGTGCGGCAAGAGCACCACCCTGCGCATGGTCGCCGGGCTCGAAGAAATCACCGGCGGGACCATCGCGATCGGGGACCGGATCGTCAACGACGTCGAGCCCAAGGACCGCGACATCGCCATGGTGTTCCAGAACTACGCGCTCTACCCGCACATGACGGCCTTCCAGAACATGGCGTTTGCCCTCAAGCTCCGCAAGACCCCCAAGCCCGAGATCCAGCGGCGCGTCGGCGAGGCCGCCCGCATGCTCGACATCGAGACCCTGCTCCAGAAGCGGCCCAAGGAGATGTCCGGCGGCCAGCGCCAGCGGGTCGCCGTCGGCCGGGCCATCGTGCGCGAGCCCAAGTGCTTCCTGTTCGACGAGCCGCTCTCGAACCTCGACGCCAAGCTGCGCGTCACCACCCGCGCCGAGCTCAAGTCGCTGCACCAGCGCCTCAAGACGACCACGATTTACGTCACGCACGACCAGGAAGAGGCGATGACGCTCGGGGACCGGATCGTGGTCATGAGCAACGGGGAGATCCAGCAGGCCGGCCCGCCGCTGGATGTCTACCGCCGCCCGGCCAACCGGTTCGTCGCGGCCTTCATCGGCACCCCGCCGATGAACTTCCTCGACGGATCCGTCGAATCGGGGGATGCGCCGGTCTTCGTCGCGGCCGCGTCGGGCCTGAAGCTGCCGGTCTCCCGGGCGGCGGGCGTCCGCGGGCAGACGGGCCGGCCCGTCGTGCTCGGGCTGCGGCCGCAGGCGATGAGCCTGCCCGAGGCCGGCCGGCAGCCGTCGGCGAACACCTGGAAAGTGCGTGTCGGCGTGGTCGAGCCGCTGGGGGACGCCATGGACCTCTCGTGCGAACTGCCCGGCGGCGGCCGGATCGTCGCGCGGGTGCCGGCCCGCGAGCTGGTCCGGCCGGGGACCGACATCCTGCTCGACGTCGACGTGGAGCAGGCCCACTATTTCGAGCCCGGCGAGTTCGGCAAGGCCCTGTAGACCCGTCCGCCCGCTCGCGGCGCCGCGTGCGAGCCGGGCTCAGAGGTATCGAAGCTGCGCCTGCTTCGCATACTCGGGGATGTCCTTGTACCCGATGAGCTGGAGCGTCCGCATGTACTCCGGGAGCTCTTCCTTGCGGATCCCGTCGTAGAGGATGCCCGTGATGCGGCGGTGGAGCGCGGTCGCCGCGCCGTATTCCATGGCGATCCAGTCGGGCTTCTCCAGGACACCCCGCGTGATCAGCACGCACAGCTCGTCCGCGTTCACCAGGTTGGCCCGCAGCGATTGGAGCCAGTCGTCCCCGGCCTGGATGTCCCTGGACGCGAGGAAGCAGGAGACGGTCCTTCCCTTGAGCGTCCTGGACTGGAGCACGCCCGAGAGCTGTGAAGCCCGGTCCTCGGCGGTGCTGGAGTGGCTGATGAACACGTTGAACCGCGTGGGCGAGATCCCCTGCATCATCGAGCGCAGCCCGGTGGCGTTGCGGTGATAGTCCTCCGGCTCACGCTGACGGTCGTCGTCGAGGCTCAACGCCGTGTGATAGACCTTGTGCTCCACCGTGGTCATCCGCCGCGCCGCCAGGGCGAACCTGGCGAGCAGGGCGTCGTAGCTGAACAAGGCCAGGTTGATGAGCGCCGGGTCGATCCACTGGCCCGAGAGCAGGATCTCCTGGGTGGCCAGGGCCACGCGAACCCCCAGCCCGCCGACCTTCCCCTCGCCCCACAGCAGGCGGAGCGGACGGAACGCGGCCGTCAGGTCCCCGAGCTCGGCCGACGGTACCGGAGCCGCGGGCGACAGGAAGACCACGCCGTGCCGGATGTACTCGATCAGGGAACCATCGGCCAGCGGCGCTTGGAACATGTGCTCCCCGAACGTGCGGCGATACCGCTCGAACGCGATGTCCGGCGCTCCCTCGGCGATGAACATGTCGTTGTACCGGAACTCCTCCTCGACGCGAAAATCGGTCTTGTCGTAGTCGAGCTCGACCAGGGGATGCCAGGGGTTGTCCGCCCCGGCGGCTCCCATGAAGCCCTCGACCAGGTAGGGCGGCAGACCGAAATGGATGCGCGACGGCCGGAGCCACTGCCAGCCGCACATCGCCTCGACGGCGCCGTACACCAGCGGGAACAGCCCGTCGACCAGATCGGAGAGGTCCCCGGAGAGACCCTCGAAATTCGGAGGGGGCGTGGCGGGCAGCTCGATCTCCACCAGCATCGCGAGGATCCCGTACTCGTGGACCACCAGCGTGATGCCCGCGATCGGTGCTGCGGGCGCCCCCGGCGGCTGCGCGGGAAGCTGCTGAACGAACTCACGGGCAAACCGGACCGTGATCTGGTCGACCACCGGTGATTCGTCCTTCTTGTACACCTCCGCACGATCGCGCGCCAAGGTCACGCTCGCCACGGCGTCCGGCGCAGGACCCTTGCTCCCGGGGCAGATCTTCTCCAGGGCGGAGGCCAGGTCGCCCCTCGTCAGGGATCGCCGCAGTTCACCGTCCCGCGGGGAGACCCGGAAGACCGTGTTATGGACGTATGTCCGATCGTGAACATACCGCACGGGGGCACTCCTCAGGGGGCAGCGCCGACACGTCGCGAACCCAGCTTGCACCCCCGCGACGGCGACGGAACACCACCGAGAATACCCCAAGCCCCCCCACACCGCAAAGCCGCCGGGAATTGCTGGTATCCACCCCGATCGAGGCTAACAATCCGCCGATGACACACTCGACCGTTGGTCTGCGCGGCCTGGTCTTGCTCTGCACCCTCGCGGGCGCCTGTTCCGCACAACCGGCCGCGCCCGGCGCCGCACCGACCCCCCCCGAGCCCCTGGACTGGAAGTCGCTGGAGGCCCGCCTCCTGTCGCGGCACGTGCAGGTGACCTCGCGGCAGAAGTTCATCAAGGCCGGGGAGCAGTATTTCAACGCCGATGCCAGCTGGATCATCTTCCAGGCGATCGCCGTTCCCGAGTCCAAAGACCAGCCCCCCGCACAGTTCTACTCGATGTACGTCGCCAGGCTGGTGCGCGACAGCGGCGGGCACATCACCGGCACCGAGGAGCCGCAGTGCGTCAGCCCGCCGGGCTCGGCGAACACCTGCGGGTGGTTCCACCCGACCGAGCCGGCGCGGATCCTGTACGGCTCGACGATCGGCGCGCCCACCGAGCACGAGAAGTCGGGCTTCCAGGTCGGCACCAACAAGTACCGCTGGGCCTTCCCGGCGGAGATGGACGTCGTCACGCAGACGGTCCGGCCGATCGTGCTGTCGCTGGGCCAGGCCCGGCAGTCCCAGTGCGGCACGGATTTCGTCGCGACGCCCCTGTTCCACCGCGAGGGCTACGACGCCGAGTGCTCGTTCGACAAGTCCGGCCGCTTCGTGCTCTACGCCAACGTGGACCAGTCCAAGACCACCCCCGACGGCCACGCCGACGCCGACATCTACGTCTACGACACCAAGACCCACCGCCAGCACCCCATCGTCGTCGCCCCCGGCTACGACGGGGGCCCGTTCTTCTCGCCCGACGGCAAGTCCATCTGCTACCGCAGCGACCGCAAGGCCAACGACCTCCTCCAGCTCTACATCAGCGACCTGAAGTTCGAGAAGGCCGACGACGGCGCGATGGTCCCGGTCGGGATCTCGCGCGAATACCAGGTCACCGACAACGACTCGGTCAACTGGGCGCCCTTCTGGCACCCCTCGGGCTCGTTCCTCATCTACGGCACCAGCCAGATGGGGCACTCCAACTACGAGGTGTTCGCCGTCGAGATCGACCGCTCCAAGCTCGCCGACGGCAAGGCCAAGGAACTCCGCCGCCGCCGCGTGACGTTCGCCGACGGCGCCGATGTCCTGCCCACCTTCAGCCCCGACGGCAAGCTCATGATGTGGACCAGCCAGCGCGGAACCAAGATCGACGGCGAGGAGCGCCCCAGCAGCCAGGTCTGGATCGCCGAGTGGACCGGCCAGCCCTTCGGCAAGGACTGGCAGGAGTAGCCACCGCGGCCCCTGGTCCCCCCGCGCCCGCCGGTTCACACGCCGCATGATCCTCCCCCACGACTTTGGCCTCACGCCGATCCAGACGCTCGCCCGCGTCGCCCACGCGACGCCCTCGTGGCGGCACAGCGCTTTCTGGTCCGCCTGGGAGAAGGCCTTCACGGGTTCCGCGCCGGCGTTGAGCGCCGTCCCGGCCTCCTCGACGGACCCCACCGATCCCACCGCGACCCACTGGTTCGAGAGCCTCCGCCACGTGCGGATCGGCGCGCTGCTGGTGGCGCCCCCCGCCGGCACCCCCCTGCGCGCCGGCGTGATCGCGCTTCACGGGTACGGCCGCATCGGCCCGCTCGCCGGTGAACGGGAGCGCTGGGAACCGCTCGCCGCCCGCGGCGTGGCGACCCTCGCGATCCGCGTCCGCGGGTTCCCCGGTTCGGCCCGCGAGACCGGCGTGCTCACCGATGCGCCCGGCGGGTGGATCGGCCACGGGCTCGAGGCCCTCGTGGTCGCCGAGGATGCCGCGCCGTCGGCCCAGGTCGCCATGTGGATCCTGCCCGAGGCGGTCGCCGACGTCGCCAACGCGGCCCTCGCGCTGCGGCGGTGGATGGGCCAGACGCTCCCCGTGTTCGTGCACGGCGAGTCCCTCGGCGGGGGCCTGGCCGTGATCGCCGCCGCCCGCGCGGGCCACGCGGCAGGCATCGCTCGCCTGGCGATCGGGAACCCGTCGCTGGGAGACTGGTCCTGGCGGCTGAGCGTCCCAGAGTGCAACCCCGACAGCGCCGGGGCGCACGTGCGCGGGCTGCTGAGCCTCCACCAGCGCCGGGCCGACAAGTTCCTCGACACCCTCCGCCTGGCCGACGCCGCGCTGCACGCCCGCTCGGTGCAGTGCCCGACGCTGTGCAAGCTCGCCGAGCGCGACGATGTTGTCCCGGCCCCCTCGGCCGCCGCGGTCTATAACGCGCTGGGGTGCGCCCCCGGCCAGAAATGGCGATTCATCACGCCCTTCGGACACTTCGACGGCGGCATCCGCAGCGCCAGGCGCCAGGCGATCTTCGAACGCGCGGTCGATGAGTTCCTCAACCCCGCCGTCACTCCACAGGAATCCATGGCCCTGTTCGCGGAGCTCCTGGAGAGCGGTGATCGCCTCCCCGATTCGCTCAGGACCTCGCCCCCTCGCGCCCCGGCCGCGCAGCCCTCGCTGTTCGCGACCGAGCCCCCGCCGGCCTCCGATTCTCCCTCGCCCGCCGGCGCCGCGCCGGGCGCTGCCGATCGCGGCGCCGAGGCTCCCCCGCAGCTCTCGCTCGAGCGCATCCTCTGCGAGCAGTACCGGACCGCGGGCCGCACGCTCGACGATCTGCCGTACACGCCGCAGTTCGAGAGCCTCATGCTCGCCGCGCGCGCGGCGTTCCCCCAGCTCACGCAGCGCGAAGCCTTCCACAAGCTCCACAACATCCGCAAGGCCGGGCGACTCCCCCGGCTCGGCCGGGCGCCGGGCACCAAGCCCGCCGTGCCCCCCGACGACGAGAGGATCCTCGTGGAGATGGTCGAGCACGCCGTCGGCTCGACGGGCCAACGCGACCAATTGCCGTACACCGAGGCCTTCGATCGGCTCGTCTGGAACTTCAACCAGCGGACCGGAAGGTCTCTGCACGCGCACGAGATCTGGCGGCTCGTGGCTACGCTCAGCAAGTAGGTTCACGGGCGCGGCGGGCGCAGAGATACGCATCCAAGGGCGGGCCGGGGGCGACAGGGACGGGCATGACACGATCACTTCGCACGCTGCTCTCGGACATCGTGGACTATGCCGGGCTGTTCCCCCCCGCGGGCCTGGGGATGCAGACCGCGGTCGAGAACTTCGCCCGCGCCGGGGCGGGCGAGCACGAGTGGATGCTGGGCCGGTTCGTCTGCCCCTCGGGCAGGCTCCGCGAGCTCTCGCAGTCGGGCGCTGCGCTCATGCCGGGGACCTTCGCCACCAGCGGGTACCGCGAACGCGCGGAGATCTCCGAGCCCTGGGGTGTCAGCGTGCTGCTGGACGGTTCGGACATTGCCAAGCTGCGGTCCGAGCTCCTGCTGGTGGAGGAGTTCAACGACCGGCATTCCCGCGAGGAGGCCGGGCTGGCCCGCATCGACATGGCCGAGGTGAAGGTCGCCGACGTGCACCAGATCGACCCGGCCCTGGACGAGATCCCCGAGGATGTCTTCCCGTTCTTCGAATTCCCCGTGACCACCGACTGCCGCGGCTTCGTCGCAGCCCTTGCCGGCAACTCGGCCGGCGCCAAGATACGCACGGGCGGGATCGTGGGCAACGCCTTCCCCACGCCCGACGAGGTCTCGGCGTTCCTCCAGGCGTGCGCGGCCGCGGACGTCCCGTTCAAGGCGACCGCGGGCCTGCACCACCCCGTGCGCGGCTGCCAGCGGCTGACCTACGAGCCCGACAGCGCCTCGTGCACGATGCACGGGTTCCTCAACCTCTTCGTCGCGGCAACCCTCGTGCGGGCGATCAAGCCCGACGAGAACCTGACGCGCCTGGTCCTCCAGGAGGAGGACCTCTCCAACTTCCGCTTCAGCGAGGAGATCCTCGGCTGGAAGGAGTTCCTCGCCGACGTCACCGACGTGGCCCTGGCCCGCGAGAGCTTCGCCCTCTCCTTCGGGAGCTGCTCGTTCGACGAGCCGGTCGAGGACCTGCGCAGGCTCGGCCTGCTCTGAGCGCGGCCCCGGTGGTGGGCGGGCCGGCCGGCGATCGCCCCGACCGGACTCACGGACAAGCGAAAAGGGCCCGGCCTTGCCGGCCGGGCCCTCCATGGTTCTCGTTGCGGTCCTTCCGGCCGGTCCGGAGGATCAGTACCACAACGCCATATTTGCTCAAGCGGTGGAGGGGTTTGTTCCGAGGAAAGATGGCGGTGTGGGCGGGTGCGGGAGGTGCGCGCATGGACGCGGCATCGATGGCGGCATTGTTGCCCGAGCTCAATCGACAT
>JBGAOZ010000056.1:0-7508 GCA_044221545.1 Phycisphaerales bacterium
GCCGGAACCGGCTACGTGAGCATCCTCCCCGTCGACCAGGGAATCGAGCACTCCGCCGGCGCCAGCTTCGCCCCCAACCCCGAGTTCTTCGACCCCGAGAACATCGTCAAGCTCGCCATCGAGGGCGGGTGCAACGCCGTTGCCTCGACCGTCGGCGTCCTGGGGGCTGTCGCCCGCAAGTACGCCCACAAGATCCCCTTCCTCGTCAAGTTCAACCACAACGAGATGCTCACCTACCCGAACATCTTCAGGCAGAGCGTCTTCGGCTCCATCAAGCAGTGCGCCGACATGGGCGCGCTGGCCGTCGGCGCCACCATCTACTTCGGCTCCCCCGACAGCCGCGAGGAGATCAAGTACGTCTCGGAGATGTTCGAGCAGGCCCATTCCTACGGCCTGGTCACCGTGCTGTGGTGCTACACCCGCAACAACTCCTTCAAGGTCAAGGCCGCCGATGGCCCCAATGCAGGCAAGTCCACCGACTACCACGCCTCGGCCGACCTCTCCGGCCAGGCCAACCACCTGGGCGCCACCATCCAGGCCGACATCATCAAGCAGAAGCTCCCCGTGAACAACGGCGGCTACGCCGCCCTCAACGCCGGCGGTTCCTCCTACGGCAAGTGGGACAAGCGCGTCTACACCAGGCTCTGCGGCAGTGATGAGGCCGGCAACGGCGGCCACCCGATCGACCTCTGCCGTTACCAGGTCCTCAACAACTACATGGGCCGCGTCCCCCTGATTAATTCCGGCGGCGAGAGCAAGGGCGCCGGCGACCTTAATGAAGCGATCGCCACCGCCGTCATCAACAAGCGCGCCGGCGGCATGGGCCTCATCTCCGGCCGCAAGGCCTTCCAGAAGCCCATGAAGGACGGCGTCGCCCTCCTCAACGGCGTCCAGGATGTCTACCTCGACAAGTCCGTGACGGTTGCGTAATTCGCCCCGCACGAACCCTCCCCAACGACGAGCCCTTTGCGCAAGCAAAGGGTCCGCAACGATGCGCCCACGTCAGCCTCCAGCCTCACCTCTACTCAGGATTCCATGCATCCACGTACCCGGTGATCGGCACCTCGTAGACACCATCCCAGCACGTTGTCGGCGGCGGCTTGCGGACGTACCCGCTGCTGTCAAAGTCGTGCAGCGCCAGTTCGCGCGAGCCGGTGAGCCGGATGCTCCAGCGATCCTGTTCCCCGATCTCCGGGGGAGGCTCAGCGAACCACGCCAGCCCGATATGCTCCGGGATTGCCACCTCGTTCCCGCAGAACCCTCCTCCCCACCTGAGTTTCGGTACGAACGTTCCCGTCGCCATGACCCGGCCCTCGTGGAGCACCTCCACCACCGCGCCGAACGCCAGGTTCCTGTCCACGAGCGTGTACCGAGGCGATGGGATCATCACCGCGACGCGATCATCGCCGGACGTGCCCACGTACAGGCGTGGCAGCGTACCCACGCACGCCCAGAGCTCAACCGTTCGCGGGCTCAGCACCCGGTCCGCGCTGGGGAGCCGCTGTTGCGGCTTCTGGATCGTCGACGACCAGAACGCCTTCTCCATGAACTCCACTTCGAGATCGATCGGCACCGAATCACCCGCCGGGGGCACGCCAGAGACCGCGTCGGCCGCGGAGACGAGGAAGTAGTCACTCTCGTGGATCCACCGGCCGGGCCCGCGGCCGAGCGTCGATGCCAGTCTTGCACGCACTGACAGATTGAGATCGCCCACCCAAAGATCGGTCTCGAACATGCGAGGCGGTTGGACCGCGAGCATGCACGGCGCGCCATCCCATGAAATTGGCCGGATCTCGACCAGTGGCTGCCCGCCCGTGCCATCGAAGTAGCGGTGAACAACGTGCAGGATCTGCGGCTGCGCCAGCGCACCGAGCTTGATCCGCCGCCCCAGCTCCGAGTGCAGCGCCGAAGCCAGCCCGGCGGATCTGGGCGGCGTGATCGGCGCGATCCGCACCAGCGCCCAGTCCGGCAGCGCCCGCGCCACCCTCGCATCATCCTGCCACACCGGGTACGTGATCGCCGCCGCGAGCGCAAGCAGCCCGACACCACTCAGCAGCCGCGGCCACGGCCGCCGCGTGCGGAACAGTTCCGCGCGAACCCCGGTCTCATGCGCACATTCCGGGCACTTGGTCGCCGGCTCCCCAACCCCATCAACCCCCATCGCCCCCACCATCGAGTACCAGCACCGCGGGCACCGCGGCCGACCCCGCGAGCGGTCCCCGCGGATGAACATCACCAGCAGCACAGAGGCTGCGATCGCAAGCCCGCCCCCAATCCCGATCAACCACCAGTACAGGATCGGCACCCCGGTCATGCCCATAGGGTACCCAAAGCGGCCCGCCCCTCACAAGCGATCCTAACAAACGAGCTCTTCTCACAAGCAAAGGGACAGCAGTCCCACACCCCGAATCGCCCTCAAAACGGGCACCCGCTCGCAAACCTCCGCACCGCCCCGCCATCCGGCGCTGCAAACTCCAGCTCCTCCGCGTGCAGCATCAACCGCGCTGCGATCAACCCCCCGTACAACGGATCCCCCACGATCGGCGCCCCAAGCCCGCTCGCCGCGTGCACCCGCAACTGGTGCGATCGCCCCGTCAGCGGCTCAAACCGCACTCGCGTCACTTCCACTTCATCCGAAGGCCAAACGCTATCGGCCGCGAAACGAACGGTCGGCCCACACTTCTCCGGATCCCCGCTCCCCGCTCCCCCCGGCACAATCACCACCGACCCCTCATGCCCGCGCATCGCCCGCTCGCGGTCGAGCATCTCGCGCCCCATCACCCGCCACAGCGTCACCGCCTCGCGCCCCTGCGCGTGATCGACGATGTGCACCGGACGCGGCCATTGCTCGATGTCCGCCCGCATCGGCAGCTCGATCCGGCCTTCGTCTCCCTCCGCCGCCCCCACTCGCCCCTGCACCAGCGCGGTGTACGCCTTCTTCACCCGCCGCTCTTCGAACTGCCTCGACAGCCCCCGGTGCATCTCTTCATCCAGCGCAAACACCATCACCCCGCTGGTCTCGAAGTCCAACCGGTGCACCGTCAATGGCCCCCGCGCCCGCGGGAACATCGCCCGCACGCGCGCGGTCACGCAGTCGACCTTGTGCTCCCCCCGGCCCGGCACCGACAGCATCATCGACGGCTTGTCGACCACGACAAACCGCTCGGCCTCATGGATGATTCCGATCTCGCCGGGCAATGCCGTAGAGCCCCTCACAGAATGACTACTCAACCTCGTGGCACAGGCGTCCCGCCTGTGTCTACCTGATCTACTCTCTCATTCTGCGAGGAGTTCTTACCCGCGTGCCGGGCCCAAGAGCTGCTCGGGCTCGTGCAACAGCTCGATGATCCCCGCCAGCGCCATCGCCGCGGTTGCCCCATCCACCACGCGATGATCGCACGCCAGGCTCAGGGGCAGCAGGTTGCCCACGAAGATCCCGCCCCCGCGCACCACCGGCGACTGCCGCGCCCGGCCCACCGCCAGGATCCCCACCTCGGGATAGTTGATGATCGGCGTAGCGAACCGCCCCGCGTGGCTCCCGACGTTGCTGATCGTGAACGTCGAGCCCATGAGCTGATCCCGTGGGATCGAGCGGTTGCGGGCCGCCGTCGCGATACCCGTGATCTGCCGGCCGATCTCGAGCACCCCGAGCGAATCGGTATCCCGGATGACCGGCACCATCAGCCCGTTCTCGGTGTCGGTGGCGATCCCGATGTGCACCGCGCGGTGCTGGATGATCTCGCCCTCACCGCCGTTGGCCCCATCGTCCACGGTGCAGTTGAGCATGCGGAACTCGGGCCTGCGCAGGATCCTCGCCACCGCCGAGCACACAAACGGCAGGAACGTTACCTTCTCGCCGCTGGCGCCCGCGAGCTTGCGCCGCAGGCCATCAAGGGCGGACACATCGGCCTCATCCATGACGTTGAAGTGCACCGCCTGGCTCACCGACTCGCGCAGGCGGTTGGCGATCGTGCGCCGAACGCCGCGGAACGGGATCCGTGTCGCACCCTCGGTTTCCGTGACCGCCACCCGGGCCGTGGCCGCCGCCGGAACCCCGCGATCCGCGCCCGCCGGACGCGATGGCGCCGGCGTCCGCGCCGCCGGAGTCGCCACGCGCGCCCCGCCGCCCGGCACGCTCGGCGGGATCGAAGGCTCGCCCATGTCGCACGCCGCCCCGCGCTTGCCCCCCACGCCCGCACGCACATCCTTCTCCGTCACCCGCCCGCCGATGCCCGTCCCCGGCACGCCATCGATGTCCACGCCCAGGTCCCGCGCCAGCCGCCGGACCGCCGGGGTCGCCAGCGCCTTGCCGGGCGCACCCGAAACGCCCGCGATCCCGCCGCTCATGCTGCCGACCACCGTGCCCGCATCCTCGCTCTCCTCGGCCTTGGCCGCCGAGCCGTGCGATGATCCGTTCTGCGAGGCCGGGGCCGGTGAGCCCGCCCGCGGGGCCGCGCTGGCCTTCGCCGGCGCCGCCGGGCTCCCGACCGCCGCAGCGCCTCCCGAACCCTGGTACGTCACCAGCACCGTCCCGACGTGGAGAATCTCCCCCTCCGCGCCGTTGAGCGAGGCGATCGTGCCCGCGCGCGGGCTGGGGACCTCCACCAGCGCCTTGTCGGTCTCCATCTCGGCCAGGATGTCGTGCTCGGCGACCGTCTGCCCGACCGACACCCGCCACTTGATCAGTTCGGCCTCGTGCACACCCTCTCCCAGGTCGGGGAGGATGAATTCATCGGGATTGGTCGACTTCGCGTGCGCCATGGTCGCTTCTCTCCAGACTCGTGCCGCCCGTGCGGGCCCGATCGGGTTCGGTGCGGTGCCGATCGCAGCCCCCCGGGCGGTCCGGGTCCTGCAAACTCAACGATATGCCCTGTGGAGCGCCCCGCCCAAGCCCTACCGGGGGATGCCGGCCCTGGTTCACGCCCGCGCGGCCGCCTCGGCGACCAGGCCCATCTGCGCGGCCAGGTTCGAGCACACGAACAGCGCCTGGACGTTCGCATCCATGTGCCGCTCGGCCTCCCCGATCAGGTCGATGCACCGCAGCCGCGCCTGCACCGCCCGCGCTGCGCTCCCCGAACCCGCCGCCGAACGCAGCCCCCGCCGGAAATGGTCGGACAGCAGCCGGAACATCGCATCGGCCGCCGTCTTGTTCGCCGCTTCCTTGCTCGCGTTGGGCGAGGCCTTGGCCAGCCGCTGCGCTTCGGCCTCGATCAACCCCGCCATCGCCGGGCCCAGGTCCACCGGCACGCGCCCACGCTCCAGGTCGGCGAGCATCGGCGAGAGCTTCTGGTTCCACTCCGCCGACCCCGTCTGGATCGCCCGCAGCAGGTCCCCCGGGGAGCCGTCGGCATACCCCAGCAGCCACTGGGCCGATTCCCTGGGCAGCTCGACGCCGGCCCGCTGCATCCACGCGTTCATCCCCGCCTCGTCCAGCTTCCCGAACCCGACCCGCTGGCAGCGGCTCCGGATCGTCGGCAGCAGCCGGTCCTCGGCGCTGGTCACCAGGATGATCACGTTCCCCGCCGAGGGCTCCTCCAGCGTCTTGAGGATCGAGTTCTGCACCGGCGCGTGGGTCGCGAACCGGTCCAGCATCTCGGCCTCGTCCACGATGAACACCTTGGTCGCCAGGCCCCCGGGCACCACGCTGGGCGCCAGGCCCGCCGGCTTGATCAGGTGCTGGTCCACCACGTCCTTGGCGATCGAGATCTGCTTTGAGTTGCGGACGCTCGGGTCGTCGCTGAACCGGGCCAGCTCCTTGGCGATCACGTGAAGGTCCGGGTGCGCGCCGGCCGCCAGCAGCCGGCGCACCGGGCTCGACGGGTCGGGCCCCGGGAGCCCGCCCCCTCCCGCGCCCGCCCGCGCGGGCCGCGTCGTCGGGTCCAGCAGCACGCCCGCGAACGCCAGCGCCGTGGTGAACTTCCCTACCCCCGCCGGGCCGTGGAAGATCCACGCGTGGTGCACCTTCCCCGCGTTGATCGCCGACGCCAGCGTTCCCACCGCCCTCGACTGCCCGAGGATGTCCCCCAGCAGGCCGGGGCGGGGCACGGAGATCCCAGGCGCCGCCCGCTCGGCCGGCGCCTCGGACGCCAAAGCAGAAACGCCCGGGCCGGCGCCCGAGCGTTTGGAAGGTGCGCGAGAAGGTGATGCCGGCTTCTTGGATTCCGGTTTCTTGGCCACGTCCCAGCGTAGCGGCCGGCCCGCCGGATCGCCCACGTCGGCGAACCGCCCGGTCAGCCGTCGGTCTTGACCACCGCGACCGCCGTGTCCAGAAGCCGGGCGGCGTCCTCGTTGCCGGGGTCCTTGCTCAGCGCCTGCGTGAACGTCGCCCGGGCCAGTTCGGACTTGCCCATGTCGCGCTGGGTCAGGCCCAGCAGGACCAGCGAGTTGGCGCTCTTGTCGTGCCGCACGGCCTCCTCGAAGCTCTGGATCGCCGCGTCCATCTGCCCCTGCCGGCGCTGCTGGAGGCCGCGGAGCAGGTAGCCGTCGGCGCGGTCCGGGGCCAGCCCGATCACGCGCTGGGCCGCCAGGCGGGTCCGGTTGGCGTCCTTGAGCGTGTACGACAGGTTCCCCAGCAGGATCCACGAGTCCACATCCGAAGAGCCGTCGGCGCCCTGCGTCAGGCGGATGATGATCTCGCGGGCCTCCAGCGGCCGATCGATCTCGATCAGGCAGCGGGCCCGCAGGAGCTTGAGGTCCCGCCGGTCCTTGTTCGCTTCCGCGTCCAGCAGGTGCGCGAGGTTGCCCTCGGCGTCCCCGTAGTGGGCGGCGGCGACCTGGGCCCGCGTGACCTCCTCGATCAGGGTCAGGTCGTCGGGGGCCAGCAGCCGGGCCTGCTCGAAGAGCGTCACCGCGTCGGCGGTGCGGTTCTGCATCATCGCGATGTGGCCCAGCGTCTGCTTGATGCCCGCCGTGTTGCTGAACGCCTCGCCCCGGGACTCCACGAACGTCTTGGCGTCCTCGATCCGGTTCATGTCGATCATCGTCTCGGCCGCGGCGATCACGTACTGCGGGTTCTGCGGCTCGATCTCCGACGCCTTGCTGTACTGCACCAGCGCCTTGTCACGCTGGCGCAGGCGCTCGAAGATAAGGCCCAGGTGGTACGTCGCGTCGACGTTCTTCTCCTCCACCTTGATCGCCTCGTTGAAGCTCACGATCGCCCCCTCGAGGTCCCCCTTCTCCATCAGGATCCGGCCCTTGAGCACGTGGCTCTTGGCGACCTTGGGCGCCAGCGCCAGCGAGCGGTCCACGCCCTTGAGCGCCTTGTCGAAATCACCCGTCAGGAACGACTGGCGCGCCATCTCCCACTCGGTCGCGCTCTTCATCACCGCCATCTTCTCCTTGGCGGCCGACATCTGCTCGGTCGTGTACGCCCCGTGCCCGCTGCACCCGGCCGCCAGCAGGCTCGCCGCCGTCGCCAGACCGAGAATCTTCATCACGCGTGCGTGGATCATCCTGGAATCTCCTTGGCTTTCTCCGACCGAGCTGCCCCTACCCCCCCACCGTCCCCC
>JBGAOZ010000027.1:0-54563 GCA_044221545.1 Phycisphaerales bacterium
CGCGCCGGCTCGTCTGACATCTCGCGCCACGCGGCACGAGTTCACGAAGCAAGTGGTTGGGCCCGATACCGCTCACGGCCTCAAGTGCCATTCTCCTAACCGACTTCCAGTGGATGCCAGATCTCCCAAGCCGCATTTTGGACCATGGCAGCACAGCAGAGCCGTCACGGCGTGAAAGAGAAGGATGGCAGAGCAGGCAATAGTGGACATTTTGGTCTACAATGTGTTGCAGCGAGGCGAGAGTCGGTATTGAAGGAGATCGCCGTGGCCAAACGCTCCTGGGCCGAGCCCTACAAGATCAAGATGGTCGAGCATCTGCGGATGATCACGCGCGGAGAGCGGGACGCGGCGATCCGGGAAGCTGGGCGCAACACGGTGAGGTTGTGTAGCGCAAGGCCATTCGGGTCGCTCCATAGGTTCCATGGTGGGCCCCGATCCACTCGCTGTGAGTCACCGGAATGTGGAGGTGTTTGATGAGCGTCGGAGCGACTGGCGAGCTGGACTCGAGCAGGGCGACAGTCTTCGTCGCCACCCCGACCATCTCGGTGGATTCACGCACAAGACCACGCAAAGGCCGTTCGCCATTCTTCTTTGACGCCTTCCGCCCGTTCTACTTGGGCAGCGCGTTCTTTTCGGCGGTCGCGGTGCCGCTGTGGCTGGGCATGTGGTACCACAACTCCTTCACGCCGGCACTGCCGCCTCTGTTCTGGCACGCCCACGAGATGGTGTTTGGCTTTGCCGGTGCCATCATCATCGGCTTCCTCTTCACCGCGGCCCGCAACTGGACCGGCCTTCCGCTTCCCGCCGGGATGCCTCTTGTGCTGCTCGCTGTATTGTGGCTCACCGCTCGTGTGGGGATGTTGGTCGCGTATGGGCTGGGGACCGCCGTGGCGGACTCTCTGCTGTTGGTGATCGTGGCTGGAGTGCTGACGAGGAAGTTCATCCTGGCTCGCAGTTGGTGCAGCATGCCGCTGGTCATGGTGCTCGTGCTGCTCGCCTGCGCCAACATCGCGTTCCATGCGGCCGCCCATCATCTCATCCCGGTATCTCCTCTCCAAGCTGTTGAGGCCGGGCTGCTCTTTGTGGTGCTCATCGAGATGATCGTTGGTGGGCGTGTTGTGCCCGGCTTCTCGACCAACGCGGCCCCCGGCGTGTGGCGGTGGCGGCCCACGTGGCTGCACCGCGGATCATTCATGCTCGCGGCGGCCGCGTTCCTGGCCGACTCGTTCCACGTGCCGGGGCCCTTAACTGGAACGCTCGCCCTGCTCGCCGGGGCAGCCGTCGCCGTCCAGGCGATCGGCTGGAATCCTCTCGCGGTCCGCAGCAATCCGATGCAGTGGATTCTCCACGCCGCCTACGCCTGGATACCGATCGGCCTCGTGCTGCTGGGCCTGGCCTCCTTCGGCATTGTGCCGCGCTCCGCGGCGATCCACGCGCTCGCCGTCGGCTCCATGGGAGGACTGATCATCGGGATGATCACCCGGACGGCACTCGGTCACTCAGGCCGGTTGGTACGTGCCGGGCGCGTCGAGGTCACGGCCTTCATCCTCGTGCTGCTCGCCGCGGCCCTGAGGGTCGCGTCGGCGCTCATCCCGTCGTTCTACTTGGCCGGCATGCTCGCCGCGGGCACCGCGTGGGCGGGGGCCTTCCTGCTGTACGTCGTCTCGTATGGTCCGATTCTGCTGGGCAAGCGGCCGCCGGAGGATGATGTCCTGGTGTCCTTGGGCCACCACCGAACGATCGGAGTTCATCCATGAACGATCAGCGTCTCCGTCCGGCACCCGAGTCCCGGTTTGATACTCCTTCCCTCGTCTTTGATCTTGTCGCGGAGGCGGCCGCGGTTCGTGCCGAGGGACCGGCACCGCACGGCCACCGCCAGAAGGCGCTGTACAAGAACGGCAATCGCACGATCGCACTGTTCACGCTCGACGCCGGCGCATGCATCCCCGAGCACAGGACTGCGGGAACAGTCACAATTCAGCCCGTCGAGGGAGAGATCACGGTCGTGACCGATGGACGGTTACACCGCCTCTGCGTCGGCAAGGTTCTGGTCCTCGCCCCCAAAGTTGCACACGATGTCCGAGCTGAACGTTGTGCTTCGTTTTTGCTTCAAGTATCCCTGGTCGCGCAATAGCCGAGCCGAACAAGTGCGTCGATCCAACCGATCGCGCGCAAACGGAGTCCTCGAGTGCTCACCAATACGCTTCCCATCATCATCCAAGGCGGCATGGGCGCGGGAGTCTCAGATTGGCGGCTTGCGCGTGCCGTGTCGACTACGGGGCAGCTCGGGGTGGTGTCGGGCACAGCCCTTGACGTAATCGTCGCGCGCCGACTTCAGATGGGTGATCCAGGTGGCCATGTCCGGCGAGCCTTGGCGGCGTTTCCCATCGCTGGGGTCGCGGACAACATCCTCAGCCGATACTTCTTGCCCGGCGGTAAGATGCCAGACGCTCCGTTCAAGTCCAAGCCACTGCCATCTGACCGCCTTTCGCGATCGGCCTTGGAACTGCTCGTTGCAAGCAACTTCGTCGAGGTGTTTCTCGCTCGTGATGGCCACCAAGGCCCCGTCGGGATCAACTTTCTTGAGAAGATTCAAGCGACACTACTTCCATCGCTTTACGGAGCGATGCTCGCAGGAGTGTCATGCGTGCTTGTGGGCGCCGGCATCCCGCGAACTATCCCGGGCGTGTTGGACCGGTTCGCTCGCGGGGAGCCCGCCGAGGTGACGCTCGATGTAAAGGCGGCGACCTCGGACGATCACTTTGTGACAAGGTTCAGTCCCTCCGAGCTACGGCCGGCGGGTTCCCGTCCACGCGCCCTCGTCAGGCCCGCGTTCTTTGCCATCGTCTCATCCGCGACGCTCGCGACGATGCTCGTGAAGAAGTCCAACGGCCGCGTCGATGGGTTCATCGTTGAGGGTCCAACCGCCGGAGGACACAACGCGCCGCCACGAGGCCCGTTGCGGCTCACCCAGGCCGGCGAGCCGATCTACAGCGACCGCGACCAGCCGGATTTGGAGGAGTCCCGGGGGCTGAACCTCCCATTCTGGCTGGCAGGCTCGTACGCCCGCCCCGAGCGCGTCGCCGAAGCCTTGCGATGCGGCGCGACCGGGGTGCAAGTGGGCACCGCCTTCGCCTACTGCGACGAGTCGGGGCTGACGCGGGAAATCAAGGAGCAGACGCTCGCGATGAGCAAGGCCAAGACACTCCGCGTGTTCACCGACCCGACTGCCTCGCCCACCGGGTTTCCATTCAAGCTCGTGCAATTGCCCGGCACACTCGCGGACCCGGCAAACCCGGGGCGGTCCGCGCGAGTGTGCGACCTTGGCTACCTTCGCCACGCGTACAAGAAACCCGACGGCTCACTCGGCTGGCGTTGTCCCGCGGAACCGGTGGAGGACTTCGTCAACAAGGGGGGAAGCGAATCGGAAACGCAAGGACGCAAATGCCTCTGTAACGCTTTGCTTGCCAACATCGGCTTAGAGCAGGTGCGGGGACAGACGGGCAGGGAGCGTGAACTGCCTCTGGTGACTTCGGGTGATGACGTGATCGACGTAGCTCGGTTCCTCAAGCCGGGGTCTGACTCATACCGGGCGGCGGATGTGGTCGCGTTTCTCCTGCCGAGCGAGGTCGGGCTCAACTCGAATTGATATGAGTCGTGCGTCGAGCATGGGCTGACGACCGCCGGTCACTTCCCATGCGCTGGGCTGGCGTAACAGGGCGGTTGGGAAGTAGAGCGGGCGGAACCTGGGGACCACGCGCCCGCTGGGTTCGATATTGTCGGCGCGAGAGACTTCGCGCGGCTGCCCCTGCTGGCAGGACTGCCGATGCGGCGGTCGCTCGTGCGCACCGTGTGCTGAGTTGCTTCGACGGACGGTCTCCATGTCGCCGCCCGCCTCTCGCGCGGCACGAGTAGACAGTCTCTGTCTAAGCGCAGCCAATGAACCACGCATTCAGGAAGTCGAAGATGTCTTGCACGGTGACGGCGCCGGAGTTGTTGAAGTCGGCGCTGGTGAAGCCGGCGAACCATGCGTTGAGGAAATCGAAGATGTCTTGCACCGTGACGACACTGGAGTTGTTGAAGTCGGCCAAACACGTGCGCACACGGGCGGGCCAGAACCCACCCACGAGCACGAAGTTGCCGCCGGCGTGGGCTGCGCTGCCGGTTGCATCAGGCTGTCCGATGCTGGTGTTGACCTCGTGGACGCCACCGGAGAGCTGGCCTCCGCCACCGTCGATGGTGGACCAGGAGATGCTGAACTGGGCGAAAGCGCAAGGGAAAATGCGAGCGTTGCCAGCGTTATCACGATTGCGAGAATATGAGTGCGGAAGATCATCGCAACAGGCCTGTCAGGACATGGTGGCGATGCGCAAGAAGGTGAGTGGCACGCCAATGATGAAGAAACCGGGGCGCTGGCTGGGTTCGTGGCGGACAAAGGTGGCGTTACGACGGCAATCCGCAGCGCACTTGTGCTTGGAATGATCATCGTTGTGCCTCTCGCAAGCGTGCGGCATCCTCATTCAACTGGTGATGTGCGCCGCGTTCGGGCGGTTGTCCGTACAACTCCGGGTGCTGATATGTGCCGCGTTCGGGGCCAATCTTATCCGTCTCCACCGGCACGCCGCGCTGTCGGACATACGGATCGTTCCGTACTGCCTTCACTTCCCACGACACCTTAGCCCCGGCCGCGCCGCCCGCGATACGGAACGAGCATGCCGGCACGGGCTCACCTGGCTTGGCCCGCTCGCCTGCCAGCAGCGCGTCGGCACTGACTTCCTCAGCGATGTGGATCATGGGCATTGGCGCACCGATCGCCGTCAGCGTGTACCGGGGGTCCTTATTGATGCTGGCGAAGTACGTGGGGAGTTTCACGACCGCCCCGCCGGTGTCGTCGAGCGCAATCGTACCTGAGTAGAAGTTGATGACCTCGGGCGACTCGGCACAGTAGTGCTGCAAGTAGCGGTTCGTTGGATCGGTCGGGTGGTCAATGCGGAAACTCTTGATCCCGCTGGCCCCAAAGTCACCCCATGCGTACACCGCCCATCCCGCTGTGCTGGTGGACATTTCACCCGCCACCCCGTAGTTGACACCAATGGGCGAGAGGGCGACACCCCACACACCGACCCCGTTGGGACTCGCGGTGACCCCACGAACGCCGGTGCCATTGCTCGCACCAGCGGAAGACGAGGCGAATCCGTACACGCCGTTGCCAGCGATGTTTGTGGCCTCGAAGTACCCGCCTGTGGCGGCAGCGTACCCCACTACGCCCGTGCCGGTGGCGTTGCCGCCGACCACTTCGCCCTTGACGCCCACTGCGAATCCAGTGGTCGCACTCGACCCACCATAGACCCCGAAACCACCGGGACTGAACGTACTCCCGCGCACGCCGATCGCCGATCCCGATGGCGCGTATGCACGGCCATTCACGCCTGTGCCCGTCGTGCTCGAGCTTTCGCCATAGACGCCCGAACCCGTGCCCGATGCGGCATCAGAACTTCCCCAAACGCCGACGCCCCCGCCGCTGTGCGTGATACCAAGGACGCCATGGCCCGCGCCCGTGGTTGCAATGGACTCGCCGCGGATGGCCGTGCCGTTCGGGCTGGCGCTCCGTCCCTGCACCCCATAGGTGATTCCCGAGGCCGAAGTGTTCACACCGAACAGTCCGGTACCGCCCGGGTCAGTCGCCTCGAACCACCCCCCGGTCGCCCGCGCCGTCCCCACCATCCCCGTGCCCGTCGGGCTATAGAGGCTCATCCCTTCCACGCCCACAGTGTTGCCCGATGACGACGCGGCAAGACCGTACACCCCGCGGCCCTGGTCACTCACACTGGCGCCCTTCACGCCGATCGCTTCACCGGTCGGACTGGAGTTGTCCGCGTGGAGCGTCGCCCCAGCGGGGACCGACCCCGACAACGCCAGCGGCATCGGCAGGCGGCCCGCGCTCAATGTGCCCGCGTCGATGTTCGACGCGTTCAGGCCCGTGAGTCCTGCGCCCCCGCCCGTGAAAGCGCCTACGAACCAGTTCGAGGCGTTGGTCAGCGAGAGCGCCTGCGTGTACGTCGGCGCTAGACGGCCGTCGGCAAGCGTGCCACTGGCGATGTTCGAGGCGTTCAGCCCCGTCAACCCGCCGCCTCCACCGGTGAAACTGTTCCCTGCGTTGCTCAGCGCGATCACCCCGGAATATGTACCGCTCACCCGTGCGCTCGGGATGGTGCCCGCGCTGAGATTGCCCGCATTCTGGTAGAACGCTGCTCCCTGCCCGTTGAGTTGAGTCGAGTTGGTCGCGCTCATCGCGGTCGTCGCCGTGTCTGCCATCGCCGTGTGACCGGAGGTGAGCGCGAAGATCGCGTGTGGCGAAGCGGTCAGGGGCTGCCGCGGCGCCAGCGGCACGAAGCCCGCAGCGTTGCCGCAGTCCAGCCCGGTGTCCGCGCGGACGTCGATCTCGAGGAACCGTTGCTGCCCGGCGAACTGGGCTCCGAAGTCCAGCACGACCGTGAAGCGCCCCTCGCTGGTGGCGACGTTGTCCGAGCAGATCGTGGAGCCCACCTGGTTCCCACCCGAGACGGCGTCGTACAAGCGGAACCGCAGGTCGTGCGGCCCCGAGGCGGGCACGCCCGATGCGCGGAGTTCGCCTTGGTAGGTAAACGCCGTGCCCAGCGGTTGGGCCAGGGCGGCGGAGGCCAGGCAGAGCACACACGGGATGCAAGCGATGTTCGTTCGCGGAGGCATGATCAACCCTTTCGTGCGGATTCGCTGGAGTGGCCGAATCAACTCAGGGCCGAGGCCGGTCGGGGGAACCCGGCCCGCGGGAGAGATGATCATCATCGGCCCGGAAGTCGATCCCCTGCACGACGGCCTTGCCGTAATACTCGGGGTGCTGGAACTTGCCCCGCTCGGGGCCGGTCTTCTCCCGCTCGACGGGCGCGCCGTGCATCCTCATGCGGAGGTCGTTCCGCACCGCCTCCACGCGCCATGAAACCTTCGCCCCTGGGGCGCCGCCCGCGATGCGGAACGAGCAGATCGGCGGGACCACGCCCGGCCCGGACCGCTCGCCCTCGGCCAGCGCCGCCTCGCCGATCTCCTCGGCCACGTGGAGCATGGGCATCGGCGCGCCGACAGCCGTCAGCGTGTAGCGGGGATCCTTGTTGATGCTCGCGAAGTACGCGGGCAGTTCGACGATCGCCTCGCCTGCGCCGTCGAGCGTCACCTTGCCCGAATAGGCGTTGAGGACTTCCGGAGACTCGGTCGAGTAGTGCAGGAGGTACTTGTTCTCGGGGTCGAGTGGGTGGTCGATTTGGAAGGACTTGGTTCCGCTGGCCCCCGAGTTGCCGAGAGAGTACACACCGTACCCGCTGCTGCTCGCGGTCCGTCCGTAGACGCCATAGTTCGTGCCGGCTGAGGCGGTGGCGTAGCCATACAGGCCGCGGCCCGTGGTGCTGGCGTTGCGCCCGTCCACGCCCGCGATGCCCGAGGTGGTCGACGCCCAGAGAGCGGTGTCGTTGGACGCGAGAACTTGGATTCCGCGCCCATTCGCATCATTCCTCACATACAGAGCGTCACTTCCCCTACCCACGAAGTACCCGCCAAAGCCCGACGAACTGTCGCTCTGGCCGTACACGCCGTAGGTCGTACCGGTGGTGGCGGTGGCGTATCCGGTGACTCCAAGCCCGGCGCTGCTGTCGCTCACGCCGTACACGCCCCGGGCGTCGCCGATGGTGGCGGTGGCGCGACCATAGACGCCGCGCCCCGACGTGCTGCCGTTCTCGAAGTACCCGCCGTAGGTCGCGCCTGTCGAAGCGGTCGCGAGCCCATGCACGCCCTGCCCGTCCGTGCTGTCGCTGACGCCGTATACACCGTACGTGGCGCCGGAGGCGGCATAGACCCGCCCGAAGACTCCGACCCCTGAGGTGCTGGTATTGCGTGCGAACAGGCCGAAGGTGTTCCCCGTTCCTCTGGATGCCAAAGCATACACACCGATACCTGAATCGCTGACGCTCTCGCCGCGAACGCCGATGGTGGCACCGGTCCCGCTGGTCGCAAGGCCTTCGACCCCGACCCCGACCGGGCTTCGACTCTCAAAGAGGCCGCCCTGCGTCGTTCCAGAGGTGGAAGCGGCGAGCCCACGCACGCCGATCCCGTTCGTGCTGGCGCTCTCGCCGTAGACGCCGAAGGTGTCCCCGCTTGTCGCACCCGCGTTGCCAAACACACCCATCCCGGAGGTGCTGGGTGTCGAGAACCAGCCGCCATAGTTGATCCCAGTAGCGGCCGTGGCCTCGCCGCGAACGCCGCACCCGCTGGTGCTGGCGCTCCGCCCGTACACGCCATAAGCGACGGTGATGGAGGCCGTGGAGATGCCGTACACGCCCGCGGATCCCGACGCGAGCGCCGTGTTCTCGCCGCGGATGATGTGCGTCAGGCTGCTCCCGCTCAGCGTGAGCGGCACGGGGATTGACTGGAGGAACGCCGTGGAGTTCAGCCCGTCGAGCAGGTCCGCGTTTACGCCCGCCAGCCCAGCCCCCGAGCCGGAGAACGCGCCCGTGAAGGCGTTGGCCGCGTTGCCGAACGTCATCGCCCCGGTGAACGCTTGGTTCGTGTTGGTCCGCGCCACCGTCGAGGCCAGGCGCGCGTCCGCCACCGTGCCCGCGTTCAGGTTCGTGGCGTCCCGGTAGTACGCGGCCGATTGCCCGTTGAGTTGCGTGGCGTCGTTGGCCGTCGCGGCGCTCCCGGAGGTGAGCGCGAAGATCGCGTGTGGCGAAGCGGTCAGGGGCTGCCGCGGCGCCAGCGGCACGAAGCCCGCAGCGTTGCCGCAGTCCAGCCCGGTGTCCGCGCGGACGTCGATCTCGAGGAACCGTTGCTGCCCGGCGAACTGGGCTCCGAAGTCCAGCACGACCGTGAAGCGCCCCTCGCTGGTGGCGACGTTGTCCGAGCAGATCGTGGAGCCCACCTGGCTTCCGCCCGTCGCCGCGTCGTAGAGCCTGAACCGCAGGTCGTGCACACCCGAAGCTAGTGCGCCGGAGTTTCTCAACTCACCCTGATAGGTGAACGCCGTCGCCAAAGGCTGCGCCAACGCAGAGCCCGGACTGACCAGAAGCAGAAAGATGCACGTCCGGAGTCGTGTGCTCATGGCTGGACCTCACGGCAAACATAGTGGAAATCTGGATATTGAACAAGAGTATCTGGCGGCCTATTCCGCCCATTCCTGTCCAGAACAAGCATCTCCCCTCCTGAATCCGAGCGTCTGAAGCGCCATTTGCACCCTGCTCGGAACACTTGATTCCTAACGAAATACGAATCTGACAGGAAAGGGCATTGATTCGTGGATGATCAGAAAACATCGGTAGTCCAGAGCAAAGTTGATTGAAGAGGGCAAAAAAGAGTAGTTCTGTGTCCAAATATCCAGTATGCTCACGACTAGTTCTTGGGCAGCAACTGCCTGCAACCTGAAAGCCGGAGGAGAGCAGGCGAACGCTCACGAATCACGGAGAGAACCATGAAGACCGCCGCACTTGTCCTCGCGTTGACGTCCGTCGCCCTTCCGATCACCACTGCCCACGCCGATGTGTTTCTCGATCTGACGTCAGTCACACCCGGCAGTTCCGGCGTCGGATCGTTCTCCGGAACACTGGGCGGAATTGCGGTCACCGGTAGCATCTCTGGAGCCCCGGTGTTTTCGTTCAACCCGATCGGAAGCGGCCTGGGTGACTCGACGATTGACGGCTCCTCGCCCCAGTTCAGCCATTCAAGCGTTTTCAGCCCCACGACCCTGACGACGGATCGGGTCGGTTTCACCTACTTGTCGTTTGCAGGCAACTTGGTGACCATGACCTTCAGTTCGCCGGTCACCGATCCCGTGTTTCACATCGCAAACATGGACTGGATGGCGATATCCTTCGCGCCAACTCCGGGCTTTACCAGCCTGACTCTGCTCAATGGGAACGACGGACCGGACGGTGACGGGATCGATCCCGCTTTTGGCGGACCGGCATATGGCTTCGCCCTCGTCACAGACAAGATGCCCTTTACAACTGATTCCACGCTGCCCGCGGGCACGCCTCCACTCGCCGGTGATCGGTCCGCTTACGGTTCAGTTCGTGTCAACGGCACGTTCAGCACGCTCGTGTTCGTGACGGATGCCATGGGTCCGTTCAGCGACAGCGGCAGCTTCACGCTATCGGTGGTGCCCGCACCAGGCTGCGCGACGATTCTTGCGATCGGTGGACTGGCGATGGGCCGCCGACGGCAGCGATGATCTCGCTTTTCATTTCTACGGGAAGCGCCGCCGTCATTCCGCGACATGTCGGCAAGTTCGGCCACATCGGGCCATTCAGTCAGATTCTGCCGGAAATCGCCCATCTCCGCGCGAAACAAACTCTGTTTACCCGCGCGGCTGTTCCCGTAGGCCTGTCGAGACCGGTCCCCCCCGGCGGAGTACCTACGCACCCGCCACGGCGTCTACGTCTACAGAAACCCGCCGACGGCAGCATCGTCGCGGATTCTGTATGCGTAGACGCGTAGACGCCCACGTCGCGCCACGTTGGCCCGACGTGCCGCCGGTTGGCGACGCCCGGCAATCGGGGCAAGCGCCGGGCCGGACCGCCCGTGGGCGAACGTCGCGGGACGGGCGCGGGGGCGGGAATCCCAATCTTGCGCGGCCTTGTGCAAGCCCGTGTGCAAGCGAACGCGGGGTGCGTCGGAAGTGGCCAGATTCACGGGGATTCTGATCGGCAGCCCGGGCGTTCCCAAGCTGAATGTCGCCGGTTCGATCCCGGTCGCCCGCTTTCAAGTACAACCCGATGTGATGCGAGCAAGCCCCGGCCAGTTCCGGGTTTTTTTCTTTCGGTTTGGGTTCGCACGCCGCCGGACGGCGCCCTGCGAATGCACGGGCGTGACCGGGAGTCGCACGCGCTGCGCGTTCACACGCCCGCCGCAAATGCGCGGCGGCCCATCGGCGACCGGACTCGCGTGCACCGACCGGCGCGGCCGGATCACGGCCCAGCGCCGCGACGATTCCAACCTCTACGCCGCGCACCTCGTGCCCGCGCTCCCGCGCCGCTCGCCCCGCAATTCCAGCGGTCACAAGGGCTTGCGATCAGGTGAAGTTCCGCGTGGAACGCCCCGACCGGGCCCGGCATCCTGTCGTGTCCAGCCGGTGCGCTCGCGGTCCATCAGACACGGCTGCCGTTCCACCGACGGGCGACCTTGAACGCCCTTGGAGGCTGTTCGAAGGCTCGTTGGCGCCCACCGATCCAGACCCTGAGCACGGCGCTCCGGCCACAATTTCTCGCCCCGGTCGCGTGCACGCAGGCCCGCGGGTATATGGTCAACCGAGACCAACGGCCGATCGCGGGCCAACTACGAAGTTCAAGATCCCGCTCGGCAAGCGGAGTTGATTCGGTGCGGATTGCCGAGCCTCGTCGGCGATGTCCCATCGCTCGCCGCGGAATGGAACGACCTGTGCGCCGATCTCAGGCAGACTCCCGGGCACGCATTCACCTCAACGTGGCTCCTCCCGCGGAGGATGTTCGCCAACGCCCCGGGCAGTCGAGGGCCATCCTGTGAGCGGCGTTGCCGGCGTTCCGCCGCCCGAACCAATCGCGCCCCCGGCGCCGCTGGTCGGCTGGCTCCCCTCCACCGGCTGGCTGCGCGCGTACAACCTCCAGAACCTGCGCGGGGACATGGTCGCCGGGCTGACGCTGGCCGCCTACGTGCTCCCCGCGGCCATCGGAGACGCAACGCTCGCCGGGCTCGCGCCCCAGGCCGGCCTGTACGCGTGCCTCGCGGGCGGGCTGGTGTTCTGGATCTTGTGCAGTTCACGCCACACCGCCGTCACGGTGACTTCCGCGATCTCGCTGCTGTTGGGGACCACCCTTGGATCCCTCGCGGGGGGCGACCCGACCCGGTTCGGAGCGCTCGCCGCGTGCACCGCGTTGCTGGTGTCGGCGCTGGCCCTGGGCGCGTGGATCGTGCGCGCCGGCTCGCTCGTGAACTTCGTCTCCGAGACCGTGCTGATCGGGTTCAAGACGGGCGTGGCGCTCACGCTCGCGAGCACGCAGCTCCCCAAGCTGCTCGGGATCAGCGGGGGCCACGGCGGCTTCTGGGGCTGCTCCCACCATCTGCTCACGCACCTGGGAGAGACCAACCCCGCCTCGATGACCACAGGGTTGATCGCGCTGGGCTTTCTCCTGGCCGGCAAGGTGCTGCTCAAGAACCAGCCGGTGGCGCTCTTTGTCGTGATCGGCGGTGTGATCGCCGCCGGCGTCGCGAACCTCGATGCGCGCGGCGTCAAGATGCTCGGCGAGATCCCCGGCGGTCTCCCCCCGGTGGGGATCCCGCCCGTGGTGTGGGCCGACCTGAACGAACTGCTGCCCCTGGCCATGGCGTGCTTCCTGCTGGGCGCGGTCGAGACCGCCGCCATCGGGAAGATGTTCGCCGCCAAGCACGGCGGACGCCTCGACGCCAGCCAGGAATTCCTCGCCCTCGCGGGTGCCAACCTCGCCTCGGGCCTGGCGCAGGGGTTCCCCGTCAGCGGCGGCATGTCCCAGTCGCTCGTCAACGAGAGCGCGGGCGCCAGGACCCCCCTCTCCGGACTGGTCTCGGCCGGGCTGATCCTCGTCGTGGCCGTGTTCATGTCCGGGCTGCTCCGCGATCTTCCCCAGCCCGTGCTCGCCGCCGTCGTGCTCATGGCGGTCCTCGGCCTGGTGAAGCTCGACGCCCTCGCGCAGCTCTGGCGCACCGACCGGCAGGAATTCGCGATCGCGGGGATCGCGCTGGCCGGCGTCCTCACCTCCGGGCTGCTGCGCGGCGTGCTCATCGGGGCGGCAATCTCGATCGTCCTCCTGATCCGCCGTGCCTCCCGCCCGCACGTGGCCATCCTGGGCCGCATCCCGGGAACCCGCCGGTACTCGGACACGGATCGCCACGCCGACAACCAGCAGATCCCCGGCCTGATGATCTTCCGGCCCGAGGGGAGCCTCGTTTACTTCAACTGCGATCATGTCCGCGACACCGTGATCGCGCGCCTGACCCCGCAGACCCGGATGGTCATCTGCGACATGTCGGCCGCCCCGCTCGTGGACCGCGCCGGTGCCGAGATGCTCAAGGGCCTGGACGCCGAGCTGGAATCCAAGGGTTGGCGGCTCCAGATCGTCGAAGCACGCTCCTCCGTGCGCGACAAGCTCCGGATCGAGGGGCTCGAGGACCGCACCGGTCGCATCGACCGGTTCACCTCGGTCGCCGACGCGGTCGACGCCTACCTCCAGCACGCGCCGGCAGACGTTAAGATGCCGGTCGCGGCCGACCCGTGCGACCGCGCTGATACACCGGGCCAAGCATGAACACCAGACCCCACAAGCCGTCCGTCCTGCCGCCGCTCCACCCGACCGGCCGGCCGCACGCCGCCCGCGCTCTGGCCATTCCGGCCGCGGCGGCCGCCCTGCTCGCCGGGGGGTGCATGGTCGGGCCGAACTACACGCGACCCGACGCGGCGCTCAACGACGCCTGGCAGACCCAGGCCGGGACCGCGCAGGCCGCCGAGAACTGCCGGTGGTGGGAGAGCTTCAACGACCCCAAGCTGACCGCGCTCGTCCAGAGCGCCCTGGCCCAGAACCTGGGCCTCAGGGCCGCGGGCCTGCGCGTGCTCGAAGCCCGCGCCGCCCGCGGGATCGCCGTCGGGCAGTTCTTCCCCCAGTTTCAGGAGGCCGCCGCCGGCGTCGGCGCCAACCAGATCAGCGCCAACGACGCCCGCGCCGCGGGCGACCGCTCATTCGCGAGCGACGCCATCGGCCTCCAGGCCGCCTGGGAGCTTGACTTCTGGGGCAAGTTCCGACGCGGCATCGAGGCCGCCGACGCCGAGCTGCAGCTGACCGTCGCGGACTACGACGCCGTCCTGATCAGCCTCGCCGCCGACGTCGCGACCGACTACATCATCCTCCGCTCGCTCCAGGAGCGCCTGGTCTACACCCGCGCCAACGCCTCGCTCCAGGCCGAGACGCTCGCCCTCACCCAGACGCGCTTCCGCGCGGGCGCCGTGTCCGAGCTGGACGTCTCCACCGCACGCTCCACGCTCGCCAACACCCAGGCCCTGATCCCCGACCTCGAGAACGCCCTGCGGCAGACCAGGCTCGCCCTGTGCGTCCTGCTGGGAAGGACCCCGTCGGACCTGGACCCCGAGCTGGCCCCCGACGCGGGCGCCGACGCACACGTCCCCGAGACGCCCGTCGAGATCGCCACCGGGATCCCCGCCGACCTGCTCCGCCGCAGGCCCGACGTCCGCGCCGCCGAACGGCTCGCCGCCGCCCAGAGCGCCCGCATCGGACAGGCGGTCGCCGACCTCTACCCCAGCATCTCGATCGCGGGCTCCACCGGCTTTGTCAGCAGCACCTACGAGGGCTCGACGCGGCCCAACCTCGGGAACATCTTCGACGCCGATTCGTTCGCCGGGTTCATCGGCCTGTCCGTCAACTGGCCGGTCCTCAACTACGGACGCATCGAGGGGAACATCCGCGTGCAGGACGCCCGCTACGAGCAGGCGGTCGCCGCCTACCAGCAGTCCGTCCTCGTCGCCGCGGGCGACGTGGAAGCGGGCCTCTCGGAGTTCCTCCACTCCCGGGAACGCTCCGTCTACCTGACCGAGGCCGTCGACGCCTCGCAGCGCAGCGTGGAGCTCTCGCTCATCCAGTACCGCGCCGGCGCCGTCGATTTCATCCGCGTCAACGGCGCGCAGATCGCGCTGGTCGAGCAGCAGGACCGCCTCGTGACCTCCAGGGCCTCGATCGCCCTGGGCGCCGTCCACACCTACCGGGCCCTGGGCGGCGGCTGGGAAGTCCGCCAGGGCCACGAGTTCGTCGATGCCCCGACCGCCGACCGCATGCGGGCCCGGACCGACTGGGGCAACGTGCTCAGCCCCGCGTGGGCGGATGGAAAAGACCTCGGCTTCCAGCGGCCCGCGGCCGAGCCCGCCGCGCCCGGAGAGAAACGATGAACACCCAGGAGCCATCCATGCCCGCCCGTCCGCCGATCCGCCCCGCAGGCGTGCCCGCCGCCCGCCCCGCGGCCGACCGCCCCAGACGGTTGTTCGCGTGGGCGACCGTGCTCGCCGCCACCCTCGCCGCCGCCGGCTGCAGGGAGAAGGACGACCGCAACGCCTTTGCGCCCCCGCCCCCGCCGGAGGTCATCGTGGCAAGGCCCGTCGAACGCGAGGTCGTCTCGTACCTCGAGTTCACCGGCGTCATCGAGGCCTCCGAGACCGTCGAACTCCGCGCCAGGGTGCAGGGCTTCCTGCAGGAGCTCAAGTTCCAGCCCGGCCAGCGCGTCAAGAAGGGCGACCCGCTCTTCCTGATCGATAAACGCGAGTACGAGGCCGCCGTCGCCAGGGCCCAGGCAACTGTGCAGTCCAGGAAGGCCGCGCTGGTCGGCGCCGAGAACGACGCCCGGCTGGCCCGCGAACTGGCCGACCAGCGCGCCGGCCCCGAGATCGACGCCCTCATCAAGGCCGCCAGGCGCGACGCCATGCAGGCCGACGTCGCCGCCGCCGAGGCCGCCCTCTCCGAGGCCCAGCTCAACCTCGGCTACTGCGACATCGCCGCCCCCATCGACGGACGCATCTCCGCCAACTACGTCGATGTCGGCAACCTCGTCGGCCGCGGGGAGCCCACCCTGCTCGCCGAGATCGTGCAGGCCACGCCCGCCTACGTCTCGATCGACGCCAGCGAGTCGGACGTCCTGACCGTCCGCCGCAACCGCGAGAATGCCGGCGAGAGCCTCAAAAACGAGCCCGGCCAAGTCGCGCCCGGCCAGTGGCGGCCCAGCGAACTCTCGCTCGCCGGTGAGTCCGAGTACAAGTACAAGGGCCGCGTCGACTACGTCGAGCCCAAGCTCAACTCCCTCACCGGCACCCTCCGGGTCCGCACCGTCTACGAGAACGCCGACGAGAGCCTGCTCCCCGGGCTGTTCGCCAACGTGCGCTTCCCCATGTCGACCCGCAAGGCCATCCTCGTCCCCGAGGCCGCGCTGCTCAGCGACCAGCAGGGCCGCTACGCCCTGGTGGTCAACGACGAGAACACCGTCGCGGCCCGCCGCGTCCGGCCGGGCATCCTCGAAGGAACCATGCGCGTCGTCGAGGAGGGGCTCAAGCCCGAAGACAGGGTCGTCGTCCTCGGTGTCCTCAAGGCCCGCCCGGGCTCCAAGGTCACGCCCAAGCTGCAGGAACCGGCCGCTGGCCGCTGAGGAGAAGCCCCGATGCTCGCAGAGTTCCCGGTCCGGCGACCGATCGTCTCCATGGTCATCTCGATCCTCATCGTGATCATGGGGGTCGTCGCCTACCCCACCCTCCCCGTCGCCCAGTACCCCGACATCACCCCGCCCGTCGTCCAGGTCACCTGCACCTACCCCGGCGCCAGCGCCCAGGTGGTCGCCGACACCGTCGCCAGCCCCATCGAGCAGCAGGTCAACGGCGTGCCCGGCATGATCTACATGGAGAGCACCTCGGCCAGCGACGGCTCCTACACCCTCAAGGTCACCTTCGAGCTGGGCACCAATATCGATATCGCCTCCGTGCTCGTCCAGAACCGCGTCAACATCGCCAATCCCAAGCTCCCCGACGAGGTCAAACGCCAGGGCGTCACCACCGACAAGGTCTCGTCCAACATCATCACCATCTTCTCCCTGGCACCCAAGGACGCCGAGGCCGCCAAGAAATACGACGACCTGTTCACCGCCAACTACCTCACCATCAACGTCCTCGACGAGATCAAGCGCATCAACGGCGTCGGCGACGCCAAGACCTTCCCCGCCAAGGACTACGGCATCCGCCTCTGGCTCGACCCCGAGAAGCTCAAGGCCCGCGACCTCACCACCATGGACGTCATCAACTCCCTCAAGGAGCAGAACGTCCAGGTCGCCGCCGGCGCCATCGGCCAGCCCCCCGTCCCCGCGGGGCAGGCCTTCCAGTACAACGTCTCCACCCTCGGACGGCTCAGCAGCGTCGAGCAGTTCGAGAACGTGATCGTCCGCGCCACCGGCAACCGCATCATCCGCGTCAAGGACGTCGCACGCGTCGAATTGGGCGGCAAGTCCTACGACCTGCTCGCCCGCTACAAGGCCACGCCCGCGGCCGCCATGGTCGTCTACCAGGCCCCCGGCGGCAACGCCGTCCAGGTCGCCGAGAAGGTCCAGAAGCTCCTGGAATCCAAGTCCGCCACGCTCCCCGACGGCCTGGCATTCCAGACCGTCTACGACACCTCCAAGTTCGTCCTCACCGCCATCGAGGAGGTCTACCACACCTTCTACGAGGCCCTGGCCCTCGTGCTCGCGGTCGTCATCCTCTTCCTCGGCAGCCTGCGCCTGTCCCTGATCCCCATGCTCGCCATCCCCGTGTCGATCATCGGCACCTTCTTCTTCGCCAAGCTCATGGGGTTCTCGGTCAACCTCCCCGTCCTCTTCGGCCTGGTGGTCGCGATCGGCATCGTCGTCGACGACGCCATCGTCGTCGTCGAGAACGTCGAGAGCGTGATGAAGAACTCCCACCTACCCCCCAAGGAGGCGACCATCAAGGCCATGAAGGAGGTGCTCGCCCCCGTCATGAGCATCACCGTCGTCCTCATGGCCGTGTTCATCCCCACCGCCTTCCTCCCGGGCATCAGCGGCCAGCTCTTCCGCCAGTTCGCCCTGACGATCGCCGCCAGCACGCTGCTCAGCGGCATCTGCGCCATCACGCTCACCCCCGCCCTCTGCGGCGTCATCCTCAAGCCCCACAAGGAGGGCCACAAGCCCTTCATCCTCGTCCGCCTCTTCAACTCCGCCTTCGACGGCCTCGCCAACGGCTACGCACGCCTGATCAAGTTCCTCGTCCACCCCGCCGTGATCACCTTCACCCTCGCGGCCTTCGCCGCCAGCGTGGTCGCCATCGGCTGGACCTTCACGAAAGTACCCACCGGCTTCGTGCCCCTCGAGGACCGCGGCATGTTCTTCGTCGAGGTCTGGATGCCCGACTCCTCCGCCCAGGAACGCACCGTCGCCGCCGTCGAGCAGGTCGAGCAGATCCTGTCCAAGACCGACGGCGTCCGCAACTACATCGCGCTGCCCGGCTTCTCCCTCATCAACAACAACGGCTCGAACTACTCCCTGTTCTTCATCGGCCTGGAGGACTGGGAGCAGCGCGTGCCCAAGGGCCGCGACCTGGCGACCATGATGAACGAGGTGCGCGAGAAGACCTCCCACATCCCCGACGGCCTGTGCATCGTCTTCTCCCTCCCCGCCGTCGACGGCGTCGGCAGCGCCTCGGGCTTTGACCTGCGCCTCCAGGACCGCGGCGGCATCGGCCGGCCCGCCATGGGAGAGCTCGTCCAGAACCTCGTCGTCGACGGCAACGCCCAGTCCAAGCTGCGCGGCGTCAACAGCGCCTACCGCGCCGCGGTCCCGCAGCTGTTCGCCGACGTGGACCGCGAGAAGGTCAAGAAGCTCGGCATCCCCCTCCAGGATGTCTTCTCCACCATGTCCGGCTACCTCGCCTCGGCCTACGTCAACGACTTCAACCTCTTCGGCCGCACCTGGCAGGTCAACGTCTCGGCCGACAGCCGCTTCCGCGCCAGCCCCGACGACATCCGCCGGCTCGACGTCCGCAAGCCCGACGGCAGCATGGTCCCCCTGGGCTCGCTCCTGAACGTCCGCGAGACCATGGGCGCCGACCGCGTCATCCGCTACAACATCTTCCCCGCCGCCGTCCTCCAGGGCCAGCCCGCCCCCGGCATCTCCTCCGGCGATTCGCTCAAGGTCGTCGAGAGCATGGCCCAGGCCAGCCTGCCACCCGGCACCAGCTACGAGTGGACCGCCCTCTCCTACCAGGAAAAGCTCGTCGGCAACCAGGCGATCGTCGTCTTCTCGATGGCCCTGCTGGTGGTCTACCTCATCCTCGCGGCGCTCTACGAATCCTGGTTCATCCCGCTCTCGGTCATCCTCTCCATCCCCCTGGCCGTGCTGGGCGCCATGGGCGGGCTCATGTACCGCGGCATGGACAACAACATCTACACCCAGGTCGGGCTCGTGCTCCTGGTCGGCCTGGGCGCCAAGAACGCCATCCTCATCGTCGAGTTCGCCAAGGCCTACCGCGAGCAGGGAAAGGGCATCGTCGAGTCGGCCGTCGAGGCCTCGCGCCAGCGCCTCCGCCCCATCCTCATGACCGCCCTGGCCTTCATCCTCGGCGTGCTCCCCCTCATGATCGCCACCGGCGCCGGCGCCGCCAGCCGCCAGGCCATCGGCACCGCCGTCTTCTTCGGCATGATCGGCAACACCTTCCTCGGCCTGCTCTTCACCCCCGTCCTGTACGTGGTGATCCAGGCCGTCACGGAGAAAGTGTTCGGCGCCCCCAAGCCCGCCGCCGCCGCCCCTGCACAGGCCGCCGCGCACGCCTGAACCACGCCCGCGCGGCCGCCAGCATCCGCCCCGGAGGCGACCATGGCCAAGCAGATCCTCGACCTGCCCTCCCGCACCTCCGAGGTCCTCTTCGGGCTCATCATGGCCCTCACGATCACCGGGTCGCTCAGCGCCGTGACCGCAGGCCGCGAGGAGGTCCGCACCATGCTCTACGGCGCCGTCGGCTGCAACGTCGCCTGGGGGCTCATCGACGCGGTCATGTTCGCGATCTCCCGCCTCATCGAGCGCGGGCGAAGCCTGCACACCGTCTACGCCGTGCGCCGGTCGAGCGACCCGCACAGCGCGCGCCGGATCATCTCCGAGGCTTTCCCCCCCCTCCTCGTGCCGCTGCTGCCCGACGGCGCCCTCGAACAGGTCCGCATCGGACTCCAGGGCCTGAACGACCTGCCCGCGCGGCCGGTGCTCAACAAGGACGACCTGCTGGGCGCCCTGGGCGTCTTCCTGCTCGTCGTCGTGTCGACCTTCCCCGTCGTCCTCCCCTTCATGCTCATGAGCAGAGCCGCGCCGGCGATGCGTCTCTCCAGCGGGATCGCCGTCGCGATGCTCTTCATCTGCGGCTACCGGCTCGGCAGGTACTCCGGCGGCCGGGGCTGGTGGATGGGGCTGACGATGGCGATCGTCGGCAGCGTGCTGGTTGCCGTGACGATCATCCTGGGCGGGTGAGCGCGCACTCCACCCGCTCCAGGGGCGCACCCGGCCCCGATCGCCTCCGGAAACGGCCGGCCCGGCCGGCGACGGCTACCTGGCCGATCTCGTGAACTCGTACCGCGCCACGACCGGGTGCGCGTCCGCGGTCGCGTCGGAGATCTCGGCGATCCAGCGGTCATCGGTCTGGAACGTGATGGTCAACCGCACGCCGCGCGAACCGCCCGCGTTCCTGGCCTCGCGGAAGGTGAACGCCGAGGCGTTCCCTTCCACCCTGCCCACCGAGCGGCAGATCGACGGCGATGCATCGCCCCAGGCCGTCAGCGTAAGCCCGATCCCCGGCTCGGAGGCCAGCAGCATCGAACCGGACGTGCGCCCGGCGCGGCCGCCCATCTGCCCCGAGGTCGCCTGCAGGTCGATCATGACGAAGTGCTCGTCCTCGATGACCCCCGCGGCCCGCCCCGAGGACGTGGTGTGCTCCCCGTCCCGGCCCGTCGCCCATCCATCGAACGCCCACGTGCCCACGAACCGCGCCAGCGCCGCGCGATCGGCATCGGCCGGCGAGGCGTTGGCCGGCGTCTCGATCCGGCGCAGCGCCGGATTGCTCGCATGCTCGGCGGTCGATTCCCCGCACCGGCACCCGGCCGTCAGACCGGCCGCGGCACACGCGCCGATCGCCACCACCACCCGCATCATGTTCGTCCTCATCAGTTGCCTCCTCCGTAACGCATCTGCTGCTGCTGCTCGGAGGCACGCCGGTTCTGGTCCCCGATGATCCCGCCCGCCACCGCGCCCGAGATCGCCCCGATCGCCGCCCCCGCCCCGGCGTTGCCGCTCAGCGACCCGATCGCCAGCCCGCCCAGCGCCCCGATCGCGCCGCCCGAGACCGCGCCCTGACCGGCGTTCTCGCAGCCGGCGGCCCACACCGCCATCGCCACCAGCACCGACCCCGTCATCGCCGCACTCCGGCTCGCACGTCGTAGTTGCATGGGCTTGCTCATGAATGAACCAGAGGCATCTCGGGACCTCGGTTCCACAGGGAAACTTCCCCGATCCGCCGGCCGTTCCCCGCACGGCCGAAGCAGCTTGCCAGATCGGGCACGGCTCCCGGAGCCATCGGGATCGGCCGGCGCCCGCCCCGCGGGCGCCCAGGCGCACATCGGCCGTGCGCCGGCTAAGGTGTAGTCCCGCCAAGGAGCCCGTGATGCCCAAGACCCTCGCCGCCGCTCACCGCGAACCGCTCAAGCGCAAGCAGTACGACAAGGAGCTCCGCAAGCTCCAGGCCGAATTGTGCCGGCTCCAGGCCTGGGTGAAGCACAAGGGGCTCAGGGCGATCATCGTCTTTGAAGGCCGGGACGCCGCCGGCAAGGGCGGCACCATCAAGGCGATCACCGAGCGCGTCAGCCCGCGCGTCTTCCGCCTGGTGGCGCTCCCGGCGCCCTCGGACCGCCAGAAGTCCCAGATGTACATCCAGCGCTACATGGAGCACTTCCCCGCCGCCGGGGAGATCGTGATCTTCGACCGCTCCTGGTACAACCGCGCCGGCGTCGAGCACGTCATGGGCTTCTGCACCAAGGAGCAGTACGAGGGGTTCCTCGACAAGTGCCCGGAGATCGAGGAGTACATCACCTCCGCCGGCATCTACCTGGTCAAGATCTGGCTGGAGGTCAGCGACCAGGAACAGAAGCGCCGCTTCGAGGCCCGCGTCCACGACCCGCTCCGCCAGTGGAAACTCAGCCCCATGGACCTGCCCTCGCGCCAGCGCTGGTACGACTACTCCCGCGCCCGGGACCGCATGCTCGCCGCGACCGACACCAAGCACGCCCCGTGGTTCATCCTCCGCTCCGACGACAAGAAGCGCGCCCGCCTCAACTGCATCAAGCACATCCTCGACCAGATCCCCTGCAAGGATGTCCCCCGCCAGAAGATCAAGATCCCCAAGCGCTCGACGAAGCACGCCTACGACGACCACGCCACGCTCAAGGGCCGCAAGTTCATCCGCGAGTTCTATTGATCCGGGCGTCGCGAGCCCCCTCACGGGGGCCGTCCGCATGGCGCTCTCTGTGCGCACAGGGAGCGACATGCCCGCAAACCGTGTTTCCCGCCCGTCTCACGGGCCGCCGCGCGGGAGGTCCCAAGGCCCCACCCGAGGGCCTGGAATCGATCCTGGGGCATCGTAGTGC
Source organism: Phycisphaerales bacterium (assembly GCA_044221545.1). Taxonomy (GTDB): domain Bacteria; phylum Planctomycetota; class Phycisphaerae; order Phycisphaerales; family UBA1924; genus JAEUJB01. Next base: position 22,257 of record JBGAOZ010000027.1, read on the forward strand.
AGATCGCTGTTTGTGCGCACGGTTGGCGTCATGCGCTCGGATGCGCTTGACACGCAAACGCGCGGTTGATCTCGCGGGGCACGAAAAACCCCGGCGTGCGCCGGGGTTCCAAGGTCGCGGTCGGGCCCGGGCGCGCCGGTCCGGGTTCGGTTATTTGGCGGCCTTCTTCTTCTCGAGCGCCGCGGTCAGCGTCTTCTCCAGGGCCTCGCCGCGCAGCTCCCCGGTGGTCGCCAGGATCTTGCCGGTGTCCCCGTCGACCAGGAAGGCCGCGGGGATGCTGTCGACGGCGAACATCTGCGGGACGCGGGAGGCCCAGTAGCCGCCGTCGTAGACCTGCGACCAGGTCATCCCCTTCTGCCCCGTGACCGACCTGATCTTCTCCTCGGCGCTCTTCTGATCGAGCGTGATGCCCAGGATCTCGAAGCCCTCGCCGTGGTGCTTCTCGTAGACCTTCACGAGGTTGGGCACCTCGGCCATGCACGGGCCGCACCAGGTCGCCCAGAAGTCCAGCATCACGATCTTGCCCTTGTAGTCCCCGGGGAACTTGACGGGCCTGCCGTCCATCATGGTCGCATCGAAGGCCAGGATGTTCTTGCCCGCCGACAGGTCCGGCGCCAGCGAGATTTCCTCGACCGGCTTGTCGCTCCGGCGCACGCGGAAGGCCAGCCCGTCCTTGGAGATGTCGGCAAGCTCCCAGGCGACCCCGTCGATCTTGAAGGGCTTGCGCACGTCGAACTGCTCCCCGCGGCGATCGGCGCGGCCGTTGGCGTTGCGGTCGATCACGAGCTGGACGCCCGACGATGACTTGGGGTCGTCGGCGGCCAGGGGCTTGCCGCGGAAATCGCCGCCGGCCGTCTCGTCGATGAGCATGACCTGGTAGGTCTTGTCCCCGAGCTTGAGCTCGCCCTCGGTGCCGTAGTCCCGGTAGTACAGCAGCATGTTCTTGAGCGCGGCGCGGTTGGGATCGTTCTTGTCGAAGCGGTACATGGACAGGGCGACCTCGCGGGTGTCGCCGGGCGCGCCCAGGTTCACCCGCGCCCCGCCGGCGCACATGTTCGTCTTGGCGTTGAGCGCCCAGTCGGTCGCGGGGTCGTTGGTCAGGTCGCCGTCCCCGTTGGTGTCGACCAGCAGGCGCGGCGGGGCGCCCTCGGGCTCGTCGATCACCACGTGGTAGACCGCGCCGGGTTCCCCGGAGATCGCCAGCGCGCCGAAGATCGGGCTCTTGAGGTCCTCGGGGAGCTTGGTGATCGTTTCGGGCCGGCTTGCCGAGAGCTCGCACCGTTGGGGCATGTAGTAGCCGACCTTCTTGCTCAGGCCGCTGGGGAGCAGCTTCATCCGCACGGCCGTGCTTGCGGCCGGGGCCGAGGTGGCCGCCGGTGTGGGGGTGGGGGTGGGGGTCCCGGCGTGGGCCGTGGCGTTCTCGTCGGCGAGCCCGGGCGGGCGTTTGAACCAGGCCTTCCCCGACACGGCCGCGTTGTAACCGACCTCGAAGAGCTTGGTCATGTACACCGGGTCGAAGTCTTCCTTGGGCTTCTCCGAGAATTCCCTGGGGATGTAGGCCAGGTTGAAGTCCACCTCGTCGCGCTGGGTGAGCAGGTAGATGCGGTACAGGTCCCCGATGCCCTGGGTCTGGATGAGCGTGCTGACCGCGCGGCCCGCGATCGAGAGGGCCCGCCGCTCCACGTCCGCCCAGTTCGGATCAAGGCGGGCGTTGCGGATCACGTAGGCGATCCGCTCGCGGTCGATCCCCATGGCGCTGGCCTCGGCCCTGAGGCGGTACGACGGCGGGTAGAGGAAGACCTGCGCGGTGGCGCCCCCGTCGACGTGCATCTCCTGGTACTTCTTGCCGTCGACCTTGACGTCCACCATCACCGGGGGAAAGGCGACCGGGATGGACGCCGAGGCGATCATAATGTTTCGGATCAGCACGCGGGCCTCGTCGGTGCCGACGGTGGCGATCGCGCCGATGTTCCAGATCACGGCGCGGCCGGCGTCGAGATTGGTGGTGGCGATCATGAGCAGCCGGCCCTTGGCGTACTCGGCCGCGATGTCCTTGAGCATCTCGTCGGTGATGTGCTTGGACAGGAGCTTGCGCAGGGGCGAGGTGTCCATCAGGGCATCGTCGAAGAACGCCGAGAGCAGGCCGCGGCTGTCCACCAGGTCGGCCGTGCGAACGGTGGTGTAGAGCTCCTTGAGCTTGGCGTCGTACTTGGTCCCCAGGAACGCAAAGGGGGCGGTCAGCGCGCCGGTGCTGATCCCGGTGACCATCTTGAATTCCGGACGGGTGCCCGCCGCCGACCACCCGCACAGCAGGCCGGCGCCGTAGGCACCATCGGCTCCGCCGCCGGAGATCGCCAGGTAATTGGCCGGCGGCAGCGGACCGGTCAGGCCCGCGGCCTTGCGCAGCTCGAACTCGTGCATCGCCGCCCCGCCCATTTCCCTCGTAAACTCGGGGCTGAGCGTGTCCTCCCACGACCGCACGCCGGGCAGGTCCAGCACGGTGGCGCGGTCGGCCAAGTCCACGGCGACCGCCGCGTCCCGGTGCGGCAGGCCGCACGAGGCCATCATCAAGCTCAGCAAAACGGTCGCCGCGCCGAGCAGGCGAGCAGGTTGAATCGTCATGAATCACTCCCATTAGCCCCGTGGTGCCATGATTGACCGCACGGGACGGTGTGTTGCAGAACAGAGGCCCATCCGATGGCGGGCGGACGACCCTTTGAAGGCGCTTGCCGATCGCCTGCATCGCCAACGAACATCCGGCGGCTACCGGCATCCTTCCATGCCCGATCGCCGGTACTCCATGTGCGAACGCACCCTCGGCCGGGGGACCCGCCGCATGATCAGAATACTCGGTATTCGGACTGAACGGGAGGCTAGGGCGGGCAGGCCGGTCGCTCCCCCCTCGGGACTGTGCCGATGCGAGCGGAGTATCCCAAACGACCGAGAACTTCCGCCGAGAAGGCGCGGCTGCATCGAGCCGGTCCAGCGGGCCTCTCGGCCGTCCGTTTCCAATGCCCATTCGCCGGCGCAAGCCGGGGATTTCCCCTCCTGAAAGAACCCTATTCGAGGGTATCTGTGTGGAAAACGGCTACCTTCTCGCCAACCGCGTGCACACTCGTGCCGAGGAGTGTATACTGTGCCTGTCGACGGTTGATGTCGGCCCTGCGGGGACCCCGACCGCACTCTTATGACCCCCACGAGACCCGGTGCTTCGGTTTATCCGAGTGCCGGGTTTTTTCATGGGCGTGCGCGGAGATCGAGCGGCTATTCGACGATCACACCGCCCGACGGGACGGCGCAGATGCGATCGGCGCTCTTCCCGGCGGCGCCAAGCAGGCGCTCGAGCGGCTCGGAGACGGGCTCTTCGCTCAACGGGAACGTCGAGTGGTGCATGGGGAGGATGCGGACAGCTCGCATCTGCTCGACCATCTCCCACACCTGCTCGGGGGTCGCGTGCGCGTGCACCCAGGGGTGATAGCCGCCGATGCCCATGACCGCGAGGTCCACGCCCAGGCCGGCGAAGGCCCGGGTGAAGGCCGTATCGCCGCCGAAGAGCACGCGCCTGCTCCGGACGGTGGTCGAGTCGATGAGGTAGCTGTTGTACCCGCGCGAGCGATCCAGCGCGGTCCGCGCGCCCCAGTGGTTGGGCCGGATCGCTGTCAGCCTGGCCGAGCCTATGTCAAGGCTCTCTCCCCAGGCGAGCTCGATCACGCGTCCGAACCCCTGGGGGATCAGGCCGCGGGTCCCGGCGGCGGTCACCACGGTGACGCCCGGGCTTGCCAGGGCCGTCAGCGTCGGCCGGTCCAGGTGATCGAAGTGCGCGTGGGAGATGAGAATCGTGCCGAAGGCCGGGAGGTCCGCCGGACCGGCGGGCGCGGGGGTCAGGCGACCGAGCCCGAAGGACCGGCCGGCAAAGCGCGGCCCGATGCGGTCCGAGAGGACCGGATCGGTCAGGATCAGCTCCTCGTTCATGCGGATGAGGGTGCTGGCGTGCCCGAGCCAGGCGATCCCGAGCGTGGCGCGGACGAGCCGGTCGATGGAGAACTTGGCGTCAGGGCCGGCCTGCGGCCACAACGCGGGGGCGCTGCCGTTGCGCAGGGATTTCCAGAGCTCCCGCGGGTACCTGCGGGAGGCCGATCGGGCGCCCGAGACCGCGCGCTGGATCATCTGGGCACGTGCCTGGCGTTTTTCCTCTCGGCTCACGCGGACTCCGGACTCTGCCCCGTGGTCCTCCCTCCGGCGCTTGCCGGATGAGAATCGAGTGTAGCGCCGGGGTGAATCGGCGAGCCGGGCGGGGACGCGGTCAGACGAAGCGCTGATCGAGCATCTCGCGCCACGTGTCGTCGGGGATGTCCGCCAGGCCGGCGCGCATGCCGATCAGGTGCAGCTGCACCCGGTCGGTGAGTCGGAGCTTGGCGAACAGGCCGCGGATGTGCCACTCCACGGCCCGTTTGGTCCTGTGCAGGTTGTCCCCGATCCGGTCGTTTCCCAGCCCTTTGGTCACCAGGCGGAGGACTTCCATCTGGCGTTTGCTGAGCATCTCCAGGGCGCCCCAGGTTCCCTGGATCGCGTGGTTGCAGGCCTCCGGCGGGCGGCCGGTCATCGTGGGCGGGCACGTGATGATGCGGCGGGAGGTCTGCATGATCACCTGCCCCAGGAATCCCTCGTCCTGCACGGTGGCAAAGGTGCTCTCCACGCGGTAGCCGGAGGCGACCTCGACCACGCGCAGGGTGCGGCCGGATTCGGCGGTCAGGTGCACGAAGCCCTGGCGTTCGATGAGCCAGCGTTCGCGCCAGTCCGCGGGCCGGTGGCGGTCGATCACGGGGGAGGTTTCGATCCCGAAGAACACATCGAAGTTGGGCGTCGATTGGAGGCGGACGCCCGAAGCATCAAAGAGCGCCGCCGTCGCGTCGGCGGCGCTCACGTGAAATGACGCCAGCTGCCTCGCGGCCGCCAGCGAAAGCGGCAACTGCGGGGCGTCGCGTGGCGCCAAGAGGGAAACGAAGACTGGTACTTCCGTCGAGATGATGGTCATCCCCCGTGCGACGAGCGGGCCTGCTCGAGGCTCGTCAATGTCGCGATGATCGAACAGAGCGTGGTGTCGAGCCTGCCGGCCAGTTCGGGGCCCATCGTTCCGGGCGCCCCGGCGCCGCCGGCGATCAGGGCCCGGGCGTTCATCGCCGTGGCCAATCCGGCGGCGATCTCCTCGCCGGTGAGGTGCGGTTTGATTCCCTCGGATTCGAAACTTCCGATGAAGGCGTGGACCCGGGCGACCAGGTCGACCTGCGGTGTGGACGGGTCGGCCGAGAGCGCGGCCGCATCGCACCGGACGATCATGCAGAGGGCTTCCAGGAGGCAGAGGATGCTGCGGTCGTAGTCGATGGACTCGGCGGGCGAATCGGTCGCGGTGCCCGGCGAGAAACGGGTCAAAGATGTCTGAGATTCGACGGAGCCAAGAGGGAGCGATGCTGGGGTATCGACCCCTGCGCCCGTTACGAGGTTTCCGGCGAGCAAGCCACCGGCGGGCCAGGCGGCGGCGAGCAGTACGGCAGCGGCTGCCATGGCTCTTGTATGATTGCGGTGAATTCCGTATTGCACAAGCCCCTCCATGTATGCTCCACTTCACGATGGCTGCACGTCAATGGGCGGCGGCCAGAGGCCGGTGTGACACAGGAGTCAGGAGAATTTCGAAAATCGGAGTGTGGAGGTGAAGGAGGGACGCCCGTATGGACCCAGCTAGCGAGCCGGTTGCAGCGATGCTGCTGCGGATACAGGATGGCGACCGCACGGCCGCCGCACAATTTGTGAATTTCAACGCCCCGCTGATCCGGCGACGGTTCAGGCACAAGCTCGGGCGGGCGATGCGGCGGGTCTTTGACTCGCAGGAGCTGATCTCGACGGTGACGCGTCGGCTGGACCGGATGGTCCGCCAGGGGATGGTGCGGGCGGTGAACGAGCGTCAGCTGTGGTCGCTGGTGTTCGACATCGCCGAACACGCGGTGATCGACAAGGGGCGGACGCTGCGTCGGCTGGAGAAGGTGGAGGCGGAGGATTCGCCGTTTGCGTACATGCTGCGGAGCTGCCTGCTGAGCGCGCCGGTGGACCCTCAGACCGAGGAGATCGAGCTGGCGCAGCTGTTCGACAGCCTGCCGGACCCGGTGGACCGCGAGATCCTGGCGCTGTGGCTCAACGGGACGACGCACCTGGTGACGGCGCAGCTGCTGGAGCTGCCGCACGCGACGGTGCGCAAGCGGTGGGAGCGCATCAAGGACAAGTGCCGATCCGTGCTGGCGCCCAAGGGGGTCACATGAACGGAACGCCCAGCTCGTGGCAGGAACTGCTCAAGCGTCTGGCGTCGTCGATGAACGACAACGAGCTGGCGACGTTCCTGACGGTCCACGCCGTGAAGACCGACGACGACCTGGCCGACGCGATCGACATCGACGCGCGGGCGCGGGACGATGAGAACAGCACGGTGGACCTGCACCGCTACATGACGGCGGTGCCGGGGCTTCCGGCGCGGCCGGTGGTGCTGGACACGGCGCTGGAGGCGGCGCTGCGTTCGATGCGGCGGGCGGGGATCGACCAGGTGCAGGCGGTGGCGATCCTGGAGGAGGACTACCCGAAGCTGTCGGCGCCGATCCGGACGTGCGCGATGCTGGACCAGTGCGTGGTGGGGACGACGACGCTGACGGCGGGGGTGGCGACCGCCCAGCCGCTGGCGCTGCCGTGCGGGATCGGCGAGGTGATCGAGGACGGCAAGCCCCGGTACGAGCTGCGGGACATCATCGGGCGGGGGAACCAGGCGGTGGTGTACCTGTCGGTGGACCGGCGGCTGTCGGTCCCGGACAGCCCGGCGTGGGTGGCGATCAAGGTGATGCTGCACCCGGCGCGGGAGGCGTGGCTGAACGTCCCGACGCTGGGGAACGAGGCGCACGCGGCGCGGCGGATCAACCACCCGAACGTGGTGCGGGTGCTGGACCGCGGTCTGACGGCCGACGGGCGGGAGTTCGTGGTCTACGAGTACATCCGGGGGGCGACGCTGCACGAGTCGCGCGAGAAGCGCACGGCGCGGTTCGACGCCGACCAGGCGGCGCGGGCGGTCGTGTCGATCGCGCGGGGCCTGCAGGCGGCCCACAGCGCCGCGGTGCTGCACTGCGACCTGAAGCCCTCGAACGTGCTGCTGGCCGACGACGGGACGCCCAAGATCGCCGATTTCGGGCTGGCGCGGCACATGCTCAACGAGGAGAGCGCCGACGGGCCGGTGGGGAGCTTCGCGTTCATGTCGCCCGAGCAGTTCAGCGCCAGCTCCCGCTCGACGATGACGCCCGCGGACATCTACTCGCTGGGGGGCGTGCTGTACTGGATGCTCACGGACCTGCCGCCCAACGGCTCGGACGGGGAGTCGGTCGCCAACCGGCTGCGGCAGGGGGAATCGGCGCCGCCGATCTCCCCGGCGGCCCACCGTCCGGAGCTGGACCCGGACCTCTCGGCGATCTGCACGCGGGCGCTGCACCCCAGGCCCGAGCAGCGGTACGCCTCGGCCGAGGCGCTGGCGGTGGACCTGGAGACGTACCTGCAGCACCGGCCGCTGGCCTGGGCGCCGTGCCCGCCGGCGCGTCGGGCGCGCCTGGCGTACCGCCGATCACCGCGCTGGTTCGCGGTCGCGGCGCTGGCCGGCCTGACGGCCGTGGGCGCGACCGTGTGGGCGGTGGCGGTGTGGCACAACGCGTCGGTGCGTTCGCTGCGGCAGACGATCGACCTACAGAAGGAGGCCGCCGGCCGTCAGAGCGCCGAGATCGAGTCGGCCAAGGAGGCGGCGCGGAACCACTCGACGACGCAGTACATCGGGCAGTTGCTGTCGTTCATGCGAACCGATAACTCCAAGGACCGGCCCGGGGAGAACTGGCTCACGGCGACCGTGATAACCGAGGACATGTTCGGCGGCAAGCTGATGGATACCGACGAGATGAGCCGGTCGCTGTGGCCCGACCGGATCTCCATCGCGCGGAGGTTCATCGAGGAGGCCGAGCGGCAGGGCCGGGGCAGGAGCATTAACACGCTCCTGTGGAAGTCGCAGCTGGGGTTCTGGCTGGTCAAGAAGTCGCAGTTCGCCGAGGCGGGCGAGGTCCTGCGCCAGAACATCGCCGACTGGAAGGTCCTGCAACCGGCGGACGACCCGTACATCCAGGACCTCGAAGCGCTGCTGCTGGCGTCGCGGTACGGGCAGATGCGGGGGGATCCGGCGGCCGAGCCGGCCAAGACGGCGGCGGCGCGCCAGGCCGTGGAGGCACAGATGGCCGGGCCGCTGCACGATCCGGTGCGCAAGACGCTCCAGGCCGTGCTGATGGGACCGTAAGGGTCACGCGCGCCGGCGGCGCAGGAGCACGAGGCCCGCGACGCCCGAGACCCCGGCGCTGCCGGGGGTGGGGACGATCCAGGTGAGGCCCGTGATGCCGACGTCGTAGGCGTCGAGTGTCCTGATCAGGCCGAACTGCCCGGTCTTTTCGTCGATGGTCCCGAAGACAAAGTCGTGGGTCGCCGGGCGGGCGAACGAGGCGTAGATGTCCCCGTTGTACCTCTCCATGCCGACGTAATCGAACTGGGGGAGCGGCGCGGCGAACGTGGAGAACGTGTCCCCGATCCTGTAGTGCCAGAGCGTGCTGGTGACGAACTCGGCGTAGAGGAACTCGTCGGGGGAGCCGGTCACGCCGACCATCCCGCCGGGCCCCCCGTAGACGCCGGTGGGGGTGCTGCTGATTTCGTGAAAATCGGTGGTGTCCCACTCGACGAAGACCGACCCGACGCCGGCAACCCCGCCGATGCCGTAAAGGTGGCCGTTGACAAACACCGGTGACGCGTTGACCCCGCCGCGGTTGCCGATCTGCGTGAGGTAGGGGGTGCCGAACGGATCGTCGAGCCGGTAGACGCCGTTGGCCCCGAGCACCAGGGCGTCTCCGGCGGAGGCCCCGCCGTTCATGTTCCCTACGGTCAGCCCCACGGGCACGGTTGTCATGCCCCCGACCACGTCCGGGATCACGAACTGCTGCACATTGCCGCCCTGAGAGCGGTACAGCGTGGAGCCCTGGGTGATGAGGAACGTGGGGTCGGCCAGCGCGGGCGAGGTGATCGCGGCGATCGCCAGGGCGGTCGCGCCAACGAGGTGCCGGGGAGTGGATGAGGAGAGTCGCATGTTCGGGCTCCTGTGCGTGGGGTCCGCCGCCCGATGTGCGTGGGCCGGGAGCGGATCTTGCAGGCGGGGCGGGCACTCGGGCGTGAAGGCGGGCCCCGGCGGGCTCGGAATCGGTGATAATCCGCCGGGGGATGGAACCGGAACCGTCGTTGTGACTTGATTCAAGTGTGCAGGAACTCGATGCCATCTTGCTGCCGGCCCGCCCGCCCGAGGAGACCCTGATCGAGCGGGCGCGGTCCGACCCCGAGGCCTTCGCGGGGATCTACCTGGCCCACTACCAGGCGATCGCCGGCCTGATCTACAGGCGGACCGGGGACCAGCACCTGACGGAGGACCTGGCGGCGGATGTGTTCCTGGCGGCGTACCGGGCGATCCCGAGGTACCGGGCGTCTGAGGTGCCGCTGCGGTCGTGGCTGATGCGGATCGCGACCAACCGGGTGAACCGCTGGGCGCGGCGTCGGCGGGGGCTGGCGGAGATCCTGACGCGGCTGGCGCGGCTGCGTCCGACGTGGCAGCTCGATCGCCGGGGCGAGACGGACTACTCCGGGGCGCTGGCGGCGTTACTGGGGCTGCCTCCGGACCTGCAGGCGGTGGTGTCGCTGCACCACCTGGAGGGCCTGGGGGTGGGTGAGGTGGCGCTGGTGCTTGAGTGCCCTGTGGGAACCGTCAAATCACGGCTGAGCCGCGCCCGAGACGCGATGCGATCACGCCTGCTTGCCGAAGGAGATCACCGATGACCGACCGCACGAGCGTTCCCAGTCCTGTTCCGGTTGGCCCGCGGGCCAACCCCGACCCCGTCGATTCCGCGGTCGGCTCGCTGGCGTCCTCGCGTTGGACGCACGAGCCCGACTGGCCCACGTTCAAGGAGAAGCTGATGAACCCAGTCCGCACCCGATTCGAGTTTGCCCGCCGGCGTCCGTTCCTGTTCGCGACCCTCGCGGTGGCGACGCTGGGCGGCACGGTCGCCGCGGGGACGTACGCGTACAACAACATCTTCCATGTCAGCGGGGAGCTGCGGCTGGACGATGGGACGAACGTGCCGTTCGAGGGTGAGGTCGTCACCGACGGCGACACCAGCCAGGTGAGCATCGAGATCAACGGGTCGGCGACCAGCGCCGGTCAGACCGAACTGACGCTGCCCGACGGCCGGAAGGTGCAGGTCATCGCGCAGCCGGCCGGTGCCCAGACGGAGAAGAAGCAGGAGACGCCGGCCCCCTCGAATCCCAAGTGACCGGATCCCCAGATCGCCTTCAAGGGCCCGCCGGGAGCGGGCCTTTGTGGCGTGGGCGGCGGGCCCGGGCCGCGCGGGGTTGATCCCCGGATCGCGGGCCTTTTCGGGGCGGAAGAGCCGTCCAGGGCCAACCTATGATCGCTCCTTCACCTCTTTCAGGAGCGATCCAGATGTCCAGCGCTTCCAACGTTCCCGTGATTCTCTCCGCCCGGCGGACGCCCATCGGCAGGTTCTTCGGCGGGCTCTCGAAGGTCCCTTCACCGGTCCTGGGGTCGTACGCGATCAGGGCGGCTCTCGAGCCCCTGGGAGGGGTGGAGAAGCTGGGCGCGCAGGTGGACGAGGCGATCTTCGGCTGCGTGCTGCAGGCGGGTCTGGGGCAGAACCCGGCGCGGCAGGCGGGTCTGAAGGCCGGGCTGCCGGACACGCTCTCGGCCAAAACCATCAACAAGGTGTGCGGGTCGGGGCTCGAGTCGGTGATGCTCGCGGCCCAGTCGATCAAGGCGGGTGACAACCAGCTGGTGGTCGCGGGCGGCTTCGAGAACATGACGGCGTCCCCGCACTTTGCCAAGCTGCGCGAGGGCGTGAAGTACGGCCCGGCGACCATGGAAGACCACATGGCCTACGACGGCCTGCGGTGCGCGTTCGAGTGCTGGGCGATGGGCAACGCGGCGGACCACATCGCCAAGAAGTACGAGGTCTCGCGGGCCGAGCAGGATCGCTTCAGCGTGCAGTCGCACCAGCGGGCGGCGGAGGCGACCAGGAGCGGTTTCTTCAAGAACGAGATCGCGGCGCTCAGCGGGGAGCAGTGCCTGGACAAGAAGTCCCCGGGGGTCTCGGCCGACGAGGGGATCCGCGCCGACTCGACGGTCGAGGGGATCGGCAAGCTGCGTCCGGTGTTCACGGCCGACGGGACGGTGACGGCGGCCAACGCGTCGCAGATCTCCGACGGCGCGTCGGCGCTGGTGGTGGCGAGCCTGGCGCGGGCCGAGCAGCTGGGCGCCAAGCCGATCGCGCGGATTGTCGCGTACGGGACCAGCGGGGTGACGCCCAAGGACATCTTCGCGGCGCCGATCTCGGGCGTCGAGAAGGTGCTCACGCAGGCGAACCTGTCGGTCAAGGACATCGACCTGTTCGAGCTCAACGAGGCGTTCGCGGCGCAGGTGCTGTGCAACATCAAGGCGCTGAACATCCCGGAGGCCAAGCTGAACATCTGCGGCGGCGGGATCGCCCTGGGGCACCCCATCGGGGCCTCGGGCGCGCGGGTGCTCACGACGCTGATCCACCAGCTCCACCGCACGGGCGGGAAGCGCGGCCTGGCGGGCCTGTGCCTGGGCGGGGGCAACGCGGTGGCGATGATCGTCGAGATCTGATCCGGCGCGCGGGCCGGGAATCTGCAAGGGCGGGGATGATCGCCGCGCGTGCGTGGGGCGCGTGAAGGTGCGTGGCGGTGGTCGCCGCGTGCGCGGTCGGGCCGTATTCTCTGCCATGATCCGAGGCCTGCTCTCACTGGTGCTGCTGACGGCGTCCAATGTCTTCATGACCACGGCGTGGTACTTCCACCTCCGGCAGCGGGAGGCCTGGTCCATGCTCGTGGCGATCGGGATCTCGTGGCTGATCGCGCTGCCCGAGTACTGCCTGCAGGTGCCGGCCAACCGGATCGGGCACGTGTCGGGGGGCGGTCCGTTCACCACGCCGCAGCTGAAGGTGCTCCAGGAGGCGATCACGCTGAGCGTGTTCAGCGTGTTCGCGATCGTGGTGCTCAAGGACAAGTTCCGGGTCCACGACGTGATCGCGTTCGGGCTGATCTTCGCGGGCGTGCTGGTGTCGATGATGGGACGTCAGGGCCAGGCGTAAGCCTCCTGGGATCGCGAGGTAACCGGCGGGGTGCGCGGTGTGCGCGGTCTGGGAGGCCCCGGGCCGCGTGAGGTGATCGCCCCCGGGGTTGCATCGCGGGCTTTGGCGTGCATTGAAACCGACCTTCGTACCGAGCCCGCGATTCTCGCGGTCCCGGGGAGTTCTCGAAGGGAGCAGGCTCATGGCGCGCCGAGCGTGGTGGATGATCGGGGGGGTGATCGGGATGTCGGTGATCGCGTGCGCTTCGGCGGGCGCAGGGATCGTGCCCGTGGGCGTGTTCGCCGGGGAGCACCGCGAGTCGTTCGAGGGCCCGTCGGGGTACATGAGCGGGGATGTGTCGGTCTTCGACGGGCTGGGGACCATGCGGGCCCAGGGCGGCGGGACGATCCTGACGGGGAGCTGGTCGTTCTACTCGGTGGTCAGGCCGGAGGACGGCAGGCAGCTGATGGGCAGCCCGGGAACTCCGGTGATCTACAGCTTCCTGACGCCGGGGCGGAGCTTCGGCGGGTACTTCGCGACCAACAGCAACGCCGGGGGCGCGACGGCCTATTTCTACGGCCTGGATCACCTGCTGATCGGCTCGCAGTCGATCACCGTGCCCACGGGAGGGAGCTGGACGTGGAACGGCTGGAACTCGGATGTGCCGTTCGGGGAGGTAAAGATCGTGGGCAATTACGCAGGGGGCGGGTTCGTGATGCAGGACAACATGCAGTTCATCGCGGTGCCGGCGAGCGGGTCGCTCGCGCTGGCATCGCTGGCCGCGGTGACGATCTTCCGACGCTCGCGACAAGTTGAGTAGGCCGCCCGGGTTTGAGGAGAGAGAGTGTCGGCGACGCAGCGCTGGGAGGCGCTGCGTTGCACTTTTTGAGCGGTGGATCCGCGGGAGCGTGGGCCGGGCGGGGGGAACGTGGGGGGCTTCGGCCGTGACCGGCTACACCAGGCGGATCGCGGCCAGCGCGATCGCGGCGTTGGCGAGCACGCAGGCCGCGTAGATCGCGGGCCGGTGCCACCAGCGTCGGCAGTAGGCCGGGACGCGGCGGTATTCGGAGTTGGCCAGCGCGATCCCGACCAGAACGGCGGCCGGCGAGAAGACCATGGCGACGAAGGTGAGCCCGAGCTTGCGGGCCATGGGGTCGAGATACCCCAGAAGGACCGCGAAGCCGCAGAATGCGATCGGGACCGTCATGGGCGCGGCGAGCAGGCCGGCAAACGTGCGCGGTGTGGGCGGCGGGGATGTATCCGGATAGGAGACGCCGCGGCACTCGGGGCAGGCGACCGAGCCCCCGGGGTCGGGGGGGATCCCGGCCAGGTCGTAGCCGCACTGGGAGCATGTGAGGCGATGATCGGTGTGCATCGGGCTGCCGCCGCGCGACACGCGGAGGGCGCGGCCGGCGTGGGATCGTTGCACTCGGAGGGCCGGGGGGCGCAGCACCAATGAAAAACCGCCGGGCTGGCCGGCGGTGGCGGAGACTGGATGAGCGGCCGGTTCAGGGCTGAACGACTCAGCCCTTGATCGACGTGACCTTGACCATGGTGTACCGCTGGCGGTGGCCCTGCTTGCGCTGCCAGGCCTTCTTCTCGCGGAACTTCCAGACGTCGATCTTCTGGCCCTTGACCAGCGGGTCGATGACTTCGCCCTCGACGACGGCGCCGGCGACGTAGGGCTGGCCGAGCTTGGCGCTGCCGCCCAGTTCGCCGACCACCAGGACCTTGTCGAACGTGACCTTGTCGCCCGGCTTTGCGTTGCCCTGAGAGGCGAGGTCGATGAGGATCTCATCGCCTTGGGCGACCTTGCGCTGGGAGCCGGATTCTTCGATGATGGCGTACATGTACTGAACTCCGCTGGATCTAGGGCCGGAATACTAGGCGTGCGGGGAGCGGTATCAAGTGTTCGGGATGAAGGCGGGTGCGGGGAGCGGTCCGGGACTTATGATGGGGCCTCGGAGGGGCCAAGAAAGCACTGGAGAACGCCATGACGACCATGGGGGCGGGCACTGCTTCGGCGGGTGGAAAGGTCACGCGGATCGAGGTCCGGCCGGGTTCTGGGCGGGCCGATCCGCGGGGTGACGCCGTGGCCCGGGCGGCGCGGGCCGCGGGGCTTGGGGTGGACGGCGCGCGCTCGTGCCGGGTGTACCTGATCGAGGGGGTGATGACCTCCGAACAGATCGAGCGCCTGCGCGTGAAGCTCCTGGCCGATCCGGTGCTCGACTCGGGCAGCCTGGGCGCTGCGCCGGTGGAGCCGGGCTGGCAGGTGGTCGAGGTGCACCCGCTGCCGGGGGTGATGGACCCGGCGGCGCAGTCGGTGCGCGAGGCGATGCGCGAGCTGCTGGGGGCCGGGGCGGGCGAGGCGGTCTGCGTGTCGACCGGATGGCGGTACGACCTCAAGGGGATCGGCGCCGAGCAGGCGCGGCGGTTTGCCGAGTCGGGCCTGGCCAACCGCGTGGTGCAGGGGATTCATCTGGAGCCCTGGACGCCGCGGGAGCTGCCGCACGGGCACTCCTGCGAGTTCAAGCTGACGACCGTGGGGATCCGGGGCAAGAGCGACCCGGAGCTGGTGGCGTTCTCGCGCGAGGCGCACCTGTTCCTGAGCCTGGAGGAGATGAAGGCGATCCGGGGCGAGTACGAGCGGCTCGGGCGGGATCCAACCGACATCGAGCTCGAGACGATCGCGCAGACGTGGTCGGAGCACTGCGTGCACAAGACGCTCAAGTCGAAGGTGAGGTACCGCGAAAGCGGTGGAGCGGCCCAGCGGCAGGGTGAGGGAGCGCAACGCGCGGGCCCGGCCGGCGCGGGGGCGCCGGCGAAGCGCGGCGGCGGGAGGATGGAGTTTGATATCTCGTTCGGCAAGCCGGGGATGGAACGGACGGTTGCCCAATCACGGTCGGGGGATGATGCTGAGGATCGCGAGCCGGATGTTGATCCAGCCGGCCCGCAGGACCTGATCGCGTGGGAAGGACGGCCCGGGCACCGCGTGGGATCCGACGGCACGGTCGAGATCGACAACCTGCTCAAGAGCACGGTCGCGGCGGCGACGTTCGAGTTGATCGAAGAGGGCGTGGACTGGACGCTGTCGGTGTTCAAGGACAACTCGGGGGTGATCGAGTTCGATGAGGCGTGGGGCGTGTGCATCAAGGTCGAGACGCACAACCGGCCGTCGGCGATCGAGCCGTACGGCGGGGCGGCAACCGGCGCGGGCGGGTGCATCCGCGATGTGATCGGGACGGGGCTGGGGGCCAAGCCGATCGCCAGCACGGATGTATTCTGCGTGGCCAGGCCGGAGTCATGGAGGGCGCGGGAGGAGAACACCGCGAACGCGCCGGCGCGTCCGGGGGAGCGTGCGGGAGAGCCGAGGGCGTTGCCGCCGGGCACGCTGCATCCACGCCGCGTGCTGTCGGAGGTGGTGGGGGGGGTGCGGGACTACGGGAACCGCATGGGCATCCCGACGGTGTCGGGCGCCGTGCACTTTGACAACAGGTACATCGGCAACCCGCTGGTCTTCTGCGGGTGCATCGGGGTGATCCCGCGTGAGCTGGTAAGCGGGGCCGCGCGGGCGGGTGATCGGATCATCGCCCTGGGAGGGCGGACCGGGCGCGACGGGATCCACGGGGCGACGTTCTCGAGCGCCCAGATGGAGCACACGCACGCCGATGAGTTCGCACACGCGGTGCAGATCGGCAACGCGATCGAGGAGAAGCGGGTGCTGGACGCGATCCTGCGGGCGCGGGACGCGGCGGGCGGGCCTCTCTATCACGGGCTGACCGACTGCGGTGCGGGGGGGTTCTCGTCGGCGATCGGGGAGATGGGCAAGGACATCGGTGCCGAGGTGATGCTGGAGAAGGCGCCGCTGAAGTACGCGGGCCTCTCCTACACCGAGGTGTGGATCAGCGAGGCCCAGGAGCGGATGGTGCTGGCGGTGCCGGCGGAGAATGTCGCCGCGCTGCAGGGGATCTGCGACCAGGAGGGTGTGGAGCTCGCGGACCTGGGCGTCTTCGGCACCGAGGGGGGCGTGCTGCGGCTGAGCTACCGCGGGCAGCGCGTGGGAGAGCTCTCGATGGCGTTCCTGCACGACGGGCTGCCCCAGCCGGTGCGGGAGGCCGTGTGGAACCGCACGCGGCGCCAGGAATCCCAGGACCCCCTATACACACCCGATCGCCGCGCGGCCGGCGTCGGCGCGAACCTGCTGTCCATCCTGTCCCACCCGACCGTGGCGAGCAAGCACTGGATCATCCGCCAGTACGACCACGAGGTGCAGGGCAACACGGTGCTCAAGCCGCTGGTAGGACCGGCCGGTCGCGGGCCGGGCGATGCATCGGTGCTCGAGCCCGTGGCGGGATCGGGCAGAGGCCTGGCGATCGGGTGCGGGCTGGCGACGGGGGTGGGAGATCCGCGCGAGGGTGGGGATCCGTACCTGATGGCGATCGCGGGGATCGATGAGTGCGTGCGCAACCTGGTGTGCGTGGGCGCGAACCCGGCGCGGATCGCGATCCTGGACAACTTCTGCTGGCCCAGCTGCGAGAAGCCCGAGAACCTCGGGGCGCTGGTGCGGGCGGCCGAGGGGTGCTACGACGGCGCGAAGGCGTACCGGACGCCGTTCGTGAGCGGCAAGGACTCGCTGAACAACCAGCTGCGCTACGAGGACCCGGTCAGCGGCGAGCAGCGGGTGATCGAGATCCCGCCGACGCTCCTGATCACCGGGATCGGCATCGTGGGGAACATCCGGCGGGCCGTGACCATGGACGCCAAGAAGGCCGGGAACGTGCTGATGCTCGTGGGGCGGACCGGGCCGGAGATGGCCGGCTCGGTGTTTGCGGAGATCGCGGGGCTGCAGCGGATGGATGACGATGCGGCCCGGGTGCCGGCGGTGGACCTGAACGTCGGGCCGGCCAGCGCCAGGGCGGTGGCCCAGCTGATCCAGGACGGCCTGGTCTTGAGCGCCCACGACTGCTCGGACGGGGGGTTGCTCGCCGGGGTTGCGGAGATGCTCATCGGGGCGTACCGCGGCGAAGTGAAGCCGGGGACGGGTCGTCCGGGCGCGGCCGCCGCCCCGCCCGAGAGCGTGGATGTGGGAGCGGTCATCCAGGGTCTGCTCAAGCCGCAGCTCTCGTCGCTGCTGGCAGGGCCGGCCGTCAAACCCGGCGACAACGCCGCCGTGATCGGGGCGGAGCTGTCGGTGTGGGACGACATGCTCAGCGCCGAGCAGACGGCGTTTGCCGAATCTCCCAGCAGGTACCTGCTCGAAGTGAAGGCCGAGGATGTGCAGCGGGTGCGGACGGTGCTCGTCGATCACGGCGCCAGCGGGGGCGGGGTGATGGCGACGGTGATCGGCAAGCTGACCTCCTCGGGTCGGCTCGTGTGGCCCAAGGGGGATGTGGACCTTGGGGTGTCGGACCTTGCGGCGGCGTGGCTGGGGCCGCTGGACTGGTAATGCGTGCGGGCCGGGCGGCCGTTCATGGGTGAACTCGTGCTCCAGTCGGATGCGGCCGGGCTGTACTGCCCCGCGGGCGGGTTCCACGTGGACCCCTGCCTGGGGGTGCAGACGGCGGTGATCACGCATGCGCACGCGGACCACGCGATCTACGGCAGCCGGGTGTACTACTGCGCACAGCAGAGCGTGCGGCTCCTCAAGGCCCGGCTGGGGGAGAGGACGGACATCCGCGGCGTGCCCTGCGGGGAACGCTTCGTGCTCGGCGGTGCGCGGGTGAGTTTCCATCCGGCGGGGCACGTGCTCGGATCGGCGCAGGTGCGGGTGGAGGTCGGGCCGCGGGGATCCGAGGAGGTGTGGGTCGCCTCCGGCGACTACAAGCGGACCCCCGACCCCACGTGCGCGGCCTTCGAAGTCGTGCCCTGCGATGTGTTCATCACCGAGGCGAGCTTCGCCCTGCCGGTATACAAGTGGGACGAGCCGGCGGTCATCGGTCGGGAGATGCTCGAGTGGTGGGAGGAGAACGCGAGGGAACACAGGGCCAGCATCCTGATCGGCTACTCGATCGGCAAGGTGCAGCGGGCGATCGCGGAGATCGCGAAGGCGGCGGCGGCCGCCGGCCGGCCGCTGGGGCGCTTGTTCATGCACGGGGCGATCGCGCCGATGGTGGAGGCGTACCGGGCCGAGGGAATCGACCTGCCCGCCATCGACCCGATGCCCGAGGCCGCGCGGAAGAAGGAACTGATCGGATCCCTGACGGTGGCTCCGCAGGCGGTCTCCGGGCACGCGTGGATGCGGCGGTTCGGGCCCGATGAACGCTACCGGACCGCGTTCGCATCGGGGTGGATGAGGGTGCGGGGGATCCGCCGGCGGGGCGTTCACGACAGGGGCTTTGCGCTCTCGGATCACTGCGACTGGCCGGGGCTGCTGCGCACGGTGAAGGAGACCGGCGCCCGGAGGATCTTCGTGACGCACGGGAACATCGGCTCGTTCGTGCGGTACCTGCGCGAGGTCGGGTTCGACGCCGCGGCGCTGGAGACGACCTACGGGCAGACCGGGGAGGACTGAATCCGTGCGGCGCTTTGCGTCTCTTTACGACCGGATCGACCGGGCGAGCTCTACCAACGCGAAGGTCGACGCGATCGCCGACTACCTGCGGGAAGCTCCGCGCGCCGATGCGGCGTGGGCGGTCTACTTCCTGATGGGGCGCAAGCTGCGGAAATTGATGAAGGCGGGGGAACTGGCCGGGCTCGCGGCGGAAATCGCGGGGATTCCGGGCTGGCTCTTCGACGAGTCGCACGAGGTGGTGGGGGACCTGGCCGAGACGATCTCGCTGGTGCTGGAAACCGCCGGTGCGCTGCCCAGCGCCGAGCCCGACGTCCCCCTGCACGAGTGGGTGGAGGAGCGGCTCGAACGGCTCAGGCTCGCGGAGGCGGATCAGAAGCGGAGACTGGTCGGTCAATGGTGGGCCGGGCTGGATCGCCGGCAGGTCTTCCTGCTCGTCAAGCTGCTGACCGGTTCCTTGCGGGTGGGTGTCTCGTCAACGCTGGCGAGCCGCGCGGTGGGCGTCGCGGCGGGGCTGAGCGCCGATGAAGCGGCCGAGCGATTGATGGGGGACTTCAGGCCGTCGGCGGGGTTTCTCGAAAAAGTGTTCGCCGGGGATCCCGCAGCGCGGGAGCATTCGCGCCCGTACCCCTTCTTCCTGGCGAGCCCCGTGGAGCCCGCGCCGGCCGGCGGCGACCAGGCCGCGTGGCTCGCCCAGCAACTGGGGGATGTCGGCGCGTACCAGGCGGAGTGGAAGTGGGATGGGATCCGGGCGCAGGTCATCCGTCGCGCGGGCGAGACGGTGATCTGGTCACGCGGCGAGGAACTGCTGACCGAACGATTCCCGGAGGTGCTCGAAGCCGCGGCGAAGCTCCGCGCGGCGTGCGTGCTCGACGGCGAGCTGCTCGCGTGGCGATCCGGGCGGCCGCTGGGGTTCGCGAAACTCCAGAAGCGGATCGGTCGAACGAGCATCACCGCGCGGGCGCTGGCGGAATCGCCGGTGGTGTTCATCGCGTACGACCTGCTGGAGGCCGGGGGCGAGGATGTGCGCTCCCGGACGCTGGCCGACCGGCGGCGGATGCTCGAATCGCTGATCGGGACTCCCGGAACGGGGCCGGCGGGCGGGGGGATGGGCCGCGTGCTGCTATCGCCGGTAGTGGATTCGGGATCGTGGGCGGAACTGGCGGACGCCCGGCAGCAGTCCAGGGCGCGCGGGGTCGAGGGTCTGATGCTCAAGCGGCTGGATTCGCTGTACGGAGTGGGCCGGCAGCGCGGGGCGTGGTGGAAATGGAAGGTCGATCCCCTGGTCATCGACGCCGTGCTGGTCTACGCCCAGCCGGGGCACGGCCGGCGGGCCAACCTGCTGACCGACTACACCCTGGGGGTATGGGACGGAGACAACCTGGTGCCGGTCGCCAAGGCCTACAGCGGGCTGAGCGATGACGAGATCCGCCGGATGGATGCGTGGATCAAGGAGCACACGGTCCGGCGGATCGGGCCGGTGCGGATCGTCGAGCCCGGGCAGGTGTTCGAGGTGCACTTTGAGGGAATCACCGCATCCCCGCGGCACCGCAGCGGAATCTCCTTCCGCTTCCCGCGGATTTCGCGGTGGAGGACCGACAAGCAGCCGCCCCAGGCAGATACGCTGGAGACGGTGCGGCGGCTCATGGGTTCGGCGGGCGGGGAGCCGGAGCGCACGATCTTCGAGCTGGGGGAAGCGGGAGACGATGGGGCGGACGGCCGAGCCGACCAGGCCGGAGGGATGAGAAAGCGCTGAGCGACGATGGGCACGGAGGCAACGGGAAGTTCGATCGGTGCCGGGCACCGCGGCGTGGCGCGGCTGTGCGCGTGGTTCGCCGCCAAGGGCTGGACGCCGCACGCGTTCCAGCTCCAGACCTGGTCGGCGTACCTGGAAGGGCGAAGCGGGCTGATCCACATCCCGACGGGCGCGGGCAAGACCTACGCGGCGTACGGGGGAGCGTTGGCGGAGATGATCGCCGAGTCGGAGCCCGACGCCCGAATCGCGCCGGGCCTGCGCGTGCTGTACATCACGCCGCTGCGGGCGGTCTCGCGCGACATCGAGCAGGCGCTGCGGCTGCCGGGGCTGGAGATCGGCGTGGGGGTCAAGGTCGAGTCGCGCACGGGGGACACCTCTTCTTCCACGCGGACGCGCCAGCGCAGGACGCTCCCGCACGTGCTGGTGACGACGCCCGAGTCGCTCTCGCTGATGCTCACGTGGGAAGATGCGCAGGAGCGGCTGGGATCGGTGCGGTGCGTGGTCATCGACGAGTGGCACGAGATGCTCTCGACCAAGCGCGGGACGCAGACCGAGCTTGCGCTGGCGAGGCTGCGGGGGTTCGCCCCCGGGCTCAGGACCTGGGCGCTCTCGGCGACGCTGGAGAACCTCGAGGAAGCCGCGCGGGCGGCGGTGGGGGAGCGGGCCCCGCCGCGGATCATCAGCGCCAGCATCGAGCGGCCGATCTCGATCCGCACCGTGCTGCCCTCGCAGGGGTCGGTGCCGTGGGCCGGGCACATGGGCCTGACGATGCTGCCGGACGTGGTGGAACTGCTCGACCCCGCGCGGTCGACGCTGCTGTTCACCAACACCAGGTCGCAGGCCGAGCTGTGGCACCAGGCGATCCTGCTGGCGCGGCCGGAATGGACGCGGTGGATCGGGCTGCACCACGGCTCGGTGGACCGCGGGGAGCGCGAACGCATCGAGGCCGGCCTGAAGGACGGGACCATCCGCATCGTGGTCGCGACCAGCTCGCTCGACCTGGGCGTCGACTTCGCCCCGGTGGAGGAGGTCTACCAGATCGGTTCCCCCAAGGGGATCGCCAGGCTGGTGCAGCGCGCCGGCCGGTCCGGTCACCGGCCCGGCGCGGCGTGCCGGATCACGTGCGTGCCCACGCACGGACTGGAACTCGTGGAGGTGGACGCGGTCCGGCGCGCCATCGCGGCCGGCCGGATCGAGCCGCGGAGCGTTGTGAGCAAGCCGCTGGATGTGCTCGCCCAGCACCTGGTCACGTGCGGGATCGGCGGCGGCTTCGAGCCCGGATCCCTCTACGAGGAGGTGCGCTCGGCGTACTCCTACCGGGACCTGGCCAGGGAGGAGTTCGACTGGGTGCTCAAGCTGGTGCGCGAGGGCGGCGCCACCCTCTGGGCGTACCCGGAGTACCGCAAGCTGACCGAGATCGACGGCCGTCACCGCGTGACCAGCCCGCGGATCGCGCAGATGCACCGGTTGAACGTCGGCACGATCGTGAGCGAGGCGACCATGAGCGTCGCGTACGTCTCGGGCCGGCGGCTGGGGACCATCGAGGAGTACTTCGTCGGCCGGCTGCGGCCCGGGGAGCGGTTCCTCTTCGGCGGCAAGGTACTCGAGTTCGTGAAGATCCGCGAGCTGACGGCGTACGTCCGCCCGGCGAAGGGGAAAACCAACTTCACGCCGCACTGGGCCGGGACGAGGCTGCCCATCTCCGAATCCCTCGCCGAGGGCGTCCGCACATCGCTGCAGCGCGCGGCCGGCGGCGTGCGGGATTCGGCCGAGCTGCGGGCCGCGGGCCGGATCGTCGACGCCCAGGCCCGGCTCTCCCGCGTGCCGCGGGCCGATGAACTGCTCATCGAGACCTGCGCGACCCGCGAAGGCCGGCACGTCTTCGTCTACCCGTTCGAAGGACGGCTCGTGCACCTCGGGCTCGCCGCGGTGCTCTCGCTGCGGCTGTCCAGGCTCCGCAAGGCCACCTACTCGATCTCGGCCAACGACTACGGGCTCGAGCTGCTCACGGGCGCACGGAACGACATCACCGACCTGCTCGACCCCGGCCTGTTCACCGACCTCGGGCTGTTCGAGGACGCCGCGGCGAGCGTGAACATGGCCGAACTCTCCCGCTCGCAGTTCCGCGAGGTCGCGCGGGTCGCCGGCCTGGTCTTCTCGGCCTACCCGGGCGTCCGCAAGAGTTCCCGGCAGATCCACGGCAGCGCCTCGCTCCTGTTCGAGGTCTTCAACGAGTTCGATCCCGGCAACCTCCTCCTCGAGCAGGCCCGCCGCGAGGTCATGGAACGGCAGTTCGAGCGCGGCAGGCTCGCCCGCACGATGGATCGCCTGCGTGCCGCCAGGCTCCGTATCGTTGCCGTCGACCGACCCACGCCGCTGGGATTCCCCCTGGTGATCGAGCGCCTCGGCGGCACGCTCTCGAGCCAGACGCTCCTCGAGCGGATCGAGGCAATGAGGGAGCAATGGGACCAGGCCGGATCACAGTCCAGCTCGGCGGCCAGGAGTTCGAGCTCACCGCGGGCCGCGCGGCGTTCTGGCGCCGCCGGCGCACGCTGATCGTCGCCGACCTGCACCTGGGCAAGAGCGAGACCCTCGCCGCCGCGGGCCTCCCCATGCCCGCCGGCGTCGTCGAGCAGGACCTGGCGCGGCTCGAATCGCTCGTGAACTCCTCGGGCGCTGAGCGCATCCTGATCCTCGGGGATCTCCTCCACGCCCCGGCGGGGCTCGCCGACGGTCTCATCGAGACCGTCGCACGCTGGCGCAGGCGGGTCGGCGTCGAGTGGGAGCTGGTCCCCGGGAACCACGACCGCCGCGTCGAGCGGGTCGCCCAGTCATGGGCCCTGGTCGTGCGGGACGCCGCCGTGGTCGAGGAAGGGATCGGCTTCGGTCACGATCCGCAGTCCGCGAGCTCGGCGCCCCTCATGAAGGCCGCGTTCGTGTGGGCCGGGCACGTGCATCCCGCGGTGCACCTGCGCGGAAACGGCGACAGGCTCAGCCTGCCCTGCTACTGGATCCGCGGGCGCATCGGCGTGCTCCCCGCGTTCTCGGTATTCACCGGCGGTGTCGGTGTCGACCTGCATCCACCCGAATCCAAGGCCTACGCGATCGCCGAAGGCCGCGTCTTTGAGCTCGCCGGCCCCCAGCGCCCGACCCGCGCCGGGCCGTCCACGCGGAAAACCGCCCGCCCATCATCCCCGCGCCGCAAGACCGTCTAACGACCCGAGAATCTGGCCTCGAGCATCGCACGGGCCTCCGGAAGCGCAAGCACCTTGGCCGAGAGCTCCGCGCCGCGCTGCGCCAGCCCCGCGTCCAGCGAACCATCGAGCCGGTTGAGCAGGTCCTTGGTCGCGCGCAGGGCCTGCGGACCGCCCGTGGCCAGCCGCGCTGTGAGCTCGTCGATCGCCGGGTCCAGGTCGCCGGCCGACGGCACGACC
Source organism: Phycisphaerales bacterium (assembly GCA_044221545.1). GTDB lineage: Bacteria > Planctomycetota > Phycisphaerae > Phycisphaerales > UBA1924 > JAEUJB01. The sequence goes on from JBGAOZ010000027.1 coordinate 46,212, forward strand.
CTCGAGACCAGACCCGCCTCGAACGCCTGCACGCCGGTCATCAGCCCGCCCGAGAGCAGCATCTGCCGCGCCCGGCCGGCACCCACGCGACGCACCACCCACGGCGCGACCACCGCCGGGCACACGCCAAGGTCCACCTCGGGAAACCCCATCTTCGAATCCGCGTGCGTCACGGCCAGATCGCAGACGCACGCCAGCCCGCACCCGCCCCCGATCGCCGCGCCGTTGATCCGCCCCACGACCACCATCGGGAGTGAACGGAGCTTGATGCACAGGTCGGCCAGCAGCCGCAGCAGCACGCCCGGCGCTGCCGGGTCCCCGAGCACCGCCTTGAGATCCATCCCCGCGCAGAACGACTTGCCCGCACCCGTGAAGACCACCACGGAGATGTCGGACCTCACCGCCAGTTCATCCACGCGCTCGTGCAGCGCGCGGAGCAGATCGATGGACATCGCGTTGCGCGAGTCGGGCCGGTTGATGGTCAGGGTCGCCAGCCGGCCCGAAGTGGTGGAGGTTGACAGCAGGGCGAGGTCGTTCATGCAGGTTCCCGATCAGGCGCGGCCGGGTCTGGCGCTCCAGGCCTGGGGCAGCAGGGCATCCTGCTCGGCCGATCCGACGATGCCCAGAGAGACGTTCAATCCCGCATCGAGCGTGACGGAGTCCAACGAGCCGTCGATCTCGTTGAGCCAGCGCTTGGTGTACGCAACCCCGTGGCGGGGCTTGGCGGCCAGCTGCCGGGCGATCTCGATCGCCCGCGGCTCGCAGTCGCCGGCGGTGGGCAGGCACTCGTGCACCAGCCCCACGCGCAGGGCCTCCGGGCCGTCGATGGTGGAGGGGTCCAGCATCCGCTCGCGGCTGCTGGCGTCCCCGATCGCCAGGCGCAGCAGCGGGGCCGAGACCGCGGGGGAAATCCCGAGCCTGACCACCGGGTACCCGAGTTTGGCGGTGGCATTGGTGACGGCGATGTCGGCCGCGGCCACCAGCGCGCTCCCGCCGGCGATCGCAGCGCCGTGGGCGCTGATCACCACGGGCGCCGGGTGCTCACGCAGGGCGCGGGCCGCGGACCAGAGGCCCTTGAGCAGGCCGGGAAGCACCGTCGGATCATCTCGGCACGCGGTGAGATCAAACCCCGCGCAGAAAACACCACCGACGCCCGAGAGGACGACCGCGTGGGCGCTCACGGCGTTGTCGAGCGCCTGGCGCAGCGCGGCGAGCATCTTGACCGTCAGCGAGTTGCGCTTCTCGGGGCGGTCGAGGCGGATGAGGGCGATCTGGCCGATCGGCTCGAAGGAGATCACGGCCGGAGGATAGGAGTTCTCCGCGCAAGGGCGCCGGTCGCGTGCTCCCCGCGCCCCGGATGAGGAATCGCTCCCGCGATCGACCGTCAACCCGCCCCGCAGTACGAGCACGATGCGCCCGACAGCGGGGCGCCGCACCCCGGGCATCGCGTCACCCTGCCGGGCTGGTCCCCCGCCAGTTGGACCGGATCAGGCGGACGGGAGCCCCCCGCCGGCGTCGGGGGCGCCTTGCGGAAGATCCCTGTCAGGGCCCCGACCAGCAGGATGACCCCCAGGAGCGCAAAGCCCCAGCCGACCCAGGAGAACATGGTTGGGGCGCCGTGCTCACGCGCTGAGGTCGCAAAGAAGATCCCCATCGCGATGAAGAGGAGCAGGAAGACCACCGCAAAGGCGCTGGCCAGCACCTTGGAGTACATCGATCCCGAAGTCTCCCGGTCGGGGGCCTCCGGCCTCTGCTGCGGTGAGTTCATCGCGGAGAGTCTATTCCCCCATCGGTATATCCGCCCCGCGCTCTCTCGCGCACTTCCACGCCTCCTCGTACCCCGCATCGGCGTGCCGGAAGACACCCATCGCCGGGTCGTTGGTCAGCACGCGCTGCAGACGCCTGGCGGCCTCGGGCGTGCCGTCCGCCACGATCACCTGCCCGGCGTGCTGGCTGAAACCGATCCCCACGCCCCCGCCGTGGTGGAAGCTCACCCACGATGCCCCGCTCGCCGTGTTCACCAGCGCGTTGAGGATCGCCCAGTCGCTGATCGCATCCGAACCGTCCTTCATCCCCTCGGTCTCGCGGTTGGGAGAGGCGACCGAGCCGCAGTCCAGGTGATCGCGCCCGATCACGATCGGAGCCTTCACCTTCCCCGTGCGGACCAGCTCGTTGAAGATCAGCCCCGCCTTGTCGCGCTCCTTGTACCCCAGCCAGCAGATGCGGGCGGGCAGGCCCTGGAAGGCCACGCGTTCGCGCGCGAGCATCAGCCAGCGGCGCAGCCCCTCATTGTCCGGGAAGGCCTCGAGCAGCGCCCGGTCCGTGGTGTAGATGTCCTGCGGATCCCCCGAGAGCGCCACCCAGCGGAACGGCCCGCGGCCCTCGCAGAACTGCGGGCGGATGAACTCCGGCACGAAGCCCGGGAAACTGAACGCGTCCTGGAAGCCATAGTCGTACGCCCGCTGGCGGATGTTGTTCCCGTAGTCAAACGTCACCGCGCCGCGGTTCATCAGCTCCACCATCTGCCGCACGTGCCGCTCGATCGTCTGCAGCGACAGGTGCTCGTAGTCCTTGGGGAACCGCCGACGAAGAACATCGGCCTCCTCGGTCGTCATCTCCGCCGGGACGTAGTGCAGCACATCGTGCGCGCTGGTCTGGTCCGTCAACGCATCGGGGGTGATCCCCCGGTCGATCAGCCTGCCCAGCAGCTCGATCGCGTTGGCGTGCACCCCGATCGAAACCGCCCGGTGCTCCTCCTTGGCCCGGATCGCCGCGTCGATCGCGTGGTCCACACCGTCGACGATCTCGTCCAGGTACCGGTCCCTCACACGCCGCGCCAGGCGGGAGTGGTCGACGTCGGCGATCAGGCACACGCCCCCGTTCATCGTGATCGCCAGCGGCTGGGCCCCGCCCATGCCGCCGCACCCGGCCGTCACGCACAGCCGACCCTTCAGGTCCCCGTCAAAGTGCTGGCGCGCCAGTTCCGCGAACGTCTCGTACGTGCCCTGCAGGATCCCCTGCGTGCCGATGTAGATCCACGACCCGGCGGTCATCTGGCCGTACATGATCAGGCCCTTGACGGCCAGGGCATCGAACTGGGCCTGGGTCGCCCAGTGGGGGACCAGGTTGCTGTTGGCGATCAGCACCCGCGGCGCATCCTCGTGGGTCCGCACGACCCCCACCGGCTTGCCCGACTGCACCAGCAGCGTCTCGTCGGTCTTGAGCCGCCGGAGGGTCGCCACGATCGCGTCGAACGCCTCCCACGACCGCGCGGCCTGGCCGCGGCCGCCGTACACCACCAGGTCCTCCGGCCGCTCGGCGACCTCCGGATCCAGGTTGTTCATGAGCATCCGCAGCGCCGCCTCGATCTGCCAGGAAGCGCAGGTCATGTCCGTCCCGCGCGGGGCGCGGACGATCCGCGCCGACGAGCCGGTCGATGTCGTGGGCGTGGTGGTTCCCGAACGGCGCGGGCGGGTCTGGACGCGTGTCATGATCGGTCCCTCATCGCAAGCGAGCGAACAAGAATGGTGCCGCCGCTCAAGACCGCGCGGGTGTCCCGCGGGTCCCCCTGATGCTCCCTGAGCCTAACGCGCGGCGGCGCGGTGAACAAGGGGCAAGGCCGCGATTGTGCAGCGCGGCGGCGCCCTCCGGCGGATTGGGGAAAACACCGAGCAGCGCGGTGCACGCGTGTTCGCACGCGGGAAGGTACTCCCCGCCGCCACGACACTCTCGCGCTGGTCCCTCCGGAACACATCACACACTCTTCATCGGCGCATCCCGGACGCGGCGTTACACTCACAGCCCGCCTTGCAGCACAAGCCGCCGCGCCGCCTCGATATCCGGGTGCAGCGGGCGGTCCTGCTCCAGCCGCGGGATCACCCGCCGGACCGCAGCGTGGGAGGCCTCCAGCCCCGCGCCCGTCTTCAGCGGACGGTGGTACTCGATCCCCTGCGCTGCGCACAGCAGTTCGATCCCCACGACCGTCGAAGCCAGCTCCACCGCTCGCCGCGCCTTGGCCGCCGCCCGCGGCCCGAAAGAGTTGTAGTCCTCGATCCCCGCGCTGGTCGAGAGGTTCGACGGGCTCGCCGGGTTCGCCAGCCCGATCATCTCGTTGCAGCACGCCGCCGCCGTGTACTGCGCGATCATCAACCCCGAGTTCAGCCCCGTCCCCGGCGTCAGGTAGTGGGGGAGCTGACTCTCCTTCTCGTACGCCGCCAGCGTCCAGAACGTCCGACGCTCCGAGATCCCCGCGATGTGCGCCAGCGCGATCGACAGCACGTCCAGCGGGATCGCCACCGGCATCCCGTGGAAATTGCCCGCGGAAATAATGTCCGCCGGGCGGCCGCCCGCCGCCGCGAACACCAGCGGGTTGTCCGTCACCGCCGCCAGCTCACGCTCCACGGACTGCTTTACATAATCCATCGCGTCCCGCGCCGCCCCCAGCACCGCCGGGATGCACCGGAACGAGTACGGATCCTGCACCCGCGGGTCGTCGTCGCGGTGCGAGGGCAGGATCTGGCTCCCCGCCAGCAGCCGCCGCAGCTCCTCCGCCACCCGCATCGGCCCCCCGTGCCCGCGCACCGCGTGCACACGGGCGTCCAGGAACGCGTCCGTGGCGCGGCAGGCATCGATGGACATCGCCGCGGCGATCAAGGCCGCCGAAAACACCCGCTCCGCATCGGCGCACACCAGCGCGCCCTGGGCCGCCATCAGGTGCGTCCCGTTGATCATCGCCAGGCCCTCCTTGGCCTGCAGCTCCAGCGGGGCGATCCCCGCCGTCGCCAGCGCCCCGCCCGAAGGCCTCGTCCCCGTCTCCGCGAGCACCGCCCCCTCGCCGATGCACGCCAGCGCGACGTGCGCCAGCGGCGCAAGGTCCCCCGATGCGCCGACCGACCCCGTCTCGGGGATCGCCGGCGTGATCCCGCTGTTGAGCATCGCCACCAGCGTCTGGGCGATCACCGGACGGACGCCCGAAGCGCCCCGGCACAGGGACGCGGCCAGCAGCAGCATCACCGCCCGCGAAACCTCCGCCGGCAGATGGGCCCCCGCGCCCGCCGAGTGCGACCGGATCAGGTTCCTCTGCAGCGTCGCCAGGTCGTCCGGCCCGATCCGCTGACGCGACAGAGACCCGAACCCCGTGTTGATCCCGTAGTGCGCCTTGCCGTCGCGCAGGCAGTCGTCAACGACCGCGCGCGATCCCAGCATGCCGGTGATCGCCGACGGAGAAACCGATACCGGCGCCGACGATCGGGCCACCGCCACGACCGCATCGAACGTCAATCCGCCGCCGTCAAGGACCACGCAATGGGGCATGGCGGCAGTATTGGATCTCCGGCAGCCCCCCGCAACCATTGAACCCTGAATCCAGAGCGGGTAGGCTGCGCCGATCCGCCGCCGGCGCGTTCGGGCCCGCGGCCACGGAACCGGCAGTTCGCCAGGGGGCGCCGTTGAGCACAAGAGCACCCAAACACCTCCAGCCGGCCGCACCGTCGCCGACCACGCCTCCCAGGGCGTTCACACTCATCGAGCTCCTGGTCGTGATCGCCGTGATCGCCCTGCTCATCTCCATGCTCCTGCCCGCCCTCTCCAAGTCCCGCCAGATCACCAAGCAGCTCAAGTGCGGAACCCAGCTCGGCCAGATCGCCAGCCTGGTCTCCCAGTACGGCTCGGACTACAAGGACCTCTTCCCCCCGCACCGCTCCCCCGGCTACAACAACAACGACGCCGACTGGTGGTGGGGCACCCTGATCTACACCAACTACACCGACACGGGCCTGCTCACCGCGACCCAGGCGATGAAAGATGCCCACCACCAGCTGTTCCACTGCCCGATCCTCGTCGGCCAGCGGCAGGATTACAACACCAAGTGGACCTGGTCGTACACCGCGCACAAGGTCGGCTACGGCTACAACGCGTTCTGGCTGGGCTTCTCCCCGTACAACATGGCCGACTCCAAGGGGGTCGACGCCTGGTGGGCCAAACGCGACGGCCGCGACCTGCGCACCAAGCCCAGCTTCCAGATCGCCCAGGTGCAGAGCCCCTCGCGCTGCCTGTTCACCGGCGAGACCAACCCCAAGCCCGACGGCAAGTGGTCCAGCACCCTCTGGTTCCCCTACATCGAGGCCACCAACGAGGGCGTCAACATCCGCCACTTCGACACCGGGAACGTGGTCTTCGTCGACTGCCACTACGAGTCCCGCAAGAACGACCAGATCAACAACTCCATCAAGTTCAGGGCGTTGTGGGATCCGACCCTGCGGTAGCCTCCGGGAGACCCAATGTCCGATAATGTGCGTTATGTAAAACAGAACGGCTGGGAATGCGCCCCCGAACCGCCCCCCAGCCAAACCCCCAGCCAGACCGCTGGCTTTCATCAAATCTCGATCCCCGCCCGCGCCCGCCGTTTGGCCCCTCTTCTCATCCTCCTCCTGTCCCTCCTCCCCGCGATCGCTCGCGGGCAGGGCTCCATGTCCATGTCCTACTTCGGCGAGGGCCATTTCGCCCCCGCGCTCTCCCGGAGCGAGCTCGATGTCTTCGTCCGCGTCCTGAAGCTCAAGGACCCCGAAGTCCAGGCCATGAACGAGCTCTACGACGGCTACGCCGAAACCGTCCACCTCGAAGGCCAGCAGGCCCGCGACTCCATGTACGAGACCATGGACGAGGCCGAGACCTACGTCGACCCCGGCCGGCTCGAAAAAGTCTCCAAGGACATGGACGCCTGGCAGAAGCGGGCCGAAGAGCTCAAACGCACCTTCGTCGATGACCTCAAGGCCCTGCTCACCAAGGAGCAGGAGCAGCGCTGGCCCATCGTCGAACGCGAGCTCCGCCGCATGAAGCTCGCCGGCGGTCGCCTCATCGGCGAAACCGCCGATGTCATCCGCCTCGTCCAGAACCTCAAGCTCCTCACCCTCCCCGCACCCGCCGAGGAGACCCTCGAGGTCTACAGCCAGGAATTTGATCGCCTGCTGGTCCAGCGCGAAAAATTCATGCAGGACAACGAAGGGAAGTTCAATTCCCTCGTAGCCTCGGACCCCCCCGCCGCCGAAACCATGTACCGCGACGCCATGCGCATCCGGCTGGCGATCCGCGACCTCAACGAACGCACCGTCAAGTCGCTCGCGCCCATGCTCCCCGCCGACTCCGGCGCCAAGCTCAAGGAGCAGTTCGAAGCCCCCATGCGCGAACGCATCGAAATCAAGTCACGCGCCCAGGCCCTCCTCAAGGCCGCCGCCGAGATCGACTCGCTCACCCACGAGCAGCAGGCACACCTCGACGAACTCACCAGGTGGTACAGCGATCGCCTGGTGCCCTGGCAGGCCTCGATGGCCCTCGAAACCCGCAATCAGGAAGAGGCCGAACTCCCCGAAAATCTCTCCAGAGCCCTCGGAAAGGAGCCCCCCACCGACCCCAACGGCCCGTACTCCCAGTGGCGGCTCCCGCCAGAGCACCCGCTCGCCAAGCTCCGCAAGGAACGCTTCGAGCTCGACAAGGAGTGTCGCCGCAGGCTCCTCAACCTGCTCACACCCGAGCAGGCAAGGTCCCTGCCCCCGGGCCGCGAGAATCACGTCCAGTTCAGCAGCTACCGCCCCTACGGACTCTGATCACCCTCCCCCATCACCCTCCCGGCCCGCCGCGACCGCCGACGACATCAAATCGAGCGCGAAATACAGCGTGTCCTCCAGCGGGTCGTCGTTGTACCGCGCGGTCGGCACGAACCCCAGCGACCGGTACAACGCCTGCGCCTGCACCATGTCCGCCGACGTGTCGAGTTTCATCGTCCGGTACCCGATCCGCCGGGCGTCGGCGATCACTTGGCTCCCCAGCGCCCTGCCCAACCCCAGCCCCCGGTACTCGGGCGCCACATACAGCCGCTTCATCTCGCAGACTTCCGGCTCAAGAGGTCGAAGGGCGATGCACCCGCCCGGCCGCGCCTCCGACCCGTCCCCGACGATCGCGAGGTACATGCAGCCCCCCGGCGGGGCGTATTTCCCCGGCAACCCCGCCATCTCCGCCTCAAACCCCTGGAAGCACAAACTGAACGGCAGACTCGCCTCGTATTGACGGCAGAGGAGTCGAAACTCCGCAATCCGCTCGGGTGAATCGGCCGCAATGATCGAAAATTGAGGCATTTCCAGGCCTTCTTCCGAGAGAGAATACCACGGCCCTCGGCCGGTGGATCGCGATACAGTTAGTCGTTCGCCCGTGCGGCTCCGGTTGGTGGATGACGGCGCTGCAGGCAAACTGGAGATGAGTTTACATGTGCAAGTCCCTCACGGGTGTTCTCGTGTTGATGCTCGCGGCCGGCGTGGCCATCGGCCAGCCCTCGAACAAGAAGGACACCAAGTCCCCCAC